>NZ_QWEH01000019.1 GCF_003515705.1 Oceanobacillus profundus
CAGTTAAATAAAAAAGAGCCTATACAGACATAGACTCTTAGCTTAAAGTTGGTCAAAAAGAATATCTTTCAAAAGAGTGTAAGGGGTACTTGACAGTTTCGTTCATATCAGTCTACGTATATTTCCTACACTAAGTTTATACATCGTTCCTTTTTTGCGTATAACACTTTCGTTATGTCCCAGCTCCACTTTTTAGTTTGGATGGTAGGCAAATTCATGAACTTAACACAGACTGCTTTTGATAATGAACAAATATTGACGTATAGGATGATGTACAAAACCTTGCTCAATCAAATGTTCTCACATGTAGTATTCGATCTACCAGCTTTTTTGTTGCTTTCGAATATAAATAATCTGACCAATATGATATGCATTATGCGTCGTTGCATTACCAACAAGCTCCCACCATTTAGCCGGTTCATAGGCCCAGCGAACAGATTCATCTAACTTTTCCTCTGTTAATAGCTTTTGCCATTGTAAGAGCACGTCTAATAATGTGTTCTTTAAGTCGTTAAACGTTTGTCCCTCTGGAAGGGTGAAGCTTTGATCGTTATTTTCCAATGCAGGTACAGCATGCACATCCGATTGGGTAAACCTGGTTTGCCATGTTTTATTCCAGTAAATAAGGTGCTGCACAATTTCTGCAATGCTATTACTAGCTTCATTAGGCTTCCAAAAGGCATCTTCTTCAGACAAGTTCTTAACGGAACTTGTAAATGGAAGGTACCAACTAGGATCATTTGCATTTGCCAACAATTGATTAAGTAAAAGCTCTTTTGTGTGTGCCATTTATTATTCACTCCTGAAATTAGATTTTGGTATCGACTATTTCATTAAGTTATTTATTCGTAATTGGTACTTCGGTAGTTGAAAACAATATACTTGATCTTAGCTTCGCCACTGCCTTTTTAAGAACTTCCTCTGGTTGGACAAGCCCAATCCGTACATACCCTTCACCAGCTTCACCAAATGCATTACCTGGTACAACAACAATCCCAGTCTCATCCATTAAACGATAGACAAATTCGGTTGAAGTAAACGGTTTCGGAACTTTTGCCCAGATAAACATAGAAGCACTAGGTGTATCAACTTTCCAGCCGAGCGCATTTAAACCACTTACTAGAATATCTCTGCGTCTTTTATAAATCGCTCTTAATTCTTCACTAAAGCTAACAGAATTCTCTAATGCTCGAATTGCTGCTTTTTGAATCGGAAAAAACACACCATAGTCAAGGTTCGATTTAAGTCGATTTAACCCAGCTACAACTGTTGGATTGCCAACAATATAGCCGATTCTGCAGCCTGCTAAGTTAAAACTTTTCGAGAATGAATTAAACTCGACACCAACTTCCTTTGCTCCTTTTATGGATAGGAAGCTAACTGGTTTATCCTCATAGTAAATCTCTGAATATGCAAAGTCATGAACAACAACAATCTGATGTTTCTTTGCAAAAGCTACCACTTGTTCGAAGAATTTCTTTGTTGCCAAAGCAGGAACAGGGTTACCTGGGAAGTTTAAGATCATGAGCTTAGCTTTTTCCCGAATTTCTCCTGGGATAGCTTCTAAATCTGGTAAAAAGTTATTATCCTCTTTAAGCGGCATGCCATAAACAGCCGCACCAGCCAATGCAACACCTGTATCATAAGCTGTATATCCAGGATCAGGTAATAAAATAATGTCACCAGGGTTTGTGAGCGCCATTGGTAAGTGAACGAGACCATCTTGTGATCCCATGACCATTAATGTTTCATTGACTGGATCTACGGTAACGCTATATTGATTATGGTAGTATGTTGCGATAGTCCGGTGAAGCTCATCAATCCCAGTTAATGTATAGCCGTAGTTGCAAGGTTGGGTAACATGCTTCGCAAGCTCATCAATGACATACTTTGCTGGGGGAAGGTCAGGGCTGCCTACGCTTAAATCAATCATTTCGTTTCCTTCTTGATTTTTTTTCTTTTTGTAATTGGAAAGCTCATTAAAAATAGAAGTTTGAAAATGATGCATTTTATCCGATAGTGTTATGTTCATTTAAACCACCTCTTTGAAATAGAACTTAAAACTCAGTATATTATAACATTTATTAAGGGAATGGAATTGATTTTTTCAGGATTATGAATCGATATATCGATGATTGATCAAAAGCTATTAAAAAATAACTGTTCAGGTGATTCCGATTTATTTAAGCAGAGTTGCGGAAGGTACTGTTCAGACTGGTTTCTAAAGCAAAAGCAACAAGAGAAGCAAATGGAAAAAATACTAGAGAAAACAAGCCTTTCCAAGGTGCAGTTTGCAGTTAGCTGGAAAGTCAATTTACGACATATTGAGAACATCAGTAATTCATTACCTTACGCCTATAACTTTTCCACTATCACCTTAGACCTAAAAAACTTTACGGAATTTTCATACATTATTTAATTCCGGTTAATATGCGAAATCTATACTTAATATGAACGTAAACTTAGTCATGGAGGGAAGAGAATGAGGAGAATTTTTGCACTAATATCGGCTTTGATGCTTTTATTTACGACATTCTTCCATGGAGCAGCGCCTATTTATGCTGCCTCAGCTATTAATGAAGCGGATGCAAAAGCTGCCGAGAAGGAAGTCGAAGGAGAGGAAATGCAAGAGGTTTTACCAATTCAACATGAACAGCCAAAGGAGCTGATACAAGGAGAGGAATTCCAAGTAATAGCAACGATTCAAGATGCTGAGAAAGTGTCGTTGTATTATAAGCAAGACGCTGAAGCGACAGCAATCCCAATGGAGCGTTCAGAGAATACGGATTTATATATTGCAGTGATTCCAGGGGATGCTATATCAAGCTCAAAATTGGAATATTGGTTTGAAGTAAGGAATGAGAACGAGAGTGTTACATCTTTACCTTATATTACGGAGGTAAAAGAAAAGCAACCAGAAAATCAAGAACAAGAAGAGGCACAGGATGACCAAGATTCTGCTACTGTGGCAACTGAAGAAGTATTGGCAATTGAGCATGAAGCTATAACGAATATCAATGATGGAGCGAATATTACATTTGAGGCGAATATTAAAAATGCAGAAGATGTAATCTTACAATTCCAATCGGGTGTAAAGATGGCTAAGCAGGAATTACCATTTACAAAGGTTGAAGGTACAGAAAATTATACAGTAGAAGTTTCAGAAATACATTTATGGTCCGATAACTTTAAGTACAACATAATCGCACGTGATGCAGATGGAGAGGAAATAACTTATCCTGAAGAAGGCTACATAGAAGCAGCTGTACAATCAGAAGAATCGAATACACAAAAGCTTCCAACTCTGCTTATTACAGAAATTGCACCTCAGCTAGATGGCTATGGATTTATTGAAATCTACAATAATAGTAATCAGCCGATAAACCTGAAGGATTATCAACTTTCGTACCATGACGGAAATAACGCAACAGACCTAGTATGGGATCTAACAGAGAAAGAGGAAAAAGTTATTCAGCCAGAGGAAACATACATCCTTTGGTTGCAAGATAAAGCACTAACAACAGATGACTTTAATAGGAATTATGATGTTACATTAACAGAAGATCGTGTAACAACAATTAAAAGCAGCGGATTGGAAAACAATCAAGACCAAACCATAATTATCCGTGATAACATGGGTGAGGAAATTATACGTGCTGCTTATAGTGAACTGGAAGAGAAGAATCAAGGAATTGTTTATCAATATCCGTCTGAAGGTAATGAGATGCAATTCGTTGGGCTTGGGGAAACTGCTACTCCATTAAACCTTATCAACGGACAAGTTCCAAGTGAACCAGTAGAAACGGAAACGATGGATGTTAAGGCAGACACAGTAAAAGATGTCGAAGCTCCTATCATTGGAGAGCCTACCGTATCCCTAACGGATGATACTGTAACAGTAGAAATTGAAGTGACCTCAGAGCAAGAACTAGATGAAGTACAACTACATTTTAGCCAAAGCAGTGCCATTAAGGAACAAACCTTGCCAATGCAGGAAGAAGATTCTGTTTATAAGCTTACCTTACCACGCAATCAAATTTGGAGTGAGCAGGTTCAGTATTACTTTACTGCTTCAAATGACGCTGGTACTGCTATGTCAGAAACTTATGAAGCAGTTATTCCCCAGCCCGAAGCCGATTCACAAGCTATGCCGAAGCTATTAATTACGGAATTAACACCAGACACAGCAAACATGAATGGTGCCGATGCGTATGAGTTTATTGAGATTTATAACAATACGGATCAGCCAATTAATATGAAGGATTACCAGATCATTTACCGATATCCGACTGAAACCGCCGATCAGATTTGGGATATTACCGATGATAAGGTAATCGACTCTCAGGAAAGCTTTATTGTTTGGACTCATAATGACGGGAACCAACAGGCGACACTTGATGATTTTAATGAACAATATGGACTTGAGTTAACCGAGGATCGAGTGGCGATCATTCAAAGTGCTGGGATGGCAAATGGAAGTGAGCGCACACTAATTCTTGCAGATGAGTTTGGGAATGAGATTGTACAAGCTTCCTATAATGATGGTTCGGATGATGTTTTTACCGATCAAGGGGTTATGTATAAATATCCATCAGAAGGAAATACGATGCAAAAGCTCGGAATTGCAGAAAGTATTTCCCCACTTACAGTTTACCAAGAGCAAGTACCTAAAGAGCCTGTTGCGATTGAAATGAATGCAGAGGTTCCAGTAATTGGTGAACCTGAATTTGAAGTGACAGATGAAGAAATAACGATCCAGGTTGAAGTTATTTCTGAACAAGCTATACAAGGCGTTAATCTTTATGTAAGCCAAAGTGAAGCGATGGGATTTGATTCCATCACGATGGAAGAGACAGAGGGAGCTGCGCTCTATACGGCAAGTATTCCTCGTGCAGAAATATGGAGCGACAAGCTTAACTATTATATTGTCGCATCGAACCAAGCTGGCAGGACAACGTCAGAAATAGGTGAATTCGATATTCCTCAAGCAGCTATAGACTATCAAGAAGTCCCACCTCTATTTATTACGGAGGTTGTACCAGATTCAACAAATGCAAATGGTGCGGACGCCTATGAATTTATTGAAGTATATAACAATACATCAGTAGCAATTGATTATAAAGATTATACCATTCGCTATCGTTACCCGAATACTGGACCAGAGGGAGACTTACTTTGGGGCCCACCTGCAGACCATGAGGAAATTATTATTCCGTCTGGTGAAACGGTTGTTTTCTGGATTATTAATTCTGGAAATACGGATTTAACGAGTACAGATTTTAATGCCCATTATGGAACAGATCTGACAGAAGGTAAGAACTTAATTAAGATATACAACAATGGAATGTCAAATAGTGCAGAGCGTACATTTGTAATGGCAACGAAAAGTGGTTATGAGCTTTCCAATGTAACCTATTTGGATGAAGCTGGTGTAGATGATACGGTTGCTGATAAAGGGATCCTATTCCGTTATCCTAGTGACGGTAGTCAAAAGTTGAAAAAAATCAGTGCCGGTGTTTTGGATGCAACACCTGGAGAAGTCATTCCAGAACAAGTGCCGGGAGAAAAGGTACAATTACCTGATGACACCGCGGAACCAAACATAGAAGATACAACTGGAAAATATACCATCACATCGGAGGAACCTGTTCAAATTACAGCAACCATTACAGATGATATCGAAGTGAAATCTGTTAGTCTTTTTTACCGTACGATGGATGGAGAGAACTTTAGACAAGTAAACTTGGAACGACAAACAGAAGATACATTTCAACATACCATCTATGAACCCGAACTAATCGGACAGCAAGAGCTGGAATATTACTTTGTTGCACGTGATGGACGTAATGAAAGTTCAACAGAAATAAAATCCGTAACGATTGAACATCCAAATGCAGAAACGGGACTTCGCTTAAATGTGGAAGAGGATGAATTAATTGCAGGTGAAAAAGTCATCAAAGCGACTGAAGATGCTTATACGAATGATATGCTATTGTTTCTTGATGAAGAGCAAGTGACCGATACGTTTATGGCGATGGAAAATGAAGCGTATTTCGCATTTGATGTTAGTGAAACGAATATTTATTTCCAAAATGGTGTGACGATGGGGGATGAAATCCTAGAAATTTTCGATGATACGTATACAGACTTTGTTACATTAACAGTCCCTATTCCTGCTGACATGATGAAGCCTGGAGAAAATACGATTACCATTCGTGCCGGAAATAAAGTAAGCCCGTTTGATGAAACATCAACTGAAAACCGTGATGATTTTACGATTAAAAATGTTCGCTTAGTATTAGAAGATGGAACAGTTATCTATGATCCAAACTATAATAACCCGGATACAAATTATTCTATCGGTGACAGTCCTGGAAAGGATCCAGTTTACGACTTTGATTTTACGATTGAAGAAGAAAAATTTGCATCACTTGCTTATTTATTCGATACAACAACTGTCTCAGATGGGACGCATGAAATAAAAGCAACATTAGCTGATGACGAGACAATTGCAAATGTGATTGTTGATAATTCAGCACCGATTATTAAACCAAGCATTAAAGAAGGACAGGAGTATAAAGGTAACTTTACTATTGATGCAGAAATTGAAGACGCGAGTGAGGTTGCAGAAGTTACGGCGACATTAGATGGGAAAACAATCACACTTCCATATGAAACATCATCTGCTCAGCTTGCACCAGGTGAACATGAAATCATCTATACTGCAACAGATGCAGCAGGAAATACCAGAACAGAGACAATTACATTCCTTGTCGTGGAGGAACATCCATGGCTTCCAGATTGGATGAATAACCAGCCGGATGCAACGCGTGCTGATCTATCGGTGAAAATAAATGATCCAACTGGAGACAAGATGAAAGTCGACTTTTATCAGTCGTATCAGTATAAAGCTGATGATTCAAAGCACCTCACGATTTCACAAAATAGTGTTGGTACGGAACCTCCTGGAGAATTTTTACCAGAAGGAGAAACCGAATTTACAGAAGATGAGTTGGCACAGTTATCCGATGTGGATGGAAAAGAAGTGTCAACTGAATCAACTACGGAATTTCCGTACCATCGCTTCGATGTTACCGTTGATAAAAATGTTCAGCCTGATGATGAAATCGAAATTGTATGGAATGGCTCCTCGTTGGATGGCCGAAAGGTAACAATGTATGCTTGGAATTATAAAACAACCGAGTGGGATGAGCTTACATCGATTATTGCAGGTGAAGCGGCGTTTGAGCTAGTCGGTTCTGTTACTGGAGATGCATATTTACAGGACAGTAAAGTAAGTGTTATTGTTCAAGACCAAATAGCGAATCCAGGGGAGGATTTTACATTTGTATGGATGTCCGATACACAATACTACTCTGAGAGCTATCCGAATATTTATAACGAACAAGTGGATTGGATTACAGCCAATCAGGAAGCGTTAAATCTTGAGTACGTCATCCATACTGGAGATATCGTTAATATTTGGGATGATTTTGACCAATGGGAAGTTGTAGACAAGGCAATGAAAGTACTTGATGATGCTGGTATTCCATATGGAGTTCTTGCTGGAAATCATGATGTTGATCAAAAAGATAATAATTATACGAATTACTATACGTACTTTGGTGATCAACGGTTTGAGGATCGTTCCTATTTTGCTGGTTCCTATAAAAATAACCGCGGACACTATGACCTTATTTCAGTCAATGGAAATGATTTTATCATTGTTTACATGGGATGGGGTGTCGATCAGGATGGAATTGACTGGATCAATGATGTTCTGGAAGAGCATCCAAACCATAAAGCGATTTTAGGATTCCATGAATACTTGCTTGCCAGCGGGACAAGAAGTCCAATAGGGGATGAGCTTTTTGAAAAAGTTGTTGTTCCAAATGAAAATGTCCATGCAGTCCTATCGGGACATTACCATAATAGCCAAAAATTAATAGACGAAATTGATGATAATGGCGATGGTGCTGCTGATCGCACTGTATACCAATTGCTTGCAGATTACCAGGGTGGACCAGAAGGCGGTCAAGGCTATATGCGACTGTTGACCTTTAATATGGAAACAAACCAAATGGAAGTACGTACCTATTCTCCGTATATGGATGAATACAATTACTATGATCCAGAAGAGTTCCCGGAGAAGGATGAATTCAATTTGGACTGGGATCTAGAACCGCAGTTGAAAGAAGTTGCAACTGATTATGTAGAGGTAAATGTGTACACTAATAATCTGATTGATTCGGTGAAAAATGTAGAGAGCGGAGATACAGCAACAGTTGTTTGGGAAAATCTAGATCCTAATAGCGAATATTTCTGGTATGTTATAGCATCGGATGATTTCGGTGGTATGGTTCGTTCAGACATTTGGAGTTTCCAAACAGTCGACGGAGAAGTGGTTGACCCATCTGAACCAGAAGTGCCGGAGGTTCCTGACCCAGAAGAAGAACCGAATAAGCCCGAAAAGCCAGATGAGACTCCTGATGATGGAGGTGACAAGGATTCTGGTGAAGTTCCAAACGAGCAACTACCAAACAACAAGAAGCAAACCGTAACACCTGAAGTACAAAGTAATAAAGCCAAGCTTGATAGTGACGCATTTCATGAAGTAGCGAGTGATGGCAATATCATTGTTGATTTAAATGAATATGCAGATCAAGCTATCGTTGAACTCGATTTAACGGAAGAACAAATTAAGCTTATAAAGGAAAAAAATATTATCCTATCGATTCAAAAAGGTGACATTACGCTGGATATCCCGGCATCTGCATTCAGCGGAGCAGGCGAAGTCATCATTAAAATCGAACGATTGGAACAAATTGCGGATGCATTAAGTAATATATATGATATTACGATTACACAGGGCGGTGCACTGATAAGTGAATTTGCAGAACCACTAACATTAACGTTGGGTGTATTCACTGCAAAAGTTACAAAGCCTGAACATCTTCATTTATATTATTTCAATGAGGATTCGAATGAGTGGAAGCTAGTCAATGGAAGTGAATTTGCAGATGATAAAGTTACTGCACCAGTACACCATTTGAGTACATTTGCTGCATTCGAAAAAGTCGAAGAAGCAAATACAAATGGTGGTTCTGCTCCAGTCTCTGGTGACGGATCTGGGGAAGAGAAAGCTCCTATTATTGAAAAAGTAAGCTCAAATGATGATTCAGTATCCGGCGGATTCCTGCCAGATACAGCTACTGATATGTTTAACTATTTATTAATCGGTATAGTGTTCATAATAAGTGGTGTGGGGATATGGTATGTTGGATATTATAGAAGACAACGATCGGTGGATTAATGGATTTGATGAAAGAACTTCAGCTAAGTCTGGAGTTCTTTTTTTGCAGATAAGAAAGTGCAACTAAGGCATTCGCCTAGAGACTTGGCAAATACCAAGTTTTCTTTACAATTATAATCAAATAAGGCTTAGAGAAAATTATCTCTAAGCCTTACGTCCATATCAATATAAATATATTTAGAACACTTTCGTCGTCCAATCCTCACAATTCCATTTATCCGTTACAATACCCTCGTAAAAATCAGGTTCATGGGAAATGAGGAGGACGCTGCCTTTGTATTCGTCTAGTGCTCGTTTTAGTTCTGCTTTTGCATCCGGGTCTAGATGATTTGTAGGTTCATCTAATACGAGTAAGTTGGACTCGTTATTAATTAATTTACAAAGTCGGACCTTGGCCTTCTCTCCACCACTTAGTACTTGAACTTTACTCTCAATATGTTTTGTTGTTAGTCCACATTTTGCAAGAGCAGCACGTACTTCGTATTGCGTGAAATGAGGGAATTCATCCCAAACCTCATCCATGCAGGTTTTATCTTTTTCTGTTTTAATTTCTTGTTCAAAATATCCGATATGAAGGTGCTCACCTAACTGTACAGAGCCTGAAATGGCAGGGATTTCACCGAGAATGCTTCGTAGCAACGTAGTTTTACCAATACCATTGGCACCGTACAATGCAATCTTTTGTCCACGTTCCATTGATAAATTAAGTGGCCTGGACAAGGCTTCATCATAGCCGATAACGAGGTCCTTTGCTTCGAATAGGTACTTACCAGGTGTACGAGCTTGTTTGAAGTTGAATTCGGGCTTTGGTTTCTCACTATCCAACTCAATAACATCCATCTTATCCAATTTCTTCTGACGGGACATCGCCATTTTACTTGTTGCTGCGTTTGCTTTATTTCTCGCGACAAAGTCCTTTAAATTAGCAATTTCCTGTTGTTGTTTCTTGTATGCAGCAGCAAGTTGCTGTTTTTTCATCTCGTATACACGCAAGAATTCATCGTAGTCTCCAGGATAGCGTGTCAGCTGTTGATTTTCCATATGGTAAATGAGGTTCACAACACTATTTAGGAATGGGATATCATGTGATACAAGGATAAATGCATGCTCATAAGCTAACAGGTAGTTTTTTAGCCATTCGATATGCTCCACATCAAGATAGTTTGTCGGCTCATCGAGTAATAAAATATCTGGTTTTTCCAATAATAGCTTGGCAAGTAATACTTTCGTTCTTTGTCCGCCACTTAAGTCATGGACATCACGATCTAGACCAAATTCGTCTAAGCCAAGCCCGTTAGCAACTTCCTCTGCTTTTGCATCGATAATATAGAAGTCACTGTTCGTGAGGGCGTCTTGTATTTGTCCAGTTTCTTCGAGCAGTTTTTCTAATTCGTCAGGACCGACTTCACCCATTTTTGTGAATAGTTCATTCATCTCAGCCTCCATATCATATAAATATTGGAAGGCTGTTCTTAGCACGTCTAGGATAGTCATCCCTTGCTTGAGTAAAGCATGCTGATCCAAGTAACCTACACGGACATTTTTTGCCCATGTCACATTTCCAGCATCTGGCTCAAGTTTCTGTGTAATAATATTCATAAAAGTGGACTTGCCTTCTCCATTCGCTCCGATTAGTCCAATATGTTCTCCTTGTAATAAACGAAAAGAAACGTCATCGAAAATGGCGCGATCCCCAAATCCGTGACTTAAATTTTTAACGGTAAGTAAACTCATTATAAAACACCTTTTCCTTCTAAAATACATTCTGTTCTATTATATAGGTCATTACAGAAAACGGCTAGTCAAGATTTGCTTCCAGCAGGTAGGTTTTACAAAACTCGAGGAGGCAGTGCCTGTCACTGTTATTTTATTTCGAGTATAGATGTAACATTTTTCAGTAAATTACGTCTGTAATGATAAGTAATTATTCTAAAAGAGATGGAAATGAAAGGTGGGGGTCTTTATGAAAAATGGGTTGATTATTTTGATTGTTCTTTGGATCGGCATGTTGCTAGCTGCTTGCAGTAATGATGCGGAAAATAGTAATGTAAGCAGCGATAGGGCTAATTATGACTCGGAAGAAAGCGTGGAAATAGAAAGTGTAGAAATAGAAAGCAGCAATTCGATTAGTGGAGAAGCTGATCGCAATACTGAACCAGAAGTGAGTGATTCACAAGAAGAAAGTGGTTCATCACAAGAAGAAATCGTCGAGTCTGATCGAAAAATAATTTACACTGCTGATCTGCAAATTGAAGTAAAAAATTATCAGCAGACATTAAATACAATTCAGTCTCAGGTTGCAAACCGTGGTGGGTACGTTGTAGATTCGAATATGCAAGGGTACGCAGAAAATGATTCAACTACCGGACAGGTGACAGTAAGGATTCCTCAGGATCAGTTTCGTGAATTTATTCAGATTGTGGAAGATGGGAGCAGTAAAGTTTTGGAAAGTTCTATTTCAGGTCAGGATGTAACAGAAGAATTTATTGATCTAGAATCTCGTTTAAAATCAAGAGGAGTTGTTGAAGAAAGATTGCTTTCCTTTATGGAGCAAGCAGAGAAAACAGAAGATCTATTAACCATTTCAGCTGATTTAGCTGAAGTTCAAGGTGAAATAGAGGAGATAAAAGGACGAATGAATTATTTACAAAACAGAACTGACTTGGCAACGGTTACGATCTATATGGAGGAAAAAAATGTAACGATTTCGGGGATGAGTGAAGGGGAACTAAACACCTGGGAAAAAACCAAACAGCAATTTTTGAATAGCATTAATTTTCTTCTCGCAGTATTCTCAGGGATTTTTGTGTTCATTATAGGTAATATGCCTGTGCTTATCTTACTCGGAGTTATCGTGGTGATTGGATTTTTTGTTTACAGAAGAATAAAGAAAAATAACCAGAATGGTTAGGTTCATTTGATGAAGTTCAGTGAGGGGAAATCAATTTATTGGAACATTAACAGGCTTTGAAAAGTAAAAAGTGACCGATATTTTTATATGTTGGTCACTTTTTACATTTACACTGTTAAATCTAGCAAAGCGTCGAAACGCCAGATGAGGACAATCAATGGGAAAGAAAGGAATTAAGTACATTTTAAACCAAAATACCTAATCCAACAGCTGTTAGCATCGCAAGAAAAAGTAAGATCTTTTCATAATTACTTACCTGTTCATGATTTGTTACATCCATTTTCAGAACAAGTATTATCGCTATAGTGAGCATAATCAATAGAAAGCCTGCAGCCCAAATTCGGTCGAATCCTAACCAAAGCATGCATAATGCTGCAAAGGAAAAATAGAGCAGCGCTGGGAAACGTGCATAATAAAGTCCGAATCGCTCAACAAACCAAACGACACTTGTTTGTTTTTTTGGTAAAGCTCGTCTGTCAGCTTGTAAATCTGGAATGTGATGAACCATTACCCATGCCATACAAAAAAGGGCATTAATCAAGGAATTTTGGATTGCCCATAATGGAATTGTATTTAACATCAACCAAGGTCCAGCCAAACCAAGTGAAAAGATAGCTGGAAAAAGACTTGCCCATTCACCTAAAAAAGGCCGATAGCTTAGATGCAAAGGAGAGACCGAGTAAGAAACGGCACTCCAGATTCCAATCAATAATAAAATGACGAGCTTGTATTGTGCAAAAATAGCGAGCACTAAAGCAAGGATTAAAAGAATAAAGGTAAAGGCGAAAGCTAGTTTGAGAACTGCGTGCAAAGAAAACATTCCATTCTGGATTACGCGACTTCCCCCAGACAAAATAGCTGGACTAAAGCTATCCGTACCAGAACAATGATCGGTATAATCGTTAAAAGCATGTGTTAGGACGCCGTGAATGGCGAATGCAGCGATCGTAAGGAAAACAAATAGCAGCCAGAGCCGGTCCGAAGAGATTGATGAATATAAAAATAAAGGAAGTAAGCTAGAAATAATAGTCGCAACACTTGATGAGATAACCGCGATAGAACGCAGCAACACCCATCCTCCGCGAAATATTGCGTAAACTTGATTTGACAATGGTAGCACTCCTTTCGTTTATAATTTTGAATATGAACCTAATAAAACTATTACCAAAAAGTATTTTATTTTAACAGTGGTGAATATATCATTCCCTTTTTGCCAAAAAATGCTACCTATTTAGAAATGAATTTCAATTTCTTAAGGGAATTTGAATATATCACTTACAATTACTTATAAATACTTGTAAATCTGTGTAAAATATGTATAATTACTTATAAATACGTACTGAAGTTGGTGAAGAAGCATTGTACCAAGAAGAGAGATTGTTATCTATTTTAGACTTCCTTCAAAAAAATAAACGAATATCGGTTGAAGAAATATGTACGATGTTTCATGTTTCAAGAGATACAGCGCGAAGGGATCTTGTTAAGTTAGAAGTGGAAAATTCTATTATACGTACACGTGGCGGAGCAATCTTACCATCTATTCAGGAAGAAATTAAAAACTACTCAAAGCGTCTGGAGACTGTATCACAGGAAAAAAAGATAATCGGGAAGAAGGCAGCTTCTTTAATTTATCCGAATGACAATATTATTTTAGATACATCAACGACAGTTCAGGCCTGTGCAGAGCACATTCAAAATATGGATTGTACAATCATTACGAATTCAATTAACCTGGCAGAAGTATTGTCTAATAGATCCCATATCAATATTCAACTTCTGGGTGGCACACTGCATAAAGAGCATCGCTTTTTATACGGCTCTTCTGTAGTGGAGAAGCTCTCGGATTACTACGTGGATAAACTTTTTGTTGGTGTTATTGGTATATCAGAAACTGGATTGACCATTGCGCATGAAGAAGACGGTGTTGTAAAAAGAAAGATGGTTAAGCAAGCGAAACAGGTGATTGTCTTAGCAGATCATACCAAGCTCGGAACGAATCACTTTTTCAAATTTGCAAGCTTAGATGATGTAGATCTATTAATTACAGATAAAACACCATCAAAGGCCTTTATGGAAGTCTTGCGAAAAAACAATGTAGAATTACTAATAGCAGACGGTGAAACGAAAGGTGATAAATAAGATGACAAAATTAATTGCAATTGATTTAGATGGAACCCTGCTTAATGAAAAAAGTGAAATAAGTGAGAACAACAAACAAGCACTTCTAGCCGCACAAGCGCAAGGAATTGAGGTTGTTATTGCTACTGGGCGTGCTCATTTTGATGTGCAAACGATCTTTAAAAATACTAATATGAAGACATGGATTATCGGAGCAAACGGAGCAACAATTCATCGTCCAAACGGAGAATTATTTCACCATCTACCGATGAAGCATGAAGATGCACTGGAGAGCTTAAATTGGCTTGAACAAGAGGGATTTTATTATGAAATCTTTAGCAATGAAGCTATCCTAACACCACAAAATGGTCGGGAACGATTAACGATTGAAATGGATCGTGTGCTGAGCGGCAACCCAAATATAAGTGTGGAAGAACTAAAACAGGCAATCAATAAGCAGTTCAGTCAAACGGGATTTTCTTATATTGATTCTCATAAAGAAGTGAGTGAAATGGGCATTGATATTTATAACATCCTTGCATTTTCATTTGATGAGGCAAAACTAAATAAGGGCTGGGAACAATTTAAAGACCACAATGACTTAACGATTGTATCGTCAGCAAATCATAATTTTGAGTTGGAGCACAAAAATGCATCTAAGGGAAATGCCTTAGCAATCCTTGCGAATAAATTAGGTATTCATATAGCGGATACTGCAGCTGTTGGAGATAGTTTTAATGATTTATCAATGTTAACAACAGCAGGCAGAAGTGCTGCTATGGGAAATGCTCCTGATGCAATTAAAGAAGCGGCTGGGGAAGTTACGCTTTCCAATCATGAAAATGGAGTTGCTCATTTTATTAATTCACTTCGTAAACAATAAAGCTAGGCGGATTATTTAAGTATAGAAACACCATGCCTTCAAAGTATCTGACTTCGTGTGTCATGATACGAGTGATTTTGTTTTAACATTCATAGCCACTGGCTATTCCTAATATTTCATTGGGTTTGCTTGAAACCCGATTCGTGGCCCGCTTTCTGGCGTAACGCAAATGCGGCGTAACAGAAGGGGGCTATTTGCATTTCACTTTATAGTCTGCCAGCCCATTCCGCTTTCTAAATGTGATAAAATAGCAAAAAAGGGGGGCGGCAAATGAAGATTTCTGAGTTTGATATTCAAGGAGCAATTGATCAAGCAACACGCTGTCAGCATTATCATACCGGCAAAGACATCATCGCTATTCGTTTTTATTGCTGTAATCGTTATTTTCCTTGTCATTTATGTCACGAAGCGTATGGTTGTGGGAAGGGAGAGGTTTGGCCACGTGAAAAGTTCAATGAAAAAGCTATCCTCTGTGGAAGCTGCAAGGAAGAGCTGACAATTAACCAATATATAAACAGTGACAACACGTGTCCAAACTGTCAAGCATCATTCAACAGCGGCTGTTCGCTTCACTATCATTTGTATTTCGAACATTTTCATCCGTCTTGTCCATTTGGGGATGATGGTTAGAAAAAAAGAGTCTATGCAACGGTACCGCCCCCCGAAAGTTAGAGTAGAAAACTAACTTTCGGGGGGCAGTACCCAACCCGAATGGTTTAAATAGGCTCTTTTTTATGATTAGTTTGCTCGTGAATGAACGCGTTCACCTTGCACCCAAACTTCACGAATATTCTCCGGTCGAGTGAGGTACATAATTTTCTGGAAAATATCATATAAATCTTCATTTGCATTAAAAATTGGTAATTTTGCAGTGGATAGTTTCGTGTCGATAATTTGTACATCCCATGCATAGTTTTCCTCGAGTCTGCCAATTGGTAAACTCAAACTTTCGCCCCCACCAGCAGTGGCAAAATAAAATGCTTCATTAATCGTAATCCGTGAATTTGGTACGCCGCGTTTTGCAGCTGGAAGTGCAGTATTCACACCATCCTCTAGCATCCTTGATGAAACAACAGCTTGTCTTGCATTATCAAAAATGCTCGGTGTCGACCCAGCAGAAATATCGGTACCTAGTCCAATATCCACTCCTTTTTTGTGAAAGCGTGCGATTGGAATGACACTATTGGCAAAGTATGCATTGGATATTGGACAGTGACCAATCGCTGTACCCGTTTTAGCAAATAATTCGGCATCGTTATCATCTAAGAAATTGCAATGTGCCATCACCGATTTATCACGTAAAAGACCAAAATCATTTAAGGCAAACGCATCGTTCTTTTGGAAGCGATCTTGTACATAATTATGCTCCCAGTCACCTTCGCTACAATGTGATTGGATATGGGTATCATATTTTGCTGCTAATTCGCCTAAGCCTTTTAATGCTTCATCGGTACAGCTTGGAATAAACCGGGGCGTTACAACAGGGTAAACCCCTTGTTTTGTTGACTTAGCTAAGTCCTTTACAGCTAAAATAAATTCCTCCGTATCGGCAAGCGCGGTTTGCGTGTCCTGATCTCGATAGTAGTCTGGATTTTGTTCGGGATCGTCCATGACAACTTTTCCAACTAGACCACGTTGGCCTTTCTCAGAACAAATTTTGGCGAGTAACAAACTAGCTTCCTTATGGACGGTTGCAAAATAAAGGGCAGTCGTCGTACCATTTGCAAGAAATGTGCTGACTAAATCTTCATAGACTTTTTTCGCATAATCCAAGTCGGAAAACTTCGACTCAACCGGAAAGGTATACGTATTTAACCAATCGTAAAGTGGGAGGTCTAATGCTGTTCCAGATTGCGCCCATTGAGGTGCATGGACATGTAAATCAACAAAACCAGGTAGTAAATACTGTCCATCTGCTAAACGATGAAAGTTCTCTGCTTCACTATAGGCATCGAGTAGTTTTTCATATTCTGAATCTGATGGTGCAACAATTTTTTCAATTATCCCATCCTCATTAATACAGAAAAGATAGTCTACTAGCTGTTCCACTTCTTTCGCTGATTTACTTGTAAAAGCAGTTCCGTGAAATATTTGCATATATTGTTTCATGTTATCACCTTAATGTTCGTATTTTAGTATTATGATTGTCATTATAAGACATAAAAATAACTTCGTCTATGGAAATCCAAGATATCTTTTTAGCCAGTAATAATCTTCATTATTCAACAATTAGTGTATTTGTCTAAATTATTGGAAGGTTGTTTTTTATTTTTCAGGTATTGTTTTTGCCCAAATGGGTGCTATACTATAAACATTCTAAAAAATATGTATTGTTATTTTCATATAATCGTAGGGATATGGCCTACAAGTATCTACCGGTTTACCGTAAATAAACTGACTATGAGAAGCAATCGTGAATAGACATCCATTGGAACTTACCTATTTTAGGTTTGGTTCAGTGTGTTACTCGTAACTAGCGACCATGAAATATGGTTTGTTTGAAGTCTTGTCTTTTCACGGTATTTCGATATCTAAAGCTCGAAGTACATTGCTTTCTCCAAAGAGGGGCATGTATTTCGAGCTTTTTTTATTCTATGTTTCCATTATATGAGAAGCACTACAGTAAATTTTAAAAAAAATCTAGTAACGTACTAGACGAAGGGAGATAAGAGCTTGGAGAATGCTGTGAGAGAATTAGAGACAAAGACAGTAAAGAATGAGAATGAGCAAGGTAGAAAAAAAGAGGATATTTCAGTAGGAAAGTCTATTTTTGTAGGGTTACAGCATGTATTAGCAATGGATTTATTTATTCCGCCGATTATTTTAGCTGGGCTATTATCCTTTTCGGTTGCTGATAGTGCATTGTTAATTCAGATGACATTTATTGCTTGTGGAATTGCAACAATTATTCAGGCTGGATTCGCGATGAAGCTGCCTGTTATGCAAGGACCATCATTTGTGCCACTCAGTGCACTTGCAGCAATTGGAACAACGTCTGGAATGGGAGCGATGATTGGTAGTTTAATACCAGGTGCTTTGTTAATCGCACTATTAGGTTATCCATTGAAAATTTTCAGTAAGGTCGTACGGAAATTCATACCACCGATTGTTGCAGGTACAGTCATCGTCGTTGTTGGTTTTTCCTTAATGCCAACAGCAATCAATTCGATCTATAGCGCGGAAGGTAGCTTTAATACAAACATTTTTATCGCGTTTGTTACAGTAGCAGTACTGATTAGCTCTATGTACATTGGTGAAAAAGCCAAAACGAAATGGAAACATATTAAAGTTGCATCTGTTATTTTAGCTTTGGGTATAGGTACAATTGTGGCATCTTTCTTTGGAATGGTGGATTTTTCTTCGGTACGTGACGCTGCATGGTTTGCTATGCCAAGTATATTTGCTCTTGGGACCCCAACCTTTGAATTGGATGCGATTTTGATTATGCTTGCTATCTACTTCATTATTATGATTGAAACAACTGGAACGTGGTTCACAGTAGGTAATGTTACGGAAGAAAAGCTGGATGATAAACGATTAAACGGCGGAGCTTTTGGTGAAGGGCTAGGCTGCTTTGCTGGATCTTTCTTCGGTGGCACACCAGTTACAGGCTATTCCACGAATGCAGGAATTATTGCTATCACTGGTGTGAAAAGTAGGAAACCGATAATTGCAGGTGGTGTCTTTCTTCTCATGTTTGGAATGTTGCCAAAGCTTATGACCGTAATTGCTAGTATCCCGCCAGTAGTCATCAGCAGTGTGTTTGCAATTATTTGTGTTGTAATCATGATGAATGGTTTTAAAGTGGTAAAGCAAGCGCCATTTACAGAACGGAATATGCTTGTGATCGGTATTCCAATTATGCTCGCACTATTTGCGGTGCTTATGCCGGCAGATATTTTATATGGCCTTCCAAGTATCGTAACTTATTTTGTTTCATCTGGAATTGCTATTGGAGCAATTGCAGCATTAATACTTAATTTAGTACTTCCGGAGAAGAAAGAAGATACTGGATTAGCACCAAAACTAAACGTTAATTAGATATAGAAGATTTTTCAAAAAAGAGCAACTTGCACTCCAAAGTACAAGGACTTCTAATAAAGCAAAATAACGCTTTTAAGAATTCCTGACAAATGCTAAGTTTTCTAAATAAAAGGGGAGTTTATCGTTATGCAACAAGATAGATTATGGAACCAGTGGCACCCGGTTTATAAAGCGGATGAATTAAAAGAAGATCCACAGCAGGTATTTGTTTTGGGTGAGCGTGTCGTGATTTTTCGTAATGAGGAGGGCGTACATGCATTTAAAGATTTATGTATCCACCGCGGAGCGGCACTTTCGCTTGGAAAGGTAAAGAATGGAAACCTTGTTTGCGCCTACCATGCTTGGGAATACAATGATACTGGCGAATGTGTGAAAATACCGGCATTGCCATGTGAAAGACCTATTCCGAAGAAAGCGAGAGCAACGGTTTACCATGCGCAGGAATCTTTCGGTTTGATTTGGGTTAATTTGGGTGATGACCCAGATCCAATGATTGCTTATCCGGAATATGATAAAGCGGGATATCATACTGCTATTTGCGGTCCATATGATGTAAAAGCAAATGCACCAAGAATTATCGAAAATTTCCTGGATGTGTCGCATCTTATGTTTGTGCATGAAGGTATGCTTGGAGATGAAGACCATGCTGAGATTGTTGATTACGATGTGAATTTTATCGATAATCGTTTTATTACAAGTAAGATACCTGTGTATCAACCGAATCCAGATGGACGTTCAAAAGGCGGCTACGCAGATTACGTTTATGAAATTCTTAATCCAACTACAGCACGATTTACAAAAACAACGGAGGGCTCAGACGAAGCATTGACGATACTCGCAACTGTAAACCAAGAAGATGACGAACAAACGAAGGTGTTTATGCTATTAACGAGAAATTATGATCTTGAACAGTCTGATGATTCGTTTATTGAATTCCAGGATACGATTTTCTATCAAGATTTAGATATTGTGGAGAGTCAAAAACCAGAATTGCTTCCTTTAGACTTGCAAATAGAAATGCACCTTAAATCAGACGCGTTGACCATTGCATATCGCAGATGGTTGGATGAACTAGGAGTGGAAACTGGAACATTAGCGATTGATGAATCGAAACGAAGTAAACGGAAGAAAGTATTGAACTAGAGACTATAGCCTCGAAAAAATAAAATGTCTTGCAGAAATGACAATCTGTAAGGCGTTTTTTATTGTATATGGAGTTCTATGTAGATCTTATTGTAAATTAAATGAAACAAATAAAGCAATGTGCTACTACGATGACCAAGTAGGCACATTGCTTTATTCTTATCGTACTTTCTCTAAAACCTTTTCTTCTTTTAATTCTAATGATTGAATAAATCGTCCAATTCGTTTCATTGCAGTCTCGAGCTGTTCAATGGAAGCTGCATAGGAACATCGAATATAGCCTTCTCCAGATGCTCCGAAGGCATTCCCTGGTACAACGGCAACCTTTTCTTCTTGCAGAAGACGAGCGGCAAATTCTTCGGATGTGAGTCCTGTTTTCTGAATAGAAGGGAAAACATAGAATGCCCCGCCTGGTGTATGACAATCCAATCCTATCGTGCGCAGCGATTGGACCATGAAATTTCTTCGTCTCCAGTAATTTTGCCTCATTTTTTCAACTTGATCCGCACTATTACGTAAGGCCTCGAGTGCTCCAAGCTGAAGCATCGTTGGTGCACACATTGTCGTGAATTGGTAAATTTTCACCATTACTTGTATAAATTCACGGGGTGCAGCGAGAAAACCTAAACGCCAGCCGGTCATTGCAAATCCCTTTGAAAATCCATTAACGACGATCGTACGATCATACATGCCAGGAATTGCAGCAAAGCTAGTGAATTCCTCATCATATGACAACTCTGCATAAATCTCATCGGTAACGACAAGCAGGTCATGTTTTTCCACAACCTGGGCAATTTCTGTTAGCTCTGCTCTATTTAAACAGGAGCCTGTTGGGTTACTAGGGGAGCATAATAAAATTGCTTTTGTTCGATCTGTTATGGCTGCCTCCAGCTGCTCTGGCGTTACTTTAAAGTCGTTGTCTGCATATGTTGCAATGCGGACTGGAATCCCACCAGCCAATGTTACAAGCGCGGTATAAGAAACAAAGGCAGGCTCGATAATAAGTACCTCATCTCCTGGATTCAAAATCGCTCGGAATGCTAAATCCAAGGACTGACTTGCGCCTACGGTGACGATGACCTGGTCCTCTGGTTGATAGCTAAGTTTAAAATTTCTTTTCAAATAATTAGATATTTCTTGACGTAATTCTAATAACCCGGCATTTGCTGTATACGATGTGTGACCGTCTTTTAGTGCTTCAATTGTTGCCTCGCGAATATTCCACGGTGTAACAAAGTCTGGTTCTCCAACACCAAGTGAAATGACATCCTCCATACTTGCTGCTAAGTCAAAGAATTTTCGTATTCCAGATGGTTCTAATCCTTTTGCTGTAGTTGATAAGTAGTTTTGAAAGTCTATACTCATGGGGTAATCACCATTCTCCGATCTTTATCATCATTTCCTTCAATAATTACGCCATCATGCTTATATTTCTTTAGCATAAAGTGGCTTGTAGTGGATACGACATTTTCAATTGTAGCTAATTTATTGGATACAAAAGCTGCAATTTCATTCATTGTTTTACCTTCAACGGTTACAGATAAATCATAGGTACCTGACATAAGGTACAGTGATTGAACCTCTGGGTAGCGGTAAATCTGTTCAGCTACCTCATTAAAGCCAACACCACGTTCTGGTGTTACTTTAACATCAATCATTGCTACAATTGTTTCTTTTCCCTCTATTTTATTCCAATCAATAAGTGTTGGGTAGCTAACAATAATTTTTTCATCTTCTAGTTTTCGGATGGTCATTTGTGCTTGTTCTTCACTTATTCCAAGCTGCAATGCAATGGATTCTGTTGATACATTATGGTTTTCTTCAAGTATCGATAAAATATTTAATTCCTCTTTTGTTAGTTTCATTCCAACCCGCCTTCCATTGCTGTTAATTTGTAATATTAATTAAACGAAGCAATGATGAAATTATATCATTTTTGGACTGTAATCAAAACTAAAATTTAAGGTTTTTTGATTCTATATAGAAAAACGCGTACTTCCAAATCCCTCTATCAGTTTAGAATTATTCGTACTATAATTATTCTAATCTGTAGGTTATAAAATGATGTCAGTAATATGGAAACGACTGTTTAATAGGATATAGAGTTCTAAGCCTTGAAAAAAAGCGATAATCCCTCTATCTAAGAGATTATCGCTCCTTTTGTTAATCTTCTTCTAGGATTTGATCAAATGCCTCGGATACTTTATCGAACTCTTCATCACTTTCAATTGCAGATAATTCACCATCATCATCGATTTTGAGAAAGAAGATATCAATGTCCTCATCACTATCCTCTTGCAAATCTTCTAAAAAGCTGACTGCGACGTAATCTATATTTTCCAATGTAACCTTGGCAAGTACTTCTACTTCCTGATCAACATCTGTTTCATCACTAATTGTAAAAACTTCACCAACTTCAATTTTATCCATACATTACCCTCCATTATCTCATCTAGAATTATTGGTAACATCTCTCCTTATTTTTACTTTAAATAGAAAGAGAATGCAAATTTTATTCCATGAAGAATGAATAACATGCATCAAGTAAATTAACAATGGCATTCGAAACAGGGAAAGAAACTCCTTTTGATAGGACCAAATTTTTACGCCTGTATTATTTATCTATCATGTATAAAATCTAAACACAGTGATTTATCAAGTGAACAAGTCGTGCTTTACCAATGATGCATGTATTTTCACGAATAAAGGGGGAAGAGTGTATCAATTCGGCTAATCGATTCATGCTGGAGTATTAGGTGTTAATATCTGTGTACTAGTATCAATGGCTTTGTTCCATTCTCTGTGTTGAAGCTTTGCCTCTGCGGTTTCTTGCACGCACGTGGAAAAGGGGGGGCAATTATATACATGTAAGAAAGTTATTACAAGAAAGAGGGGATAAATCAAATCAGAGAAGCTATGGTACTTTTAACATAGCTTCTCCTTTATAATCCTCTATTTGATTTGGGAGGAATGCTTTTCAATCCATTCTGTCTCCATCCATCGTAATTGAAAATTTCCCATTGTTGTTTGTCTTATACAAAGCAATTTGGGTAAAATTAATAATTGCTTTTAAATATTTTTTAAATGTATTGCCTGATCCAACACCTTATCTCCCTGAATCATACCATATGCTAATTGGTCGATGATATCTACTTTAATTCCTTTAGGCTCTACTTGTTCTCTAATTTTCTTCTCGAGATAGCGTACTTGTGGTCCGATTAATACGACATCGAGATTTTCTAAGTTATTTTTAAGCTGAGATTCTGCTACTGCTTCTATATTTACCTCTAGATTTCTTTCATCAGCAGATGCTTTCATTTTCTTTACGAGCATGGATGTTGACATACCTGCTGAACAAACAAGGATAATTTTCATTGGTTAGCCTCCTCAATTGCTTCCATTTTTTTATACATATCAATCATCTCCAAGGCAAGATCTTTCACCGTCATTGCTGTCATCAGGTGATCTTGTGCATGAATGAGAATGACCGTTATATTATTTTTCTCACCATTTGCCTCTTTTTGTAGTAAGTCGGTTTGGATATGATGAGCTTCGTTGAATTCTTCTTCTGCTTGTTCGATTTTTTTATTTGCTTCTAAAAACTTATATTCCTTTGCAAGTGCAATTGCTTCCATCGCATGTGATCGAGCATTTCCAGCATGCAAAATGATATTAAATGAAAGCATTTGCATTTCTTCTGTTGTTGTGGACATGATTAGCCCTCCATTCGTTGTTTTAATGCTCTAACGCCTGCCATTATAAATGGAATATACATTAATACAGCAAGTGTCAAATTAAATAATTGTAGTGCAATGCCACGCCAGCTTCCACCTGTTACAAGATAACCACTCAATATTGGTGGAGTGGTCCACGGTAGAATAGCTACCGTTTTTGGTACAATACCTGTCGCGAGTGCGATATAAGAAGTTACGGTTAATGTAACAGGTACTAAAATAAACGGAATTAACATGACAGGGTTTAACACAATCGGTAATCCAAAAATAACTGGTTCATTGATATTGAATAATCCTGCTGGTGCAGAAAGCTTTGCAACTTCTCGATACGGATGATTTTTTTCATGCCGAATGACGATAAAGATAGCAATCAGTAATGCAATAGTTGCTCCAGATCCTCCCATAAATACGAACGAATCTAAGAAGGGCTTCGTAACAATATAAGGTACTTCAAATGCGGACATTCCACCCTGGAACAGTTCTAAGTTTGTTTGGATTAGTGGTAAGTATACAGGCTCAATAACAGAGCCGATAATATTTGTGCCGTGTAATCCAAAGAACCATAGTAAATGATTAAGGAATGAAACAACTATTGCTGCCGGTAATGTGTTACCAAGCCCTTGAAGCGGTTCTTGAATGACATTAAAGATTAATTCAAATATACTTATTTCTGCAAAAACATTCATCATAGCTTGGAAGAATCCTACGATGATTAATATAATTGTAGCTGGAATAAGTGCTGTGAATGATCTTGCGACACCATCAGGAACACCTTCTGGCATTTTTATTGTGAATTTGGATTTAACGAGAAATCGGAATATCTCCGTAAGCACGAGTGCGATAATGATAGCTACAAATAATCCCTGGGCACCTAACCAAGCAAAGCTCAAGCCCCAATCAGGTGTTTCTGGCACAAGCATAATGTAGGCTGCAGCTGAAATTAAACCTGCAGATAGTCCATCAACTTCATAGGACTTAGCTAAATTATAAGCGATAGAAAACGCAATTAATAGACCTAGTACAGCAAATGTGCCATTCCAAATACTTCCCCCAACTGCTTGCCAATTGCCTTCACCAAATATTCCATTCATCCACTCTACAAAGTTAAGCTCGCCAAGCGGCGGAAAGTTATTAATCAATATTGCAAGTGAGCCAACGATAATTAATGGCATGATGGCAACAAAACCATCACGAATCGCCACAAGGTGACGCTGTGCACCGATGCGTCCGGCAATTTCAATAAATTTTTGCATAAACTTATTGTTCATTCTAATTCCCCCTTGAATTGAATTGTGGTAAATAAGCTTTATGTGCTTCTAATAGCTCATCAAGTAAAACTTTACTACGCTTTTCATCGCCAATTAGTGGATTCATTAATAAAGCTGTATAAGCATCATTGTAATCCCCTGAGATACTAGCCCGAATGACAAGTTCTTCAAATGCCTTCATTTGATAGACTAATCCTTTTATTGTTGCTGGTAATGGTCCAATAGAAATTGGTCTAGGACCATGATTTGTAATGATACAATTGGCTTCAATTACTGCATCATTTGGAAGATCTGGGATTGCACCATTATTAAATGTGTTGACTGTTTGAACATCTTCCTTATTGTTATAGATAGAATCCATCAAACTACATGCTACATCACTATAAAATGCACCTCCTCGTTTTTCTAGCTCTTTCGGTTTGTCACGCAATTCCGGGTTACGATATAGTTCAAACAACGATTCTTCTAATTGTTGTACTACCTCTGCACGAGTGCCGTTTTCTTTATAGGCTTGCAGATCTTTCTCAAGAACGTCTTTGGTTTGGAAGTAATACTGATGATACGGGTTAGGCAGCAGTCTAGTTGATTCGATAAAGGTCTTGGACCAGCCAAGATTTACAATGTTAGCTGGTGAATAATCAAAATGATCCCCAACTAGTTTCTCCACAACATCTTCTGTGCGATCCATCCCATTGACGAATACTTTTTGACCAAACACGAAATGGTTCATACCAATAAATTGAATTTTTACATCGTCTGGTGATACCCCTAAAATTTCTGCGGTTGAATGACGCATGTTAAACGGAATGTTGCATACACCAATCACCTTCTGATGTGCTGAATGCTTCAACAGTGCCTCGGTTACAATTCCAGCCGGGTTGGTGAAATTGATCATCCATGCATCTGGGCAAATTGTATGAATATCTTCAGCAAGTTCCATTAATACCGGAATGGTACGAAAAGCTTTAAAAATTCCACCAGCACCGTTCGTTTCTTGTCCGATAAATCCATGACTCAAAGGGATTCTCTCATCTTTAGAACGAGCTTCTAAACCACCAACACGAATTTGAGTTGAAACAAAATCAGCATTTTTTAGTGCTTCTTTTCGATCTAATGTCCATGATAGTTTAATAGATTTTGCCGATTTCTCGATCATTCGTAATGATAGATCCCCAATAATTTCTAATTTTTTTTGCCCTGTTTTAATATCAACAAGAACGATTTCTGTTACAGGAAATGAATCGTGACGACGAATAATACCTTCAATAATTTCTGGTGTATAACTAGATCCTCCACCGATAATTACTAATTTTAGTGTCATTTTGTTTGAACTCCTTATGATGTATTTGGAAACGCTTTAAAATTAGTCGCTTTTAGTAGGCGTATTAACTTCTTTGTGATAAGTTATATGCTTAACTGTAATAAAAATGTATCATACAATTATTATGATGTCCATACATATTTTTATAATTGTAATTACATTTATAAGTATTGTCATTATATCTTATATCTTGTACACTTTATATATACAATGTTTGAAGGAGTACAGACATGGAAAAAAACCAATCACTGCATGCCTATATAAAAGAAGAATTATTGAATCGTATTAAGTCAAATGAATATAAAAAGGGAGAAAAAATACCTCCGGAATTGGAACTCTGTAAGGACTTTAATGTTAGTAGAACCACTGTGAGAACAGCTCTAAATCAGCTTACTCTTGAAGGCTATTTAGTACGGCAGCAGGGGAAGGGCACTTTTGTCGCTGAACAAAAAGTGAAGCAGACACTGTCCCAGACTGTGAAGCGATATAGTGATCAGATTGCTGTTCAGGGTAAAAAAGCAGAGATAACTTTAATAGATATTCATGTTATTCCGGCAAATGAAATTATGCAGCAATCCCTTGATGTATCTATAAATGATCCAATTCAGCGAATTGAACGGGTTCGCAAGGCAAATGGGGAACCAACACAATATGAAATAGCTTATATTCCGTGGGATATTGCCCCGGGGATAATGAAAGAACATGCAGAAACATCTTTGTATGCGTCATTAAAAGAAGAATTCCATGTTCACATCGCCAAAACAACTGAACAAATTGAGATAACACTTGCAGATGAACGTTCTTGTTCGCATTTAGGCTGTGAAGTAGGAACACCATGTTTTTATATCGAAACAATTGCCGAAGACGATAAGGGCAAAAAAGTAGAATTTTCACGTTCATTCTTCCGTGGTGATAAAACTAATTTCATGATTGAGCGGAATTACCCAACGGGAGAATAATCAGAAGTATTTAAGGGGGACTATCGATGAAAGTGTTGTTTAATGCAGACGATTTTGGATTAACAAAAGGTGTGACGGATGGAATTATTAAGGCGTATAAGGATGGAGTTGTCAGCTCGGCAACTTTAATGATGAACGGAAAAGCAATAGATTATGCGGTTTCACAAGCAAAAAAGCATCCATTGCTAAATATAGGTATTCATCTTGTGCTAACCTGGGGTAAACCGATTAGTGGGAATGTCCCGTCACTTCTCGATAATCAAGGATTTTTTAAATTTAAAAATACATTTTTGGAAGTGGAAGACGTTGATGTAGATGCAGTAGAGCGAGAATGGTGTGCACAGATCGATGCATTTTTAGCTACAGGTCTGCCCCTTCATCACATTGACAGCCATCACCATATACATGGATGGGGCCTATTGAAAGAAGTGGTTGTTAAATTAGCTCAGCGATACAACGTGCCTGTTCGCTATGTAGAATCATTAAAAGGAAACCCTGAAATCCTACTTACGGAAACACTGTGGCTGGATTTTTACGGTGAGGGTGTTGATTATGAAATCTTTAATAAATTACAGCAGCTAGACACGACTTCCGTTGAAGTAATGACACATCCAGCGATCATTGATGAAGATCTCAAAGAATTTAGTTCTTATATAGAGAAAAGAGAACAGGAACTTGAGATACTATGTGGTTTACAAGTGCCTAATTGGGTAGAGGATTGTAGTTGAAATAACCAATAAATAGGATAGAGCAATGATTGAATCTTGATATAGAAAGGTTATTTAGTTTTTTCTATATCAAGATTTTTTATGTTCAATTGCATCCTTTTATACCACTTTACGCCTCTTGTTATTAGAAAAATAGGACAAATCTAATATTTACAATGAAGTATTAAATTGATATTGTTTTCATGAGAAGTTAATTCAGAAAAGTTAGTAAGTTTAGATTACTAACTAACCCTAATGTGAAAAGGAGGTAGTTGGTTTTAAGTATCAACCTAATAATGAAAGGGGTTACATTAAATGAAAAAGGTGCTTTATTACTTGTTGATTCTACTGCTTATCGTATCTTTAATTCCTTTAAAAGGTAATGCGAAGGAAGATATTCATCATGATGTTGAACTATGGAATGCAGTAAAACCACTAAATACTACAGTGACATTTTTAAACACAGGAGCACATCCGGATGATGAACGCAGTGATTTTCTTGCTTACTTATCTCGAGGGTTGGGTGTGAAAACTTCAAGCTTAATTGCGAATCGGGGTGAAGGAGGACAGAATGAGATCGGGACAGAGTTGGATAATGGTTTAGGAATTATCCGTAGTAATGAGATGATTGAAGCAGCAAAAATTACAGGGGTAAAGGCATATCATTTAAGTGAGACTACATCAGACCCTATCTATGATTTTGGATTTTCCAAATCCCCAGATGAAACGCTGGAGAAATGGGGAGAGGAATTAACCTACGAACGCTTTATTCGATTCATTCGAACTTATCAGCCTGACATTGTAATGCCCTCTTTTCGGGATGTTGAAAGTCAACATGGTCACCATAGGGCGATAACGATCTTATCTGAACAAGCATTTGAAGATGCGGCTGACCCAACTGTTTTCCCGGAACAGTTAGAAGAGGGACTATCGACGTGGCAAGTAAAAAAGTTGTATTTACCTGCTGAATCGGAAGAAACTGCAACAACTTCTATAGAAATTGGTGATTATGATCCTGTATATGAAATGACATATCCCCAGCTGGGTGAAGAGTCAAGATATATGCATAAAAGTCAAGGGATGGGAAGAGATATTCCAGCCGAACCCAGACAAACACACTTAGAATTAATAAAGGAAGCTGTTCATACAGATTATCCGAATGCGTTGTTTGCGGGTATCCCATACAACTTTAATGAATGGGCAGAAATTGTTCCAGCGAAAAATGTGAAAGCGAAATTAAATAAGTTACAGCAAAAGTTGGATGAAATTGTCGAGCTCTATCCAGATAGAGAAGCGATTTTATCGGTATCACAATCTGCGCATAAGGATGTAAAGAGAATTCAAAAATTAGTAGGAAAAGCGAAAATGCCAAGCAATCTTAAAAATGATTTACTTCATAAGCTTGAATTAAAAGAAGAGCAATTACAGGAGGTGAGTTTTGTAGCTTCCAGCCTTCATGTGGAAATGGAAATCGACACGGAAGTATTAACACCCGGTTCGAAAGGGCAAGTAACCATGACGATTACAAATGAGGGCAATCAGAAAATAAAACATATTGATGCTACACTGGTGACGCCGGAATCCTGGGGTAGAGATAAAACACAAAAAGTGAAACATTTAAAACCGAATGAATCCAAGAAAGTAACTTTTGATGTAAGGGTGCCAGAAGATGAACCATACAATACACCATATGACGAGTCAACCCTAATGGGGAAGGTTGAATTTAAAGAAAAAGGGCAAACATCTGGTAAATTAATAGAGTTTAATCATACTGTTGCCGTCTTGCCTGAGTTAAGTGTAGCTCCAAGTTCGGAAAACTTAACAATTAATACAGCTGATATACAAGAAGAAATTCCAGTTAAAGTTCAAGTAAAGAACTATTATAACGGCAAGAAAGATGCAACTGTTTCGTTAAATCTGCCAGAGGGTTGGGCAAGTAATCCAGTAGAGAAGGAAGTTTCATTTACGGAGCAGCATGAAATGGAAGAGGTAACGTTTACTGTTAGCCCTCCATCAGATATTTCAGAAGGCGATTATTCTTTCGATGTTGTCGCTGAAGCAAATGGAGCAATCTTTAATACGACCGTTCAGGAAATTAGTTATGACCATATTAAAGATTCGTATTTCCAGTATCCAGCAACAGTGAACACCGTTGCATTTGAGTTGCTGCTACCTGATAACTTAAAAGTTGGTTATATCGAAAGTGGTTTTGATGAAGTTGCCGACTATTTAATAGATACAGGGATGGACGTGACGAAACTTACAGAAGCAGACCTTGCTTCAGGTGATTTGACACAGTATGATGCAATTGTTACTGGAATAAGAGCATATCTTTCCCGACCTGATCTAGCTGAAAATAATGAAAGATTGCTAGAGTATGTAGAGGGCGGAGGACATTATGTGGTGCAGTATCATAAACCAGATGACAACTGGAATATAGATGCAACCGCTCCATATTCATTAGAAATTGGTAATCCGTCCATTCAATGGCGTGTAACGGATGAGCATGCAGAGGTAACGTTAACCCAGCCCGAGCACAAGTTATTTAACTACCCAAATGAAGTTACGAATCATGACTGGGATAATTGGGTACAAGAAAGAGGGCTCTATTTTCCAATGAATTGGGATAATCGCTATGAGACATTTGTTAGTATGGCTGATCCAGATGAAGATCCATTTACGAGTGGGATCTTGCTTGCCGAATATGGCGAGGGTACCTATCTATATACGAATTTAGTATTCTATCGTCAAATTGATAATCAAGTCCCTGGTGCTTACCGGATATTCACAAACCTAATTAGCTATGGAGTAGAATAAAAATATCCCAATGGGATTCGAGCAATCCTATTGGGATATTTTAACGTAATTTATTTCATACCAGTTAAGGTAATACCTTTGATGATATGACGCTGCAGGAGGATAAATACCAGAATCAAAGGGATAACTGATATAGTTGCTCCAGTCATAATGAGATGCCACTGTGATTCAGCTTCGCCGGAAGAAAAGAATGATAGTCCAACCGGCAGTGTTCGTAAACTAGGTGATTCGATGACAATTAATGGCCATAAAAATGCATTCCAGTTACTAAGGAATGTAAAAATGCCTAATGCTGAAATCGCTGGCCAAACCTGCGGAACAGCAATTTTAAAGAAGATGGCATACTCGTTCATTCCATCAACTCGTGCAGCGTTGAGTAAATCATCAGGGATTTGTTCCATAAACTGTCGCATTAAAAACACTCCAAAACCTGTCATAAGACCTGGAAAAAGAACACCCCAATAGGAGTCCGTCCATCCAAATTCTGAACTCATCATATACCACGGGATAATTAGCATTTCTGTTGGAACCATTAATGTACTTAATATTAAGATGAAAATAACCGTACGACCTACAAAGGAAAATTTTGCAATTATATATCCAACGAGTGTATCAAAAAATAAAACACTTATCGTCGTAATTAGAGCCACAATAATACTATTCATAAACCATTTGATGAACATGCTTTCCTCAAGAATTTTAATATAATTCGCTAAGGTTGGATTTTCTGGGATAATGCTCAAATTAAATATATCGAATGGTGCTTTTAAGGAAGTAGAAACCATCCAAATGAAAGGAAACAACATAATAACAGAACCAATTATTAAAAGTACATACGGCAATAATCGTCGGAACCTCATCCTTCTACACCTCCTATTCTAGTAATCAAATTTCTTGGTTAAAACTTTCATTTGGAAAATTGTTAAAGCAAGTATGAACAGGAATAAGATAACGGTTGCCGCAGAAGCTAATCCCATATCGAATTGCTTAAAGGCTAGCTGGTAGATGTAAACTACAACTGAAATGGTTGAATTTAAAGGACCGCCACTTCCATCCATGCTCATATTAATGACTTGGGTAAAGGAAACTTGAATAAAGGTAATCGTTCCAATTACTGCAGAAAATACAATCGTTGGATTCAGTAAAGGAACCGTTACATACCAAAATTTTTGCCAACCGGTCGCTCCATCAATTTCAGCAGCTTCATAAAGCATTTCTGGTATATTCTCTAACCCAGCTAAGAAGAGAACCATTTGAAAACCAATGGATTGCCAAATCATTGCAGCGATGATGACATAAATTGCTTGATCTGGTGAGTTTAAGAATGGTTGAGCAGAGAAACCTAAATTAACTAATATATCATTAATAATCCCGTTACCCATTAGAATCCACTGAAATACCCAACTGATTGCAACAATACTAGTTACATAGGGAATAAAATAGATAACTCTGAAAAACCCAACAAATCGATTAATTTTATGAAGTAATAATGCTACAATTATCCCAAATAATAATTGACCAGAAACCCCTAAAAGAATATAGATGAAAGTATTAAAAATGGATTTAATAAAGATTTCATCCTGGAATAGTGTTACATAATTTTCTAAACCAACGAAAGGTTGTATATCTGTTGAAAGAAGGTTCCAATCTCTAAATCCCACGTTAAACGTAAATAGAGTAGGTAAAATTCGGATCCCGAGATAAAATATAATTGGAAGCAATAAACAAGTGTATACAAATAAATATTTTTGATATCTAAGATTCCCTCTAAATTTATGAAGAAGGGAAGTTTTTTCCTTTTTAACTTGTGTTGTTTTATTGTTCTGATTCTGCGGTGATTTGAATTGCTCCATGCTGCACCTCCTTTAAGTGGTAAGGATCAAGGTGTGTCACCTTGATCCTTTCGTTAAAGATTGCTTATTTTTCCCAGTATTCATCATAAAGTTTTTGAGTAGCTTCTACTAATTGATTAAACGCTTCTTCCGGATCTTGACCTTCCATTAACACCCGATTAGCAGCATCTATTACAAGATCCCGTTCCCGAGTTTCATCTACAAAGAAATGCGCATTAGCAAAAGGCAAGGATTCGATAAAAGGACCATAAATTTCATCGTTTACATATTTATCCTGCATGGCAACCGATTCTTTTGCAGGTAATTCACCAGTTGCATCTAACCATCTTTCCATAACATCATCACTTGTTAGGAATTCTAAAAATTTAGTGGCTGCTTCTAGTTTTTCTCCTTCAACACGGGCAGTAATCCCATTTGTCCAGAAAGAAGCATTTGTTGATTGTACGTCTTTACCAGGAAGTGGTGCTATTGCATAATTTAGATCAGGTGCATCACTTTGCAATGTACCTACCCTAAAAGAACCGTCAATATTCATTGCAGCTTTTTCCGTTACAAATGCTGTCACATCATCTGTATAAAAACCTTGTTCAGATGTTCCTAGCTCAGTAGGGAAGCTTAACCAATATTTAAATGCTTCTAAACCAGCTGGGGTATCTGCCCAGACAACTTCCTTTCTATCTTCACTTAATACTTGTCCGCCTGCTTGTAGTGTTAGACCATCTCTAAGCCAATGGTGACCTTGTTGTGCTGGTTCCCATGCCATTCCAGATTGTTCTAGACGGCCATTACCATCAGCTTTGGTTAATTGAACGGCATAGTCTTCAAGCTCTTCCCATGTTTGTGGAGGAGAGTTAGGATCAAGGCCTGCTTCTTCAAATAAATCCTTATTATAAAACAGTGCGAGTGTTCTTACTGAAGTTGGTATTGTCCAATATTCGCCATCCATTTTCGTGGCTTCCACTAATGGAAAGAATTCACTCTCTATTTCTTCATGTGGGAAAGCGTCCTGTGGTAGTGGCTGTAAGTAACCTGCATCTACGTAGGTAGGCACCCATCCGTAGAATAAGTTAATAACATCGGGTCCTTTACCAGCTGGAACTTGCGCAGCAACCTGTTCATTGTATTGATCATATGGAAAATTGGTTTGCTTTACTTTAATTCCAGGATTTGCTTCTTCGAATTCCGCAATTAATTCATCCATTAAGTTAACCTTAGAATCAAATGAGTATTGCCAGTATTCAAGTGTGATGTCGCCATCTTCTTGATTAGCAGAACTTTCATCATCACTAGAACATGCTGCAAACACAACCGATAACAATATTGCAAGCAGAGTCAATTGCCACTTTTTAAACATAATAAAACCCCCTAATATAATATTTTAAAGGACCGGAGTCTCTTTAAATTAAATTTAAAATCTATACTTTTAAAATTGATTCATGTTCCTTAAGTATGAGGTACCCGGCACCTAGCAAAGAGACATCTTCAACTGTTGTGATAGTGATGTCCGTTTGTACAGGTAAGTGTTTTTCTAAGTTGGAAGTTAAATATGGCAAAAAGTGGTTCATTGATTTAGAAATCCCGCCCCCTAATACAACTTTCTCAGGGTTGATAATTGAAATAACATTAATTAATGCAAAAGAAAGATGGGATAGGGAATCATTTACTGTTTTCAATGCTAATTGGTCGCCATCAATTGCCATTTGGAAAACTTCTTTTGCAGTCCATTTTTCTTCACTTTTCTGACTGTGTTGAAGCATTCTTTTGGCAATAGACGGTCCTCCTACGTGACTATCTAAGAATCCGTAGCCCCTAAAAGTTTGCTCGTATTTTTTATCAGCAGCATCTTTATCTGTTACCATATAACCAATTTCTCCTGCAGCGTATGATGCTCCGCGATAAAGCTGTCCGTTAATTATAATTCCGCACCCGATACCAGTTCCTAGTGTAATCATAATCATATTATTGTTTTTTTTGCCGGCGCCTTTCCAATATTCACCGAGCGCCGCAACATTTACATCATTATCGATATAAACAGGACATGAGAGGTGGGATTCAAGTTGAGATTGCAGCGGTATATTTTTCCAGCTCAGACTTGGCGCATCAATGACAATTCCGCTATCAACATCCGTAATACCTGGAACGCCAACGCCAACTCCAAATAACATGCTGCTTTCTAATCCTTCTTGCTCTATAAGGGTGTTTACGTAGTCGGCAATTGATTGAATAAAGTTAGTACCTACATGTTTTTGTGTGGAAAAAGCGGTCTTACTTATAATTTTTCCTGCTAAATTCATAATGGCCATTTCAACTAATGTCCCGCCAATATCAATTCCAACAATATAGGCTGCGTTTTCATTAAAGAATATTTGAAATGGTTTCCGACCACCTGCTGAACTTGCTCTTTCACTTTCTTTCTCTCGAATCCATCCTTCCTCTAAAAGTTCATCAACTATATTAGAGACTGTAGGTTTACTTAGTTTTAGTGCTTTTGCAATATCTGATCGAGAATGTCCATCTTTTCGTTGAATATAATGTAAAACTTTCCGTTTGTTTAAATGTTTTAGTAAGTTGGAATCTGTGGGGACATTACGGATAGCGATAGTTTTTCACTCCTTTCAAAATCAATAATGTTTCGATAGGTTAGTAAAGTTAACTTATTAATTGAAAATTATAATACTATTAATCTCTCCGAATGTCAACGTTTACATAACTAAAAATAAAGTTAATTTTAATTTGAGTTACTATTTTTAAAATTAACACTTTACAAAAGAGAATACAATCCGCTACAATGATTGGTAAGTAAGGTTAACTAACTGTAAAGAAATATAATACACAATATTGAGGTGTAGGATATGAATAGAATGAAGGAGCAGTTTGAAGCGGCTGAAGGAGTTGAATTTCCTGGTAAGACCTATATGGATGAACTGCTAAAGCCGGTATTTGATGATCAAAAAAAGTATTTATTTGAAGCAATGTTTAAAATCCATAAAGCACATACTATTATGTTGATGGAGCAGGGGATTTTAACAGGTGATGAGTGTACTGAAATTTTAGAAGCTGTGAAGCAGGTAGAATGTATTGACCGAACTGAATTAATGTATTCTTCTCAACATGAGGATCTTTTTTTTCTTGTTGAGTCTCGGTTAGGGGATCTTATTGGGACTGATCTAGCAGGAAAAATGCATATTGCAAAAAGCAGAAATGATATGGGAGAAGCGATGTATCGCATCGTTATTAGAGATTATATTGAACAAGTGATTATAGAAGCGGAACAATTAAATAAAGCAATTCTTTATCAGGCAGAAAAACATGCTGAATCAATTATGCCAGCTCATACGCATACACAACCTGCTCAGCCAACAACATTCGGGCACTACCTTGTAGCTATTTATGATAATTTAGATCGAGACATTCAAAGATTAAAACAGGCTTATGCAACAGTGAATAAATCACCAATGGGTGCAGCTGCAATTACTACTACAGGGTTTCCTATAAATAGAGAGCGTATGGTAGAATTGCTTGAATTTGATGGACTAATAGAGAATTCATATGATGCAATTGGAACAGGTGATTATCTAATTGAAGCAGCGCAGGCTTTAGTTAGTTTAATGACGAATATGGGGAGGTGGCTTCAAGAGTTGTTACGTATGGCATCAAAAGAGGTAGGTTTAATAAAGGTTTCTAATGCATACGTTCAAATTAGCAGTATTATGCCTCAAAAAAGAAATCCAGTTTCGATTGAGCATTCTCGTGCAATTGCAAGCAGTGCGGCTGCAGAAGGGCTGGCGGTAGTTCATATGATTCATAACACCCCTTTTGGAGATATAAATGATACGGAAGACGATCTGCAACCACATCTATATGCAGGTTATCAAAAAGCTACACGAGTGTTGCGATTAATGCGTGCTGTTATGCTTACGTTGGAGTTTAATAAGGGACGAGCTTATCAACAAGCGAGAGAAAATTTGATAACGATTACAGAGCTTGCGGATGTATTGGCAAGGGATTACCGTATTTCATTTCGGGCAGCACATAAAAAAGCAAGTGCAATTGCCAAAAACGTAGAAGAAGCAGGAAAAGAACTATATGAAATTTCACTATCGAAAGTAAATGAATGGCTTAGCGATGTTCAACTTAAAAATGAAGATTGGCAAGCAATTATTGATCCAAAACAATTTGTAGCACGAAGAAGCATAACTGGTGGGACAAACCCTGATGTCGTAAGAGGGATGATTGAGAAGAGAAAGAAGTAGTCCCTGGTTAGTAGTATATTAAGCTGAGAGAAGGTAGCTTTCACGTGAAAATATGGAAGTCGATCTTCTTGCAATTAAGGCATTAATTAATCAACGAATTCTTTCATATTTCTACTTGCTAATCATGATAAGTATTGTGTTGCCTATCATATATGTATACAAATAAAAAAATACCCTTCTAAGGATGCAAGAAGGGTATTTTCCATGGGAATTATATTATTGCAGGTTCATTTATTACTTCTTCCAATGAAATGTAATTATAACCAAGATCGTGGGCAACGGCTTCATAGGTTACTTTTCCATTGATGACATTCACACCAGTGCCAATTGCAGGGTTATCCTGGATCGCTTTAGCAACCCCTTTTGCGCCTATTTGTGCTGCGTATGGCACGGTAACATTCGTTAAGCCAACTGTTGCAGTACGTGGTACAGCGCCAGGGATATTCGCAACTGCATAATGAAGTACATCATGTTTTACATAGATTGGATCATCATGAGTAGTAGGGTGGTCAACAGTTTCAAAATTTCCACCTTGGTCAATTGCGACATCGACAATCACGGATCCTGGCTGCATAGACCTAACCATGTCTTCACTAACAAGCTTCGGTGCCTTTGCACCTGGAATTAAAACCGAACCAATAACTAAATCAGAAGTTTTCACTGCTTCTGCAATATTGTAAGGGTTAGACATTAACGTTTGAATGCTTGAACCAAAGATATCATCTAGTTCACGTAAACGAGTTGGGTTCAAATCAATAATGGTAACTTCAGCTCCAAGACCGAGCGCAATGCGAGCAGCGTTCGTACCTACAACACCACCGCCAATGATAGTAACTTTTCCACGGTTAACACCTGGAATTCCACTTAGCAGAACTCCTTTACCGCCTTTTGATTTCTCAAGGTATTGTGCTCCGATTTGAGTTGCCATTCGACCAGCAACTTCACTCATTGGAGTAAGCAATGGCAATGTACGGTTAACCGTAATCGTCTCATAAGCAATTGCAGTTACTTTATTTTCCACTAACGCTTGGGCTAATTCTGGCTCTGCTGCTAAGTGGAGATATGTGAATAGTATTAACCCTTCACGAAAATACTTATATTCAGATGGGAGCGGCTCTTTTACTTTCATAATCATTTCGGATTTTGACCAAATCTCTGAAGCGCTATCAATGATGGAAGCACCAGCTTCGATATACTCTTCGTTTGTAAAGCTGCTTCCTAAGCCCGCGTCCTTTTCAATAATGACTGTTTGCCCTGCTTTTACTAAATTCACTACCCCTGCAGGTGTCATTGCAACACGGTTTTCATTATTTTTAATCTCTTTGAGTACCCCTATAATCATGTTTACCATCTCCTCAAAAGCTATTTATAATCTTATGATAACGCTTTCTTTTGGTATTTTCTTCATTAAAAAAGATGAAAAAAAGAAGGGTGGTTTGTGTATTTGCACAAATCACCCTTCATGCATGCGTTCCATAATAAAGTCTAAATAAACGAGAGTCTTCTGTTTTGGGTCCTTTAAGTCCAGCATAGCGACTTCCCGAATTCGTTTTAGACGATAGTTCATCGTATTCGGATGAATAAATAATTCCTTTGCTGTTTGATAAACATTGCAATCACAGTTTAAATAAGCTTGTAAAGAATCGGTAAGGGAAGTGTGGTGTTTCTTATCATATGATCGTAATCTTTCAATGTATTTATTCTTCCGACTTTTACTTGCTTTTTGAATCGCAAACAGCTCTTCTATAAATTGATAGACTCCGAGGTCTTCATATAAATAGATACCTTTTAGATCTTTTGCATATTTTTCTTTTAGATTTAATACGCTTAGTGCTTGTTTATAGCTCTCATTTATTTGCTTCGCTTCACCATAAAAGATTCCAGCTGAACCGTTGACATTTTTTAATGCAAGTTGGTTACTGATTTTTTCTATAATTTGTTTGATAAATTCCCCTAATAAATAGGCCGGATCTTCCTTCTTACGATGATGACGAACAAGGACAATAAATTCATGACTATCAAATAGGCGAAAAAGGGATTTAACTTGTAACTGTGTTTCTGCTAAATAGTATGCATACTTTTCAATTTGCTCCGTTATTTGATCTTCAAATCGTATGACAACGACTGCAAGCTCACCCTCTAATTGAACGTTAAGTTGTTTTGCTTGTTGGTTTAATTTATCGGTGTCTTTAATTTGTCCAGTAAGTAATTGCCAAAAGAGGTCATTATAACTTTCTTCTGATTTTCTATTCCGTTTCGGGTGCTTGAAGAATAATTTACGAACTTGCTTAGCGACTTCCTGCAGTAGTTCGAGTTCATCTTTACCCAGTTTTTTATTACCAGTATGTGCCCATATAAACCCCAGAATTTCATTTTTTTCACGAATGGATATAGCTACACGATTTCCGAGCCCGATTTCATTAATTTGTGGGATGACAACAGCTTCATCTTGATCGATAAGTTTAGACATAACACCTTTTTTCCAGAGCCCATTAATTACATTATCCGGGACTTTTCGATTCATAATGGTGCCGATTCGTGCTTCGTCAATATTTTCTTTATGCTTACTGTAGGATACAACATGATGGTTAGAATCTTCTATTGTAATAGGACACTCGAATATTTCACCAATCCAATCAGCTAACTGATCGGCTGAATCAAATTCTTCATTCATTCTGCTTTTTAAAAGCTCTAGGTGATTAGTTTTATCGCGCATGAAATATACCTTCCTCTTCAGTAGCTGTTGTAGCCTGTTATGTTAGTAAAATAAACGTAACACAAATAGGATTTGAGTAGATAAACGAACTTTCTAATTCACATTTTAGTATATACACAAATAGATTTCATCTTTTAGCTGTTATAATTTAAAAGGAAACATCTGAAGGGGGAGACACGATGAAAAATACACTTAAAATTGGAAGCGCTTTTATAGGAGTGATTGTTGGAGCAGGATTTGCTTCTGGACAAGAAGTATTACAGTACTTTACTAGCTTTGGAGTTATGGGTATTGTTGGTGCAATTATTGCAAGCGCTTTATTTGCGTATGTTGGGATGGTGCTTGTTTGGTTGGGCAGCCGTGCACAAACAACATCTCATAAAGGGGTAATCTATAATATAAGCGGTCGATATCTTGGAAAGGTTATTGACTATATTCTTATTTTTACTTTGTTTGGAGTAGGGGTAGTAATGATTGCTGGAGCAGGATCAAATTTAAATCAGCAATTTGGCATGCCGTATGTTTTTGGGACAACCTTGATGTTGTTGCTTGTAATCTTAACAGGGATGTTAAAAGTTGATCGGATTGTTTCCATCATTGGGAGTATTACTCCTTTTCTAGTACTGTTTGTCTTAATCATTTCAGTATATAGTTTTCTAACATTGGATGGATCGTTCGCAGCTCTCGATAGTCTCGCGAGGGAACAGCCAACTTCATTACCGAACTGGTTTATCTCGGGAATTAATTATGTTTCCTTTAATACGGCAGTGGGAGCATCAATGGCAATTGTTATGGGTGGGACTGAAGCAAATAGAAAAACAGCTGCAATCGGTGGGCTAGTTGGGGGGCTTGGTCTAGGAGTTTTAATTTTACTTAGCCACTTTGCTATTTTTGCTAAGATAGAAGAGGTTGGCAGCTTAGATATGCCAATGCTGGGCATCGTAAATAATTTATCGCCACTACTTGGTGTGGTGATGTCAATTGTTATATTTGGAATGATTTATAATACAGCGGTCAGTATGTTCTTCTCATTTGTCGTACGATTTGCAGAGGTTGGAACAAAACGTTATAAGCCATTCCTAATAGGAACGATGATTGTCGCATATGTTGCAAGCTTTGCAGGATTTACACACTTAGTCAGTTATTTTTATCCGCTGATTGGGTATCTCGGGCTTGTTCTTATTGCAGTACTAATCATTACGCCATTTAGAATGAAAAAAATTGAAAAGGAAAGCCATCTAGAAATGGAAGATGAGCAACAGAGGGAGTTAGGGTAACAGAGTATAGCGTTTATAAATTCAAAAGGATTGTAACATATCAGCATTTGTGCAATTGAAAAATAATAAAACCCTACAGGACAAAATTCCTGTAGGGTTTAACTTAGTTTTCTTCGATTTCTTTGCGGTTTTTCTTAAATAGCTTGGATAGTAATTCATAAACAAGCGGTACAACAAGCAATGTTAATAAGGTTGAGCTTGCTAGACCTCCGATTACTGTAATACCAAGGCCTTTTGAGATTAAACCGCCACCGCCATTACCAAATGCTAATGGAAGTAATGCGCCCATTGTTGCTAGAGCTGTCATTAAGATTGGGCGAAGACGTGTTGCTCCAGCTTCGAGAATAGCTTCTCGTAATCCCATTCCATCTCGCTCCATGTGGATGATTCGATCGACAAGGACGATTGCATTTGTTACAACAATACCGATTAACATGAGGAGACCCATCATAACGGAAACTGAAATGGTTTCCCCAGCGATAAGTAATCCGACAAATGAACCGATAATCGCGAATGGTAGGGAGAATAGAATTGCAAATGGTGCAAGTCCTTCACCAAACGTGACAACTAAAACAAAGTAAACGATCGCGATTGCAGCAAGCATTGCAATACCGAGCTGGGTAAATGTTTCTTCCATATCTGCTGCAACACCAGCGACACCCATTGTTACACCTTTTGGTAAGTCGAGCTCTTCAATCGCTGCATCAACGTCAGCAGTTGCTTTTGAAATATCATCTTCTGTAATCGTTCCGGTAACAGTAGCGTAGTACTCATTGTTACTACGTGATAGTGTATTCATCGTTGTTCCTTCTTCAACCGTTACAAGTTCCGAAAGTGGAATTGTTGTTCCGGGCTCCATTTGTAATGGAACTGGAATATCCAGCATTTCCTCAATTGACTGCGGATCGAAAGTCTGCTCTTGTTGTACGATAACATCAAGTGTTTCGCCATCTTTTTCAACTGTTGTGATGATATCCTTTGTTGACGAGGTATTTAGCATCATAACAATTTGACCAGTTGTTAAGCCGTATTGCAGTAGGTCTTGCTGATCTACTTTTAATACATGTTCAACATATGCATCCTCTGCACTTGACGAAACATCATCAATTCCATCTATTTTAACTACTTCTTCTTCAACCATGTGGACAGCTTCGGTTAGATTATCTAAATCCTCGCTATAGAATGTATAGCTTACTTCATTCGTTGCCATTCCCATAGAAGAGAAGTCTTGGCTTTTCCACTCACCTGATTGATCGATGTTTGTGACATACTCTAAGATTTCGTCACGTGCCTGCGGGAAATCTTCCATGTCTGGGTCGAAGATCAAGTACATTAATGCACCGCCAGCTCCGCCGCCCATCATAGCTGCATTTGGATCTGCTGTTTCTGAATCATTTACAGAAAGCTGAACAATATCGATATCTTCATGTGTTAATAATTCGTCTTCAACCTCTGTAATGTTTTCAAGTGTATCATCCATTAATTCGCCGGCTTCAGGTGTATACGTTAGGTACATAACCTTCTCTTCTTCACTGCCTAAGAAGCTGAAGCCGATTAGTGGTGTCAGCATCAAGCTGCCTACTAACAATAGTATTGATACGATGGACATAATCACTTTATGATTTAGTGTCCAGTCGAGAACCTTTTTATAGCTTCTCGCAAGTTTTCCTTGTTCCTTATGCTGGCTTTCTGTTTTTTCACTATATAATTTTTTCTTAAATAAGAAATGTGAAAGTGCAGGTACGATTGTAATCGCAACGATTAGTGAAGCAAGAAGTGCAAATGTCATGGTTAATGCAAATGGCATAAACAATTCGCCAACCATCCCACCGACAAAAATAAGTGGTGCGAAAACCGCAACAGTAACGATGGTTGAAGATAGAATTGGTTTGTACATTTCTATGGTTGCCTCGCGGACAAGCGCTCTTCCAGAAAGTTTTTCTTCTTTCAAATGAATCCTGCGATAAATATTTTCTACTACAACGATGGAGTCGTCAATTACCCGGCCAATTGCAACGGTGACTGCACCCAGCGTCATAATATTTAATGTAATATCCATCCAGTTTAGCAGAAGTAATGCCATAAATACGGATACTGGAATCGAGATAATGGAAATAATCGTTGATTTAAAGTCACGCAAGAAAAGTAATATAATCAAAACAGCAATTAAGCCGCCGAACAATGCTTTTTCAATCATAGTATTGACGGAATCCTGAATTGGCTGACCTTGGTCAAGGGATACATCAATAATTAATCCTTCATTCGCTTCTACTTCTTCTTCAACTAGGTCTTTTACTTCATTTACAACGTCGACCGTATTATCCTGTTGACCTTTGACAATTTGGATTGCTATTGCGTCCTCGCCATTTGTACGGGAGACAGACTCTACTTTACCAACAGTCTCGATAGTTGCAATATCTCCTAGTTCTACAAATGGAGCAGGGTTTGATTCTGATGGTGTAACAGGTATAAGCATTCCTTTAAGCTCATCTTCTGTCATGAACTTTCCATCTACTGCTACCGCCTGTTCACCTTCTTCAAATTCATACAGCCCTAGAGAAACAGCCATATCACTAGCTTGTATCATTTCCTCAACAGTATCTTCTGTGATATCAAGCTCTGCCATCAATTCCTGATCATATGTCAGCTCTACCTCTTCAATGTGTTGCCCTGTGATAGTAGCAGATGCAACACCATCGAGTTTTTCGATTTTTGGTAGGAGGTTGTCGTTAACGGTTGATGTTAACTCCACAATATCTTCTGTTGAACTACTGACACTTAATGCTACGACTGGCATCATGTTCATGCTAATCGATGAGATGATTGGTTCCTGTGCATCATCTGGCAATGTGACATTATCCAGTGCTGATTGCAGTTCACGTTTTTTCTCATCCATATCAATTCCGTAATCATATTCAACTTGAATATTTGCGATATTAGATGATGAATTGGAATAAACGGCCTTAATGTCTTCAAGCCCGTTAATTGCTTTTTCAATTGGTATGGAAACTTCATCCATAACCTGTTCTGGAGTTGCACCTGGATATACATCCATCACCATGAGGTAAGGAATATTAATATCCGGAATCATCTCCGTTTTCATTCGCGTCCCTGAATAAATACCTGAAGCAGTAATAATAATAGTCAGCAGCCATACTGCCAGTTTATTTTTCAGGACAAAATTTACAATACCTTTCACCTTTACACCTGCCCTTATTTGACTTATGATACTACGTTATTTATAATAATGACTACTTGGTCAATTGTCAATGTTAGAAGCGGGAAAGGAAGTGGAAAATGTGGCAAAAAAACAACTAATTATGGATAAGGCACTGGAGCTTTTTGCAAAGCAAGGTTTTAGCGCAACCTCGATTCAGCAAATAACCGATCATTGCGGGATTTCAAAAGGAGCTTTTTACTTATCGTTTAAGTCAAAGGATGCACTGATTCTAGCTATAATTGACCACTTTATGATGAAATATGTATCAAGCATTGACTACTTGGTCAGAAGTGAAGATGATAAGGAAAAACTCTTATATGAATTTTACCACTTATGTTTTGACTCGTACTATGAGCACTCTGAATTCGCGAAAATTTTTATTCAAGAACAGGCACATTCATTAAATGATGAATTGATAATAAAAATGCGTTATTATAGTCAGTTAATCGAGGAGTCCATTTTATATATGGTGGAGAAAATATACGGTTATGAAGTAGAACAAATGAAATACGATCTCGTATATTGTATTCAAGGTTTCATGAAAACATATTCAGAACTTTTTTTCTTCCTTAATTTACAAGTTAATTTAGATACACTTTGCAAATCGCTCGTTGAAAAAACGAATTTATTAGCTGCATATACAACAATTCCATTTTTGACTAAAGATTTCGTTCAATTAATGAAAAAACCATTAAATGAAGAAATAACAAGAGAAGAAATGATGATGCTGATGGACCATGCATTAGACGAAGTTGAAGGGGAAATTGAAAGAGAATCACTGACTTTATTGAAGGAAGAGCTTTGGAATCCAAGCTTAAGCAGGGCATTAATAAGTGGTTTGCTGGAAAATATTCGTCATCATGGAGAATGTCAAGCGATCTATTTTAAACTGCGACATCACTTTAGTTTTGAATAATGGGCAGATCGGAAAACTACTTATGCGAATTGGATAAGTAGTTTTTTCTATGGATGCAGAAAAATAAAGCAGATAGCTTTCGTTCTGTGGTAAAATAATAGTTTGACTTGAATATTTACAGCTAGGAGATAACATAAAATGAAGATGGACAATTATTATTATCATTTTTTGGAACAGATGAATAAAGAGCTGGCATTTGTTGCTAGAGAACTTGAACATAGTATATTTGCCAGCCCGCGGACAATGCTGACACATGCAAGGGTTTTTGTAGAAACAATTTTGCTGCTTGTAATGAAAGAGGAAGAACTTCCTTCTAAAATAAGCCTGACACTAATCGAGAGAATTGATACGCTAAATGATAATGGATACATAACAATAGAGGTTCGGGATGCTTTACATTCTGTACGAATGCTAGGAAATCAAGCTGCACATGATACACGGAAATTCCGTTACTCAGAGGCGCTGCAATCATGGGAAGCTGTTTATGTAATTGTAAGATGGTATGTGGAGACATATGGACCGATTGAATTTATATTTCCGGAATACCAGGATCCAGCAGCGAAGGGACAAGAATTCTACGATATTTCAGAGATAGAAATTCGTTTAGGTGCATTGGAGCAGTTGTTAAATGCTTCGGTAGGGAAGCATGATAAAAATCTTGAATCTGATGAAAAGAGGAAATCAGTTGCAGAAGAAACTTCTGATCCACTACCACCAGGCTTTACTACAATTCGAAAGCTTGTATATAAAAAGATGGAGTTGGAAATCCCGTATTTCCTTAGGGATGCATTTCTGTTACCGCAGCGTTTTGAGCGTTCAGAGATGTTCTTGATTCGACTTGGTGCAGAGCAGCAAGCGCGAATCATGAGTGAACTTCCAAATAATCTAGAAGGGCTTTCAACACATGTAAAACGCTACAAAGCTAAAAATGAAGAAATACTATTTGAAGAATTAGAAGTTTTTATCGAGGAAGAGAAACAAAGAAGAGAAATTATGTTAGATCGTCCTGGCGAATTATTTTTCTTTTTCAAAGAAGAGTACCTCGTTGTAACAGAGGAACTGGCTAAGCTAGCATTAAATGAGGATATATTTTCAGGTTTCCCAAGTTTATTAAAACAACTGCGTAAGGATCAAATGGTCACAGTTGGGCAGTTGCCCAAAGAATTGGTTATTTTAGCTAAGTATGACAATGTGGGAATTGGCACGATTAAAAGTCTATTTGAGCAAATGAAACAAATCCAAACAACCAGCACTACCGCTGCTGTTAATTAAGGCAGTGGTGTAACAGTCATAATAACCGGGAGGTAATACTCCCGGTTTATTTTTGTATGTGAAGATTTTTATAAAAATAGGCATCCATGGATTTTTGTCAATATCAAATACAAAAGTTCATAAATTAGAAATAAATGTTTGACAAAAATGTGAACGTGGTAAATAATAAATACAAAGGGAGGTCATTTCAAATGAAAACACATGCGGCAATGTTGAATGCAGTAAAATATATTTGTGGTACGTTAGTTTTCCTTGGAATTGCCATATTTTCTTACGGGGTATATGTAAGCGATTACCAAGGGCTAGTTGGTATTGGTGTAGGTACAGTCATGAGTGCTGCGTTTATATGGATAATGGGTACGTTTCTCGTTGTGACCGAAGAAATGATTCACAAACCTGGCGAGGGGAAGAGAAGCGTTTTGTAATGCATTAAATTGTAAATGAAAAAGCGAGCGCCTATAATTAGACGCTCGCTTTGCTATTGCTTCTTTGGGAAACTATAAAATTTAAATGCTGTAGATAACTTAGTTACCGAAACAGCCACGTCCAGCTCCAGCGCTAAAGCGTTAGTGAGACTTCCTTCACCTCCGAACGAAAAGAAGACTTGCCGATTGGCTGCGCCAGAGGGTTAGTCGCACTTATACCCTTGTGGTGAAAGTCAACATCGACTCCCTACGGTCGCCGTATTTCCTTTATCTTCTACGTAACAATGTTCGGCAAGCCGAACCACCCCAAAATACGGGGGCGCAGTCCGTACGTCGCTAATCGGGCGCTTCTGCTTTTGTGCTTTACATATCCCATACCATTGCAAGTAATGAACCAAAAATGGTCACTAAAGCAATTAAGGCACTGTAGTATAAGGTTGTGTAAATTGTTCTCTTATCATCACTCTCACCAGCATGCATAAACAGGACGAACTGTACAATTGCTTGAACAAAAGCTGTTACAAGCAAGATAGTCATGCCTGCGGTAAATGACATATCCATGAAGTATACGCTCAGCGCAACTACGGTAAGTAGCAATGAGAAGATAAAGCCATTGACTTGCTTTATTGGAAATAATTCCTTCATGTTACATCATTCCTTTCAAGTAGATGAAGCTGAAAATGAAAATCCACATAACATCTAGAAAATGCCAGTACAGTGAGTAATTAAATGATTTATTGGCTGTTTCTGGATTTAGCCCGTGCTTTTTAACTTGCAAGAAGATAGCTATTCCCCAGAACAATCCAAATGTTACGTGAGCACCGTGTGTTCCAAGTGTTGTTAATAAAATACCAGTAAATGCACTTGTTTGTAATGTTGCTCCTACATGATAATAGTGAACAAATTCATAAATCTCAACCGAAAGGAACGTCGCTCCAAGGAGGAGTGTGATACCTAAGAACCACAACATTGCTTTTGGTCGGTTTAAACGCATGGCGTTAATTGCAAGACCGATTGTAAAACTACTAGTTAAGAGTACAACTGTCTCGATTAAAACAGGTGTTATTTCAAAGATTTCAGCACCGCTTGGCCCATTTCCAAATCTGTTTTCATATATGAAATAGGATGTAAATAGTGTTGCAAAAAGCATAATTTCAGCACCCAGGAAAATCCAGAAGCCTAATATATTCATTTCATTTTTGTGTGTGCTATATTCAAGAGGTTGCGAGTGATCTATCTTCATTTCGAAGCACCTCCAAATTTCTCTTCCGTTTCCTTCACTTCGTCAGCAGAAATATAGCGTCCCTGATCATTTTCGAATGAGCTGTACATCATACATGCGAAGAAGGCAATGGCAGCAATGATAACAGCCGGCCAAATACTGAAGACGAACGAGAATCCAAATACAAATAAAATACCTGCCATTATAATTGGAATACCACTATTATTTGGCATATGGATTTTATCGATTTTACCTTTGAATAAAGTATGTTTCTTTTTCTTATGATCCCAGAATGCTTCACTGGAATTTACTTCAGGTTCAATTGCAAAGTTGTATTCAGGAACCGGGTTATGCGTTGCCCATTCTAATGAACGTGCGTTCCATGGATCGTCACCAACGTTTCTAGGTGAGTTTTTAATACTATAGAAAATATTATAGGCGATCAGGATAAATGCAATTGCCATTAAACCTGCTCCTACAAACGAAAGCATATTCAATGGAGTGAATCCAGTTGACTCTGAGTATGTGTACATACGGCGAGCTTGCCCGTCTAATCCAGTGATGTACATCGGGAAGAAAGCTAAAACAAAGCCGACAACATTAAACCAGAAAGCCCATTTTCCAATTCGCTCGTTCAGAATAAAGCCAAACATTTTTGGCCACCAATACGTAAGACCAGCTAGCATCGCATAAACAACACCAGGAATAATTGTATTGTGGAAGTGAGCTACTAAGAACATCGTATTATGATACTGATAGTCAGCACTTGCCATTGCAAGCATTACTCCAGTTACTCCACCAACTGTGAAAAGTGGGATGAAGGCTACTGAATAAAGCATTGGAACGGTGAACCTAATCTTACCTTTCCACATCGTTAGGAGCCAGTTAAATATCTTAATCCCGGTTGGTATGGCGATTGCCATTGTTGTAATCGAGAAGATACTATTAGTTAATGCTCCCTGTCCCATTGTAAAGAAATGGTGTACCCATACAAAGAATGAGAGTAGGGAAATTAGTACCATGGAAGCTACCATTGATTTATACCCATATAAGTTACGTTGTGAGAAGGTCGAAATAATCTCACTGTAAATACCGAATGCTGGCAGAATTAAAATGTAAACTTCTGGATGGCCCCAAACCCAGAAAAGGTTGGCCCAGTACATATCCATACCACCATTACCTGTTGCAAAGAATGATGTACCGAATTGACGGTCGAACGTTCCCATTAAGAGCGCTACAGTTAACACTGGGAAAGCAAATACAATAATAACATTTGTGATTAGAGCTGACCATGTAAACATTGGCATTTTCATTAATTTCATACCAGGAGCTCTCATTTTGAAAATCGTTACAACAAAGTTAATTCCTGTCATTAGTGTACCAATTCCAGAAATTTGAAGAGCCCACATGTAATAGTTAACACCAACAGATTGGCTAAACTCATTACTTGCTAGTGGGAAGTAATTGGTCCAACCAGCGTCAGGTGATCCACCGATAACAAACGATATGTTAAATAGCATTGCTCCGGCAAAGAATAACCAAAAGCTAAGTGCGTTTAGTCGCGGAAAAGCAACGTCACGAGCACCAATTTGCAGTGGCACAACGTAGTTCATTAAACCAATAACGAACGGCATTGCCATAAAGAAGATCATTACAACTCCGTGCGTTGTAAAAACCTCATTATAATGTTGAGCGTTTAAAAATTCCATTTCCGGGCTAGAAAGCTGAAGACGCATCATGACAGCGTCCGCACCACCACGGAATAACATGACTAAAGCGGAAATCAAATACATAATCCCGATTCGTTTATGGTCAGTTGTTGTTAACCATTCGTTCCATAAATAGCCCCATTTTTTAAAGTAAGTTAATCCTGCAACGATTGCGATGGAAACAAGAACAATTGCAACCATAGATGCATAGATCATTGGATCTGGATGGGGTATAGCGAATCTTTCAAAAAATTCCATGTTTGTTACTCCTTTCGAGAAGTTCAAGTACATTTAGATTAGTAATCTAGCTGTTTTGTTCGTAGTCTTTCAATTAATGATGATCGTGTTCTGAATCATCATGTTCATCCTCGGATTGTTCCGTATCATCAGATGAACCGTGATTATGCCCACCATGCTCACCCTCAGGTGGTGGTGAAAATTCTAAATGTGTTCCAGTGAAAGCAAGTTGACCTAGATGACCAGGTTCTAATAATTCATTGAATATATCTTCTGTTAATGGATCAGCCGTAGCATGAATATCATCTACCCAAGTATCGAATTCATCTTGCGGCATTGCGATAACGTTAAATGTGTTTTCAGCAAAACCTTCACCACTAAAGTTTGCATTTCTACCCATAAACTCTCCAGCTGATTCAGCCGCTAAATTAATTGTCGTTACCATGTCTGCCATCGCATATTTTTGTCCGGCTAACTGCGGTACCCAAAAGCTTGTAATTGGACCATGTGAGTAAAGCTTGAACTGGACGGAACGATCTGTTGGGATAAATACATAATTGACTGTTTCAATATCTTGCTCTGGATAGCTGAAATGCCATTTCCAGTTAGATGAAGAAGCATATATCACCAACGGTTCCTGATCCTCATATCCTTCTGGTACTGTTTCAACTTGGTATGTTGAGACAACAGAAACGATAGATAAGAAGATAACAATTAAAATTGGAATACCAACAATAATTCCTTCGACAATAGGATTCCCCTCAATATGTGGTGGTTCATAATCATCATCCTGTTTAGATGCGCGGTATTTTACTAGGATAATGATAAGTAATACAAGTACGGTAATAACAATGAATGCCATAGTAATGATGGATAACCATATAACATCAGCAGTCGTTGCAGCTTGTGGTCCTTTTGGATCTAAGACAAGTAATGGCTCACAACCTGTTAACACTGTAGCTATAGTGAAAATGAATGTTAGTAGGGTCCATTTAAGTTTCATGTATATACCCCTTTCTGTTAAATTATCTGTTTTTTTGCGCCAATATAAAGGTAAACACAATTATCGTCCTATATAATAGTACGCAAACGATAAAAATACAAGAGTATGAGAAATGCTTCACAAAATGTTCATGAAGATTTGTAGATTTGGTGGAGATAGGCAAATTTTGGACACGTAGGTATTAAAAATAGTTGCTTTAATTGCAAAAATGTGCTCCATATTTTTGCGGTTAGCTAATGAAAAACTTTCCCACTATTAATGAAGGAAAGTTTTTTTCTAATTTAGCTGTATTTTCATACTAGACTCATAGTCTATTAAAAATTGAATGAATTATGAATCGGTTCATAAACTTGATAAAGACAATAAAAAATTTATTTGTATTATGTGGACTAAAGGTATATGATATGATTTATGTCATTAGAAAAATTCGGGTGATCAATGTATAGTTTAATGTAAGGGAGAAGAATTTATGGAACCATCAATCAATCATAATGACCGGCCAAAGTATGGTATTTTAGCAATACTTATGGTTGGTGCATTTATTTCATTTTTAAATAATACACTGCTAAATGTTGCACTGCCATCTATCATGTTAGACCTTGATGTAAGTACATCTGTCGTCCAGTGGTTAACGACGGGGTATATGTTAATTAATGGTATATTGATTCCAACGACAGCTTTTTTAATTCAAAAATATTCTGTTCGCCGATTGTTCTTAGTTGCAATGGGTCTGTTTTTTTGTGGAACTTTAATTGCAGGTATTGCGCATACATTCCCGATCTTGCTGGCTGCGCGAATGGTTCAGGCATCTGGATCCGCAATTATGATGCCATTATTAATGAATGTTATGTTAATAAGCTTTCCAATCGCTAAACGAGGAACTGCAATGGGAGTCTTCGGTTTGATTTTAATGTTTGCTCCAGCAATTGGACCAACGCTTTCTGGTTGGATTATTGAACACTATGATTGGAGAATGCTATTTCATTTTATAACTCCAATTGCTGCTGTTGTATTTTTGCTCGGCTTTTTTCTATTAAAGGATAAGAAAGAAAAAGTGTTTATTACGTTAGATATTCTTTCTTTAATTTTGTCCAGTATTGGATTCGGAGGATTATTATACGGTTTTAGCTCTGCTGGATCAAAGGGCTGGGATAGCTTACAGGTATATGGAACAATTATCCTTGGGGTTATTGCGCTTATCTGGTTTATCCTTCGTCAATCAAAGCTTGAGAAGCCCATGTTAAATTTCAATGTGTTTAAATATCCCATGTTTACGTTGGCATCCATCATATCGATGGTCGTTAATATTGCAATGTTTTCTGGTTTTCTTTTGTTACCGATCTATGCACAAACGATTCGTGGGATTTCGCCAATGGATACGGGGTTAATGCTATTACCGGGAGCTCTTCTGAATGCATTTATGTCACCAATCACAGGTAGACTGTTTGATAGATATGGCGGGCGAGTACTGGCGCTTGTTGGTTTATCGATTATGACAATTACAACGTATTGCTTTAGTAACTTAACGTTTGAGACAGGTTACATTACGTTAATGGCACTGCATGGAATGCGTATGTTAGGTCTATCCATGGTTATGATGCCGGTATCTACGAACGGCTTAAATCAGTTGCCTGCTGAATATTACCCGCATGGAACAGCGATGAATAATACGCTGAATCAGGTTTCTGGAGCGATTGGAACTGCATTGTTAATAACGATCATGTCAATTCGAGAAAATGTGTATGCAAACCGTTTAACTGAGGCAGTAGTAGGCGGTCCGACTTCGGAGGTGCAGCAACAAATAGCTTTAGAAGCAATGCTAGGTGGAATTAATGATGCATTCTTTATTTCGACCTTTATTATCGCAGTAGCTATAATCCTTGCCAGCTTTTTAAAACGAGCCAAGCAAGGGGATATAAAAATGAGTAAATAGTTTATAACCCTGATACGATTCGTGTATCGGGGTTATTTATTTGTGTTCGTTCTGGCTGTGTCAGAGCATGACTAGTGCATCCGGGAAAGGCAGGAAGTAAATTGAGCAACCGAATCGAATAGGTTTACTCATTAACACAATGGCTGCATGCGAGTCTAAACTCTACTTTTTCAAAAAGTTTTAACTTTAATAGAATTTATTTTAATAGCTAAATTCCACATCAAAACAAAGAATTTAATCGGATAATAGTTTCGAAATTCGCAAATCTACTAAATATAGCTGGTAGAAATATGAATTATGACCAGGCTTCCTAACATTGATTCAATGGAAGAAGAGCAGTATACTCATTATAGATTTAGATTCGATATTTTGTGAAAGGGGCTAAGTTCCTTTTCTCTTATTATAGTAGTAATCAATACTATTAAAACAGAAGAATTTAGTAGTTTTTGATTAAGTGCAAGCAGATTATTTATCTAGTGTACTGGAGAGGGGAGATACAATGAAGTTTTTTCATACTGCGGATTGGCACTTAGGAAAACTTGTCCAGGGAATTTATATGACCGAAGATCAACGTTATGTATTAGAACAACTTATTCAAGCAGTGGAGGAAGAAAAACCAGATGCAGTCATTATCGCAGGTGATTTATATGATCGAGCGGTTCCGCCAATTGAAGCAGTTCACTTATTGGACGAAGTTTTAGAGACAATTGTGCATCGATTAAAAACACCTGTAATCGCGATAGCAGGTAACCATGATAGTCCGAGCAGGTTGAATTTTGGGAGCAGTTTAATGAAACATCATGGTTTTCATATTGTCGGTAATCTGACAAACCATATAGAACCAGTTGTTTTAGAAGACGAATTTGGAGAGGTGCATTTTCATCTCATTCCGTACTGCGACCCAAGTGTGGTAAGGAATGTTTTGGAAGATGAGGATATCCGAACACATGATGACGCAACAAAAAAGATTATCGAACAAATTACCATGCAGATGGATGCCAATGCCCGACATGTTGCTGTTGGTCATGCGTTTGTGACTCCCTATGCGAAAGAAGAAGAAAATACAAGTGATTCGGAGCGGCCGCTTTCAATTGGTGGTGCAGAATATGTTGCTAGTGAACACTATATGCCATTTCATTATACGGCATTAGGGCATTTGCATCAGGCTCATTATGTAATGGATGAGAAAATTCGTTATGCTGGATCGATTTTAAAATACTCTTTATCCGAGGAGCATCATAAAAAAGGATTTCATATTGTCGAGATGGATTCTTTAGGAAATGCCACAGTTGAAAAACGTCTCTTGAAACCGCGGAGAGACATTCGTACCGTTGAAGCATACATAGATGATTTATTAAATCACCCAATAAATCAAGATTATGTTTTTGTTCGGTTATTGGATGAGACTCCGGTATTGTCGCCGATGGAAAAGGTGCGATCTGTCTATCCGAACGCGATGCATGTGGAACGTAAAAACTATTCTGTCACACCTCTTGCGCAGGCAGAAGATCGTTCTATTAATCGAAGCAAGATGAGTGACATGGATCTTTTTCAGGCATTTTATAATGAAGTAAAAGGTAATCGTGCAACAGAAGAAATGGAAGCTATTTTTAAAGAAACATTAGATCAACTTCTAAAGGATGCAAGTGAAACAAAAGTAATACCGAAACAGAAAGCATCTCTAACGAATTAAGGCGATACAGCAGAAAGGAGTAAAAACCAGTTGAAGCCACTAAAGTTAACAATGACGGCATTTGGTCCGTATAAAAATACAGAAACCGTAGATTTTAGAGAGCTGGATAAGACGAATTTATTTGTTATATCTGGTAATACTGGTGCGGGGAAAACAACAATCTTTGATGGCATTGCTTTTGCATTATATGGCAGTGCAAGTGGTTCGGATCGCGAAGATATAAAGGCATTGCGCAGTGATTTTGCCGATGATAATACCCATACAGCTGTAGAATTGGAGTTTTCCTTAAACGGACGTGTGTATCGCATACTCCGGCAGTTAGGTCATGTGAAAAAAGGAAACAAATCAAAAACAGGTGAACGTTATGAGTTCTTTGAAAAAATAGACGACAAAGAGATTCCATGTGTTGATAGACAAATCGTTTCTGAAATAAATAAAAAGGTAGAAGCGATTATAGGATTAACACAAGACCAGTTTAAACAAATTGTTATGCTGCCACAAGGTGAATTCCGTAAACTGCTAACATCGGATACAGAAAATAAAGAAGCTATATTACGAAGGCTCTTTAAAACAGAGCACTATAAACATCTTAGTGAGTTGCTGAAAAATAAGAAAAACACAGTGGAGCAGCAATATAACCAAGTAAGGCAGACGCTTGATCACTATATAACTACGATTTATTCGGTATTGCCAGAACGTGAGGATTCTCTTTTAACTAATGTTTTATCAGCAGAACATTACCATACACAACAAATAGTTGCAGGGCTGGAAGTGGAAGCTGATTATTATCTTAGGCAAATCGAGATTGATGAAAAAGCCTATGATGCAGCGTATCGCAAACACGATGAGAAGCAAAATGCTTTCCATGAAGCACATGCACTAAATGAGCGGTTTGATGAATTGGATGTAAAAGAAAAGCGTCTGAAGCAACAAAAAGAGCAAGTCCCAGTATTCGCTGCAAAAGAAAAACAGTTGGAAGCGGCAGGACGAGCTAGTACGATTGAAATTTATGAAAAGCAGGTCTCGGATTGGCAAAAAGAAGCAGCTGAAAAAAAACGTGTATTAGAAAATGCAGAAGCAGCTAAGAAGCATGCTGATACAAAACTTGAGCAAGCGACATCCTATTATAAGGAAGCGGAAAATAAAAAAGATGTAAGAGAAGAAACTGGAAAAAAACTAGATCGATTAACGGATTATCTACCTATTGTAAAAGATATCGACATGCAAAAGGGTGAATTAGATCAGCTTGTTCGAGAGGGAAAGCTGACTAGAGCTGATTTGGAAAAAATCAGAAAAGAGATTAAAACCAAAAAAGAAGCGGCAGAAAAATGTCAAATTCAAATCAAGCAGCTTGAGGAGGCTGTAAACCAATATCATGATAAGAAGCAGCAACTGCTCGAGATGAGGGAACGTGCAAAGCTGCTGCAAGGTTATATTGATCTATCAAAGCAAAAAGATGAGCTGGAAAAAGCTGTTACACTAAAAAAAGAGCATTTTTCAAAAGCGAAGGAACAGTATCAGCGCCAAGAAGAAGCGTGGATTGCTAATCAAGCAATTGTGTTGGCAAATCATTTGCATGATGGAGAAGCTTGCCCGGTTTGCGGGAGTATCGAACATCCGAATAAAGCGACGATGGAGAAGGACGCCTTTACGAAAGAGCAACTGGAAACATTGAAAAAAGATTTAGACATAAAGGATGATTCATATCGGAATACTTTAGCTGATCTAAAGGCAAAACTATCCCAGTTACAGGAAAAGGAAACAGAAATAAAGAAATGCACGATACCTCTTGAATCTGTTTCGTCCATTTTTGAACAATTAGTAGAAGAAGGGAAAAAGCTAGCGTCTGACGTAACGGAATTGGATAAAAAACGCAGGAAGTTAGAGGAACAAAAAGAGATTCAAGAAAATATAGCTATTGAAATTAAACAATTAGAACCAAAAAGAGATCAGTTTGAAAAAGTATATCAAGATTTGGTAACTTCTTATGAATCGAAAAAAGCAGTTTATGAAGAACGCTTACGTAATATTCCAGATGAAGTGAAGGTACTAACAGAGCTAGAGAAACAATTAAAAGAAACAAGAGAAATGAAAGTAAAGCTAGAGAAAGAGTGGGAACAAGCTCAATCTGGATTGCAAAAGGCGAAAGAAGAGCAGACAAGCGTTACTGCAAATCGAACGCATGCAAAAACACAGCTAAACGAAACGAACAAGAAAAGGCAGCTAGCAGAGAATCAGTTTCATGAAGCAATGCTAAATGCTGGGTTCGAGTCTATTGAAGTATATCGAGAGGCGAAAATGTCTCCGCCAGATCAACAGATATTGAAAAATGAGATTGATCAATTTAAACAAAGTCTATCTACGTTAACTGAACAGGTCGCTGATTTGAAAGAGGTGTTAAAAGAAAAATCAAGAATCGATTTAACGGCCCTCAAGCAGCAACTAGATGAATTAAAACAAGCATACGAGCTTGCTTTAAGTACTTGGAATCGTTCAAAAGATAGCTATCAAGGAGCAATTGATTTGAAGGTTCATATTATGGAAGCGGAGAGCCATGTGAAAGAGCATGAGAAACGGTTAGCTGCAGTATCTGAATTATATGATGTGCTCAGAGGGCAAAACGATCGGAAGATTTCCTTTGAACGCTATTTACAAATCGAATATTTAGAACAAATCATTGATGCAGCCAATATGAGATTGAGAGAGCTATCAAATGGTCAATATTATCTAACGAGAAGTGATCGCCAAGAATCACATGGTAAGCAAAGTGGACTAGCACTGGATGTTTATGATGCGTACACCGGGCAAACCCGCGATGTTAAAACATTATCAGGGGGAGAGAAATTTAATGCATCCCTTGCACTTGCGCTTGGCATGTCTGATGTTATTCAAAGCTTTCAAGGCAATATTTCGATTGATACAATGTTTATCGATGAAGGCTTTGGTTCATTAGATGAAGAGTCGTTAACAAAGGCAATTGACACTTTGGTTGCCCTACAGCAATCAGGTAGAATGATTGGTGTTATATCCCATGTGCAGGAGCTGAAAAGCATGTTCCCTGCAATGCTGGAGGTTAAAAAGATGAAAGAAGGCTATAGCAGGACAAGATTTGTGATGCAGTAATGGTGGATTGCGTTTTATTCAAAATATGTCTAAAAACGAATGAGAAATAGTTGATAAAGCCCCTAAACGCTAATTTGCGTTTAGGGGCTTTTGGATTTGAATGTAATGAATCGGCTGGATGCTATTTTTGAAAAGTCAATTGTTCCTCGCGAATTTCCCTTGCAGCATGGATCATCGCTTTTAATGCTCCAACTGTTTCATCCTCGCTTCTTGTTTTCAATCCACAATCCGGATTGATCCAGAATTGCTCTGTAGGAATCGTTTTTAATGCTCGGCTAATATTTTGTTTGATTTCATTTTTATCTGGAACACGTGGGCTGTGGATATCATAGACACCAAGTCCGATTTCCTTCTCATACGTATTTTCCTCAAAGGCAGATATAATTTCACCATGACTACGTGAGGTTTCAATTGAGATAACATCTGCATCAAGACCGTCAATTGCATCATAGATTTTTTGGAATTCAGAGTAGCACATATGGGTATGAATTTGTGTCTGAACTTGAACAGAAGATGTTGCCAAGCGAAATGCATATACTGCAGCATCTAAATACGCTTTTTGTTTTTTTTCATCTAGTGGAAGCCCTTCACGTAATGCTGGTTCATCAACTTGAATAATTTTAATTCCACTTGTCTCAAGTGCTTTAATTTCTTTTCGTAGAGCGAGAGCGATTTGGTTTTGCACCGTTTCTCTTGGAACGTCGTCATGGACAAAAGACCAATTTAGAATAGTTACTGGACCAGTGAGCATTCCTTTTACAGGTTTGTCTGTTAAGGATTGCGCGAAAATACTTTCCTTTACAGTCATCGCTGTGTCAAACGAAACATCACCAAAAATCAATGGCGGTTTTACGCATCGTGAACCGTAGGATTGGACCCATCCGAATTCTGTCACACCAAAGCCGTTTAACTTTTCTCCAAAGTATTCGACCATATCTGTGCGTTCGAATTCGCCATGTACAAGTACATCTAACCCAATTTTCTCTTGGATATGGATCCATTTTGTTATGTTAGCTCTAATAAATTGTTCATATTCAGCTTCTGTAATTGTTCCCTGACGCCATTTTGTTCTTGTTTTTCTAACTTCCTGGGTTTGTGGCAAGCTGCCAATAGTTGTCGTCGGAAGTAATGGTAATTGCAAGACCTCATGCTGTTTCTTAATTCGTTCAGCGAATGGTAAGGAACGTTGTGCATCCGTAATTCCTAGTGCTTCGACTTCCTTTCGAACAATTTCATTATTTCTGTGTGTAGAATGGTTAAACTGTTCAAGTTCCTTATTATTTCTAGCTAGTTCTTGGACGATTGTCTGTTTCCCAGTTTGTAATCCCTTTGTAAGTGTTACAATTTCATCAAGCTTTTCATTCGCGAAGGACAGACCATTCTTCACATTGGAATCAAGTTGTGCTTCAGATTCTTTCGTGACTGGAACATGTAATAATGATGAGGAAGGCTGGATAATGATTTGCTTATTTTTAACAGCTTGATAGATTGTTTCGAGCAGGTCGGTTTTAGCTTCCAAGTCAGCCTTCCAAACGTTGCGCCCATTGATAATCCCGGCTGCGAGTACTTTATCTTCTGGGAATCCAAATTGTTTAATAAGCTCTAGCGACTCTCCATGGACAAAGTCAAGTCCGATTGCTTGAACAGGAAACTCGATAATTTCTTCGTAGTGAATAATATGCTCGAAATAGGTTTGTAAAATTAGCTTTAATTTAGGTGCTGCATTATGAAATTGCTCATAAACTTGTTTTGCTTTTTGGATAACTTCTTTTGATAGATTAGTTCCTAAAATCGGTTCATCGATTTGTACCCAAGAGACACCGGCTTCCTCTAACTCTTTTAATAGTTGGACATATAAAGGTATAAAGCGTTGCAAGACGTTAGAGAAATCATTTTCTTCGTATCCTTTTGATAATTTTAGGTATGTAATTGGACCTAAAATGATAGGCTTCCCATCGATTCCTAACTTTTCTTTTGCTTCTTTATAGAATTTTAGCGGGAGATTTTCTGTTAACGTTGGTGTCACATTTTCAAGCTCTGGAACGATATAATGATAGTTTGTATTAAACCATTTCGTAAGCTCAGAGGCGACCGCATTTTCTGTACCGCGAGCAATAGCAAAATATGTTTCGAGGTTAATCTTTCCACCATCATAGTTAAAACGATCTGGTACAACACCGAACATAGCGGAAGTATCTAGGACGTGATCGTATAGTGTAAAATCGCCAACCGGTACAAGATCGATACCAATTTCTTTTTGCTTTTTTAAGTTTGCGAATCTAATGGCATCAGTTTCCTCTAAAAGTTCCTTTTCGGATAATTGCTTATTCCAGTATCCTTCCAAGGCGCGCTTCCATTCTCTTTTCTTCCCGATTCTTGGGTAACCTAAGTTTGAGCTAATCACATTTGTCATTTCATTTCCTCCTCATTTGTTTTCATCTTAATTCTTACTATAGGCAGTGCGGGGTTGCTGACAACACCTCCTCGAAGTTACTTTTGGGGACTTTTTCCTGGATATATTCAATAAGACGAATAATCATGTCATAACGTGCGAAAGGTGTAATTAAATAGATACCATGGAAATATCGTAAGGATACATCAATAAGTTCCTTTGCTATTGAAATCCCTTGTTCAATCGATTTGTCTCGATCGTTCGAGACAAAGCGCATTTTATCTCTAACATCGTCATTTAATTTAATTCCTGGTACTTCATTGTGGAGAAATTCAGCATTTCTTGTTGATGTCAGCGGCATAATTCCTATATAAATAGGTGTTTGGATGTGCGCTGTTGCTTCATGCAGCTGTATGATTTGCTCCTTATTGAAGATCGGTTGTGTTAGAAAATAATCGGCACCATAGCTAATCTTTTTTTCCATTCGTTTGACTGCCTTATCAAGATGAGCCACATTTGGATTAAAAGCTGCACCAACTTTGAAAGAAGTTTTCCGTCGTAAGGAATTACCAGAAAAGGAAAGCCCTTTATTAAATTGCTTGATTAGTTTAATTAGATCGAACGATGTTACATCAAAAACAGAAGTGGCACCTGGGAAGTCGCCGATTTTCGTTGGGTCTCCCGTAATTGCCAAAATTTCATGAATCCCTAACGTGTCGAGTCCCATTAAATGGGATTGCAGCCCGATTAAATTACGATCGCGGCAAGTTAAGTGAACGAGAGGTCTTAGCCCAACCTCTTGTTTTATTTTTTCGGCGATCGCAATATTGCTAATTCTTGGTGATGCTAACGAGTTGTCAGCTAATGTAATTGCATCGACACCAGCCTTCTTTAATGCCTTCACGCCTTCCATATATGCGTCTGTTTGCAGATGCTTCGGAGCATCTAGCTCAACGATGATGGAATGTCTTTTCTTTACGATATCGACTAAAGGGGTCTCTTTAGTCGTCTGATTACGTGTTACTTCAATAGGGGAAGGCTTTCTAATAATCTTCTTTTCCGTTAATGGCTTTAAATTACGAACTCCTTGCGCTAATCCTTTGATATGCTCAGGGGTTGTTCCGCAGCAACCGCCAAGCAAGCGAACACCTTCATTGCGAAAATCTTCGGCGCATCGAGTGAAATAGTCAGGTTTATTTTCGTAAACGAGCTTGCCCTCGTGATAAGCTGGCAGACTAGCGTTTGGGTAAGCCGCTAAGAATGTCTTATCTAACAATGGAACATCTTTTAATGATTGCAGCATATGAAATGGACCTAAGTGACAGTTGACGCCAACAATATTACTACCCGTATCTTCTAGACGTTGTAAAGCATCCTTTAGCTGGATACCATTTTCAAGAATACCTGGTACGTGCATGGAGACATTTGTGATAATCGGTATTGTTGTTTCTTCTCGGGCAATTTCTAATACGGTTAATAGCTCATCAAGATTGTAATAGGTTTCTAAAATAAGGCCATCTACACCTTCTAACAGTAAGCAATATAGCTGTTCTCGAAAGCTTCGTTTGATTTCTTCTTTTGTATCATTTAATGCTTGTGCGCCATGTATCCCTCCGATAGTTCCGAGAACAAAAGTGTCTTTTTTAGCAGCCTTTCTAGCAAGTTCCACTGCTTTGGTATTGATTTTTTTAACTTGATCTTCTAAGCCATAACGAGCAAGCTTAATGTAATTTGCTCCGTACGTATTGGTTTGGATTAAATCGGATCCCGCCTCAATATATGATCGATGAATACGGGTAATTTGTTCCTCATGTGTTAAATTCAATTCTTCAAAGCAACGGTCAACGCCGTATGAATACAGCAACGTTCCCATTGCACCGTCACCAATAAGGATCCTTTCTTCAAGAGCACTTAATAAACTCATTTTTCTGTCCTCCTTTATCGTTAAAAGTAGCAATTACCTCATTTCATTTTCTTCACTACCTTTTAATTCACTCCTTTGAAGCTGTCATTAGTGGAAAATTGTATTCGTGGTGATAAGAAAAGGTGGGAAAACATAAAAAGACCCCTTCCGAAAAGAAGAGGTCATGTATGTATTATTCACTTTACTCTTCTTATCTACCAAGCATTAATGCTTGTTGGAATTAGCACAGTACTTAAAAAAGCCTGTTGCCGAGGTATCGTAGGGCCAAATCCCTCCACCTCTCTGGATAAGAAAATAACGAATATTCAGTTGTTAAATCCATTTTGCATAAATTTTATAGTTTTGTCAATTGTTTTATTAAATACATTTTTGTTATTATTAAAACAAATTTGTGGTGTTGCTAAGATATGTGTATTTTTAGGATACAATATAAAATAATATGAATGAGAGGTTCATTCATTAAATGTGTTTTATTCAGATTTTATGTCATTTATTTTGTTTTATATCCAAGTAAAAAGGGGGGTTTATCTTTGCAAGTGAGAATGGAATTAACATATCGTACAAAAAAGGGATTAGAGACGATGCTTAGCTCAGATATGATGCAAGCTGGACAAGCCGTCATCATTGCTGAAGACATGGAGAAAATTGGAAGAATCAAGCAATTAACATTTATTGATAGCAATGATAGAAGCTGGACCTATAAGCAATTAAAGAAATACATGGAAGAAATTAAAACGGAACCGCATGATATAACTGTCTATTTTGATGGTGGATTTGACTTGAAGACAGATAAAGCAGGTCTTGGCTGTGCCATTTACTATGAGCAAAATGAAAAGGCCTATCGGATAAGAAAAAATGCTTTGGTGGAAGGCCTTATAAATAATAATGAAGCAGAATATGCGGCGCTTCATTTAGGATTAACTGAATTAGAGCTATTAGGTGTGCACCACTTACCAGTAACATTTGTTGGAGATTCAAAGGTTGTCATTCATCAGTTGGATGGGGAATGGCCATGCTATGAAAAGGAGCTAGCAGCATGGATTAATCGGATTGAACAAAAGTTAGAACAGCTTGGAATTGCCCCAACTTATAAAGATGTGTCCCGGAAAATGAACCGTGAGGCTGATCAATTAGCAACACAGGCCCTACAAGAGATTGAAATTATGAGTCATCGTGAGCGCTGATAGATAATCAATCATACAGACAAATTAGCTAATCCGGTAGTTTAGAAAACCTTTCCATCTAACTTCAAATGAGTTGTTTTTCGTAATACATTATATTATCATTTAACTGTTGTTTAATTTAAAAAATAATAGTTGTGCACTATTTCACGAAGCAGTACAGTATAAAATTTTGGTAGTTGTAAAGGAGCAGGGCATTGAATATAGGGATTGATAAGATTGGTTTTTATACACCGCATTTATATGTAGATATGAACAAATTAGCTGTTGCAAGAGACATAGAGCCGGAAAAGTTCACCGTTGGAATTGGACAGGAAAAAATGGCGATTCCGCCAATTACACAAGACCCGGTTACATTGGCTGCGAATGCTGCACTTGGGATTTTAAACGAGGCAGATAAAGAGAAAATTGATTTTGTTATTTTTGGTACCGAATCAGGTATTGATAACTCGAAGTCCGCAGGGGTCTATGTACATAATTTACTTGGGTTAAATCCCCATGCACGTACTGTTGAAATGAAGCAGGCATGCTACGGTGCAACTGCTGGAATTCAATTGGCAAAAGGGCATATTGCATTAAATCCGGAAAGCAAGGTATTGGTAATAGGTTCTGATATCGCGAGGTACGGTCTAAATACCCCCGGTGAATCCACACAAGGTGCAGGAGCAGTTGCGATGGTAATTAGTGCAAATCCAAGAATCATGGTCCTTGAAGAGCATAGTGCTTATTTTACAAATGACATTATGGATTTCTGGAGACCGATTTACTCTGACAAAGCGTTTGTTGATGGAAAGTTTTCCAATGAGCAATACATATACTTCTTTTCGAAGGTTTGGGAGCAGTATAAAGAAAAATCAGGTCTTGAATTGAAAGATTTTGAGGCAATTTGTTACCACTTGCCATATACAAAGATGGGATTAAAGGCGTTACGTACGATTTTAGATGAAGGTACAGAGGAAGACAACGAAAGATTGGTTGCGAATTATCAAGTAAGTACGCAATATAATCGAAACGTTGGAAACATCTACACGGGATCTTTATACTTAAGCTTGTTATCGCTTCTTGAACTTAACGAGGGATTAGAAGCCGGATCAAGGGTTGGTTTATACAGCTATGGTTCAGGCGCTGTTGGAGAATTTTTTACTGGGATTCTACAGTCCGATTATCGTGAGCATCTTCACATCAATGATCATAAACATTTATTTGATTCAAGAATGGAAGTAACTGTTCCCGAATATGAAAAACTATTTGAGGAGACCCTACCAGTTGATGGTTCGACATTAGAGCTTGATATTACAAAGGATACTGCTGCAATTTGCCTAAGTGGAGTAGAAGATAATAAGCGTTTGTATGTAAGGAAGTAGGAATTCAGTATACTAGAAACTTCTAGATTATATACAAACACGTTATCATAAAAAATTGAAATTAGCTTAATTTTATGTTAGAATATTCTAATAGTACATTTTGAGATAATATTCACTTCTTCCTAGGGAAATATACTAGTGAAACAAATTTATAGCAGATGAGGCTGTCTTGGAAGGTCGCGATTTTGCGATTTCTCAGACGGTCTTTTTTAATGCAAATACTGCATTCTTTTATGGGTTTTGGAATACATTTAGCATTAATGTGCTAATACCCCGCAGCAAAGCGTTTCACATTACAGAGGGAGATTTCTAGTTAATGTGCACTATCATTATTAAATTGGTTGAAAATTATGTTGGCAGATAGAAAAATATAAAATTTTCAATCTGCATAAGTGCAATTAAGGCATTGGCTTAAAGGCTTGCACTCCGATGTATAGAGGCTTCTAAGAAAGCAAAGAACACTATCTTAAGAATTCCTTTAACAAATGCCAAGTTTTCTAATGACTGAAATTTAGCGTGAAGGAGAAATGAGCAAAATTGAGTGTTGAAAAAAATAAGTACCAGGACCAGTCGCTGTTTAACCTTACATGGCCACTGTTTATTGAAATATCTCTTCATATGAGCGTGGGTATTATTGCTACATTAATCTTGAGTGGATACTCTGATAATGCTGTTGCGGGTGTTGGTGTTGCAAACCAGATAATGAACATATTTATTTTGGTATTTAACGTAACAGCGATTGGAGCAACCATTCTAATCGGTCAGAATTTAGGTGCTAACCAGATTAAAGAGGCTCGTACCATTGCAAGATCCGCTTTCGGACTTAACTTTTGGATTGGTATTGGTATGACGATTATTGTTGCTATATTTGGAGGGATCTTTCTAAACTTTTATGGGCTAAGTGGGGAAGTCTATGGTTACGCGCATACTTATTTAGTTGTTACTGGCTTATCTCTTTGTCTTGAAGCAGTCGCTTTGGCTTTAAGTGCAGTTTTACGCAGTTATGGACATACGAGAGAGACAATGTTTGTAACGATCGTGATGAATGTGATTAGCATCATCGGTTTCCTCATAGCGATTAATGGTTTGTTTGGAATTCCGGTGACAGGAGTTGTTGGAGTCTCCATTTCAATAATTGTTGCAAGGTTATTTTTAGTATTTGCGCTATTATTTTTCGTTTATAAACGCCTTGCGATTCGATACAGAATCAATGATATTTTAAAGATCGACAAGACGAACACAAAAAATTTAATGGGTATTGGAATTCCGTCTGCGGGAGAACAGTTATCTTATCAACTGTCGCAAGTCGTGATAACGAGCTTTGTAGCAATAGTTGGGGATGCAGCTTTAGCAGCTAGGGTGTATATTTTAAATATTTCAATGTTCTGTTTCATGTTTACCATGGCAATTTCACAAGGGACACAAATATTAGTTGCTCGTTATATAGGGGCAAAACAGTATAAAAGAACATTAAAGCGAGGGTTAAAAACACTTCGGATTGCCTTTTTCGTTTCAGTAGTTATTTCCTTTATTATTGCATTTACTGGGGAAAGTCTTCTTGGGTTATTTACAGAGGATCCAATGATTATTGCTGTTGCACTTCCAGTATTATGGGCAATCGTATTTATAGAACCAGGTCGTGCGGTGAATATGGTCTTGATGGGTTCATTAAAATCAGTAGGGGATGTTCGGTTCCCTGTAATTATAGGGATCATTTCTATGTGGGGACTTGCGGTAGTCCTAAGTTATGTGTTTGGGATTTCTCTTGGACTAGGACTTTTGGGAGTCTGGCTAGCTCAAGGTGTAGATGAATGGGTACGTGGAATATTTGCCTTTAGACGTTGGAAATCACAGCCTTGGCTAAGGAAGAAAGTGAGGAAAGATCCTGCCTAAGTATTTTGAAGTAAAAAGGCCGCTGCTGTTGAAAGCATCGGCCTTTTTTATATTTATCACGTATTAACGGGCTGTAATTCCCCACCTCTAAGCAGAAGAGAACCAAAACATGATAGGTTGGGGGATAGTCCTGTTAATATTATGTTCAAGGACCTGTGGATTTTCTATACAGTCCTAACATTCAGTAGGGAGGAAGAGAATCCCCACTGAATGAAGTTTCACTCTATATTTTTAATGCAGCACGTTTCGTTAACAGACGAATAAGTATAATTGTTATAAGTATTGTAACGAATACGATCGGCCATGCCAAGCCATTTGGAACAATATCTAATGCTGAGAAGTTTTCGAATAGCGGTATATCTAGCACTAATCGTATCATGGAGTCCTTAACTGCGATGATTGCAATTGCCACAGCAATAAATAATATACCGAAAAGAACGTTTATGCGATAAAATGCAGCACTAATCAGCCAGCCAACAAGATAAAATACGAATAGATGTAGGCTGAATAAGCCAAGTGATAGAAAAATATTAGATTCCGGACTAATAAATGGTGTTAGTAGGAACGATAAAAGAACCTCACCAATAATATTACCGTCAATATCGATAACAATATCCTCTAACGTACGGTCTGCTAATGCAATCTGAGAAAAATTAGTAACAATTAATTTTTCTACCAAGCTAATCAGATAGGTGAGAATCGGAATAACGATAGATAAGCCAAAACTTGCAATCACATTTCCAAGGAAATAATCTTTACGTGTTATACCATGTTCTACATAATAGGGCAGAAAATTTATGGCAATAATACCGATGACGAACATATAAATATTACCTGCTACATAGCTGGCACTGTAGAATGTATCTAGGTGTTCGCTTAAGAAAATTTTACCGATATTAATGATGAGGTGAATACCGAGTGCCCAAAACGTCCAAGTAAGCTGTACCCAAAATAAATCCAAGGAAACTTTAGGGAAAAGACTAGGTCTATTCATGTTCATCATCCTCCTTTGTAAGCTGGATAAATAGATCTTGGAGTGATACGGGACCAATTGTAAGCCCTAATTCTGAAGCAGCTAATCGATCGGCTTCATTCATTTCACCGTAAATCGTTACAGATTTTGTGTCTCCTAATTGCTCCTCGTTAAGTATTTCTTTGTTTGCAGCAAATCTGGCCACAGCATCCTTGCCTCCGACTACAGTTACACCACGAGAAACGATTGCATCGTAGGGTTCTTGGAGAAGTATTCTTCCTTCATGAATAATCATTACCTCATCAAATAAATAATCCATTTCTGAGACAAGATGGGTAGACAGAATGATAATTCGTGGATGCAATTCTTGATCCTTTAATAGTTCTTTATAAAATAAATCGCGAGCTGGTGCATCCATTCCAAGATATACTTCATCAAATATCGTAATTGGTGACCTGTTCGCTAATCCAACAACGACATTAAATGCAGATTGCTTACCTTTTGATAGTTTGGCTACTGATTTATTACCTTCTAATTTGAATTTTCTTATTAGTTTCATCGCGTATTCTAAATCAAAATGTGGACGGTAGCGCCCAAGATATTTGACGATAGTTGATGGGGAATCTGTTTCACCAGTAAAATCCTTATTGTACATAAATGTTACATCTTGCATAATCTGAGCATTTTCAAATGGGGCGACACCATTAATTCGTAAATCGCCAGAAGTAGCTTCGCGGAATGATCCAATAATGGATAGGAGCGATGTTTTACCTGCACCATTTCTTCCAAGCAGTCCATAGATTTTTGGTTCGTGTATCTCAAAATTCATGTCATGGAGTACCGGGTCACGTCCATATGCAAGCTGCAGATTGGTAGCTTTAATATGCATTACTTTCCACTTCCTTTCACTTTTTTAATATAGGTGAGGATGTCCTCTGTCGTAATTTCTAATTTATTGGCTTCTTGAACAAGTGTGACGATATAGTCCTCCATAAATGATTTACGTCGTTTTTCAAGCAGTTTGTCTCTTGCTCCTTCAGCTACAAACATACCGATACCTCTTTTCTTAAATAGTATTTCTTCGTCTACAAGCTGGTTTATTCCTTTAGAAACTGTCGCATGGTTGATTTTATAGTAATGAACGAGCTGATTTGTAGAAGGTGCCTGGTCATTCGCTTTCAACTGCTGATTGATAATCTGATCTTCAATTTGTTCTCGTACTTGTATATAAATTGGTTTATCTTCATCAAAATTACGTTTCATTGGCTACCCTCCTTTTTGGTTATCTTCTATTATGGTTATATACTTATGTGTATAACCATAACAGGTGGAATTTATACTGTCAATAAATTTTTGATAAAATGGGTGAAAAGGTATAATGAGTTGGGAGTCTTACTTTGTAATCAATAAAGGAAAAGCAGAAATACATACAGGAGGTAATGGAAATGGTGAACAAGATTTCGTTAATGGATGCTTACATAATTGAAACACTCCGAAAAAACGGTGTGTCTAATCAGGAAATTATGCAACAGGTAGAAAGAAAAGATATGGAAGGCTTTCGTACTTATCATGCAAGCTTTGATTTTAATGAATTGATTCAGCTTGAAGAAAGGCTAGGGACAGCGGAGTTTCAAAAGATTTTAATTGAAGGGTATTCCATAAAATTTGTTACATTCAATGGTCTGAAAAATTTATTGCAACTGAAATTTGATAAACTCGAAGATCGTGATTATGAGTTAAAAGATGATGGTTTTTGTCAGTTGAGAATAAGTGAGGAGCAGGCGAAGCAGCTTGAAGAAATGATTTCAGGAAATTGGACTACTGAGCTTGTGAGGAATGAAAATAATTGTCTATTAATAAATGTTTATCTCGCTAAAAGTCTAATTGGAGATCTGTAAAGCGAAGGAGGGACGAACATTGGCGTCCCTCGACATCCATTTAAGAAGCAATCTCTCTTTGCGTACCATTAATCAGCTTCGCTTGAATTAATCGTTGTCGTACAATGATACCAATCAAGCTTGCTAGATATGCTTTGATGAAACCGACGATAAGAAATGGATACACTCCAGCTGTTAAAGCTGCATTCCAGCCTAAATCTAAAACAATTTTTAGTTGGATTGTACCAAATACCAGTGTAACAAACATCCCCGCAATATTGGCAATCAAGGCCATACGAACCGTAAACCTAGTTTTTTCTAAAATTAACCCGGTGATATAGGCGGCTGCAATGAAGCCGAAAATGTAACCACCTGATGGACCTACTAATACTTGTGGTCCGCCACTAAAACCTGCAAAAACAGGAATTCCGACTGCGCCAATGGCTGCATAGCATAACATTGCTAGAGCACCCTGACGACTGCCTAAAACAGTAGCGGCAATTCCGACAGCTAGAGTTTGTCCACTTATCGGAATTAATGGCAGTGGGATTTCGATTTGCGCTAAAATTGCTGTTATTGCTGCGAAAATCGAACAATTGAGTAGAATTCTAAGTCTCTTGCTTTTTTCATTCATCATACAAAGCTCCTTATTCAAATTAAATTTTTAGAAGGCTTATTTGGCTGGTTAATTATCTTACTATTTGGATTATACGTCGAAGGAAGTTTTATTGTCAACCTAAATTATAATTAGTTGACAATGATGAAATAATCTTAGTTTGCAAATGCAGGCAAGGATAAAACAATTATAATTATTCTTTCTCTTGAGAGCAGTAGGGTAGGTATGCGTTAATTAAGATGTCGGACCGATAGACTCTTGTGAAAGGAGGCTGATTATATTGATTACAAATGCAGAGGTGATTTCCGCATAGCGGGAATCTCTACCTGGGGCCGTGTCGTGCGGCCCCATTTATTTGGAGTTTTCATTCAGAAAATTAGCATCTTTCCATAATTGGAAAGATCGTTTATACTTTTCAGTAGAGTAGTATGTCATTATAAATAAAATTCAAGGAAAGGAGTAGGTGTGAGATGAGCATCATACAATTCGATTTTGATATAGATGTACAGGTTAACAAGGAGGACGTAAATCGTGCAATACAAAAATGCAAAAGAGGTCCTTCCCCCTAGTTTGCTGAAAGAAATGCAGAAATATATTCAGGGTGACTTGATTTATATCCCAAAAGCAAAAAGTGAGCGGGCAGGCTGGGGAGAAGTGAGTGGATCGCGAGCGTTAATCGCAAAACGGAATGAAGAAATTTTCCAATTATACAATAATGGAAAAACATTGGAAGAATTAGAACGGAAGTTTCATTTGTCAATTGACAGCATTCGAAAAATCATTTATAAAGTGCGGAATAATCATGATTGAGTGCTTATCATATATGTTATAAAAGCGTGAAGCTGCTAAATGGAGCTTCACGCTTTTTCGGGTTCAAATAATTTAGCGCCGGTTGAAGAGTTGTATAAAACGATTATAATTATTTTTTCACTTGTTTGTACAGCCCTATCCATGCGTTAATAAGTATGTAGCAATTGATTTTTAAGAAAGGAGGTAACAGGGATGTTAACTAAATTAAATGAGGTGGCTCTCGTATAATTGAGACCCTAAACAAATGATTTTACTCTACCGTAAGAAGCTTCCTCTGCCAGGTTATATAGAACATATTTTCAGACCTAAGATGTAGAGGTTCTGAAGCTACGGTAGGAAATAATTGTTACCGAATTTCAGGCCCTGAGCCGACGACCAGAAGTCTTCCCAGTTGTATGATGAAATAGAATCAACAATAAGGGAGGAAGCAATCGTGCAAATGGACATTGCTATTTATAAAAGTATTGCGTATGACCGAATGGAAAAAATAAAAAATGAAACCTATGGGAATCGAACATTTAATAAAAGTTATCAAATAGATTGGAAAATGAGCATTGCGATGCTATTGAACGTATTTGGATAATAGTGGGAAGACTGGTTAACAGTGAACGGAAGAGAAATTCGATATTGAGAAATAATACGCCGGAATAAAGAAAATGCCACAATGAGTGAATAAACACGCTGTGGCATTTTTGTAATTTACACGATAAAATGAAGTCTGTTTTATAGATAACTAATCCTTTAAATCCCATATTTTTTTATTTTATTATACAGTGTCATACGGGATATACCCAATTTCTTCGCGGTAAGCGCTTTGTTTCCATTCGTTTGCCTCAGCATTTCTTCAATACGTTGCCTTTCCATCGCTGCTTTTTCTTGCGGCAGTAAATGGCTCGTCACTAATTCTTTACGGTTTTGTTGAATTGTAGGATTAGGAAAGTAATCTAATATATCCTGTTTTGTAATAAATGGTTTTTCAGAAAGAATTATAATGCGTTCCATAAAGTTTCGAAGTTCACGAACATTTCCTGGCCAGTCGTATTCGAGTAAAATGTGAATTGCGTCCTGTTCAATTTCTGGGGTCGGAACTTGATGCTGGATAGCGAATTGTTTAAGAAATAATTGCGTCAGCTCAGGGATATCATCAATCCGCTCTCGGAGCGGGGGCATGGTCAGTTGAATGACGTTTAATCGGTAAAATAAATCTGATCTGAATTCCTTTTCTTCCATAAGCACTCCTAGATTTTGATTTGTTGCTGCGACAAATCGTACATCTACTTTCCTGCCAGTAGAATCGCCAATTCGATAAATCCGGTTTTCCTGAAGCACCCGAAGCAGCTTAACTTGCATTTCTAATGGGAGCTCTCCAACCTCATCGAGAAACAAAGTCCCACCATGTGCCATTTCAATTTTTCCTGCTTTTCCATTCTTCTCTGCACCTGTAAATGATCCACCTTCATAGCCTAATAGCTCACTTTCAAATAATGCACTTGGGATAGCTCCACAGTTCACTGGAACAAAGGGTCCACTCTTTCGATCGCTTGCTTCGTGAATGGCTCTTGCGCATATTTCTTTTCCGGTTCCACTTTCGCCAAGAATGAGTGTTGTGGCATTTGTTTTTGCAGCTTTTCTAGCAATTTGAATCGTCTGTTGAAGGGAAAAGCTCCTTCCTTTTAATTTTGAAAATGGTGTTTCCTCATGGTTCATATTCACTCTCTGCCTAAGTTCATTTAGCTCTGCAGCTGTTGTTTCCAAATTGTTATTTAACTTTACAATTTGCGTGATATCTCTTTCAATGGACGCAGCGCCCACTAACTCCTGCTTTTCATTATATATTGGAGCAGCGTTTATTACGACATGCTTATCTTTACGCGGCTGATGATACGTGTTTTTAACTGGTTCCTGTGATGCAAGCACCTGTAACACAATTAAATCATCACTGTGAAAAAAGTTGGTAATTGGTTGGTGAAGGATAGCGGATTGTTCAATATTATACGTTTGAACAGCAGCAGCATTCCAAAAATGAACTTGTTGATCGGTATCAATAATTGTAATTGCATCATCTTCTAAAGAAAGAATTGTATTAAGGTAGAACTTTTCATGAGCCATCAAATCACTCCATACAATTTCTAGTGTAAAGAATATTGTATATATTTTTTACACTTATGTAAACAGAGTGTACAACGATGCCTGGCCATTTTTATACATGTTTCAACATAAACAATAAAAAAAACCTTATCACTGTAAGCGTTTTCGTTGAAATGGTAAAAAAAATAAAAAGTTGGCATGAAATTTGCTTGTTCATTGATGAGGCAGGAAATAAAACTATTATTCTAGCTGAATTCTTATTAATTTTAAGGAGGTATATTCAATGGTTTTGCCATTTAAACACGAGCCATTTACAGATTTTAAAGATGATCAAAATCGACAACAGTTTCAAGAAGCACTTGAGCAGGTTAAGGGTGAGTTAGGAAAAGAATATCCACTCGTAATTGATGGAGAGAAAATATTTACAGAAGACAAGCTTGTTTCAATAAACCCTGGCAATAAAGAACAAATTATCGGGAAAGTGTCAAAAGCAACGAAGAATCATGTTGAGCAGGCTATGGAGAGTGCACAGCGTGCCTTTAAAACTTGGAAAACCTGGTCAGTACAGGAGCGAGCCGATCTATTATTCCGAGCAGCAGCAATTGTACGCAGACGCAAGCATGAATTCTCCGCATGGCTAGTACTCGATGCTGGAAAGCCCTGGGATCAGGCTGATGGAGATACTGCTGAAGGAATCGACTTCTTAGAATATTATGGTCGTCAAATGATTGAGCTAGGAAAAGGAAAGCCGTTAGCAGATCGTCCAAATGAGCATAACGCGTATTTTTACCAACCAATGGGACCTGGTGTTGTTATCCCACCATGGAACTTTGCTTTTGCGATTGTATGCGGGACCGTGGCAGCACCGATTGTAGCTGGAAATCCAGTGCTGTTAAAGCCATCGGAAAACACGCCAGTTATTGCTTATAAACTAGTCGAAGTGTTAGAGGAAGCTGGTTTGCCAAGAGGAGTATTGAACTTTGTACCAGGAGATCCAGCAGAAATTGGTGACTACCTTGTAGACCATAAAGAAACACATTTTATTAACTTTACTGGATCTCGTGCAACTGGAACAAGAATTTATGAACGTGCCGCCAAAGTACAGGAAGGACAACAATTTCTAAAGCGTGTCATTGCTGAGATGGGTGGAAAAGACACAATTATTGTGGATAAAGATGCGGATTTAGATTTGGCTGCGGATGCGATTGTTAACTCTGCATTTGGTTTCTCTGGACAGAAATGTTCTGCTTGCTCGAGAGCTGTAATTCACCAAGATGTGTATGATGAAGTACTTGAAAAATCGATTGCTCTTACGAAGAAGCTGTCGGTTGGAAACCCAACTGAAGAAAATGTCTATATGGGTGCCGTCGTGAATCAAAAGCAGTTTGATAAAATTAAAGATTACATTGAAATTGGAAAAGCAGAGGGCGAGCTTGCGTATGGTGGCAAAACCGATGACTCCACTGGTTTCTTTATTCATCCAACGATTTTCAAAGATGTAGATCCAAGCGCTAGAATCATGCAGGAGGAAATTTTCGGACCGGTTGTAGCCTTTGCCAAAGCTCAAGATTTTGATGAAATGCTGGAAATCGCGAACAACACAGAATATGGCTTAACTGGTGCAGTTATTTCAAATAACCGTGAGCATTTAAACCGAGCACGTTATGATTTCCATGTTGGAAATCTTTATTTCAATCGTGGCTGTACAGCTGCCATTGTTGGATACCAGCCATTTGGCGGTTTTAAGATGTCAGGCACTGATTCCAAAGCAGGTGGACCAGATTACTTGCAGCATTTTCTAGAAGCTAAAATTGTATCAGAAACATTTTAATGGATGGTTTTGCGGCAGGTGAAAGGCTTGCCGCAAAATTAACGTTCAGGCTAGAGCTTAACTTAGAACAAGTAACTTTTAAAGGAGCGGCAGCTATGGGAAATCTAACAAGAGATTTTTTTATTAGTTTATCAAACAATAAAATTTTAAATGCAAATGCAAAAAAATGGGGATTTCGGCTTGGGGCAGAAAAGTTTGTTGCAGGAATCGATATTGATAGTGTAGTAGAGACAGTAAAAGAAATAAATGCTCATGGAATATCCTGTACATTAGATAATTTAGGGGAATTCGTGTATGAGATAGAAGAAGCGGCTTTTGCTAAAGCTGAAATTTTAAGTGTGTTAGATAAAATTCACGAAGAAAATTTAGATTGTCATGTTTCCTTGAAATTAACCCAGATCGGTCTTGATATTGATCGGGAATACTGCATAAAGAACATGGTTGAGATTTTGGAGAAAGCTGGATCCTATAATATCTTTATCAATATCGATATGGAAAAATATATACATTATGAAAAGACACTCGAGATTCTAGAAGTATTACGACAAAAATTTGATAATATCGGAACCGTAATACAGACGTATTTATATCGAGCAGAGGACGATCTAAAACAGCTTCAGGATGTTCGCATTCGTATGGTGAAAGGTGCATACAAAGAAAGCGAAGCGGTAGCTTTTCAATCAAAGGAAGATATTGATGCCAATTTTATTAAGCTTGCGAAGGGGCGCTTACTAGGTGATGCTTTTACTTCAATTGCTACGCATGACCATCGAATCATCAATGAAATGAAAGCGTTTGTAAAGGAGAATAATATACGTAAGGATAAGTTTGAGTTTCAAATGCTTTATGGATTTCGTACAGAAATGCATAGTGAGCTGAGGCAAGAAGGCTATAAATTTTGCACATATATTCCTTTTGGGACGGATTGGTTCGGCTATTTCATGCGCCGCTTAGCAGAGCGACCGCAAAATCTGAATCTCGTAATGAAGGATGTCTTTTATACGAAAGAAAATAAACTGAAAAAATCACCAATTATTACTGGGGCAGCAGCTTTCTCGTTGTTTGTATTATGGAGAAAGAAGCGAAATAAAAAGCTAGTATAGCAGAAAGATTTGATGCAAGTACGAGCAAAATTTTTTACTTGCATACCAATTTAACTCTATGTTTTTTTATTAAAAATTGGTTTTATCCACGTTTTTATGCGATAATTCTAAAAAACTAATTCAGTTAAACCGCGTTATAAAAATTTTAAAATTGAAAAATGCTCAATCAAAGGGGGAATTACATGTCAGATTATACATATCAGCTACTTGCAATTATCCTTTATTTAATTGCAATGATAGCCATTGGCTTGTATGCATACAAGCGAACAACGAACTTAGATGATTACATGCTTGGAGGAAGAAATCTAAATGCGACGGTGTCGGCACTTAGTGCTGGAGCTTCAGATATGTCACAATGGCTATTGATGGGACTTCCTGGTGCTATTTATCTTTCAGGGCTTGTAGAAGGTTGGATAGCAATTGGGCTGCTTCTTGGTGCTTGGTTAAACTGGATTTTTGTTGCACCACGACTTCGCGTTTATACACAAGTATCAAATAATTCAATTACCATTCCGAGCTTTTTTGATAATAGGTTGAAAGATAACTCAAAAGTATTACGAATCGTATCTGGTATCATAATTTTAGTTTATTTTACATTTTACGTTTCGTCAGGGATGGTAGCAGGTGGAGTTTTCTTTGAAAGCTCATTTGGTTATAACTATCATACGGGTCTACTTGTTGTTGCAGGTGTAACCATTGTCTATACATTTATTGGTGGCTTCCTTGCGGTTAGCTTTACGGATGTGGTACAAGGGACGATGATGTTTCTTGCACTTGTCCTTGTCCCGATTTTCGGTGTTTTTCTAACTGGTGGGATTGGCGATACGATAAGTACAATTCAAGAATTTGATCCAACACTGCTTAGCTTCTTTGCAACAGCAACAGCTACAGGAGTCATCTCCTCCTTAGCGTGGGGATTAGGTTATTTTGGACAGCCGCATATTATTGTAAGATTTATGGCGATTCAATCGGTAAAGGAAACGAAAAAAGCAAGGAGAATCGGAATTGGCTGGATGTTTCTTTCTTTAGTTGGTGCAGCAGCTACTGCTCTAGTGGGTGTTGCATATTTTCAGCAAAATCCTGATATTACATTAACAAACCATGAAGCAGTTTTTATCCAATTAGGTCAAATTATTTTCCATCCGTTTATTGCCGGAATCATGCTTGCAGCTGTATTGGCAGCGATTATGAGTACGGTGTCCTCGCAATTAATCGTAACCTCCTCGGCATTGGTTGAAGATATTTATAAGGCTGTATTTAAATCAGATGCAAGTGATAAGCAGCTTGTGAATCTTGGAAGGTTGGCTGTATTATTTGTTTCGGCCATTGCCATGATTTTTGCTTGGCAGCAAAACGATACGATTCTTGATCTTGTATCCTTTGCCTGGGCAGGCTTTGGGGCTTCCTTTGGACCAATTATTCTACTAACACTATATTGGAGAAAAATTACAGGAATCGGTGCGATGTGGGGTATGATTGTTGGTGCGGTTACCGTATTTGTTTGGGGAACTTCCAAACTTTCCAAATACCTATATGAAATTGTACCAGGCTTTTTATTATGTTTACTAGTTGCGGTCGTTGTCAGTCTACTGACATATAAGCGAAATGAAGCGGTAGAGCATGAATTCAATGAAACACTTGAAATTATTAAAAGAGAAAAATAGGAATGATTATGAACGAACGAGTCTTGCTATTGGCAGGGCTCGTTTTACATATGTCCATCAAAAGGATACTTGATTTCTACTAAAATGTTTCATAGATTTAAAAGTAGGTAATAGTATGGAATAGAGGACAAATAATATGTAGGAGGAATGCAAGATGTCAGAAACAAAAGCAATGATTGATGTTGTTAATCCTGCGAACGGTGAAAAGATTGAATCCATCCCACGTGCTGGTAAGGAAGAAGCAACTGCAGCAGTAGACCGTGCTTATAAAGCATTCCAGGAGTGGTCGGAGAGAACGGCAGAAGAGCGTAGTGAGCTGTTAATGAAATGGCATCACTTGATTCAGGAAGAAGTGGAAGATATTGCGAAGACAATGACGCTGGAGCAAGGAAAACCACTTGAAGAAGCAAAGGGTGAAGTTACGTATGCCAATAACTTCATTTCTTGGTATGCTGAGGAAGGAAAACGCGTTTATGGGGAAACAATCCCAGCTTCGGCCCGTAATAAACGGATCATGGTACATAAGCAGCCAGTAGGAGTAATTGCTGCCATTACACCATGGAATTTCCCTGCGGCAATGATTACTAGAAAAGTAGCCCCCGCTCTGGCTGCAGGCTGCACAGCGGTTGTGAAGCCTGCGAGTGCAACCCCGCTAACAGCAATAAAACTTGGGAATTTAGCGCAAAAAGCTGGGATACCAGAGGGGGTTCTAGAAATTCTACCTGGAGATTCAGGTGAAATTAGTGACGCTTGGATGGAGGATACACGTGTACGCAAGGTTTCGTTTACGGGATCTACCGAGGTTGGAAAGGTTCTGATGCGTAAATCGGCTGACACGGTGAAAAAGATATCCTTGGAATTAGGTGGACATGCACCACTAATTGTCATGAATGATGCGGATCTTGATAAAGCGGCAGAAGGGGCAGTACGTTCGAAATTCCGAAATGCAGGGCAAACCTGTGTTTGCAGTAACCGAATTTATGTGCATGAGGACGTTGTAGATGCATTTACGGATAAATTTAAGCAAAAAGTTAGCCAGCTAAAGGTTGGCAATGGCATGGATGAAGGGGTAGATATTGGCCCATTAATTGACAAAGATGCATATGAAAAAGTTAATCAACATTTAAAGGATGCGCTTGATCAAGGTGCTGAACTTATTCACGGAGGGGAATCCTATCAGGAATCAGATGGCTATTTTGTTGAACCAACTGTACTGAAAGGGGTAACCGAAGAGATGCTGTGTATGAATGAGGAAACATTCGGACCGTTGGCACCGATATCAACATTTACGACAGAATCGGAAGTGATTGATCGCGCTAACAACACGCCATATGGGCTAGCTGCTTACCTATTCACAGAAAGTATATCAAAAGCAGTCCGTATAGGAGAAAAGCTGGAATATGGAATTGTTGGAATTAACGATGGCATGCCTTCTACTGTACAAGCTCCGTTTGGGGGATTCAAGGAAAGCGGACTCGGTCGCGAAGGTGGTCACCATGGTATGGAAGAATATTTAGAAGTGAAGTATTTTTCAATTGGTATCTAATTAAAAAAACCAGACCTGTAGGAGCAGCGTTCTCTTGCAGGTTTTTCCTTATTAAAATTGAATGCAATGTATAGTTGGCAAGCCGTCCATTGTTAAATTAAAATGAATACGCTTTATTTTAAATTAACAGAAAATAGCTATCTTTCTATATAGAATTATGATAGAATCTTCATTTAACGAATCATTTACACGAAAAACGTTCAATACATAATTAGGAACGCAGGAGGAACAGCTAGATGAAGACATTAGGAAAAATCAGTAATTTTGCAACAAGTACATTCGCACTTTGGGTCATTATTTTCGCAATATTTAGTTATTTATATCCTGCTGGCTTTGCGTGGATTGCTCCACGTATCCCACTCCTCTTAGGAATTATCATGTTCGGGATGGGATTAACATTATCCGTAAATGATTTTAAAGGCATTTTTAAACAACCGAAAAGTGTACTTATTGGAGTGGTGGCACAATATACCATTATGCCGTTATTAGCATTTGGTTTAGCACATCTTTTCCAATTGCCGCCAGAGGTTGCAGTTGGTGTCATTCTTGTTGGATGTTGTCCTGGGGGAACAGCATCGAATGTTATGACATTTATGGCGAAAGGTAATACGGCATTATCGGTTACAGTTACTTCTGTTTCAACTTTGCTTGCACCGATTATGACACCCTCACTTACATTTTTACTTGCAAGTCAATGGCTTCCAGTATCGTTTGGTGATATGTTTATGTCGATTGTACAGGTCGTATTATTGCCGATTGTGCTAGGAGTAATCGTTCGTCTTTTATTTAGTAAACAAGTAGATAAAAGTGTCTCAGTTTTGCCATTAGTTTCAGTTATTGGTATTGTTGCAGTGGCTGCTGCTGTTGTCGCGGTAAACAAAGGCTCGATTGCTGAGACAGGACTGTTAATATTTGCTGTTGTAGTCTTGCATAATTGTTTGGGTCTCCTTGTGGGCTATGTTATTGCGAAGTTGTTTAAGTTAAATTTTAAAGATCAGAAAGCTGTTTCAATCGAAGTTGGAATGCAAAATTCAGGACTTGGCGCCGCATTGGCACTGACGCATTTTGCACCAATCGCTGCAGTACCAAGTGCAATTTTTAGTGTATGGCACAATATTTCTGGTCCTATTTTAGCAACATGGTGGGGAAAGCGAAGCATCGAACAATCGAATAAATCGGAACAAACGAAGGAAGCTGGTTAAATTAAGTACTTCGTATAAAGTCATTCCTGTTTGCATAAGTAAGATTATACCGTTTGCTCGAACCTCTCATAACTGATGTTACGAGAAGTTGATTCATCTACACAACTGAAGTCGCGAATATTCGCTACTAATGATAAAAGGCTTGTAAGCAATTAATTTTCATAACAATCTTTCGTAATAAAATTGTAAAAAAATTGCCGAAAACCTAATAGTGACAGTTATAGATGAAAAGGGTATACTACTGCTAGAGAGGTGCAAAGAATGGAATTTAATATTGGGCCCCGTATGGTAAAAACCGGCCTTGCGGTGGCTTTGACATTACTCGTTACCGGTTTAATTGGATTAGAGTTGGAGCTTGTAGCAGCAATTGCGGCTGTACTAGCGATGCAGCCATCTATCATGCGTTCGTTCAAGTATATTAAAGAAGTAGTTATTTCAAACAGCGTGGGAGTGGCGTTTGCTTTAGCTGGATTGGTATTGCTTGGTAATCATCCAATCTCTGTTGCCGCAGTTGTTATTATTTCCATTGCGATTAACATACGGCTCGGTTTGAATAAGACGGTTAGTTTAACAGTGCTGACTATTGTAACAATTATGCTAGTCAGTGACGCTGGAATTAACTTCATTTACATTATTGAACGTTTATCACTTGTTGCAATTGGTGTACTATCCGCATTTATCGTTAATGTGCTTGTATATCCACCAGACCATCAGAAAATCTTGTTTTCGATGATAAAAAATGCAAGTGAGAAAACGAATTTCCTTCTCCGGGTTATTCCGAATCAAACAATGAGTGTTCCGCAAATGAAGGATGAAGATAAAGAATTAGAGAAGATGATCCAGCGTACACGAGATTATTATGAAATTATTTCCGATGAACGAAATAGCTTGTTCATTAAGAAGCGTCCGGATTTCTTGCGAACAATTATTCTTTATAAGCATATGATTAAAGTTTTACGAAAAAAACATACATTGATTCAGCACCTGGAGAATAATTTTAAAAATATCGAAAATATATCGAGTGCTAAATTTCACTTAATCAAAAAGTTGGTTATTGAAATTAATGCTTACAGCGAAAATGTTTTATTAATGTATGAAGATAAGGTTATTTTGGATAAGGATTTGCAAAAAGAAACGAAAGTAGCAATGCAGGTTACCATTAACAATATCATTGATGCCCTGCAAGGATCTGACTTTGAAAAGTGGACGTACGTTTTTCCAATTGCGAATAGTATTATTGAGTTATTTTATGAGCTTGATAAATTAGAGCGTCTGGTTCGAATTAATCAACAAAGACGAAATAATAGCTAGGGCTTTGATTCAATTTTTTTATATGAATCGAAATGGGATGTAAAAAAAGAGGCTGTGACCAAAATAAAATGGTCATAGCCTTTTTGGTTTTTACTGTTTCTAATTATATGTTTTTCCTTACATTCTCATGAAATGAATTAAAACAACCATTCCGCTTCAATTATTTGTTTGTTTACCGATACTATAATGGGTGCAATATTCTAAAAGAGGTTGAGAGGGAGCATTGAATGAGAAAGTTTTTAAGGATGGACAGTTTAAAAAAGAAACTATTAACGATATTTTTGGTATTAACGATTGTACCGATGTGGATAACCATAACGGTCATCTGGATAACAACGAACAGTGGGTTCAATGATTTGATTGATGACCAGCAGCAAACGATGGAGCATATTATTCAATCAGAATTTGATAACATTGCAGAAGAGCTCCAAAAAATAACGGAAATCTATTCACAAGATTTGGAGTTCGTACAAGCTTATCATCAACGAGACCGTGAAACATTAGTAGATCTTGTAAATGACATTTATTCACGACTGTTTTCAGAGCATGGGATTGACAAAATTGAGTATGGCGATACAGATGGAATTGTATTTCTAAGGGGTCATGAACCGACTCAGTATGGGGATGACAAAAGTAATTTGGAAGCAATTCAATATGCGTTGGATGGCGAGTCTATTTCTGGTTTTGAATTTGGGACATCTGGACTTTCGGTAAGAGCCTTTGTTCCGATCTCTTATCAGCAGGAAATTATCGGAACGTTGCAGATGGGTGTCGATGATCATTTTCTAGAAGCATTACAAGAAAAACTAAAGGGCGTTACCATTAATTTGTATAATACGGAAGGTACAATTGTGGAATCCTCTGAAGAAGAAAATATTGAAAGAACGATGAGCGATGCTTCTATTCTAGCTAATGTGATGAATGGTCAAAAGGTTTCACACCATAATGAGGAAACATTGGATTCCTATTTACCAATGCTTAGTCCAACAGGAAATGAAATAATTGGTGTCATTGGCATCTCACAAGATATATCTACAATTGGTGCAACAAACAGTCAGCTTTCCTGGATTAGTGTAATCATGGTTGTCGGCTTTATTATTATCGCTCTATTTGTATCAATTCGCTTCAGCAGAACGATAGCGAATCCGATACGGAGAATCTCAGAGCTTATGCTAGAGTTATCGAAAGGCAATTTACGAATAGCGATTAAAGATAATCAGCAAGAAGATGAAGTTGGACAATTAACACGTGCAATGCAAACCATGCGTGACAATTTGCATGCTACTTTATCAAAGGTAGCTGAAGCATCAGAAAATGTTTCGGCAAAGAGCGAAGAAATGACACAATCATCGCAGGAGGTAAGAACTGGCTCCGAGCAAATTGCAATTACTATGCAGGAAATTGCTGAAGGTACTGAAAAACAAGCAAATAGCGCAAGTGAGCTTGCAAGTGCGATGGGAAGTTTTGCTTCTAGTGTCCAAGAAACGAATCAACAAGGAGAACAAATTCGAACTGTTTCCCTCGATATAATAGACATGACAGAGGAGGGCATGCAATTGATGGCATCCTCGGATTCTCAAATGGTGAAAATCGATGCCATTGTCCAAGAAGCGGTTACAAAGATGGAAACGTTGGATAAACAATCGCAGGAAATCACAAAGCTTGTCGAAGTGATTCAAGATATTGCCAGCCAGACAAATTTACTTGCTTTAAATGCTGCGATTGAAGCGGCAAGAGCAGGAGAATCAGGAAAAGGATTTGCCGTTGTAGCTGATGAGGTGAGAAAGCTGGCTGAGCAAGTATCAGAGTCGGTTTCTGATATCACCGGTTTTGCAACGAACATACAACGCGAATCCAGCGATGTTGCAAATGCGTTAATGACGGGATATCAAGAGGTTGAAGCTGGAACAGCGCAAATTAAGTCAACAGGAGAAACATTCCATAAAATCAGCGCTTCTGTAACGGATATGGCTGAAAATATTCAAGCAACAGCAGAAAACTTGTCTGCAGTAGTCGCAAGCAGTCAGGAGATGAATGCTTCAATCGAAGAGATTGCTTCTGTTTCAGAAGAAGCAGCTGCAGGAGTTGAAGAAGCCGCAGCAACCTCGGAGCAATCAAGCAGTTCGATGGATGAAATTGCTGCAGGATCATCCCAGCTTGCTAACCTAGCAGAAGAATTGAATGGGCTTGTACAGAAATTTAAATTATAAGTCTGTGGCTTCAAGGTGTTGTTTTGAGGAGCATTTACGAAATTACTAGACAAAGGATAATATGACAAAAGAGGCTGAGACATAACTAGCCTAAATTACTGAAAAATGGTTCCGATCATCGGTTTTTGATGATCGGAACCATTTTGCTTTGGATTATTTTTATTATCTACTGTTTGATTTCTGTTCATGGCGGTGTA
>NZ_QWEH01000001.1 GCF_003515705.1 Oceanobacillus profundus
GTCCTCTCTCATTGATAGTTTGGTCACTTTCAATAATAAGAGAGGTTATTAAAATTTGGAATCGAGTGGCTCATTTTTTATGCGATCAATACCCTAAAAACGGCTCAATTTTAGATTATCAAATACACACGGGTTTATTAAAAAAAGAGAAGTATTCACATCAAGAGGTTAGAAGACTTCAATTATTACTAAATGAACCAGATAAGGCTAAGAATGTATTTTTTAAATCCCCTAGAACAAGTGAAAAGAAAGTTGATAAATATGGAGTTGTTTTTAGCTAATATGACTTACTACACTAGTTATAACAAACTAACTATATATGCATCTTTTCTGAGAAACCATTAAAAGAAGGACTTATTAGTCTGCCTTTGATGTTTTTTTAATATAATTTAATTTATCACTGGCGCGTAATTATGTTAGGTGCATATATATAAATTTAAATTGAGCGTTGAAATTTGTTTTTAAGTGTTATATACTCAAAATAACAAAAACGCGCCAGTGAATATTTATTAACAGTAAAATGGGGGGTTTCGCTGAAATGGATAAATCTATGGTGAAGTATTGGAGAGTGATTTGTCGTTATGGTCATGTAGGAAAAAGAAATGAAGTAAGTGTTTCTAGATACCTACAAACAGAGAGCACTTGCAATTTGATTGATGTTTTAGCTATTGTTTCCGAAATGCCCGGAGTTAAGAAAGGGAATAATATTGTTCATTCAGTGATAAAAGCAGAAAGGATTAACAGAGAACAATATGAGAACGGAAAAGAAGAGGAAGGAAAAAATTTATATTTACAAAAATTAATGGCCTTTAAACCAAGAGCAACAACAAATATTGCCTAAGGAGCGTGGATTGCAGTGAATTTATCGGAAATAGAATTATTAGAACGGGTAGAGGAAGATTTAAAAAGAAAGGGACTTCCTATCGTAAAGAAAGACGTAAAAATTGGTCGACTTCGACCAGACATGGTTGCTTATAAAGTAAATGAAAATGAGGAGTTATCTGCTGAAGTAGTTGTAGAGATTAAGTCAGATTCCAGTTTAGTGATGATGGCCCAACAGCAACTAATGAAATATGTTAAAGAATTAAATACATCTTATGCATTATTGGTGACTAATGAAAAAAATTATTGGTTTGATGGTAAAACATTTTTACCCATTGATGAGCCTGAATTTGATAGTCAATATCTTATTAATGATGAAGATATGGAACAGGTGATCAGAGGAGTTATCGATAAATTTAATGGTCACATGAGATATGAACAAATAGCAACTGTGTTAGCGTATAATCTGCTGATTAGGTCTTATCTTAGTGATAATAATCAGATGGATCTTTGGTGGAACATTAAAAATGAGGATGATTTAATCGGTTGGATTAACGAAGCAAATAAATTTTACTCAATAGATATTAATCCACTAAAACAAGGATTAAACGAAGAATTGGTTCAATTTTCTATAACAAACTTAAGCGCATTGCCTCCTAAAAGTGCAGTTATACAAAATGTATTTTTGAAAGTCTGGGAAATCAGCAGAACAACTGGTCAATATTTATCGCCGGACCACTTGAGAAAACTTTTTGCGAATATAATAAAGCATTTATCGTTTGATAAAGATAAAGTAGTTGATCTTGCAGCAGGATTAGGGTCAATAGCCTTAGAAGTAATGAAAGTTAATAAAGTTAATTATATGGTGGCTTTTGAAATACAAAAGGAAACATCCAATCTTTTCAAGATCTTATCAATTATAAGTGGTTATGGTCAGATTAACACAGTTTTAGCTGACTCATTGCAAGAGAATGAACTTTTACAGGATAATACCTATGCGCTTTCGTTGGTCGATCCACCACTACGATATAAATATAAACTATCCGAGGACCAAATCAGTAGGTTTCAAGTAGCTAGTAATCGAAAAAATGTGGATATAAATGATTTATTTATAGAAAGAGCTATTCAGGTGACAGAACCGGGCGGGTATATCTTGGCTATTGTACCAGAAAACGTTCTTTTCTCTGTACCTTCTCAAGTAACGAGAGACTTAATAAAAGATAAGACTATTATCGAAGCGATTATTAGCTTGCCACCGCATACATTAAAGCCCTATGCAGCAGTTAAATTGAGTTTATTGGTATTGAGAAAGAAGAAAGCTACTGATGAAACAGCTAATGAGTTGTTTATAGCTATGGCTGAAAGTATTGATGAGTTCGATGAAATTGTAAGTGGATTTTCTGTTTGGAAAAAAGGAGGAGATGCTCGTGGTTAAAATGGGGGCTTTACCGTATAATGTGCTAGATGTAAATGAATGGCCAGTAACCGCACTATTTGCTGAAGAGGAAATAAACGTATTAGATGGAACTCCGCTAAAGGAAATAGCTGATTTTAATCCTGAAGGAATCAATCTAGACGAAATTCAGTCTGACATGGTATATCGGTATATAGATTTGACCTGCATCTCTTCTGATGTAGGATTAATAACAAAATTTAAAAATATAAAAGGTGAAGAACTTCCTGCTAGAGCTAAATTAAGGGTTCGGGAAGGCGACATACTTCTTTCCACTGTAAGGCCTGAGCGTAATTTAATTGCGCCTGTAACAAAGGATTTTGACGGTTGTATTGTTAACACATCTTTTGCAGTAATACGCCCGAAGGAATTTTCACAAGCTGTATTGTATTTTATATTACGTAACCAGACAATAAAGGAATTACTGAATGCAAAAGCGAAAGGAACTGCAGTCCCAACAGTGAAAATAAAGGATTTAAAAGAAATAGAAATACCCCTAGAACACTTGAATGAAGATAACATTGATAAATCAGAAAAGATGTTTTATCAATGGGTTGAAAATAATCGTTCAGTAAGAACAGTAAAAGATATAGTAGAAGACCAATTTATAGAAAACGAAATCATCAGTGGATCTTATACGGAACAACAAAAAAGTAATATTATTATTTTCCCGTATGAGAATCTGAAAAACAGACTGGATGTCGCCTGTTACATGGATAAACAATCGCAGGACTGGCTAGTTCCGGTTCATTCATTATCTGATATAGCTAAAGATTTCAGATCTGGCATCGCTATACCAGCTAAGGAATATAAAGTTGAAGGTTTAGCTTACGTGCGAATTAAAGATATGGATAAAAATAAGATTTCACATGAAGAATTGGTTTATGTTGATAAGCATTTTAAAGATAAAAGTCCAAGTAGCAATCTGACCTTAAATGATGTATTGATTTCACGGGTGGGGACAATTGGGAAAGCAGCCCTGGTTGATAGGAGTATGGATGGGTCCATCGTTAATCAGCATATAACTATTGTTAGAACAGATGAGAAAATTATTATTCCTGAGTATCTAGTTTATTATTTAAATACACGCTGGGCTCTGGAACAATTTGAACAAAGATCGGGCGGTTCAGCCCAACGATTTATTAAACTTGGAGATATAAAGGAAATTAAAGTACCTTTACCTTCAATAAATATACAAGAGGAGATTGTAAAAAGAGTGAACTTTGAGATGAAACAAAATGATAACTCAAGTCTAGAACAAGAAATTAATACATTAATAAAATCAATATTAGTCTAATTTGTCTTATTATTTCGTTTAAAAATTTTTATCAACTTTTATGATAACTAATTAAAAAAATGGGGGAATATTCGTATGTCAAAAAAAGATATTGAAATTCTAAATCAAATTGAAAGTGAATTAAACGATGAAGAAGAGAACATCACAGGAGATGATGAGGAAACCAGCGAGAAAAAAGCAGCAAAAAAAAGAAAAGCAGACGCTTTATGGAAGGCTGTTCAAATGGGAGAAAATAAACATTTGACTACTAGGGTAGCTAATATATTGAATAGATACCCTGAAACCAGAAACTCAGATATTACACTTCAAATAAAGTATTGGCAAGTTTATGATCAGTTAACTTCTAATTTTTTAGATTTAACAAGGTTATATAAGTTGGAGCGTTTGACTTCAATCTCAAGGGCTCGTGCGAAAATTCAAAATGAATACAAATTATTCATAGCAGATTCTGAGGTTAGACGGAAAAGAAGAACGTTAGAAGAAGATGAAAAGGAAGCCCAATTATTAGATAAGCCATCTTATGGAACAATAAATGTTTTTGCAGATGAAACAGGTAAAACAGAGAAATTTGTAATAGTAGCAGGAGTTTGGTCACTTAGTGAACAATTAGCATCAAAAGTCTATAGGGATTTTATTCAATGGTCACGTAGAAAAGAAGAACAAGGCATAAAGTTACCGGAAGAGTTTCATTTTAAAAATTTAAATAATAAGAATAACCAAGAGTTGGAGCTTTATAAAGAATTTTTTAATCTCATAATAAGTAATGGAGAAATGATTAGCTTTAAGGGAGTGGCAGTTAATAAGAGTAAGATTAACAGAATTTCTATTACAGATTTGGTAATAAAACTTTATTATCAGTTCATCCGACTAGGTATTAACCATGAGATAAATTCTAATAGAGTTCAGTTACCAAAAAAGATCAATTTAACAAAGGATGAAGAAGAAGGAGAAAGTGCATTAGTCCTTGAGACGGTAAAGCAGAATTTAGCAGATAATTTTAAAATTCACCATGATGATAATTTAATAATGGATCAACTAATTTCTATGCCATCTCATAAGCATATATTTTTACAATTTGCTGACTTATTTGTAGCAGCGCTTAATAGAAAATATAATAATCCTGGGAACAATAACAAAGATAGACTAGCTGAATATATTTTGGAAACTGTCCAGCTAAAAGAGGTAAAGTTTTCGGCAAGTCAAGTAGAATTAGATGAAGAAAAAAATACAGAGGATATTGACCATTCAGTATTATTTATATTTGATTAATAAGGGGACAATTAGCTATTGACAGGAGATTGTCGGGATAGAGGTAATTGTGGTATTATTTCCTAATGTAACGGTCCTCTCATTATTTACTGCAATCTTATGGAATATAAAATAAAGAAAAATGTGACTTATAATTATAATTAATACTAACCCAACGATTAGAAATCTATCAGTTCTTTGACCAAATGCCGAATTTATTCTCAACTAATTCCACTTTCCTTTTTAGCTTTATCTCATTTAATGGATTTTCATTAGAGAAAAAGAAGAATAAAATGAGAACTTGATGAGAATATAAAACTCATTACTTCACTAAACTAACCTTCTCATTTTAATATAAAAACCCGTCTAAATTTAGACGGGTTTTATTTCCATAATTACGGTCATTTTAATGTCATTTGGGTTGTATTTTTTGAAAATGCACATCAAAACGGAACCCTTTACTTGAAAAGGTCGTTCTTTTTTACAAAGGCTACGTTAAAAGGTAAAATTAAAAGTTGAATACAGTTTTTATACTAATATTTATACTAACAATATTAATGTGATGAACTTTATATCGAAAAGAGGATGAAGTATGCAACTATCAGATATATTAAAGGATTCGAACTACAAGTTAACACAGTTCAGCCAGGATAAAATAGATTTTATTGAGAGTCATATTTTTGAAAAAGAAGTACGTGGAAAAATTGTCCCATATTTTAACTGCCATGTCAGAAAGAGGGAAATTAAACTGACATCAGAAGAAGTTATACGCCAATTATACATAATGGTCTTAACACAAGATTTGGGCTATCCAACAGACAGAATGGAAGTAGAATATGCTGTTTCTTTTGGAAGAGAGAAGAAACGAGCAGATATCGTAATTTTTGATAAAGATCAAACTACATCTCCTTACATAATGGTTGAATTGAAAAAACCAAAATTAAAAGATGGAAAAGAACAGCTAAAGTCATATTGTAATGCAACCGGTGCGCCTATTGGTGTTTGGAGTAATGGTGAATCAATATCTTACTACCATCGAAAAGATCCAAATTATTTCGAGGATATTCCAGGGATACCAAGAGCTGACCAAAAGCTTTCTGACATATTAGAAGAACGCTGGACTATTGAGGATCTAGTGGAAAGAGATAAGCTCGTAACGGAACGTAAATCATTAAAGGATTTAATTTTAGAACTGGAAGATGAGGTTTTGGCAAATGCCGGTGTTGATGTATTTGAAGAGGTATTTAAGTTAATCTTCACTAAGTTATATGATGAAATGGAAAGTGGTAGAAACCATAATCGACATTTAGAATTTAGAAATTATGGTGATACAGAAAGTGAATTAAAAGAAAAAGTCCAACGATTATTTAATAGAGCCAAAAATAAGTGGGAAGGTGTATTCACTCATGATGCACAAATAATGCTCACCCCTTCTCACTTATCTATTTGTGTTTCATCATTACAAGATGTGAAATTATTTAATTCTAACCTTGATGTAGTAGATGAAGCCTTTGAATACCTAATATCCAAAAGTAGTAAAGGAGAAAAGGGACAATATTTCACACCTCGATATGTTATCGATATGTGTGTGAAAATGCTCAATCCACAAGAACATGAGACTATGATTGATACAGCAGCTGGTAGTAGTGGGTTTCCGGTACATACGATATTCCATGTTTGGGAGCAAATTATGAAAGATGAAGGTTTGGATAAGAGTCATCTGTTCACATCTGAAGTAAAGTCACCTCGTTGTGTTGATTATGTTGAAGATAATGTTTTCGCCATTGATTTTGATGAAAAAACCGTTCGTGTTGCTAGAACGCTGAACTTAATTGCTGGAGACGGTCAAACTAATGTCCTACACTTAAACACATTAGATTATGAACGTTGGGACGAAAGAACAGATGATGAACACTGGCAAGATATATATTTTAAAGGATGGAGAAAGTTAAAGAAACTTAGAGTTAAAAGAGATAGTAATCGTGATTTCGAATTTGATGTACTTATGGCTAACCCACCTTTTGCCGGTGATATTAAAGAGAGTAGGATTATCTCAAAATACGAATTAGGTAAAAAGCCAAATGGTAAATACCAAAATAAGGTAGGACGAGATACTCTGTTTATTGAACGTAATTTAGATTTCTTAAAGCCTGGCGGTAGAATGGCTATTGTTTTACCACAGGGCAGGTTTAACAACAGTGGTGATAAGAGAATTAGGGAGTATATTGCAGAACAATGCCGTATTCTTGGTGTCGTAGGATTGCACGGTAACGTATTTAAACCCCACACTGGAACAAAAACAAGTGTTTTACTTGTACAAAAGTGGGATGATGAATTATGTCCAAAAGTAGAAGACTACCCAATTTTCTTTGCAACTATGCAAGAACCAAGTAAGGATAATAGTGGCGATAAGATTTTCGTTCGTAAAAAGGATTATCCTAACGTAGAGCAAAATATTAATGAAGCAGCTAATCCAACAGATAGTTACAATGATGTATCAGAAGACTTGGACCAATATTTGTTAGATAGTCATGGCCACTTGATTGTTAAGCACGATCTATTCAACCATGATGGTTTAACACAGGACGGTATTGCCGAGGCATTTATTGAATTTGCTAAGAAAGAAGGACTTTCTTTCTGGGGAAAGTAGATAGCCCTTTCGATGAAGAGGAATACAATGCTTTTGTGGAAGGGCTTGAAGTAAGTATCATTAATAAATCTGATTTAGAACGAACACTAAGGTTTGATTCGGAGTTTTATTCCGAAGAAAATTTAGTAATTCAAGATATACTAAATAAACATAAGACTGCTAAAATATCAGATCTGACATATGTTTCAGATGGGAACCACATGAGTATCAGTGACCGATTTGCAGAAAAAGGGATACCATATTATAGAGGGCAAGACATTCATAACTTCTTTATTGAGCAATCGAATCCAATCTGTATTGATGAGGAAGCATATAATCTTCCAACTATGAAACGCTCTCACTTGAAAAAAGGTGATGTTTTACTCTCGATTGTCGGAACGATTGGTGGAGTATCATTAGTAAGTAAAGAAGAACCAGCTACATGTAATTGTAAGTTAGCTATATTGCGCCCTAATCATATCGATGGATTTTATCTTTCTGTATTTTTACAGTCAAAATTTGGGCAAAACCAGATTAAAAAGTTTACACGAGGAGCTGTACAAAAAGGGCTAATTTTAGAAGATATGGACCAAATATTTGTTCCGGTCCTTTCTATAGACTTCCAGAATGAAATTCATTCATTATTAGACCTAGCATATAAAAAGTTAGAAAGATCTAAAAAAATATATAAACATAGTGAAGATGTAATATTAGATATAATAGGATTAAATAGCAGTGAACTAAACAAAGATTCTTTAAATATTAAGAACCTTAAGGAATCTTTTCTCGAATCTGGAAGATTAGATGCTGAATATTACCAGCCTAAATATGACGATTACTTACAATTGATTTATAATTATTCAAATGGATATAAACCTTTGTATGAAGTATGTAACATAAAAGATAAAAATTTTAAACTGGTGGATAAAAAGCAATACAATTATATTGAGTTATCCGATATTGGAAAATCTGGTGAAGTTAAAAGTTGTACAACTGATTTTGGCTCTGAATTACCTACGAGAGCTAGAAGAAAAGTAAGTACAAATGATGTAATCATTTCATCGATTGAGGGATCTTTGGAAAGTTGTGCTTTAATTTCAAGCGAATATGATAATGCTCTTTGTTCGACTGGATTTTATGTAATTAATTCTGAAATAATCAATGCTGAAACGCTATTGGTACTATTTAAATCAGAGCTAATGCAGAATATCTTAAAACAAAATTGTTCAGGGACAATTCTCACATCTATTAGTAAAAATGAATTTATAAATATTCCAGTACCAATTATTGATGAAAAAACACAAGAAAAGATCCAATCAAAGATAACAGAGAGCTTCCAATTAAGAACAGAATCAGAGGAATTATTAGAAGCTGCAAAACAAGCAGTTGAATTAGCAATTGAACAAGGCGAAACAGCTGCAACTGATTTTATTAATAACAATTATGGGGATAAATTCTGATGGTAATCAGGTATGGATGTATCATCACGAAGTAGAAGAAATAGATCTTTCAGAGGAAATATTACTGCTAGCAGGGAAAGAAGGTTAATAAACAAAGGGTGCATTAACAACAACAGGGTTTGTCAAATTAGGTGTGTAGTTGAAACTAACACACTTAATTTGACAACCCTATCTTTTAGCTTTTCGTAGAGGAGGAGTTGGTTCATAACCATTGACCTGCTATTTTCTTATAGATCCCTGACACTTCTGGTTTAGAAGGATAGAATTGGCTTAAATAAGAAGCTAGAACTAGAAAAAGTAAATCTAAAAATGTGTCAAGGAAATAGAAGTGACTTTTTAAGTGTTTTTAACTTGATTCTGGACGCAATTATAGATGTTAGTTAATTATCTTAAATTTGAATACGGGAAAATTAGCGCTTTACTTTAAAAAACTATATTTGCATGAAAAGAAAATCAATTTTTAGGTGGTGAAAAATATAAAACGACTTTTGAAGGGGGAAAACAGTGAAAGATGGTTAAACGTGAACAGGAACAGGAACGTCTAAAATCTTAGAACAAACGCTTCTTGGCGCATCTGTATTCCATTGAATTTGAAAGAAAAATAATTAGGCCAATCATTTTCAATTTGATTAAGTTATACCAACAAAATCTGGAAGATAGCTTACTTAGATTCCAAAAAGTCATCAGCCTTGATCAGCACAATCCCTGTAATAGAGGAGCATCCCAAATCCGGAATGATCCTCCCTTTAAACTTCCAAGAATTCAGGATAAACAACGAAGTCCACATATTATCAAACATCATTCTCCCTATACACAGAAGGAGAATACCCCGTCACTTTCTTAAACACCCTTCCAAAATACGAAGCATCTTTATACCCAACAATCCAAGCAATCTCATTAACCGGCAGGCTTTCTGTTCTTAATAAATGCTTCGCTTGACTGATTCGAAGCTCTTGCTGATATTCCGTAATCGTCATCCCTGTTTCTTTTTTAAACCTTCTTGATAAATTTCCTGGGTGCGTGTGGGATAATGCAGCTAATTCGGCTTTATCTATTTCCTGATCATAATAGCTCATTACATGCTCGGTGACCTGTTGTATCATCTGGGAATAATTCCGCAACGAGTTTGACTTTACTAAGTCACAGTATTCTCGAATCATATCATCCTGAATGGTGCGTAACACGGCTATATTTTCGCCATTTTCAATGTCAAAGGAAAATCGTTCAGAGATACGATGGATTAATATCGCTGGAACATGACTGTTTCTGGCGGCACTGCGCAATAAAGTATTCAAAACAATGTTTAAATTTTTTACTCGACGCAAGGGCTGATTGGGAAACCGCTCGGAAAAAGAGAATAGCGTATTATCTGAACTGATTAGTTTTAATGCCTCTTCTTTATTCCCATTTTCAACTGCATGCATAAAATCTTTTTCAATACGGTACCTCCGTGTCACCAGATCCGCCTCATTGTCCACTTTAGCATCCCTATTTTTGTTTCTTCCTTTCTTTTCCTTGGAGTAAATCACCAAAGGGTTTGTTTCCGCTTCTTTCATCGCTTCAAACTGTTGAAGCACTGCCTCATAACTGCTTAATTGCTCAGTGGTGACAACGTTTACCTTTTCGAGAATACTTCTCAAATCAGCGCTTTCTTGCATGGTGAGATTGTATTGCAGTACTAACCCGTATACATCCGGAATGACTTCAAAATACGGTCCAATGATGATAGCGTAAAAGTCGCCTTCTTCCAAAAAAGAATAACCTAAATAGGATAGTCCCCAAGGATTAATATAGGTATAGACTTGATTTGTTTTTTTCATCTTATAGTAAAACTCTAAAACATCCTTTTGCTTAGCGCCGGGCATGTACGCAGGTATGGAGACTTTTTCATCATGATAGACGAGATCTCCATCCTTAACTACTACATATGTATTTAATTGCGTAAGATGTGAAATTTTTATTGCGGTAGAAACGATTTTTGAGTACACCATTATTTTTCCTCTCTCATGAAAAATACATCAAATGTGTGATTTTTATCCGTTCAATGTTAATTATATCCTATGAATAAACAAAAAGTAGATTTAAAATAGAGATAATTTCAGAATACAATTTTAATCTATATTAATTGTATTTCATAAAAAGTACTACTTTTTGATTTGTAAGCGCATTATTTGGGTTGAGAAAATAGCAAATTAAATATCCTTGCTTCTCCATTCAAGTAGGAAAGAAAGGAGCAACACGATGAGTCAGAATGATGTCGAAAAAAAGGAATCGAAGTTATCTAAAGTTCTTGAAGTGATCTCCGGAAGTTTTGCCCCAATTATTGGTGTACTTGCTGGTGCAGGATTGTTAAAAGCAGCCCTATCCGTCTTAAGTCAACTTGGCTGGCTTTCAAGTGAAAGCGGTACCTATATCGTTTTATCTGCTGCTGGGAATTCTATATTTTATTTCCTTCCCGTTTTTCTTGGTATTACCATTGCAATAAAGCTAGGCGGAAATGGTTATGTCGGCGGAGCAATTGGAGCAGCTCTTTTAACTCCTGAAATTATTAACCTTGTCGATGCCGGTGTTGAAACCGTTAACTTTTTAGGTCTACCAGTCAACTTGGCAGACTATTCATCAACTGTATTTCCGATTTTTATTGCCATGTTTGTTTATGCAGCATTAGAGAAATTTTTGAAAAGAATTATATATAAAGATATCCAAATGTTTATCAACCCGCTTGTCTCTTTAGTTATCCTGGTTCCATTAACGATGCTTATCTTTGGTCCTTTTGGTAATCTAGTTGGAGAAGGTCTTGGTAGCATTATAACTTTCCTTAGTGATAAAAGTGGACTGTTGGCAGGAGCGGTTCTCGGTGGTACATGGACATTCCTTACAATCGCAGGATTGCACTGGACAATCATTCCACTTGCTATTGCCAACCTGGCGAATGGTCCTGATCCGATCATCGGCATGGCAGCACCAGCTGTATTTGCTCAAATCGCGGTCGCAATCGCCATCTTTATCAAAACGAAGGACAATAAACTGAAGTCACTTGCTGCAAGCTGGATTCTGCCAGGTTCACTTGCTGGTACGACAGAGGCAATTTACTACGGAATTCTCTTGCGCTTCAGAAAAACGATTATTTATGTCGTTATTGCCGGTGCAGTTGGAGGAGCAATTAATGGAACATTTGGTGTCGTGATGAATGACTTTGTTCTTCCAAGTGTCCTGTCCATACCCGCATTCTCGCCTATCAGTCAGCATTTAGTCGGAATCGGAGTAGCCTTTGTGTTAGGATTAATCTTCCCATTTATACTGGGTTATCAAGGGAAAAATGATGTTACTGCTCATCTGAAAGTAATCAAGCCAGAAACAATTACTAGTCCATTAAAAGGGAATGTTATCCCTTTAACGGAAGTAAATGAGCAACTCTTTGCTACAAATACAGTCGGAAAAGGAGCTGCAATCCAGCCGATCGAAGGGAAAGTCTATGCCCCTGCGGATGGCGAGGTTACGACTTTATTCCCTACACAGCATGCGATTGGAATCACGTCGAACAATGGCGCGGAAATTTTAATTTACGTCGGTATAGATACCGTGAAGCTGAATGGGCAATATTTCAATGTCCACGTCAAGCAAGGGGATCAGGTGGAAAAGGGTAATCTATTATTAGAGTTTGATATAAAAAACATTGAAAAAGCTGGATATGACATCACCACACCTGTTGTCATTACAAATACAGAGGAATATACCAATATCGATGTTACCAAAGAAGCGTCCGTATCATCGGAAAGCAGTTTAATGAAACTGGATCTATAACAAGATGTTGAATGGGACTTCTGCGATTAGACGATGAAACTGTTTATTTTAACTGAATCGTATTCAAATCAGAATTAAAAAATAGAGGAGGAAATTCACATGGCACAAAAACAACCTAAACTAGAAGTGAGAAACAAGCAGCTTATTGAAGAAGGCGGTTTAACATTCAAAGATTTAAATAACAATGGAAAGCTTGACCCTTACGAGGATTGGCGATTAAGCCCTGAAGAGCGGGCGAAAAATCTAGTTTCTTTAATGAATATCGATGAAAAAATTGGGATGATGCTAATTAACACGCGCAGGATGGGTCTTTATCAAGAGGATAAGAGCAAAACAAGTCATGATGGTGTGTTAGATGAAGCTATTGTGGAAAAGGGAGAAAGTATCTTTGCCACCAGTAAAGTATATGGAACGACCCATACAATCGAGGATAGACATTTACGTCATTTCATTTTACGAGATAATTTTAGCCCAGCAGAAACAGCAGAATGGATTAATACGATGAATGAAGTTGCAGAGGAAACACGCTTAGGCATTCCAGTTATCGTTACGTCCAACTCAAGAAACGAAAATGGTGAATCTATCTTTGGAATGAATGATGCAATTGGTATTTTCTCTACATGGCCAGGCACATTGGGTCTTGCAGCAGCAGCGATGGGTGATATTAAAAAGGGCGAGGATGCTTCCATCATCAGTGAATTTGCCAAAATCGCCCATAAGGAATGGAATGCTACCGGTTTAAGGAAAGGGTATATGTATATGGCTGATGTTGTCACAGATCCAAGATGGCAGCGGACATACGGAACATTTGGTGAAGATCCAGAATTTATCGCCGACGCCATTGGCCGAATTATTGAAGCATTCCAAGGAAAAACTTTAGGCAAAGACAGCATTGCGATGACAACCAAACATTTCCCTGGCGGTGGACCAAGGGAAAATGGATTTGACCCGCATTATAAAGAAGGAAAATGGAATCTTTACCCAACTCCGGGAAGTTTAGAAAAGTATCATCTTCCACCGTTTAGAGCGGCTGTTGAACATGGAACGTCTTCCATCATGCCATATTACTCAATTCCGAGCATAAAGAAGAGTGTGTATCAGGAATTTGAAGGTGAAGATATTCCATTCGAAGAGGTTGGATTTGCATTCAATCATTATTTCCTTCAACATATTCTGCGCGGGAAACTGGGCTTCAAAGGCTATATTAACAGTGACAGCGGTATTGTTAACAATATGAGCTGGGGCGTTGAGGATTTGAGTGTGGCAGAGCGTTTTGCTAAGGCTGTTAATGCAGGAACAGATATCATTGCAGACACAAATGATATTGAAAACCTGAAAGAAGCAGTAGATAATGGCTGGATCAGTGAAAAGCGGATTAATGAAGCAAATGAAAGATTGCTTACCGAAATGTTTGCATTAGGTCTGTTCGATGACCGTACGTACAATGCACCAGAAAATGCGGATAAGGTAGTAAGTACACCTGCGCACTGGGATGCAGCGTATGAAGCACATAAAAAATCAGTTACCATTTTGAAAAACTCAGAAGAAACACTGCCATTAACAGCGGACAAGCTGGAAGGTAAAAAAGTGTATATGAAAGCCTACCATAAGGACACAGAACATGCTGCGACGTATACGGAGCAAGCATTGGCTGCTGCAAAGGAATTGGGTCAATTTGAATTAACGGATGCATATGAAGAAGCGGATATCGCTATCTTGTTCCTGCAGCCGAAATCTGGAACTTATTTTAATGCAACACCAGGATTGCTGGAGCTCGGTTTATGTGAAAATAAATCCTTAAAAGCGTTGGATGGTGCTCCGTACACAGAAACGACGTTAAGTGAAATCGAGCATTTGAATAAAGTAGCAGAGAACATCCGCAGCCGCGGCGGCAAAGTTATTATCAGTGTCAATGTGATCTTGCCATGGATTCTTGGAAATGTAGAACCATTGGCAGATGCCCTGGTTGCCGGGTACGATACATTCTTCAAAGCACAGCTTGAAGTAATGGCTGGAAACCATCAGCCAACAGGTGCCCTGCCTTTGACATTACCAGCAAGTGAAGAAGTGATTGCCGTCGATGAAGATGGTAATTGTACATCAAGAAATGATGTACCTGGCTATGACAAGGATAAATATATGCCAGAAGGAATGAGCTATGCCTATAAAGACAGAGACGGAAATGTGTATAAACTAGGACATGGTTTACAGTATAATGGATGAGGATAGTGAGAGGGGCTGACCGGTTCAGTTCCCCTCCACGAGTTTAAATAGCTGCAGATTAAGCAAGAGTAAATCGTATTGTATAGAATACGGTTTACTCTTTTTTGGTAATAAATTATTGTAAAAAAACAAACATTTTCACATTTGCCTATTGAACCAAACGTAACGTGTTGTTTTATACTTAAGATAAATAAAAAGGGGTGAGGAAAATATACACGATTGGGAAACTATCCAAGAACACAGGGGTAACCGTCAGAACACTGGATTACTATGATGAAATTGGTTTGATCAAACCATCATCAAAAACGAGTGGAGGACATCGTTTATACAATGAAGATGATGTAATGAAGTTAGAACGAGTTTTAGCATTGAAATATATGGGATTCTCGCTGGACCAAATTAAAGATATATTGGAGAATTCAACGTCGAACTGGCAGGACTCAATCCAACACCAATTAGAACTGGTTAAACGAGAACAGGAACGTTTAAAAATGTTAGAACAAGCACTTCTTGGTGTATCGTATTCCATTGAATTTGAAGGGGAAATCAATTGGCCAGTCATTTTCAGCATTATCCAGTTGTATCAACACGATCCCGGAGATGTCTTAGAGCAATATAAAGCATACCTAAACGAAGATGAAATGAAGAAGATTATCGACATGAATGCTGCAAACATGAGTGAGGAAGACATCAAGGAATGGTTAAAGGTTATTGGTGATATCCGAAATAACCTTCATCTTGATCCAAACTCAGAAGAGGCGGAGCAGCTCGTCCTATGCTGGGCAAACCAAGCAGATAAAATGTTTGGGCAGGATGAAGAATTGCTTGGAAGCATGTGGGAAGCGCTGCAAAACCTACAGGAGGGTATCGCATTTTATCCAATGGACAAAGATGTGATTGATTTTATTAAACGTGTCGCTATTGTAAAGGGGGAGTCAACGAATGATTCTTAATGTAGAGGCTGTAACAAAAGGATATACAGGTCGTCGGAAAAACAAGATGATCGCTAATGATAATATCTCCCTTCATATTGATGAAGGTGAAATATATGGGCTTCTCGGCCAGAATGGAGCGGGGAAAACGACGTTAGTGAATCAAATTTTAGGGCTAATCACCCCTGATTCTGGTGATATTCAGCTGTTGGGGAAATCGGTACTTCAGTCACCAGCAAGGGCACGATCCATTTGCTCTGTCCAGCCACAATCCCAAGTACCACTCGGTTTTCTTACCCCGAAGCAGGCAGTTACACTGATTGGAAAAATGCGTGCAGGGAAAAAGTTTGACGCAAAGCGTTTAGATACACTTTTTGAGGCATTGGATATGGGGGAGTGGGCAAATAAGGAAGGCGAGAAATTATCGGGTGGTGCACGAAGACTGACGGCTTTTTGTATGGCAGTCATTGCCCCTGGTAAATTAGTGATTCTGGATGAACCTACAAACGATGTAGACCCAGTTCGCAGGCGTTACCTTTGGCAGGTGATACGCAATCTAACCAATGATGGCACTTCGGTTATTTTAGTCACGCATAATGTGCTGGAAGCTGAAAAAGCGGTTGATCGGGTGGCAATCATCAATAAGGGGAGAATTCTCACGCAAGGGACACCTTCTGAAGTGAAAAGTTCAGTAAGTAACCAAATGCGTATCGAACTAAGTTTAGCTAGTGAGTTAGATATCGAGATTCCTAGCTGGGCGCTTTCCTCTCATAAGAATGGCTCTCGACTATTTTTTGCTATAGATCCTCAAGAAGTAACAGCAACGATAGAATGGGCAAAGCGGCAAGTTGATTTAGGGCTCATTATAGACTATTCCTTGTCTCCTGCGACAATTGAGGATGCTTATATCGAGTTGACTTCTAAAAAGGCGGTGGGATTATAATGAATGTATTAAGCCATTACAAGTACGTTTTTCAGATGCAATTTCTTAGAAACGCAGGTTTTTTAGTGTTTATGATTCTTATTCAAATCTTGATATCCATCGGCATTGTGATCGGCTTTACCTATCTTCTCCCAGCCCCAGATACAAATTCGATTCTTTTTCTAGCTACAGGAGCACCAACGATCATTCTAATTTTTACGGGCTTAGTAATTTTGCCACAGCAGGTTGGTACTGCCAAATCAGATGGCTATATGGAATTTATGCGTACATGGCCAGTTAATCGCGGTGTCATTCTTGGAGCAGATACAACTATTTGGCTAATCATCACGCTGCCAGGAATTATCATTTCATCCATTGTGGCACACCTCATGTTTAGTCCAGGGTATGACATCTCTTGGACGGTAATTCCAGCCTTACTCATGATTGCATTAACATCTATTGGTGTTGGATACGGATTTTCCTATCTCTTGTCACCGACAGCTTCCCTTGCTCTTTCACAAGTCATTGTTTTTGGAGCACTCATGTTTTCACCGGTAAATTTCCCATTGGAGCGGCTGCCAGAATGGCTTCAAGCCCTTCATCAGGTACTTCCGATTTATTCGATGGCAGAAGTAATGCGGGCGTCGCTTGCTGCTTCGACCTTTGAGGCGACGGCAGGAAATTATATTAACTTATTGATTTGGTGTGTGCTGGGGTATGGTGGAGCTATATTTATTTTGAATAGGAAGTGATGTGCTTAAGGTTGTGATTATTCGATTCGGCTGCCAAGCTTGTTATGACGTGCTTTCCATGTGAGTTTTTCATCATTAAATCCCGAAAATACGTCACCTTCACATTTTTATTAGAGTATTGTATAATGATAACTGTTAATTAGATTTCAATGAATAAAACGATAAATTAATTCGAGGTGCTTTTTGTGAGTGCGGTAGGTTCTAAATAGGAAAAATTAAATGAAATAAGTTTGTGGACTAAAGGGGATTTTTTTAGAAATCAGACCCTTCGTTTAGTCATGGATTTATTTCAATACCTATGAAGATACCTACCATACTTTATAAAGCGTGTAATATAGGAGTTAGCTATACTTTTTTAGATAGCTTATTTCCATGTATTTGCATATTACACATGCCTTGTAAATGTAAAGAAAGCTGCGGTATCTCCGCAGCTTTTTTGTGTTTATTTTTATTATGTAAAGCTTCATTGAAATCTAATGGGTAGGTATCTTCATGTATGATAAAAATAAGTCATAGTGAGGAGCATGGAAAGTGAATAAGATGACGTTTGAAAAACTGCAATATAACGAGTTAAAAGATATAATTAAATCTTATTGTGTAAGTGGATTAGGGAAGAAAATGTTAGATAAGTTGAGACCAAGCTCAGATATGAAAGTAGTTAAAAATCGTTTAAATGAAACGACTGAGGCACGCGCAATATTAGATGCAGTAGACCATGTGCCATTTTTCGGGGTTTCGAATATTGAGCATATCCTTCAAAATCTCGAAAAGGGCATGATTCTTGATCCGAGCGAATTGGTTAGTGTATCGGATTTCTTAAGAGGCTGCAGGAAAATTAAAAAGTTTATGCTGGATAAAGCATTTTTTGCACCAGTAATCGCGTCGTATGCGAATTCAATGTCCGAGTTCAAAAATGTGGAAGAAGAGGTTGATTATTCAATCAAAGGAAATCGTGTAGATTCCGCTGCAAGTAAAGAATTAAGACGAATACGAAGAAGTATTGAATCAGTCGAAGAGAAAATTAAAGAGCGCTTAAATAAGTTTTTAAATAGCAGTACCAATAAAAAGTATATTCAAGAAACCTTTATTAGTAAGAAAGGCGATCGATATACAATACCAATTAAAGCTTCCTATAAAAATCAAGTACCAGGGACAATTATTGAAGTTTCTTCTAAAGGATCAACGGTCTTTATAGAACCGGATACAGTGACAAAATTAAACGGAGAACTCGCAAGCCTGCAAGCTGAAGAAGCAATCGAGGAATACCAAATATTAGCTGCTTTATCAGGAATGGTCTTAGAGAACATGTATGAGATCAAGATTAATCTCGAACTTATCAGCCAATATGATATGGTATTTGCAAAAGCAAAATTCAGCAAACATATTGGTGGAGTAGAGCCCAAATTAAATGATTATGGGTATATCAAATTAGTTCATTGCAAACACCCACTTTTATCAGGAGAAGTTGTACCGCTTGATTTTGAAATCGGAGAAAATTATCGTAGCTTAATTGTTACCGGACCAAATGCTGGCGGGAAAACGATTGTCCTCAAAACAATAGGATTATTAACTTTGGCGACGATGTCAGGCTTTCACATTAATGCAGATAAGCAAACGGAAATTTCGGTTTTTGAAAACATCTTCGTAGATATTGGTGACAACCAAAGTATAGAAAATGCACTAAGTACATTTTCATCTCATATGAAAAACCTATCGGAAATAATGATGGGATCCAATAATCATACACTTTTACTATTTGATGAAATCGGAAGTGGTACGGAACCGAATGAAGGAGCGGCACTTGCAATTTCTATTTTAGAAGAGTTTTATCATATGGGTTGTATCACGGTTGCGACAACACACTATGGAGAAATTAAACGCTTTTCGGAAATGCATCATGACTTTATGAATGCAGCAATGCAATTTAATAGTGAAACATTGGAACCAAAGTATAAGTTAATGATAGGTAAATCAGGGGAAAGTAATGCCCTTTGGATTTCTAAAAAAATGAATATACGAGAAAGTGTCCTGCAAAGAGCGAAAGACTATATGGAAAATAAAGACTATCGTTTAGAAAGTTTAGTTGAAAGTAAGAAAAGGAAGCCAAAGATTGATAAAGAGACAACCAAAGAGAAGTATGAATATAAAAAAGGGGATCGTGTAAATTTATTGGACCATGATGACTTTGGAATTGTATATGAAGGGATAGACAATTTCTATAATGTTGTCGTGTTCTACAAAGGGGAATTTATGAAAGTAAATGTGAAGCGCCTCTCCTTAGAGCTACAGGCGCAGGAATTATATCCAGAAGGATATGATTTAGAAACATTGTTTAGCGATTATAATACACGAAAAATGCAGCATGATATAGAGCGTGGTTCGAAAAAGGCACTTCGCAAAATCCAAAAAGAAATACGACAGAACAGGGAGTAATTTAACATGAATCGTATGATTAGACAAGAACTTCCAAAAGATTATAGAACGACAGAAGAAGTTGTAAAACAAGCATTTTTAAATGAACAATATAGTGACGGGAAAGAACATCAACTTGTAAATCGAATTAGAAAATCAAAGGCATTTATTCCTGAGCTTTCATTAGTCGCAATAGATGAAGACAAGGCGATGATTGGTCACATTCTGTTATCTAAAATTTCTATTGTATATAATGATCAATCGGTGGAATCGTTAGCACTTGCTCCCGTGTCTGTGGTACCTCAGTATCAGAAAAAGGGAATCGGAAGTCAATTAATTCACGAGGGGTTAAAGAAAGCAAAAGCACTTGGTTATCATTCAGTTATTGTATTAGGTCATAAATACTACTATCCAAAGTTTGGATTTAAACAAGCACAATTATGGAATATAAAAGCGCCATTCGAAGTACCTGACGAAGCATTTATGGCTTTAGAACTAACGGAAGATTCTCTTGAAACGGTTCAAGGTGTCGTTCATTATCCGAAAGCATTTTCTGAGTAAATGATCATAGAGTCAGATTCTAAATCTACAATAGTTTAGAATCTGGCTTTAAACAAGGATTGACAATCAATCGACATTAATATCCTCGTCCCAATAGGATTGATTAGACTTGTTAAGATTCTTGGTTAACAGTTCAACCAAGAATTGAAAAGGAAAGAATTGGAGAATCAGAAGCTGTCATTCGATATAGATACGGATTTTCCTTTTTATTGAGTTATTTGTATTTCAACTATGTATCTATCAAATTTCTTTTTCAACAGAACAATATGCCTCCCCCGCCGCAAAGACACCATTCTCGAAATTAACGCACCATCTCCCGTCGCTAAGACACCATACCCAAAATTAACGCACCATCTCCCGCTACTAAGACACCATACCCAAAATTAACGCACCATCCCCCGTTGCTAAGACACCATACCCAAAATTAACGCACCATCTCCCGCTACTAAGACACCATTCTCGAAATTAACGCACCATCCCCCGTCGCTAAGACACCATCCCCAAAATTAACGCACCATCTCCCGCTACTAAGACACCATCCCCAAAATTAACGCACCATCTCCCGCTACTAAGACACCATCCCCAAAATTAACGCACCATCTCCCGCTACTAAGACACCATACTCGAAATTAACGCACCATCTCCCGCTACTAAGACACCATCCCCAAAATTAACGCACCATCCCCCGCCGCAAAGACACCACTCTCAAAATCAGCTCCTACCTTTACATCTATATTTCAATTCTATTAAAGCCTACAGAAGAAATACCCTGCTATGCGTATTCTATATTAATTACACATAGGAGGCATTACAATGAAATACTTAACACTAATCACACTAGTAACTTTAGGATTAATCTTATTTACGAACGAAGTACATGCAAGCAGTCAGTATACGGTGCAATCAGGAGATGTTTTATCCGAGATTTCAAGGAATCATAATGTAAGTGTGGATTCATTGCTTGAATTTAACACTTTTCTTTCAGACCCAGATATCATTTATGCGGGTCAGACGCTTACCATTCCAGATGCAAAGGGAGAGACGTTTACAGTAACTGCTTATACAGCAGGCTATGAATCTACTGGAAAAGAACATGGAGATCCAGGATATGGTATTACAGCATCCGGTACGGAAGTGCAGGAGGGTCAAACAATCGCCTGTCCAGATTCATTATCATTCGGAACCAAGTTGTATATTCCTTATTTTGATAAAACATTTACATGTGAAGATAGAGGAAGTGCTGTTACTGAAGGTCGATTGGATGTATATATGGAAGATTTAGATGAAGCATTAGAGTTTGGCGTTAAAGATTTACAAGTACACTATTAGATTAACAGTTGGGGAGAAGTAGACTTTTCCATTTAGTGATGGTGAACATTTCTTAATTTAAAAAATTCATCATTTAGGAGTTGGAATTAAGCTGACTTGGCTTCATAAGCCTCGTCAACTTTTTTATGTTAAAAAGGGCAGGGGAATGACAACAATTGCCTGAGCAGGCATCAGAATCTGTTGGAAATGCTTGATGAACGAATGTTTACAGCTATCCAATTGAACCAGTGCTGCCCATACCCTTTTTAATCCTTGCTCCATATCCGTGTGTTGAGATTCAAGTCATTAATGATACGGAAGAATAATATCAAATCATCATAAACAAGCTTAGACTGCTTTTCCATTGAGTCAAAAATACTCGGTTCGAAATAGTCCTTTTTATTGTATAAAAATAAACTGATAAATCGTTTTTTAAAAGCTATATCAATTGGGTTTCGATTTCTTTTTCGAAATGCAACTAAATCTTCCATTAAGTTGGCCGAAAGAATGTAGCGTGCTTCGAATTCACTTGTCGTTCGTACTTTAAAGTACTTATTGAATTCATCATTTTCCATTTTAATCGTAATTAATTTCTTTCCGCTCAGCATACGGTGGAAATGGTGCCTGAAATAACGCTTTAGATGCTGGAAACTAAAAAGCTTTCTATCACGTAAGACGGTATGCCCTTTAAAATGTTTATGGAAGTCTGCAAGATACAGGACGCCTTGATATCTTGTTTTTAACTTCGTATTTGATCTTCCTCTATAGTCCCTTACTTGTTTGAAGAGCTTTAGTTCAGAGAAATAGAAATCAGTAGAGCCTATTTTACCCTTTATTAAATCTTCACCAGATACGCGATCAATCCGATTTAAATAGAATAAGCCAGATTCACCAATTAAGAGATTATTAATTTTACCTTGGCTGGAGTATCCCCATTTCATCTCATAATTAGGGTTATCCTCTGGCAGGTTAGCAGTTTCAAATAACGCTTTTAACAGACTCCTTACTACTTTGCGTTTAAAGGCCATACGAAACGTTCCTAGTGTTTTAAAGAAACTAACAATACTTGCTATCGTTCCGAAGAAAAAAATAAAAGCAGCCAGCCATTGGATACCTGCGTTAGGAATAGAGAGGCCAAAAATAGCAGGGATGATAATACTAGCAAAAAGGAAAATCCAGCCAAATATGTACTTTAGTAACGTTTTGAATCTGATTTTATTCATTTCATTTATATCATCTTTTAATAGATAAGAGATTTCATCATAGCTAGAAAACATGTGGTTAACCCCTTAGAATTTTGGCTATATCAACATCTTGCTTTTTGCTGTTATCAATGTGCAATAGCTCTCTTTTTTCTAGTTTCATGAAGAATTTAAATAGATTTGTAGGAAACTGCTGCAACATGGTATTGAATTTCGCAACCCTTGCGTTAAAGGTTCTTCTCGATGCAGCCAGCCTTTCTTCCAGTTCATTAATACTTTTCTGTAAGTGCAGATAATTTTCATTTGCCTTTAATTCCGGATAATTTTCGACTTGAACTTGTAAACCACTTACAAGTCTTGATAGTTCATTTGACGTTTTTACTTTTTCATTCTCATTTTGGTTGTCAAATTGACTGCGGAGCTTTGCTACTTCTGTATGGACTTCTTTTTCATGTTTCGTATAAGCGGCAATCGTCTCTGCTATTCTTGTGAGGGAGTCAAAACGCTGTGCTAACGTAATATCAATATGTTTAAAGGATTCTTCTATACTGTTTTTTAAGGAAATAAAACGGTTATAGGTAAATAGTGCCCATAATAAAACAAGAACGGCAATAGCTGTGCCTATCATCCACGGTTCAATGTTCAAGAAATTTCAGCTCCTTTTTTACTATTTACAACTATTATATAGTTATCGTTTTGTACTATCCAGTTACTTTTGATTCATATCTAACACAAGATAAGTATCTCATTGCACAGTATGATGATTGACAAAGGGAGAGCAGCAAACCCTGTCAAAGGTAGTAAGGGATGTGTCGCTGATTCCGATGTGTAATAGATGCTTTTTAAGGGATGAAACTAACTGGTTCTGTTTCCTGTCACAATTTCTCCAATTTAATGTTTATTCCTATGAATACCGGGAAGGAAATTAATAACAAATCTTTATAAAAGTGAAGCGTAATAATGAGAAAGTTTGTTGTAGGTTTACTAGCCCGTACTCTACTTCTAGATGTAAATTTCGGTTTTACAACTAATGCATAAACTGCGACAGGAGATCCGGATAGCAAGAAAAAGAAGGAATGGTTACTTACGATGTATATGAAATCAATTATTATTTCTCACCAAGCAAAACTAAAGAAATCGTTCAACATTATGAAGACAGAGATAACACGACAAACCAAGTTATGAGATATATTGAAAGTTCCCATCCAGTTGTAGGTTTTATGCTTTTGGCTGGGAGCATTTTCATCTGCTGATATGATAAACTTTTCCAATTTGCTGAAGCATAAGGTAAAGGAGTTAGAACAAAATATGAATATTGGAAAGGAAACATTATCAAAATTTAAATTTAAACTAAAACAAATCATTATTCTTTTGTTTTTTGTTGCAATAGCAGTAACTTTTAGAATTACGTTAGGGTTCTCACCTCTAGTAGATAATCTTGTTATGATTTTCTTTATCTTATTAGGGTGTTGGTTCACTTACCAAAATTATAAAAAAAAAGAGACAGAGACTAAACGTCACGGAATTGAATGAAAAAATAAGTGTGCTATACAGCATACTTATTTTTTTATTTCAAAAGGTATTCATTACTGTTTAATAAAGCCTTAACATGGTCCTTTACTTCATCCGTTGCTTTTTCATAATCAAAATAGTCTCCAAGGAGTACCCTGAATTATAAGCTCCTCCGATTAATCTGCAACGGTGAATACTTTGATAGGTCTATGAAGGAAAGGTTGAGAATATCCCGTTTATTCCTGTCTGATTTAGGGGACACAACTTATAAATGCTGATAGAAGGATGTGAACCAAATGAAGGCCGTAACATTTCAAGGTGAAAAAGCGATGGAAACAAAAAATGTTGATGACCCGAAAATTCAGGAAAACAGTGATATGATCGTACGAATTACCGCGAGCGGCATCTGCGGATCAGATCTTCACTTATATCATGGCGGAATTGTCCCGAAAGAGGATTACGTCGTTGGACATGAGCCAATGGGTATTGTCGAGGAAGTTGGTTCAGATGTGAAAAATCTCAAAAAAGGTGACCGTGTCGTAATTCCTTTTAATATTGGGTGTGGAGAATGCTTCTTCTGTAATAATCAGATGGAGAGTCAATGCGATAATTCCAATCCACATGGTGAGCCAGGTGGATTATTCGGATTCGCTGATGATTTCGGTAATCACCCTGGTGGTCAAGCAGAATATTTACGTGTTCCGTATGCCGATTTTACGTCCTTTAAAGTTCCGAAAAATAGTGAATTGGATGATGAGCAGGTATTATTCTTATCGGATGTCATCCCGACTGCGTATTGGAGCGTGGAGCATGGGGGCGTCAAAGAAGGGGACACGGTAATAATTTTAGGGAGTGGTCCAATCGGGCTCATGGCTCAAAAATTCGCTTGGCTGAAAGGCGCAAAGCGTGTTATTACCGTCGACCAGGTAGAGCACCGACTAGACCATGCGAAGAAAACGAATAATGTGGAAACGTATAACTTTAAAGAAAACGAAAACATCGGCGAACTTTTGCATGAAGAAACAAAAGGTGGAGCAGACGTCGTGATTGATTGTGTTGGGATGGATGGTACAGTTCCGCCAAACACAGAATTCGGATCAAAAGGCGATAATCAATTCGGAACCATCAGTCCAATCATTACCGCATCGCAAGCTGTACGGAAGTTCGGAACGGTCCAAATAACCGGTGTTTATGGTACAGAGGCAAATGGCTTCCCACTAGGCGACTTTTTCACTCGAAATGTTTCATTGAAAATGGGACAAGCTCCTGTGATTAACATTATGCCAAAACTGTATGACATGATTGAGAATAAAGAGTTTGATCCAACAGATATTATTACACATCGCGTTAATTTGGATGATGCTGCAATAGCTTATGATATTTTTGATAAGAAAGAGGATGAATCCATTAAGGTGATTTTCAAGCCTTAATATTAATGAAACAAATAGATGTAATATAAAATGGTCCACAGGGATGAGCCGTGGACCATTTTATATTACCGAACAACAATAGATATCATCACCATAATATATACATTCACCACGAACAAGCAGCTTATCAGAAAAGTTACCACTATCGATGCCTTTTTGTAAATCGATAATAATATTAATCCTACTAATAATAGAGCTAGGAAAAAGAAATAAACGATATCTAGGTTGATCGTCAAGCCGACGGTGCTGCTGGAATCAATGATGCCGCCATGAAATAACTGGAATAAAGGTGATATTGCATCATCCGTTAAATAATTTCCGTGAGGAGGGGATTGCTGGGTGAAAAAAGCTGTCATCGCAAAAATGACAAATAAAACAATACCCTCTAAACGAATCCATGGAATTGGATTAAACGCAGCATCTTTTGACAGGAAATATTTCACAACCAAGCCGTTTAATAAGGCATAGAAAACGAGTGGAATCAAGAATAGGTGTTTGATTAATAATCCTTGTCCATACGAAACCATCCATGAATCTGTATACCCATCGACCATGACATCCATCAGTAGGATCCCGCTAAGTCCTGTAGCAACTAAACAGCCGATAGCGACCTTGGAAAACCAGCTTAAAAATGTAAGCCAATTATCATGGTTGGTTGCAAACCAGCCGACAACAAGTACAACACCAACCCAAATGCTGATCGCAGCTAGATGGACAAAGTGGCCGGTAATTCCCTTGAATGGCTCCATAGCGCCTGCATGGCTTGACCAAGCAATGGTTAACATGAGTCCGAATGTTAATGCCAATACGATAGAAGTAGAAATACGATTTCCCATAGACCGCATTAATACAATTATGAGTACTAATAAAATAGAACCAATAAGGGTAAAGTTCCACGCGTTTCCAACCGTATAGGTTAGTAAAACGACTTTTAATGCTTCACCAAACCCTAGCCGTGGGGCGATAAATAAGGTAGTATCAAGAACCGGAATGAAAGCAAAAATCGGTACCATGATGGAGCTGATCAAAAAGTAATACGGTGCGATTTTTATGTCCGGACGATAGGTGCTTGGAATAAGCAAAAGCAGAAAACCTCCTGCTAAAACCGCAAAGCATACATATAATAGCACCTGACTAATCATTACGAGTATGTCCATTTACTATCTCTTTCTTTTCATAAATAAGATGTAGCCAACGATTGCAAGAATAGCTAAACCAACAATGACCATAATCATGGTGGAAGATGATTCTTCGCCTTCATCTATTTGTTCAGCGGATTCTGTTGCTGAATCATCTTGGGTCGTTTCTGTTTCCGCTTGTTCTTCGGGTTCTTCATCTTCAACTGTTTCTGTTTCAGCCTGTTCTTCCTCTTCCACAGCTTCAGGAACCTCGGCATCAACGGTAAATGTGAATTCACCTTCTAGTGGGTGACCATCTGCACTAATAATACTCCAATTTACTTGATATTCATCATTTGCAAGCGGCTCAGCAACCGTACCTGTTAATGTACCTTCACCGATCTCGATATCTTGTACTTCCACAGCTTCACCTGCTGTCGTTGTTACCTCTATAAAACTGCCTTGTTCAATTCCACCATCAAATTCAAGAACAATTTCTTCCAATGGCTCTGTTACAACATCGCCATCTGCTGGATTCGATCCTTGAATATGTGAGTGAGCAAACGCGCTAGTAGAAAAGCACGTTACGAGTATGACTACTATTGCCGCGCTGAATATTCGTTTCATTAACATAATTCCTCCCTTACATGTCTCAGTAACTACTTCTAAAATAGGATGCGAGTTACCTGTGTATATTATAAATCCAATGCTAAATCTTGCATAATACCTCGAAGGAGTGATTTTAACGGAAATTTGCTATAAAAGGGTGATTAAATGATAAAATATAGACACATTTTATATTTAGAAATGCGGTGAAGATATGAAGTATAACCAAATTAAATGGCTTATTTTATTTTTGCCAACGATTACAATCGCCCTTTGGGAGTATGTTCGGCATGAATTTCTCCTTTCATACATTTCCATGGACATGGGGAACTTTCTTTCTCCTATATTAGTCTTTATTGTCACGCTTGTCTTTTTGCGGCATTTATTTTCCATTTTAGAAAAAATGCAAGAAGAGTTAAGAGCGGCAAGGGCTAAGAAAGCAGCGCTTATCGAGAGGGAGAAGCTCGCAAGGGAGCTACATGACGGCATTGCCCAATCACTATTTCTATTGTCCGTTAAAATGAATAAGTTTGGCAGAAAGAATGATCTGGAGCAGGATGCTGATTTTCAAAAAATAAAGCAAACCTTACAGCATGTCCACGAGGATACACGTCAGGCGATTACAAACCTGAAATATGTACCAAATGAGGATACGTTTAGCTGGACAGAAACGATCTACCAGTATGTAACGGAGCTGAAACAACAGCATTTTATGGATGTTCAGCTGGAATGGGGAATTCCAGAAGATGCATTGTCATCGAAAGAGAAGGTAGAGCTGTTCGCCTGTGTAAAAGAAGCTGTGATGAATGTTATTAAACACGCAAAAACAAATGAGGTATGGATTGTAGCAAAGGAAATAGAAAATGGATGGATATGCCAAATTAAGGATCGGGGAATAGGATTCACAAACGATACGATTCAAGATAGTACAGGCTATGGACTTCAGATTATTCAAGATAGAACGATAGATATGGAATGGGAATTTTCGATTAATAAAATTGAGAATGAAACGATCCTGGAAATAAAAAAGGAGGGAAACTAAATGCAACCTTTTCGAATCGTAATCGTGGATGATCACGCGCATGCAAGAGAAGCCATCCGGGAAATTTTAGAGGAGCACGAAGATCTTCTTATTGTAGGAGAAGGGAAGAATGGCGAGGAAGCGATAAAGCTTACGGAAGAATTAATGCCTGACATTATTCTGATGGACATTCAAATGCCGGTGATGGATGGGCTAGAGGCGACGAAACGTATCAAGCTTCACTTCCCTTACGTCAAGATTGTGATGATTACCGTTTCGGATGATATCACCGATTTGTTTGATGCATTAAAACAAGGAGCACAGGGCTATTTATTAAAAAATATCCAGTCGGAAGCATGGGTCGATCATTTAAGAGCCTTTGCCGTAGATGAAGTCCCAATGTCTAAAGAAATAGCCTTTCAAATTCTTAAGGAATTTCCACAAAGTAAAGCAGTTACAAAGGAGAATACGCCTTTATCTACAAGGGAGTTAGAAGTGCTGCAATTGGTCGCGAAAGGGATGTCCAATCGGGAAATTTCAGATACCCTGTTTATTTCAGAGCATACGGTGAAAAGTCATCTGAAAAACATTTTGAGTAAGCTGCATTTAGATAATCGGGTGCAGCTGACGAGTTATGCGTTTCAGAAAGGGCTGATGGATTAATGGGAGATTCCTTCTGTGGGTCTGGCAATGACTGGACTAATAAGCAAGAACGAGCACAATGTCCTTATTCTGGATTTGTGCTCGATTCTTGAACAAGACAAAGGATTTCAATAGCCATCTGATATTTTTTTAAAACCATCCATGCTGCTGGACCAATACGCTATCAGAAAAAGGAATAGATAAATAAAAAAGTCATAAATAGTTGACCATCCTTTTGGGTTATAAAAATCAATCATTTCAAAAAAGTTCATGCCTATGAAAGCTCCAAGAGCACTAAATATAGCTCCTTTTAAAAGGGGATTAGCTTTTGGCTTAATTTGCAGTGTAAACATAATGGCAACAGGAGCTAAAGAAAAATGGTAGGGGAGAAATAACAATGGGCCTATAGGTGAGAATATCATTGGGTAAGACCAAAGCCCGCTCGATAAGGCAATAAGGTCAATCATTAAGGATAAAATGATGGTGATAAATCCCCCCATAAGAAGTCTGCCTGTACTTTGCCTGTTTCTAAATAAAACCCATATAAACCAAGGAATAATAAATAGTCCAATCCCAAACCACCATTGCCATGTAAACATAAAGGCGTTAATCACTGTTTCGGACATCAATCTATCCGCATCTATTAGCTGTTCATTGATCCTCTCAACTTGTTTTATACCTTCTTTAAATGTCATTCATGAACCGCCTCCATTTATACCGAACATTATTGATGTGCTTTATGAGTATCTTTTGTAATTTATTTACGTTTTATGTGTATAAAGATTTATAACGGTTTCTATACTTACGCTGATTGATTGTAATTTCAAACGATCCTTTTATACTTTCCATATCAACAAATAAAGGGTGAAAACGTGACATTTGAAGAATTTTTACCGTGGAGAGAAGATTACTCGCGAAGGTTGGCCAGACACAGAGTTATATGTGAAATTAGTTGGCGAAAGTGAAGTAGAAAAGGAGAAAAAGAGATCTAGCCCTAAATTAAAAACCCATGCAGCAATCTGTACATGGGTTTTGTGCTACTATAAAAACATTATCATAGACAATATAAACATAAATATTACACCGGATAGGATTGGAACGGAGGTTCTCTTAATAATATTAATTGGATCGACTTTCAGGGTTGCTGCAATAATTAATACTACAGCAGCGACTGGAGAAACCGATCGAAACAAGTTTCCGGCTAGTCCCATAGGAATACTAACTGCGATTGGATTAATTCCAGCGGCTTCGGCTAAAGGAACCATCAGTGGTATCATTGCAAAGAATAAAGCAATGCCACTTCCACTTAGTATTACAATTAATGCGGTAAATCCGACCAGAACCAATGGTAATACATAATCAAAGCCTTGTCCTTGGATGTTTTCCATTGATGCTTGCAGTGTGTCAATCAGCCCAATAGACTGCAAACCTGCAACAAATACTGAAGCAGCTACTAAGAGAACCACAACTGAAATCATACTGCCCATACCTGTAAAGAATTTTTCCGTATTGGATAACACATCTTTACTATTTTTATTGCGAATAAGCTCACAAATGATTGCTAAGATAAATGAGATTAATACTGCAATTTCAACACTAATTGAAACAGATATCTGGGTTGTGAGGTCTAATATAAATGATACCAATAAAATAATAATTGGGAATACTGGCAAGATAGCATAGACGGTTTTAAATAATATACTGCCTTCTATTTCCTTGAAATCTTCTAATTTAACCTCTTTAGCAGATTCTGTAATCTCAGCTTTTTTATCCATTCTCTTTTGCCAGAAGTAGTGAACGATCGCCATGAATAATATGGTTGGCAATGAAACAATGGCATGGTAGCTAAAAACATATTGTGTAACCGTTAAATCACTAAATGCTGCATATTTCGCTAACTCCTCTGCAATTGCCACATTATCACTTCCAAGTGGAGTAGGAATGATTGTTGCAGAAGTAGCTATAACTGCTGCTATACTAAGAGTAGACATGCCTGCATTTTTCATTACCGGATAAAGTGTGGCTAATAATAAGATAGCTAGTGTAGAAGCACTCGGTATAACCAAGGATAAAACGTTACCTAATAAAAATATAATAGGAACTAGCAGATAGACAGATTTTATTTTGCTAACTGGTTTTGTTAACATTTGAACGGTTAAATCGTTAGCTCCGATTGATGACATATAGGCTGTATATCCACCTAGTATTAAAATAATTAGCCCTGCTGAGGACAATGTTGACTTGAATTGCTGCACAACAACTTGCAAAGGGTCTAAGAGTGCAGATCCGGTCGGGGTAAAGTCACTAAATACAATCTCGTTACCCATTACGATACTAATTAATAGTAAAATGATACCCATAAGAAATAAGGGGATTTTAATGTCCATTTTCTTAATAAGCATATAAACAATTACTGCAACCGCTAACAAAGCTGAGCTATACATGATAAGGTTGTCCAACATCGATGATTCCTCCCTGAAAAATGGATAAATGCTTACTTACATTTTCTTAAATTTTCCATTAACCACTTTTTAAACGCAGGTGCATTAATATCTACACAAACTTTTACATTGCTTTCTTGCTTCATATAACCTTTTAAATCTACTATTGTAGCTCCTTTTGTCAATCCGCCGTTCAATTCAACATCTACGTAGGTATCTACAGTTGTAAATAAATCTGGTTTTAATAGATAGGCTACTGCACAACTATCATACATTTTTAGTCCGCTATTAAAGCTACCGCCTCTATATTTTTTGAATAAATGATAAATCATATTACCAGTATCATTCATTCCTTTCAGTACTTCACTATCTTCTGGATAAACCAAGGCTTTCATACCGACATCGAGTCCAGCCATCACGATTGGTAAGCCGCTTGAAAATACGATTTTCGCTGCTTCGGGATCAGCATAGATGTTAAACTCTGCCATAACAGAAGCGTTTCCGCGACCTGTCGAACCACCCATTAAGATAATTTCAGCTATGTTTTCTTTAACTTCAGGATAAAGTTTAAAAAGCAGAGCAATATTTGTTAAAGGGCCGATTGGAAGGAGCGTGATTTTCTCCTTACTACTCATAATTTCTTTATACATAGCATTTACGGCGTGCTCGTCCAATAATAAACTTTCATCAGGTTCTTCAAAGTTGTAGCCATCCATCCCTGTTTCACCGTGAATATCACTTGCATCAACTGGATCTACGATTAATGGCGTGGAGGCACCTTTGGCAACAGGGATTTCTTTATCAAAAAACTTTAGAAGTCGTAACATATTATAGGTTACTTTTTCAAGACTCACATTTCCATTAACAGTTGTAATTAAGCGGACATCCAGTTCCTCGCTAAATAATGCTATTGCTAATGCCACCGCATCATCAATTCCTGGATCTGTATCAATAATTATAGGTTTTTTATTCATATTCGTTCCTCCTCGTTTTTGCTTTTTCAATAAAGGTTATAATTTCCTTCCTATCGGGAATACCACCTTGGGCACCAAATCGTTCTACAGATAAAGCTGCTGCTGCATTAGCAAACAGAATTGATTGATCTAAATCTCCTGTTCTAGCTAACTCTGTTGCCAGAGCACCGTTAAAAGTATCTCCAGCCCCAGTTGTGTCTTTGACATTTACCTTAAATCCAGGTATAGTTTTCGGTTCTCCAGACTTTGATATGAATTCAACTCCATGCTCTCCTTTGGTTATAATCATTTTTTCTTTAATTGATTCTGTTAATGGCATTTCAGATAGTGATACAGATTCAACTTCATTTGGTGTTAGATACGTTACTTTTTCTAATATGTCTTCTGGTATAAATTGAAACGGTGCAGGATTGAGAATAACAGGTATTTTATGTTTATAAGCAAATTCAACAGTATATTGCACAGTTTCCATTGGTATTTCAAGTTGTAATAGAATAATGTCACTAGCTATAATTACGTCTTGAGCTTCATCAAGTATTTTGGGATTCACTTTTGAATTAGCACCTGGAGAAACAATAATTCGGTTGTCATTTTCCGAGACTGTTATTGCTGCAACTCCCGTAGAAATGTCTGGTACAATACTAATCCCTTTTTGGCTAATACCTTCTGATTTGAAATGTTCTAGAAGGGCTTTCCCAAAGGTATCGTTTCCAACTGCACCAATCATCGATACATCTGCCCCTAGTCTAGCGGATGTTACTGCCTGATTCGCCCCTTTTCCACCGGGAAAAGTTTCAAATCTCTCTCCTAATACAGTTTCACCTTTCTTAGGTATTTTTTTAGTTGTAGTCACTAAATCCATATTAATGCTTCCTATAACGCAAACGCGGGGATGACTGTTCATCATCTTAGCTCCTTTTCATGTTGATTCTCTAGTAGTTAATTTAACCTTGTGCTCTTCTGATTTAATAACTGTATTAGGATGTTCAATCTTTTGAATAAGTATCTCAGCTGCTCTTTTCCCAATACTATAAATCGGTTGTGCCATAGTAGTTAGAGAAGGAGATGTGATGTTTCCCAGCTCTATCCCGTCAAATCCAATAACGGATAACTCATTTGGTATCTTAATCTTTAACGATTCAGCAGCCTTTAACACACCAACACCCATTAAATCATTTGCTACAAAAATTCCGTCTATTTCAGGATTCCTCTTTAACAAATTCTTTGTTGCTTCAAAAGCTTCATTCACAGCATAATTTCCTACACATATGAAGTCACTATGGAACCATTCTTCATCCCTAACTTCGTCTAAATAACCTTTAAATCGTTCTCTGGCATTACTTATATTCTCAGGGCCAGAAACGTGAGCGATTCGTTTGCAGCCTTGATTTTTTAAATATTGAACTGCCTGTCTGGCTCCTTCATAGTTATTTACGGTAACAGAAATTAAATCGGGATTGATCTTTCGGTCAAGTGCTATCACTGGGACTTTCATATCTTTAACTTGATTTGTTGTCATCGTACTTGAAACTAGAATGATGCCATCAATAGATTTTTGCAAAAGAGCATTAAGGTAAGCTATTTCTTTATCATTCTGATTATCTGTATTACATAAAATAAATGTGTAGCCATGCTTATTGGAAATGTCTTCCACAGCTCGAGCTAATTCAGGGAAGAAGGGGTTCATAATGTCAGGAACAAACAAAGCAATCATCTTTGATTTACCTTTGAAAAGACTGCGGGCAACATCATTTGGACGATAGTTCAATTGCTCAATCGCCTGTCGAACTCTTTGCATGGTGCTTTCATTAACATAACCATTTTTATTTATCACTCGAGATACTGTTGCTACTGAAACATTTGCTAATTTAGCAACATCTCTAATAGTTGCCATAAGCATACTCCTTTTTAAGTAATATATGTAACGGGTTACATGCCGGATAAAAATAAAAAACGGAATGTGTAACCCGTTACATAAATAATAAAGCGATTTCATTATAAAGTCAATAGGAAATAAAAGATAATTTCATCATTTAATTGCTATAACAATGATTTTCTATATTAGATGTAATCAAAATGCGAGATTAAACAGTATAAAAAAGGTTTTGCAACCAAAACTAAAAAGAAAAGGAAGGGGAACCTCAGATTGGAATGGCATTTATTATGTTATGGAAGGCCATAATCATTATCGTTGGCGGAACATTTTTATTACGAATTGCAGGTAGAAAATCAATCTCCCAAATGACGCTCACACAAACTGTAATCATGATTGGAATTGGTTCATTACTTATACAGCCAATAGCAGGTGAAGATATATGGAGTACGTTACTCGTTGGGCTAATCCTTGTTTTGACATTGGTTGTAATGGAGTTTCTTCAAATCAAAGGGGATGTATTCGAAAAAATTATTACAGGTAAATCGAAAGTATTAATTAATAATGGTATCTTACAAGAACAGAATTTAAAAAAGTTAAGGATGACAGTTGATCAGCTAGAAATGGAATTGCGCCAACAAGGTGTTCAACGATTGGATGATGTTCAATGGGCGACATTAGAACCGAATGGGCAGGTTGGATTAGTCTTGAAAGAAGATGTCCAGCCAGTGACAAAGAAGGAATTTAAGCAATTAACAGGCTTGATTGAGGACCTACAAAATCAGCTGCATCAACAAATACAGTACAATGAACAACCAAGACAATTAAATAGGGAACAACTATCACCCGAACAGCAAGAAACTATTTTTGCTGAATTACAAAAGAAGTCACATAAAAATACCCTACCTGAACATTTACGATAGTTGATGTCTTTCAAAGCAACCACTATAATAAGGCTATCTAATGTTGAAGGGACTGAATTATGCGCAGATGGCAATATTTTTTCATCCAACTGATTTAAAATTATTGGAGGTAAAAGTATTGAAAAAAGAACTATTCACGAAGAGGTTGCATTTACGTAAAATAAAAGTGTCCGATTCAGCAGCCTTATTTAACATCTGGACTGACGCAGATGTTACAAAATTCATGAACATTTCTCGTTTTACAAATGAAACACAGGCAAAAGAAATGATTGAATTACTCGATGAATTATCTCAGACAAACCAAGCGATCCGCTACATTATGATCGATTTAAAAACCTATGAAATTATTGGAACGTGTGGTTTTAATTCTATTGATTTCGAGAACGCCCGAGCAGAAATAGGGTATGATATTGCTAAAATCCATTGGGGGTTGGGCTATGCACCGGAAGGAATTCGGGCATTAATAAACCTTGCTTTTGGAAATTTACAGCTCAATAGAATAGAAGCAAAGGTAGAACCAGCAAATATAAATTCCATACACGTACTGCAAAAATTGAACTTCACATTTGAGGGGACATTAAGACAATACGAAAAATCAAAAGGAAACTTTGTTGATATCAATATATATTCACTGTTAAAAACAGATTTATCTTACGAATAATTATGGAAAAGTGGATTTGACATCTTCAAATCCACTTTTTTGCGCTTATTAATAAGCGGGTATTTATTTTATTGCGTCATACGCTCAAAAAATGCTTGCATTTTTTCCACATCCGTTACATGCTGATTACATTCTTGGCTATCCGCACAAATATAATTACTATGATTTTTGAACGTACCAGCGACTCGTCCTTTTACAGATGTAGTAAATAGATTAACATCGGATAGACGGTTACAAATGGAACATACCCCTTTAATTGTATTGGTAGAGAAAGTCCCCTTAATCGCTTTAAGTTGATCATCTTGTTCAATAATGACATATCTTCGGTGAGTCCCCAGATCATTCCAAGCCAAGTAACAAACCTGCTGGAAATCTATTTCTTCAAGCTTTGGCAACTTTAGCTTTTTTTCCTTTTTAAATAGGCTTTTCACTGCATTTGCAGTGACAGCTTTAAAAGGGACGACGTAAGGTTTTAATTGCTCTAAATAAGCTTCACCTTGTTCACGACTAGTCACATTGGAAACCTGCCTGATTAGCTGTTCTTCTGCCTCAGAAAGCATTAATGTTGCTGTAATATCACCATCAACAATATCACGAACAGCAGAGATGACATCTTTATCTTTCGTTGTTGCAAGTGCTTGTAGAATTTTATGCATTTGCTGCTCGATAAAATGATAGTTTGCGACTGTTAAAAACGGCTGAATTGTTTGTTTTTCCATTTGAAATCACTCCATTGTAGTAGGCTTTATATATAGGTATAGGCCTAAAGAGATCATTCATTATTTATCATCGTTTCCTAGACCTCTTTGACCTGTAAAGGTTGTGGTCTAGAGTAAGCATTACAAAAGAATGCGTCCATTTTGATGCCTCCTTGGAAAGAAAACTATTATTAGTATAGCATCTTTTCGAAATTTGTTGAATAAGAAGAAAGCTTAACTTCATTTGTAATATGATATATAGCTGACATTTACAAATTGAGCGCAAGACAAGGAAATATATTACTCGATTTATAACCCGTTATCATATTGAAATACTTCTTCAGTCTGAATTCCTGCCTTAAGCCTATATACAGCTGTATTAATAGAAAATAAGTCCACTCACACTAGTAATTCAATGATTAAAACAACTGTAATAACTTTTAATTGGATTAACATCGATAATTCAAACTCTCTTTACATTCATAGATTAGGATAGGAGTGTAACAAAATAAAACGAGGAGGTATTCAAAATGAAAAAGTGGAAGAAGCATGCTATTCCATCAATCGCTGTTGTAATGATTGGAACTGCAGCAACTGGTATGACTGTGTCGGCTGATTCGGATGATCGCTATGAGGAATTGCAGGAAGTCAATATAACGGTAGAGGAAAGTAAAGAGATTGCATTAACAAGAGTACCTGGAACGGTAGAAGAAGTTGAATTGGAAGATGAGGATGGCTACCTTTTCTATGAAGTGGAAGTAGATGCAAGAGATGGAAATGAATATGAGATCTTAATTGATGCAGAAACAGGAGATGTAATTGCTGTTGAGAGTGAAGACGAAGATGATCGTGACGATGATGACAACGGCGATGGAGACGACGAAGAAGATGACGATAATGAACATGATGATGATTAAGTTGCAGCGCTAAAAATTAAAGCTTTTCAGAAGTCCTCTATGTGGTAGAGGGCTTCTTGATGTGCCAATACATACATTAAATTTAAAATTTACAAGAAAATAATATTCATAATCTTTTATATTGGTTGAATAATCTCCTGCGTTCATTATAATAATAATGAGAGGCACCAATTCTAGTGCGTACAGTTTGATAGAAGAAAACCAAATACGAAAAATGGAGGCTGCTATGGGGAGATTAATTCATTTCGAAATTCATGTGGATGATATGGAAAGAGCGAAGAAGTTTTATGGTGAGGTATTCGGATGGACATTTGAAGATTGGAGTGACTATGCTGGGATGCCTTACTTCGGAGCAGTGACTGGCGATGATAATGAACTTGGTATTAATGGAGCTTTGATGCAGCGTCAAAGTGCTTCGCCAGAAATCAACCAGGCTTTGAATGCTTATGCTTGTACAATGGGTGTTGAAGATTATGATTCAACGGATACGAAAATTATTAATAATGGAGGCAAGGTAGCAAGGCCAAAGCATGCCCTTCCCGGTATGGCATGGCAAGGCTACTATCATGATACGGAGGGAAATATATTTGGAATCCATCAACCAGATGAGAATGCCAAGTAGCATCTATTCGTAATAACCCTAGTAAGCCTTTTGCTTTGTATGTAATGATACTGGGCAAAAGGCTTTTTTATTTACTGTATTTCTATCGATGTTGATCTACAAGGATCTGATTTCCGTCTGGATCTTCAATGGTGAAATGTGCAGGCCCTTCACTTGCCTCGTCGGCTTCGGTTGTCAATTTTATCCCTTTTTCCTTAAGCTGCTTCTGAAGCTCTCGGACGTCTGTAAATGAATCGAGATTTTTTGCATTTTGATCCCAACCAGGATTAAAGGTTAAAATATTCTTCTCAAACATGCCCTGAAAAAGTCCGATTACGCAATCTCCATTTTTCATAATAAGCCAATTTTGTGTAATATCCCCACCGAGTGTTTTAAATCCAAGATTCTCGTAAAAGGATTTTGATACTTGAATGTCTTTAACCGTTAAACTTACAGAAAATGCGCCTAGCTTCATACTTTTTCCTCCTCTTTTGTTCCTTAAATACATAGACGAAACCTTTTGATAATTTTAGTATAAGTGATTGATTTGAAACAAACAAGATTTACCAAATTACGAGAGAAAACGTACCAGGGGGGATCCTTAAAATCTTTATATGGACGTGTTATACTTCTAATAGCTGATTCTTAAATGAAAGAGTGGGTATCTTGATGACAATTATCAACAAGTTAAATTTAAATAAATACGTAAACATGGCTGTTCTTGGCGAGCCGGACGATTATGCTATTTTTGATGGATACAAAACGACATTGGCTGGAGAACATGATGCGATTTTTGTCTTTGTAGAAACAATTGACGAGATGGTAGAGCATACACGATGTATCATTAAAGAAGAGCAATTACTCGAAAAAGGCTACTTGTTTTTTGCGTATCCGAAAAAGGGAAATAAGCGCTATGAAAGCTTTGTGCATCGGGATGAAATCTTTCCTGCTTTGAAAGTGGACGAAGATGGATATGCGGAAAACAGCGATTTGAAATTTTCTCGGATGGTAAGTATGGATGATGTGTTTACTGTTGTAGGGTTAAAACGAGACAAAAAGAGCACTAAAAAGACTTCTGCTGCAAGTCAGTGTGTAGCAGATTATAAGGATAATGTGAAAGACATAGAAAGAATTTTAGGAGATTATCCAAATGAACTCCAGTTTTACAAGGGGTTAACCCCGGGTTATCAAAAAGATTGGGCTCGCTATATCTTTTCTACGAAGCAACAGAAAACACGGGATAAACGCCAAGCGCAAATGGTTGATATCTTATCTCAAGGGTATAAGTCGATTGATTTATTTCGATTGAAAAAGAATTAGGAATAGGGGACAGTGGATCTGTCCCCGCTGTCCATTTAGCCATTATTCTAATCATCAGCCTCAATTAGAAAGGTTTTTTCATCAAAGCCTCCACGTTTAGCTGCTTTATCAGCCCGGATTTGTTCTAATTCATCAAAAGAAGCTCCGTGTATACCTAGAAGGGAATGGACTAATTCCAAAATATCCGCCAGTTCTTCCAACTCTTCTTCCTTCGTTGAAGCACTCTGATATTCTCCTACTTCCTCACTTAATTTTTTCTTGAGTTCAAGAATATAACGATCATGATTTAGTGTTTCTGTTTTTAGGTCCTTGCCAGCGTTTTTTAAGATTTCAGGGATTCGGTCTCGAACTAGTTTGTTGTATGTTGGCATGTGAGCACTCCTTTGTTAGTTTAATATTTTTACCTGGGGACTTTCCCTTAACACGTCGCTCTGCATACTGGAAATTGATCAATTTCAACTGTACGTTTTGAGGAATTGTAAATCACTGCTAGATTCATTAATTATTGCATTCCCTTTCATTTTAATTACAAAACTTTAGGGTGAATTTAAGATAATTATAGAAGTTTGCCAGTATGGAAAGGGGATAACTAGAGGGAGGGTGTCCATGAACAAGAAATGGGGACAGGTAAACGGACCCTGCCCCCTTCATATATTACAGCTTGGAACAATCTATACCCAACTGACTCTGCTATAAATTAAATAGATTTGGTAAGAACAGGGAAAGCTGCGGAATAAAGGTTACAAGTAACAATACGATAATGACAGCCACAAAGTATGGAATTAATGTTCCAATAACTTGTTCAATTCTTACGTTCGCTACAGATGCTCCAACAAATAAGGCACTGCCAACAGGTGGTGTCATATTACCAATACAAAGGGCGAAGCATAGAATCATTCCAAAATGAACAGGATCCATTCCGAACGTTTCTGCAACCGGCAAAAAGATAGGAGTAAAGATCAGTACTGCTGGCGTAATATCCATAAAGGTCCCTACTAAAAGCAGAATTAGAATCATAATTAAGAGAATCCCAATTTGATTTTCTGTTATGGATAATAATGCGTTACTAATAGCCTCTGGTAAGCCTAAATACGACATGACAAGTGAGAATAAAGCAGATGACGTAATAAGGAAAAGAATCATCCCCGTTATTTCAATGGTTTCCTTTAGTATAGCTGGGATATCCCTCCATTTCAGCCCCTTATAAATAATTGCTAGTATCGTGGAATAGAGAACGGCAACTGCTGCGCCTTCTGTAGCGGTGAATATTCCGGCAACTATACCACCAATTACAATGACAATTAAAAAGAGACTAGGGATAGCGCTACCAATTATATATAAAATATCTTTAATGCTAGGTAATGTAGAAACAGGGTAATTTTCTTTTTTTGCCATGAAATAGGCAACAATCATAACTGCTATACCCCATAGAATACCTGGGATGTACCCAGCCATAAATAATGCAGCAACTGAAGTTCCGCCACTGACGAGTGAATAAACAATTACGACAGAGCTTGGTGGAATAATCAACCCTGTTGGAGCGGATGCGATATTAACAGCTGCTGAGTATGTCTTCTTGTATCCTTGCTTTTCTTGCATTGGACCCATAATCCGTCCCATTGCCGCTGCGGCTGCCACACTAGAACCAGCGATGGAGCCGAATAGCATATTCCCAACAGCATTCGTATGTGCTAAAGATCCAGGCAACTTACCTACTAATACTTTAGCAAAGTTCACGAGACGAAATGCAATCCCACCGTTATTCATAATAATCCCAGCTAATACAAATAGAGGGATTGCCAGCATTGTAAAGTTATCAATTCCAGTAATCATTCGTTGGGCAGATGTCATTAATGCGACGTCAAAAGGCAGCACAGTGAAAAAAGTGATGACAGAACTTAATATAATCGCAATTGCGATGGGAGCTCCAACTAATAATAAAAGAATAAAACTTATAAAAAGAATCGTACCTGCAATCGCCATCATTATACTCCCACCTCCTGATTCTCCTTGATTTTATTGGTTAACATACCATGGATCGTGTAAAAGATGATAAATAAGCCACTTAATGGTAACGACATGTAAACAAATGCCATTGAAATCCCCGTTGCCGGAGCAGTTTGGGCAATAGTAAGCATGACGACTTTAATTCCACCATAAACCATAAGGATAGATGCAACCAATATAACTAGTGTGTCCGTTATTCTTTCGATAGAGATTTGCGTTTTAGCAGCAAATTTTTCTCTAAAGAAGAGAATAGCAATATGTTTTTTAGCTCCAAATACATAGGAAGCAGCTAATAGTCCAAACCAGATAAGCATAAATCTCGTTATTTCCTCGGTAGCTGGGGAAGGAATGCTGAGTACATACCTTGCTACCACTTGCCAAATCGAAAGCACAACCATGGCAATGATTAACAGAGAGGAGAGGCTTAGTAAGAGCTTGTCGACCCATTTTTTTGCTTTATTCATCTTGTTTCGCCTCCTGTATTAATTGGTAAATTTCCTTTGTCTTTTCGTCCTTAGCAAACTGTTCGTGAAGCGGTTGCACAGCATCGATAAATGGGGTTTTATCCACTTCAATAAAATTAACACCCATTTCATCCTTTGCTATCTCTGTTTGTTCTTCAATGGTTTTTGCCCATACATCTTCATGATATAGCGTGGATTCCTGAGCAGCTTCTTTAATAACCTGTTGATGGTCATCGGATAATTGATTAAATTTAGTTGCATTCATGATAAACATGTCAGGTACAATTTGATGGCCAGTATACATAAAGTATTTTGCAACCTCACCATGGTTGTTTCCTACTAATGCGGTTTCATTATTTTCAGCTGCATCGATAACACCAGATTGTATAGCGGTATACACTTCACCATAATCCATTGCTGTTGGGATCCCGCCAAAAGCATTAATCATTTGAACGCTCGTTTGACTGGGTTGTACCCGCACTTTCAGACCTCTCATGTCGTTCACATCATGTACTTCTCTATCTTTCGTATAAAGGTGTCTTTGTCCTGCATTATAATAAGTTAACGCGATAAAGCCTATATCTTCTGTTTGGTTATACAATTTATCTGTTACTTTTTCATTATTCATGACTTTTTCATAGGTCTCGTAATCTTCAAAGATATATGGAAGGCTAAAAATCGAATAATCGGATTCAAACCCTTCTAATTGACTTGCGCTCACTTTCGCTAAATCAACCGCACCGGTTTGTGTTAATTCAATTACTTCTCGTTCACTGCCTAATTGCGCATTTGGGTAAATTTTTACCTTTATTTCCTCGCTGGATTTTTCTTCTACAAGTCTCGCAAATTCTGCTAGCGATAAATGGACGGGGTGTTCAAGCGGTAAGTTATGCGCTAGTTTCAGTTCAATAGCTTTAGTTTGATCAGAATCACCTTGACATCCTGCAAGTATAAACAATAGTAATACTGTAAATAACGTAATGACAGATTTCTTCACCATATACCCTCCCTGGATTTTTTCGTGTTGTTTGTGTTCTAATGAACGGTTTTCTCACGCTTTTCTCACGCTTTTATTGGTTGAGATTACGAAAGCGATAACATTTATAGTTTAGCGCTTACATCTAGTAGGTTAAATTACCCCTGTCGTGATGTTCGCTAATAGTTTGACAACCAAACAAACTATACAACCATGATACTTGTATATTCGAAATAATTCAACCATGTCTCCTCAGGAGATAATAATGAAAATTTATTCCCAACAGGAGATATCTGCGTTCGTCTTTTTAATGGATTGGTTTGACACAAAAAAAGACTTGGATATTCCAAGTCTTTAACTATTCAATCTAATTTTCTTAGGCTGCGCTTTCTTTCTTCCTTCTCTTTTGCTTCACCTGCCCCTTCAAAGAAAAATAACTGCCAATCCGCATGATCTTTTCAAACGGTCCCGTTCTAAAGCACTTCAAGTAAAGCTGGCTGAAAACAATTTGCAAAACGAAAATAACGAACGCTAACAGAATGCCCAGGAAAACTCCCATCTTCGCAAAGAGCCCTAGTCCATATCCATAAAAAATAACTGTACAGATAATACTTTGTGTTAGGTAATTTGTAAGAGATAATTGCCCGACTTTTTCAAAGGAGGACAGGAATTTCCCTGCTTCCTTTGTATAAAGAATCGCAAAGCCGAAAATATAACCAAGCGCTAAGAAGATTGCCCCGATACTGTAAGCACCTTCCGTCCAACTAGGATCATGGATAATATAATGGGAGCTTTTGAGCAATAAACCTGTTATTCCAAACCCCATTGCACCTCGAATATACCATTTTCTCTCCTGTTTTGGATTCGTAAACCAATTGCGCTTTGCGGCGTACATTCCAAGTAACGTAAGTGGCGCAATTAAAAGGGGAGTGAGAACAAGCATTAGCACATAAAAGAATTCCGGTAAATCAAAAGGCAATTCTCCGCTTTGTCGAAATGCGAATGCATCGGCATAACGATCGCTTGAATAAGCCTCCGTTTCCTCCAGGATATAAGATTCCATGAGTTGTATGTCTTTTTCCGTTTGTTCAATCTCACCGAATCCCATGAGAGAGGTTAAGACGAATAGCACAATCGCCCAAACGAGCAAGGTTTTCTTTTTCCGATTTATAAAAAGTAGCATTAAAAAGCCGATCAAACTATACGCCCCCAGGATATCCCCTTCCCAAATGAAAATGGAATGGAACAGTCCAAACGCAAAGAATAGGAGAAACCGTCGTACGAGATGTCTTTTTACTTTTAACTGATTTCTTTCTAGCTTTTCTTTTAGCTTAATCAAGGAATAGCCAAATAAAAACATGAAAATAGGCAGGAAGCTTCCTTCTACAAAAATCTTTGTCCACACATAGGCAACCGTATCGGGTGAAGATAGTTGAAAATGCTCAGGACTATCCTTGCCAAATATCCCATATTGGAAAATCAGCATATTCGCGATCAGAATTCCGAGTAAACTAAAACCTCTTAATCCATCAATTGTACTTATTCTTCGTTTCATGCACGTACTTCCTCTCTGTTCGTTATACATTTAAGGTATCAGTCTTAAATTTCCCGTAATTGAACAGAATCTTAACAATTTATAACGTATTCCTTAATATTGTTCAACTAATCGTAAACTTTCCGTGGTAGAATGTCGTTGAGGTGGAAAATATGGGAAATGAGACACATATTTTAATTGTGGATGATGAAAAAGCCATCGTAAAAATGTTGGAGTTAATGTTAAGAAAAGAAGGATTTGAACATATATATACCGCTTTTACAGGAAAGGAAGCATTATCCTTTGTTGCGGAGCATCCTATTGACATTATTATTTTGGACGTGATGCTTCCAGATGGCAGTGGATTTGATCTCAGTCCGAAAATGAGAGAGCTAACGAGCGCGTATATTCTCTTTCTGACGGCACGAGTTTCTGACTTGGATGTCCTTACCGGTTTTGCAACGGGTGGAGACGACTATGTAACAAAGCCATTTAATCCATTGGAGGTAGCAGCAAGAATCAAGGCGCATCTTAGAAGAACTGAATCTCATCCAAAGGCAGAAAAAAATACAATGCCAACCAAGCGGTATGATTTTGGTCGCTTTGTACTGGATGAACAAGCAGGGGAGCTAATCGTGAATGAAAAAGTTGTGTCCTGCCCGACACAGGTATATTTGCTATTACTTTACCTTTGTAAACATCCGAATCAGGTTTTTTCAAAGTCAGCACTACTCGATGCAGTATGGGGGTTCGACCACTATGTCGATGAAAATACAGTGTCTGTACATATTAGAAGAATCAGAGAGAGAATTGAAGAAAATCCAAGTAAGCCAACCTATTTAACAACGGTTCGAGGATTAGGATACAAGCTAGTGAAGGAACATGTTAGATGAAAAAGCTTAGAAGACGTCTGTTTATGCATTTTTCCATTCAATTTATTTCGATTGCCATTTTAATGGTAATTGTTGTTGCAATTACATTAGTACTTACCATTGGATTGATGACAGAGGATCAAGCTGGACATAATTATTATTATACAATGCTTGAAGAAATTTCCATGCTGGATGCTGGTGAATCATTTCGAGACTTGGAAATGCGTGAGGGGTGGAGTGAAGGGCTTGATGAAGATATTTGGGTGCAGATCATTAATAAACAAGGTGACGTAATTGATGCTGGAAATGTACCGAATGATTTCCCGGATCATTATAGTATGCATGATTTACTGCTCATGAAAGAAAACGAATCCTATAAGGGGTATGAGCTAACCTTTTATTTGGAGACGTTTTATGAGACGGATTATTTATTTGTTTTGGGGCATGAACCGGAATCAGGCATCTCACTGGATGAACTTGTTGAGACATATAACGATAATGGGACGATCGCCAAGCAGGACACTGCTGCAGTAAATGAAAAGTTATTAGAGGTCGAAGGAACCCTTGAGATTTATGGGAGTAATGGGGAACAGAGAATATCGCTTGGGGAAGCAGAACGTGAAGAGGAATTACCGTTAGATGCTTTTAAACGAGGTATATCTCCAGATATGTATTCGACCAAGCAGCAGACATATCGTGATACCGAGACAGGTGATTTATGGGTTCTGTATACACCAAATGTGCATAAAGGAGAAATTAATCTAAAAACGTATCAAGCAACGTTAATCGGTCTGCTTATTACGGCAGCAATTGTACTGCTTATTACAATTGTAATTTCCATTTGGAATGGTTTCAGATATGGGAATCCATTATTGGTTTTTGCAAACTGGCTAGGCAGAATGGGAAATGGCCAATATGATGAGGTTTTAACAGAGCGTGAGAAGAAGCATATTTTTAGGAAAAATGGAAAGATCAAGTGGCGTTACAGGTTGTATCGAGAAGTCTTCTATGCCTTTTATGATATGGCACAAAAGCTTGATGCTTCGAAAAAAGAACGCGAGCAATTGGAAAAGACGAGAGAGGAATGGATGGCAGGCATTTCCCATGACCTGCGTACCCCACTTACGACAATGGAAGGATATGGGAGATTATTAGAAAGTGGAGAATACGAGTGGTCCCAGCAAGAGCTAAAAGATATTGGAAAAACAATCTATGAAAAAAGTGATTATATGGTAAAGCTGATTGAAGACTTTACCCTTAGCTTCCAACTGAAGAATAATGCTGCACTTGTTTCACTCCAAACGGTGGAGATTAATTCGTTTTTGGAGAAGGTAATAAGAAAATTTACCAATGACATCACGTTCCAAGAATATTCCATTTCGTTTAAGCCATTGAAATCGAATCGAGTTGTACAAATGAATGAACGATTGTTTGAGCGAATGATCGATAACTTAATTTATAATGCGATGAAGCATAACCCGCCAGGAACCTCCGTCGTAATTCGCGTAGATGAAACAGCAAATAATCAAGAGCTTAAAATTAGGGTGATTGATAATGGTCTAGGTATGGATGAGGAGACGAAGGAGAATTTATTTAGTCGGTACTATCGTGGAACGAATACAGAAGAGAGTATGGAAGGTACTGGTCTTGGTATGAGCATTGCATTGCAAATTGCAAAGCTGCATCAAGGTTCAATCCTTGTGGAATCTGAAGAAAATACAGGAACTATTGTAACGGTGGTATTTTCCCAGGTAGAAGTACCAGACAAGAGGGCAGTTTCATAGTGAAAAAGAAAGCGAGGGGAGAAGATTGAAGGAGATTGGAAAACATATCATAAAGCGGGTAAGGAAAGGAAATGTTAAAGCGTTTGAAAAGCTTGTTCAGCACTACCAGCAATCGGTTTATAATCTCTGTATCTTGTTGATGGGCAACGAGGAGAAAGCGGAAGAGATTGCCAATGAGACATTTCTGTACGTTTATGCTCACATGGATGATTATTTTACTGAGGATAAAAAATTTTCAATATGGTTATATCAATCAATGGTTTGTCTAACACAAGAACAATTTATGGAAGGCTTTAGTACGGGCGAAGTGAATTCTGCTAAAGGTATTCTCCCCTTGCTGCAGCACGTTCCTTTTAACAAACGGGTGGCTGTCATTCTAGAGACTTGGTATCACTTATCTGACCAGGAGATTAGTGAAGTTCTCCATACTACTAAATCCGAAGTGCGTACCTCTATTTATCAGGCGAGAGAGAAGCTGAGCGAAGCATTAAAGAGTATGGATTCTACTGAAAAAGAGAACGTATTATTTCGTATTGGGTAGAGATTGTTGAAGTTAAAGTGTGAAGTTTCCGAGAAAAAGGCTCGTAACCCTAGCTAGATGAAGGTTACGGCCTTTTGTACGTTTTGCCTGTTAAATAAATTGAATTCCTTAAATAAAGTAAAACCCAAATCCCATAATCACATACGCTGCAAGTAAGGCAAGTCCATCAAACCAATTGGAATCCCCGTCATTGGATAACGTAATCATTAATAACACAGCTGTCACCATACTGATTAATTCCGGCCATGTGAAAACGAGTGGCATGGGCGTCGGAAAGAACAGGGATAGCAAAACAAGAATCGGCAAAACAAACATGGCGACTTGGAGGGTGGAGCCAACGGCAATTTCGACCGCAACATCCATTTTATTTTTATACGCCATGATAATTGCTGAGGCATGCTCTGCAGCATTTCCAACAATCGCAACAATAATAATCCCAATAAATAATTCGGACCAGCCAAATGTCGCTCCGACGATATCAAATGTGGACACTAAATGTTCCGAAACATAAGCAACGGCAACTGTTGCAAGTGCCAGAATTACGATTGCTTTTGTTTTCCCCCATTCTGGTTCTTCCTCATGAACGACTTCACTTTGTGTTTCATCTGCTTGGTAAACCCCGCGGTGGGTGACAAATTTAAATAACAATGCCGCCAAATAGAGGACGATTAAAATAATGGAAATCCCAACACTTAAAACCATTGTGTCTTTCTCATTCATCGTATGTGTAAACACCTCAGGAATTACAAAGGCGACAATGACTGCAAAGATTAACAGCCCTGCATTATGACGTGCTTCGTAGATATTAAAGGATTGCCGTTTATATTTCAGACCACCAACAAAGAAAGATAGCCCACCGACAAGCAGTAAGTTACCTAATACAGAGCCTGTTAACGAAGCGAGCACAATTCCAATAAGCCCGGCTTTTAATGCGAAAATAGAAATAATAAGTTCAACTGCATTTCCAAAGGTTGCATTTAGCAGACCACCAGCTCTTGGCCCTAAAACAATTGCCAGGCTCTCGGTGGCACGGCCGATAAAGCCAGCTAAGGCAACAATTGTCAAACAATAAATGATAAACATCATGATGGCAGACCAATGAAAGATCGAGCCAATGATAGAAAGTGGTATTCCAAGGACAACGAAAATCGCAAATAATTTATTTATGTTGAAGACCTCCGTTTCTTTATTTAGATAATTATAGATTACCCGTATTTATTGGAATTTATTTCTGAAAAGGTTTTAGGGAAAACGGAGATAGTGTGTGGTTTTGAATGATAATGAATAAGGGGGATAAGGAGGATGATATTTATAGCAAGAAGAAGAGAGAACCCAAATGGATTTTAATACCTTAGCTTAGGACTAGTGACAGTGTTTGACCTGTTTTTACGCTATAGGGAATCTGATATATTACAGCTTTTACAATATCAACCATCGGGCTTTCTTGGTAAAATACTGGCACTATCTACAAAGAATAAATATCCTCTAGAATTGATCTGACTGTAGCGAGCTCAAGTCTAGCGCTTGTTGAATCTTCTTCCAGAACTGCAGCGATTAGAATGTTGATGCTTATATGCAGTTCCTCATACTCACCTTCATCACCTAGCAGCTGTATTTTCCATCTATTTTTTTTGTACATCTTTTTTAACTCATCTGTTTGGACCGCAATCTTGTCCCAATTTGATTGGTCTATTTCCTGTTCAATCTGATCAATGTGGTTAAAGAAATAATCTCCTCCGACTTGATTGGTGCAGCCAGCTAGCAGAATAGCTAAAAATGCTAATAGGATTTTTATCTTTTTCATACCTAATTGCCCCTCCGTATTTGATGAATGGTTATACATAGATTGCCCATAATACGAATATATATTTGAATTTTAGAAAGGCGGGAGATTGGATCATGCCTGAGGTCGTCTTGATTCTTATTCGGTCAATAGTTGCTTTCTTTTTATTATTACTAATGACTAGGGTTATGGGAAAGAAGCAAATTTCACAGCTTACTTTTTTTGATTATTGTGTTGGAATAACGATTGGTTCAATAGCTGCAACCCTGTCAATTGATCAAAACGTTAAAATTGTGAACGGACTAGTGTCCTTAACGATTTGGGGGTTATTTCCAATTATTTTAGCCTATGTTGGTATGAAATCAATAATCTTTTCTAATATTACAGACGGTAAAGCAACTATCTTAATACAGAACGGGGAGATATTGCATAAGAATTTAAAAAAGAATTTGCTAACAGTCAATGAATTATTATTGCTATTAAGAGAAAAAGGCACTTTTAAAGTATCAGATGTAGAGATGGCAGTTTTTGAAACAAATGGTCAGCTAAGTGTATTGTTGAAAACAAACCAACAGCCAGTTACACCCCAAATACTAGGAATTCCACTGGAAAAGGAGCATGGTCCCACCATCTTGATAATGGATGGAAAGATATTAAAAAAGAGCTTGGAGAATCTTGGCTATTCAAAGGAATGGTTAGAAGGAGAAGTACAGAAGCAAGGAGCCAAAAGTATTAAGGATGTCTTTTTAGCTCAAATAGATTCGCGGGGCAATATGTATGTGGATTTATATGAGGATCAATATAGAAGACCTGTTGTAGAAGAGAGGCCGCTTGTGGCTGCAACGCTCAAAAAGATCCAGGCAGATTTGGAGAGCTTTTCTCTGGAAACAGATAATCCTGAAGCGAAGAAGCTATACGCTCAACAGGCATCAGAGCTAAAAAAAACCTTGGATACGATTTTGCCTTATTTGAAGTAGGAGGGACTGTTTATAGAAGGCAGGTGCACGATACATAGCGGGACTAGTACTGGTTTCTCCGTTCTATATACTGTTGGCGTATAAGTCTTTAGCTGTGATAAATTCCAGGATGTTTTTAATAATGTCAGAATACGGTAAAATTATCTAAAAGGCAAAAGGGGAGGGAAACTACTTGAATCAAAAAGACTGGAATATTCTATCGATGATCAAAACGGGATTGTATTTACAAAGGAGGGGGAGTACTTAGCCAAGAAGGCAATGGAGATAGATGCTACATTAAATCGGATCAAAGAGAATACAGAAAACATGAATACGTATATGAAAGGTAAATTAAATATCGGTGTCACAAATCATTTTGCAAAATACCACCTTCCTCCGATTTTGCGTGACTTCCAATCTGCTTATCCGGAAATAGAGTTTAATATTCGAAGTGGCTGGGGGAAGGAGATTTCGCATCTCATCAACACGGAGAACATTCATATTGGATTTATTCGAGAAGATTATGAATGGGCAGGAAGTAAATATTTATTTTTTAAAGATCCAATGTGTTTATTTTCAAGAAATGAGATTGATCTACATGCACTTCCTGATTACCTTAGAATTGATTATCAAACAGGTTCGGTTGTTAATGCGCTCATTGATTCGTGGTGGAGTGACCATTATGAAATAGCCCCAACAATTGGCATGATGGTGGACAGTGTGGAAGCATGTAAGGAAATGGTTATCAAAGGCTTGGGGTATGCGCTGTTACCTGCTTCGATGCTAGAAGGGAATACGGATATCTATCGGGTTGATCTTTTGATAAGCATCAAGCTCAGGTGGATATTAATACGTGGATGTATTATTCAGAAGCATTGTTAGATACAAAGATTGTTGCAGAGTTTGTTGATTTCGTAAAAAAACATAACAATAAAACGAGAGGGGAAGTAAGATGACAGTGAATTATGTAGAGGAGTTTGCTAAGCTTCCAGCCACCTGTGTTTCGGATGGGTTAGCAGGGCAAAATGCGATGGATTTTGCGATAAAACCATTAGCTCATCACCATAAGATTGCGGGTAGAGCACATACGGTAAAAATCCCAAAAGGACAGAACAAGGAATTCCTAAAGGCAATAAGAGAAGCGAATGCTGGGGATGTACTTGTCGTTGATGCTGAGGACGACACGTCAAAAGCAATTGCAGGGGATTTTATATTAGGAATGGCCAAAACATTAGGTATTAAAGGAGTGGTCACCAATGGGGTAGTTCGGGATGTGGAAGGAATTCTGGAGTTGGATTTTCCTGTGTTCTGCCGGGGGACAACAACCGTCGCTGGCAGTAAGTCGGATACAGGGTATTCCAACATAGCAATCAGTTGTGGCGGTGTAGTTGTCAGACAAGGGGATATTATCGTAGGTGATCGTGACGGTGTTGTCGTCGTTCCAAAAGAAAAGGAGAAAGAAGTATTGGAACAAGCACAAAAGAAGCTGAGAAAGGATGAGGAAAAAGAATCGAGAGTGGCAGGCGATATAGAGGCTATTTATAAGCACATTGATGAGGTTTTGGAGAGATAGACCAAATTTTCCAGTTATTAATATTAAAGGAGAAACATATTTTACGAAAATAAGAGAGGAATTTGTCATGAAAATCTATGTGTTGTTACTTGTCGGGCTTTCATAATTCTTGTTTACGGATTGATTATGCTACTGTCTGCTTCGCTTGGTTGACAGAGGTGCTCTCATTATGTTCAGAGTAGTATATAAGATTAATATATCTATAACGCTTTCCCTTGTCAGATGGTAAAATAAATATACTTCAATTCAAGAAGAATAGATGATAAGGGGATGCTGCTCAGTGGGAATTTGGCCAGAGGTCTTAGACAGAATTCGTGAAAAAATCTCGGAACCTAGTTTTGATACCTGGATTAAGGATACTTCGATTGAAGTGAAAGATGACACCATTACCGTATATGCGCCAAATGAGTTTGGAAGAGACTGGATTGAAACGCAGTATAATGATTTAATTTCTGAAATAGTAGAGTTGGTAACTGGAAAATCTTATAAGTTCGAATACGCTTGCTCTGAGAAAGTAAATAAGTATGCCTATAGCTCTTGGACTGAAACTTCTAACTCCAGACAGAAAAGAGAACTTGAACCATTTGAACTTTGGTTAGAGGTGCTAAACAGAATTACTACTAAGGTAAGTTTGAAAAGTTTTGATACCTGGTTTTCAAATACAACAATTGAAATGGAAAGTGAAACGATTACGGTGCATGCAGGAACATCATTTGCTAGGAAATGGCTTGAGCACAACGCTCATACATTAATATCTGAAACAGTTGAAGAAGTAACTGGAAAACAATATAATATCAAGTTCACCTGTCCTCCCGAAGTAGTAAAGGGCGAAGGGGATGGGTTTGAGCTCTGGGATGAGGTAATAAACAAACTTGGTAAAAGGATACTTAAATTAGAGGTTAATGCGTGGTTTTCAAATACAATGATAGAAGTCGAAAATGATACGATTCACGTAATAACACCTGATTGGACCACAGCGAATAAACTTGCGGAGACATATGAAGAATTAATAGCTGAGACAGTGAAGGAAATCACTGGTAAAACCTATACCTTTACTTACTTTGATCTTCAAAATAAAGAGGAATACACATACACACGTCTACCTTATATGAATAGCAATCACTCCGTGCAAGATCCCATTGTGAATAAATTACAAAAGAGAATCGAACAATTAGAAGCTAGAGTTCGTAAGTTAGAAAAAAGAGTCTAACCCTAGAGTTTTCTATACAAGTTCCCTTATAGAAACCATCTCTTCTATAAGGGGATTTTTTAATTGCAGTAAAAAGCTATCTAACAATTTTTATAAACACCATTGTATAAATATTCATTATTAGTTATAATTATAACAACTTGATGTAATTATAGGAGAGATTGCTATGGAAACTAAGAATATAATTATTATAGGTGCGGCCGGAAGAGATTTTCATAATTTTAATACGTATTACCGTGATAATGAAGCATATAACGTTGTTGCTTTTACAGCAGCGCAGATTCCAGACATTGATGGACGAAAGTATCCGAGTGAATTAGCGGGCAAATTCTATCCCAATGGGATTCCGATTTATTCACAGGACCAATTACCAGCGTTGATTGAAGAGTTAAAGGTAAACGAGTGTGTGTTTGCATTTAGTGATATTAGTTACGAAGAAGTGATGGGCATCGGAGCGATTGTAAATGCAGCAGGTGCTGATTTCAAATTGCTCGGTCCGAATAACACGATGTTAAAAAGTAAAAAGCCGGTCATTTCAGTTTGTGCTGTACGAACAGGAACTGGAAAAAGTCAAACGTCCAGAAAAATTATTGAAACATTATTAGAACAGGGCTTAAAAGTTATTGCGGTGAGACATCCAATGCCTTACGGTGATTTAAATGCACAGCGTGTGCAACGCTTTGCGTCTGTTGAAGACTTGAAGAAACATCATTGTACAATTGAAGAAATGGAAGAATATGAGCCACATGTTTCACGTGGAAACATTGTGTATGCCGGCGTTGATTATGCAGAAATATTGGCAGCGGCAGAAAATGACCCTGATGGCTGTGATGTGATTTTATGGGATGGGGGAAATAATGACTTTTCCTTTTTTGAGCCTGATTTAGCTGTTACAGTCTTGGACCCACATCGCCCGGGACATGAGCTGAAGTATTATCCAGGTGAGGTGTGTCTGCGAACAACTGATGTGTCCATCATTAACAAAGTGGATAGTGCATCAGAAGAAGCTATTGAAATTGTAGAAAATAATATCAAAGCTGCAAGTCCAAACAGCACGATTATTAAAGCTGAATCGACAATTACGGTTGATAAACCAGAACTTATTGCTGGAAAACGTGTGTTGGTCGTGGAAGATGGCCCAACACTTACGCATGGGGAAATGAAGCTTGGTGCAGGAACAGTTGCAGCAGAGCGTTTAGGTGCTGCTGAAATCATTGATCCACGTCCATTTGCTGTTGGTACACTGCAAGACACATTTAAGAAATATCAGCATGTTGAAAACGTACTTCCGGCGATGGGCTATGGTGACCAGCAATTAAAGGATCTGGAAAAAACGATTAATAATGCTGACTGTGATGCAGTAATTATCGGAACCCCAATCGATTTAACACGTGTTATTTCCATTAACAAGCCGTCTGCCCGTGTATATTACGATTTAGACGAAGTGGAAGGGCCGAATTTGAATGATGTATTAGAAGATTTTATTGAAGAACATAAACTAGTGAATGATAAACAATCGGCGTATTAGACAGATGGGTAAAGACTAGCGACAAATGTTGCTAGTCTTTTATTGGTAGATAAGAAAGTATAAAATTTCTATCTGCATAAGTCAACTAGTGCATTTGCCTAAAGGCATGGCAAAGACCAAGCTTTCTAATGTTAGGGGAAATGCTGCAGACCAGTCTCAGGGTTGAATAGAAACTAGCTACGAGTACGTTTACGGTCTCTAAAACTGATATAAATCGTCAGCAGAATACAAAGAAAAAGTGTCACATGGAATATCGTATGAAGTGTGTTCGGAACAATTCCATGCATTACAGGTAAAAAGGAATGTGTGTTTCCGAACATCGTCTGGTATCTTTCCGCCTTTTCCTCCGCGCCAAGCCCAAAGAAATATGGTATCCACCAAGCCATTAGTACCCCTGCAAAAATACATGAAGGATGAATAATGAGCCAAATCTTTGCCTAAATCGGGTATCTTTTCCCAATAAAACATAGGATGAGAACCATTAAAATGACAATTTGCACCACACCAATCAACGTGACAACAATCAATTCCCTAGTAGAGTTCTCTTGGGCGATTGCTTGAATGTCATTTAATGGACCCAAAGTACCCAATTCTGAACAAACATAAACAATAAAATCAAACCGTATCCAGCAATTAAAAACTTTTCCTGAACACGAATTTCTCTCTTCAAGATGCTGACTTCCCTTCGTATTGATGGTTAGGATGAAGTTCCAATTTATGATAACACGAAAACAATTTTATCTGTGTTAATCTTTTGTAGTTTCAAACAATAAAACAACATTGCTATACGGTGTGGTCTGTATGGATTGGAACCTTAATTAATGGGTATTATTAACCGAAAATATAGTAAACTTAGAATGTGAGATTGCTAATATTGATAAAACTTAATCCGATTGTTCAAGTAGGAGGATGAATTTCAATGAAGGAGTTACTTTTAAAGTATATGGATACATTTACCTCACTAAGCGAAAGGGAGCAACAGGAAATTGTCGACACGATTGTTTTAGAAGAGTATCCGAAGGGATCTTATCTTATGAAACAAGGGGATAAGCCTACGTCTAAATGTTATTTTACATTGCAAGGGTGTGTAAGACAGTTTTATGTAGATGAGGCAGGGAAAGAGGTAACATCCAATTTTTACACCGAGGAACAGGCAATTTTGGGATTTAATACGTTAGCAAAAGACGACCATACGTCCGACTTCTCGTTAATTTGCATGGAGGATTGTGTACTTGTTGTTGGTGATCTGGATAATGAAGAAAAGATGTTCCACAAGTATACTCAATTAGAGACAATGACTAGAAAGATGATGGAAATTTATCTAAGTGAAGCCCAAGAAGAACGCGCCGTCTTTATTCACTCTAAACCTGAAGAACGCTATAAAATCATGGTACAGAAACGCCCTCACCTCGTTAATCGAGTTCCTCAACATCAACTTGCAAGCTATCTTGGTATGACGCCGGAGTCATTAAGTAGAATTAAAAGACGAATGAACAATGAATTGGTAAAAGATCTGGAATCTTAACTTAAGTCAATGACAGGTTCTCCATTAGCTCCTAAACTAAAGGTAAAAAAAGGAGCTTTTGTATGACCAATTTAGAAAAAGAGTGTTCTAATCAACGGACTGTGGCTATAGCAGGTGGGATAGCTATTATTATCATGGCGCTTGCTGCAGGATTTTCCTATGGCTTTGTTTTGGAGCAGATTGCAATTCAAGGTGATACCGATGCTACATTTCAAAACCTGCTTTCTTCCGAAGGGCTATTTATTGCTGGAATCGCAGGATGGCTCGTGATTCTTCTATGTGATATTGTCGTAGCTTGGAGTCTTTATATTGTTCTTCAACCACTTCATAAAAATCTATCATTGCTCGCTATGTTGCTCCGTTTTGCATATGCTGGGATCTTGGGGATAGCAATTCTTAATCTAATTATTGTGACGATCCTTATAAACAACAGGGCTTCTTTTTTGACGACAGATAGTTTTCCTGTAATGGCAAATGTATTTCTTATAGCGTTTGAGATGACCTGGTGGATTGGTTTAATTATTTTTGGAGCGCATTTATTAATTGTCGGTTATTTAGCCTTTCAATCGGACTTCATTCCAAAACTGGTTAGTATCTTGTTATGGATAGCGGCCTTGGCATATATGCTGATACATGCTTTTTATTTCTTTCTCCCCCACTGGAATGCTTTCACATCTGTTTTGGAGGCGGTGTTAACAATTCCAATGGTTTTTGGTGAATTGGGGTTAGGGATTTGGCTGCTTATGAAAGGTGGTAAAAGTTCAGACGTTCGGGATAAGGCTGCTATAAAGTAAAGAATTAGGTGCGTGTGTAGTAATTGGTTGGTGAATGGTTGTTAACTTTACTAAGAAAAGAACTAGTCAGCGTGTCTAGTTCTTTTCTATTTAAATAGTAATGCACCACATAACTATTACTTTTTATAATATGCTTGTAAAGTTTCAATAAATAATCTAGATACATTTGTAATAGAAGTATTCCTTTTATAAACAACTGCTAATTCCCAGAAGAGAACTGGGTCGTCTAATGAATAAACAGCTATATTATCAGGAAGCTGTTTCCCCTTTACTCCACCTTCTGGAATGAAGGTAAAACCCATTCCTGCTGAAACTAAATTGATTGCTGTCGTTAGATTTGCGGTCTCTAATTTATTGCTAGGATAGATTTGTTGCTTGCTAAAGAGATGCATAATTGCGGTGGTCAAATTTTGCCCAGGTTTCGTAATAATAAATAGTTCATCTTCTAGCTGAGCAAGATCGATAAAGGGATATTGGTTGGAATTTCCATAATTGTTATCCAACTGTTTTATCAAGGGATGATCTATATTACCTGCTAGCAATATCTCCTCTTGCTTAAGCGTCTCATATGTGAGTTTTTCGTAATCCATCTCAGGGGGCAAATTCATTATAGCAAAATCTAGTTTTTCGTTAATTAACTCAGATACTAGAAAGTTAGATTTCCCTTCTGTAATATTTACTTCAATTTTCGGATATTTGGAGGTGAATGAAGGTAAAATGTCAGGCAATAGACAAGATCCTCTCCAAAGGGCAAGTCCGAGGCGGATTTTCCCTCGTTCATTATTTTGGATCTCTGAAAACTCTTTTTGAAGTTGTATATCTAAGGAAATATATTGCATTACATATGTATAGTAACGTTCCCCGATATGTGTCAATTTTAAAGGTGAGCTACTGTGATCAAATAATTCAACACCTAGATTCATTTCCAAGCGCTTTAGATATTTACTTAGAGACGGCTGAGTGATATAAAGTCGTTTTGCTGCCTTGGATAGTCCACCTTCTTCAACAATGGCTAAAAAGTATTCAAAGTTTTTGAAGATCATTCTTATAACCTCCTATATAATATAGCCAAAAGTCTATAATTACTATAGACTAATTCCCATTTGAATTCAAGGAATGACTGAAATACACTAAATATAAGCAACAAGCCTGATAATTTTGTTTATCTTGTAAATGTAAACGCATTCTATCCAAAGATAAACTACTAATTTTAAATTTGGCAGTTGTTTTTATGATTTTTCTGTACAGAGAAAATCTATAGAATATAAAAGTATGCACAGGAGGGAAATATGAATATTGAGGCGATCATTACTCTAATTGTACTTGTAATAATGGTTTTTTTCTTTGTAACAGAAAAATTACCATTAGCATTGGTTTCCATGTCTGGAGCTGTACTCTTAGCTACTGTTGGAATACTTGATAAAAAAGATGTCTTTATTTCCTTTGGAGGATCCACAATCGTATTGTTGGCTTCCATGATGATTATTGGCTCTGCTTTATTTCACACTGGAATTGCAGAGAAATTAAGTATATGGATAACTAAACTAACGGGAACATCGGAAAACGGTATTATGATAGCGGTGGTTCTAGTATCATTATTGCTTTCTTCAATTGCGAGTGGCCTTGGTGTTGTTGCAATGATGCTGCCCATTGTAATGGCGATGAGCATGAAAGCAAAAATTTCTGTCTCTAGACAGTTAATCCCTCTTTCATTTGCCGCAAGTATTGGTGGTAACTTAACTTTAGCAGGTGCTGCTAGTAATATCAGTACAGCAGGATTAATTGAAGATATGGGGATTGAGTTTGTTTCTTTCTTTGAAATTGGAAAAGTAGGTCTGCCAATAAGCATTCTCTTTCTTATTTACTTTCTCACAATTGGTAAGAAGCTACTAACCAAGGGGGATTCTTCTGACCCACAATATATAAAAGAATACACAAATAAAAGTGATGATCATCAAACATATAGTCCAATCAAAGCAATTATTGCAGGTGTTATCCTTGTTGCTGTTCTAATTGCCATGGCTGTAGATCATGATAGTTTTCCAATGTATTTTGTTGCTGCAATTGGAGCTGTTTTATTACTGTTAACAGGTTGTATGTCCGAAAAAGATGCTATAAAAGCTGTGGATTGGCCAACCTTATTTATTGTAGGTGGTATGAGTGCTGTTTCAATAGCAATGACTGAAAGCGGTGCCGGGGCAATGATTGCAGATGGTGTTATTTATATTTTGGGTGAAAATCCAAATAAACTTCTTTTTTTATTTTTTGTCTTATTATTAACAATGCTTTTAACCAACATGATGATGAATACATCGACCGTACTATTGGTAACACCTCTATTCATTCCAATAGCTGTAAGTCTTGGGGTGAATCCAGTAGCAACTGGGATAGCTATCTGTGTAGCTGCTTCTGCCCCATTCTTAACCCCGGTTGGTTCAGGTACTAATACCTTAATTATAAAACCTGGAAATTTAACTTTTAGAGATTTCTTCGTTCCCGGTATTGGACTTTCCATTGTTGTACTAATCGGGTGTATGATACTTATCCCATTATTCTGGCCGTTATAACAGGAGGAAAAAATGATATGAAAAAAGCGATTGTAGTTGATAAGAACTATGGAAGCGTTACTATTGAAGATTTAGTGATACTTCAAAAAAGATTTGCAGAAGCTGGAATTGAATTGGAACTAGCACATTTTAATTCTGAAGAAGAGATTATTGCAGGGTGTCAAGATGCGGATGCAATTTTAGGTACTGGCAATCCTCCAATTACAGAGAAAGTATTGAAACAGCTTCCCAACCTTAAAATCATTCAGAGGTTCGGTATTGGAGTAAATTCTATTAATCTACCTGCTGCAACAGAAACAGATACAGTTGTATTGTATATGCCGGGTTTTTGTGTGGAGGAGCTAGCGGCTCATGCTACCTCGTTAATACTAGGTTTATTTCGAAATGCAGCATATTATGATCGCCGCATAAGAAATGGAGAATGGCCAAAGGCAAAATATTATGCACCTAAGTCAATTCCTGAGATTACGCTTGGACTCTACGGATTTGGAGGTTCCGCTAAGCCTTTATATGAGGTTTTTAGAAAAGGTTTTCATTCAAGAGTGATAACTTGTGATCCATACTTACCGGAATCAATTAAAGAACAATTCGATGTAGAGATTGTTGACTTTGATACATTATTAAAAGAATCTGATGTCATTTCTCTTCATGCTCCACTTAATGACGAGACAAGACATATTTTCAACCGCGAAGCCTTTCGAAAAATGAAAAATGACGCAATGATTGTAAATATTGCTAGAGGTGCATTGATTGATGAAAAGGCGTTAATAGATGCTCTGCAAGAGGAAGAGATTCGCTTTGCAGGTCTTGATGTATTTGAAATCGAGCCATTAGATGCAAATTCGCCTCTTCGGAATATGGATAATGTTATTTTAACTAGTCATAGTGCATTTTATGGTGAAGGTTCTAAAAGAACTCAATTAAATTGGGCATACGAGCTTGTTGGCCAAGCATTAAATGAACGAAAAGTACAAAAGGAATTCGTTGCAAATAAAAAAATCTATAATTCCAATACTGAATTTTCTTTTGAATAGGAGCTGGAATAATGAAAAATGTAGGATGTTTAATTGTAAATAATTTTAATAGACCAGAATTAGAATTAGTGAACTTATTCTGTGATCTCCCTGTTGCAAATATTGGTGATTGTATGAATCGTATAGGGGCAATAGACCCGCATATCTATCCGATGAATAAAACACCATTACTAGGTGTTGCCTTTACAGTGAAGGTCCCTGAGGGCGATAATTTAATGTTTCACAAAGCGATGGATATGGCTAAACCTGGTGACGTGATCATGATTGATGCTGGTGGAGATATAAATAGAGCCATTCTTGGCGAATTAATGATTTCATATTGTCAATCTAAAGGTATTGCTGGTGTTGTTGTAGATGGTAGTGTGAGAGATGCTGAGGCGCTTAGAGAAATGAATTTCCCTGTATATGCTAAAGGTATAACTCCAAACGGACCATACAAAAATGGTCCTGGTGAAATTAGTACTCCAATTACTATTGGAGGTAAGGTTGTTAATCCCGGTGATATAATAGTTGGTGATCAGGACGGTATTGTGATTATTAAACCTGAAGATGCAGAGGAACTAGCTAAACAGACTAAACAAGTAATGGAGAAAGAAATTTCTATTATGGATAAAATATTAAATAAAGGGACCTATGATCGACCATGGGTTGATGAAAAACTAGTTGAGATTGGTTGTGAGTATAGGTAGTAGTATTAATTATTTTAAGGTTGATTCCCAACTATAGATATCAAATGCCTAAATCCTATAATGAGACAGGATTTAGGCATATTTTATTATAGAATTTTAAGCTGAATCTGCCTTAAGTTGATAAGCAACATCTATAAAAAAGACAATTACAGAAATAAATAATCATAGAAATGATACAGTTAACCTGTCTCTTACATAAAAAACAATCGGGATAGCAGGTGTACTAAACTAAAAGAAATAGTGAAATACTATTATTCCTCTGTCTTGTTCCTGGATTGGTTTGCTACTTCACTCTAGCCTTTAGTGAGTAAAGTCATTTACAAATAATTTAAACTAACTATATATTTCCTCAATATTTAACCTGTACAATTTGAAGATAAAGTATGTTGGATGATTCTTGTGAGGATCCAATTCTAAAGGGGATTTGTAAAGTGAAGGGAAAGCCGTTAGTTACATTTTTACTCCCTGCGTATAATGAGGGGGAAAATATTCATGAGTTGTATGACCAGTTGACCTCAGAAACGAAGAATTTATGTTACTCCTTTGAGTTTTTATTCATTGATGATGGCAGTATGGATGACACGTTAGAAAAAATCAAACATCTTACATATTGCGCTGATAATGTACGATATGTTTCTTTCTCTCGGAACTTTGGTAAAGAGGCGGCAATGTATGCTGGGTTAGAGCATGCGAGGGGGGAAGCTGTCATTATTATGGATACTGATTTACAACACCCACCCCATTTGATCTCATCTTTAATAAAAGGGCACGAGGCAGGCTACCACCAGGTAATTGCGAAGCGCAATCGAAAAGGCGAATCAAAGTTTAGCCAATTCCTCACGGGAAGCTTCTACCAGATGATGAATAAATGGAGTGCAGTCAATCTCCAAGATGGGGAAGGGGATTTCCGTTTGTTAAGTAGGAAAGCGGTAGACGCGCTTCTGAAGTTGAGTGAAGGGAATCGTTTTTCGAAAGGTCTCTATTCTTGGATAGGCTTATCCCAAACCACTGTTACGTATGAAAATGTAATCCGCAAAAAAGGAGAAAGCAAATGGAAGCTGTCTTCACTCATTACATATGCATTGGATGGCATGCTTTCATTTAACACGAAACCATTAAGATTGTGTTGTTATTTAGGACTCTTTACGATTTTGATCTCATTTATATATATTCTTATAACGTTTGTTTCTATTGTATGGAATGGTGTGGATGTGCCAGGATATTTTACAACGATTTCTGCAATTCTTTTTCTCGGTGGTGTTCAATTATTCTGTTTGGGAATTATTGGGGAATATATTGGTCGGATTTACAATGAAACGAAAAAACGCCCACACTATATTATTGATGAAAGTAATGCACGGAGATCGGATTTAGAAGTAAGAGCTATTATGCCATCAACACGAACGTGGGGATTATCAGAAAAACAGGAAAAAGAGAAAGTGAGTTCATGAATAAAGAATTTGTCCGTTTTGTCTTTGTGGGGATAATGAATACAATCCATTATTATGTTATCTATTTAATTTTAATACAGATATTGGGAGTGCATTATTTATCAAGTCATATTGCAGCAACGATCATCAGTATGTACATTTCCTATTTCTTGAACGTTTATTTTACATATAAAGTGAAGCCGTCATTAAAATCATTTTTGATGTTCCCGCTTACTCAAGTTGTTAACATCGGTGTACAAGCGTTATTACTCCTTATTTTAGTTGAGCTTTGGAATATCCCAAGTACATTTGCGCCAATTTTTGCGGTCGTTTTCACAGTACCAGTTACATTTTTCGTTACGAGGAGAATTTTACATTAATGCAAAAGCAAAATAGGAAGCAATGGATGATTATTGTCGTCGCTGCTTTAATTATTTCCATAGTATGCCATCTGTTTTTTATCGTTCAAAAAGAAGAAGGCATTCTTATGACAGGCTATAATGATGGAATTTCCCAGATGCTTCCATTCAAAAAATTTATTTATGATGAATATACGAGCGGTAATTTCTTTTATTCGGATTCGTTTGGTCTTGGGGGTGGATTTTATTCCCAACTCAGCTACTATTACACGACTAATATTTTTTTCATTTTTCATATTGCTTTTATTTTTATATTGGAAACGTTACATATTATTAATCATCCAGATTTAGCATTCTGGGCTTCAGCAATTTTACCAATGAGTATTGCGAAGCTTGCGGCAATCATCGTTATCACTACTATCTATTTTAAAAAAATAAATTTTCGACTTGCACCTGCATTGTTAGGCGCGATTGTTTACGCGACAAATGTTCTGTATTTCAGGCATGCAATGTATTGGGATTTCTTCACTGACGCGATGTTTTGGTTGATTTTATTACTAATCGGTGTGGAGAAAATAATACAGAAAGAATCCAAGGGAGTTTTTGTAGTTGGTGTAGCAGCAAATCTCATTACCAATTTCTATTTTGCTTATGTAAACTTCCTTTTAGCATTCTTTTATATTTTGCTTCGATTTGTAATCAAGTTTCATAAAAATGAAGAGAGTCCAGTAAAGCAAATCATACAATATTGTTATTTAGGGTTGATTGGATTTCTAATTAGTGGGTTCGCATTTATTCCGAGTATCGCTGCATATTTGGGAAATTATCGTCCGGAATATACGGATATAATTCCGTTATTGAATTTTACCGATAATATTTTATTTGACAGCCGAGTGCTTTTTTTGCCAGTTTTTATTGTCATGATGGTTTGTTTTATTCGTTTTTATAAATACCCTATTTTTCGCTTTTTTGCTGCTATATCAATAATGGGAACGTTTCTCCACTTTGTTCCTTATGTTGGAAGTATGTTTAACGGTTTTTCGGCACCACAGAATCGCTGGGAATATATCGTTTGCCTCGCTTTTGGAGGAGTAGCAGCGTTTGTTTTGCAACATATCAAGGAAGTAAAAGCAAAAGATGTTGCGATTGGTGTTGTTGCTTATACCCTTTTGGCTATTGCCTTTATCGAATATGATACGTATTCATTTGATCAAACATTTGATTGGATAATCCCGATTGCATCTGTTTGTTTCATTATTATCTTCTTTTTACGAAGGAATAAAACGGCGATTTCTATTAGTATTATCTTGATTATGGTCATTTCAGCAAATTTGTTTCAAGCAGTAAGATTAATGACTCCTCCCAAAGATGGGGAATTGGCTAGTGAATCGGTTTTGTTAAACTCGGACATCTACAATTCTTCAGAACAACGACAGCTCATTGAAGAAATGAAGAAAAATAAAGATACCGAGCATAGTCGAATTGATTGGATGGTACCGATGCGAAACAATACACCAATTGTCCAAGACTATGATGGGATGAGCGTATATTCGAGTATATTAAATGATAATCTGCTTTTTTTCTATTATCACTATGCTGAGATTAGTATGGACCGGGAAAGTGTGAGCAGATATGCAACACTTGGAGATAGAGCTAACCTTATGAGCCTATTTGATGGACAGTTTTATATGAGAGGAAAAGAAACAAAGACTGTGCCATATGGATTCATGCCATTGTTGGATAGTGAGCATTACGCAGCTTACGAAAATCAATTACTGCTTCCATCTTTTCGGAAAACCAATGTAAGGTATGATGCAAATGAATTGCTGGAGGAGCCTGTGTTAAAACGGGAACACGCGATGCTCTCAGGAGTAATTGTGGAAGAGGGCAATAATAATTCAGCTGAACAATTAGAGGCTACCGAGATTGATGATTACTCGATTCAAGCAGTAAATGCAACTTATGATGAAGAGAAGCTTCGTGTAGTGGAAGATGGTGGTGGGCTCGATATTTCCCTCGATCATCCAATAAAAAATGGAGATCTATATGTGTCCTTTTATATTGACGGGATTCGAAAACAAGATGAGTTTCTATTAGAGGTGAATGACTATCAAACGTTAAGGAAAGAGTCTGATTCCATTTATCAGACGAATATCAATGACCTTACGATTCGAGTTGAAGCGGATGACACCATTAAATTAAAGCTTCCAAAGGGGAATTACAGCTTAAAGAGTTTGCAGATTTTCCATGAGGATTATATGGTGTTGCGTGAAGTTCATGAACGATACGACGAGGAGGAAGCCTTACCTTTAAAATGGGAAAATGGCCTTGTGAAGGGGGAAGTTACTAGCGAAAAGAAAGCTGAAATGATTGTAACTCCTATTCCATATGAGAAGGGTTGGAGCTTGAAAATAAATGGTGACAAAGTGCCAATCGAAAAAGTTAACTATGCGTTTATCGGCATTCCATTAGAAGTTGGAGGTAATGAGATTGAGATGACCTACTATCCTCCGTATTTTGGCTGGACAGTCGGAATGACTGTTTTAGGGGTTGGAGTGCTTGGCTTTCTCTTTTATAGGGAGAAAAGGGAACCGGTAGATTACAGCAACAATGATAAAGGAGAAATCGACACACATGAATGAAACTATCTTACTCGAGAACTTACAAAAGAAAAAAATGGTTGCTGCCTTAAAAGAGCCAAAGTATATAGAAAAAGTAGTAAAATACAAACATAATTTAGGCGCGGCATTATTAATGACAGGTACGATTTTAACCGTGAAGCGCTATGTCGATTTTCTTCAAAAAAACGGACTCCCTGTTATTTTACATGTAGAACGAATAGGTGGTCTTGAAATGGACAAGGATGGGATCGACTTTGTGAAAAAATATGTAAAGCCAACTGCAATTGTTTCAACGAATCAGGGAATTATTAAACGAGCCAAAAAGGCAGGGTTATTCGTTGTTCAGCGTGTATTTCTAATCGATACTGATGTCTACCTCCACCTTGTTCAGGACCCTCGTAATATTCAAGCTGATATAATTGAATTAATGCCGAGCAGGGCACCGGACTTTATTGAAAAACTATCTAAAATATCACCTGTTCCTATCATTACTGGAGGGCTTCTGTCCTTACCGGAACATGCCAAAAGTGCATTTGATCATGGAGCTGCTGCTGTATCAACGTCTAACCCGGAAATGTGGAAGTTGGACTTGAACCAATTATAAAATTGAGCCAAAGAAAAGGCTGTTCACTCCAAACTATACGCAAAATTAACTTCTTCTTCACAATGATTTAGTATTTATACGTTACAATTGGGTGTGAAGTGAATAGTTTATTGGTGCAAATGAAGAGAGACCACAAATATTGAATGCTGTCTAAGGCATTTATATTATTTGTGGTCTCTTTTTTATGGAGGTGTTGGGAAACAAAAATTCTTCATTTAAAATCTTAGAAAACTTGGCAGTCGCCAAGCTCTTAGGCGATTGCCTTAGTTGCACTTATGCAAGCAGAAAAGTCATATACTTTCCTACTTGCCAAAAAAGGAGAGAACATGTGATTAAAATTGAAGATTATGATGTGTATAGTTTTGATTTAGACGGTACGATTTACATTGGAGATAGGCTATTGCCGGGAGCTGTGGAAACACTCGAATACATACGAAGCAACGGAAAGAAGGTTCGCTTTATTACAAATTCCTCGAACCTATCAAGAGAGGAATGTAAGGAGCGTTTAGAAAGACTCGGCCTCACCATTCAGCTGGAGGAAGTAGTAACTGCTCTTTATTTAGCGGGTCTATATTTTAAGGAACAGTATCCAGCAGCGAGGGTTTACGTTGTTGGCGATGATCAGGTGAAGGCGGAGTTGCATCGTCAATGTATTGAAACAATCGATGACCCAGCTAAAGCAACCCATGTTTTAGTTGGACATGACCGAGCTTTTTCCTATGATAGAATTCAACATGCAATGAATGCAATTTATCAAGGAGCTAAGCTTATTGTGATAAATCCCGATCCGATTTGCCCCGTCCCGAATGGATATATACCGGATACGATGACCTTTGCAAAGGCAATTGAGGTCGCTAGCGGTAGAGCGATCGACCAAATTATTGGAAAGCCAACTCATTATTATGCAGACAGATTGCTGGAGATAAGTGAGACAGACCCCAATCGGATTTTGATTGTTGGAGATAGGTTGGAGACAGATATTATGCTTGGACAAGCACACGGGTTTGCGACATGTCTTGTGCTAACCGGGGTAGTAAGTAAACAGGATATTCCTAAATCGAGAATCAAACCTGATTATGTGATAGAGAACCTATCTGAGCTGTTTGCATTCGAATTACCTTTAGAAAAAAGCCATCTTTTTGAACAACATCTTTAATAAAAGTTAACATTCGCTTCAAATCTAATTAATAGTAGTTTGATATAGTTAAAATTGTAAAGTGAATACATTCATGGTGCGATTAGAGAGACCTCAAAATAGGATATATGTGGGTATGCATATATATCTATTTTGGGGTCTTTTTTAGTATAAGAAGTGGAGGGGGTCATGGAAGAAATAAGTATCACTAATAGTGCGTGTACAAAAAGGAGGATGAAAAGGACCGAGGTCGGCTAAGGTCGCAACGTCCTGTTGCAACGCCGACACTAGCACGTCCTATGCGTCGAAGTTCGAGGCGGCGTAGCTTTGAGTAGCGGAACGTATGGGTTTAATACGTGAGCAGACGTTCTTGCACGCAGGAAAAGTGTTTTTTTGCGAGGAACGGAAAAGCAAGCCAACGAGCTTCTACAGGATGTGGTGACTTCGACGTTCGACACAGGACGTGTCGGTACTTAGTCGAAGATCTTCTGCTTTCGATGTGTCATTTTTACCGGACTTTTTGAACAACCTCTAATAGGTAAATAGAATTCTAATTTAAAACATGGAGGAATGAAAAATGAAGAAGCTATCTTATTTATTAATGTTTACTGTAATGATACTTGTACTTGCAGCTTGTGGTAATAGTGAGGCCACGGGTTCGAGTGGGGACTCAGGGTCAGAATCTGAAGGTAATGGTCCAATTGAAATTACGTATTGGTATGCATGGGGAGATAAGATTGGAGAAAACAATGAAAATCTAGTAGAGCAATTTAATGAAATGCAGGACGAAATACACGTTACTGCTGAATTCCAAGGTAGCTATGATGAGCTGCATTCAAAGACGCAAGCAGCATTTGCAGCTGGTAACGCTCCGGAAGTAACACAAAATGAAATTGCTTCGATTGAAACATTTGCAAAATCTGGTATGACCCAAGATTTAACAGCCTTTGTTGAAGAAGATGCAGATGAAATTGATATGGATGACTTTAATCCTGGTTTAATGGGGAACTCCTATGTTGATGACAAGCTTTATGGCCTACCTTACTTAAGAAGTACACCAATTGTATATATTAATAAGACAATGTTTGAAGAAAAAGGGATTGATCCAGCATCTATCCAAACGTGGGAAGATTTTCAATCAGCAGCTGAAAACTTAACAGATGACGAGCATGTTGGAATTTCAATGCCGGTAGATATTTGGTTCTATGAAGCATTTGTTGCTCAAGCTGGTGGAGAAATGGTTAATGAGAACGGCGAAATTGCATTTAACGGAGAAGGTGGAGTGGAAGCTCTTAACCTTTGGAAGGAAATGGTTGAAGCTGGAACAATGCGTGTTCCAGGTGGAGAACCACTGCAAGCAGCAGATATGGCGAGACAAGATTTTGCTACTGGCCGTGCGGGAATGTATTTCTCTTCTACAGCTGACTTAACATTAATGTTGCAGTTAGCGGAAGAAAATGGTTATGAATTGGAAACAATTATGTTCCCTGAAAATGAACAACGCAGTGTTCCAACTGGTGGGGCGAATTTAGTAATGACTACTGGATTAGATGAAGAAAAACAACAAGCTGCATGGGAGTTCATTAAATTTATGACTGCTCCAGAACAAACGGCTTATGCAAGTGAGTATACTGGATATTTACCAAGTCGACTTTCTGCAGTGGAGTCAGACACGATGCAAGAGCTTTATGAAGAAAAGCCACAATTTAAGGTTGCGGTAGATCAATTGCAATATGGAAATGCTCGTCCAATGATTGAAGGATATCCTGAGGTAGTAAAAATTCTTATCGAAGAAATTCAACGTTTAATGCTTGATCCAAGTTTGGAAGCTGGGGATGTGTTAGATCAAGCTGCAGAACGTTCGGCAAATGTGATTAAATAAGTGTTTTTACATAGGAACGTGGTGTTTCCTGTCACGTTCCTATGAATTAATTTTAACTTTAAGGAGTTATATCATGGCTAAAATTCAATTGAAAAATGTATCGAAAGCGTATGGTAATAATAAAAAGGTGATTGAGGATATGAATTTGGATATCCAGGATGGCTCATTTACGGTTTTGGTTGGTCCTTCTGGATGTGGTAAATCGACGACACTCCGAATTATCGCCGGTCTAGAAGACGTTTCAGCAGGGGAAATATGGATTGGAGATCAATTAGTTAATGATGTGGCACCTGGAAAAAGAGGCATTTCTATGGTCTTCCAAAACTATGCGTTGTATCCAACGATGTCTGTAAGAGGCAATATTGAATTTGGCTTGGAAAATATGAAAATACCAAAAGCGGAACGAAAAAAGATGGTAGAGGAAATAGCTGAGATTGTGGACCTTACCGAATACTTGGATAAGAAGCCGCAAAACTTATCTGGTGGGCAGCGTCAACGTGTAGCGTTAGCACGAGCAATGGTAAAAAAACCAGATGTTTTTATATTTGATGAACCATTATCCAATTTAGATGCGAAATTACGCGGGCAAATGCGAACGGAATTAATCCAGTTACATAAACGCTTGGGAACAACTTTTATCTATGTAACCCATGATCAGGTAGAAGCAATGTCGATGGGAGATGAAATTGTCATTTTAGATAAAGGTCATATTATGCAGCAGGCAGCACCGATGGAAGTATATCATAACCCGGCGAATCAATTTGTAGCGAATTTTATCGGTACACCATCGATGAACATTCTGTCAAAGTCAATGGTAGAAGAAAAAACTGGAACGATTACAGATGAGCGTATTTCCTATGTAGGTTTTCGCCCAGAGCATGCAGCTATGCAAGTGGAGAAGCTAGCTGCTTCTGGAATAAATCTCTCATGTGAAATAATTACAATGGAAACACTGGGTTCGGAAACACTATATTTGGTGAATAGTGATGCAGGGCAGTTTCAAGTGAAAAGCTTCCAAGCCCCATTAGTAGAAACGAAAAAAGTTGATATCACCATTCCAATGGATAAATTGTATTACTTTGATACGCAAGGTAATCGGGTTTTTGTAGAGGATATTCCTTTTCAGACTCCTGCCCGAGAGGTAAGAGGAGAGGTGCTCGTATGAGATCAGCGAAGTGGCGCCCATATTTTTTTGTTGCGCCCGCCATTATTGTTTTTCTAGTATTCTTCATTCAACCAATTTTTTATATGATTTACTTAAGTTTTCATGATTGGAACTTTATTAGCCCCGATAAAACATTTGTTGGTCTCGGGAATTTTAAAGATTTGCTGTCCGACCCTATGTTTTTAGAGGTAATTCGCAATACGCTGATGTATACATTTTTTACCGTTTTATTTTCAATTAGCCTTGCGCTGCTAATGTCTATTTGGTTGAATAAGCAAGGCTGGATGTACAGCTTTGTCCAAGGGGCTGTATTCAGTCCGCATATTATTTCGCTTGTATCCATTGCGATGCTATGGATGTGGATAATGGATGCTGACTATGGTTTATTAAATTGGGTTTTAAGTTTAGTCGGATTAGAAAAGGTTCCGTGGCTTACAGATCCCAACACGGCCTTGTCTTCGCTAATTATTATAGCAGTGTGGAAAAACATCGGTTATTTTACGTTAATCATTATAGCTGGCCTGCAAAGTATTCCAAAGCATTTATATGAAGCAGCTGCCTTAGATCGTACACCACCCTGGCGGCGATTTGCAAAGATCACTTTTCCAATGTTATCGCCTAGCTTATTTTTCTTAACGATTATAGGGATTTTGGACTCCATTAAGGTTTTTGAAACGATCAGCATTATTACAAAGGGTGGGCCACTTAATTCGACAAACACGCTTGTATACTACATATATGAAAACGGCTTTATATTCTTTAAAATTGGCTATGCATCAGCAGCCGGTGTTATTTTATTAGTCATTTTAAGTATTTTAACGTTGCTTTATTTTAAAGTTCTAAGTAAAAGAGTTCACTATCAATAGAAGGGAATGCGTACTTTGAAAACATCCTTGCCTTTAAAAATACTAAATGTGATTGGTTTAATTATAATGGTTGCAATCTTCGCTATGCCTTTTATTTGGATGATTTCCACGAGTTTAAAAACATTGGGAGAAACAATGGTGTTCCCGCCAAAGTGGATTCCAGATGAACTCATTTGGGAGAACTTTATATCAGCATGGAATTCTGGACCATTTTTACAATACTTTATGAATAGTGTCCTTGTATCGGTTGGAATTTTAATCTTTCAGTTTATTACCGTTATTCCTGCAGCATATGCATTTGCAAGGTATGAATTTCGCTTCAAAAATGTGCTGTTTAGCTTAGTCATGGTGACCATGATGATTCCGGCCCAGCTTATTTTCTTGCCAGTGTTTTTAAATTTAAGTGACTGGGGTCTTCTTGATACATTATGGGGCTTGATTCTGCCATTTGCTACAAGCGCGTTCGGGATTTTCATGCTGCGGCAAACGTTTAAACAAGTCCCAGAAGAATTATTAGAGGCTGCACGTTTGGACAATTCAACTGATTTCAAGATTATGATGAAGATTATGGTGCCAATGGCAAAACCAACGTTGATTACATTGGGCTTATTCAATTTCATTACGCATTGGAACGATTATTTCTGGCCGCTTGTTATGACAACTACAGAGAGTGCACGTACCCTTCCTGTTGGAATTGCACAACTGCGGCAGGTGGATGGCGGTGTTGCGTGGAATATTTTAATGGCGGGTAACGTTATTCTCGTCATCCCGATTTTAATAATCTTCTTCTTTGCACAACGCCATATTATTAGAGCATTTACGTATACGGGAGTTAAATGAATGGAGGATGGGCTTGTGGCTCATTCTTTTTTCGTTTGGGGAGAAGAAGAAAGGAGGTGCTAAATATAAGTCTCCATTCCAGAAAAAAAGGACCCTCCAGTAAAGGCCCTTGTTTCGTATTCTTAAACATATAAATTTCTTTTAATCAACTTTTCACGGTTAGGTGTAGTACCCATACCTAGTGGATTCAATTGGAAATGATTAATATTGGAACCAATTAGTTGTGCCATACCTCTTAATTCTGGACTTGCGACATGAGGCGATTGAATCGAAATTTCGTTATCATTTATTTCTAATATGCGGATACTTTGATCATCGAGTACAGCATTTGCTTGAACAAATGTCCAGTTATCTATTGTTTCAATGGAATCTTTGTGATTATGGCCGTTTATGTAAATACCGTTTCCTTTCTTCTTACGCAAAACGTCAAGAATTGGTACTTCAGGTTGAATGGATAAGTAAGGGAAATTAGAATTTGCTGTTGTATCGTAAACCGGATGGTGAGCAAAGATTATCACAAGCTTATCCTCACTCTCTGCAATTTCGGCTTCCAGCCATTGTAATTGCTTATCGTTTACGTAACCACTATAATCTTCGTGATCATGGTCCCGGGCAGTTTCCAAGGAGATAATGTTTACTTCATCTGTTGCAATTGAAATATTTTGTTCGCTGTTAGAAATGTTTAGAACTTCATCTCTTGAGACGCCGTATAGGTCATGGTTGCCAAATGTGTGAATAAAAGGTTTATCGTATTTACGAATGATTTCATAGACTTCGCGCAGTTCATCTTCTCTGCCAAAGTTGGTTAAATCACCAATAGAAACATAGTAGTCAGCTTCTATTTCAAAAAAAGTATGAAGAAATTTAGCATAGAATGCATCCCTAGCTTCTTTTACTTTCTCATTTTTACCAATCATAGATGGATAATGTAAATCTCCAATAAAAGCAATTCTCAAATGTATCCTCTCCTTATTGTTAATAACTCCATTATGCCAGTGAAATATTAACGGAGATTGGAGAGACTGTTAAGATTGCTTAAAATAAATCGCAAAGCATTGTTCTGAAACAGTATCATCCATAATAGAGTAAGAGGATTATATTATCTGCTTACTCTATCTAAGATGGTTTGTAAACATCTAAAACACACTTGGATAAGCTTTCACCATCGCATCGGAGATTGTATCCGCCATATGTCTTGCTTGTTTCTCAATTTCATCATATACTTCGATATCCTTTTGATAGTCTTTGTTAATCATCGCTACCGCTTCTTGTTTTGTTAAGTCTAAATGGTGATAAAACATTTCGCGGACTGCCTCTTCTGTTAAATAAGGATTAATGCTGTTTAGGAAAACAGCAATTTCATCTGCGTTTGCGTACCATTTTTGTTCTGCTGTCATTGCTGCTTGCTCATCACCGGCTATTGCTGCCTTGACAAGGTCTGCCGCAATTAGAAGATGCTCTTTAATTAAGTTGCCATACGTTTCCGCAACAACATCCCCGTATAGGCGGCGAATCATATTACCCATGTCTGTCGCATTTCTCAGCAGACGTGTGAGGACAAAGTCGATATCTGGCAAATTAAATGTAAGACTAATAATGGCCATTCTCGTCCATGCGACATGTTCCTCCCAAAGACTTCGCATATCATTTCGATAATCAACCTCTGCCTGGCTTATACAATGATCTGGTCGTACTTGCTGGTTGGGCGAGTGTGCGACTGGTATCGAAATTTTTTGTCCGGTATGCAGATAGTTGGGGTTTATTCCAGGATTAACAGCAAAAATTTCTTCTGCAGTTGTTTGATATCGATATGCCAATAACCAGTAATTATCGCCTGGTTGAACGGTATGGTAAAAAAGATTATTCATCTTACACGTTCACTCCTTTGTTTATATTCAACTCTAATAAAATTGAATTGGGTGTGATTATAGTTTATTCAAATTGTGTGGGTGGGTGCTTGGAGATGCGAGGAAAAATGATGGGGAATTTTATGGTCGCTCACTTATGATGATGAAAAAACTTGGTGCTAATTGTATAGCACCAAGTTTAGGATCAATAATAAAATTTAATCAATTCTTGAATAGGGCAATAAATAATACTTATCTGTATATAGGGTGCTTTTAAGGGCTTCTAACAGTGACCCCAATTGGGTGCAGTTCACCTGCCTCCATGTACTCTAAGATAATACGTCATTTAAGTATGTTTTTACAGCTTCTGGATTTCCTAAAATATTCTTAGCACGTTCATTATCTAACTCCAGCTTTTTTAACGCCTCTTTTAATACGTCTTGTTCTATTGGTCTTGGAATAACAACGACACCATCAGCATCACCTGCGATAATATCACCAGGATTAATGGCTGTTCCACCACACGAGATGGGTACATTAATTGTCCCTCCGCCTGCTTTACCGCATGCTGCAACGGTCGTTCCTTTACAGAAGACAGGAAACTCCAGGTTTTTACTGCCTTCTAAATCGCGAATAACCCCATCAGCCACTAATCCACCAAGGCTAAGGGTTTTTGCCATACCGATTACAAAGTCACCAGCAATTCCGCGGTACGTGTCATCCTTGGCGTCGACTACGAGGACATTTCCAGCTTTTGCTGTTCTAATTGCTTTTAAAACGGCAACATTATCACCGACAGGCATCTTCACAGTGTATGCCCTGCCAATTAATTTATCATTTGTTTTTAACGGTTTAATTGATGAATGTAGATTATTAAGTCCATTCATTGCGTCAGATATACAAGTTGTTGGAATACGGCTAAATTGTTCAAGAATACTCTACACCCGATTACCTCCTGATAATGCAGACTTGAAATTAATCACTTTCTTAAAATATAGTATACTAGCAATAGTTCGTAAAATACTAAAATCGTATTATCAACCATAATAAAAATGAATAGCAAAAAAGGTGGAGGAGTTGCGATATGCGGAGTCAAGATTGGTTAATTTTAAAGCATCTTTATGCAACGAAAAATATTACCAAAGCGGCACAGCGTTTATATATTTCACAGCCGGCATTTTCTAGTCGGTTAAAACAGCTCGAAAAGGAATTTGGCATCAAAATTGTAACTAGAGAAAGAAGGGGCGTGAATTTTACCCCTCAAGGAGAGTATTTAGCAAAGAGCGCAGAAGAAATGCTGCTGAAGATACAGGAGATAAAGGAAAATATAGCAAACATGGATCGTGAGGTAGTGGGCACCATTAAATTCGGTGTATCCAATTTTTTTACAAAGTACAAGCTTCCAAGGCTGCTGAAACTTTTTAAAGACAGGTACCCAAACGTTGATTTTCAAGTAACGACAGGGTGGAGTCGGGACATGTTTCATGCGTTATATAACAAGGATGTACATATTGCGTTTGTAAGAGGCGATTATCCGTGGCTTGGTCGGAAACAGCTATTATTTGAAGAACAGTTATGTATTGCTTCAGCGAAGGAATTAGATATTGCTGATCTACCTAATCTACCAAGAATTGATTATAAAACAGATAGCTTGCTCAAGTCTTTGATTGAAGAATGGTGGACAAAAACATATTTAAAACCGCCATTCATTACGATGGAGGTTGACCAAGTTGATACGTGTAAGGAAATGGTAGCAAATGGCCTAGGGTATGCCATCATGCCTAGCATGATACTGAACGGAATGGAAGATATCTATAAGATTAGCTTAACAGATAAAGAAGGAGAAGCTTTATTAAGGAAAACATGGATGCTTTACCATGATGAATCACTAGAATTAAATGTGATCAAAGTATTTGTTGCATTTATAGAAGATCTTGATACCCAAGATATGAATGGAAAAATATATGAAGAAAGATGAACCAGACTTATAGTGGACGAGTTTGGTTCATTTTTTTTAGGAAAGCATTTGTAACAGCTATCCAAAAAACAAATAGCTATCCATAAAATATCAGTATTTTAATTATTACTGAGTTTAAATTAATATAAACATAGATTGAATTATCAAACATTGATAGGAGTGGTCATGATTTCTCAGTTTCGGGTATCTTGTGCGGTTTATCGTGGTGGAACAAGTCGGGGGATATTTTTTAACAAGGAGGATTTACCAGAGGACAGAAAGCTTCAATATAAAATATTTATGTCTGGAATTGATGCCTATAATCCTTCGCAGATTAATGGGCTAGGAAGTGGGACATCGCATTCAAGCAAAGTATGTGTTATTTCCAAGTCAAATCATAATGAGATTGATGTAGATTATACTTTTTACCAGATTGGGATTGGTGAAGAGCTTGTAGATGACAAAGGGACATGTGGGAACCTGATGGCTGCTGTCGGTGCCTATGCTGTTGATGAAGGTTTAGTTGATGTGGAGCCTCATGCTAATCAGATAGATGTGAAGGTATTTAACACAAATATTAAGCGCGTACTCACCATAAATGTTCCTGTAATAAATGGAAAGGCAAAGGTAGCTGGAGATTACATGGTTCCTGGATTAAGCCAGCCAGGAGCAAAATTCGTAATAAGCATCCTTGACCCTGGTGGAGGAAAGACAGGAAGAACATTGCCACTTGGATCAGTATACGCATTAAAAACAGAGGAGAAAAGCTACGATGTAACCTTTGCTGATGCAGTCAATCCATTTGTATTTGTACAAGCGAAGGATCTAGGAATAACCGGAGTAGAGCCGAATCGTGAATTGGCGAGTAACAAAGCGTTGTTAGATGAAATAGAGACCATTCGCTCCAAAATGGCAGTAGTATCTGGAATGGCAGCGACTATTGCTATTGCAAAACAAGCCCCATCTGTACCGAAAATAGCTATCGTAACAGAGCCACAGGATTATGTGACACAGGAGGGGGAGCTTATCAAGGCAGATGATGTTGACCTAGTTGCAAAAATGCTTTCCATGGGTGCTTTTCATCGTACGTTTGCAGGAAGTGGACTTTATTGTATCGCTGCTGCAGCTATGTTGCTAGGAACCATTGTCAATCGTTTTACGAGGGAGCCAGACAATAATCATGAACGAATTATTCGTATTGGACACCCCGAGGGAGTCGCCAACGTAAAAGTTGCCAGGTATAAAGATAAACTGGATATCGCTTATGTTGGACTAGAACGAACCGCGAGGAGAATTATTAAAGGGGATTTGTACATTCCTGAATAATGAAGAAAGAAGTGGAGGTAACAGCATGCTGGAGCTGAAAGACAATGATATTTACAAGGCAAAATCGTCCTTTACTGCTAATGGAAAGAACTATCATTATTATCGTTTGCAAGCACTGGAAGAGGCTGGTATTGGTAATATTTCCAAACTGCCTTATGCAATTAAAATTTTACTGGAGTCTGTTTTACGGAAATATGATGGGAAGGTTATTCAACAAGAACATATTGAAAATCTAGCCAATTGGGGAGAAAGGGACAGTCAGAGAAATGCCGTTGTCCCTTTTATGCCATCGAGAATCGTATTGCAGGATTTTACCGGCGTTCCGGTCATTGTTGATCTCGCTTCGTTGAGAAAAGCGGTGAAAGAGATGGGAGGAGATCCGGAAAAGATAAATCCTGAAATACCAGTCGACCTTGTCATTGACCATGCGGAGCAGGTGGATAGATTTGGTACAAGGGGGTCACTGCAATACAATGTGAACCGTGGGTTTGAATTAAATTTGGAGCGTTATAAATTTTTTAAGTGGGCCACACACGCGATAAACAACTTTCGGGCTATCCCACCATCAACAGCAATTATTCATCAGGCAAATCTGGAACACCTTGCCTCGGTTGTATATTCTGTAGTAGATGGGGATAAGCGTCTTGTATATCCAGACACGTGTTTAGGTACAGATTCCCATACACCAATGATTAACGGGATTGGTGTTGTTGGCTGGGGTGTTGGCGGAATTGAAGCAGAAGCAGCGATGTTAGGTCAGCCATCCTTTTTCCCATTGCCAGAAGTAATCGGTATTCGTTTAAAAGGTAAGTTATCACCTGGGACGACGGGAACGGATTTAGCGCTTTATATTACAAATCTGCTTCGTCAGAAAAACGTAGTTGGCAAATTTGTTGAATTTTTTGGGGAAGGGCTTAACAGTTTGTCCGTAGCGGATAGGGCAACGGTTGCCAATATGTCACCGGAAAATGGGGCGACCATCACCTATTTTCCAGTAGATAATAAAACGCTTGATTATTTGCGATTGTCTGGGAGAACCGAGGAACAAGTGGAACTTGTAGAGGCATACTGTAAAGCGAATGGGCTTTTTTATACAAATGATGCCAATGCTCCTAGTTATTCAGAGGTTATTGAGCTTGACCTGACAAGCATAGAGACATATGTAGCTGGTCCAAAACGTCCTCAAGATTTAAACCGATTATCCGAAGTAAAAGATTCATTTAGAAAGGCGCTCGTCCATGAGGTTGGTAATCACGGGTATGGGCTAAATGAAACAGAGATTCATAGAGAGGCAAAGATCAATCATAAAGAAGGGCAAACATCTATCTTAAAAACAGGAGCAATTGTCCTTGCAGCGATTACAAGCTGTACGAACACATCGAATCCGCATGTGATGATGGCAGCTGGATTACTTGCAAAAAAGGCAGTTGAAAAAGGGCTTATCGTTCCACCTTACGTCAAAACAAGTCTGGCACCGGGATCACAGGTTGTTCCTGATTATTTACGTAAAGCAGGTTTATTAGATTCCCTAGAGAAACTAGGTTTTTATCTTGTCGGTTTTGGTTGCACAACTTGTGTAGGTAATTCTGGTCCACTACCGGAGGAAGTTGAAAAAGTAATAGAAGACAAGGATTTGATTGTAGCTGGGGTTCTATCGGGAAATAGGAACTTCGAGGGACGCATTCATCCACTAATAAAAGCGAACTTTCTTGCATCGCCGCCGCTCGTTGTTGCCTATGCATTAGCGGGTACAATGGATATAAATTTAACTACGGATTCACTTGGCAAAGACAAGTTGGGCAATGATGTTTTTTTGGAAGATATCTGGCCAACCGATTTCGAAATCGAGCAAAAGATTAGGGAGACGATTACACCTGATTTATTTGAGAACCAACATAAGAACATATTTACTGGAAGTGATGCGTGGAATAAGCTGGAAATAAGCGAAGGGCTGCTCTATAACTGGGACGAAGACTCCACATACTTAAGAAATCCACCATTCTTTGAAAATATATCAAGAGAACCAAACGGGATTCGTCCACTTCAAGGTCTTCGCGTTTTACTTAAGCTTGGTGATTCCATTACCACCGATCACATTTCTCCTGCGGGAGGTCGGATTCCGATACAAAGTATAGCTGGAAAATACTTATTGGGCAAAAATGTTGATCGCCATCACTTTAGCTCATATGGAGCAAGGAGAGGTAATCATGAAGTAATGATTCGTGGCGGCTTTTCCAACATTCGACTTAGAAACCAGCTAGCCCCAGGGAAGGAAGGCGGCTATACGACATACTTTCCTACTGGTGATGTAATGCCAGCGTATGATGCTGCCATGGAATACAAGCAAGATGGAATTGGCTTATTCGTTATTGCGGGAATTGACTACGGAATGGGAAGCTCACGTGATTGGGCTGCAAAGGCAACCCAGCTTCTTGGTATAAAAGCAGTTTTAGTGGAGGGCTTTGAACGCATTCATCGAAGCAATCTTGCGTTAATGGGGGTGCTGCCGCTTCAATTTAAACCAAATGAAAATGCCGAAACACTAGGATTAACAGGCAATGAGCTATACGATATTGATATAAGGGACGATGTAAAGCCAGGTCAGCATATTTATGTCACGGCAACAGGTATGGATGGGTATAAAAAGGAATTTCAAGTTATTGTTCGTTTGGATAGTGACATGGAAATGAGGTATTATCAGCATGGCGGCGTACTTCCAATGGTTTTGCGTGATAAAGTGAATCTTTAATCCGTTGTTATTTTTCATTCCCCGCTTATAAGGAATATAGAATAAGCCTTCGGGCGTCTTAAATCTGTGGTTCGCCTATCAAAATGCACTAATCCCCCAGGGGAACAGTGCATTTTTTATTTGTTTATCCACTTTTGAATAGTCAGAAATCTGCTTGATTTTCTTTACTGTGTCTGCGTAAAATGGGAATACAGTAACGATTAATTTTGGCTATATAGTAGAAGGGAGTTGAGCGGAAAATAAGAGTCTCATTACAAACAAAACTACTTACCCTTATTATTTCGCTGCTATTATTTATTTTCATTTCATTAACAGGAATCTATTCCTATTTTGAAGCGGAGCAAACAGAGGAACATATGGGACAGCTTGCCTTACAAGTTGCAACAACCGTCTCTTTTATGCCAATGGTAGTAGAAGCATTTGATGATGAGAATCCCTCACAAGTTATTCAGCCAATTGTAGAACAAATACGGAAAGAAATGGGGGCGGAGTTTATCATTGTAGGTAACAAGGAGAGTATCCGCTTTTCACACCCCCAGGAATGGAAAATTGGTCAAAAAATGGTGGGCGGAGACAATGACCAGGCATTAATTGACGGAGAGTATTACATTTCTGAAGCAGTAGGATCTTTAGGTCCATCTCTTCGTGGGAAAGCACCGATTTTTGATAATGATGGCAATATTATCGGGATTGTTTCTGTCGGTTTTATGCTGGAAGATATTAGAGAAGCAACAATTGAAAATTTAATTAAATACAGTCAAGCTGCATTATTCGTTTTACTACTGGGAATCGTTGGTGGTGTATTCCTTGCCAGAAACATTCGGAAGGATACCTTAGGGTTAGAACCGCATGAAATTGGTTCTCTATATCGAGAACGAAATGCGATTCTCGATTCGATTAAAGAAGGCGTAATCGCGATTGATGAAGATGGAAGAATCACAATGATGAATACCACTGCACAAAAAATTCTTGGAATTACCGATGAATCCAAGCATCAACCAATAGAAACAGTTATACCAAATTCACAAATGTACAAGGTATTAGAATCCGGAATCATTGAAAATGATCAAGAGCTCTTATTAAAGGATAGAATCATCATCGTTAATCGAACGCCAATAATGGAAAAGGGAAAAATCGTTGGTGTTGTTTCAAGTTTTCGTGATAAAACAGAGATGACAGAAATGGTTAACACACTATCAGAGGTTAGAAAGTACTCAGAGGATTTGCGTGCACAAACACATGAGTATACGAATAAGCTTTATGCGATTTCTGGATTGCTGCAGCTAAAGGAATACGACGAAGCGATTAAATTAATTCATGCGGAATCAGCCATCAATCGTAATCAAAATCGAATATTGTTCGAACAGATTCATGACCATAAAGTCCAAGCTATTTTACTTGGGAAATTAGGAAAAGCATCTGAAATGAGAATCACATTTTCGATTGATCGTAGCAGTTATTTGAGAGCGCTGCCAAAGCGTATTGATATTTCAAAACTAATCACCATATTAGGTAATATTCTTGACAATGCTTTTGAAGCAGTGTCTGAAAGTGAGCGTAAGGAAGTCACTTTCTTTGCAACAGATATTGGAAATGATATTGTATTTGAAGTTGCTGATACGGGAATTGGGATGAATGATGAGGTTCGAAAGGATATTTTTAAAAGAGGAGTCTCGACAAAAGGTGAACAAAATAGAGGATTTGGATTGGCCATTGTTAAACAGATTGTTGATGAATTAAATGGGACAATCGAATTGCAAATTCAGAATAGTGGTGGGGTTGCCTTTACTATCTTTATTCCAAAGGAAGTAAAAAATGTTGTTTAAGAGGTTGTTCAATCTTAAGGGGGCATAAAGATGATTCGAGTTGCCATTGCGGAGGATGATTTTAGGGTCGCATCCATTCATGAGAAATTTCTTTTAAGAATAGAAGAAATAGAAATTGTTGGTAAAGCGTTAAATGGGAAAGAGACACTTCAATTATTAAAGGACAAGCCTGTTGATTTATTGTTACTTGATATTTACATGCAGGATCAACTTGGCACCGATCTTTTGCAGGAAATAAGAAAATATTTCCCTCGTGTTGATGTGATTATGATTACTGCGGCAACAGATAAGGAGCTTGTCGAAATATCGATAAGAAATGGAGTTATTGATTATATTATTAAACCTGTATCATTAGAACGATTTACAGCAACAATAGAGGAATATAAAAAACGACGACAGATATTAGATAATAAAACAGACATTAGTCAGAAGGAAGTTGACCAGCTAATTGGTTTTACCAAGTCAGCTACGAAACAACGTGAAGTTATACCTAAAGGAATTGACCCACTAACATTAAAACGGGTAAAAAAAATCATGCAATCAATCGAAGGTGGAATATCTGCTGAAGAAATGGGAGAGAGAATGGGAGCATCACGAACGACTGCGAGAAGGTATTTGGAATATATTATTTCTACTGGGGAAGGAACGGCAGAGCATGAGTATGGAATTGTTGGGAGACCAGAAAGAAAATATAATATCTTGCAGGTAAAGAAGGTATAAAATTTTAGCAAGACGTGAATCCGTCGCAATTAAAATCTAAAGTCAAAGTTCGAAGGATAAGAAAAGCTAACACATTCGCTAGAGATAAGTGAATACAAATTTTTAAAATAATCGCCTCTTGGAAAAGGGGCTTTTTATTTTACTAAGACGGGATAAAATTAGGATTGCAGTAACTTTATTTCACTTGGAGCATTTACCTACAGCTGAATTTTAAGTTCGTATTCTAAAGGGTGGATGAAAAGGAAGAGGTCAGTAAAATTAACAACACCTTTGGGACTGTGCTTACTCGTCTCATCGAAAAGTCTTTTATAAATCACCGTGAACTTTATGAACAGAATAAATTTAATATATTTTAATTTTATTATTTTGAAAACGGTTACATTATTATTGTGAGCGCGTTATAATTTCATTCAGAAAAGAATTAATATTCTTTCATAAACGAAAACTAGGGGGGAAACGTATTGAAGAAGTTTTTATCAGTTATGTCTGTATTTATTTTATTATTTGTCGCGGCATGCTCAAATGATTCTACTGCATCGGGGGATGACACGTGGGAACCTGAGAAGACGATTGAGATCGTTGCACCAGCAGGTCCAGGCGGTGGTTGGGATACAACAGCACGTATGGCTGCTAAAATTTTTGAAGAGGAAGAAATTATCGATCAAGGCTTAGGTGTCGTGAACAAACCAGGTGGCGGCGGGGCAGTTGCTTGGGCATACATTCACGGTAAAGATAGCCCGTATAATTTATTCGTAAACTCACCACCATTGCTATTAGTCCCGCTTAATGGACAATCTGAGTATACATTTAATGATTTTACACCTATTTCTAACCTTATTGCTGATTATGCAGCGATTGCTGTGAGTGCAGATGCGGAATGGGATAATTTAAATGAGTTGTTTGAAGACATGAAAAAGGACCCGGAAAGTATTGCCGTTGTTGGAGCGTCATCACCAGGGAGCATGGACCACATTCAATTCGTTCATGTAGCCAAAGCTGCTGGGGTTGATATTACAAAGATTAAATATGTTTCAGATCAAGATGGAGGAGCGCTGACACAGCTTCTTAATGGCAGTGTAGAAGTATTTTCTACAGGTGTAGCGGAAACGGTTGAACAAGTAAGAGCTGGAAACATAAAGGTTCTGGGTATCACATCGGAAGAGAGATTAACTGGTGAAGTATTAGAAGACTTCCCAACAGCAATAGAGCAAGGAATCGATGCTTCATTCATTAACTGGAGGGGCTTTTTTGGACCAGCAGATATGGACCAGGCAGCACTGGATTATTACGAGCAGAAGTTTAAGGAGTTAAATGATTCGGAAGGCTGGGCAGGAGTTCGCGAACAATATGGTTGGTCTGAAATGTATATGGATCATGAAGAGTACGTGGATTTCTTGACAGAACAAGAGAAAGAAATGAAGGCATTATTAGATGAATTAGGATTAGGTAATTAAAATACTGTTCAAAAGGAGGATGAAAAGGACCGAGAAGTTCGAGGCGGCGTAGCTCCCCGTACCGGAAAGTATGCAACTAATACGTGAGGAACGGAAAAGCAAGCCAACGAGCTTCTACAGGATGTGGTGACTTCGACGTTCGACACAGGACGTGTCGGTACTTAGTCGAAGATCTTCTGCTTTCGATGTGTCATTTTCACCGGACTTTTTGAACATCCTCTTAAACAATTAAATATGGACAAAGAGCCGGCAGAATAACGATTCACTGGCTCTTTCCCAAAGGTGGTGCAGATATGTTAAATACACTAAATAAAAAATTAGCTCTTTTATTAGCAATCCTTGCTGCTTGCTATTTACTATTCAGTTTTCGTTTGCCGGATTATCCGTACGTTCCAGTAGATTCTGATGCCGTGCCAATTACACTTGGATTCATTCTTTTGCTCTTATCAATCTTTCTATATTTCAGTAAGGATGAGAGTAAAAAAGAGGAAAGAAGACTGCCAAAGGGCGAAACGCAGGTGATTTTATCTGTATTAGGTTTCGTAATTCTGTATGTTTTCTTTTTTGAAATAATAGGTTTTGTATTAACAACCGCATTATTTATATTTTTTAATTCATTATTCCTTGGATTTAAAAAATGGCTTCCCAATGTCATTGTATCTTTAGCTTTACCGCTTAGTATTTATTTTTTATTCGATTCGTTTTTGCAAATCTCATTACCTAGTGGAATATTACCATTTTAGAGGGGAGGGAATAATGTGGATATTTTTGACGGAATAATAACTGGATTTCAGGTAGCATTAAGTTTCCAAGGGCTATTAATTGTATTTATTGGTGCGGTAACTGGGACGTTAATTGGAATGATTCCGGGATTAGGACCCATCACTGCTATTGCTGTTATGATCCCAATCACGTATGGAATGGATCCTGCTATGGCGCTATTGTTAATGGCTGGGGTTTATTACGGAGCAGCATATGGTGGAGCGGCTTCCTCCATTCTGCTGAACGCACCAGGTGAATCGATGTCTGTTCCGACTACCTTCGATGGATACCCAATGGCAAAACAAGGGAAAGCTGGTAAAGCTCTAGCGATTTCAGCCATAGCTTCGTTTGTGGGAGGTACCATAAGTGTCATTCTTCTAACACTTTTTGCACCCGTGCTTGCAAGTGTGGCGGTATCTTTTGGTCCTGCTGAATATTTTGCCTTGATGTTGTTCGGGTTGCTCGCAGTGTCGAGTTTCGCTGATGGGTCCACGGTAAAAGCTTTAATATCAGCTACAATTGGATTTATGATTGCAACCGTTGGTATTGATGGACAAACAGGGACGACGAGATATACCTTTGGTAATGCCAATTTACTTGAAGGTGTTGACTTTCTTGTTATCGCCCTTGGTTTATTTGCTTTGGCCGAGGTTAGTTCATTAATTTTTGAGCGAAAAGAAAAGAGCGTCTTCGGGAAAAAATTAGGAAGCTTGCAGTTGTCAAAAAATGAAGTCAAAGAAATGGCAGGCCCAACGGGGAGACAATCCCTAATTGGTTTTTTAATCGGTATTCTTCCTGGCGCAGGTGGTACCATCGCTTCTTTCTTAGCATATATTTCGGAGAAGAAGTTATCCAAAAAACCCGAGGAGTTCGGTAAAGGATCGATTGCTGGACTTGCTGCACCAGAAGCAGCAAATAACAGTGCTTCCAGTGGTTCTTTTGTTCCATTATTAAGTTTAGGTATCCCGGGATCCGGAACAACTGCGGTGATGTTAGGTGCTTTGATTGTATTAGGTGTCCAGCCCGGACCATTACTGATGACTGAGCACCCGGATATATTCTGGGGAGTGATTGCAAGTATGTATATAGGAAATGTTATTTTGCTCGTTCTGAACCTACCATTAATACCATATATATCAAAAATACTTAAAGTACCTCGTCCATTACTTATATCACTCGTCATCGTCTTCTGTATCATCGGTGTTTTCGGAGTAAGTTATAACACGTTCGATTTATATTTGCTGGTATTATTTGGTATTGTTGGTTTCTTTATGGCACGGTTTAAATTTCCTGCTGCTCCCATGCTGCTAGCTTTTATTTTAGGTGGGATGATGGAACAATCGTTGCGTCAGTCCTTAACCATATCGAACGGCAGCCTGTTTATTTTTGTGGAAAAACCAATCGCTTTGACATTAATTGTCATCGCATTTCTGTCATTCATTGTTCCTATCTTAAGGAATAGAAACAGGAAAAAAATTGATGAAGATTCAGTAGACCAAAAATATAATTCGATGTGACACGGCAAATTGTGAATGATGAAAGTAGGAGAGCAATGCTAATTGATTTACGGAGTGATACGCTGACAAAACCTATCGATTCAATGAGGCAAGCCATGTTTGATGCGGTAGTTGGAGATGACGGAAGAACTAGTCGGGATGGAAAAGGTGAGGATCCTACCGTCAATCGGCTTGAAGATCTGGCTGCAAAAGTAACGGGAAAAGAAGATGCGATGTTTTGTAACAGCGGTACAATCGGAAATATAATTGCTTTAATGACGCATTGTACGAGAGGGGACCTTGTAGCTGTAGGAGCAAACAGCCATTTATACAAAAGCGAAAAATCTCCCTTTATGGAATCTTACTTTGGCCTCGATCCGGTTCTGTATGAGGCAGATAATCGAGGCGTTCCAAGGGTGGATAGCCTAGCATCTCATTTTAGAAAAAGAAATACGAACCTATTATGCCTGGAGAATTCCAATAACTTTTTCGGCGGTGCATGTATATCGGCTAAAGAGACGAAAGCAATTTGTGAACTTGCAAACGAATATAGCGTTCCAGTCCATTTAGATGGGGCGAGAATATTCAATGTCGCAGCATATTATGATCTGCCAGTAAGCGATCTAGTGGCTCCAGTTGATTCCGTTATGTTCTCCGTATCAAAAGGTTTAGGTGCACCAATTGGATCACTGCTTTGTGGAAGTAAAGCATTTATAAAGCAGGCAAGATCAACGAGAAAACTACTAGGCGGTGGCATGCGGCAAGTGGGTATTATTGCTGCTGCGGGTATTATTGGTATAGAAATTCAATCACAGAGGTTAAAAGAAGATCATGAACACGCTTATTTACTTGCTAGCAAGATTGTCGGAAACACAAAGATAAAGGTAAATCTCGAAAATGTGCAAACGAATATTGTCATCATAGATGTTTCGAACAGTGGTTATTCAGCTGCGAAATTTGAAATGGAACTTGCAGAGCGTGGGTTATATGTGAAAGCCGTGTCAAATAACCATATTAGAATGACAACATACCATGGCATAAGTACGGAGAATGTAGAAAAAGCAGCGGTTATTTTCAATCAGTACTGCCATAATTTAAAGGAAGTTGATTCTGACATAGAATAGAGTAAGTAAGGGCTGGTTCTTATAACCAGCCTTTAGCTAGAAGAGACGGAAAAAGTCAAGTGGAAATATTTGATTGAATGGTATAATTATTTTATATCAAAATTGTCTCTGTGAATGAGGGAAAGTTATGGAATTACTTAAGCGGATCAGTCTGTATATGGTTGGTATCGTTGTGTTCGTTGCGTTTGTGAATGGGTTTATTGATGAATCAAAAGAACTTTATCAATTGATTCAGCAGCAAAGCGATGAACAGCTGGAAGAAACTGTACAAGGTAAAGCTGTACATAACGGTCTGTTTGGAAAACTAACCTATTATGCCGTGTTAACCGATGGGGCTGAGGAAAATGTGATCTATAATAGTGAGGCTAGGGACTATGCAGAGATCCCAAAGAGTGAATTTGATGCACTTGAAATTGGTGATACGCTAAAGGGCACCTTAACCGGTGCAGCGTTTAGCAAGGAGGATATACGTTCCCAAATTTATGAACATCTTCTACTGATGGCTATCGCTCTTATCTATCCAACCTTTTTTATTATCTATCAGTTGATTCATATTCCATCAGTGAATAGATGGACAAACAGCCATGATAAATGGTTAAGTCGGTTATTTTCCGGGATATTTATCGCGGGTCTTTGTATTGGGCTTTTATTTTCCTATGTTTCGATGACAAAGGACATCGTCAGTACTGTTCAGGCTCATCATGGTAACCAGCAGGAGACAACTGCATTGATTACGGATAGATACGAAGATCACAGCTACAGCTATAAAGGTTATTGGCGCAGTTATTATTATCTTGCACTTGCCTTTGAAGATCAGGAGGGCAGTATGATCCATCTGACAAAAGCTGTGCCTCCAAGCATTTTTAACAATAACGATTTTTCGGTTAAAATCAATTATCCAGAAGAGAACCCATATCGGGTTTATATGGATGGCATTAAGGTGAGTGATAGCTTTTTCTATTTCAATGCGTTGATCTTATACATACTTACAATTGTACTCACGCTGCTATTAATTTACGCCGCTTTCTTGATGAGAAGAAAGAAGAAGACGGGAAGCTATTGGCCAGTGAGGAAGAAATCTCCTCCATTGGACTCCTTTCCTCCATAATTTATATTGGCTTTCACTTCAACGAACCATCCCTATTTCTCATCTATATATCGTGGTATAATGGGAAATCTAGGGATTGCTTTGATGTACCTTAACGAAATGGAAGAGCTAAAGAACGATAGATAAGGATCTGTCTATCTCTCTTAGGAGGATTTGATTTGATAACGATTAAAGATATTGCAGAGATGGCGAATGTTTCCCGGTCCACGGTTTCCAGAGTGCTGAATGACTCTGGTTATGTCAGTGAGGATGCAAGGAAGCGTGTAGAGAGTGTGGTTAAAGAGACTGGCTATGCACCGAGTGAATATGCGAAGTCGCTAAGAACGAAGAAAACGAAGGTCATTGGGGTGATTTTGCCAACGATTCAAACGGAAACGCCGAGTAGAATCGTGACTGGTTTAGGGCGAGAGCTTTCAAAGCACGGCTATCAAATTCTTTTGGCAAATACCGACCATGATAAAGAAAAGGAACTGGAGTATTTGGATTTGTTGAAAGTGAGACAAGTAGATGGGATAGTCTTGATTGCTACAAATGCCGATGCGAAGCTGATGAAAAAGATAAAAGAAATCAATATTCCGATAGTCGTGATTGGACAGGAAGCAGAGGATGTCATACATGTTACCTATGATGATTATCGTGCAGTACGAGAGTTGACAAGGCTTTTCATCCAAAAAGGACATGAGAAAATTGCCTTTATTGGTGTAGATGAATCGGATCGGGCAGTCGGATATTATCGGAAGAAGGGTTTTTTAGATGAAATGGCAGCGCAGGGGTTGTCTGTCGAAAAAACATGGGTTCAAAAAGCGATTTTTGATATTGCCTCTGGTCATGAAGCGATGGGGGAAATCCTAAAATATGCGAACAAGCCGACTGCAACTATTGCTGTTACAGATCGTTTAGCAATTGGAGCGATGAGCTATTTAAAGGAGCAAGGATTGGAAATTCCAACAGACATGGCAATCGCGGGAATTGGTGCATCGGAAATGTCGCAGTATATGGAACCGCCTTTAACAACAGTTGATTATCAAAATGAAAAAGCCGGTGAGGAAGGGGCTAAGCAAATTTTAGCCAGCATTGAATCCAGACCGTTTCAGGAAAAATTAGTGATGGACTATAGACTAATTATTCGGGGAAGTGTATAATTAATTTGGAAACCGATTTCACGCTGATTAGTGTGGAATCGATTCCATATACTTTTTCTTAATGCGTTTTTATATGGTTTCTATTTTTATGAACAATGTGGAATCGATTCCACAATTTGAAAAAGGAGAGTGAATAGTTTATGTCTGAAAATAAAAGAATAGCAGAAGAGCTAATTAAGTCTGTTGGGGGTCCTGAAAATATTGAATCCGTTACCCATTGTGCGACGAGAATGCGATTCATTATTCGAGATGAAGAAAAAGTTGATAAAGAAGGCGTAGAGGAAATTGACAAGGTAAAAGGTGCTTTTTTCAACTCTGGACAATACCAAGTTATTTTTGGAACAGGTACGGTGAATCGGATATATGAGGAAATAGCTAAATTTGATTTGAAAACGTCTACAAAGTCTGAGCAATCGAAAGAGGCTGGTAAGAAAGGCAACAAGCTACAACGAGCTATTCGTACGTTTGGAGATGTGTTTGTTCCAATTATTCCGGTTCTTGTTGCAACAGGACTATTTATGGGGCTTCGTGGACTCATCATGCAGGAAGAAATCCTGGCTCTTTTTGGATTGACCACAGATGATATATCCGCTAACTTCCTATTGTATACGGAAATCTTAACGGATACGGCGTTTATTTTTTTACCAGCTTTAATAGCTTGGTCGACCTTCCGTGTGTTTGGTGGGACACCGATTATTGGTGTTGTACTTGGACTGATGCTTGTTAGCCCTGCATTACCGAATGCGTGGGGTGTTGCGACAGGTGCAGAGCCACTGATGTTCTTTGGATTTATTCCGGTTGTCGGATATCAAGGTGCAGTACTACCTGCATTTATCGCCGGTATCATAGGTGCAAAATTAGAAAAGGCAATACGTAAGCGTGTACCGGAGACGTTTGATTTAATTGTTACACCTTTTCTTACGTTATTACTCATGAGTATTGCTTCCTTATTCATCATCGGACCAATCTTTCATATTGTTGAAACGTATATTCTTGATGCTGCATTGTTTGTATTGGGATTACCGTTTGGTTTAGCTGGAATTCTGCTAGGTTTCTTTAATCAAATTATTGTTATTACTGGTGTGCATCATATTTTTAACATGTTGGAAATTCAGTTACTGGAAAATCTCGGGAATAATCCGTATAACGCTATTATTACTTCGGCTGTTGCAGCACAAGGTGGAGCAGCGCTGGCAGTTGGTTTAAAAACAAAGCATAAGAAACTAAAAGCGTTAGCGATGCCTTCATCTTTATCGGCATTCTTAGGAATAACGGAACCAGCAATTTTCGGCGTCAACTTGCGCTATGGAAAGCCATTCTTAATGGGGCTAATTGGTGGAGCTGCTGGTGGTTTCCTTGCGGCGATTCTGAAGCTTGCAGGGTCTGGTATGGCAATTACTGTAATACCTGGTGCGCTCTTATACTTGGATGGACAGCTTTTGCTTTATATTTTAGTTAATCTTGTAGCAATTGCGGTTGCTTTCGTTTTAACATGGATGTTTGGTTACGCAGATAAAGACACACAAAAGGAACATGCATAATAGGAGATGTTTATGAAACAATCATTTAGTGAATTAAAGCAGCGTGCATACAAAAACATAGATGATAGGAAAAAGACTGTCGCTCGTGACCCTTACCGGCTGCACTTTCATATCATGCCACTAGTTGGGTTATTGAATGATCCGAATGGCTTCGTCTTTTACAAAGGACAGTACCATATGTTTTATCAGTGGAATCCGTTTCAGACAGAGCATGGAGCTAAATTTTGGGGGCATGCTGTATCTGATGATTTGGTCCATTGGGAGGAAGCCCCGATAGCATTAGCACCAGATCAGTGGTACGACAAGAACGGTTGTTATTCCGGGAGTGCGGTCGTTTTTCAGGAAAAATTATATGTTTTTTATACAGGCAATGTGAAAAATGAACATGGGAAAAGAGAATCCTATCAATGTCTAGCGGTTTCGGAAGATGGCATTCATTTTGAAAAAAAAGGGCCAATTATTCATGTGCCCCAGGGCTATACCATGCATTTCCGTGATCCCAAAGTGTTTGAGAAAGACGGTAAGTGGTACATGGTGTTAGGCGCACAAACAGAGGATGAGCAGGGCGAGGCCGTGATCTATACGTCTGCTAATCTGGCAAATTGGAGTTTCCAAGGTGTCTTAGCAGGAAGTGGGCATAATGGTCTTTCGGATTTCGGTTATATGTGGGAATGCCCAGATTTATTTGAACTGGATGGGCAGGATATTTTGGCTGTATGTCCACAAGGACTGTCGCCAAAAGGCTTTGCGTATAATAACATTTTCCAATCAGGCTATTTTGCCGGGAAGGTAGATTATGAGAAAATTTTATTTGACCATGGTAATTTTATAGAATTGGATAGGGGATTTGATTTTTATGCCCCACAAACGACAGCGGATCCCTCAGGAAGAAGAATTTTAGTTGGATGGATGGGAAATGCAGACGAGGGAGACTCCATCCACCCAACTATAAAACATGAGTGGATTCACGCACTGACATTACCGAGAGAACTTCAATGGAAGGATGGAAAACTGCATCAATATCCCGTAGAAGAACTTCAATTGTTACGTGAAGAAGGCGTTCATCATACTGACGTGGTCGTTTGGGAGGAGGCTGTGGACCTTCCTCGTGTAAATGGTCAGGTGTTCGAGTTGGAAATAGCTATCAAGGATTTAGCTGCTGCGGAATTTTCCGTGGAAATAGGTGAGAAGAGCAGCTTCCGTTATGATGCTAAAACACAAATTTGTACGTTTCAACGAGGGGAATTTTCAAAGAATGGTGTAGAAGGTAGGCACTGCGTATTGGAAAGCTTGCAAAATATCCAGATATTTAAAGATACCTCTTCCATTGAGATTTTTATCAATAATGGAGAAGAAGTTTTTACTTCGAGAGTGTTTGATAACCCAGACGTTGACGAAATCCGTTTCATTGCTAAAGCTGGACATGTTAAAATCGACGTAAAGAAATGGAATATCAAGAGAGTTACCGAATATTAAGTTGGAGGTTTGATTATGTTTGGAAAACTATTTAAGAAAAAAGAAGAAGTAACCGATGTTTCTATAAATGCACCGGTTAGCGGTGAAGTTGTAGCATTAGAGGAGGTTCCGGATCCCGTGTTTTCCGAAAAAATGATGGGAGATGGGGTCGCGATTAAACCGACAAATGGGGAAGTTGTTTCTCCCGTAATCGGGGAAATCATTCAAGTGTTTCCAACAAAACATGCGGTTGGAATTCGCGCTGAAAATGGAGCGGAAATTTTAATTCATATTGGTCTTGAAACGGTTAGCCTTGATGGAGAAGGATTCACTTCATATGTTGGAGAAGGCGATCAGGTGAAGCAAGGGGATAAACTGATTCACTTTGATATGGATATTATACGTGAGAAAGCAAAAAGTACTGTAACACCGATTATCATTACGAATACGGATGATATGAGCAATATTGAAGCTAAGACGATAAAAGAAGTAATTGCTGGACAAGATGAAATTCTACAAGTGACGAAATAATATAGAAATGGATGTTGAAAAACATGAAAAAGGTCTATACGATTGGGGAAGCGTTAATTGACTTTATTCCACATGAAATAGGAGTCCCTATTGAAGAGGTTGCAAGTTTTAAGAAGATGCCAGGGGGAGCTCCTGCTAATGTTGCTGCCACCGTTGCCAAGCTAGGTGGTCGCAGTAGTTTCATTGGTCAGGTCGGTGAGGACCATTTTGGATACTATTTAAAGGATATTTTATCTAAAAATGGTGTGGATGTAAGCCATGTGCTTCATACAAATAAAGCCAATACCGCACTCGCATTTGTCGCACTGAAGGAAGAGGGAGAAAGGGAATTCGTCTTTTACCGAAAACCGAGTGCTGATATGCTGTTAAATAGAGCTGATGTGCAGGAAGTTGGGTTTTCTGCAGATGATATTTTGCATTTTTGCTCGGTAGATTTAATTGAAGCTGATGTGAAGTATGCACATGTAGAAGTCATTCGTAACATCAAGGATGTAGGGGGAACGGTTTGTTTCGATCCAAATGTCCGGAAAAATTTGTGGGACGACCTGGATGCTTATCAAAAGACGATCCAGCAGTTTATCCCTTATGCAGATATTCTAAAGGTGAGTGTGGATGAACTAGCGTTTATCACAGGCGAGGAAGAAGAAACGAAAGCGATTCGCTCACTTTTAGCTGGATCTGCTTCATTGGTGATCGTTACTCGAGGTAAGGATGGCGTAAGCTTTTATACGAATACGGATGACGTGTCTGTGGAAGGGTTCAAAGTGAAAGCTGTTGATACGACTGGTGCAGGGGATTCCTTTATTGGTGCTTTTTTATATCATTTCGCTACAATGGAAAAAGATGTTATCGACCTTACCATAGGGGAGTTGGCTGAAATTGGCCGGTTTGCTAACGCAGCTGCAGCTTTAGTTACGACAAAGCAAGGCGCGATTAGTGCGTTACCTGGTATAGAAGAAATTAAAACGTTGATGGAGTAGTGAATGATAGTGTAGCGATTGGTTGTTAATTCATGTCTCAAAAGATAATAGATTCATAATAAAGTCCCTCGTTCATTACAGTAGTAGTGCAGCGAGGGACTTTTAATATATTGGGATGAGTAGTATCTTGGTTTCTGTTAAATGTACTCAAATTCCATCGATCTTTTTGCCTAAATGATTAAAACCTCTGTCCATTCTGGCTTCTAAATCAGTTCTCATGTTAACCATTTTCAATTCTAGTTCAGTTCTCATGCTATTCATTTTAGAATCAATATGTTGGAACTTTGTATCAAAAAGTAGTCCACTCTGGTTGCTACTCCTAAGTGGACTATTTCGAGAAAAGTCATTTTTGGATTTTATAAATAATCTCTGCGCAATTCTTCAGCCGTTTTCGGTGAAATATAGCCTGGGGCCACATCATAAACTGTTTTTGCACCGGTTTGTCCTTCTTTATTTAAGCGGTGTGCAGCACGTGCATAAGCAGTTAGTACACTTGCGGTAAACTCAGGGTTGCTTTCCAATTTCAAGCTGTACTCAATGATTTGCTTATTGCCTTCTCCAGTTTCACCACTGCGAATAACAAATCCGCCATGTGGCATTGCAGAATGCTCGCGTTTCAATTCTTCTTCTGAAATAAAATGAACGGTAGTATCGTAATCTGCAAAGTAATTTGGCATTGTTTTGATTTCATGTTCAATCTTCTGCTTGTCTGCGCCTTCCTCGGCGACAATATAGCATTCGCGTACATGACGGTCGTTTTTGGATACGTCTGGATTTTCCCCATTTCGCACTTGTTCGATTACCTTTTCAGAAGGGATCGTATACTGAACTCCATTTTTGACACCATCGACTCTGCGAACAGCATCGGAGTGGCCTTGGCTTAAGCCTTTGCCCCAGAATGTGTATGTTTCACCTTGTGGCAATAGTGCTTCTGAGAGCACGCGATTAATGGAAAACATGCCTGGGTCCCAGCCTACAGAAATGATACTTGTTTTCCCGCTTTCTTTGGCAGGCTTGTCAACGGATGCAAAGAATTCAGGGATTTTTGCATGGGTGTCAAAGCTATCCACTGTATTAAAAAGTTGAGCAAAATATGGGACCTGCTCTGGTAAGTCTGTTGCAGAGCCACCACAAATTAGCATGACATCGATATCCTCTTTATAATTTGGTGCTTCATCAATATGTAATACTTTCACATTACTGTTTAAGACCTGTACGCTTTCTGGATTTCTTCTAGTAAATACGGCAACGAGCTCCATATCTGGTTGTTGCATAATGGAAGCTTCGGCGCCTCTACCTAGATTTCCATAGCCTACAATGCCAATTTTTATCGTATTCTCCATTTGTCACACTCCAATGATTTCACTGTTTTTCTATTCCCTTTATACTACCCTTTTTGATTATTCTATACAACTTTATTGAACTATTTCGAAAAGGGAGTTGGGCAGGAAAAGAGGGGCACTTCATACTGAAGTAACCCCTTTTCCCTGCAGTTATTTAACGAAATAGATTTTTCAGCTTTTCAAAAAATCCTTCTTTTTCTTCAGGTGCATCATCTGCTGTTTCTGTCTCTTGCTCTTGCTTTAAGCTATCGGTACGAATGACAAACTGTACCGAATCGGTTAGCTCATTATTTTTTTCCGATACAAAGGAAATAGGCTCGAAGTCTGATTTATCGTATTGAGAAAGCATGGAATCGATTTCCTCCTGCATTTCTTCTGGAATGTTAGAGGTAGCATCATGCAGCTGTGTTGTTCCGTTACGAAGCTCACCAGCTCCATCTGTCAGTCGGTCTGCACCATCTGCAGACTCTCCGATTCCATCATGGATCCCTTGATAGGAAGTAGCTAATTCATTGACTCCATTTGTATAAGCAATCAATCCTTCGTGGAATTGATTGTAGTTGGTGGCCATCTCTTCAACGCCGGTGATTAATTGATTGACACTTTCATCCACATCGATTTGGCTGATGGACTCTTCAAGACCGGCTGTGAGTGCTCGTAAATAATTGGCTGCTTCTCGAGTCGACTCACTAAAGGTATGGAGGCTTGGTCCAACTGATCCGAATGCTTCTGATGCAGCATCGTATGCACCTTTAACCGTTTGGGCAGCTTGATAAGTAGCTACTAATTCTTCGATTACTTCTTGATCTGTATCACTTTCGTACAATGCCGCAATATCTGTTTCCGTAATGTTTGACTCAGGGATTTGCTTCATTGCATCCTGCAATGCTTGGTTTGCTTTTTCATAGTTTGAACCAAATTGATCCATTCCATCAGCAAGCTCTTCCAAGCCGGATATCATTTCAGAGACTGCTAGATCTAAGTCTTCTAGTTCTTCTAGAGCTGTTATGCCACTTGCCTTTTCAACCTCTTCTTGTACAGTTGCAAGTGCATCATTAATCTGTGAAGAGGCATCTGTCAATTGACTGCTGGACCCGTTCAATTCGTCCATTCCATTTTTATATTGAGCAGAGCCATCTTCCAGCTGATGAAGTCCGGAAGCTAACCCGTCCATTCCGTCACGTAATTCACCGACACCATTATCAATTTCACCAATTGCATCTGTCAATGACTGGAATTCCTCTGTTAATTCATCGGTATCTGGTGCATCCACAGCCATGGAAGGTGGTAAAGCAGCTATTTCGATACCGTCAATTTCAAATTGATCAGTTGTTGCTTCAATGGAAAATTTCTTTTCTTCATCTGGCATCATCGTAAAGGAGATTTGTTTGTTCTTCCCAGCATTTGCAATCGTCGCATCTTCTGCTTTGATATCTTGAAAATAATCGGTATTTAAAGGAACCGAAATTTGCAGCATATAATTTTCAAAGAAGGTTGCGGCAACGTCTTTATTTTGCTTCACATCGATGGTTATTTCGACATCTCCTGTCATGCCAGGGATATCATCTGGATTAACCTCTTTGCCATCGATGTAATAGTCAATTGTAAATTGCCAAGGTAACTCCTTTTTTTCTTCAAGATTACCTTGATAAAAGAAATTATCGGTCTCTGCGTTGATACGTACGTTGTTGTTATCCTGTTCAATCGCAGATGTATCGGTTAAGTTTTTAATTTCTGTATAATCACCGTAGTCATCGATGATGCCCGGCTTGGTTAGTTCAAAGGAGTTGACAACGTAGACCCCCTTAAGATTACCGCCGGATTGCAAATTTGCGTAAATAACTTCATTCTTACTAGCAATTTCTCCAATTTTCTGCTCTTCATCTGCTCGCTCCTCTGATGTATTTGGAGAGGCGTACGTTGTGAGTACAGGAAAGAAAAAGATTGCTAGTGTTAACCATATCCATTTAATTGCCTTCTTCATGGTGATCCTCCTTGTAAAATTTCATCTGAAACGAAGTCTTCTCAATGATTCTATCTAATGTGACAAGCATAGCTGGCAGGAAGGTGATAACGAGTATAAACGCAAGCAGCGCACCTCTTCCCAGCAGTAATCCGATCGAACCGACAATTGGATTCGATGAGGTCAGCCACAGAATAAACCCAACACTTGAAAGAATGGATGCCGATACTGCAATTGAAAACAGCTTTTCATCAATTGTCTTTTTAATTGCAGGTAATTTAGTCATTTTCTGTCGGTGGTGCTTATACGTTTCGGTTAGCAAAATGGCATAGTCGACCGTTGCGGCTAGCTGAACGGTACTAACTATTAAATAGCCAACAAAGACTAAGGATGTATCCGTAAAGTAAGGAACCGCTAAGTTAATCCAAACCGCTGATTGAATCGTAAGCAGTAAAATGACTGGGATAGAAATAGATCGAAAGGTAAACAGTAATACCAGCCCAATCGTTGCTACTGTAAGAATGTTTACTATTTGATTATCCTGGGTCACGGTTTCTCTCATGTCAAATAATGCAACACTTTCCCCAAGGGTCAGTGCGTCCTCTCCATAATAAGAGGCTGATAGTTCACGTATATTGTCTACGAGCTGGAACGGAATATCTCCTTCTGTTCCAGCATCGGTATTGATAATAATCCGACTATAGTTTTCCGACAAGAATTCTTCCGTAACATTTTTTTCTAAGAAATCCTGTGGAATCGTACTTCCAACCATATTAGCATAGCCAATGACAGAAGAGACATGATCCATATTTTCTATTTCTTGGGTCATTTCCAGCTCTTTTCCTATATCATCATTCGGAACCAATAATACGATTGCTGTTGTCTCACCAAACGTTTCCTCAATTTGCTTAATATCCATGCCTAATCGAGTGTCCTCTGGCTGCTCGCCCATACCATATGTAAAGGAGGTGCTATTTTGTGCCAAAAAGCTCGGTACTGTTAAGAGAAGTACAATTGCAATCGCAGGTATCTTTAACTTCAATAGCTTCGCGCCAACACCTTTAAATACTGGTGGGATAAGTGTTTTGTGCTTTGTTTTGTCAATCCAGCTGTAGCATACTAATGTCAGTGCTGGTAAAAATACAACAACACTAATAAAGCTGAATACAATCCCTTTAACTAGATTTAGTCCTAAATCCGAACCAATCTCAAAATCCATAAACATTAGTGCAGTAAATCCAAAGAATGTAGTTAGTGCACTGGAGCTTATTACTGGTAGTGATTCTTTTATCGCTAGTTTCATAGCTTCTCCGGGCTTGTATTCCTTATTTCGGTAGTCTTGAAAACTATGAAGCAGGAAGATCGCATAATCCAGCGAGACGGCCAGCTGGAGAATTGGCGCTACGGATTGCGTAATAAAAGAAACCTCTCCAATGAAGATATTTGTTCCAAGGTTAATAAGAACAGAAACCCCAATTGCGGTCAAGAATAACACTGGTTCTACCCATGAATTCGTTGATAATACTAGGATGATAATAATAATCGGGACTAGTAATGCCGCAGCATACATCGTCTCCTGACCGGTCATCTCTTGCTGTGTAGCTGTATTTACTGCTTCACCAGTAATTGCGTTTTCGTCTCCGATCAGAGCGTAAATCTGATTGGTCGCTTCGACCTCTTTTCCGCTTTCTATTGTTACAGAATAAAGTGCCTTTTCATCCTGAAAATAATTTTCAACGGTTGCTTCATCCGCAAACTCGATAGGAGTTCTCAGATCTACTACATCATCCAGCCATTGAACCTCTGTAACACCATCAATTGCTTCCAGCTCATGCTTATAGGTTATTGCCTCTTGAATGGTAACATCCTCAATCATGACTCGTGTATTCGGAACACCGCTGGAGAATTCCTGCTCCATCATATTTAAGGCAACTGTTGATTCTGCTTTCTCAGGTAGATAATCTTGCATGTTATAATTTACATCTACAAAAAAGAAAGCAATTGCCGACAGTACCGTTAATGTTAGAAAAAGAATAACGACGGACTTTTTGAAACGTATGATTATATTTGTCAATGTCATTTCCCCATATCTTGATGATTTAGTGCTTTTACTTTATTATTATATATACATCATGTTAGTTACACAACAAACAGTTGCGTAAATCGTGTTATTTGCGCAACATATATTGAAAATTTGTTGGAAAACGGGTAATGAAAGGGTTTTACAATGGAAGGAAAATTAGACCGCCGAAAAAAATATACACGAATGGTTTTAAAGGAAAGCTTATTGGAGCTATTAAACGATAAACCAATTTCATCCATAACAATAAAGGAACTATGTGCGCTTGCAGATATCAATCGTTCGACTTTTTATAGTCATTATACGGATCAGTATGATTTATTGAATAAAATCGAGGATGAAATTATTCAAGAGTTGGATCAAACACTGCTTCAATATGACTATAAAAAGGAAAAAGAAATGCTTGCAATGACAAAATACTTACTAGATTACGTCGTGAGCAGAAGCGAGCATTTGCGCATTCTCTTTGGTGATCATGGGAGCAAGGGGTTCCAGCACCGTGTTATGGAATCGGCTCAAGCTCATATACGGTCAAACTTGGAACAGGGGAGTCAGCAGATCGGGGAAAATCATTTAAACTATATTACGTTGTTTGTTATTAGCGGCAGTATCCATATCATTGAAAAATGGCTAAGTAGTGGCATGCAGGAATCCGCAGAAGAAATGACAAAAATTATTACGGAAATCAGTAATCACGGGATGCTACACTATACATAAGTAGAACGGTAGGAGAATTCATCAGCTGTATGTTAACATAGGCTCAAGAGGTGAAATGAATGAAATACGTAAGTGTCAATGTGCATGGTCGTGTACAAGGTGTCGGATTTCGTTCTTTTACGCAGCACAGAGCAGTGGAGTGTAATATTACGGGCTGGGTGAAAAACGAAAACGACGGTAGTGTGCATATAGAAGCCCAAGGCAACGAAGAAGATATGTCCCGGTTTTTAGAGCTGATAAAAAAAGGGCCTTCTCGATTCGCTAACGTCCGTGATATGGATGTCATAACCTTAGATGAGGGTCCGAAATTTAAAGCTTTTAAAATTAAATATTAGATTTATAAAGGATTAGCTATGTGTGTATTACACACATAGCTAATCCTTTTTCAATTGTTTATTCTTTCCACGGAATCAGTTTATTCTCCAACCACCTTAAAGCTCGATTAAAGATTAAGCCAAGGAGAGACAGAATAAGTACCCCGACCATGAGCTTCGACGTAATCATTAAATTCCCGTAATGGAGCACCATGGAACCTATTCCTTCCTGGGCAGCGATCATTTCTGCCGATACCAGTAACAGGAGGGATGTTCCAGCTGCGAGCTTCAGCCCGGCAAATATCATCGGGAGAGCCCCAGGTAAAATTACCTTGCGAATCACATTGATTCGATTAGACCCAAATGTGACGGCAGCTTTCACAAGCATCGGATCAACACTTTTCACACCGGAAAAAGTATTAATAACAACAGGGAAGAAAACCCCTAATGCGATAATCGTTACCTTTGATAATTCACCAATCCCTAACCATAAAATAAATAAAGGCAGTAAAGCAATTTTCGGTATTGGATAAATCGAATAAACAATAGGTGTTCCGATCGCATCTGCGACTCGGAAGAATCCCAGAATCAGACCAATTAAAATACCGAAGGCCGCACCAATGGCATACCCTAGGACAATTCGGTAGAGACTGGCAGTCAGATTCCCGTAGATTTCCCCACTTACAAGCATCTCCCAACCTGTTATTACAATGTTAGATGGTGCCGGTAGAAATAATGGAGAAACAATTCCAATTCGAGAGACGATTTCCCACAGGATTAAGATACCAGCGATACCTAGAAAGGAAGTGTAGAATGGAACTTTTTTATCAAGAAAGGCAACACGATTCGTAATGACTTGTTTTTGTTTTTCCATTTACTATCACTCCTTCAGTGCCGCTTCGGCATCATGCCGAATAAGCTGCCAAATTTCATCTGCATACTTGCTTGATTGTTCACGGTATTTTTCATCGTTTCTGCCCGTTTTCGGTAAATCAATGTTAATGATCTGTTTAATTTGACCTGGATGTCTCGATAATACGATGACGCGATCAGCCAAATAAACTGCTTCTTCAATGTTATGTGTCACATAAAGCGTGCTTAATCTCGTCCGATTCCAAATGGTAAGCAGTTCCTCTTGCATGAGGGTTCGGGTCTGGGCATCCAGTGCAGAAAAAGGTTCGTCCATTAATAATAGATCTGGTTCCACTGCTAATGCTCTTGCAATGCCAGCACGCTGCTTCATTCCACCTGATAATTGCTTAGGGTATGCGTCCTTAAAGTCAGTTAACCCGACCATATCAATATAGTGATTGCCGATTTCCTGCTGTTGCTTTTTGGAGGCGCCTCTTTCTTGCAAACCATAAACGACATTTTCAAAAACAGTACGCCATGGGAAAAGAGCAATTTCCTGAAAAACAATTCCTAAGGTTGGGTTCTCTTTAATTCCATCAAAATAAACACTGCCACTTGTAGGGGACAATAACCCACCAACGATATTAAGCAGCGTTGATTTCCCGCATCCACTTGGACCAACGAGGACAACAAATTCCTCTTCATGAATCGTAAAATTAATACTTTTTAGTGCTGTTACTTCATTCTTTTTGGAATCTATAAAGGTTTTTTCTACATTCTCGATGACGATGCTCATAGTTGTTCACTACTCCAATTCTTTTAAAGCTTGGTCGAGAAGGTTTGTATTCACGATTTTGTCTGCATCAACCGGTGCTCCGATAAGCTCTTCCTTTGCATACCAATCGATTTGGGTTTGGATATCGGATGCGAGAAGCTTACCATCACGATCCATGTATGGCAGACCACGCTCGATAACAGCTGGTTCCTGATCCGTGTATTCAGCGATAATTTGAATTACTTCATCATAGTTTTCTCCTGGTACAATCTCGCCGTTTTCCTTTGTCAGGACAGCGTCATAATAGTATTGTGTTGCTTTTGCATATGCTTTAAGAAATTTAGTCGCTGTTTCTGTATCGCCAGCAAACGATTTTGAGAAGAATATTCCGGAGGTTTGATAGTCGATCACATCGCCTACTTGTTTAATCACCTTGCCATACCCTTCATCTAACACCATTGTGATATTTGGTTCGTTTAATAAAACAGCATCCACTTGCTTGCTTTGCAATGTTTCCATTAGACCAGGAATACTGTTAACAGGAACAAGCTCTACGTCAGCTGACGTTAGACCGTGTTCCTCCAATAATCGACCAGCCATATAATGGAAGGTTGATCCCGTTTGTGTAATACCAACCTTCTTATCTTTTAAATCTTCAATTGTTTCGATATCTGAGTCACTATGTACTAATAATGCCGTCGAGGAATAGCCTTCCTGTTCTCTTCCTTTGTCCGCAACAATGACAAGTTCTTCACCGCCAGCAACCATATTGTAAAGACTTGCTGTAATTCCAGTTGCGCCGACATCAACGTCACCGCCGGCTGTTGCTACGGCAATTGGCTGTGCTGCTTCAAACCAGCTAGCCTGTGCATCAATACCTTCCTCTTCAAAGTAGCCTTTCTCAAGTGCGATAAATAACGGTGCGGAGCTCGTCAGCTTCAACATACCGATTTCAATGGAAGCATGGTCGCCATTTGAGTCAGCTGCCCCCTCAGAAGAATTGTTTGCTTCCTCTTGTCCACATGCAGCTAGTAAACATGCTAAAAATAATGCAGAAATAAGTGCAATAACAGTTCTTTTTCTCAATTCTATTCCCCCTTTAGTTTGTAAATGTCTTAATAAAAAGAAAATTAAAAAAGCACAGGCGAATGCCGACTTAATCACCGTGCTAGTTTAATTAGATTTTTATAAGGATAGCACAAATAAATCAATCATTCCATATAATTATTGAAAAAATAGAAATTTTGTTGGTTTATTCGATTATTTGGAGATTACGTGTCGATGTGTACCGAAATTTAAGGAGTAAGAGGTTTATGGTTGCATCTTTTTCCTAAAGTGATATAATACGTAATCATTACGATTTAAGTGTTATAGAAAAATTATTGAGGAGAGGAAGAGTGAATTCATTTAGGTCAGGGGATAGTGGTAAATCGCTTTAATCATTTAATAGAAGTAAGCTCTTTTAATCTGTAAACCATAATGATAGTTAGTTTCGTTTCTAAAGGAAGAACTTTCGTAAAGAGAAAAGAGAGACTTATTAATCTGTTCCGTAAATATGCAGGAATCAAAAAATTTTTGAATCTTAATCGTAATCATTTCGATTTGGGGAGGAGAACTCCATGAATAAGCATGTTGATGTTCTTATAGTTGGTGCTGGGGCTTCTGGAATTGGTGTAGGAATAGTGCTAAAGCAGATGGGTTGTGGAAATTTTTGCGTGATAGACAAGGGGGATATAGGAGAAACATTTCGCAGGTGGCCAAAAGAAATGAGGTTTATAACTCCTTCTTTTCCATCTCAAGGTTTTGGCCAGACAGACCTTAACGCTGTAGCTCCTAAGACCTCACCTGCTTATACGCTAGATGAAGAACACCCTACTGGTGAAGAATATGCAGAATACCTAGAAGTGCTGGCAGATCATTACCAATTACCGTTACGAACTAAAGTGGAAGTAAAAGAAATAAGGAAGCATAACAACCAATTGTTTGAGGTAGTAACTTCTAAAGGGAAATTATGCAGTAAATTTATTGTGTGGGCAGCCGGGGAGTATCAATACCCCGATTTTGACGTTTTCCCGGGAGCAGAACACTGTATTCATAGTAGTCAAATTCATTCTTGGGAGGAGATGAAAGCAGATGATTATCTTGTGATAGGCGGGTATGAAAGTGGAATTGATGCATTGTATCAACTGAATAGACTTAACAAAAAAACTCGACTTTTGGCTAAAACCGCCACATGGGAAATCGATAGCAGTGACCCGAGTATTGTTATATCCCCATATACATACGGTCGGATGAGAGAAGCGCTTGCTGATGACAGAATCGAGATGTATGAGAACCTAACTGTTAGCTCTGTGAGAAAGGAAGGTAATTCTTATTATGTGGAAACACGAGAAGGCGAACAATTTACCACATGTACGCCTCCTGTACTAGCAACGGGCTATAAAGGTAGTACATCCATGATCTCACAGCTTTTTGAGTTTGGAGAACATGGAAAGCCGTTAGTTAATGAACAGGATGAATCGACTTATTGCCAAGGATTATTTCTTTGTGGACCTGAATTGCGACATGGCAGTCATGTGTTTTGTTATATATATAAGTTTCGGCAACGATATGCAGTACTTGCTGAAGCAATCGGTTCCCGACTAAACCTTAATATGGATATTCTTGAATTATATCAGAAGGAAAATTTTTATCTGGACGATCTTTCAGGTTGCGGAGAGAGCTGTGAGTGTTAAAAATAAAACGGATAAATTGATCGCCTTAGTAGGTCTTGAATCTGTAGGAAAGTCTGCATTATTCAGACATATGACTGGTCATCAAACAGGAGTTGAAACCAATGTAAAAGGATCAACTGTCGTTCTTACGCGCAGAGGATTGAAACGAAATGCTGAAGTAGAACTAGTCGATACACCGGGGATTCGTTTTAAAGATGATAGCATGACTACGAGAATGACCTTGGGTGAAATTAAGTTTTTGGAAGAGATTATTATAGTTGTGAAATCTCCTCATTTAAAGAATGATTTTCTGTTATTAGAAGAACAGCTCCATCTGAGAGGGAAAAAAGTTACAGTTATAGCTACTCACAAAGATATATATGAACCGAGTGATGAAGAAAAGCATTTTATAAAGGATCTGTTGAATGTACCGGTTATCTGGTGTAATAGCCGTTCTATGGACGAAGCAGAACAAGATGAATTATGGGAGGCTATACAAGATGCTTCACCATGGAAGCTAAACAGCAGTTTACTCCATTTTCTGCCTTCAGATCATGAAGCAGAAAATAAAAATTGGCTGGAAACAGTACTGCGTCAAAAGGTGATTGGACCTTTATTTGCTCTGCTTCTAATCATAAGTATGTTTGCTTCTCCGGTATTTCTTGCATACCTGTTCTCAAGTTACGTAGAACCCTTTTCAGAAAAGATGATGATAGTTCCATTAAAGGAATACGCCGTTCATTTTCCTGCTTTTTTCCAAGTTTTATTAATTGGAGACTATGGCGCATTAACCCTTGGATGGTATTCCTTCTTATGGGCATTTCCAGTAGTCCTTTTCATCGGTCTTAGTGTTGCAGTTACAGAAGAAACAGGTATACAGGAACATATAACACATGCATTAGATCCATGGCTGAGGAAAATCGGGCTAACTGGAAGAGACTTGATACCAGTTTTAACTGGCTATGGCTGTAATGTTGTAGCTGTTATGCAAAGCAGAAGCTGCAGTAGCTGTACGCGGGCTTCATGCATCTCCATGATTTCGTTTGGCTCTGCTTGCAGTTATCAAATTGGGGCAACTTTATCCTTGTTCGGTTCTGCGGGAAAACCAATATTATTTTTCCCCTATATACTGATTTTATTTATTGTAGGTGCTATTCATACAAGGGTATGGAATAAGAATTCTTTACCGCTAACTACAGTATCTTCTTTGCCCTACTTGCAGTCTATAACATGGAGAGGAACTGCTTTTCGCTTAAAAGGAATGCTAAAACAATTCTTTACACAAGCGATGCCGATTTTTATCTTGATTTGTTTAGTCGCTTCTATTTTTGATTATTTGCATGTAATGAAGGGCTTATCTGCTTTGATTACGCCTATATTAGTGTTGTTTTCCTTACCAGCGGATGTTGCTCCTGGTGTGATTTTTTCGGTTTTTAGAAAAGATGGGATGATGGTATTGAACGAGGGACAAGGTTCCCTGCTTCAGAGTTTGGAGACATGGCAGCTATTTATAACCGTATATTTAGCTTCAACCTTATCTTCCTGTTTAGTAACTCTGTTCACGATTTACAAAGAATTAGGCGGGAGACACGCTGTAAAACTGCTGGGAAAACAAATGATTACGTCCATCATAAGTACGTTGCTAATAGCTATCGTTTTATATACTTATTTTAATTGAATACGAAGGAGGAAGCGTATGGAAAAGAAAATACCTGTTACCGTTTTGAGTGGCTATTTAGGGTCGGGAAAAACAACACTGTTAAACCATCTGTTAAATAATCGTAATGGACTGAAAGTGGCTGTGATTGTAAACGATATGAGTGAAATTAATATCGATGCCGATTTAGTAGAGAAGGGGGGTCATTTTTCAAGGACGGAAGAGAACTTAGTTGAGATGTCTAACGGGTGTATTTGCTGCACGTTAAGGGAGGATCTGCTGATAGAGGCTGGAAAAATCGCGAAGGCGGGCAATATCGATTATATCATCATCGAATCTACTGGAATAAGTGAACCTGTACCAGTTGCTCAGACATTTTCCTATATTGATGAGGAACTAGGTATCGATCTTACCCAGTTTTGCCGCCTTGATACAATGGTTACTGTTGTTGATGCATACCGTTTTTGGCATGATTATGAATCTGGTGATCGGCTGCTTGATAGAAAGCAAGCAGTTGGAGAAGCAGATGATCGTAATCTTGCAGATTTACTAATCGACCAAATTGAATTTTGTGATGTTCTTCTATTGAATAAATGCGATATGGTGACGGAAAAACAACTTCGTTCATTGACGAAAGTTATTCAAACTTTGCAACCCGATGCCAAAATTATTCATACAACATTTGGCAAGGTTAATCCAACAGAAATTTTAAACACCCGTCGGTTTAATTTTGAAACGGCTAGTCAAGCAGCTGGATGGCTAAAAGAATTAATGGCAGGCCCGGAAGAGCATACGCCAGAAACAGAGGAATATGGAATTAACTCCTTTGTGTATAGTCGAAGAATTCCATTTAACTCGAAGCGTTTTTATGATTGGATTAGGCAAATGCCGATGTCAATTGTCCGTGCGAAAGGAATTGCGTGGTGTGCGACAAGGAATGATTTGGCACTCCTTCTCTCCCAAGCTGGTCCTTCGGTCGCTATTGAACCAGTCTCCTATTGGGTAGCTTCACTTCCAGATGCACAAAAAGAACACACAATTAAGCAAAATCCTAACATACTAAACGATTGGGGTTCGGAATTTGGGGATCGAAAGACAAATCTTGTATTTATTGGCGTTGATTTGGAAAAAGGAACGATTATTCGGGAGCTTGACAAATGTCTGCTTACACCAGAAGAGATGGATATGGAATGGTCTGAGATGGGAGATCCATTTATTTGGGAGTTGAGAAATCACAATTAAATAAAAACGGGGGAATAGAAATGATTTTATCGAGTCAAACCATTCTCAAAAAGCTAGAGAAAGATGAGCTAGCTGTCGAACCTTTTAATCAGGCTAACCTTCAGCCGGCGTCCGTCGATCTATCGCTTGGCAGCCATTTTATGACATTAAATGAATATAGCACAGGTAAATTATCCATGGGTGAGAGAGCTTCCTACCGTGATATTTATATAGGAGCCCAAGAAGCGATAATCATTCCTCCTCACACCTTCATGCTTGCAACGACAAAAGAGTGGATTAAATTATCAAATCATGTTACTGGCTTTGTAGAAGGGAGGAGTTCTGTTGGGAGAATGGGACTTTTTGTACAAAATGCCGGGTGGGTAGATCCTGGATTCGAAGGGCGGATCACGCTTGAGCTATTTAACTCGAATCGTTTTCCGATTGAATTAATAGAAGGAAGAAGAATATGTCAATTGGTTTTTGCAGAAACGGATCAACCAACAAAACCGTATCAGGGCAAATATACAAAACAATCTAGTACAACTGCCAGCTGTATTTATATGGATGAGGAGAATTGCTCCAATTAATTGTAGATTAAGGAATCCAGGAGGGAAAGCATTGTCAAAGAAAGTACAAGTTACAGTGTTAAGTGGCTATTTAGGATCAGGAAAAACAACACTGCTAAATTATTTATTACACAATAAAGAAGGTAGGAAAATAGCCGTTATTGTAAACGATATGAGTGAAGTGAACATTGATGCCGACATGGTCAAAAAAGGAGGATTTAGTCGTACAGAAGAAAAATTAGTAGAATTGCAGAATGGATGTATTTGCTGCACGCTTCGGGAAGATTTAGTGAAAGAGGTAGATAAACTGGCCAAACTGGACATCGACTATATAGTTATCGAATCATCCGGAATATCAGAGCCAATACCAGTCGCGCAAAGCTTCACCTATGAAGACGAAGACCTTGGGATAAATCTTGCGGAACGTTGTGAATTAGATACGATGGTTACCGTAGTGGATGCAAGTTATTTTTGGGAGGATTATCGATCTGGAGAAAGCTTACTTGACCGTAATCAAGAGGCAGATGAGAACGACGAGCGGGACGTTATTGATCTATTAATTGATCAAATTGAATTTGCTAACATAATCCTATTAAATAAGGTCGACTTAGTGGATGCGGAAAGCAGAGAAGAATTAAAAGCTGTTTTAAAACAATTGAATCCAGATGCTCAAATTATTGCTACTGAATACGGAAAAGTTGCCTTAGAGACTGTACTGAATACACGATTATTTGACTTCGAAAAAGCAAGTCAGGGTGCAGGGTGGATAAAGGAACTAAATGAAGAGCATATCCCTGAGACGGAGGAATATGGGATTAGCTCCTTTGTCTATCGAAGAAAAAAACCGTTTCATCCTGAGCGTTGGGGTACATGGTTAGAAAATTGGCCAACTGGAGTTGTTCGATCGAAAGGTTTCTTTTGGTTGGCGTCAAGAAATGATGTTTCTGGTTTATTATCACAGGCTGGGCCATCCATTGCAATTCAAGAAGCAGGAAAGTGGATAGCTACGTATCCAAAGCAAGAACAATCGGGTATTTTAGAGGAAGATCCAGATTTAGCTAAGTACTGGGACGACAACTATGGAGACAGAATGACTGAACTAGTATTTATAGGGAAAGAGATGGATAAAGAAGGAATAATCAAAAGTCTAGATCAATGTTTACTGTCAGATGTCGAAATGAATTTGGATTGGAATATGTTTTATGATCCGTTACCATCATTTAGCAGCTATTAATTAAATTCACCAAGAAGATGGTGTGTTAGCAAATACCCGAAATAACATTTCTTAGAAGACTACACTTCCCCTGTTGAGGCTGGGACAAAAGTATTTTTATGAAGTGAAAACCGAACATGATTGATGCAAATAACTCGATCCGGAAATATAATTCGCGCATCCAGTGGCGGCTGGTGAGCCTCCCTGTGCTATCGCACTTCGGTGTCTCACCTATGCCTTTCCTCCCGCAGGAGTCTACGTATATTTCCTACGCTAAGTTTGTACATCATTCGTCTTTAACATTAAGTACTTTAGTTATGTCCCAGCCTCAACTTAATTTATATACATCTCACTTTCTAGGAAGGCACTAACTCAATATAAAAGCTGATTATAATACATTCATAATGACTTCTAAATGACGAGCATGATCTCAGTGAAATCTCCTGCTGTTATTAAGAAAATGTAAAATCTTAACGTATAATTTACAATTTATTGAGTGAATTATTCTGTCTATTGTTGTATCCCTTGCCACAACTTATTTATCAAAAAAATTGTTAAACCCTACCAAAAACCTCCATTGTAAAGTGAATTTACACAAGTCACACCATTTCTTCATTTCACCTTTAATCTTCCTTAATATTCGTTCCTTATAATGAAGCTAGGTTCAAAAGAGGAGGATTTGATGCGTAAAACGGAATTGCATGTTCACTCGACATTTTCAGATGGTGTCCAAACACCGGAAGAGATTGTGCATCTAGCGAAAGAGGCAAACATTCAAGTACTTTCCATTACCGACCATGATGAAATCGGAGCGTATAAGGAAGCCCTGCCATTAGCAGAGGCAGCTGGAATTGAATTGATTCCTGGAATTGAGCTGAACACGGATGGAGAAGCAGGTGAATTACATATTCTTGGATATTTATTTGATCCAGAGCATCCGGAAATGCTCCAGCATATTAGCTGGCGTAAAGCAGAGCGGAAAAACTGGGCAAAGAAAATCGTTGCTCGTTTGAACGAATTAGGCTATAGCATTACGTTTCAAGATGTAGAAAGGTATGCACCACAAGATATTATTGTACGCACGCATATTGCCAGTGCGCTTTGTGAGAAAGATTACTTTACTACGACCCACGAGGCCTATCACGGCCTATTAGTGAAAGGGAAGCCGGCATTCGTTGAGCGGGGGGCGTTTTCTGCAAAAGATGCAATTGAATTAATTCAAGCCTGTGGCGGGGAAGCTTACCTTGCGCATCCAGGTGCCTACCGGTTTCCTATAGATGAAGAAAAGGTTTTATCGTATGGGATTGATGGAATTGAGGTCTATCATTCCAAGCATCGTGAGACAGACGTTTCCTATTGGAAGGAATTTGCACTTAAAAATCAGCTGCTGATTTCTGGCGGGTCTGACAGTCATGGGCGGAAGCATACGAGAAATGCGTATGCGATTGGTAGTGTGCAGTTAGATAAGCATTCCCAAAAGCATTGGCTAGAAAAAGTTGGTGCAAAACGATGAAACTATTTATCGCTTCATCATTATGCTGGGACTATCATCCGAATGAAGTTATTACGATCGCAAAGGAATATGGCTTATATGGAGTAGAACTGTGGGCAGAGCATATTTATTATCATCAAGCAAATCCTGCTGAAATTCGAATTCATGCTGAAATGGAAAATATCGAATTAACGTTGCATGCATCGAGCTGGGATTTAAATATTTGTTCGATCAATAAAGGAATTCAGGAACAGTCCATTGTTGAATTAAAGAAATCGATTGATTTGGCAGCAGCACTAGGCGCATTGCATATGACTTTTCATCCTGGAAGGTTAACGGTTAAAAATTACTTAGTTGAGGAGCATATGCGCGCACTTGTCACCAACACAAAGCGGCTTTTAGAATATGCGGCAGTAAGAGAAGTCGTGTTATCGCAGGAAATGATGGAACCTATCGCGAAGGAGATTTTAACAGAGCCAAAGGCAATGAATCATTTCTTAGAGCAGGTTGGGCCGGGTCTTCAGGTGACCTTAGATATCGCGCATACGCCGCTTGAAGAAAACAACGAGGTTTATTTAGAAGAGCTGCAGCGTGTAAACAGTATTCATGTAAGTGACTCCAAAAGGGATCGATACCACGTTCCGCTAGGAGAAGGTGAGATTAATCTAGAGGAGATTCTATCATGCCTAGGCGAGAAAGACTTACCTATCGTACTCGAAGGAATGGATACAGATCGCTCCTTATCTTTTTTAAAGAAGCATCTGAACTTTTTACATAAAGAATGGAAGGAAAGGAAGATAAGCATTTGAAAATTATGATTACGAATGACGACGGTATTTTTGAGCCGGGAGTTGAAGCGTTGGCTGATGTCCTCTCTCACTTTGGCGAGGTAGTCATTGTCTGCCCAGACACGGAAAAAAGTGCCTACAGTCATAAAATTACACTAGGACAACCATTGAAATTAAAGAAAATTGATTTTGCACCTACTGCCGAAGCTTATGCGGTTAATGGTTCACCGGCGGATTGTGTAAAGCTTGCGATGGAAGTGCTGTTAAAGGAAAAGCCTGATATCGTCTTTACGGGAATTAACCTTGGTCCCAATGTTGGAAGGGATATGTATTACTCGGGAACGATTGCTGCAGCACAAGAGGCGATGCTATACCAAGTCCCGTCTGTTGCGGTTTCCTTAGATACATTTAAAAAGGAAAACATTAAGTTTGGAATTGTAAAACAGATGCTATATCGCGTTGTGGAGGTGATTCTGCAAAATAAAATCGCAAAAAATGTCATGCTGAACGTTAATTTGCCGTATACGTCGAAGGAGCTTTGCAAAGGAGTTGCCGTTGTCCCAATGGATCTAACCATTTCGCGTTATCACTATACAGCCTTGAACGATCCTCAAGGTCAGGATTTTTACTGGTTAAAGGACAACTATCAAAATTTGAAGGTGAATGAGGGAACGGATTATCAGTTGCTGAAGGAAGGGTATATAACTGTCTCTCCCATTGACCTCAAGCATACACAGAAAAGAAAAATCGATCAAATCAGTCGCTGGTTTACCAACTTTAATTATGTTCAGGAGGAGAACTAATGATGAAAAAACTATTATTCTTATTGTGTGCTGGACTTTTATGTATTTTGGCAGCTTGTGGTAACAGTTCCGATGAGGAAGCAGATGCTTCAAGTGAAGAAGGTGAAAGTGAGTTAAGTGGTGAGCTGGAGTTTTACACATCACAGCCTGATGTTGATGCGGAGCAGCTAGTAGATGCGTTTAATGAAAAATATCCAGATGTCGAAGTCAATATTTTCCGCTCTGGTACAGAAGAGGTTATCAGTAAATTGAATGCGGAAAGCCAAGCAGGATCTGTTGTAGCGGACGTTCTTTTGCTTGCAGATTCGGTAACATTTGAAGGATTAAAGGAAGCAGATATGTTAATGGAATATAATTCTCCTGAAGCAGAAGCAATTCCAGAAGAGTTCGTGGATGCTGACGGAACGTATACAGGAACAAAGATGATGGCAACTGGTATTGTCATCAATACGGATGAAGTGACAGAAGCACCAACATCATGGGATGCACTTGTTTCAGATGAGGGTAGTGATCAAGTTGTCATGCCAAGCCCATTGTACTCAGGAGCTGCAGCGTACAATCTTGGGATTTTTACCCGTAGTGACGGCTTTGGCTGGGATTTTTATGAAGGAATAAAAGCAAATAATCCAATGATTACAGAAGGAAATGGCGCTGTTATTGAAAACGTAGCATCCGGTCAAAAGAATTACGGCATGATTGTGGATTATTTAGTAGCTCGTGCTGCAAGTGATGGTTCACCAGTAGAGTTGATTTACCCTGAAGAAGGTGTACCTGTAATCACGGAGCCAATTGGTATTACGGCAGATACAGAAGAAGCAGAACTAGCAAAAGCGTTTGTTGACTTCGTACTTTCTGAGGAAGGACAAGCATTGCAGGCTGAGATTGGATATACACCAATCCGTGAGGGAGTAGAAGCACCGTATGGCTTAAAATCCTTGGATGAAATTAAAACACTTAGCGCACCAACAGATGAACTATATCAGAACCGTGAAGCTGATAAAGGGAAATTTGACGAATTATTTTCAAACTAGAATCTAATGCAAGGGCTATAGGGTGATTACAGTGAACAGTCAAAAAAAGAATGGATTCAATCAGGAGGGAAAGCGCATGAGCGCTATTTCCTCTGGCTTTTTCAATAGAAAGCTTTATAAAGTATTGGCAATTGGATTAATCATCATCTTTTTTATTATCCCGATTATCCGACTCATCATTATGAGCTTTCTGAGTGATGAAGGAATTAACTTCGATTATTATCATGCGATTTTAACAGATGGTCGGACGTGGCAGGTATTACAAAACACGTTAATTGTGGTGGTCGGATCAACGATTATTTCACTCATCTTAGGTACAGCTTTTGCCTGGATGGTAGCCTATACCGATATACGCATGAAAGGGATTGTGCAGCTGTTTATCTTTTTGCCATTTATTATCCCATCTTACATAACTTCCCTGGCATGGGTGCAATTTTTCGGCCCTGCTGGGTTATTGACGAAAATGCTGGATCAGCTTCCATCGTGGAATCTCTATAGTATGTCTGGCATTATCTTTGTTATGGGGATTAGCCATTTTCCGCTCGTCTATTTATTCACGGTTAATGTCTTTCGAAAAATTCCACGTGAAATGGAACTGGCAGCACGTATCTCTGGTGCATCAAGATGGACAGCTTTTTCCAAAATTGTCTTTCCAATGGCATTGCCAGGAGTTGTTGGTGGGTCGTTTATCGCATTTCTTGGAGGGTTAGATAACTTCGGAATCCCTGCCTTTTTAGGAACACCAGCCAATATTTCAGTGCTTTCGACATATATTTATCAGAAAGTCATTGGCTTTGGACCTTCTGCCTTTAACGAAGCCGCTGTACTGTCTGTCATCCTTGGAGTGATTGCGATTATTGGAATCAGTCTCCAATGGATATTGTTACGGAAGTCAAAACCGATTGAGACAACTAAACTGGATTATAGCCCACGCTATCATTTAGGAAAGAAAAAGCTAATAGCGGAGATTTTGATTTGGCTGTTTTTTGCTATGACCAGTATTTTTCCTTTCATCTCAATGGTTATGACATCATTTTTGAATGCCTATGGACTTGATTTTGTACCGGAAAACTTCTCTTTGAAAAATTACGCTTATATTTTATCCAGGAACTCTACGGTCGAATCAATTTTCACGAGCCTTAAACTGGCTGGTGTAACGACCGTGATTGGGATTATTGTCGGTACGATCTTTAGCTATTACCGTGTTCGGAAACCAAACGTAACGATGAGGCTTCAGGAATATGCAATTACGATTCCGTATGCTTTGCCTGGAATGGTGCTTGCGTTGGCAATGATTTTTGCATGGATGGAGCCCATTCCTGGTTGGAATCCCGGTATTTATGGATCGACTGCCATTTTATATATCGCCTATGTAACACGATTTTTAATTTTACAGGTGCGCAGTGGTATTACCGCTTTTCAGCAGGTTGATAAGGAGGTTGAAGAGGCAGCGCGGATTAATGGTACGAATGGATTTGGAAAGTGGAAGCGAATTATGATTCCATTAATCGCACCAGGCGTCTTAAGTGGTGCAATGCTCGTATTTTTAAGCGCGTTAACAGAGCTTACCGTATCTTCCTTATTGTATTCCTCAAATGCAGAGACAATTGGTGTTGCGATCTTAAGCTTCCAGCAGTCGGGGTATACACTATATTCAACAGCCTTTTCGAGCTTAATTGTCGGCTTAATCATCGTCGGTTATTTTCTGTTATTTGCTAGTGGGGCACTTCGGAAAAGAAAGGTGGAAAATGGGAAATGACTACGTCAATCATTCATATTAATAAAAAATTCGGTAGCTTTCAAGCGCTCAAAGATGTAAATTTAACCGTAAAGGATGGAGAGTTTCTTGCTATTTTAGGACCATCTGGATGTGGGAAAACAACCTTGCTCCGACTGCTCGCGGGATTTGAATCTCCAACAGATGGTACAATTCAAATCGATAACAAGAAGGCAGCCACAGCTAAGAAGGTTATCCCGCCAGAGCGCAGAAATGTCAGCATGGTTTTTCAGTCATTTGCTCTTTGGCCCCATTTGAATGTTCGAGAGCATGTACAGTTTGCCATGAAATACCACCGTTTTGTTGGACCTGCATTTAAGGAAAAGAAAAAGGCGGAAGAGCGAATTGATGAAGTGTTGAAAATTGTTGGCTTAGAGCAGTTCGGCAGCCGAATGCCTGGTGAACTTTCCGGTGGACAAAAACAGCGTGTATCACTTGCGCGAGCGATTGCACCGGAGCCACAGCTGTTGTTGATGGATGAACCACTCAGCAACCTTGATGCGGAATTACGGATTGAGATGCGTCATGAGATTCAAAAGCTGCATCGACTAACGAAAGCTTCGATACTTTATGTGACACATGATCAAGGAGAAGCGCTTGCGATGGCGGATCGAATTGTAGTGATGAACGCTGGTAAGATTGAGCAAATTGGTACACCAGAACAAATCTATAATCAACCGAAAACCCCATTTGTAGCCAAATTTGTTGGGAAAGCTAATCTGTTCGAAGGAACTTGGGATGGCTCGACATTTATGCATAAGAATGTCTCTGTAACATGGGAGGATTGCGGTATTTCAGAAAATCTAAAGGAGCAGAACCTATATGCACTGCGTCCGGAACAAATTCGTCTTTCTACATCGGATGAAAGCCAGATTCGAGGGACAGTTGTTACGAAGCAGTTCCAAGGAAAGGAGTATCAATATGTAGTTGATGTCAGTGGACAAGAGATTGTTGTTGACTTGCCACTTCATGAGCAGTTTGAAATTGGGGAGGGGGTAGGGATTGTTCCAAGGATGTAAAGGGGTATGGAAGCACGGTTTCTCTTATGCATTTAAAGGAGAGGGAAATTTAGAACTCTCCTTTTGTGATTTGTTCTAACATTATAAAATTTATGTGCTATAAGCTAACTTGTACAACAGTTCGGCTCACCCTCATTTTTATTGAAAGGGGGTGAAGCTTATGTCAGTTTACGAGGCGATTTCTTTGATGATTTCCTTTGGTGCCTTAATTGCACTGCTGACAATAGACAGAGAAAAATAGACCTCCCTTGAGTCTCCAACCTTGGGGGATGGTCTATTTTTTTCTACTCATCTGAGCCAGTTCCTCTTTTGAGTAGCAGCTATTTGTATATTCAACCGTAGGTGTTCCAGCACTTACAGTTGTTTTAATATATGTTGTATATACAATATTATAACCATATTCCGTTATATTAGCAATGTTGGTTTCCTGGCTTTTATCTAAGAAGAATTTACTGTTTCTGAGGTAGTAAATTCTAGTGTTGATTTTCTATAAAAGCTAATATCTTTTCCTTCACGGAACCAATACTTGTATAAATGATGTAATTGGACTTAATTGTCTTAATGTGGATTCGATCTGTTGTTCCGTATGGATATCCAATCCTATTAGCTGTTTTGTCTTCACCAGCATAAGATTCATCATTCGTTACATCCATAATCTCTGAAATAGGAATTTTAATCTTTTGTAGCTGCCATTTAATTACGATTTTGTCTTCTTCTTTTATAACCTTTACGTCAAACATGATACTCTTCACCTTTCCTTTTTAGGGGTGTATACGGATTCTGAATTATTGTTATATTCCTAACTACTAGTATACAAGGTTTTACGTATATAACCGAGTAATCGACTTTCCAATCAATTATGTGGGTAATCTAAGACCAAATTCGGATTTATTTCTTATCATAAAAGAAGTCATTGTATCATTTTGATTGAATTTTCTTACTAAATCATATAGTATTAGCTTGAATTTAATTGCGGAGGAGTGGATAAAAGATGGCAAATGTATGTTTTCTACTTGCGGGTGGTTATGAAGATTCAGAAATGAAGAATCCGTATGATGCAATGAATGAAGCGGGTCACAAAACGGTTGTTGTAGGACTTGAAAAGGGTACGGAGCTTAAAGGGAAGAAAGGTACGGCAGCGTATACTTCCGAGCTTTCCATAAGTGAAGTGAAGGCTGACGATTATGATGCGGTTATTATTCCTGGTGGATCAGCTCCAGAAGCGCTTCGTGTGAGTGACGAAGTGGTGGAATTTGTTAAACAAGCACATGAACAGGGAATAGTGATTGCTGGTATTTGTCATGGTCCCCAAGTAATGATTAGCGCGGATATCCTGAATGGAGTAAATTCAACTTCTTACATTGGCATCCGTGATGATGTGAAAAATGCTGGAGCTAACTTTTTAGATCAAGAGGTAGTGGTTGATGGAAATATTATCACTTCTCGTACACCTAAGGATGAACCGGCATTTATTAAAGAAATTTTAAATAAATTATAAGATTGTTTCGAGGGGATCTCTTCTAGTATTGGGAGGGATCCTTTTATACGGGCAGAAGCGAAAGTACTATGTGATATATGAATTTTTTAGGTTAGGGAGAGACCAAAATGAAACAAATCTACGCCTTTGAGTCGAAAAGAGATTATGAAAAATACCAGGATACCATCGAAAGGTTCCAAAACAAATTGGTCACGTACCAGCAGGAGTTGGAGCAAAACTACGCATTAAACGATTTACCAAAGGCGATTGTATGGACAACGGGTGAATTAGCAACAACCACTTTCTCAGAAATTCCGATTCCTGCTTTTACGAATAAGGATGTCATTTATATCTCTCCCGATATAAGATATTGGAGGAATTTATTTGTTCAACAGCTAGAGGGACGAGAACATCCACGTATCAAGGCATTCTATGAAAGCCTTTCTGAAGAACATATTTTTGCGATAGTTGGACACGAATTAATGCATCACTCCGATTTATTTGTTGATGAGTTCGATGATGACCGAGAAGATAGCATTTGGTTTGAAGAAGGCATGTGCGAATATTTATCAAAGAAATTAATTTTAGATGAAGAAGCGTTCAACGAAATAACAAATGTAGAGACAGAACTGGTAGAGATGTTTAAGGATACATATGGGCACCACTCTATTGATGCGTTTGGAGAGGCTAGCTATCAAGGTAGTTTGACGAGTATTATGTTTGATTATTGGCGCAGTTTTTTGGCTGTAAAGTATTTAGTGGAAGAACAAGCTAATCATGATGTGAAACAAGTTTTTAAAGCGTATCAAGAGTGGCATACGAATGGCAGGAAAGAGCCGCTGTCGGTATATATTGGGATACAGTCCTTTTTCGATTGATGAGAGCCTTTCTGGAATGATTTAAAAGAAGATTCTCAGATATTTTTGGGTAAAAATCTAACGCTCATCATACATCTTTTTATAGTAAACTAGAAACAAATGTACTAACGGAGGAGAAGCAATGAACAACACTTCTAAAAAGAGAAAATCACCTTTAATTCTACTTGCAGCATGCATGATTGCTGTTGCTGGTCTAGCGGATATTAAATACCGAGGATTATTCTTTCGTCTATTGCCTGAATCGGTGCAATCCTTTCTTGCTCAGATTATAAAGTAGTGGGAGTATATTATTCCTTTCTATGAAAGAGGGGTGTTTATATTGTGAGAACGTCGACAAGAAAATATGTATTTAGATTTAGTTAAGCGCGATTCTATTATTTGTTTTCACCATGAATAGCATAAAAAGCCTATTGAATTTAACTTATTAAGTAATTAGTCACAAACTTTTCAAGTGGGTATATTGCAATTGAAACCGCAATCATATATAATAGAATTAAATAAGGATTGTTACTGTTCGGCAGGCAAAACCTGAATTAATTAAATTTGTGGGGGAATTACGCTGCAATTTTAACTAATTCAGGTTTTTTATTTCCTGATATTTTTCATAAATACTTTATTCAGGTGGGAAGGCAAATGGAAATTAAACAGATTTTAAACAATAATGTTTTATTAGCTACAGATGAAGCAGAACAAGAGGTAGTTGTAATGGGCAGAGGTCTTGCTTTTAAGAAAAAGCCAGGAGATGCTGTTGATGCTGCTAAAATTGAAAAAACCTTTATTCTGGAGGACGCAGGAGTTGCTAATAAATTAGCTGAATTAATGGAAGATGTTTCCGAAGTTTATTTGGATCTTTCTTATAAAATTCTCGAATTAGCCAAATCCCACCTAACGTATAAATTGGACGACTATTTGTATATAGCACTAACCGATCACTTGAGCTTTGCGATTACTAGGCATAAAAATGGGATTGATTTGAAAAATCCCCTACTCTGGGAAATTCGCAGATACTATAAGCAAGAGTTTCAGATTGCTTTAAAAGCACTTGAAATTGTCGAAGAGGAAACAGGTGTGAGGCTTGAGGAGGATGAAGCTGCGTCTATCGCACTCCATCTTGTTAATAGTCAGCTTTCTGGTGAAAGCATGGGGGCTGCAGTTCAAGTTACAGAAATGGTTAATACGATTTTAACAATCGTAAAATACTACTTCAAAATTGAATTAGATGAAGAATCGATTAATTATGACCGATTCTTAACCCATCTCCGTTTCTTTGCGATTCGCTTTATTCGAAAAGAAAAACAAGATGAAATGTATGACAATTTTCTATATGAACAGATACAACAAAAGTATGCAAAAGCATTTGGATGTACAGAAAGAATAGCAGCATACATTGCGAATCATTATAATTGGGAAATTTCCAATGATGAGAAGGTCTATTTAACCATTCATATCCATCGGGTAACCTATCGTCAGACAAAATCAGAAGAAAACTAATCTTCTTATGAAAACGCTTTTTAAAACTATTGACTTAGTATTAAAGTCGTGTTAAATTAAAAGCGTTAATTAATTAACAATAAAAACAATATATAAATTTAGGAATGTTACCTATTTTGGGCATAACCTGGACTGATTTGAAGAACACATATGATGTGTGCTATTCAAATTGGTTCAGGTTTTTTATTTCACTAAATGAATTACGTAAAGGGAAGGTGAACCATGATGAAGTATGAACAATTGGCAAAAGACATTATCGAAAATGTCGGTGGGGCAGAAAACGTTAATAGTGTTGTTCATTGTATTACACGTCTTCGTTTTAAATTGAAAGATGAAAGTAAAGCGAATACAGAGGTATTAAATAATATGGAGGGTGTTGTTACCACGAGAAAAAGTGGTGGTCAATACCAGGTAGTAATTGGGAATCATGTTCCAGATGTATATAAAGCAGTAGTGTCGGAAGGTGGCTTCCAAGCTGCACAGCCAGTTGATGCTGAAGGTGGAGAAGAAAAAGGGAGTTTATTCAACCGTTTTATTGATATGATTTCCGGGATCTTTACTCCAATACTCAGTGTATTAGTCGCAGCGGGTATGACGAAAGGTTTTACTGCTTTATTTGTTGCAATTGGCTGGCTTGATATAGAAGGTGGAACCTATCAAATCTTAAACGCCATTGGCGACGGTCTGTTCTACTTCCTGCCAATTCTCTTAGGTTACACGGCTATGAAGAAGTTTGGTGGAACACCGTTCTTAGGATCCGTAATAGCCATGGCTTTGGTATATCCTGCACTTGAGGGAATACCTGGAGCAAATGAACCGCTGTACACCTTATTTGCGGGAACGATGTTTGAATCACCTGTTTATATTGAGTTCTTAGGGATTCCGGTAATTCTGATGACATATTCGATGTCCGTTATTCCAATCATTGTTGCAGCGTTTTTTGCAGCAAAGTTAGAAAGAAGCTTAACTAAAATTATTCCAGATGTAATAAAAACATTTGTTGTTCCAATGCTGACGATGTTAATTATTACTCCCTTAACCTTTATTGTTGTTGGTCCGATTGCAACTTGGGCGAGCCAGTTATTAGGTCAAGCAACAATTTGGGTTTATGATTTAAGTCCAGTTATTGCAGGGGCATTCCTTGGTGGATTGTGGTTAGTGTTTGTTATGTTTGGACTTCATTGGGGACTTGTTCCAATTGCTATCAATAACTTTGCGGTTGGAGGTATAGATCCAATCTTAGCTTTAATATTTGTTCATTCCTTTGCATTAGCTGCTGCTATTCTAGCTATTTGGATAAAAACAAAAAACGAAAAAACTAAATCACTTAGTGCACCAGCTTTAATTTCAGCATTATTCGGTGTAACAGAGCCTGGTATGTATGGGATCACTTTACCGCTAAAAAGACCATTTATTTTCACATTAATTTCATCAGCAATTGGTGGTGTCTTACTAGGGATTTTTGGAACGAAAGGGTATGTAATGGCTGGTCTTGGTGTATTCCAGGTTCCAAGTTTTATTCATCCTGAAGAAGGATTAAATGGGGCATTTTTCGGCGCTATTATTGCTTTAGTGGTCGGATCTGTTTTGGCCTTTGTTTTAACTTATTTCTTTGGCGGTATTAACAAAAATGAGGATACTGGAGCAGGATCTACTCAACCAGTAGCAGTGAAGGGTGCTCAAAACGGAAAAGATCAAGTAATTGGTAGTCCTTTCAACGGAACAGTTAAAAAATTAGCAGATATTGATGATACAGCTTTTGCTTCAGGAGCATTAGGACAAGGTGTCGCAATAGAGCCTGCTGAAGGTAAAGTAGTTTCGCCTGTATCTGGTACGATTTCTGTACTATTTCCTACAAACCATGCAATTGGTATTACATCGGATGATGGGGCAGAGATTTTAATTCATGTTGGGATGGATACGGTCCAATTAGATGGGAAACATTTTACAGCTCATACGGAGCAAGGCAGCCACGTCGAAAAAGGACAATTATTAATTGAATTTGATGGACAAGCAATTAAAGAAGCGGGATATCCATTGACGACACCAGTGGTTGTTACAAACCAAGATCAATTTGAGATATCAACGATTAACGAACAAGAAGTGAAAGCTCAGGATATATTAATCGAGCTGAAAGTAAAATAATCCATGCAATAGGAGGCGTTTCATGATAAGTGAAGCCTATCACTTTATATAAAGATCAATTACTGCTTAACAACTAATGGTTAATAGGAGGAATAAAGAATGGCAAAACAATTTCCGGAAGGGTTTTTATGGGGTGGCGCAACAGCTGCCAATCAATTTGAAGGTGGTTTCCATAAAGGGAATAAAGGGTTAAATATAGCGGACGTACTTCCAGGTGGAAAAGAGCGTTTAGAGATTTTAGGTAATCCAGGATTTGATTTTGAAATTGACCCGAATAAATATTATCCAAACCATGACGCAATTGACTTCTATAATCGTTACAAAGAGGACATTGCATTATTTGCCGAAATGGGCTTTAAAGTTTTCCGTACGTCCATTGCGTGGACAAGAATTTTCCCGAATGGGGACGAGCTTGAGCCAAATGAGGAAGGATTGGCGTTTTATGACCGTGTATTTGATGAATTAATTAAACATGGGATTGAACCGGTCGTAACGATTTCACATTATGAAATGCCTGTACACTTAGTAAAAGAATATGGTGGCTGGAGAAATCGTGAAGTTATTACATTTTTTGAAAGATATGCAGAAGCGATTTTCAACCGTTATAAAGGAAAAGTAAAATACTGGATGACATTTAACGAGATTAATAGCGGTTTAATGATGCCGATAATGGGGCTTGGTTTCGCAATCCAAAAAGAAGCGGATAAATATCAACCTACATTCCAAGCATTCCATCACCAATTTGTTGCAAGTGCAAAGGCGGTCAAATTATGTCGTGAAATAATGCCAGAGGCACAAATTGGCTGCATGATTATTTATGCTCCGGTATATGCTTTCGATAGCAAACCTGAAAATGTAATGCATGCTCTAGAGGAAGAGGAATTATTTAACTACTTCTGTGCAGATGTTCAAGTAAGAGGAGAATATCCAGCATTTATCAACCGATATTTCAAAGAGCATAACATTGAATTAGAAATGGAAGATGGCGACCTAGATATTCTGAAAGAAGGTACGGTAGACTATATCGGCTTTAGCTACTATATGTCTCGCACAGAGAAGAAAGATAAATCGAATGAAGAGGGCATTCAAGGAAATATTATGCAAGGAGTTAAAAACCCATTCCTTCAAGCGAGTGACTGGGGCTGGGAGATTGACCCAGTAGGTTTGCGTATTTCCTTAAATAAGCTGTATGGCAGATATGAAGTGCCTCTATTTATTGTAGAAAATGGATTAGGAGCTTATGACAAAGTGGAAGAAGATGGATCCATTCAGGACGATTACCGAATCGACTACCTTCGTGAACATATGAAACAAATGGGCGAAGCAATTGAAGATGGTGTAGAGCTAATGGGTTACACCAGCTGGGGATGCATTGATTTAGTCAGTGCTTCAACCGGTGAAATGTCCAAGCGTTACGGATTTATCTATGTAGACAAGCATGATGATGGCACTGGAACATTAGAACGTAAACGTAAAAAATCATTTTACTGGTATAAAGATGTTATTGATTCAAATGGTGAGAATCTATAGGTTTACGCGAAGTTAATTGAACTAAATTTAAAAGGGAAAGCGTATCTTCGGATGCCTTTCCTTTTGGCAGATAAGAAAGTTTAAAACTTTCTTGTCTGCATAAGTGCAACTAAGTCATTCGCCCAAAGGCTTGCGAATGCCAAGTTTTCTAAAATAATAGATATGAAAAGGAGACTTAACATGTCAATATTTCCAGAAGGATTCTTATGGGGTGGCGCTTTAGCTGCCAATCAAGTAGAGGGTGCGTATTTAGAAGGCGGGAAAGGTCTAACGACAGTAGATTTAATGCCAACCGGAGAAAAACGCTGGCAGATTGCAATCGGAAAGATAGATTCATTCACACCAGATGAAAATGAATTTTATCCATCACATAAGGCTATTGACTTCTACCATCATTATAAAGAGGATATTGCATTATTTGCCGAAATGGGCTTTAAAGCATTGCGTGTATCCATTTCCTGGGCACGTATTTTTCCGAACGGTAATGATGAAACACCAAATGAGGCTGGATTGCAATTTTATGATGATTTATTCGATGAGTTATTAAAACATAAAATTGAACCGGTCGTTACAATGGCCCACTTTGATGTGCCAGTTCACTTAGTTGAAGCATATGGCAGCTGGAAAAGCAGAGAGCTTGTAGGCTTTTTTGAAACATATGCAAAAACAATCTTCACGAGATATAAGGACAAAGTAAAATACTGGATGACATTCAATGAGATTAATATGCTGTTGCATATGCCGTTTGTTGGTGCTGGACTTGTCTTTAAAGAAGGGGAAAATGAAACACAAATTAAATATCAGGCAGCACACCATCAGCTCATTGCAAGTGCACGTGCTGTAAAAGCATGCCATGAGATTATCCCAGATGCAAAAATTGGCTGTATGCTAGCTGCTGGACAGACGTATCCGTATACATGTAATCCGGATGACATTTACAAGGCGATGGAAAAGGACCGTGAATCATTCTTCTTCATTGATGTTCAGTCACGAGGAGAATATCCAGGCTATGCGAAACGCTTCTTTAAAGACAACAATCTAACAATAGAAATGGAAGACGAAGACGCAGAACTGTTGAAGAATCATACAGTTGACTATATTGGATTCAGTTATTATGCCAGCAGAACGACTAGTACCGATCCGGAGATTTTAAAGGATAAAACAAGTGGAAACGTATTTGGCTCTGTTACAAACCCATATTTAGAAACATCCGAATGGGGCTGGACAATTGATCCAAAAGGGTTCCGCATTACAGCAAACCAATTATATGATCGTTATCAAAAGCCACTATTCGTTGTAGAAAATGGTCTCGGTGCAAATGATGAAATAAATGCTGAGGGTATAATCAACGATGACTACCGAATTGATTATTTGAAACAGCATATTGCTGAAATGGGTCAAGCAATAGAGGATGGAGTCGATATCATTGGCTATACAAGCTGGGGTCCAATTGATATCGTTAGTGCATCCACTGGGGAAATGAAAAAGCGTTACGGCTATATTTATGTTGACCGAGACAATGGAGGAAATGGAACATTAAAGCGTACGAAAAAGAAAAGCTTTGATTGGTATAAAAGTGTGATTGCATCAAATGGTGAAGCATTATAAGTGATTTGTAAGACAAGGGATGGGGAAACCTGTCCTTTTTTCATTTTGTTTAAAAAACCCGCCAATTTCTCGAATATATCCGCCCTCCCTTTTATAGATTATGGTATAAACCTAAGGGAGGATTACGAATGAGTGACTGGCTAAAAAGCTTAAAAACGCCAACACCGCAAAAAGGATATGAGTTGGCGATAAAATTAGCGAGGGAGGGTGTTGTGTATACACAGCCTTCAGCAGAAGTTAGAAAAAAGTTGCGGAAAAAGTATGCGAGAGATGCGGATAGCCTCATCATGGTGTCGGAGGTTATTGCGATTCATTTTCAAACGGTGGCAGCTGCAAATAACTATTGGAAGTAAACAAAAAGAATAGCGGGATTCTGCCAGCAAATTTCGTGTTGGCAGAATCCTTATCTATTTAATTTATACATTTCACGGGCCATTGATTCTAGAATATAAATTACAGGCACTTGCGTCGTTATGTTGGCACCTTCATACCATTCCTCGGTTACATAGTAGGGGATATTTATATCTGATATTTTTGCAATGGTTGAGTGCTTATGATTTGTAATACTAATAATCTTGCTATCTTCTTGTTTAAGCTGGTTCAAATGTGTAACAGTGAAACTATTTTCTCCTGAGACAGATAATGCAATTGTTACACTGTTATAACGTAACTTGGAGTGAATGGGAAAGTGAGGATCTTTAATATACATTGAAAATTTGCCTAGGCTTGAGAGATACCTTGCTCCATACTCAGCAAGAATACCGGAGCTTCCAATTCCAATGAAAATAACACTATCTGCTTGGACAACTAGATTTGCAGCGTCCCTTATATTCTCCTCTATATCCCCTTTTAACGTTCGCTCAAAAAACTCCATAACAGAATGCTGGGAGCCTTTTAGTACTGTCTTTTTATTTCCTTCTAAATGCATTTTAAGCTTTACTTTAAATTCTGAGAAACCCTCACAATTTATCTTTCTGCAAAAACGTAAAATCGTAGCTGTGGATACATGGGTCTCGTCTGCCAGCTCGCGGATTCGCATATATGCGACCTTATCAGCGTTTTGACTAATATAATTGTATAAAGAAGTTTCTAACTCATTAAATGAAGCAATCATGTCCTGTGTAAACATTTGAGGGGATTCTCCTTTTTAAGAGATAATTTGTTAAAGACTATACACTTTCATCTTAACATGTAATAAGTTACATGTCGTTACATTTATGAAACAAATGACTTCTGACGTCAATCCGAACTAGATGCTCAGAGTTTATATACGGCTCTAGGAAATGTAGCTACAATTGAAATATAGTACTTATATTGGATTGCTACATTACCTGGAGGTGCAAAGTGTATGACAAAAGGTATTAAAATTGCAACGATTGGTGGGGGATCGAGTTATACCCCAGAATTAGTAGAAGGATTTATCAAACGATATGATGATTTCCCGGTTAAAGAGTTATGGTTAGTTGATATTGAAGCAGGAAAGGAAAAGTTAGAAATCGTAGGAAACTTAGCGAAAAGGATGATTGACAAAGCAGGTCTTCCAATTGATGTTCATCTTACACTAGATCGAAGAGCAGCGTTAAAGGATGCTGATTTTGTAACAACGCAATTTCGTGTAGGATTACTAGATGCTCGTGCAAAAGATGAAAGCATTCCATTGAAATATGGTGTGCTTGGACAGGAGACGAATGGACCTGGTGGTTTGTTTAAAGGGTTACGTACGATCCCTGTTATTCTGGATATTTGTAAGGATATGGAAGTGTTATGTCCAGATGCATGGTTAATCAACTTTACGAATCCTGCAGGTATGGTAACAGAAGCCGTGTTGCGCTACTCGAACATCAAAAAGGTTGTTGGATTGTGTAATGTGCCGATCGGAATGGAAATGGGCGTTGCCAAATTATTGGATGTCGATCATTCGCGAATCCGAATTGACTTTGCCGGGCTAAATCACATGGTTTATGGGTTAGATGTCTATGTGGATGGAGAAAGTGTAAAGGAAGAAGTTATCAAAAAATTGTCTGATCCAGAAAATAGCAGCTTCGTTAAGAATATAGATGGAATGGGATGGGAGCCTGAGTTTATTCAATCGTTGGATGCGTTGACATGTCCATACCATATGTACTACTACAAATCGAAGGAAATGCTCGATAAAGCGATGGAAAGCTCTAGGGAAGAGGGTACTCGTGCTGAGGTTGTTCAACAGTTGGAGCAAGAATTGTTCGAGCTGTATAAAGATGAAAACCTTAATATCAAACCACCTCAATTAGAAGAACGTGGTGGAGCGTATTATTCGGATGCAGCCGTTCGCTTGATTACATCTATTTATAACGACAAGCGTGCCATTCAACCAGTAAATACGATGAATCGTGGTGCAATTGCTAGTATTCCAGATGAATCAGCAGTTGAAATCAGCTGTGTTATTACAAAGGATGGTCCAATTCCATTAGCGATAGGAGATCTACCCATTGCTGCCCGAGGTCTTGTCCAGCAAATTAAGTCATTTGAACGTATTGCGGCAGAAGCAGCTGTAGAAGGCGATTATAATAAAGCAGTACTTGCTTTAGCGATTAACCCATTAACACCAAGTGACGCAATTGCGAAACAAATTGTAGACGAAATGATGGAGGCGCATAAAGAACACCTTCCTCAATTTTTTCAAAAAGAGAGAGTAGTACAATAAGCTGGTGTTGGCACCTGAGTAAGTGCCAGCATTGACAAGGGTTCTAGCAATACAGATTTCAGCTGAAATCTGTATTGCTTTGTCACGTTAAACTGTTATCTATTCGGATTAATAGTCAAGGAGGGAAGTCATATGATTAAATTAGTATTAACAGATATGGATGGGACGTTCTTGAATAATAGCGGCGATTTTAACAGGGAGCTATATCAGGATGTAAGAAAAATGATGCAAGAAAAAGGTGTTGTTTTCGCTCCCGTTACTGGTAAACAATGTGAACGTGTAGAAGAATTATTTGGTGATGATGCAAAGGATTTATGGATTCTAGGGGATAGTGCAACTCGAATCAAGCATAACGGAGAATTTGTCTATGAATCACTGCTAAGCAATAAATTGGGTCTGGAAATTATTCGCTTGCTTGAGGAAATAAGCCTAGAACATACAGTTATTGCATGTACAAGAGACGGTGCAGTAGTCAAGCAGAACATCCCACTGGAAGAAGCTGCAATTGTCAGAGGTTCGTATGCTCAGGTAAGGCAGGTTGCTGATTTTACTGAAATAAAGGATGACTTTGTTAAAATAACGATTCATGATCCAGCGTTGAATTGTTTTGAGACGAGGGAGAAACTTTCTCCGTTTTTTGAATCGGCATATATTGTTGCTTCTGAAGCAGCCTGGATCGATATTGCGAATGCTAATGTTCATAAAGGGACTACCGTAGAGCATTTACAGCAAATATTAGGTGTAACTCCAGATCAAACAATGGCTTTCGGCGATGGTTACAATGATTTAGAGCTTATGAAACGCGCAACATTTAGCTTTGTTGTTCGAAACGCAGTTCAGGAATTAAAAGACGGTTCTAATTTTATTACTCGCTCGAATGAAGAAGATGCTGTCATGAAAACAATCATTCAACTGTTAGCTTTACAATAAGGGAGTGCGTTAACGGATATGGCGATCAAGCTAATAGCTGTAGATATGGGTGGAACGTTTCTTAATGATCAAATGAAATATGGTGTTGACTTGATGTAAGTTTTGAGTGATCTTATAAGAAAAAGTCACTTTGCTATCAAGTAACAAAGTGACTTTTATTAGGTAGTTATTTGGTTAGGATGCGTTCCAGCGTACAAACACAAATCCAAATTAATTTCTAACAAGATAATCAAAAGCACTTAACGATGCAGTTGCAGCTGATCCCATGGAAATAATAATTTGCTTAAATGGTTCTGTTGTACAGTCACCTGCAGCAAATACGCCTGGGACGTTTGTAGCGCCGCGAGCATCAATTACGATTTCACCAAATTTATTACGTTCAACGGCGTCGCCCAACCAGTCTGTGTTAGGTACAAGCCCGATTTGAACGAATACACCCGATAGTTCAATATGCTTTTCTTCACCTGTCTCACGTTCAACATACGTAATACCGTTTACGTTGTCTGTTCCAGTAATTTCTTTTGTTTGCGCATTTTTAACCACCGTGACATTTGGCAGGCTATGGAGGCGATCTTGAAGCACTGAATCAGCTTTTATTTCTGATGCATATTCAAGCACTGTCACGTGATTCACGATTCCAGCAAGGTCAATGGCTGCTTCCACACCGGAGTTACCGCCACCGATAACAGCTACATCTTTTCCTTCAAATAGTGGACCATCACAGTGCGGGCAGTATGCTACCCCTTTATTCTTAAATTCAGCTTCGCCAGGAACGCCAATATTACGCCAGCGAGCTCCTGTTGCAAGGATAACGGATTTACTCTTCAGAACAGCGCCGTTTGCCAGCTCGATTTCAATCATGTCTTTCTTTTCTAAACGTGCTGCACGCTGTAAGTTCATGACATCGATATTGTAATCTTTAACATGCTCTTCCAGGTTTGCAGCGAGTCTAGGTCCTTCAGTACGGTTTACACTGATGAAGTTTTCGATGCTTGCTGTGTCCAAAATCTGGCCACCGAAGCGCTCTGCAACAATACCCGTTCGGATACCTTTACGTGCTGCATAAATTGCTGCACTTGCTCCACCTGGTCCACCACCGACAACAAGTACATCATATGGGTCTTTATCAGCGAATTCTGATGCGTCTGGACCGCTTCCTAGCTTAGCAAGGATTTCTTCCACAGTCATCCGGCCACCGCCAAATTCTTCCCCGTTTAAGTACACAGTAGGTACTGCCATGATGTTTTTCGCTTCAACTTCTTCTTTATTAGCTGCACCATCAATCATTGTATGGGAGATGCGTGGGTTTAATACACTCATCACGTTCAATGCTTGGACAACTTCTGGACAGTTTTGACAGGTCAGGCTAATGTAAGATTCAAAGTAATAATCTTCATTTATATTTTTGATTTGTTCGATCGCTTTTTCATCAATTTTTGGAGCTCTTCCACTTACTTGAAGTAGTGCGAGCACTAAGGAAGTGAACTCATGTCCGAGCGGGATACCAGCAAACGTGATACCGGTATCTTCACCAATACGGTTGACACTAAAGCTCGGTGTTCTTTCTAACAAGGTGTGTTCAATTTTAATTTTCGATGACATTGCAGCTAACTCTTCTACCAACGTCAGCATGTCACGGGAGATATCATCCGATCCAGTGCTAACTTTGAGAAGTACGTCACCCTCCATCATTTGAAGGTACTGCGCTAATTGTGCTTTAATATCCGCATCTAGTAACATTGACTCTACTCCTTATATTAAATGTTCAAAAAGAGGATGAAAAGGACCGAAAGACTGTCCTTTTCACCAGATTTTTAAACTACCTATTATATTTTTCCTACAAGATCAAGGCTTGGTTTAAGTGTTTCAGAACCCTCTTCCCATTTAGCTGGGCAAACTTCACCAGGATTGTTACGTACGTATTGTGCTGCTTTAATTTTTCCAACAAGTGTGCTGGCGTCACGGCCGATACCGTCAGCGTTAATTTCTGCTGCTTGTACTACACCATCTGGATCAATGATGAATGTACCACGTTGTGCAAGACCTGCTTCTTCATCTAGTACATCAAAGCCGCGGGAGATTTTTTGTGAAGGGTCACCGATCATAATGTATTCAAGTTTGCTGATTGCATCTGAATGATCGTGCCATGCTTTATGTGTGAAATGTGTGTCAGTTGATACAGAATATACTTCAACACCTAATTTTTTCAATTCTGCGTAGTGGTTTTGCAGGTCTTCAAGCTCTGTTGGGCAAACGAAAGTAAAGTCCGCTGGATAGAAGCAAACAACACTCCACCCACCTTTCATATTTTCATCGGTAATTTCGATAAATTCTCCGTTACCGCTATTGTATGCTGATGCTTTAAATGGCTGTATTTCTTTTCCGATTAGAGACATGTATATGTTCCTCCTGTTTTTATACTATTTAGAATAATATAGTTACATTTTATAACGACGAAAATTGGTGTTGTCGGTTAACTATAATAATTCTAATGCAACACTCATTATTGTATAGAATATACCTGTTGTCAATGTTTAACCAGGTAATTTGCGAAATTATTCACAAATACATTGAAGTACTGTAATTATAGCATAGATCATTTTTCGAGATACTTTATAAAGAGCTATTTTATTAACTTCTTTACTCAAACAGAATTCAATACATTCCTATTGTGTACTTGTGTTACAATCAAATTAATATCAAAAAAAGCGGGCGAGACTGTTGAATATTAAATTGACCAACAAAAAAATTGAAGATATGTGCGGAATGGTCTCCTATAAAAAAGGGGACTCTTTTTATCGATCGAATAAAGTTACGTTGAAAACCTATACGCATGAGAGGTGCGAAGCAATTGTTACGGGGGCAGAAGATTTTTATGTGACGGTTGAACAAGCGGATCATCAAACATTGAAAGCCACTTGCAGCTGTCCGTCTTTAGCATCGTATACGAAGGATTGTCAGCATGTTGCAGCTGTTTTGCTTGCTATTCAACATGAACAGCGAAAAGGAACTGCGCCAGGAAAGGCATTCGAAAGTCGAGAGAATCAAGCGCTGGCAGATGACCTTGTGAAAATTTTTGATAACCATTCCATCCGTTCAAGCGCACACCAACGGCATTTTGAAAATCGGGAAGTCCTGCCGCTCCATTTCACATGCAAGCTTATCACCATGAATGAAGATCAGCAGCTGTTTGGCATGGAAGTTCGGGTTGGCTCAACAACAGTACGTAATATTCGAGCTTTTTTGCAGCAAATTAGAGAAGGAAAGCCTTTTGCTCTATCGAAAATGTTCACGTTTGACCCGGAAATGCATTGCTTTATGCCTGACATGGACGCCGTTTTGCAGGAGCTTTACCAAGTGATTCGTGATGAAAAGGAAGAGTCAGATACAACCTGGAATTATGAGAATAAGCCGATTGGTAAGGATGTCTTACCTCTTCCGCCATCTGCCTGGGAACGGTTAGTAACGTTGCTGCAAGATATATCAGATGTGACGATTATGGTTCAAGGAAAAAGCTTTAAGGGAATCCATCTTTCAAAAGCTATGCTGCCATTGCAGTTTGATTTTGCACCAGCAGACCAGCAAGACTATACATTAACTGTGAAAGGAATGGAACGTTTAACATTGCTCCATGCCTATCGGAATGTATTTGTATCTGGCAAATTGACACCGTTAGGAAGAGATGCTTATCAATCACTCACAAACTTAAAGCGTATGCTGGATACAGCTGGAACAAATCAAATCCCTATCCCAGAGCATCAAGCAGGTTTTATTGTCGATAAGGTAGCACCGGGATTGAAGAAAATCGGAACGGTCCATTTGTCTGGAGATATTAGCAATCACTTAGTAAAAACACCATTAACGGCAAAGTTATATTTAGACAGATTGAAAAATCGTTTGCTTGCTAGTCTCGAGTTCCAGTATGAAAATAATGTGCTCAATCCATTAGATAAAGATGGACTCCGTGATAGCTCGTTTGTTGTTCGGGATGTAGAAAAGGAAAATGAGATTTTGGAGCTGATGGAAGCAGGTCAGTTTGCTACGACAGACGGTGGTTACTTCCTCCATAATGAAGAGCTCGAATATGAATTTTTACATTATATTCTTCCAAAGCTGCAAAAGCTTGTAAACGTGTACGCCACAACGGCTATTCGACTTCGGGTTATGAAGGCACCGGTTCCCCCAAGGATAAAAGTGAAGGCTAAAAAGGACCGGGTCAACTGGCTGGAATTTAAGTTTGAGATGGAAGGATTTCCTGAGAAGGATATTAGGGAGATTTTAGTTGCTTTGGAAGAAAAGCGAAAATATTATCGCTTGCGAGATGGGGCGCTTTTATCACTTGAAACGAGAGAGTTTAAAGAGATTCAGCGTTTCTTACATGCTGTACCAATGCAAGAAGAGGAAGATTTGGAAAAAGGTATTCAAGTTCCGGTTATTCAAGGACTCCGCTTGCTTGATACTACAGCAGATACCGTGTTTTCACTTGAAGCGTCATTCCGAACATTTTTACAGCAGATTGAAAATCCGGTTTTAGATAAATTTCCGGTTCCGAAAAATTTGCAGCATGTGCTACGAGATTATCAACGAATCGGTTTTCAGTGGATGAAGACATTGGCAAGCTTCGGATTTGGCGGGATTCTTGCTGATGATATGGGACTTGGGAAAACATTGCAAAGCATCACGTTTATTCAGTCAGAGCTTGCGGTTATTCGGAAGAAAAATATTCCTGTTTTAATTGTCTGTCCGGCATCGTTAACGTATAACTGGCTGAATGAAATAGAAAAATTTACGCCAAACATCCAAGCGACAATTCTTGATGGAACGAAGGAAGAACGTCAGAAAATAAAAAAATGGGTGATGGATAGTGATGTTGTCGTTGCTTCTTACCCGCTATTACGGAGTGAGGTCCAGTGGTTTAAGAGGCAAACCTTTCATACGGTGTTTTTCGATGAGGCTCAAGCATTTAAGAACCCGATGACCCAGACTGCTAGAGCGGTGAAGAAACTGCAGGCGGATTATCGTTTTGCACTAACTGGTACACCAATCGAAAATGCATTAGAAGAACTGTGGTCAATTTTCCATGTTGTTTTTCCAGATTTATTCCGTAGTCTAAAGGAATACAGCAACCTGAATCGAAAACAAATTGCCCGCCGAATACGTCCGTTTCTCCTCCGTCGGGTAAAAGAGGATGTGCTCACAGAGCTGCCGGAGAAAGTGGAATGGATCGAAACAGTAGAATTGTTGCCGGAGCAGAAGAAGCTATATGGTGCTTATCTAGCAAAACTGCGTCACGAAACATTGAAGCATTTGGATAAAGACACGATACGAAAGAACCGGATTCGTATTTTAGCGGGCTTAACGCGACTGCGCCAGATTTGCTGCCACCCCGATTTATTTGTTGAAGGTTATGAAGGGAAATCAGCTAAATTTGAAAAGCTAAAACAGTTGTTAGAAGAGTCCAGGCTTGCAGGTAGAAGGGTACTTATTTTTTCCCAGTTTACGAAAATGCTTGCGCTTATCGGACGAGAGCTTACGAAACAGGGTGTAGACTACTTTTACCTTGATGGTCAGACACCATCTGCAGAACGAATAGAACGTGTGAATCGATTTAACCAAGGAGAACGTAATCTATTCCTGATTTCCTTAAAAGCAGGTGGGACAGGGCTTAATTTGACAGGTGCCGACACCGTAATTCTATACGATTTATGGTGGAATCCAGCCGTCGAAGAGCAAGCTGCGGACCGTGCACATCGGATTGGACAGGAGCATGAGGTGCAGGTTATCAAGCTCGTCGCAAAAGGTACGGTTGAGGAAAAAATGAATGAGCTGCAGGAGCAAAAAAGGAGTCTCATTGAAGAAATGATTGATCCACAAAATAAGTCTGTGACATCTCTTACAGAGGAAGATATTCGGGAGATTTTGATGTTGTGAGTTTGGATGTGTTCAGTGCTTTGCTTAAGTACTATTTAATAAAGACAAGTAATTTTGTCTTAAATGTAATTGGTTTTTCAAGATAATTGAGTAGGATATGGTGACTGAACATTGTCGCCTTGTCCGGTCAAGTGGATATCATACGTTCCTTTTGAGAAGATTTGATAGGAAACAAATAGAGTGAAAGTAGCTAAAACCCTTGATATTAAAGGTTTTATCCTTACTATCCATTTTAGTATAAATAATCAAAAGCTGGCAATATCATCACTAATTCAAGTCTATTTAAGCAATAATAATCAATGTGGATCGATTTGCAGTACAATATACGAAACACTAATTAGACTGTTCAACATAAAAATAAAAAACTAAGTAAGCATGTAATATTTATAGCAGACAGTTCAAAATTATTTTCTTTATTTGCAACAATAATAATTTTACTTGGGAAAAGAGAAGTATACAGTGAGGTTGAAAGGGTAGGGGCAATAGGATTTACTTCAATCGTAGTAACGATAGCAATTTATGGGCTTGGAATGCTTTTAGTAGAATCAAGTTTAATTAGTGAAGGTAGTTATATGCCTAAAGACAATCAAGAATCAGAACTAATCAAATCATTTCGATGATTATCAGAAGAACAAAAATCCGAAATTCAAAAATCAATAGACTCTAAATTAGACAAATAACTCTTAATTGTAAATATCCTAAGTAATATTGCGGACAATTAGAAAATAAAATAGAGTAGGGGAGAGAACACCTTTATTTTTATCCAAAATAAAAACTGCCATACAGGCAGTCTTTAAATTATTATTTATAAGTTAATTTCTTTTGGTAATAAACGCCGATAGGCTTTTTAGCTGTTCCCGTTTTTCCTTTTGGATACTTTGGACTTACAACGGTATAGGAACGTCTTTGATATATCAATTTCGAACTAACTGTAGCTCTTTTTACTGTTCTATTGTTAGCATTAGTAGGTACTTTATAAGACCCAGAGTAAGAAACAGAATAAGAAGATGTAACGTTAAAGCCAACGGTCAAAGAAACAATCGTTGAATTTAAGCCGAAGTCACCAGAATAAGTAGCCGAATGCTTCTTATTATAACTAAGTTTCATCGTTACTCCTGGATCACCAGCAACGCTATTGATTATAGGCCCATATGAATCACTCAATTTATAGTATTTTATTCTTCCTGCACCGTGTGTATACCATTTTCCTGGTAATCGAACAGCTCGTGGGCCTATCATACTGTCTTCTGCTTTAGATATAACCTGAACTCCTGATACTGACTCATCATTAAGAAGTTCCGTTACTTTTGCATCTAATTCTTCTTCACTTTCAAAATCCTCGTAATACAATACAATTGGGTCAATAAATTCGTCAAGAACTACTTCCTCACCATCATACAGCCCTTCATCTAGTTCGATTTCTTCATCTTCAGATAATTCGTCGTCAATTGCGATTTCCTCGTCTTCATTAAGTTCTTCATTTCGAGACTCAGCACTTGCTAAGCTGAAAGGAGGTATTGCTACGCAAAGACAAATAAGAATAACAAAAGGTTTTAATAATTTCTGATTCATCGGTATTTTCCCTCTTTTTATAATTCCGTTGGAAGATTTTGTCATGCTATAATTTAATTGTATATATAAAGTAGGGAATTACAACAATTATTTTTAAAAATTATGAGAAAATTGTTTCACGTATTGTTTGAGCCCATGAGAAGAGTGGCTACAAATCGTTCAATAGAAACAAAATTCAAGCAGTAACAGCATATATAATTGAAGTTTCGAGCGAAGGAAGTGGATAATTACAAAAAGCATTTAAGAAAGACTGAATTATGAGGAAAGGTGCTTATTTGATGAGAAAAGTAATTCTTGATATTTCGATGTCATTAGATGATTTTATCGCAGCTGTACAGCAAGGCAAAAAAGCTGCAATAGGGAAAAATGTTAGTGTTGGAATCGCTAATATTGCGCAACATGGTATGAAAGCGAAGCTACTTGATGAACTGCACCTTCATGTAGCTCCTGTTTTACTTGGCAGAGCATTCGTTTATTTGATCGGATTGGAACAGAGCAAATAATACTTGAGGATCAAGCAAGTGATTGAAGGTTTTGATGTATCCATCTGAAGTATAATCTCTTATACTAGCGTGTCTTCCGTTTTGTGCTTGGGGATAGAATCACATGAATCAGATGGGAATTATCAGCAAAAGAGAGTGGAGGGGATGTATAAACGAATTTGGTGGTTTCGTTAAGTGATCAGCTCTTTTTTATCGTTTTTTAATTTTACGATAGATTTGAGAAATAATTTTAAAGGTTATAATACATACCTGTTCAAATAGTTTTCCTAAACAAGAGGAAGTAATCCAGCCCAACATCATTATCCTTTATATTTTGTTGTAAATCGGATACGATAAAATTACCTATTATTTATTAAAGGCTTATGCAAAATGGCATTCGACTGATACAAGGAGGAATTAACTAGTGATCATTGCGATCATCTTTTTATTATTTGTCTCATTTTTCTTTTCGGGAAGTGAAACAGCGCTTACAGCAACCAATAAAATGAAGCTGCAAACAAGGGCTGCAAACGGGGATACAAAGGCAGAGAAGCTTTTACATTTGGTTTCTAAGCCGAGTGAGTTTATTACATCGATTTTAATTGGAAATAATATTGCGAATATCGTTTTGCCAACGCTGGTAACGACGCTTGCTATTCAATATGGCTTCGATGTGGCAATTGCTACAGCAATATTGACGGTTACCATTATTATATTTTCAGAGGTACTTCCAAAGTCCATTGCTGCAGCCTTTCCAGATCGTATTTCCAGCATGGTGTTTCCAATCATTCAGGTTGTTATATTCGTCTTAAAGCCAGTAACAATTGTACTTAATGCAATGACAGGATTTATTACGAGGGTACTATCAAAAGGAGAAGTCAATGATGCCTCCTTCTCAAAAGAGGAATTACGAGCAATGGTTGATATTGCCGACTCTGAGGGAATGTTTCAGCGGGACGAATCCCACCGAATAAAAGGGGTTCTTGATTTTTATAATTTAAATGTAAAAGATGTACTGAGTACACCAAGAATGGAAATTGTGGCATTACCGAATACGGCAACCTATGACGAGGTAAGAGATGTTGCAATCGAGAACCCCTATACAAGGTATCCTGTTTATGAAGGGGATATTGATACGATAGTTGGTGTTTTTCATTCGAAATACCTGTTATCATGGTCGACAGAACCTGAGATGTCCTTGCAGCATTATAGTGATTTAGAGCCACTGGTTGTTTATGAATTCCACTCGATTGAGTGGGTTTTTCGCAAAATGACAAAAGAAAAAAAGCATATCGCAATTGTGCTGGATGAATACGGTGGTACTGAAGGGATTTTAACACACGAGGATATTATTGAAGCAATGATCGGTTTGGAAATTGAAGATGAAATGGATTTGGAAAACAATGCACTTGTAGAAAAATTAACGGAAACAGAAATTATCTGTGATGGTAAAATTCCATTGTATCGATTAAATGTCATTTTTGAAACAGACATACCGGAGGAAGAGGATGTACTTGCCGGCTATTTACTGAAGGAATTCAACGATTTTCCGATTGAAGGCGACGTAATTGAAAGAGAAAATCTTACGTTTAAAATTTTGGAAATTGAAAACAGAGCGATTAAGTATGTTCAAATTATTAAATAATGAATTTGTATAGGTAGCTTTATGTAAGTTTGTTGGTGGGGTGGTATGAAATATGGGATGCTATCAGTTAGATTAAAAATCACCAATCGGAATTATTGAAATTACAGGGTCAGATGAAGGGGGTTATTCTATCTTGTTTGTCGAATGAGATAGAATAAAGAACGTGATACAGGATGAAATTCCAATAGCAATGCAAGACTGTCCCGACCAGCTAAATGTGTATTTTAAAGGAGTGCGTCAAGAATTTTCATGAGGCTTATTCACAGGTGAAATCGGGCATCGACTTTAGGTAAAGGATAGCCGACTAAACTTTAGCTAAAGCCTAACGTCGCCCTTAAAGGGGCGCGTTTCCTTTATGTCTTTCGTAGGAATGTCCGACAAGTCGCCTTCCCCACAGTTCGGGGCGCAGTCTGCACTTCACTAACCGGGCACTTGCACTTTAGTTCCTAACTTTACCATCTTAAAAAGCTATTTTAAATGCAGTAAATCAAACAATAGTATGAATTGAAATTGAACCTGTGGAAAGCCTTTAATTTCTGCAGCTTTGACAAATATATGTATATGAGATAAAATGACTGATAGTCAGTCAGTTTGTGTTTTGTAGTATTTCATGTAAGGAGGTTTTTACGTGGATAATAAAAAAGAAAAGATTATACATGCTGCAATTGATGTTTTTCAGGAGAAGGGAATTGAGAAAACGAAAGTATCCGATATTGTAAAAGGTGCTGGAATTGCGCAAGGAACGTTTTATTTATACTTTTCCTCAAAGCTTTCGGTTATGCCTGCAATAGCGGAAGTTATGGTAGAAAAAATGATGGAAGAAATGAAGGAGCGTGTAAATGAAACACGTCTATTTGATAAACAGCTTGAACAGGTTGTTGATGTTGTTTTTGATATTACGAAATCCTATCGTTCCATATTCGCCATGGTATATGCGGGTCTCGCTTCTAGTGAGTATTTACAGCAGTGGGAAAAGATTTATCAACCATACTACGAGTGGATGGGTGCTTTTTTTAAACAGGCAAAGGCAAAAGAAGTACTTCGAGACGACTTATCTATCGAGCCAAGTGTAAAGCTAGTAATTGGTTTAATTGAATCTGCAGCAGAGCAAGTTTACTTATATGATCAGCTAAGTAAAGAAGAAGCTGTTAAAAAGAAACAAGAAGTATTAGAATTTATGAAGCATGCACTGTACAAAAAACAATGAAGACCTCAAACTCAGAGGTTTTTTATGGTTAAAAATGACTGACAGTCATTCATTATATGTTGGAGGTTTTACGATGAATAAAGCATGGATTTATGTCGTGCTAACAAGCTTGTTTGAATTAATTTGGATTTATGGCTTTAATACAGCTTCAGAATGGTGGCATTGGATGCTTATAATCTCAGCTATTTTATTAGATTTGCACTTCTTATCCAAAGCGTGTGAAGGACTTCCAACCGGAACTGTATATGCGATTTTCGCTGCTGCTGGAACAGTAGGAACTGCGCTGATGGATGTTTATTTATTTGGTGGAAGTCTCAGCATCGGAAAAATTGCTTTTATGGCATTACTTGTTGTGGGTGTTATTGGATTGAAATTGTTTGATAACCCGTCAACTACAGAAGAGAAAGGGGAAGTTAACTAATGGGCTGGTTATTGATAGCTGGAGCATCTGTATTTGAGATGATTGGTGTGTTGGGCTTGCGATTATATAGTGAAAAGAAGCGGTTCCGAAATGGCTTTATTTATTTAGGTGGATTAGGAATGAGCTTTATCCTGTTATATGCATCTTTTGAGTATTTACTTGTGAGTGTTGCCTACTCTGTTTTTATAGGAATTGGAACTGCTGGAGCTGTTTTATTAAATATGCTGTTTTTTGGAGAGTCGAAAAGCATACCACGAATTATAAGCTTACTTGCTATTGTAATTGGTGTTACCGGCTTAAAAGCTTTGTCATAATCGGAATGAAACTACTAGCTATGTGCCTCTCTTTATTCATTAAGGGGGGCCATCACCTGCTTCAAAAGCTGCACCATCAAATCAATTTCATAAATACACATTTAATATTTAATGAAGTATATTCTTTCGCAGCTATTTCCATTTTACAGTATAATTAAGAAAGAATACTTTTGAAGATGGAGGTGTAAGCGAATGAAATCAATTATGGTTGAGCAATTAGTGCGTGAGTTTTCATTGGAGGTACTGGCTGGAGAAAATGAATTGAATCGGTCAATTACAAGGTTACGGACCCACCGTCCAGGTCTGGAATTTATCGGTTATTTCGATTTTTTTCCAATGGAACGTGTTCAAATCCTCGGCCAGAAGGAGATTACATATTTACACCAGCTAAGTGATTCAGAGCGGCAATTGCGGATCGGGAATGTGGTTAACTACCATCCTCCATGTTTTATTGTTACTGCTGGACAGGGTGGGCTTACTTATTTAAAACAGTATTGCACGAAAGAAAAGATTCCATTATTGCGGACAAAGGAATCTACGACAGATTTCATTGCCAAAATGGATGCATACTTGACCAAGTCCTTGGCTCCAGAAATGGCCTTGCATGGTGTTTGCCTAAATGTATTTGGGATTGGAATTTTACTCCGCGGGGAATCCGGTGTTGGAAAAAGCGAAACAGCACATACACTTATTGGTAGAGGTCATCGCCTGGTTGCAGATGATATTGTTGTTTTGAAAAAGCTAAGCCATAAGACAATCCTAGGTACCCATGATGAAAATAACAAAGAATTCCTGGCGTTAAGAAGTGTAGGCTTATTAAATGTTGTTCGTGTGTACGGAAGAAAATCTTTTCAAGAAGAAACAAGGATTGCTTTAGATATCGAGCTAACGAGATGGAAAGAAAATGCGCTAAATAATGAGCTCGAATTGGAAACAAGATTTACCGATTATATGGGTGTGCCAATTCCGCATATTCAAATTCAGCTGCAGCCAGGACGAGATGTCGCAGGATTAATCGAAGCAGCGGCAAATAATTGGTATTTAAAGCAGCAAGGCTACAGTGCTGCAGAGGATTTTATGAACCGGATTGAAAACGATAATGGGAATAATCGTTAAGAAATATTATATTATTGAAAGCTTTGAGCAGTGCAAAAACACAGGATCCATGGATTGGTTCCTGTGTTTTTTATTTACGTGATTAAATTCTGTTTTCGCCTAAGTCCACCGATTATCAGTGTGAGTATCGTAATCGCGATTAAGAGGAGAAGTTCTGACAGACCATGCAGTTCAAAGAATTGGGTAACACGTTCTTCCTTTAACATCATTTCGCCTGCTGTCCAGGCTAAGAGTGCGGCACCCAGATAAATGATAATCGGATATTTTTGTATCAGCTTTAGGATAAATTCACTTGCGGTTAGAATTATAGGGATACTGAGGATAATACCTGCTATAACAAGAATTAAGTCACTATCGGCAACCGCAGCAACAGCTAGTACATTATCCAAGCTCATAATAACGTCTGCAAAGATTATGATTGTTACAGCCTCTCTTAATGATTCACCACTTTTTACATTATCGTTTTCATGCTTGTCTACTAATAATTTGTAGGCCACGATTAAAAGCATAATGCCGCCAATTAACTGAATAAAGGGTAATTGCAGTAGGTTGATCATTAGAAAGACAAATAATATACGTAATGCAATTGCACCGAATGTCCCCCATCTAATAGCTCTTTTTTGTAAATGCTCTGGCAGATTCCTGCTTGCCATCGCAATAACGATCGCATTATCACCGCTCAGTAAAATATTAATGATCAAAATTTTTAACATTGGTTCCAGTAGCTCCAAATATGATTCCCCCTCTGCGTCGGCTTGTCCAGAAGCTTAGAAATAGCACGCCATCCCGCGCCGCTAACGCACTAAAATCCAAAATAAGCCACCATCCCACGCCGTTAACGCACCAAAGTCCAAAATAAAACACCCTCCAGCACCGTTAACGCACCAAAATCTAAAATAAGCCATCCTCCCGCGCCGCTAAGGCACCAAAGCTCAAAATAAGCCGCCCACCGCAGCTAATTCATCAAAATCCAAAGAAACTCTCCGACCAGCATGCTCACACCACCTCATCATTATCTTTATGAGAAAAAAAGCACTTAAAGAACTGTTATTTATAATGCTATTCTAAGAGATACTAGTTGTAAGGCGGACTAGGCTTGTAGACCTGTTTTATTACTTTTCCAGGGATTAAGTCGCCTTTTTGTAAAAGAAAGCTATTCTATAGATCTTTTTACTGTATAATTAAAATATTCTAAAATAAAGGGTGTGGGTGAATTGATGAAGTCAAAAACCTTTGTAAAAAGATCATTGCTTTTCCTTTTGATTGCTATTGTTGCTATTATTCCATTGGTAAATCAGGACGAGCCTCTGTTTATACAAGCATCCGATGAGCGAACAGAAATGGCATTTTCAGGAGATATGTCTATAGCAGAAAAGATGGAAGTAATCCTAGAGAATAACCGTCTTGATGGAGGGATCACGGGAGTCACGGTAAGGCACGCCGCAACTGGGGAAATCCTATTTGCCGAGAATGGAGATATCCGCCTCCATCCGGCATCCAACATGAAGCTACTTACTGCAGCAGCGGCATTGGAAACGCTTGGAGCAGATTATCGATTCCGGACCGAAGTGCTAACCGATGGCAGGCAACGGGGAGAAGTTCTACTTGGGAATCTGTATTTGAAAGGTAAAGGAGACCCGACGCTATTAAAAGCTGATCTTGATCAATTTGCTAAGGATCTAAAAGCACAGGGGATTCGTAATATTAAGGGGAGACTAATTGCTGATGACACGTGGTATGATGATGTTCGGCTTTCACAAGACCTAAATTGGTCGGATGAACCTTTTTACACGGGCGCACAAGTCTCTGCTTTAACACTTTCCCCGAATGAAGATTACGATGCGGGTACAGTGATTGTCGAAGTTACTCCTGCCAAGAAAGCGGAAGGGAAGGCACTCGTGAATGTTAGTCCAGAAACAGATTATGTAAAGATCGTGAATCGGACAAAGATGGTTCCAGCAGGAGAAACAAAGAAAATTTCGATTGAACGTGAACATGGATCAAATCGAATTATTGTGGAAGGGGACATGCCTGTAGGTGGAACGTTATCACGTTCATGGGCATCGGTATGGGAGCCGGCGGGGTATGCTTTATCCGTGTTCCGAAAAGCGTTAGAAGAACAAGGAATCAAATTTGTAGGTAGATCTGAGGAAGCATTCGAATCGGCTCCTGAGCATGCACAGGTTCTCGTCTCCAAGGATTCTATGCCGCTTTCTGAATTGCTCATTCCATTTATGAAATTAAGTAACAATGGTCATGGTGAAGTTTTAACGAAGGAAATGGGCAAAGTTGTTCATAGTGAGGGCAGCTGGGATAAGGGACTTGAGGTGATAGAGGATGTTGTAATGGAGCTTGGCGTGAATCAAGATACAATCCTACTCCGTGATGGTTCCGGAATGTCGCATAAAAATCTCATCCCATCCAATGATTTAACACAGCTTCTGTTCGAGGCACAGAATAAAGACTGGTTCCCGGCATTTCAGCAATCCCTTCCAGTTGCTGGGGTGACGGAAAGGCTCGTTGGCGGGACATTGCGCAATCGAATGACGACAGAACCTGCGAAAGGAAACGTTACTGCAAAAACTGGCTCAATAACGGGTGTTTCTACCTTATCTGGTTATGTCACAAGTCTGGACGGTGAGGAACTGATTTTCTCCATCCTTATAAACAACTATTTAGGTTCAAGTGGAAATATACAAGCGATCGAAAATGAGATTGCAACAATGCTTGCTGGACATGAATTTCAGGAATAACTTATAAAAGGCTGTTCCACTCATCATGAGCGGAACAGCCTTCCTACTTTTATCCATTAATTGCTTTTAGATCTCTGTTCAACCGTTGCTTGGCAGAAAGATGTTCCGGGGTAATCGGAATATGCTTCATGGCCTTGCCAAGTCCATAGACTGGCATGTTTCGGTAAATGGATTCATAATTCGCTACTTTTACTTCATAGGTTTCATGATAAATCCCGACCGCTTCGTTGTTTCTAACCTTCTTGTTGAAATTTTTCCATGCCTTCAGGTGTTTTTCTCCTTTTGCATACGCAAGTAAATCTTCAGTTGAACGCCAGTATTGAATCATCACTGTCGTTCGGAGACCGAAGTAGCTTTCCATTGATAAAAAACCAAGTTCCTCTTTGTTTGTATAGAGCTCCTTTATCATTCCTGGCATAGCATTAAATACGGGAAGCCACTTTTTTACAGCGAGTCGCTTATTAATTCGCATACCGATTAAGAAAACAACAATGGTATCACTATTTTCTGTTGTATAACTACCTTCGTAAATATGTTGAGCCATCATAAAACCTCCCTCTATGAAATTTTGTTAATAGTAGATTCACACCAGTCAATTGAAGCACGTGTGATTCGTTTTCCGTAGTCTAAGGTGAACAACCAATACTGTGCATCCTGGTGTCCTTGACTAGTAGTAGAAATGTTTTCTTCAATACTTTTATAAAGCAGATAACGTTCTTCTAATTGATTCTGGTAATTTTCCAGCAGATGTAATGTATGTTCCTTCAATTGATGGCGTCCAAAAAATAACTTCAGCAAGACTTCATTTCGTTCCACGGGGACCTCTTCGATTGGCTTTTCCAGCCAATCGGTTAAGACATGTTTCCCTTTCTCGGTTAGGAAATATTCGTTTCGATCGGGTTTACCCTCCTGTGTAGTGGTTTGAACGGTTGCTAACCCCTCCTCGACAATGATTTTTAATGTCGGATAAATCTGTCCATAACTGATTTTCCAGAAATGACGCAGGCTTCGATCAATGAACTGTTTGATGGAATAACCGGATCTACACTCGGTTGTTAGTATGCCAAGAATGGTGTACGTTGTGTGATTGTATTTTTTCAATGGATTCATCCTATCTAAGTGATATATATCTTTTAGATATATGATATAATAAACGGAAGAAAAGCACAAGTTAATTTTCTGAAAATTAACTTGTGAAGATGGGCCCCTCATACAATGTGTGCTATCTGCCCGTTTGGATTTAAATGCTGAAGTTTAAATCAAAAGTGCTGGACTTCGACAATGGTACGACAAGAACTATTTGGACACTGCTACGAAAAATGTGATAGGCAACAAAGTCATAAAAAAACCCTTCACTGCGTATGCAATGAAGGGTTTAATAAGTTACGCGATATAATCTTGTCGATCGACATTAGTATTCTCTTGTTTAATGTAGTAGCGCCCTTTTGTAGCAATTGCAATTACTACAGTAAGGATGGCGGCAAGAATTGCAGCAAAGAATGCAGCAGTGCTTTGCAGGAATGTACCTAAGAATCCTAAGGCAGCAATTGTTCCTAATCCACTAGCAATGACTAATGACCACACACCTACTGGATTCCATTTATGCAAGTTCTCTTGTCTTGCCTCGTAATAGCCTGGTCCAATTTTCAAGATGCGCTTCACAACAACGGCATCTGTAACTAAAATAGCAGCCCAAGTTAAGAGGAATACCCCTTGGAAGGTCATTACTACTTCTAAGTGATTCACAATGCCTACAAGCATTAATATCATAGAAGCAACCCCGGTTACAACAACCCAGAAACGGCGACCTGGCGTAAATTTGAAAATGTTTTCAAAGAAATTCGAAAGCGACAAGGATCCACTATATATGTTCGTAATGTTAATTCGTACTTGTGTAAGAATCGTGAATAAAGCGCCCCAAATTCCGAGTAGCAATACGATATAAACACCTGGGTTAGGTTCACCTAGACGAACACCAAACCAGATTCCAAGTCCGCCCATTACTCCAAAACAGAAAATCTGAGGGATAAATCCGATGGCAAATATTCCGAGTTTCATATCTTTAGGTTTTAAGAAACGTGCATAGTCGGACGCTAGTAATGGAGTTAGTCCCATAATACCGTGTTGCATACCGATACATAGTAATAATGCTGTTCCACCAACTTGAACGCCCTCAGGCATATAAGACCAGAAGGTTCCTTCGTACAAGGAAGGTGTACGTGTAGCCATTACAATTGCTGCTGCAAGAAAAATAAAGAAGATTGGCAGTGACCATTTTTGTAGCTTATCTAATTGCTTGATTCCAAACCAGTTTAAGGGGATAACAATGGAACCAAAGACTACGATTAATACCCACTCTGGGACAGCAGGCATAAAATAGTGGACTGCAGCGACTAAAATCATGCCTTCTAGCGCGCAGTACATAATAAAATTAGTGGCGTAAATAAATGAGGTCAAAGAGGCGCCAATATAGCCAAACCCACCACCTCTGGATAATAAATTCACGTTCATTCCTGATTTAGCAGATAAATAAGCGATAAACGTTCCCAAAATTCCAGCGACAATGATTGCGTAAATTGCTGATATAATTGCGTTAACTGCACCAAATTGCAGTGCCATGACACTTCCCATTTGGAAGTAGAAGATTGCGGTGGCAATTCCAAATGTAATATTCGTAATACTTAACCATCCCATATTTCTTTTCTCACGAGGTACCCGGTCTAATGAGTAGTCATCACTATTATTATCCTCGACTTTGTGATCTGTAGTGTTAACAGATCTCATACATATCATCTCCTATCCTTTTGTGAATTTATTCACAATGTGTATTCGTAGAATGAAGGCCATTTACAAAAAAGCACCTAAATAAAATTATAACATTTTTTGAGTGGAAAAGCAAAATTTCCGAACGTATCATGGGTTGGAACAGAAAAATCACATTAAAATACGTTCTTTTATATAAAAAAACTTGCTTATTCAAAAGGAATGTGTCGATAAACGGAAATTAGTTAAAATGTGCTATATTAGTATATGGGAAAAAGAGACTATTCATAATTATTTTCTGAGTTTAAATAACTACTAAAGGGGAGCGCTAGACGGAGATGATTCATACAAATTTAAAAGTTATTGTCGTAGTCACTGGGGCAATCTTGCTTCTCATCTTATCTGTTTTTTACCTGTGGGAAAAAAGGGAGAAGGCTGTAGCGAAAGACGAGGAAATGGATGCTGGCATGGCGGATATATCTTATGGTGAATTAGAAATAAAAGATTACCTGCTTCCGCTAGAAAACTCGGAAACGCGTTCAACACCAATTAGCCATGTGATGCTTCATTTTAGTAGTAACGTTACAGAAAAGCCGCACACTCCATATCAGGTAGAGGATACCCATAAGATTTTTATAGATTATGGTGTTTCCGCGCATTATGTGATAGATCGGGAAGGAGTAATTTACAAGTTTGTACAAGAGGATCGTATTGCTTATCATGCAGGTTCAGGGAGCTTGTCGCGTTTTCCAGCGTATGAAAATAAATTGAATGCCTATTCGATTGGAATTGAGCTGCTGGCTATTGGAACGAAGGAAGAAATGTCCACCTTTATTACAGAAGATACATACGATGCGCTTGACAATTCTTTTATCGGATATACAGATGCACAATATGAGTCGCTAAAAAGCTTACTACATACCATTCATGATCGATACCCAGAGGTCAAAAGGGATAGGGAGCATGTTATCGGTCACGATGAATATGCTCCAGATCGAAAAAATGATCCTGGTTCACTATTTGATTGGGGTAGAATAGGATATTAGGATTTGGATCAGGTTCGGTCAGCAAGTTTAATAATACTACCAAGCTCCGAGGTAAATGTTCTACCAATCGAAAAAGACGATGGATATTACTCCATCGTCTTTCATTCTATCGAATTCTTGCAATAATCCCAGCTTCATCATCTAATTCGAGCTTAATGCCAGCAAATGGGTCCTCATTTAAAAATTCATCAAGCCATAGTCGTAACGCTTCGATAATATTTCCTGTAACCAAAACTTGCTTACGACCGCCGGCGAATGCTTCAGCAGAGAAGCCAGTATCATCGTCATACATCAGCTCTACTTCCACTTCATCTGGCTCAACTTGCTTTTTGCGAGCGGTATACACACAAATGGCATTAATAATATCCTGTTCTGAAAGAATTAGCTTCTCCATGGATTTGCATCCTCATCCTTTTTCTTCTTCGTGAAGAAGGTGAAAATTTTACGGACAATCGCAAAGAGAATAACAATTGCTAGAATGTTTACAGCTAGTCCTACTAAAGAACCGAGCATGCCTAAGTTTCCTAATAAACCACCAAATAGCAGCCCAGCAAGACCTCCTAGCATGAGCCCTTTCATAAGACCGCCTGACATCAATCCACCGCTTTTATTTGTATTCGTGGTTGATTTACTATTGTTGTTCTTATTGTTTTGAAAAAGAGAGTTATTGTTGTTTGTGTTGCTTTTGTTTGAATTGAAATTGAAGCCTTTCTTTCCAGATTTATAGGATTTTGCTTCAACCGTAATGGTGTGATCTTGAAAAATAATATTTCCAATTGGTGAAAATAGAAGTGTTGCGGTAATCAAAGCTGTTAAAATCTTCTTCATTTCTTTAATCTCCTTCATAAATTGTATCATAGTCTATTATACTATAATTTATTGTATTGCACGATTTTAAAAGGCATCCAGATAAGTTATCTGAACGCCTTTATCAGGTGTAGGCTTCTTCCTAAGAAGCTCGCTTCCAGTCCGAAACATCAATTTCCAGTGGGATATTACTTGCTCTTGCTTTCTTAGCGGCCATAAAGAACAATAGGACAATGATTGCTGCTCCGGTAAATCCGCCAGCCCATGAAATGTTCATTGGTAAATTAAATCCTATTGGCTGTGATAAAATATAGGTAATTACCATCACGAGCATGAATGTTCCAGGGATTAATGCCACAAAGTAGTTTTTCCGTGCTATATATAGATACATCGCTCCTACAAAAAGTGCAATGACGGCTGTTGATTGGTTTGCCCAGTTGAAATATCGCCACAATAAGTTAAAGTCAATCTGTGTTAAGACAGCGGAAACGACGAAAAGTGGTACGGCAATCCACATGCGACTTGAAAACTTTTTCTGTGCGATGTTTAAGTAATCTGCGATAATCATCCGTGCACTTCGGAATGCAGTATCTCCGGAAGTGATTGGTAGAACAACGACACCAAGTACAGCAAGCGTTCCACCGATTGCACCTAGAAGAATAGTTGATGACTCACTAACAATTGCTCCGGGGCCACCAGCTGCTAAGATTTCATTCAATCCGTTATAGCCATTGAACATACTCATTGCCGCAGCAGCCCAAATCATTGCGATGATTCCTTCTGCAATCATCATGCCATAGAAAATTTTACGGCCTTCTTTTTCCCTTTTGGTTGTACGGGAAATAATTGGTGTTTGTGTCGCATGGAATCCAGACAGCGCACCACAAGAAATAGTGAAAAATAGCAGTGGGAAAATAGCTGCCCCTTCAGGATGGAAATTCTGGAAGGAAAGCTCTGGAATTGGTGCATTTGTAGCAACTAAACCTATCCCTACACCAAGTGCACTAATTAACAGCAAGGCACCAAAATACGGGTATAAGCGTCCAATTACTTTATCTACCGGAAGTAGTGTAGCGATAATATAATAAGCAAAAATAGCTACGATAAAGATCCATAATGCCACACTTCCATCTGTGAGCAGGTGAAGCAAGCTGGCTGGTGTGGAAACAAATACCGTACCAACTAATAATAAAAGCAGAACAGCAAAGCCATTTACGACATGCTTCATAACCTTTCCAAGAAACTTACTGGCAAGCTCTGGCAAATGAGCGCCACGATTTCGGATAGAAATCATTCCTGTCAAATAATCATGAACTGCCCCTGCAAAAATACACCCGACAACAATCCAAATAAATGCTGCTGGTCCATAAAGTGCACCCATAATTGGACCAAATACGGGGCCTGTCCCAGCGATATTCAGTAGCTGTATGAGTGAATTCTTTGGTGTGCTCATCGGAATATAGTCCACACCATCACTGTTTACATAGGCAGGTGTTGGACGCTCATCTTTAACACCGAAGAGCTTTTCAATAAATTTCCCATACGTAAAATAACCAATAATTAATAGTGCAATACCTGCAAGAAATGTATACAACCTGCGTCTCCTCCTTTTATGAATCCGGTTTCATAATAGTATAAAAGAATCAAAGGACAGTAGGGGAGAATTGGGCGTAAAAGGTAATCATTTCGAATTATCATGTCAGCTGACTGGATTAAGATGCAAGTTGTTAGATTTCCAGTCGACTACGTAATGCTTTTACATAATTTCTACTTACAGATAACGTATCGTCACTTCCTTCTAATTGTAAGTGGTATGCACCGTTAAACCATGGGGTAAGTCGTGTGACATACTCTAAATTGACTAAGAAGCTTTTATGAATTCGAAAGAAACCATACGTTAGAAGTCTAGTTTCTAAGTCTTTAAGGGCAATCTTTGTTTCAAATTCGCCGCTCTTGGTAACGAGCTTGGTTCGTTTATCGCTTCTCGACATATATAAAATATCCTCGGGTTCAACATAAAAGATATCTCCGTCTGCTTCTACAGCAAGTTTTCCGGCCTGTTTTCCTGTATCTGCTTCAATTGTTGCTCCGAGTTTTTTTTCAATCCGTTCGATTGTCTCCTGTAATTGCTCTTCATCATAAGGCTTAAGTAAATAATCCACCGCATTATAGCGAAACGCCTCGGCAGCAAACTGTGGATACGCGGTAGCAAAGACAACCAATGGTGCTTTTTTAAGTTCCTTGATTGCTTTTGCTGTTTCCATTCCACTCATTTTTGGCATTTCCACATCAAGAAAGACGACATCTGGCTGATGCTGAATCGTCTTCATAATAGCTGTTTCCCCTGATTCCGCTTCTTCGATAACTTGAAGGTGGGGAAAGTTACCTAATAAATGCTTTAATTCCTTTCGGTTGTAAGGCTCATCATCAACGACGAGTGCTCGGATTAACTGATCCACTGTTTCTTAACCTCCTCATACGGTAGAGTGAAATGAATTTTCGTACCGCTCTCGATACTGCTTGTTACATGAAGTGATGCATGCTGTCCAAACATCATACTCAGCCTTCGATTAACATTATAAAGTGCTAGGCCGCTTCCAGTTTCAGAATCAATTGGTGCTTGATGTATCTTGGCTGCTGCCGCTTTACTCATTCCTTTTCCATTATCCTCGATGCTAATATAAATAACTTCTCGTTGCTTCTTCATCACGATTTCCAGGTTACAATTACTTTCTTTATCTTTAAATCCATGGGTGATCGCATTCTCAACGATTGGCTGAAGCGTGAGCGGTGGAATATGGTGCGAAAGGATATCCTTTTCGATCGTATAGTTCACGTTTAATTTATCGTAAAACCGCTCTTTATTTAATGCTAAATAGGCTTTCACGTGCTTCAATTCTTGCTCCAGTGTAGTTACTTCCTGTGTTGTAGCGGATAAATTTTGCCGGAGGAAATGCGATAACGAAACAAGCATTTTCCGTGCTTTAGCTGGGTTAAGGCGAATCAATGAAACAATTGTGTTTAATGTATTGAATAGAAAATGCGGGCTGATTTGTGCTTGCAACGCTTTTATTTCGGCATCTTTTGCTAGCTGATATGCCCTGTCTGCGTGTGCCACTTCAAGCTGGTGACTCATCATCGAACTCAGGCCTTTGATAAGTTCGATATTCACATTCGTCAGATCATTTTCAGACTGGAAGTAAAATTTTAATGTGCCAATTGTTTCACCGCGCTGCTTTAAGGGTGCGATAACGGCTGCTCCAAGAGGACAGCCTTCTACCGAGCAATGAATCGAATCTGGGTTGGCAATAAGAATTTCACCGCGCTTAATGGCATCGAGTGTAATCTGCGTCTGGATTGGCTTTTCTTTTTGATGATGATCATGTCCAAGACCAACATGTGCAAGTATTTCGGTTTTATTCGTTATGGAAACGGCACTTGTTTTTAGTTCGTTATGAATAATACGGCACACTGCATCCGCGGAATTAATATGGAGCCCGCTTTGCAGATGTGCAAGCGTCATATCGGCAATTCGTAATGTTTTTTGGGCTTGCATGGCGCTTGCCTTTTCTTCTTCACGGAGGACACTTTTGATTACTAAAAGAACAAGGACCGTGCCCATTCCATTCGCTACAATCATCGGAACACCGATGATATTTACTAAAGCCCACGCTTGCTCCACAGGACGTGCGACGAGGACAATGATAAGCATTTGGATTGTCTCTGCTAATGCCCCAATTAAGAAGGCACTACGCAGCTTTATACGCTTGTTTTTCTTATGAAACAGACTTGCTAGAATGCCTGCAATGATGGTAGCTATTCCACAAGCAATGGCTGTGAAACCACCTAATGTAAATCGATGCAGACCAGCAATAAGCCCTGCGCCAATACCGACCTTAGGACCACCGAGCAGGCCGGCAATCACAATGCCGATCACTCTTGAGTTGGCAAGTGCTTCTTCGGTCGTCAAATCGGTTGCCCAGCGGTTAAATTGGAGGCTTTCTGTGCTTAAGCTCAATCCTGTATATGTACCAATAATCCCAAAGGATCCAAAGAAAATAATGGCGGTAAGCTGCTGCTTCCGATTAAGCTGATCTTGATAAAACATGTTCCGGAAAAAGTGAAATCTCGTTAAAATAAAGGCGATTGTTACAATAATTCCCACGCGTTCTACCAATGTCACCAATAATTCGAACATCGAAAGCCTCCTTTTTACAATTGAAATCAAGTGAATAGGTAAGGGTTTTCAATAAGTATAACAGGTTCGGATATGTTTGAAAATTGGGGAATAAGATACATTTTGGGGTTGCATTCCAATTTTTCTTAGGTGCGCATGCTCTCACTTCCCATATGGTTAAAAGCCTATAATTTTAAGGGAATCGGGAAGGCAACATAAAAAGGCATTCACCTAAAAGCATGGTGAATGCCAAGATTTCTAATCTACTGTCAGCAGTGCATGAAGGCTCCGGAAGAAATCAGGAAAGAAACCGCCTTATAAAACTGAACCCTTTGCTTTCGGATGAGCATTTCGTTATTTTATGCGATATGATGATGCTAGTACAACGGTTCGTCTCACTCAGTGGGCGATTTGTTTAACCTTGCATCTCCAAAGACCTGATCAATTCCTCGCAAACTCACCATCAATCTCAACAGTTTCAAACACATTAATAAAGGCCTTTTCATCATGAGATCGAACAATCTCTTTAATTTTTAATGTTTCATAGCGGGTAACGACCATCATCAAAATTTGCTTTGATTCATTGGTGTAGCCACCATACCCATCCGTAATCGTAATGCCTCGGTAAATGGATTTCAGTAATTCCTTGCGTATCGCCTCGCCCTTTGTTGTGACAATCTGCATTGTTAATTTAATATGACTCGTGTGAATTTTATCAATCATTCTACCGGTTAAATAAATCGAAAGCAGTGTATATAATGCAATGTTCCAATTGAAAATCATGCCAGAAAAAAGCACAATAACGCCATTCATTCCAGTAAGCAGTAATCCTACACTGAAATTACTGGTGCGTGAAATAATCATTGCGATAATATCGAATCCTCCGGACGTTGCGGAGAATTTCATAACGACACCAATCCCAATACCGCCAAGCACACCTCCGAAAATGGCAGATAGTAAAATATTGTCTGTCAGACTTATGACGGGTAATACATATAAGAAGATGGATAGTGTTACAACACAAACGAGCGTATTTATTGTAATTTCCTTACCGAGCTTATAGTAGCCAAGAATAAGAATTGGGATATTCAAAACAAGATTAAATACTCCTGTATCAAATGGGGTGAGCAATCCAAGTAAAATAGCAATTCCACTAACGCCGCTGCTCAAAATTTCAAATGGAACTAGGAAAAAGTTAAAGGCTATTGCCACAAGCAGGGACCCAGCGATTACCATTATATTTTTCTTCATTTATTGGAACCTCCTAAATATATGATGTGAATTCTTGATGATGGACGACCGTTTTAAACCACCACAACATCTTATCTGAAAACACACCCGTTGTCAGCACTTTTTTAACTTAGTTTTCGCTTTTTGTTACGAAATCATGAATTTATTCTTTTAACCGATTCTAGAAGGCACTCTTGGAGTGTGGTAAGATTTGAGTTAAGGAGATTGTTTTTGAAATGGAGGATTCAAATGCACAGCACGATTCAAACGTATTTTGCCAATTTAAATAATGAAGATAAGCAAGTTCAATATGAAGCATTTATGCAACTTCTTGCTGCTACAGAGGTTGAGGTAGATTGGGCTTATGAAGTGTGGGATGAACTGGTAGCAGGACTAACTTCATCCGATAATCATACACGTTCGAGATATGCGCAGCTTTTAGCAGGACTTGCTATAAGTGATCCGGAAAAGCGGATATTAACCGATTTTTCGAAGCTATGGCAGGTGACGAAGGACCCAAAAACAGTTACAGCACGACACAGTCTGCAAGCAATCTGGAAAGTAGGCTTAGCTGGCGAAGAACAGAAAGCGCTCGTCATGAATCACTTTATGGAGCGGTTTACGATGTGTGAGGGGGAGAAAAACTATACATTAGTTCGCTTCGATATTATTCAGGCGATGCGGAATTTGTATGAACACGTACAGGATGAGATGATAAAAGAGAAGGCGTTTGAGCTAATCAATCAAGAGGATGATGTAAAGTATCAGAGGAAGTATGCAAAGGTATGGAAGTAAGTCGTGTGTTGCTTTTGTCCACATAGGAGGGGGAAGAGATGGAAGGTTTTCGTGGTTTCATTATATTGACACTTGTTTTCATAATTGTCATTTTGGTCATTGCATTCCTTTTTAAAGCGAAAAAACTGCTAGTTCCGATTATAATCAATATTTTAAGTGTCGTACTCGTTGTGATCAGCTTGATGTTTGGAGGATGGGAAGGGATGGGGCTAGGCTTTATCAGTGTGTCTCTTTATTTAGCTTCGATTATTGTTTTCCTAATGATCGGGTTTCGATATCTTCTAAGCAAATAATGGTCGTATTATTAATCATCGTACAATTTGTAATTGAAAAGCAGTGAAGCCTGTAAAGAGGTTCACTGCCATTCGTATTATTTAGAAATAGAGAGGTAAGTAATAAAACATATCATATACAGACTAAATAGGATGGTCATCCATTTAGATGATTTTCGACCTGTACTAAAAATACCCTTTATACCATTATTTAAAATGCTTGTGATGAGTATGATTATAGCACCAGCAAATGAGAGCATTGCAACGATGAAAAAGAATTCTTCCATAGTACACCCACTTTTATATATTTTTTAGGTTGGCCTAGTAGGGACAAGGAACAAGGGTAGCAATGCTGTCCCTCTAGAGTGATTCTCTAATGACTCTTTTATAATACAACACGGACAATATGCCAAAAATAGAATACAATGCTGTGTAAATGATCATGACGATAATCATTGGTGTCCACAATTCTGTACCGAAAAGGAACCAACCAGATTTGACTGCGAAATAGCTATGGCACAATCCAATTACTAATGGGATACCAAAGTTAAAAAGCTGTTTTCGCCATATACCACGTAATAAATCACCTTGTGTAAATCCTAGTTTCCTTAAAATTGTATAATTAGCCTTTTCTTCTTCACTCTCATCCATCTGCTTGAAGTATAGAATACAGCCAGACGTAATGAGAAAGGCTAAGCCTAGAAATCCAACGATAAACATAACGAGCCCCATTGTACTTTTTTGATTTTGTAATGACGCAAGCTGGGAAAGATTCGAACCCTCATCCTGTAATTCGAGTGATTGGAAGATTTCATCTGCCTGTGCTAAATCTGATTGGTCTTCGATATCGATTCCAATATAGATTGGCGGCTGATTTTGAATCTCTGGATCCATGTCCTGCACTAACTTTTCGAATATGGTGCTGTCAACAATAGCGGTTGGTAATCCGCCACCAGTGAAATTATAGGGAAGGATGGTCCCTTCACGTAAGCCTAGAAAGTTTTGCTTAATCTCTCCGTTTGGGGTGACGAACGCTACTTCACCAGATTCTTTCAATGAAATAAACTGTTCGAGAACTCCGCTATATCCAGTAAGGATGAGCTCTTGGGAAGACACATCTATACCTTCTACCGCCTCTTCACTTACTACAGGTAATAGCATTTTATCTGGATCGGCTACCATTTCTGACTCACTGAAATCCGTCTCCATGATTTGTGAAACATCCAAATCAACTTGAACAACATCTATATTTGTTTCTTCATACGCAATATCTTCCTTGTTTAGTAAAGCTTTAAATGTCTCTGCCTCTTCTGTAGTTGCAATCGAAAAATGCGCCGGTACATTTTGTTCCGCTAATTTTTCTGCTGAATAATAGGAAATATAACTGAGACATAATAATCCAATCGCAAGCGCTGATACAGTGGTGATGATGGTTAATAGCAATGCATTCGACTTCATACGGAACATAATCGATGAAAGGGATAAGACATCATTCAGATTTAAATAGCCGCCCTTGCTTTTTCGAATGAGATGAAAGATAAAGCTAACGCTCCCTTTATAAAATAAATACGTCCCAATAATGACAGAAGCCAGAATGCTCACCATTGCTATAACTAATTGGGGAAATGTGACAAAGTCGCCACCAAATAGTTTTGTTGAGACAAAGTAGCCGGTAATAATAAGTCCAATTCCGATAACGCCGATAATCATTTGAAGGATGGACATTTTCTTAGCCCTTGCTTCAGTCGATGAGCGAACACGGAATAAGGATAGGATGCTCTGTCTTTTAATAAATAGTAAGTTCATAATCATAATGCAAAAATAAATCGCTGTAAAAACAAGTAATGTTTGGATCATGGCCTCCGTCGAAAAACGTAGGGTGGCTACCTGTTCGATACCAATAACGTTCAACAAAATCATCATAATAAATTTCGAAGCTGCAAAACCGATAAAAGTTCCGATGACAAGTGACCCGAAGTATAAGATGAGATTTTCAAGTGTAAGTATTTGAAAGATTTTACCTTTTGTCATCCCGATCAATTGAAATAATCCAATTTCTTTGCTGCGCCGTTTAATAAAGATTGTATTTGCGTATAACAAAAAGATCGTAACAATACCAACAAGAACGATGGATGCTGTTCGAATTCCGGCAGCTCCTTTTATCGACCCTTCTGCTGCATCCATTGCCGGGTCAAACTGCAAGGTAACAAATGCGAAATAAAGCGCGACACTAAAGATTAAGGCAAAGACGTAGAGATAATAATTCTTCAAATTCTTTTTCAGGTTACGGTAGATGAGATGATTAATGCTCATGATGAACCCCGCCTAATACGCCTTGTGTTTTCATAATATCTTTGAAAAAGGTTTGTCTTGTTTCCTCTCCCTTATTTAATTGGGTATAAATTTGACCATCCTTGATAAAAATCACTCTGGAAGAATAGCTTGCGGCAACCGGATCATGCGTTACCATAATAATCGTTGATCGCAGCTTTTCGTTCAAGTCACTTAATTTATTTAATAAATCAGAAGCTGCTTTGGAATCGAGAGCTCCTGTTGGTTCATCTGCGAATATGATGCTCGGCTCATGAATGAATGCACGAGCTGCGGATGTACGCTGTTTTTGTCCACCAGAGATTTCATTTGGATACTTATCTTTTAAATCGGCAATCCCAAGTTCTGCAGCGAGTGCACGGAATTTTTGATCTGCCTCTTTTTTAGGTGTCTTCTTAATAGATAATGGTAATAGAATATTTTCCTTAACGGTCAACGTATCGAGTAAATTATACTCCTGAAAAATAAACCCTAAATGCTGCTTCCGAAATTCGGCTAATTGTTTTTCACGCATGCGTGTAAAATCAGTGTTCTCTATTTTAATCGACCCTTGACTGACTTCGTCGATGGAAGATAATACATTGAGCAAGGTCGTTTTTCCCGAACCGGATGCCCCCATAATACTAACGAATTCACCCTTTTCCACGGTCATATCGATGCCTTTTAACACTTCTTGTTTATTAAACTTATTTCCATAGCTTTTATGGATTTTAGTTGCTTGTAATATATGCATGTTCTCACTCCCAGTTTATTCGTTAGTATTAGCTTAATCGATTCCTATAGCCTTTTCCTTCGATTTACCGAACAAAAAGAAGAAGCATATGACAATTTTGTCACATGCTTGTGAGTTGTACAAATGTATTCTTTTTTGGAAAGGTTAAGGTGAAGGTCGTGCCTTCTCCAAGAGTTGATTGTACATCGATCTCGATTGCTAAAGATGCAGCTGCCTTTTTGGTCAAATAAAGTCCCATACCAGTTGCAGCATTGTCCTGGTGACTTGTCGTTGATGTAAAGCCTTTGTCAAAAATACGCGGGAGGTCTCTCGGGTCGATTCCCCGTCCTGCATCTTGAATCACTAACTTAATTTGGCCTGCTTCTAGATAGCTTGAAATGAGGATGTCCGAGTTCTCGCTGTACTTGACAGCATTCGTTAACAGCTGTCTGACCATAAACGAAAGCCATTTTGCATCGGTTAGAACCTCTGGATTCTGTAAAGAAATATCAAACCCGATTCCTTTTTGCATACACCATGATTTTAAATCCTTTATTTCTTTGTAAAGGAGCGCCTCCAAGGCAGTGACCTCGATATATAGATCGTTTTTAATAAAAGGGATGCGTCGCTGATGGAGCTGCTGATCGAGCAAGAGATGGATTCGTAACCATTCATTATTTAATTGTGCCTTTAACCGTTCATCTTCCATGCGATCCATCATTAATTGCATGGTCGTTAAGGGCGTTTTCACTTCATGAATCCAGCCTAAGAGATCATCTTTTTCCTGCTCCACACTGATAAGAAGATCCGATAACGATTTTTTGTAGTACTGGGCTTGATCGGTTAGTTGTGTATTTGTTATTTTTTCAAACGGTGTTCTCGCATCTTTTAAACTTATTAAATCAAAGTCATCGCCCAACGCTTCTAATTCCTTATAAAAGGTTGTCTCTTTTTGAAAACGAACCATCAAAAAGAGAATGAAAATAATGCAGCTCAAAAAAACAATGTACAAAATCGATTGAAAGGGGATGGATGCGTCAAGGTAAGCAATTAGCAGGAAGAGGGCTTGCAAGGCTAGAAAGAGGATGATCCAGCTGCGTCTTTCAATCATATATTTTCTAATCATGCAGATACGCCTCTTCTATCGCGATATAGCCCTGTCCAACCTTTGTTTCAATAAAACTCCCCAACCCTAGTTCTCCCAAGCGTTTACGTAGCCGATTCACATTAACGGTTAATGTGTTATCACTGACAAAACGCTCATCATCCCATAAACGTTTAATGAGTTCTTCGCGGCTAACAATTTGATTTTTTTGCTCGATTAAAACGTTCAAAATATACATTTCATTTTTCGTTAATTCAAGGCTTCCTAGATGGTTGCTGACGGTATTTTTCGTATAATCAACTGTTGCGCCGCACCATGTTCGCAATTCCGTTTGTTCATTATTGTAATTGTACACACGCCGAAGAATTGCTTGAATCTTAGCGATGAGCACATCGAAATGAAACGGCTTTTGAACAAAGTCATCTGCACCAAGCTGCATGGACATCACCATGTCTGTCGGATGGTCACGTGAGGACAGGAAGATAATCGGGACATTGGAATGTGAGCGAATCATGCGACACCAATGAAACCCATCGAATTTCGGCAATTGGATATCAATAATGACTAGATCAGGCTTCACTTCTGTGAATTCCTGAATCACATGATTGAAATCTTGAACACCGTACACGCCATACGACCATTGGGATAAGCGTTCTTTTATTTCATTAAATAAGGAAGCATCGTCTTCAACAAGCATAATTTTAAACAAGGAAGCCACCACATTTCTATATTGCATTCTATTATAATTGTACCTTAAAAAAGGAGGGGGCTGCTAGGGTTTTGGAATATATGTTTTCAAGAACTAGTATTTGGCGAAAATCGTTTTTAGAAAAGACAAGAAGGGTAAAAGGGGTATAAGGGAAATATGAATATATCAGTGGAGGCGAACAATGACTACAAAGGAAAAAGTGTTATTAACAAAAGAGGATTTTTATAACAGAACAGACCTGCCGAGTTGGCTCCATCAAGAATATGTAACTTTTCATAACACGGTCACAGATAAAACATTTCCTTGTTTTTTTGGGATGAGAGCCGAATTGAAGGGCGAGCTCCGCTATGCTTTTATAAGCCAAAACGACTGGAGTAATTTACCGTCTGCAATTGAAAACTTTCTACAGCTGTTTCAATCACCGAACTATAAAAGGCACGGACTTTTTGTATTTGTTGAGCCTTTTGAGCAAGAGGGCAATCTAGAGGATTACCGCAAGCAATTTTGGGAGATTCTGCAATATTTGCATGAAGCAGATGAAGTGGAATGGCCAGCACAGGCTCCTCGTGATCCAGACCATCATTTATGGGATTTTCATTTTAATGGTGAGCCCATTTTTGCATTTGGAAATGCGCCAGCATATAAGAAGAGGAAAACACGAGATCTCGGAAACGCAATGGTGCTTGGATTTCAGCCTCGCAAAATTTTTGAAGGATTGGAAGGAACCGAAAAAGCCGGTATGATGTCTCGTGAAAAAGTTCGTGAACGTGTAGAAGCTTGGGATGATCTGCCTAAACACCCTGATATCGGGCACTTTGGCGACCTGACTCATAACGAATGGAAGCAGTTTTTTATTGGAGATGATATAGAACCAATCCAAGGAAAATGTCCATTCCATCATAAATCACAAGCCTAAAATGATCTCATGAGATTTCAGCGCGTATAAATAAATTGCTATGAACAAAAAATGCTTTCGACCCTTTTTTGAAGGGCTGAAAGCATTGCTTCCAATGCACTAACCAAGGAATCATCTCCTTATATAAATAATATATTTTGTTCAAGTATCATTTCTGTTTCAACCTCAACTATCCTCATCACGGATAGTTAGTCAATCTCAGGATATCAGCAATAATATCAGAGCTGCCTGGTGTAAATAAAAAGACTGATAAACCAATTAATAGAACACCAGTAGAGCCTAAAAATATCACCCATTTATTTGAGAGTGAAAGATGCTTAAATGCTTGTAAAGCAGCTCCTGAAATAAGGCAAACGCCTATAGAAAGAATGATAAAATAATAAAATCCCACTACATCAACCCATTTTGATAAATAAAATCAATTTGTTCTAGCAGTTTAAACTCTTCTACTAGTTGAAGCCCTTTTTAAGCCACCTACTCAAAAAAATGCTTTTGAATATTCAATACCCCCTGAAATTTGACACTAAGTATTTTCGTTAATTCAATTAGCATAAATGTTTCATCTAGCTTTCAAAAGGTGCTTTATTCCCCATAAGGAGGCTTTTCTTGAAACAGAATTAAAGACCGGTTAAATTTAAGTGCCAGCTTTTTGTGTTTGGCAAAAGACAAAGTGAACATCCGGATTCCAAACGTGCAGTTGATCCGCAATATACCCGCGTAGCCACAACACGCCGTTAATTTTTCTGAGGTAAAAGCCTTTAGGAAAATCATCGTCTTCACTTATTACTTCGGATGCTACTGTGATGGAGCCAGAAGGAGCTTGATGCTGGGGTGAGAGATTTTCTGAATTACCTTCAGTTTGATCTAGATGCTTTAGTCTTAGGTGAGGTCCCAGTTCAAGTGGACATAACTCCAAGCCAAGTTCGCCTGCTCGTTTAAAAATCTGTGGCATTGTAGCCCCATCGGGAAAGCCAAGATCCCTAACCGTTAGTTCAACGATCTTTAAGCAGTATTTTGTTTCTGATGTAGTGACCTTATTATTCAATAATAGTTTTTCTCCATACCCATTCATCATGATAGAATGTTGTTGCAATTTTTGAATAAGCTGTGATTTCGTTAGCCCGCCAACCTCTATTGTCCTAGTAATGACAGGGCAGTCGGGGTATATTTGCATTTGCGTTCACTCCTTCATACTACTCGAAATAAACATGGAAGCATCTTGCTTCATAAAAATCTGCTTTCCGTGATAGAAGGTTTTCACATCACTTGATTTAAATCCAACTTCAGCTAATATCTCCTTTAGCTCCGCATGTGAAAAACCATTATGAACTTTCGGGTGACTGATTTTATCATTTTTATCAAAATCAATAATAACTAACTTTCCACCATCATTTAAAATATGGAACAATGCTTGTAAAATTTTCTTCGTATCTGGAATATGAAGAAGTACCAATGACATTAAAATAATATCTGCCTTCAGTTCAGGAATTTCTTTTGTGAAATCGGAGTAAAGTACGTTGGCATTGGTAATTCCTCTGTGTGTGATTTTAGCCTGTGCAACCTTCAGCATTTGCTCAGATGAATCCACTAACAAAACAGAATCTACTAAATCCGATAATTCTAAGCCGATTAGGCCAGTCCCGCTTCCATAGTCGAGTAAAGATTTTGATTTGCTATTTTGTATTTCGGCTTTTACTTCCTTCACGATCACGTTAGCTAATTCCATTCTTTCTTCTGTATCATATTTTTTTGCCAGCTGTTCAAAAACGTTATTTTCCATAGACTGCTCCCTTATTATTAAAAATTAATATTAGTATTCATTATTATAGAAACGGTATAAATTAATTTAAACCATCTTATACATTTCATACTGCTCTATATTTGCCTTCATAAACCCTAGCTTTCTAAGAAATTCAGCCATATCAATATTGTTAGGCATACTGATCGTCAGCTTTTTCAGGTTTCGTTCGATTATTGCATGTGCTAAAAGATTACGGGCAATTCCTTTTTCCCTTTCATCTTCACTTACATATAAAAAATAAATTTTACCTGCCTCTGTAATGACCAAAGTACCTATTATCTGATCGGCAAGGTAAGCAGTAAAACAGTGAGCAGTATAATCCTGCATAAAATAATCCGCTTCATTTTGCCAGTTAATATGGGTCGATAAAATAGCCTTTCTCACCCCTTCTGCTACGGATAGATCAACCTCTTTAATCGTTATATGTTCCACTATCGTATGTTTCAATTGATTATCATCCACTGATTTACTGAAATAGCTGATTGTATGGTACTTTTTATATCCTTGTTTCTCATAAAAGCGGATAGCACGGTCGTTATCTGATAGTACTTCTAAACTTAATCGGTCACATTGCTGATTGATTCCATTCTGAACAAACAAGTGGAATAATGCTTGACTCACACCTTCTCCACGATATTCTGGTGTTACACATAGGGTACCACAACGTAAGTTTTTGAACCTATCAAAAGTTCTGATACCGCCAAGTATTAATCCAACAGGTTCATTATTTTGAAAGGCAATAAAGGAGTCTTCTAACGTATTTCCCTCAGATCCAAAGAATCTTTCAAAGAACGGTTCAAGTGTTATATTCATTGGAATGGCATAGTCTGCGTAACCACTTAAAAATGCTTGATGAATCAATGGTTTATCTACTTCTGAACATCTTTTATAATTCATTTGGCACCTCCGAGTTATTTGGTTAAAAAAATGACTAACAAACCTCCTTGAATTTGCTAGTCATTTTCAACGTTCGCGCTAGGTAACAGAATCTATTTCGTGCTTTCAATACCCACGGTGCACAAAATAATTCAACACATGCTTTAAAAACGGATTATTATGCTTTAATACTTGCAAGGTCTCCATTGCTAAACAATAATGCTCCCACATTTCTTTTTTCGCTGCCTCTATCCCGAGAACGGAGACGAACGTGGAATTGTTATTTTTTTCATCTCTAAATGGTGATTTACCAAGTTCGGATGGATCGCCCTCCACATCGAGCAAGTCGTCCTTAATCTGGAAGGCAATTCCTGCATGACGTGCGAATTGTTTCAATGCATGCTTTTCAGATTCATTTGCACCTGCTAGAATTGCAGGCATCATAAGAGCAGCCTCAAATCCTAGCCCGGTTTTATAAAAGCACATCTCATTCAATTGCTCGAGTGTTAAATGCTCTCCCTTTGTCTGCAAATCCATCGCCTGTCCCCGGCACATGTCAGCCGTCACATTTGCCGAATAGTGAATGAGTTGGAGGACGGATTTGGCATCAAAACTTTGAAGAGATGCCTGCTCTGCCACTGCTTGTTGTGTTAAATAAAGACCAGATAACTCTGCGGTAGCTGTAGTATATGTTCGGTGTAAGGTCGGGTTTCCTCTACGAAAATCTGCGTTATCTTGAGCTGGCAGATCATCATAAATCAAGGAGGCTGTATGCATATATTCCAGTGATTTTAGCAGTGGTTGGATTGCTTTCTTATCCAATCCATATTCTTCCACGCCCATGAACCACGTAATAATCGGGCGAAGCCGTTTTCCGGTGCTGCCTAGGCTATAATTTGCTGCTTCCATGATTGACTCGTCAAGGAGAACATTTTCTTCTGACTGAGAAATCGGCAGGGTTGCATTTAAATCCTCTCTTACCTTTTTTGCCTGAGTGACAAAAACGTCCCTTTCCTCCCGATCCTGTCTTAGGTTGCGAATCATACGATCACGAATTAATTTATCAAAAAAATCCACGTCTGTTGCGTGCTGCACGAGATCATCGACGGTTTCTTGTAACGCGGGAATTCCGGAGAAAAGGAGCCCCATCACTTGCTCATATTTTTGCTCTCCTTTTTTCGCTTTAAATCGCTTCAAACTATTGATTGCCCGGGATAGGATTACTTCACGCGCCTGCGGATCGGAATCGTACACGTTGTGAATGAAGTTGGCGATAACAGTCCAATAAAGCTCAAACGGATTAATCAGATCCTTGCGCTTCTCATAATGCTCAAGGTAATAGGTGTACGGTGTTACTCTCCCGCCTTGCCGGTCATCTGCCATATCAGTAAAATCATCTGCAAGCTGGTTGTATATCCCATAGTAAAATGTCCGCTGATCAATCCCCTCATCCTCAGAAGCATCAATAATCGAACGAACGATGAGCCGTGATGCCGACGACTTTAAAATAACGGGAATGTATAGTTCTTCATTTGTATACGTTTCATTTCTTAAATCCTTTACACGTTCTACCTCCTGTGATTGATAAAAAACATATGCCTGTTCGAGAAAAGCCTCCCAGTCCTCGGCAGGCAGGCTTTCGTGAATCAACTCAAACGCGGCTTTCAGTTCAGAATGTATAAAACGCATATGCTTCCCGTTTTCTCCAGTCCATTTACCTAACGGGGGGACAACCCCTGTAACGAGTGTGATTCGGATCATCTCTGAATAGCGATTTTTCTCTTCAGCAGACAATACATTGGAATCGAGTAAATCATCAATAAATGGATAGGTGAGACCGTAGGCATAACCTAGTCGAATTGCTTGCTCGAGCTTGGCGGACTTTTCTTCGGGATCAATGTCATCTCCCATTTCCTCTATTGCCTGCATTACTAATCCAGCAATTATCTTAATTAATTTACGCTGTGCTTCTTCGGCATCCATGCCCGCTGGTATATTTTCAGTAACCATGTTTAGCTTTTCCGTTACCCAAATAAATGTTGATTCAATCCCATTTTTCTCAGCCATGCGGTACAATCTTGCCATACTAAACATGTCTTCTTGACCTGCTTGCTTCCTAGTAAGCTGCTCTTTTAAACGCCCGACAATACTGCCGATCCGTCTTTGTGTAGCTGGAGAATCTAGTGCATGCCCCATGTCCCGCATGAAGATATAGGAAATGCTTCGTTTCAAATACGGATCCAATTTACCAGTCAACTTCAATGATTGGATAAATTTGTAATCATCGAGCTGTTTTTTATTTGTTAAAGTTGAAATGAAAGAGCGACGTTGAACATGCTGTGGTTTCCATAATTCCAAGTCCTTTATTAATGCCTGGACATACGATTGGTCAGCATGCTGTCCAAATAAGGATTTAAAGTACGCTTCGGCTCTTTGCTCTGCTTTATGATAAGCGTTGTCCGCGTTGATGATTGTTTTTTCATTCATATGTTTACTTACCTCGAATTCCTGATTTTTTCTATATAAAATTTAATCCATACTAAATTATTCTACGCTGGTTTACGATCCCTATGATGAAATTCCTATATTGGAAAAATCAACAGCTCCCTATATTAGAAAGATGCACTCTATTTGGTAGTGAATCCTAATTAATAATAACAAAATAGAGCTAATATAAATTGAAACGCTAATCATATAACCATTGACTTTTTGTTTTGGGATTGCAATTTTTGACAATCTGAAGTGGTTTGTCATGTGCTCTTAACGATAACACGGTTTAAATACGTGCTAGTTGTGAAAAAAGATTCATCCTTGTATGGAGAGTTTTTAATTTAGGTATCGTCAATATAACACGATCACACTCTCTAGGGAAGCGATCCCGCCTCCACTAAAGTACTCCCAAATAACTGCTAAATAAAACTAAAGTCCTTAAATTTAACGTTTTTAGGTAAAGCGATTGGGGGAAAAGGTACAGGGAAAGCAAATTAATTATACGGGAGGTATTTTTTTGGGACTTCAGAAAGGGAAAAATTACTCGTTTTTGGAGACTGGAAGGCCAGTAGCTGAGGGGATGAACGGAGCCGTAACATCACCCCACTATCTAGCTACACAAACTGGGAAAAGAATCCTAGATCAAGGTGGTCATGCTGTAGAGGCAGCAATTGCTGTTAATGCTGTACTTTGTGTCGTTATTCCGCATATGGCAGGCTTAGGAGGCGATTTATTCGCACTAATCTGGGATCAGGATGAAAAAGAAGTAAAGTCCATGCACGGCAGCGGTAAATCCGGCAGCTATGTAAATCGAGAGGCTTACAAACAAAAAGAGCTCCGGGAGATTCCAGAGCGCGGCCCCTTAGCTGCGAACACCATTCCAGGAACTGTCGATGCTTGGTGGGAGCTACATCAGCAATATGGAAGGCTAAAGTGGGAAGTTTTGTTTGAGGATGCGGTTCATTATGCTGAAAGCGGCTTTCCAATCACGGATAAAGTAAGTAACTTTATTCAGGAAAAAGCTGAATTATTAAGCGACCATGCTACTACAAAACAGGTATTTTTTAAAAATGATCGTCCTATTCTAGCAGGAGAACTGCTTGTTCAGCCTGATTTAGCTTGGTCCTTCAACCAAATTGCTCAATCGGGAAGAGATGCCTTTTATAATGGAGAAATTACCGATAAGATAATTGCTTCAATGGAGAAACATGGTGGCCTTCTAGTAAAAGAAGATTTCAAAGAGCATAGCCTCGAATGGGAACGTCCATTATCGACAAGTTATAGAGGATTTGAAATCTATCAAGTAAAACCGAATACACAGGGTATTGCTGTATTAATGATGTTAAATATGTTAGAGAAAAACGATATGACCTCGATTCAAGATGGTACTCCAGAATATTATCACCTTCTAGCTGAAACCGCTAAGCTAAAATTTCGTTTTCGAGATAAATGGGTTACGGATCTGGAAACGATTGATCTTCCTTATGATGAGCTCCTATCTAAATCTTTTTCATCAGAGGTTTATGACCATTTTTCGTGGGATGACGTATATCGAGAAGAAGAATTAGAAGAGCTTCCAAAGGTTGACGACGGACGTGATACAGCTTATCTTAGCGTCGTTGATAAAGAAGGAAACAGTATTTCTCTTATTCAAAGCATTTTCCACGAATTTGGCTCCGGATTTATGCCAGAAGGATGTGGCTTCTTTTTACAGAATCGGGGATCCCATTTCAGTTTGGATGAAAATCATCCCAATACGTTAGAGCCGAATAAGCGTACGTTCCATACTATCATTCCCGGGATGGCATTGAAGGACGGCAAGCCATTTATGCTATTTGGAGCGATGGGGGGAGAAGGGCAGCCCCAAACCCAATGTGCCATGCTTACAAAAGTTATCGATTTTGGGTATAACATGCAGCAGGCAATTGAAGCACCACGCTGGTTGTATGGCAGAACATGGGGTGAAGATAGTTCCACGCTCAAGCTGGAAGGAAGAGTTCCAGATGAAATCATTAATGACTTACGTAGACGTGGGCATACAGTTGAAATCGTAGAGGATTATTCCCAGACAATGGGCCATGCACAAGGAATTATTATAGATCATGAAAGAGGAGTATATAGTGCTGGAGCGGACCCGCGTGGGGATGGAATTGCCCTGTGCTGGTAAGCTTGATAAACAATTGTGTTGGAGGAATAAATGATGGAAAATAATTTACCAGTTGATTTAATGCATTGGATATTAGCTATCACACCATTAGTTCTGCTTTTGCTAATGTTAGTTGTCTTTAAGTGGTCAGGCGGCACCTCTGGGTGGGTCGCAATGGGTGTAGCGACATTACTAGGCTACTTTATGTTTGAAGCACCATTGGATAATTTAGCAGTTGGATTTGGAAAAGGGCTTTGGGAAGCATTCTTTATCCTTCTCGTTGTATGGTTTGCTTTATTGCTCTACCATGTTACGGATGAATCCGGCTCGTTTAAAGTCATTCGGGAAGAGGTACAAAACCATAGTCAAAATTACTTGTTTCTTGTATTAGCGTTTGGTTGGGTGTTTGCTTCATTTCTTCAAGGTGTAGCGGGGTTCGGTGTTCCGATCGCAGTTGTAGCACCGCTTTTAGTAGGGTTAGGTGTTAAACCTGTTGCCGCTATTGTCATCCCGTTAATTGGACACTCATGGGCGAATATGTTTGGAACACTCGGTGTAGGCTGGATTGCCACAATTAATGCCGTACAGATTGAAGATACGACATTAACACTTCTATATTCCGGAATCCTATTATGGATACCGAATATAATCGGTGGATTCATGATTTGTTGGTTATTCGCTAAATGGAAAGGCGTAAAAGAAGGTTTTCTAGCTGTCGTAATTATTTCACTTATTCATGGTGGAGGACAACTTGCTATGTTAATCTTTAACGCGGAGCTGAGTACGTTTATCCCAGCAATTTTAGCGTTTGGTGCTTTATTCATGCTTTCCAAACGAAAGAAATACAGAGAAAAATCAGAGACGGAAGAGTTAACAGACATTCTTGAAGAAACGGATTCAAAATCGGAAGAGAAGCCGGATATCTCATTACACCAAGCATTTATGCCATATTATGTACTGTCTGTAGTTAGTATTGTGTTTCTTGGAATCGGACCAATTCAAAGCTTTCTCGATCAATTTCAATTTGGACCGCCTTTCCCGGCGGTCGAAACCGGCTATGGCTTTGAAATGGAGGCTGAAGAAGCGTATTCTCCTATCGCTCCACTTACACATCCAGGATTCTATTTACTTGTGTCGGTTATCTTTGCCTACTTCTGGTACAAGCATTTAGGATTACATCATAAAAACACGACTAAGAATGTATTTTCTGGCTTAAAGGATAACGCTCTGGGGGCATCACTAGCAATAACTGGATTTTTAACGATGACCATGATTATGGAAAATTCAGGACAGACTAACGTACTTGCCCTTGGAATTGCGGATATATCACCACCAGCTGTTTATGCAGGATTAGCAAATGTCATTGGGATAATTGGTGCATTTATGACATCATCGAATACGTCATCCAATGTGCTGTTCTCGCCATTACATGGATCTGTTGTAAATTCGATGGAAGGGTTATCCCTGCCACTCGTTATCGCTGGTCAGTCAACAGGTGGAGCAATTGGTAATGTCATTGCACCAGCCAATATTGTATTAGGAACAAGTACTGCGAACGCGCAAGGAAGAGAATCTGAAGTATATAAGATTACGCTTATCTTCGCACTGTTTGCAGGTGTCGGCGTATCTGCTGTGAGTGTGTTCTTGCATTTTCTAGGAGGATAAACAGAGAAATCATCGGTGAAGCAGGGAGGCTCCATCGATGATTTTAAGTTTTAAAGAGATCTCAATTCTTCTTGCTAGCTGGAAAAATGGTATACGACCATGACCAAATAAAATCGATAATAAAAATAAGTCCCCAAATCATCGAAATCCTATAAATCGTATCATTTGCATACGGTGTCTCGGCAACATTCTCTGTTCCAATCCAAGATAAGTCTTTCAGATAGTCTAGTAATTCACTAGTTCCCCCTGTTCCATAAATCCAAAATGCTGCTTGAAGACTGGCAAATATGATTAAGTGAACAGTAGAACTCCTCCGATATTTTTTAGCAATATATTTCGGGTCCTTTTGTCTGTCCATGATACGAATATCTTTTTCTGTGAGCAGCTGTACCCCTCGCCAATTGCCAATTTTTTGTCGCATCCAGCGATCAAGCTTCATAAAATCAAAGATTCCAAATGTACATGCATAGAGAACAAACACAGTAATGATAATTAAAAAGGTAGAAATCTCTCCAGTTTCTTGGTATATCATCAAACCTAAGAGAGCTTCTAAAATTAATAGAATGATAAACAGTAGGAGAAAGAGCAGGCTACGTTTTTGTTTGTTGAAAAAATAGCGGACAACACCAAAGATGAGAAGCGATAACACGGATATAATTTCTAATGCAATAAAGATTTCCCATTGATAGTTGAGTAGTAACCCCATAATTGAAAACATTCCTCCATTCGATATCGTTAATTTAAGTAAATACGATTTGCAGGAAAAAATCAATTTGATTTATAAAATGTATGGAAGAAAATAGCCAGATAGTGAAGGACGAATTTCTGATTTTTTAAAACGGTAGATCAGTTCACAACAGTATTATAGGCTAAGTTATATGTAAATGAGTTTTTTCCTTAGAAAGAGGAGGTGGATACCAGCTTAGTAGTCTTCTAAGCTGGTATCCAATTAGCATTAATGAACAGCAGTTTCTTTAGAGTTTGTTGGCCATAGAAGCCCAATAAGGGCACCAACTATAGCTGGTAAAATCCAGCCAAGACCAATATCGTAAAGTGGTAAATAATCCATATAGAACATTTTAATGGATTCGAACAAATTGAAAGACGCGCTTGGCAAACTATCGACTAACGTGCTGTAGCCGTCCAAAAGACTAACGCAAAAAGTAAGGAACAATGCAGTTGCGTAAACACGTTGCTTATGGCCGAATAGGGAAGAACAAAGGGTTAAGATAATCAGAACAATCGCTAAAGGATACAGCAGCATTAATACTGGCACCGCATATTGAATAATATTCGTTAGACCAAAGTTGGCAATGAAAAATGACATTAGACATAGTACCAGAACGAATAATTTATAACTGATTTTTGGATATAGTTGATTAAAAAACTCGCTGCAGGCAGTAATAAGTCCAATGCTCGTTTTTAAACAAGCTAGTACGATAATAATAGCCAATAGAATGGTCCCGAATGATCCGAAATAATGCTGAGCCACTGCGGCAAAGATTAAACCGCCATTATCATATGTACCGATGGCCGATACGCTCGAAGCCCCCATATACGTAATAAGTCCATAAATCAGCATCATTAATGCCATGGCAAAAAGACCTGATTTCCATGTGACCTTTGCAATTTCCTTTGGATTGGTGATACCTCGTCCCTTAATTGCGTGAATGACAACAATACCAAACGCAAGTGATGCAAGAGCATCCATCGTGTTATAGCCCTCTTTAAATCCTGTTATAAAAGCTAAACCGCTATAGTCGCCAATTGGCATAGCGAATGGTCCCATTGGTTTGACGATAGCAATGGAGATTAAGATGAATAAAAACACTAAAAATGCAGGAGTTAAATATTTTCCGATATAGTCGATAATTTTTGCTGGATTCAACGAGAAATAATAGACAATCGCAAAAAATAAAAAGCTAAAGAGCCCTAGATATAAACTGCCATGTGCTGGATTGATATATGGCTCAAAACCAACCACAAAAGGTACCGTCGCTGTTCTTGGAATAGCAAAAAATGGCCCGATGGTTAAGTAAAGTGCCACGGAGAAGACAACACCAAATAGTGGATGGACTCGACTGGTTAACTGTCGTAATCCGTTGCTCCCGGATAAACCAAATGCTAAAATCCCTATAAATGGAAGACCGATTGCGGTTATAAGAAATCCAATTAATGCCGGCCAGAAATTCGTGCCAGCAAGCTGGCCCATCTGGATTGGGAAAATTAAATTCCCTGCACCAAAGAACATTCCAAACAGCATCGTGCCGATGATAGAATAGGTAGAAAATGATATTTTTTGTTGCATACTTGATGTCCCTTCTAGATGAATAACATTTATTTTAACACCATTTTTATTGATTCGCTATAGCAATAAAAGGAACGGAATGTTCACACGTTTTAGATCGTTTCCTTTAGTTATCTGCCTTTATTGCTATGCTGCCAATCGCCTTTCCGCATCCATAAATAGTTCTCAGCGTGCCTTTTAAATTGAACAAGGTACGCTGAGAGTACGTCTATTATGCTCGATCTTTGTAATAGGCTTTTCGTTCGTCCATTTTCTCTGGCAGTGCATGAATCGATGCTATGAGCTGATTCAGCTTTCCCTCGATTCGGTGCAGTAAATAAAACGTAACGGCAACCGGGAATCCAACTTCGGTCAGAAAAGCTATCCACGCGTCCATAATTATTTCCTCCTTTTATGAGCTTTTGAAATAGGAATATGACCAGTGATTTGCCACTGGTCATATTCACAAGATTATTGCCCTAAGTCGATTTCTTCGACCGTGCTTTCTGAAATACGTGCACTATGCTTAGCAACTAAATCGCCGCCGCTCGATGTGAAGGCATTTTGTTCGATGATTGTATCCATTGCTGCATTAATAGCAGCAGGATCAACTGGTTCAACTGGCTTATCCAATGTGTACGTAACAATTTTCCCGTCCTGATTGGTAAATTTCAGCTCTAATCGGCGCATGATCTACACTCCTTTCTGAATAGATTTTTTCACAACTTACCCTTCACGAATGTCTGTTGTATCACGACGGTTAATCGTGTACAATGGGCGCTCCTGCAAGCTTACAAAAGCTGTTGCAACAGTAAGTAATTGCTCTGCTGTTGCACTTGTTTTGACATTGTTAAAGCTTTTGTTCTTAAAGATAGGTGATCCGGACTCAGAATCAATCCCATCTTGAAGCACAAGCTGCAGGGAAGACTTTGTTAGATTTGCAATTGCCATGTTTCTCACCTCCATTCACAACTACAATCGAAGGAAAATGAGATTAGGGGGTGAGCTTTTATTTTTTTATAAAAGTATAAAAGAGGGATTACTGCTTTCAAAAAGAGAATGGGTAATAACGTGGAAGCTTCTGTGTTAAAATGAATTAAAAATCCTCGTGTTTACACTAAGAGATAAAAAATAGGGAGAATAAAAAACTATGCGGATTCGTGAAATGGAAGAAAAGGATAATCAGAAAATGGAGCAAATTATCAAACGTTCATTGGAGTCATTTAACTTAGATATCCCAGGAACAGCCTATTTTGACCCCCAGCTGAGCAGTCTGGCGCAATTTTACAAAGAACAAGCACATGCTAAGTATTGGGTTGCGGTGAATGAACTGGATGAAGTCATAGGCGGTGTGGGTATTGCACCATTTGGACAGAAAAAGGAGATTTGCGAGTTGCAAAAGCTGTACATCGCTCCTATTGCTCAAGGGAGAGGTCTGTCGAAGGAGCTAATGAGGGTAGCAATCGACTACGCAAAAGAGCACTATACATACTGTTACTTAGAAACATTGAAGGAACTTGAAGCAGCTAATGCCCTATACAGCAAATTAGGCTTTCAGAAGCTTGAAAAAGCACTGGAAGGCTCGGAACATAATGCAATGGAAGTTTGGTATATAAAGGAATTATCGTAAAAATAATAAGGTTACAGGTGATAACATGTTTTTAAAACGAATTGAACTTCAAGGTGATCGTACCCTACCTTTTCATACCTATCCGTTTTCGATTCCAGCTATTAAAAATATCGGTCAATTGGATTTAACGAACAAGGTAACCTTTTTTGTTGGAGAGAATGGGACAGGGAAATCCACATTGCTAGAGGCGATTGCTGATAAGGCCGGCTTTAATACGGCGGGTGGTGGCAGGAATAATTATTATGATGTACCTGCTTCTGAATCGGCACTAGGGGACTATATTCGCCTTTCTTGGATGCCGAAAGCCACAAACGGCTTCTTTTTGCGGGCTGAGTCTTTTTATAATTTTGCTACACATATTGATTCTGTAGGTGCCCAAGGTGCATATGGCGGGCGATCCTTGCATCATCAATCGCATGGAGAGTCGTTTTTTTCGCTTTTTCTAAATCGGTTTAAGGGGAATGCTATCTATTTATTGGATGAGCCAGAGGCTGCTTTATCGCCTCAGCGCCAGCTCTCACTTTTACGAATTCTCCATGATTTAGAAGTGGCTGGTGATAGCCAGTTTATTATTGCTACACATTCTCCGATTCTTTTAGGGTATCCAAATGCTGTTATCTTAAGTTTTGATGATGAGAAAATTCAAGAGATTGATTATGAGATGACCGAACATTACCAAATAACAAGCTATTTTTTACAACATCGAAAAAAGTTTTTGCAGGAGATTTTTCGTGATTCCTGATTGATATAGGAATAAATGCTTGATGAGATTAATCAGTATAATGAAGAAGGAAATTAGAGAGGAGGAGAAAACGGAAATGGCAACTACAGAGAGAGCTTGTCCAAATGGGCATACATATTATAAAAGCAGTGACTGCCCAACATGCCCGGTTTGTGAACAGGAACGAAAGCCAAAAGCAGGATTTTTATCATTGCTTTCATCGCCTGCACGACGCGCATTAGAACATGAAGGAATAACAACCGTACAACAGCTATCAAATTTTACGGAGAAAGAGATTTTAAAGCTTCATGGGATGGGGCCAGCTTCCTTGCCAAAGTTGAGAGCGGCTTTGGAAATGGAAGGTTTATCATTTAAAAGTAAGTAATGATATTAGTCCATAATGAGGGAAAAAAAGAGGCAATCCTATAAATAGGCTCGCCTCTTACAATTTATTCACCTAAATCCACATTATGATAAACGTTTTGCACGTCCTCTAAATCCTCTAACGCATCAATCATCTGCTCAAATTGCTCAAAATCTGCTGCAGAAAGCTCTACATCATTTTGAGCGAGCATCGTTAGCTCTGCAATCGTGAATTCGGTAATGCCAATAGATTTAAATGCTTCCTGTGCTGCATGGAACTGATCTGGCTCCGTGTAAACAATCACAGATCCATCTTCTTCAGCGATATCACGGACGTCAACATCTGCTTCCATCAATAGTTCAAGCACGTCATCCTCTGTTTTTCCTTCCACACCGAAGACAGCTACATGATCAAACATATAAGCAACAGATCCGCTTACACCCATATTTCCGCCATTTTTACCAAACGCAGCACGTACTTCGGACGCGGTGCGGTTAACATTGTTGGTTAGCGTATCAACGATGACCATTGATCCGTTCGGCCCGAAGCCTTCATAACGATTTTCGTCATAGTTCTCTTCCGAACCGCCTTTTGCCTTTTCAATGGCGCGATCGATAATATGCCTTGGTACGCTATATGTTTTTGCTCGCTCGAGCACTACTTTTAAAGCTTGATTGGATTCAGGATCTGGTTCGCCCTGCTTGGCTGCAACATAGATTTCCCTGCCGAATTTTGCATAGATCCGGCTTGTATTCTTATCCTTTGATGCTTTCTTTTCCTTAATATTGTTCCATTTACGTCCCATTTGGACCACTCACTTTCTATACCTCTAAATAAAACTATAAAACTTTAGAAGCTAGATTTCCAGCTTTTTTTTGCAAGATAAGAAAAGTTTTTTAACTGCATAGGTGCAATATTGACAGCTATCTAAGAGATCGGTGACTAACAGTGTTGTCTAACAAAAAAGTATTTGCATAAAAGCTATGCGTGGCTCTCCATGGTTAATCGGTCCTTTTTTCCATGCAGAAAATAATATAGAACCATGATAGCAAGAATCACGATGCCAAGGATGATATACAGCGATCTGTAGCCGGTATATGGAATGATGAAACCAAGCAAGTACGGACCAAATCCAAGTCCTGCGTCCAGAAAAATAAAAAAGGTTGATGTTGCAAGCCCCATATGATGTGGCGGAGTTAATTTAACGGCAATCGCCTGCGAACCAGATTGCAAATTACCAAAGCCAAGACCAATTAGTGCACCTGCCACCAATAGAGTAAATCCGCTTGCAGCGACACTTAAAAGCAGCATCCCGCCAGCAAAAATGATAAGGGCAGGATACATAACAATATTTGCGCCTTTTAAATCCATTAAACGCCCTGTTATTGGGCGTGATATTAAAACAGCAATTGAATAAACGAGGAAGAAGAAGCTAGCTGCTTCCACAAGATTGATATCAATAGCGTAAAAGTTAATATACGAGAGCACACTGGAATAGCAAAAAGCAATCAAGAGCGTGATGCAAGCAATTGGCAATGCCTTTGGTGCAACAAAGCTTGAGATTTTAAAGCCTTTTGTTTCCCTTGGTGTGTGCACCTCTTGTGCTTCATTTACCCGCACGAATAAGGCAATAACTATATTGATGATACCTAGTACAAGACAGAAAGCAAAAATGATTGGAAAGGTTGTTTGTTGAACCATGAGCAAGCCAATAAACGGGCCAATGGCAGTAGCCAATGTTGCACTCATACTAAAATAGCCGATACCTTCTGCTTTTCGTGATGTTGGGATGGTTTCCGCAATTATAGTTCCAGCTGCCGTACTAGCCATCCCTGCCACAATTCCATGTATAAGGCGCGTAATTAATAGAAAGCTAATACCCAAATTCAAGAAATAAAAGGACGTGGCGACAATACATAAGATAAGTCCAATCATCAATGTCCGTTTACTCCCAATAGAGTCAATATAGCGTCCAGTAAATAATCTTCCAATTAAGGAGCCGATAATAAACATGCCCGTAATAAGCCCAGCCGTGCTTGTCGAAGCATGATACGCATCTACGGCATAAATCCCGATCGTTACGACGAGTAAATAAAAGACAAGTGTTAAGAAAAAGTTAACGACAGAAGTGATTGTAAAGTCCTTTGTCCATAGTTTTGGTCTAGATTGTTCCAATGTTGTTTCTCCTTTCATCATATCACCGTACATAAAAATAGTTATCTAGAATAACTAAATAATATATCATAAATTGGATGATACGTATAGGGGAAGAAATTCCTGGATAGCTGTAATTAGTATTGAGCGGCTTCTCTATAATTGCACTCCAAATAAGCTCTTATCCGCGAAATCTCGACCTCCCAAGCCAAACAAAAAAACTGACAGTCTTAAAACAAAGACTGTCAGCAAAACTTGCTATTTGCGTAATAACAGATACATAAAATATGGTGCACCAATAAGCGCAACAACAATACCTGCTGGAATGCCGTCAGGGGAGACAAGGTTTCTTCCGATGGTATCTGCAATTAACAGTAACCAGCCTCCTAATAATATCGCTACCGGAATAAATAGCTGATTGCGCGGTCCGACTAGCGATTTTGCAATATGGGGTGCCATTAGCCCGACAAATGCAATCCCACCTGAAACGGAGACGGCTGAAGCTGCCAGTGCTACTGCAGTGAAAAGTAAAAGGATGCGTTCTTTTTTTACGGCAACACCAACACCAATTGCGACCGGTTCGTTCAGTGCAAGAATGTTTAAGCGATTTGCCTTATACAGGGCATAGGGGATGAAGATGATTAGCCATGGTAATATTGCTAAAATGAATGGCCAGTCCGTTCCCCAAATATTCCCTGCGAGCCATTTCGCGATAAAACTAACCTTTGCACGTTCCTGGGATGAGATGAGAACAATCATGATACCGGATAACGCCAGTGAAAAACCAACACCAATAATAATCATGCGTGTCGGGTCGAGCGGTCGTTTTTTCTCATAAGAAAAAACATAAATAAGCAGAGCAGTAAGAAACGCCCCAATAAAGGCAACGACCGGAAGCATGTAAACAAATGTGCCAGATTGAACTGGATAAAATAAAAAGAAAATCGCTACTGCTACTCCGGCGCCAGAGTTGATGCCGATAATTCCTGGATCAGCTAAGTCATTACGCGTTAGCCCTTGGAGAATTGCACCAGAGAGAGCAAGCGCCATCCCGGCAAGAATTGTAACAATAATCCGCGGCAAGCGAATAGAAAATAAAACAAAGGACTCCTTAAATGAACCAGCACCAAACAAGGTTGGAATAATTCGATCATAGGATAATGCAGCATCTCCAATTCCCATGCTGATGATAATCGTGAGTAGGGTAAAAAATACTAATAACCCTAGAACGATTCGTTGTTTTTTGATTAACTTTGGATGTATCATGTGAATGCTCTCCCCCCTTTACGGATAATGAGCAGGAAGAAGGGGAGACCCAAAACCGAAATAATAGCGACAATCGGTGTTTCCCACGGAGCATTGACAGTACGAGCGAGTGTGTCAGCAAGGAGCATTAGAATTGCCCCAACAAAAGCTGACATTGGTAAGATGTAGCGATAATCTGTACCAACAATTGCTCGGACGATATGGGGAACCATTAAACCGACGAATGCCATATTTCCAACTAATGCGACTGCTGCACCTACTAGCAGAATAATGATGACAAACAGAACGGCCTTAATTTGCGTTGTCTTTTGTCCAAGACCGACAGCAACTTCCTCATTGAGACTTAGAATGGTTAATTGTCTAGAAAATCCGAATGCAATAAGCATGCTTACAATAAGAAATGGGATAATGATTTGCAGCTGTCCCCATGTTGTGCCGATAAGCCCTCCAGCAGTCCACATGGATACCTCTTTGGATACGTTAAAATAGATCCCAATTCCTTCCGATACAGCTTGAAGAAAAGCAGATACTGCTGCTCCAGCAAGAATAATTTTGAAAGGGGAAAACCCTCCACGCTTAATAGCGCTTATTCCAAACACCATTGCAGCGCCGATTGCAGCTCCAAGGAAGCATGTAAACATAATTCCGTAATAATTGAGAGATGGCAGCAGTACAATTGCAACAGCAAGTGCAGCGTTTGCACCTGCTGTTAATCCAAGCAAGCCAGGGTCAGCTAGTGGATTTCGCGTCATGCCCTGCATAATTGCTCCAGCTATGGATAGGGCTGCACCGACAAAAACAGCGGCAACTTCTCGTGGCAAGCGAATTTCCCGGATAATGGAAATGTCACTTCCCTCCGCATTGGAAGCAAGTGACAGCCACACATCTTTTACTTGAATATCGGCAGCTCCATAAACAATGGATACAATAAATGTCCCAACAAAGAGCAGCAGGACTACTATCATTTTGTAATAAAAGGGTATCGACGTTTTCGTTTCCTTTTTCATAAATACTCATCTTTTCTCTGTATAGTTAGTTAAGGAAAGCCTCTTTGAAAAAAGCAAGCTGCAATTCTAATGTTAATGGGTCATTGAAATAAAATTCATGTCCATTTACTTCAAAAACATTGTCATTGGCTACTGCAGGGATGTTTTGATAAATGTCTGATTCCATAAAGGAATTGTCTGTTTCATCAAATCGGCTGAAAATCATATAGTCACCAGCATATTCAGGAAGTACTTCTAAAGACATCGCATAATAGCCGGCCTCCTGTGCTTCTTCGGCAACTTTTTCAGGCATTTTCAAATCCATTTCCTGATAAAGAATTTCTGTTCCGCGGCCCCAGTTGTCGCCGTAGACATAAAGCTGTTTATCGAAGTTTTCAATAACAGAAACTGTTGCATCTTCGCCAATTTCTGCGCGGATTTCTTCGCCTGCTTCCTCAGCACGTTGTTTGAAATCATTAATCCAATTTTTAGCTTCCTCTTCTTTATTTAACAGTTTACCAATTTCCAAATGCTGTGTTAAGTAATCAACAGCTCCATATGTGAACAATACGGTTGGAGCAATTTCGTTTAACTTATCGACATTGTTGATTCCAGTAAGACCAATGATTAAGTCAGGTTCCAACTCAAGGATCGTTTCCAGGCTCTCATCACTAACCTCTTCTACTTCAGCTAAATCTTCTTCCCACTGAGGGTTCATTTTAGCCCAAGCATCAACCCCAACAAGGTTTACATCCAAAGCCATGACATTTCCCGAGAAGGATGAAAGAACGACGACACGCTGTGGGTCAGCTGGAACTTCAACTGGTCCATTTTCTGATTCATAGGTGATTGTATCTGAATTGTTATCTGTAGTATTATCTGTTTCTGCCCCTTCATTACTACATGCCATCAGTAGTACAAGCAGGAATGCGAATGGAATAATTAACTTTTTCATCGTTGTTTCTCCTCTTTCATTAAGTTGTATGTGATGCACATCGGTTTTCCTGTGCGAGGGTCTTTGCCAATTTCCGCATCAATTTGGAACACTTTTTTCAATACATCATGTGTAATAACCGTTTCACAATTGCCAGATTGTACGATTTGTCCGTCCTTTAATGCGATAATATAATCAGCAAAGCGAGCAGCCTGGTTCAGATCGTGAAGTACCATTACGATTGTTCTTTCTTGCTCCTGGTTAAGGCTTTGCAAAAGCTCTAACACTTCAAGCTGATGTGCCATATCCAAGTAAGTTGTTGGTTCATCCAAAAAAATAATCTCTGTTTCCTGAGCAAGCGCCATCGCAATCCAGACGCGTTGTCTCTGTCCTCCAGATAACGCGTCTACCGGACGAAAGCGGTACTCTAACGTTCCTGTAACTTCGAGTGCCCATTCAATCACTTCATAGTCGCGTTTCTTTAAGCGCCCAAACCCACTTTGATAGGGGAAGCGTCCATAGGAAACAAGCTCTCCAACCGTTAAGCCATTTGTGCTTTCAGGAGTTTGTGGGAGGATGGCCATTTTTTTCGCTAGTTTTTTTGTATCTTGTTTCGAAATATCTTCACCATCCAAAATGACGGTTCCAGATTCGTGTGCAATAATTCGTGTAATCGCTTTTAACAATGTAGACTTTCCACAGCCATTCGATCCGATGATGGTTGTGATTTTTTTATCTGGAATTTCAACACTAAGATCCTTCACAATTAAGTGTTCTCCATAACCAATATTTATATTTTCAGTCTGTAGACGAAACATGTTAGGTCCCTCTTTTCAGGTAGCTTCGGATAGTGATAATGATTCTCATTATCGAGCTAGTCTCCTAAACTATAATTTGCATCGTTTCTTTTGTCAATACATTATTTTTACAATCATTCATGAAGGAGATTCAGATGTGTTTTTTTACATTTAATAAGAAGTTTTATCGATTTGCTCTTGACAAAAATGCGTTTTCAATTGAGAATGATAATCAGTGGAAGCTTTTTTAAGGAGTGAAAGAAAGTGAAACAGGATGAATTATTTGATGTGACGGTAATTGGGGGAGGGCCAGCTGGGCTATATTCAGCTTTTTATAGTGGTTTAAGGGAAATGAAGACTAAGATTATTGAATATCAGCCAGTTCTTGGCGGGAAAGTTCATGTATATCCTGAGAAAATGATTTGGGATATTGGCGGGTTAACACCGACCCCTGCAGCAAAATTTATTGATCAAATCATTGAGCAAGGTTTAACCTTTCATCCAACCGTAGTAATGAATGAGAAGATTGAATCCATCAATAAAAATGATGAAGGCATGTTCGTCTTACAAGCAGCTTCTGGGCAAATACATTATTCGAAAACGGTAATCGTAGCTGTCGGTGGTGGAATCTTGAATCCGCAGCGACTCGATATTGAAGGCGCCGAGCGATTCGAGGTTTCGAATCTGAATTACACGGTGAAATCACTTCAACGCTTCAAAGATAAAACGGTAATTATTTCTGGTGGAGGAAATACAGCAATTGATTGGGCCAATGAGCTGCAAAGCATTGCGAAGAATGTGTTTCTTACGTATCGAAAGGATGTCCTTTCTGGTCACGAGGCACAGGCAAGCAGGTTATTAAATGGTTCAGCAGTTTGCTACTTTAATTGTTCGATTACAAAGCTAATCGCACGTGCGAATAAGGATTTAATTGAGCATGTTGAGCTAACAAACCATGAAACGAAAGAAATTGTTTCATTGCCAATAGATGAAGTCATTATAAATCATGGTTATGAGCGAGACACATCTCTTCTTGAGAACAGTCCAATTGATATTGAAATAGCAGAAGGTTACTACATTGCTGGAAATGCGAGCAGTGAAAGCTCCATTCCAGGACTCTATGCTGCTGGAGATATTTTGCATCATGAAGGGAAATTACATCTCATTGCAGGTGCATTCCAGGATGCTGCAAATGCTGTTAATAAGGCAAAGCAATATATTCAGCCAGGTGCAGAAAAGTTTGGTATGGTTTCTTCACACAATGAGCTTTTCAAACAGCGTAATCGTGAAATTATTCAGAGCATGGTGCATTGATAGAAAATGAGCAATCCTTTATATTTCATTAATATCAGTGTTTGTAAATATACAAATGTCTAAAGTAATGTGCAATATAAAACCGATTCTTTCCATTTGAAGAATCGGTTTTATATGTTTTGTACATAGAAGTCAGCTGTAGAGCGAGACAGATCTACGTACACCAAATAGGATATAGAAGACAGTTGAACACATATAAGAGCCGTTACAGTAGTAACGGCTCTTCGCATTCAAATCCTAACGTCTAGAAACTTCAGAGATGTATAATTCGTCTACAGTTTATATCGACAATGTCAAACAGTCGATACGTTTTATTCTTGTCCTTCTTCTTCTTCTCCCTCTTCTGCATCTGGCTCACCTGAATCATCTTGCTCAGCTGGCTCTTCAGTTGTAGGCTCCCCACTTGCAGGTTCTTCAGGATTTTCCTCATCCTCTGATGCACATCCAAATAATAAAGCTGTGGAAAGCATCGCTGACATCGTTACGAAAGTTAATTTTTTCAATTTCAACGTCATCACCTCTTCAGAAAAATTTGATTCTACTACAGTATAGATGAAAAATATTTATGTATTATTAATCCAGTGTTAAAATATTTAAATAAATCAAACTATTGGTAATGCTTATTAACTACATTTATATAAATGGTCATTCCTTTGTTGGGGAGGTGAACAGATTATATGAGTAAAAAGACTTAAAGTGATTTATTTGCAGAAGTATACACTGTAAATTAGGTAGGGTTATCAATTTCTTCTTGTTCATTCTTTCAATATCACAAGAGATGTATTCTTTATAACGGTGAAATACTGTGTTGTTGGATTATGGATGGATATATACATTTGTTCCGATGGAAACCATGGATGAAAGCTCTGTCACATCCTCGTTATACATTCGAACACAACCATGTGATACAGCTTTTCCTATAGAAGAAGGGTCATTTGTACCGTGGATTCCATAATGCGGCTTGGATAAACCCATCCATAATACACCGAAGGGTCCACCTGGGTTAACTTCTTTATTAACGATGATGTAATTTCCAGTCGGTGTCGGTGTTAAAATTTTGCCAACCGCAATTGGATATGTCTTCAACAACATACTAGCATCGTACAACTTGAGTTGCCGGTTATCCACCGATATATCAATCCATTTTACCAACAATATCAACTCCTGCTTTTAATTTACTTTAAGTATATGGGATTAAGCCTACTTGTGTTCATAAACGTTATCTTTCCATGGATTTTTATGAATCTTAAGGACTTCTAAATGATATAATGAAGCTACAAATTTATATAAAAAACGTGAATATGTAATGTGGAAAATGGAAGGGGATGAAACTATTTCAACCGAGAAAGAAAACGTAATCGTAGATGATATCATGCGGCAGATCGCCAATCAGACATTAAAACCTGGGACCAAGCTGCCTTCGGAATATGTACTTGTAGAAAAGTACCGAGTTCCAAGAATGACAGTACGAAATGCATTGATGAAATTAGAAGAGCAAGGAATTGTCTATTCTAAGCAAGGGAAAGGGCGCTATTTAAAAGAAGAATCAAAGCATATTGATTTGCATTTAACAGGTAAAATCAGCTTTACGGATAAAATGAAGCAACTAGGCTATGATCTAACAACCAAGAATGTTTATTGCGAAGAAATCCCCTTTGATGCAAAAATCTATCGGATTTTACAGGCAGTGGAGGGAGATACGATTTTTAAAATTGGTAGATTACGTTATATAAACGGCGAACCAGTTGCGATACATAACTCCTTTGTCAGTGAAACGAACTTCCCAGTTATCGGGAAAGATGGACCGGCAATTGAATCCATGTTTGCTTATTATCGACAGCTTGGATACGAGGAGTTCTCAAGTAATAAAACATTGCTTAGCACAACTTTTCCGACTGTCTTTGAGCAAGAATTGCTAGCCTGCAAAAGCATGGTTCCACTCATTGTCGTCGAAAGCAATTGTATCGATGGAAAATCTGAAAAATTATTAGAATATACAAAGATTTTATATCGAAGTGATAAATTTCAGTATGATATAACAATGGATTAAACAGGTAATGAATCTAATAATGGATTCCTTACCTGTTTTTTATGTTAAAAATATTTACAAAAACAATACATTCTCTTAATACACAACAACTTGGCGACAAGTTAAGCTTGATTTGTGAAGGAGGTCGTACCGAATATGAAAAGACGTAGAAGAACAGAAATTCTTATTCAAGGTGATCCTGCATTAGCAAAAAAACTTGCAGAATCCATTATAGCTATTTATGACTATCGTGAAATTATTGCTCCACAGCAAGGGCTGACAATGGTTAAAATGCGTGAGTCAGCAAAGAATTCCCTGTTTTATATGGGAGAGGTCCTAGTAACCGAATCAAAAGCAGAAATCAAAAACTGCATTGGGATTGGTATAGTTGTTGGGATGAAAAACGAGCTTGCTAGAAACCTAGCGATAATTGACGCGGCATACAAAGCGAACCTCCCAGAAACAGTTGCATGGGAAGCAGAGCTGGCAGTAGCAGAAAGGCAGATTATTCAAAAACGAGCAAAAGACCAGGCGAAGCTATTTGAAACAAAGGTAGACTTCCAGACGATGGATGTTTAAGAGAATGTCTATACATATTTTTAGAGCTTAAACATCAATCATGAGGATACTGAGAGCCTGAATCGGGAGAAATCGAAAAGATTCGATCACTTATAAAGCGTATGAGCGTCCGAACGGGAGAAAATTGAATGGGTTCGGTCACTCATGAAGCGTATGATCGCCCGAACGGGAGAAGGTCGAATCGTTTAGGTCACTCATAAAGTTGATGACTGTCCAAACGGGAGAAAATCGAATAAATTTGGTCACTCACAAATTCGAATACTAGAGATATTTAATTACTTAAATACAATTATCAAAGCTTTTATTTCCTTTTCATTAAAGTCAGACAGGAGAGATACGATGGCTATTGATCACGTGCACGATTTGCAGTTTGTCTACAAAAAAATATTGGATAGTATGTCACGGCCAGGAAAAATTGCATCGCTTCAAACGTTGGCAGGCCGCAATGATTACAATCTGCAAATGCTTGATGCAACGTTACTTACAATTATGACCCTTCTCGATCGAGAGGTGACATTTCATGTACTTATGGACAACGGACAAAACTTACCCGAAAAAATTTCGGAATATACATTAGCAACCCATACAACAATCGATAAAGCAGACTTTGTCATCGTTCTAAAAGGAACACCAGAGACAGCAATTACCAATGCGATGGCGCAATGTAAGAAAGGGAGCTTAATTGATCCACATGCATCGGCTACTTGGATCATCGAAAGCGCATTTAGCGACGTACATGAAGGCGAGCTTATGTTAACAGGCCCTGGAATAAAAGATCAAACGAAGCTGCAAACAGCGCTCACACCAGCTGTGTGGCAGGCGAGAAATGTCTGTGTGGCGGAATATCCATTAGGAATTGATTTGATGTTGACAGATGAAGGTTTACAGGTTGTTTGCATACCTCGGACAACGAAGGTCGACATGATGGAGGTGGAATAGATGGGTTATGTTGCAGTAAAGGGTGGAACGAAGGCGATTGATGCTTCCATCGAGCGTCTAACATTTGAACGGTTGAAGAATCAGGAAATCATTGAAATTGAGACAATCATGGCTACAATGAAAAGTCTGATTGACCAAATTATGTCAGAGAGCAGTTTGTATTCCCCGTATTTGGCAGCACTTGCTATTAAACAAGCAGAGGGAAGCATGGAAGAAGCTGTCTTTTTAATGCGAGCACATCGCTCGACATTACCTAGACTCTATTACAGTCAAGCAGTTGAATCCGAAACAATGCTTGTGGAACGACGGATCTCTGCTAGTTTTAAAGATATTCCTGGTGGGCAGATCCTTGGCGCGACAAAGGATTACACGCATCGTTTACTAGACTTTGAGCTACTGGAGGAAGACCCTGCAGAAAATGAAGCGTGGCTATCCAACTATCAAAAAGCATCAGAAGCAGTAAAAGCATCCGATGAGTTAGAATTTTTTCCGAAAGTAGTAGATTACTTGCGGGAAGAGGGCTTATTTGAAAACTACGAAAGAGATAATACAGATCCAGTCGATATTACGAAGCAAAGCATAGCGTTTCCGGCTTCACGAAGTGCTCGTTTGCAAGTGTTAACGAGAGGACAGACAGGTGCAGTGACAGCATTGGGCTATGCTTCGCTGCGAGGATATGGGCAAGTCCATCCAACTGTTGGAGAAGTGCGTGTTGGCAGCTTGCCGATCTATGTTGCACATCCAAATGAAGGTGAGCAGGATGAGGAGGATGCATTCTACATCGGTGAAATCCAAGTAACCGAGGTCGAGTCGTTTGTTCCGGTTACAAAAAAGAACGACGCGAATGAGCAGGAACTGGAATTTGAAATAGGCTACGGTATTTGCTACGGCCAAAATGAAACAAAGGCAATAGCGATGAGTATTTTAGATCAATGCCTGGAGCATCCAGAATCCAGTTTTCCGACACACGATGAAGAATTTGTTTTATTACATATTGATTCGGTGGAAGCTACAGGATTTATATCGCATTTAAAATTGCCGCATTATGTTACATTCCAATCGAAATTGGATAGTATCCGTAACGTCAAGAAAGGGGGACATACAGATGAAAACTAAATCCCATTTTGCATTTTTTGATGAAGGCTCGAAAAAGGAAATTCGCCGATCGATTTTAAAGGCTATTGCGATACCAGGGTATCAAGTGCCATTTGCTTCGAGAGAAATGCCGATTGCACGTGGCTGGGGAACTGGAGGACTGCAAATCACCTTATCAATTATTGGAAAAAATGACGTATTAAAAGTGATTGACCAAGGTGCAGATGAATCCGTGAATGCTGTCAGCATCAAGAAGTTAGTGCAATCGACGACTGGAGTGGAGCTTGTGGAAAGAACGCAGGAGGCAAGTATTATTCAGTCCCGACACCGGATTCCGGAAGTGCCGCTCACTCCTGAGCAAATTCTGGTCTTGCAGGTTCCAGAACCAGAACCATTGAGGCGTGTCGAAAAAAGTGCATACAAAACAAAAATCCTCCATTCGGAAAATGATTATAGTGGTGCATGGCTTATGCTATTTGAACAAATTATGAAGTACGGGAGAACGGCTACAGGGGCAGACCATCCTGTGTACGTGAATAACCGCTATGTGATGGCGCCGAGTCCGATTCCAAGATACGATAATCCGAAAATGCATCAGTCGGAAGCATTGATTTTACTTGGTGCAGGGAGAGAGAAGAAAATTTATGCAATCCCACCTTATACGGATGTGGAGTCGCTTGCTTTTGATGACTATCCATTTGCAGTAGAAACCTTTACCGGAAAGAGCTGTCATTTATGCGGTGCGGAGGATGTCTTTTTAGATGAGTTGGTTGATCCGGCTACAAACGAAACGATCTATCAATGCAATGATACGAGCTATTGCATTGAACGGTTAAATAAGAAAGAGGAAGTCGAGGTGGAGACAAGCCATGCATGAAGAGCCTCTATTGAAGGTGAGAAATTTACAAAAGCAGTTTGGCGATGGATGCAGCAGATGTAAGGAAAGACAGAACTTAGAAAAAAATTACTGTCCAAATTGCGGGACTGTCTATGCTTGTCATGATATTTCATTTGATTTATTCGCCGGGGAAATCCTTGGAATTGTCGGGGAAAGCGGCAGTGGCAAATCGACGATGATGCAGTGCTTGTATTTTGATGCGGAGGTCACATCTGGAGCAGCATACATTGATGGTGGACCAGGTTCAGCCGAACAGAATGTATTTGAACTGTCGTCCCAGCAGAAGCGTTACATTCGCAATCATCAGTATGGCATGGTTTATCAAAATCCCGTGCATGGATTAAAAATGAATTTTTCCTCGGTTGGAAATATAGCGGAAAAGCTCATTGCAGCTGGGAAACGGAATGTATCCGAGATGGAGGAAACTAGTAAAAGCTTACTGCAAAATGTACATATTCCGCTGTTTCGAATGAAGGAAGAGCCGAGGAATTTCTCGGGTGGCATGCAGCAGCGCGTGCAAATTGCCAAGGCGCTGTCAAATAACCCGCCAATTTTATTTTTAGATGAAGTAACCACTGGTCTTGATCTATCTGTGCAAGCAAATGTGCTCGATCTTATTAAGAAAATTCAGCGTGAGCTTGGAATTAGCATGATCGTTGTTTCCCATGATTTAGCGGTTATCCGCATGCTGGCGGATCGTACGATTGTGATGCTGAATGGTTCCATTATTGAGGAAGGTCTGACAGATCAAATCTTAGAGGATCCGCAGCATGCATATACTCAGCAATTGGTTTACTCATTACTTTAGAAGCTGTTCAAAAAGTCCGGTATCCTTTTGAACTCTTATTTATAGGGAGGAACGTTGATGGTTCTTATCATTCATAATGGAAAAATTGTAACAGAAAATGAAATTTTAGAAGGATATGCAGTGGTTGTGAGCGGTGAAATCATTCAGGAAATTACCCCAGAAGAAAAGCTATCTGAATATCCGAATGCCAAGTGGATTGATGCAAACGGAGGCTACATTTCCCCGGGCTTTATCGACATTCATTCCGATTATATTGAAGGAATTGTCTCACCAAGACCAACAAGCATGATGGATGTCAATATTAGCTTGCGTGAAGCAGAGAAAATCCTAATTAGCCATGGAATTACAACAATGTTTCATTCGCTATCCTTTTATCGCGAGGATGTTTTTACCCATAAACCGATGCGCTACCCGAAAAATGTTCAGCGTCTAGTCGATGCGATTGATGCGACACATAATGAATTGCGCTTGATTCGCCACCGTCTGCACGCACGCTTTGAAATCGATAATATTGATGAAGTGGATCGTCTTGTTGAAAATATTGAAAATGACAAGGTGCATTTATTATCGTTTATGGATCATACGCCAGGTCAAGGACAGTACAGAGATTTAGAAGTGTACAGGGAAACGTTAAAAGGCTATCGCGATATCTCTGATTCCGATGTGCAAACCATCATCGCAGAACGCCAAAACAGTACTTTTATGACGATTGAAAAAATAAAAGAAGTTGCGGAGATAGCTTTAGCGAAAGGTATTGCCGTTGCCTCCCACGACGATGATGATGTTGCTAAGATTGATTTAGTAAAATCCTTTGGAACGACGATTAGTGAATTTCCGATTACATTGGAGGTCGCTAAAAAGGCTAAGGAAATGGGATTGCAGACTGTTGCTGGGGCTCCAAATGTGCTGTTAGGCGGCTCGCATTCTGGAAATTTATCAGCAGCAGAAGCAATCAAGCATGGCTGTATTGACATTCTTTGCAGTGATTATTATCCAGCTGCATTACTCCATGCAATCTTCGAATTACACGAAAAGCATCATTATGATTTACATGAAATGTTCCGGATGGTCACGATTAATCCAGCTAGAGCGGTACGGATGGATGATGAGCTTGGCTCCATTAAACCTGGTAAAAAAGCGGATCTCTTAATTATTGAGCGAATGGATGATGGCTATCCGATGCTGACCATGACAATGGTAAACGGAGCAGTTATCACGACGACGAACTACCGATTGAACTAAAAGGAGGGTAGCTAACATGACAATGCTTGACGTGAATGATTTTGGCAAGAGGTTCACAATTCATCATTTAAATAAAACAATGCAAGCAGTAGAACAGGTTAATTTTTCTATAGAGAAAGGTGAATTTATTGGGATTGTTGGTAAAAGTGGCAGCGGAAAATCGACTATTTTAAAAAGCATTTATCGTTCCTATTTACCAGATGCAGGCGAAATTATGTATGATTCTGCACGGTTTGGAAGGATTGATTTATGCCAAGCGACAGAACGACAAATGCTTTATTTAAGGAAATATGAGATCGGCTATGTGTCGCAATTTTTAAATGTGATGCCACGAACGACATCAAGACAGCTTGTGGAAAAGGCGCTCCTTGAGATGGGAGAAACGGAATCAGTTGCACAGATTGAAGCGGAAAAGGCGTTAATCCATTTTGAATTGGATCCAAAACTTTGGGATACGTACCCGAACACCTTTTCAGGCGGAGAAAAACTGCGATTAAATATAGCAATGGCAACGGTGAAAAAACCACGACTTTTATTGCTCGATGAGCCGACTGCAAGCTTGGACCAGCAATCGAAGCTAAAGGTACGTGAAATTATTGAAAAATTAAAAGCAAATGGCACGACGCTCGTAGGGATATTCCATGATATTGAATTTATGGAGGGACTCTGCGATAAGGTCTACGATATGCGGGCAGGTAAGCTTCTTGCCGAAGCTGGTGTTACGAATGAAGGTTGATTTACATGTCCATAGCACATATTCCGATGGATCCGATTCGATTGAAATGGTGATGCGTGAAGCACAGTTGAATGGTGTAACACATCTTAGCTTTGTGGATCATGATACGACAGCGGGATTGCTTGAAACACAACGCTTAGGAGAGCATTATGGAATTGAGGTTATTCCTGGAATCGAGATTTCAGCTTACGACTTTAAGCGAGATCTTAAAGTGCATATTCTGGGATATAACTATCAGCCAGAAGCACGTCATATTAAACAGCTCTGTGATTCGCTTTTAAAACGTCGTCATGCACACACGCTTTGGCAAATCGAGCAGATCAAGAAGGTCGGGTTTAGACTCGATTTAGATACGATAAGCAAAGCCGCAAAGCCAAGTGAAACAATCTATAAGCAGCATGTGATGCAGCAGCTAACAAGTGCTTCTTATTCATCCGATGCCTATCAATCGCTCTACAAGAGGCTTTTTAAAGGAGACGGGCCAGCAGCAGGCGATATCGAATATGTCGATGCTTTTGATGCTGTTCGTGCAGTGGTCGCGGATGGCGGGATTGCGGTTGTAGCACATCCAGGGCAATTGGATTCCTATGAACTGATACCAGAACTTATAGAGGTTGGATTAGGTGGCATTGAACGTAATCATATAGATCACGATGAACAGGACGTGTTAAAAGTTGAATCATTAGCGAATCAATATCAGCTGATAATGACTGGTGGCACAGACTATCATGGTTCATTTGGAAAGAGTGTTCAGATAGGAAATATAACGAGCCCGATAAACCTATTATTTAGTTAGTTTGAATTATCTTAAGATACTGTTAAAACAATGTAAATAGCCTATTTTTTTGAAAAAATTATGTTTTAATAGTAGCTGTGCAGGTAGGGGTTGAATGAAACATTAACAATCCTTATGCGTGAATGTTATGCTGCACATCTAAATTTAAAAGGTGAAGGAGAACTCATTCATGAAGAAGAACTGGTATTTAGTAGGAATGCTCGCTTTAGTACTTGTAATGCTTGCGGCTTGTTCTGGCGGAACAGCTTCAGGTGAGGATGGAGAAGTAGATGATGTCATTGATATTGTTTGGTATCCGAATGAATCTGGTAATGATATGAAATCTTCGCGTGATGAAATTGGACGAGTGATCGAAGAAGCAACAGATAAGGAAGTAGAACACCATCTAACAACCGATTATGCGATTGCAATTGAAACACTTGTTAACAATAATGCAGATGTTGCGTTTATGGGTGCAGTTGGATACATTGAGGCTAAAAATGGAAATGATGCGGTAGAACCTTTAGTCGTTCCATCTGGTGAATCTGGTACATTAGACGATGCGATTTACTATAGCTGGTTAGCAGTAAACGTGGATGAGCAAGATAATTTTAAAGTAGACGGTGAGTTTTCACTAGATACAATTGCTGATAAACCTTTCTCTTTTGTGTCAAACAGTTCAACTTCCGGGTTTGTCGTACCATCCTCTGGAATCATTGAACATTTCAGTGAGCAAGAAGAATATGCAGATTTAACTGGGGAGGATCTAATGGAAGGTGGTCCATTATTCTCTCAAGTATTATTTGGTGGGTCACACCAAGGTTCGGCAGTTAATCTTTTAAATAACTCTGCTGAAGTAGCAGCGTTCTGTGATACATGCGTAGAAAACTATGTAGAGCTTGTTGAAGGGGAAGCAAACACACCTGGAGCTGTTTATCGTGTGAAAGACGATGCTGCAGAACCATTCAATACAGTTGCTGGTAAAGAATTTGTTTTAATGAGCGTAACACCAGTATTGAATGCACCATTTGCCGCAAATATGGATGTATTAGGACAAGAGGATTTTGATATATTGCAAGAACTATTTTCTTCAGATGAGATTGCAAATAACGAACAAATCTTTGTACCGGAAGATTCTGGTGAGTCTGGATTATTCTTTAAATCAGGTGAGGAACGATTTATTCCTGTTGAAGATTCCTGGTTTGACCCAATTCGTGAGCTTTCAGAATAAGTAGATTACACATGGAGATAGAGTGTGCATAAGGTTGAATGCATACTCTATTTTACTAAATAGGTGACAAAGGAGCGGAAAAACATGTCATTACTACAAGTAGAAGGACTTGGGAAATCGTATAACTTAGAAACAAAAGTATTAAAAGATGTTAATTTTACTGTGGAAACTGGTGAGTTTGTTTCGGTTATTGGTCCATCTGGTGCAGGGAAATCTACACTATTACGTTGCATCAATCGGATGGTTGAAATCAATGAGGGGAAGGTAATTTTCAATAACCTAGATGTCGGATCACTAAAGAAAAAAGACTTGCGGAAATTGCGTACTGACATCGGGATGGTATTTCAGCACTATAATCTAGTGCCACGTTTAACCGTAATTGAGAATGTCCTTCATGGTAGGTTTGGCTACAAAACAACCTTACAAGGCGTGTTAGGACGATTTAGTGAAGAGGAGAAGGAACAGGCCTTTTTCTTGCTTCAGAAGCTTGGAATTGAAGAGCATGCGTATAAGCGCTGTGACCAATTAAGTGGTGGGCAGCAGCAGCGCGTTGGCATTTGCCGTGCACTGATCCAAGATCCAAAGCTTATTCTCTGCGATGAGCCAATTGCCTCTTTGGACCCCAATTCCTCCAAGGTTATTATGGATCACTTAAAGTCAATCACAAATGACTTAGGCATCACCTGTCTAGTAAATCTACACCAAGTAGAGGTTGCCCAAGACTATTCGGATCGAATTATTGGGCTGAGAAAAGGCGAAATTGTGTTTGATGGAAAAAGTGCTCTTCTGCGTGAGGAACAAATTAATCATATCTACGGTACGGAACGACGAGAATTAATTACGGTATAAGGAGCAATTAAGCGTGAATGAAAAAGCGATGCGAAAAAGCAGATGGATCACAACAGTATCCTTAATTATCATTATTGGTATAACCTATTTATCAGCAGTTATTACAGAATTCAACTTTATCGACAGCGTTGCAACATTACCAAAAGCGTTAAGCTGGATCTTCGCAAATCTCTGGATCACACAAGAAACATGGGAAAGACTGCCTGCGATCTTAGGTAAGCTCAATGAAACGATTTTTATGTCGATAGCAGCAACAACACTTGCGGCAATTATTTCGTTGTTCCTAGGTTTAATGGGATCAAAAACAACAAAAGTAAACAATGTCTTCAGTGTGCTTGCTCGGTTGATTGCCTCTTTTTCACGGAATATACCGGTTGTTGCATGGTCACTCATTTTACTAATTTCATTTGGACAAAATTCCTTGACTGGGTTTTTGGCTTTATTTGTTGGTACGCTTGGATTTTTAACAAGGGCATTTATTGAATCAATTGATGAAGCTAGCCAAAGTGCTGTAGAAGCATTGCAGGCTACGGGAGCGACGTATGCACATATTGTAAATAAGGCGGTTATTCCACAAAGCTTACCACAAATGCTAAGCTGGATTTTATTTATGATTGAAACGAATATCCGAAGCGCTACATTAGTCGGGATTTTAACAGGTACAGGAATCGGGTATACGTTTGATTTATATTACAAGTCTCTAAACTATAACGCTGTAGCACTTGTAACTTTTACAATTGTCATTGCCGTCATCATTATAGAACTGATTTCAAACCGGATACGGAAGGTGATCTTATAATGGAAATGCTAAGAGGAGGAGCACAGCCAAAGCAAACCTACATAAAACGGACGCGGACTGGTCGAATTAATATTAAAGCTGGAAATAAGGTTGAGCTCGTAACAAAGTGGACCATTGCAATGTTAGCTGTCTTAACGATTATGGCTTTCTTTTTCTTTGACTACACAGGGTTGCAGTTAGAACGCGCTATTACCGAAACAGCATATAATTTAAAGACGATGTTCTTAGAGCCAACTTTAAGTCATTTCAGCTGGGGAGAGGCTTTCCATCAAATTGGCATTACGGTTGGGTTGGGTGTTTTAGCAACGGTAATTGGAGCAATTATTGCTTTGTTTCTAGCCTTTTTAGCAGCTGAAAACCTATCCAAGCCATGGATTTCAAAATCGGTACGTGTTGTTGTAGCATTTATTCGTGCTGTTCCAACTGTATTATGGGTTCTCATTTTTGCAATTGCCGCGGGTCTTGGCAGTGAAGCTGCTGTACTTGGTATGCTATTTCACTCAATCGCTTATTTGGTGAAGGCTTTCTCCGAATCATTTGAAGAGGTCGATCGGGGTATTTTAGAAGCAATGCGAGCAACCGGCTCTAATTGGTGGCATATGGTAACACATGGCGTGCTCCCGTCTACCTTTACGTATTTACTATCCTGGACATTTTTACGATTCGAAATTAATTTCGGTGTCGCTGTCGCAATGGGCGCCGCGGCAGGAGCTGGCGGTATTGGATTTGAGCTCTTTATGGCATCGGGTTTCTATTTTGACTTGCGCGAGGTTGGATTTATCACGTACGCAATCCTCATTATCGCAATTATTTTAGAAATAGTTTCAACACAATTGAAAAATCGTTATTTCCCAGCGGCCGCAAAGAATTGAGTTTTGTATGAACCCCCTTTTTAATCAGCATATGTCAGATTATTAATATAAAAAGTATTTTGTTCTATTTAACCGTGATGAGTGCTTTTATTCTGCCATTTCATGATTCTATTAAACCGATCGCATTTTATTTAACTGTGGCCATCGTTCTAGGGTGGGGCGCACTGCTTTTGTGATCGGGGTTTGTTTCGATCTTCAAAAAAGTTTTTATAAAGCATGACAAGATCTTTCGAGCAGCGATGAGTTTATTGCTGGTTTATTCTGCGGTAACGATTTTTCTTTAAGTTGAACAAAGTGGAAATGATTTACTTCAAAAAGAAAAGCGCCACATTTGCGGTGCTTTTCTTTCGTTTGAGTAAATACTGTTATTCCTTCACAATCAACATATCATTCTCATCAAATTGCCAGCTCTCGCCATAAGCAACTTCCCAATAAAATCCATTCGGATCTTGGAAATAGCCGCTATATCCGCCCCAGAACACAATCTCAGGTGCTTTTACAATTTTAGCGCCAGCTTTTTCAGCAACTGCAAAAACCTCATCGACTTCTTCTTTCGATTTCCCGTTATATGCCAGCGTAATTCCGCCAAAACCGATACTAACTTGCGGTGGATTCTCTTCATCAATATCTTTTGCTAACCGATCAATCTGGAACAAGGATATTTTTGTTCCGCCATTATTGAAAAAAATAACATCTGGATCGGATTCCTCGCCATAGACAACAACGTCAAATCCAAGTCCATCCCGATAAAACGCTAACGATTCTACCATGTCCTTTACACCTAATGTGATTAAATTTAAACGATTCATTCAATCATCTCCTTATTCTACAGCTTTTTCAATAATCGAGAAGCTAGCCTCATCGCAATCTATTTCAGTCTGAGCCCCATATGGAAGCATAAACTTTGGTTCGGTGTGGCCGAAGTTCATGTTATAAAGAATTGGCAAGTCCGCTAATCCATATTCCTGCATAACTGTGCGTATCGCTTCTTTGTATTCAGTGTAATACATTTCATCATAAGGCTTGGCAAAAAGGATACCATTTGTTTTTTGTAAAATACCTTGTGCAGCGTAATTTCGCAGCCAATATTTCATCAGATCTGGCTTTGGTTTTTCCTCTGAGGTTTCAAAGAAAAGAATACTGTCATCCCAATAGCTTTCCTCTGGCCAGAGCGCTGTACTTTTTGCAAATTCAAGAACATCCATACAACCGCCAATCAACCTGCCTTGTACGACACCAGTTCCCTGCAGCACTTCATAAGCCGAATTTGGCTGCATCTTCCTCTGAGTGTCTTTGTTTGCGATATCCCACTCTAAAAATTCACTTGTCCATTCCATAGAAGGTTTAATTTCTCCAATTTTTTCATTCGAGAAAAGCGTTTGCTGAATGCTTTTTACGGTGTAAGGGTGCATCTCGATATTTTCAGCGAAATCGGTTAAGATAGCTGGACCGTAAAATGAGGAAAGTCCCGCTTTATGACAAAATAAATGAGCTATCGTAACATCTGAATAACCCATAAATATCTTCGGGTTTTCATGGATGGTCTCGAAATCGATATAGGGTAGCAATCGGATACTTTCTTCGCCACCAATGTTAGCGATAATTCCTTTAATGCTTTTATCGGCAAATGCTGTCATCAAATCCTCGGCTCGAGCCTCTGGATGTGCGTAGAGATAGTCCGACCCTTTCAAGCTGTTTGGCATAGCGACAACTTCTAGATCAAATACATCCTTTAATCGTTGGACACCTTGCTCATAGCGCCATCGTATTGGTTCATCACCAGCACCTCCCCAAGAAGGACTGACCGTTGCAACTTTGTCTCCGGGCTGTAATTTATTTGGTTTTTTCAATAATGTTCTCATCTCATCCATCCCCTCCATCAGATTAAAGATAACGTAATTTTGTTATTCCCAATAACACATCTGTAATAGATTGCCATCAGGGTCATATAGGTTAAAAAATTGATTCACACCATCATCTTGGATAGCAGTTACGTTTACATTTTTGTCTGTTAAATGATCAAATACCTGTTTGATATGTTGCGTGTAAAAGATAGGGTATACTTGATTTGCCTGTAGAGCTTTACTCGTTCTATTTTCCTCAATGGTTAATGGAACATTACTATCTCCAATTTTTAAAATGCGATAGCTGTTGTCGCTAAAAACTTCCCGGAATCCAAGGACATCTTGATACCATGTGCTTGCTTTGGCTACATTGCTGACAGGCAAGCAAATCGTGTCGATACGTTCAATTAAACGCAAGGGCACGTTCTCTTGTTGAATTCCGTATTTTTCTTTAAATACCGGACTCAGCTCACTCCAGACATCAAATTTATTTCCGTCTAAGTCATGAAATACGAAGTTTCTGCCCACATGCCCTCGATCTTCCACTTCCTCAGCATAAACGTCACGTTCTCGAAGTGTTTTATGTAATTCCATCAGTGCATCAATTCCATCCACTTCAAATGTAAGGGAAAAGTGTTCCGTATTGGCTGTGTTAATAAAATTGGCACGTTGGCCTTCTGCAGACTTTACCAAGAAAAAACTTTGGTTAGCAAGATCGATAATTGCCTTTTCTGCATCTTGAAAACGAACTTGTGCATCAAGCTTGTCCACATACCATTTTGATGCATGCTCTATATTCATAACAGGAATATAGATAGTTCCTACCCTTATTAGACTGCTATTCAAGTTGAGCCCCCCTTTAGTTGGTTCCGTTGAAACTCTTTCATAAGATATTCGCTATTCAGGTGGTAGAAACCTTTAATAGGAACCGAAAAAAGTAAAAGAAGCTGCGTGCAGCAGCTCCTCTTGACCATCTATTATGGTGACGGACGATTCGGTCCATGCAATTTAACACCAGTCTTATTCTCTTTTTTTAATGCATTTAACTCTTCCTTGCTTTTATTTTTTGATTTTGGCCTTCCAGACATCTGAATCCCTCCTTTGCTGATTAGTGTGTCTTATTTTTTAAAAAAGATAATTGATATCATAATATTGCCTTCCTATCATGATGGGATTGTATGGTATGGTTAATAATGCTGAAGTTGGTAAGGGGAATGCTGATATTCGAGTTAAATTTGCTGATGTTTAAGGGAGAAAAGCTGAAGTTCACTATTAGAGGGTGCTGCTCTTCGCACCCGGATCGGATTAGTAGCAGCTAAGTTGAAGGGCTCTATACATAAAAAAGGCTGAACATACATTCAGCTTTCTCCTATCCCAATTATTTTGGTGAAATGGGTATCCATATCTCGCTTTTAAAATTCGGCGACGAGACATCATTATGTTCATTCCATAAAATTCTAGGACCTTCCGCTTGTTCATAATTTGCAGAAGGGAACCATTCGGAATAGATTCGCCCCCAGACATTTTGTAACGTGTCAGGGGAGGGACCAATTCCTTTAAGGATAGAATAGCAAGTAGTGAATAGTTCTACCCGACATTATGTGCCCGGTTTGGCAGGGTACTTCCATTCTAATAGTAGCAGGTACATAAATGTAAAAGTAATTGTGTAAAATTTTAGTAAAAATAAAAAATACGATAGACTTGTCCAAATAACGTGTTAAAATTAACATAGGAAGTTACATAAGAAGGTGAAAATCGATGAAATTTTGGATGAGAAAACTAGCAGTTGTCTTCGTAACCATCTTCACATTAGGAATGTACAGTCCGACAGCTCTTTTAGAGATTGATGCGGATGAAAATGAAGACGCATTTGCCTCTGGAGCAGATATAAACAACCATTCTGGTCCTGTAACGGAATTACGAGAAGAAATTGATTATACGTTACCCTTGCCTATAGTAGAGGCGAATCCGAAAGAACAAGCCGTGAAAGAGTTAACTGAGCAGGCCAAGGAACAAGCGCTTATCAAATTCGGCTCTAGAATTGCAAGCCAGGTAGAGACGGAGTTCACAGACATCATTTTACCAAACATCGAAGCAGTTTTAGCTTCTATTTTAGACGAATCTGGTACAGATAATTACGCCTATTTTGCAATTACAGAAAACCCCGCTGAAGGCTATGGAGAACGAATTTTTAATGTATATGATGAAAAAAGAGGGCAAGATATTGCAAAGTTCCATGTGCGCCGGGATAACCGTCCGCTAGAAGGACATTATTTCAATTTCCATTATCATGTCAGCAGCGATGGATTTAAGGAGCATCACGATATTGGCGAAATCTATTGGGATAAAAATACACCACCGAGGTGGATGGCATAGATTCGTGAGCTGCTTTCTCATTGTTAGAGACAATCTAACAATGAAAAAGCAGCTTCTATTTTTTTATCGAGCTCCCCCATCGAACTCCACTAACAACTCCCCAATCTTCCAATCACGAATAACCTCATCTGCAGCATAATCAAGCTCGGTCCTCTCTTGATTCACAATCACCAATTTAGCTCCGCTTTCCTTTGCGATAAGGGGAAATTGATTCGCGGGTGTAACGCTTAACGAGGAACCTAGCACAATAAATAGATCTGCCCGTTCCGCTTCTTCTAAAGCCATTTGAAAAGCATCTGATGGTAATGTTTCACCAAACAAGACGATAGAAGGGCGAAGAATTCCGCCACAGGAACAGTGATATTCCTTTTTAATATATTCTTTACTGTCGTATACTTTCCCGCAGGATTGGCAGTGCAGTTTTTGCAATGTGCCGTGAAGCTCGGCAACCCGTTTACTGCCTGCAAGTTGATGAAAACCATCGACATTTTGGGTGATAATCGATTGGATAACGCCGCGCTTTTCCCAATCGGCTAGAATCAGATGGCCTTTATGTGGATGATACTCCTTCACACCAAGTACGCGTTCACGATAAAATGCAATAAATTCATGTACATTATTATTTAACGTATCCGTACTAGCAATTTTACTAGGATCCTTTTTCTGCCAAAGTCCTTGGTTTACTGAGCGGAAGTCTGGCAGTCCGCTTTCTGTTGACATCCCGGCACCCGTGAAGACAACAGAATAGCTTGCATCACGCAACCATTCTTTCAACATGAAATTCCCCCTTCGATTCATTCTAGATAGTTCCATTATACAACAGCTATTATAATTGACATCAAAAAAGGGATGTGTTATTAAATGATTAGGGATTAGCACTCCATGTCATAGAGTGCTAAAAAACTGACTGAAAAAAGGAGATGAATAGTATGAGCAAGGTAGCATTTAAAGCAGAATCGAAGAAACTATTAGATATGGTTATCAACTCCATTTATTCACAGCGTGAGGTCTTCTTAAGAGAACTTATTTCCAATGCGAGTGACGCCATTGACAAAATCTATTACAAAGCACTGACAGATGATTCTCTTTCGTTTAATAAAGATAGCTACTACATAAAAGTAGATCCAAATAAAGATACACGTACATTAAAAATTACAGATACAGGGATTGGGATGACGAAGGAAGAGCTAGAGGACAACCTTGGTGTCATTGCAAAAAGTGGTTCCCATACATTTAAAACAGAAAATGAAATCAAAGATGGCCATGATATTATCGGCCAGTTTGGTGTTGGTTTCTATGCGGCATTTATGGTAGCTGATAAAGTAACGGTGATCAGTAAGTCCATTGAAAGTGATGAAGCATTTAAATGGGAATCAACAGGTCCTGATGGCTACACCATTACCCCTGCAGAAAAAGCACAGGTTGGTACAGAAATCATTTTAGAAATTAAAGAGAATGAAGAAGAAGAGAACTATGATGAGTTTCTAGAAGAATATCGCTTGAAACAAATCATCAAAAAGTACTCCGACTTTATCCGCTATCCAATCAAAATGGATATAACGGAAAGTAAGTTAAAAGAAGGATCAGAGGACGAGTATGAAGATGTAACCCACGAACAAACAATCAATACGATGGTTCCAATCTGGAAAAAGAACAAAAGTGAACTCACTGACGAAGACTATGAGAATTTTTACAATGAAAAGCATTACGGCTATGACAAACCATTAAAGCATATTCACATTAATGTCGATGGAACGATTCGTTATAATGCGATTCTGTACATTCCAGAAAACGCACCACATAACTATTATACGAGGGAATTTGAAAAAGGACTTGAGCTCTATTCCAATGGCGTATTGATCATGGATAAATGCGCTGATCTGCTCCCAGACTATTTTAGCTTTGTGAAGGGAATGGTAGACTCCGAAGATCTATCATTGAACATTTCCAGAGAGATGCTCCAGCATGATCGCCAGCTTAAGCTGATCGCGAAAAACATGAATAAAAAAATCAAAACACAATTACAAAGTATTTTACGAGATGATCGCGAGAAATATGAGAAGTTCTATAAATCATTCGGTCAACAGCTGAAATATGGTGTATATAGTGACTTTGGTCAGAATAAAGACTTGTTACAGGATCTATTATTGTTCTATTCTTCAAAAGAGAAGAAGCTCGTCACATTAGATGAGTACGTTTCACGCATGCCAGAGGAACAAAAATTTATTTACTATGCAACTGGCGAATCCAATGAGCGGATTGAAAAGCTTCCACAAACTGAACTTGTGGCAGATAAAGGTTATGAAATATTATTCTTTACCGATGAAATCGATGAATTTGCCATCCGCATGCTAATGAACTATAAAGAGAAAGAATTCAAGTCTGTATCTAGTGGTGATTTAGGTATTGAGGATGATCAAAAGGATGCAACTGAAGAAGCGCAGGAAGAAAATAAAGATCTGTTCGCATCGATGAAAGAAATTTTATCGGGCAAAGTAAAAGAAGTGCGCGCATCAAAACGATTAAAATCACATCCTGTCGTATTAACAGCAGATGGGGAAATCTCGATTGAAATGGAAAAAATAATTAATGCAATGCCAGATGACCAAAACATCAAGGCTGAAAAAGTGCTAGAGATCAATGTAAATCATGAAATTTTCCAAGCGCTGAAAAAAGCACAGGACCAAGATAAAGAAAAATTGAATTTATATACAAACCTCCTTTACAATCAAGCACTCCTCATCGAAGGACTGCCAATCGAAGACCCAGTTGACTTTACGAATGATATTTGTAAAGTAATGGTGTGATACAAACAAGGCCCCTGCATGATGCAGGAGCCTTGTTTGTATATTTGCTAAGAAATGAAACTCGTCCGCACGAAACTCGAAGCTAAGACACTATCCCGCGCCTCTAAAGCATCAAACCCGAAGCTAAGAAACCATCCCGCACCACTAAAGCACCAAATTCAAAACTAAGACACCATCCCGCACCACTAAAGCACCAAATTCAAAACTAAGACACCATCCCGCACCACTAAAGCACCAAACCCAAAATTAAGGCACCATCCCGCACCGCTAACGCACCAAAACTCAAACTAAGACCCCCCCCCCGCGCCGCTATCGCACCAAGCAAAAAAACGCCAAGGACTATCCCCTGGCGTCATCTAATTAAATCTACTTCCGATACATTTTAAACTGCAAAAACAATTCATTATAATAAGCTAGATTCTGCTGTCCTAGATTCTCATAAACCTCGAGACGTTCTGTTAAATCTGGTGCTGGATAGAATCGTTCATCCTCCACCATATCTTCCGGCATGTAATTCAATGCCTCTTTATTCGGCGTAGAGTAGCTGACATATTCTGTGTTTTGCGCCGCTACTTCCGGGTCCATCATAAAGTTAATAAATTGATGCGCTGCTTCGACGTTACGGGCTGTCTTCGGAATTACGAAATTATCAAACCAGAGGTTCGATCCTTCCTCGGGAACGACGTAATCAATATCCTCGTTTTCCCACATAATATCAGCTGCATCACCAGACCAGCCGACAGCAATAGCTGCCTCCTCGTTTTGCATGAGTAGCTTGTTTTCATCACCAACAATTGCTTTTACATTTGGCGTAAGCTCTTTTAGTTTGTCTAATGCTTCCTGCAAATGCGCAGGTTCGGTATCGTTCAATGAATAGCCTAGGCTGTTTAGCCCCATACCCATGATTTCCCGGGCGCCATCAATCAGCAAAATTTGATTTTCGAATTCCGGATTCCATAAATCATTCCAGCTGGTGATCTCTGTTCCTGCTGGTAGTAATGTTGGATTAAAAACAATTCCAACTGTTCCCCAGAAGTAAGGGAGAGAATAACGATTTCCAGGGTCAAATGCTAAATCCAAGAATCGTTCATCTAAATGCTGCATGTTCGGCAACAGCGAATGATCAAGCTCAAGCAGCAGATCTTCCTCGACCATTTTTTCAACCATATATTCCGAAGGGATAGCAACATCATAGGATGTTCCGCCTTGCTGGATTTTCGTCATCATCGCTTCATTGGAATCAAATGTTTCATAAATAATCGTGATTCCTGTTTCCTCCTGAAAGCGACTAATCAATTCTTCATCAATATAATCACCCCAGTTGTACACAGTCAACGTATTGCCACCAGAAAATCCTTGGGAAGCATTTAAACGATTAATCATCACGATCAGGACGATAGAAACAATTACAATTACAAGGAATGCTCTGAAAAGATTTTTCATCTTCTGAAGTCAACTCCTTTCGCACCACTGCCGCTACGTTGTGTTAAGTAGTAATACACAACAACAAGCACAATGGTTACAACAAATAAAATCGTTGAAAGTGCATTGATGTTCAAGGAAATCCCTCTTCGTGCTAACGAGTAAATCTCAACAGAAAGCGTTGTGAACCCATTTCCTGTTACGAAAAATGTAACTGCAAAGTCATCCAATGAATACGTTAACGCCATAAAGAATCCGGCAAAGATGCCCGGTGCAATATACGGCAGAATCACCTTCGTTAACACATTCCATTGACTTGCCCCGAGATCACGTGCAGCATCAATTAGTGTAGGACTCATTTCCATAAGTTTAGGCAGAACGAGCAGTACAACAATCGGAATGCTGAATGCAATATGGGACAGCAGCACGGAGTAGAAGCCTAGCTGAATTCCTGCCATCGTAAATAAAATAAGGAAGGAAGCACCGATAATAACATCAGGGCTGACAACCAAAATATTATTCAATGCAAGCAACGTATTTTTCGTTTGTCGTCTTTTATATGCTTGAATGCCAATTGCTCCCAAAACCCCAACCACAGTGGAAATCAATGCAGATAATAATGCGATTACTAATGTATTTAAAACAATAATAAGCAGCCTCGTGTCATGAAGCAATTCTTTATACCAATCCAATGTAAAGCCTTCAAACCCACTCATTGTACCGCCACTATTGAACGAATAAAAAATCAAATAGAAGATCGGTGCATATAGGATGAAAAAGATAATAACCAAAAAGATATTCGAGGCAAAGGATGATTTTCTCTCCATATTACGCACCTCGCTTTCTAAATCCTGTTAAGCCCATAAAAAGGAACATAATGAGGATTAAAAATACGGCAATGGTTGAACCCATTCCCCAATCCTGTGTAACCAGAAAGTGCTGTTCGATTGCTGTGCCTAGAGTGATCACACGGTTTCCTGCAATCAATCGTGTCAGCATAAATAGGGATAGAGCCGGAATGAATACAACTTGGATGCCTGACTTCACCCCGTCAATCGTTAACGGGAAGATTACTCTACGGAATGTTGTCCATCCTGAAGCCCCTAAATCCTTTGCTGCATATAGCAAACTCGGATTTAAGTTATCCAATGCATTAAAAATCGGCAAAATCATAAATGGAATGAAAATATATACTGAAACAAATACAAAACTGAAATCGGTAAACAATAGCTGTCTTGAGCCAATACCAATCCATTCCAGAAAATTATTGGCTGCACCATAGGCTCCGAATATCCCAATAAATGCATAGGCTTTTAACAATAGGTTAATCCATGACGGGACAATGATTAACAATAACCAAAGCTGTTTATGCTTTGTTCGCGTAAGTAAATATGCTGTCGGATAAGCTACCAATAAGGAGATAGCCGTAATAAGAAACGCATACCAAAACGAGCTTAACGTCATCTGTAAATAAACAGGGGTAAAGAAATTTTTATAATTCACTAGTGAAAAATTACCTTCAATATCAAAAAAGGAATAATACAAAACAAGAAAAATTGGTGCAATAACAAACAAAATGATCCAGAGTGCATACGGGATCATATACAAATTGCGCGTGCCTTTATTTTCCATCAGCTACCCCCTCCGAATACGAATCTAAACGGCGGTCAAAGTCTTCTTCCGTTTCGTTAAAGCGCATGACGTGAATAGCCTCTGGCTCAAATTGAAGCCCGATTTTATCCCCAACTGTTGCTTTTTTCGTTGATTGGACAAGCCATTCATTGCCTTCTTGGTCAAGTCCGGTGATTTCATAATGCACCCCGCGGAAAAGTTGTGAGTGTACCTCGATTTGCAGCATGCCATCTTCAAACGATGTAATCTGTAAATCCTCTGGACGAATCACGACTTCAACCGGCTCATTAGGGTTCATTCCTTGGTCAACACATTCGAAATTCCCGCCACCGAATGAGACAAGGAAGTCTTCAATCATGGTTGCTTTTACGATATTGGACTCTCCAATAAAGTCGGCAACAAATCGATTGATTGGTTCATCATAAATATCGTTAGGTGTACCACTTTGCTGAATTCTTCCTTTATTAATAACAAAGATTTCATCAGACATGGCAAGCGCTTCTTCCTGGTCATGTGTGACAAAAATAAACGTAATCCCAAGGCGGCGCTGCAGCTCACGCAATTCGTACTGCATTTGATAACGAAGCTTTAAGTCGAGTGCAGACAACGGCTCATCAAGCAGAATAACCTCTGGTTCATTGACAATAGCCCGGGCGATTGCAACACGTTGGCGCTGACCGCCAGACATCTCTTTAATTTCCCGGTCCTCATAACCGGAAAGGTTCACGAAGCTTAAAGCTTCTTTTACTTTGGCTGCAATTTCCGATTTTTTCATTTTTTTAATACGCAGTCCAAACGCGACATTTTCAAAAACATTTAAATGAGGAAAAAGGGCGTAATCCTGAAACACTGTATTTACTTGACGTTTGTTAGCTGGAATATGGTTAATCTTTTTCCCGTTAAAATAAATATCACCTGAAGTTGCTTCTGTAAAACCAGCAATCAAGCGAAGTATTGTTGTTTTACCGCAGCCAGAGGGACCAAGCAACGTATAAAATTTCCCTCTTTCTATCTCAAAGCTGACTCGATCCAATACAGGGGGATCCTGGTCATATTGCTTTGTAACATTATGAAATTGAATAATAGCAGAATTCGTCATAGCAATCTCCTTTATATAAAAATGACATGATGCAGTTGATTTGATGGAATTTGAAACGTTTGTTAATTGATAAGATTAGCGTTTAGGTGAACAGGGTATAGAAATCTAAAGGTTTATTGCCTTATCGTGAATCCAGTAGGTTCAACGGCGCTTCTGCCTTTACGTTTTTGTTCACTTTTTCTCAGATTCGAGATAATTATACATGAAAAGTAAAAAAAAGAAATTACTTTTTTTCATTGAATAAAACGTCTCTATCACGAGGATGTTAAGTGATAGAATCCAACGTCATAAAATGGACAAATTTATAAATAAAAGTGACACGTTGTCATGAAAATTATTGACACATGACATTGTGTCATTTAAAATAAAAATTGAACAACATGACATGATGTCACAAGGGAGAAGTATGGAGGAAGGAAATGCCTAAACTTACATTTTTTAATCTACCGGAGATGAAGCGGAACAAATTAATCAGAGCAGCCGAAGCAGAGTTTTCAAGAGTTCCATTGTCTCAAGCCTCCATTTCAAACATTGTAAAAGCTGCAGAGATTCCGCGGGGAAGTTTTTATCAATACTTCGAGAATAAAGAGGATGCATATTATTTTTTATTGGAGGAGCAGTGGAATAAAAGGCAGGATAAATTTATTGCTTCGTTGAATAAGTATAATGGGGATATTTTTGAAGCATTCAAAGAGCTATTCCAGCTCATGCTTGAGGAAAAGAAGACAGAGGATGGCTACAATTTTTTAAAGAATGCTCTACTGAATGTGACACATGAAATTGAGGATGTATTCACAAGGATTTTTGATGAAAAGCAAATCGATACCAACAGATTGAAGGAAATAACGCCACTCATCAACAAAGAATGTTTGAATATATCTGGTGAAGATGAGTTCTATCATATTATTCAGATCATTACGTCGGTCACATTCCGCAATTTAGTGGAAAAGTATTCGCGGAATATGTCCAAGGAAGAAGCCCTGGAGAACTTCATTATTGAAATGAATTTGCTTAAAAAGGGTTTATACAAGTAATTTACCGTACACAACGAGGAATACATGTACTGAAAACTACAGAAAATGGGGTATGATAAATGACAGTTACAATTTATGGAGCTGCATGTTCGTCGACAAGGAAAGCAAAGCAATGGTTTTCAAGGCAAGGGATTCATTACAAGGAAAGAAATGTGATAAAGGATCCGCTCACTGTTCATGAATTGCAAAGCATTTTACGGATGACAGTTGAAGGCACGGATGAAATTATTTCCACACGATCAAAGGTTTATAAGGATTTAAATCTGGATATTGAATCTTTACCATTACAAGAACTATTAGAGCTTATTCAGAAGCACCCTCGATTATTAAGAAGTCCGATCATGGTGGATGATAAGCGATTACAGGTTGGCTACCATGAGGATGATATACGTCAGTTTCTACCAAGAAAAACCCGCGAATACCAGTGGTTGCAATGGAGAATGGACCATCTTCAGTTAGCAAAAGGGTAACATTTCCATATGAAGGGCAGGGGTGGCTTTTGTGAGTTTGATTGCAAAACAGACCTATTGTAAGGTAATACGTGAAGTGAATAGTTTAGAACAAAAAGATACGGAACAAACACGCACGATGTATTTGTATGATGACAGGGTTGTCACACAGTACAGGGAATTTAAGATACATGATGTGCTGGATATTTCCTATCGATTTATAGGCGATGATGGAGGGTTGCTCTATTTGCATACCATTAATGGAGTATATCCTTATATCGTCAAATCCTCTCCGAAAGCTTTTGTCGAAGCATTCAAGGAATTTCGAAAAACATTATAATACATATACCACCTTTGAACATCACCTCTTTTTAAGTAAGTTAACCGCAAGCGTTCTTGGTAAGTAGAAGTATACATCTACCTGCTTCCATAATTACAAGCAACTCAATAAATACCTACCTTTAAAAATCTAATACTTAAAAAAACAGCTGTTCTAAAAGATGAATAGTTGTTTTTTTACTTAAACATATTCTTCCATTATTACGTAAGCTTTACCTTCTTTTAAGAAATGGTTTTCCGTTACTTGTAATCCAAATTTTTTATAAAAAGCTACCTTATCCTTTCTTGCATTACACCAAATCTTCTTAATTCCGAAATGCTTTGCCTCCTCGAGAACGTAGGATAACAATGCACTTCCGTGTCCATTACCTTGTTCCCGTTGAATCGTAGCAAATTTACGAAATTGGCATTCTCCATTTTTTATAAAAAGTGAAATCACAGAAGTAAGTTTGTTGTTCTTAAAAAGAACTAAATGTATACCTGTATCATCATCATCTAATTGAATGAAGTCAAAGGGCTTATCTGGCCACATGACTTTATGTCTTATCTCCCATGCCTTTTCCTTCTCTATTTTTGTAATGTAGATTTTCATGATAACCTCCAAAGTCGTAATGAGAATATTAGTGGTATGGCAAGAATTCCACCTACTGTCGTTCCTTATAACTTGATTTTATCTCTTTTAGCGGGCGATTAGCAATCATCGAAGGATGAAATTGTTCCGTTTCCTATTCCCTGCACCACTAGTTGTTGGTTTGATCGGCTCATCACTACGCTTTTAACTTACTAGTTCCTAACAGGGCATTTGTGCATAGACTAATACAGGAATAAATAAGGGGTGTAAATGAATGGGACTATACATTAATGATAGAAACCATAAGAACATGTATAAAGGCCGTGACAAACTCCAAGGACAAAACCAAACACTTTTCGTACAAAATCATGTATCGGAAATGGTAAAGGAGCAGCAACGAATCAATGGGAAGCTTGCTCGTACACTTCTTGGAATTAAAACAATGTATGAACAGCAGTATGATGAGAGTGAAAATAAATGGACGCAAATAGAAGCGCAACTACAGGAGTTACGGCATTTTAATGCGCATCATGAACAGATGGAAAAACAGGTTGTAAGCTATTTGAAGCAGTTGGAAAGAGACAATATGAAACTACGCGAACTAATCGAAGCAGATCAATTATCCGAACAAGAAGTAAGAGAACAATGGAACCAGATTAATTCCTCCTATGAAGAAATTGCTAATCAGCTTGAAACGGTTGCCAAGGCAAATGAACAACTATCATCGAAAATCGATAATCAAGCTGATTTCCAAGATCAATTGTCAAAGCAGCTATCTGTTCAAGATGAGTCGACTAAGAGGATGGATAGCGGTTTGAAAAAACAGCAAGCATTGTCCGAAAAAATTGCCAGGACAAATGAACAACTATCATCGAAAATTGATAAACAATCCAATTTTCAAAACCAATTAACTGAACAACTATCTGCTCAAGGCGAGTTGACAAAGCAGATAGAGAAACGCATCGTAAATCAAGAGGCGTGGACGAAAAAGGCAAATCAAGAGCTATCATTGAAAGCAGATAAACAATCCAATTACCAAGATCAGCTGTCCAACCAATTATCTGCTCATGGAACGTCAATGAAGCAAATAGAGAAGCAACTGGAAAATCAGAAAACATTGACCGAAAAGGTTGCGGAGTCAAATGAACAGCTAACCTTAAAAGTAGATAAGCAAACTGATTTTCAACAGCAGTTGTCAGAACAATTATCCGATCAAGTCGAGTCGAACAAAAAGGTAGAGGAGCTAATGGGAAATCAGGAAGCATTGACTAAAAAGCTTGCAAAGGCAAATGGGCAGCTAACCTTAAAAGTAGATAAGCAAACTGATCTTCAACAGCAGTTGTCAGAACAATTATCTGCTCAAGATGAGTCGAATAAAAAGATAGAGGAGCGCATGGAAAGTCAGGAAGATTTGGTGAAAAAAATTGCGAAGGCAAATGGGAAGCTGGCATTGAAAGTGGATAAACAAACCGACTATCAAGAACAGCTGTCAGAGCAGCTATCTGCGCAAGGCGAGTCGACGAAGCAAATAGAGAAACGGATGGAAAGTCAGGAGGCATTAACGGAAAAGGTTGTCAGGCAAATGGGCGATTTTCGGAGTGTTTTATTCGAACGTACTAATTATTTATCGGAGAAAATAGAGGAGACGTATAGCTATATTCTTAGTCAGCTAACGGATTGTGACCAAATCCACTCGAACTTTTTGCTGTACGAAAGCCAGAAGCAGAAAGAGAAGAGCAAATAGAAACAGGGGCTGGTATATGCCATTGCATATACAGCCCCTGTTTTTGTAAACCTTTAGAAAATTATTCTTTACACTTTCTTTATACTTTTCTGGACTTATTCTTTATACTTGCAGCTTATTCTAAATGTATCAACATGGAAAGGAAGATTATGTGTGGCAGAAATTATTCTTAAAGCGGCAAATATCTCAAAAATATATGGTAAACACAAGGTCCTTGATAATGTATCGATTAAAATCAAACGTGGAATGATCTATGGATTAATCGGTGAAAATGGTGCAGGGAAATCCACTTTCATGCGTGCTGTGATGGGATTAATTGCGATTGACGGTGGAGACATCGAGCTGTTTGGTGAAACGAGTACGAAAGGATTACAGCATGCGAGAAGGAAGATGGGGCAATCGATTGAAATGCCAGCACTATACCCTGATTTGTCAGCTCGGGAGAATCTGCAGGTGCAAGCGGCAAATGGTGGCGTCGGTGAACGAGAGATTGCTGATTTACTTCGTCTAATGAACTTGGAGCATACAGGGAAAAAGAAAACAAAGCACTTTTCGTTAGGGATGAGGCAACGTTTAGCAATTGCGTCGACATTAATAACTAATCCAGAATTCTTAATCTTGGACGAACCGACAAATGGCTTAGACCCGTCTGGTATTGTCGAAATGCGAGATATGATTCAACGATTGGTGACAGAGCGTGGAATTACAGTATTGCTTTCGAGTCATTTGCTGGATGAACTTTCCCAGATTGCTACACATTACGGTATTTTACATGAGGGGAAAATTATAAATGAACTATCCAAGGAAGATCTAGCACGGGTTGCACGGCAATACATTGAAGTAGAAACAACGGAAGTGGAAAAAGCAGTCGTTGTACTTGATGAAATGGGAATCCAAGACTATGAAGTGATCAATGGAATCGAAATTCATATTTATGAGCGCTTGGACGAGGCTGCTGCAATCAATCGTGCATTGGTTTTTGAGAATGTAAGAGTTTCCCGAATTGGAACAACAAGACAAAAACTAGAAGATTATTTCTTGCAATTAACTGGAGGAACAAAGAATGTTTAATCTTTTAACAGCTGAAAAAATAAAAATGCGTCGGAGCAAAAAATTATGGATCGCCTTAGCTATCTTATTTATTCTTCCTATTATACAAGTAATAAATAGCCAGCTAACTGTTCACCATGGGACAGAGCTCGTTCAGGTGATTGATACAGTCATTAATGGAGCGACAGGAATCCTAATGATGAAAAAGAATGGATTTACGATTTTATTGGTGCTAATTGTGTTTATTAGCTTATTTATCGGGGAAGAATTTCAGAATGGAACGATTCGTAATACACTGTCCTTAGGACGAAGTCGCGTACATTATTATGTTTCAAAATTCCTCGCAGCAGCAATCTTTGCATTTGTTGGTGTACTTGGAATGACAGTGCTTGGAATAGCTAGCTATACAGTTGTATTTGGCTTTGGTGAGGTTGATGGCATAACGAACTATATTCGTTATGCCATTCAATCCTTTAGTGTGCTTTATCTATTAATTTTGGCGAATGTATCGATTTATGTCCTGATCAGCTTTCTAACAAAAAATAGTAGCATCTCGATTGTGTGGAGTTTTCTTTACACGATTGCCACTGGATTTCTCCCAGAAATTTTTCAGCACACAGAAAACTTTGGTCATGTCACATTCTGGTTTACAGAGACATTTTTATTCTACTTTTATTTTGTGAGCCCGGCAGATATCGCCGAGATCCCAAGGATGATTGTAGTGAGTATTATTACCATTGTGTTATCATCAGGATTAGGAATCCTTCTGTTTAAACGAACTGACATAAAGTGAAACTATATCACGAGATAGAACCAGGAGGCTAAGGGCTGTTATTCTTCCTCCACGTTTTTTTCTTGCTTGTGCTTAGAAGTGGCGTGTCAGAGCCCGTAATGCATAATAAAGTAGGTCGATAGGATGGCAACAATATTAATTATTGAGGATGATCATGCAATTCATTCGCTGATTAAAGAGGCATTGACACTGCAAGGCTTTAAAACCTTAAGTGCATATTCAGGCACAGAAGGGAAATTATTACTGGAACAAAGTCAACTAGATGTTATCTTGTTAGATTTAATGCTGCCTGGGATGGATGGAGAAGTTTTTCTGCAGGATCTTCGGAAGGATAGCATGATACCGGTGATTGTGATTTCGGCTAAGAATGACCAAGCTTCGAAATTGGATATTTTGACGAATGGTGCGGATGATTACATTACAAAACCTTTTGATGTGAAGGAGCTGCTCCTACGTATTCATATTCAATTACGCCATGCTGCAAAGGCTGTATCCAACGAAATGAAAGAAGTCCTGTATCAGAATATTCGAGTGAATTTAGATACTCGCGAAGTGAAAGTCAATGATCAGCTGGTCCATTTAACGGGACGCGAATACGCGATTCTGCTCTTATTCCTGGAGAATCCTAAAAAAGTATTCAGTCGTGCCAATATATATGAAAGTATTTGGAATGAACCGTTTTTTAATAGTGATAAAACGATTAATATGCATATAAGTAATTTACGAAATAAATTAAACCAAGCTGATACAAACTATATTCAAACAGTATGGGGTATTGGCTTCAAATTTGACTAACGAAAGGAGCGTGAATGTGATGTGGGGATGGGTTTTTGCCTTCTTTGCATTTATGCTCCTTCTTTATGTTTACTTTTTAAAGCGAGAACTTCGAAAGTTGAAGCGGGAGGTTAAAGAGCTTCCGAATCGTTCAAGTTTTGGCGGAAGGCTTTCAATTGATTTTCGTGATGAGGTATTGCTTGACTTAATTGAGGCACTGAATCAGATGGTCGATGCTTTTGAGAAAAAAAATCAACAAGCAAAGCAAATGGAAGAGAGTGTCAAGCTGACCATCGCTGGGCTTTCCCATGACCTTAGGACTCCGCTAACATCGATTAACGGCTATGTCCAGTTATTACAAGAGACGACGGATGAAACGAAGCGGCTGCATTATATATCAATTATTAAACAGTCTGTTGAGCGTTTAATGGAAATGACTGATCATTTCTATGACTTGGCCCGCATTGAAACCAATCAAAAGGAAATAGTGTTCTCTTCCATAACATTATCTAATTTGGTGGAGGAAGTTGTCTTATCCTTCTATGAACAATTGGAAGAGAAACAAATAGAACTCCATTTTTCGGCACAACAGCACAACTACCAAATTATTGCCGACGAGTTCATGTTAGTACGAGTTATCCAAAATGTCGTTCAAAATATAATTCGTTATGCTAAAAGCAAAGCAGTAATCAGCTACGAGAAACAAGGGGGCGATATCATGTTCAGCATTAAAAATGATATTAAACCAGATAGTAAAGTGGCGGTAGAAAAAGTATTTATGCGTTTTTATACAGAAGTTGCAAGCAGAACGAATGCGGAAGCCAGTGGATTAGGGCTATATCTCTCTAAAAATCTGGTTGAAAAAATGGATGGAAAAATGGATGCGGCGTTGCATGGAGAGTGGTTCATCATTAATATTAGACTGCCTATGAATAGAAGTCAGCTTTGATGTTTTTAGTTAACATGCTGCAATGGGAGCTAAATTAGAAAAGGCTAGTAAAAAAAGGTGAGACAGCTTTGATTAAGTTGCCTCACCTTTTTATGTTTATTGTCTTTCGGTTTCCTTTTCCAGCTTATGAATCCGAACTGATGCAACAATCAGTGCTCCTATTAGAAATAAGCCAAGATAGCCGATAAGTGGATAGAAGTAGCTGACAAGATCTGTAAATCCAAAAAAGCTTAATAAATAGGCAATTACTAGAGTAACAACAAGGAAAACTTTAAATTTCGGCGTTCCTATTTCGACAAACCGTGCGCCGAATGAGAAGAACATGCTTGCTGCTGTATTAAAGATCATACCGAATAAAACAATTGCCATGAAAAAGCCTAATGCTGGGGATACTTGATTAGCAAGCTGCAGCATTGGCATTTCATAACCTTGTACAAGGTCAATTTTTGAGAAAATCGCAAGGTGGCTTAAAATAATAAGAACCCCGATTCCTAATCCGCCAACAAGTCCTCCAAGAGCTGCCGTTTTTTCATTATGCTGGGCCCCGCCCATTACAAGCGACATCGAAGCGCCAACCGCGATATTAAACGAAACGTAGTTAATTGCGGAGATAAACCAGTTTGGTAGTGTCGTCGGTTGCTCCATTGCAATCGAATTAAGATTGGTAAATGTATTATCCATTGATAGTACACTATAGATCGACAGGATAATGACGATTAGAATTAGAAACGGTGTAATACTGCCAATAATCGCTACGAATCGATTTACCTTTGCCATTCCTGCAATAAGCACAAGAATAGTCATCAGGCTTGTCCCGACAAAATATGGGAATTCAAATTGCTGATTTAAATTTGAACCAGCACCTGCAATCATAACGACTCCTACACCGAACAGTGTGAATATAATGATGTAGTCAATGACAACTCCAAGATAACGTCCACTAATTTTGTAAATAGCATCCCGATGAGAGGTCGTCTGCATTCGGCTGCCAATTTGCATTAAAACCATGCCCAGGTAGGCGAATAACGCACTTGCAATCACGGCCCCAATAATACCAAGGAGACCAAAGCTCGTGAAGTACTGTAAAATCTCCTGCCCAGAAGCAAAGCCAGCACCAACAATGACACCTATGAAAGCACTGCCGAGCTGCAAAATTTTCTTCATACTATTCTCTCCCATCTATTTCCTATCCATGTTGTCCTTGTATCCCTTTTCAAAATAGAAGAAGTACTTAGAAATCCAGATCAGTCTAACTGTGATGCGTGAAATCTCTATGGCATAGCTTTTAGTGATCTTCTTTCTATAAGTTTCAGGGAGAAATATAATTAGTATAGCATAATTTTTTGTGAATTCACCTTTTTCAATGGTAAAATGAATCTATTGTCACATGCAATGTAATTTATAGATGAAAATGAGAAAGAAGGTATCTTTATGATACATAAAAGTTATCGTGATACATGGACAGAAATATCTTTGGACGCGATTGAGACGAATGTACAATCCTTCAGAAGACATATTGGAACTAGTAAGTTTATGGCAGTCGTTAAGGCGGACGGTTATGGACATGGAGCGGTGCAGGTTGCGACTGCTGCGACAGATGCTGGTGCCGACTACTTAGGCGTTGCGCTTTTAGATGAAGCGCTCCACTTGCGGGAAGCGGGAATTGATGTCCCCATTCTTGTGCTGGGTTATACTGCTCCACACGCAGTAGAAGAGGCGGTGAAGCACGACATTACCCTTACCGTTTTCTCGGATGAATCAATCAAGGAAATGGAACGCGCTGCAAATGTATGGAATAAACAAGCGAAGGTGCATTTGAAAATAGATAGTGGCATGAATCGCATTGGGGTTCGTGATCAAAACGAGGCGCTTCAAATTTGTAAGTCTTTTAACGACTCTAAAGTTATACTAGAGGGGATTTTTACACACTTTGCCGACGCTGATAACCCAGATTCTGCTTATACGTATCAGCAATATAAAAATTTTACATCATTGGTTGACTACCTGAACCAACATCAAATCAAAATTCCGTTAAAGCATTGTTGTAATAGTGCTGCAACGATTGCGTATCCTGAGATGCATTTGGATATGGTACGTGTCGGTATTAGCTTGTATGGACTTTATCCGAGTGGGCATTTGCGAGCAACAATTCATTTAAAGCAGGCGATGAGCTTAAAAACAAAGCCTGCCATGATAAAAGAGGTACAATCCGGTCATTCGATTAGCTATGGCTGCACCTACACACCAGATGCTACATCTGTAATTGCGACATTACCAATCGGCTATGCGGATGGACTATCCAGGCAACTTTCAAATAAGGGGGAAATGATGGTTAAAGGATTGCGAGTACCGATTGTTGGTAGAATATGTATGGATCAAACGATGATTGATGTCACTGCTGTTGAACAGATTAGCAAAGCAGATACTGTTACCATTTTTGGCGATCCTGAGGATGGTTATATTTCTCTCGATGAAGTAGCAGAGCATATGCAAACGATTCATTACGAAACGGTTTGCTTAATTGGAAAGCGTGTTCCAAGGGTATATGTAAAAGGTGCTGACAATTAATTACGAAGGATGCTCCAGAAGGCATCCTTCGTAGTGATAAAGGTCATTTACCTAATTGTATCTCATCAAGGCCTGCCAATTCTACGGATTGTTCATGATTCATATTATCGAGCGGAAAAACAGTGGCTGTCTCCTGATTAGCATCCAATGATTGAATATATACCGGAATACCTCGGAAGTTCACGTTGACCATTTCAATCGACTCCAAAATTTCCAATGCACGTTGTCTATTCATGATATCCTCCTTTGCTTGGCAAGTTGCAAAGTTTATATCTTTCCTGATTGCTTAGGCCTTTGCCTAAAAGCTTAAGAAGAACCAGCTTCTAACAGTGTTATTTTCTGTTGGTTTTGAGATGGTTATACGAGGCAATTTTTAGACCTGGTGCATGACAGAACTGTTATAGACATTCCAATCTAAAGTTGTTACTATTTAGAAAAGAAAAGATGCTGGAATGCTTGTTTCCCATAAACTTTTGACTTAGGAAAGGTGTAAGATGAAACCATTTACTGCAAACGTAATTGCAATTATCAACCAAATACCAGAAGGAAGGGTCATGACTTACGGACAGATTGCTAAAGCAGCAGGAAGTCCACGGGCTGCCCGTCAGGTTGTGCGAATTTTACATTCAATGAGTAGAAGGCATCGTCTTCCTTGGCATCGTGTCATCAACGCGAAGGGGCAAATCGCTATTCAAGATGAATTTGGAGCATTGGAGCAGAAATCGCAGCTGGAAATAGAAGGTGTTGAGGTCAGCCGTAAGGGAGAGGTGGATTTGGAACGATATCAATTTCATGTGGGTACCGAGATAGATATGTTATAGAAAATTCGGGAACAAATACATATTCAATTTTAAAAATTAAAGTTATACTATAGATAAGTCTTACTGTTACTAAAAGATAGGTACTAATATTATCATGATAGATAAATGATCTAAACGTATTACAATAAATTTTAGGAAAAGGATGGTCGAGATGGAGTTTAGCATGCATGAAAATGGTTTCGAATCTGAATTTGATTTTGGAAAACTAACAATATCGGGCAAGGATGAGTTTGGGTTTAGACCATACGCATTACTAGTATCCTCCATAGCTGGTTGCAGTGGCGGGGTTTTGAAGCAAGTGCTTACGAAAATGCGCATTGCTTTTGATAATATTGCCATTACTGCGGATGTGAAACGAAATCCAGATATAGCAAATCGTGTCGAAGAAATTAAATTGCACTTTACCATTTTCGGTAAGGATCTTCCTGAAAAAAAGGTGGAAAAAGCGTTAGAGCTAAGTTCAAAAAACTGTTCGATGGTTCAATCCGTAAAAGGGAGTATTAACGTTATCGAGACCTTTGAAATAAAGGAATAATTAATTGTACGATTAAGTCTGGAGGGAAAGAAGGAGGCAGTTTTTTATTGATAACGAAATCCCTTGTTAAAAAGATTCTAAAGCTGGCCGCTGTCATTGCGGTCATCATTTTCGTTTACATATATTTCTCAGCATTTTTACCAGTATTATTAGCATTATTGACTGCACTCATGTTTGAGCCTTTTGTAAGATGGCTGAAGCTGAAGATGAAAGTAAGGAAAAGGGTTCTCCCAGTTACCATTACCTTTACCCTGTTTATTGCTATCTCCAGTTTGCTGGTTTATATCACATTAACCCGTGTGGTGGAAACAATTTATAATTTTACATTGCAAATTCCTACCTATGCATTTCAGGTACAGCGGTTTATCAATGATGTCATTATCCGTTTTAATGAGCTAATTGAAGATATACCGATCGCTCATGTTGTCATTCGGGAGCTTGAGAACCAATCCAATAGTGTAGTGGAAACAGCTTTGGATGTTACATCCTATTTATTAACAATTCTCGGCTCGTGGATTCAATCTGTCCCAAATCTTATCTTTGTGTCATTGATTTATTTAATGACGCTATTCTTATTCAGCTTGGACTTGCCTCGTTTAAAACGGTTATTTTACAATTTATTCAATCGAGATACATCGGAAAAGCTGCGTTTCGTTAACCAACGACTAGGTAAGGTTTTCCTTGGTTACTGGAAAGCCCAATTTATCCTAAGTATTGGTGTTTTCGTCATTACGTATGCAAGTCTTTTGTTTATTTCACCCGGTGCCGCATTAATAATGTCTGTCATCATTTGGCTAGTCGATATTATTCCATTATATGTTGGACCAGCGCTTGTGCTGATTCCATGGGGACTTTTGGCCATGATGCTCGGAAATGTTGGAGCAGGAATCCAACTTATATTGCTTGCTCTTATCATAACCATTTTAAGGCGTATCATCGAGCCGAAAGTATTAGGTGATTCTATAGGACTTGCGGCACTCCCGACTGTGCTTTCTATGTATTTTGGTTTTGTGTTTTTCGGTGTGATGGGGCTAATCCTCGGGCCGTTCGTTTATATAGCGATTCTTTCTGCAAAAGAATCAGGCTTGTTTGATTTAGGCTTAAGCAAAAAAGATGAAGAAATAATTTGATTGGCAAGGCTGTTACGATTAAGTAACAGCCTTTTTATATGCAAATGGTGGAGAAGCGGCACAGAAGTAAATAATTACATTATAATAAGAATGAAGGAACATGCGAATGTTTATTTCCTAAGCATCAAATTGTATTTCGAAAAAGCAAGTCGGTATAATAGGACGTGAGTTGTATTCATAACATACGAGAACTAAAAACAGCTGATCGCTTCATGATGAAGGGATAGTCTGATTATATGTGATATAGATGATTTTTGGGAAAGGGGGATCACAATGAAGGTTTTGGGGATTTCTGGGTCAATCGTTGGCTCCAAAACGCGAATTGCTGTTGAAAATATATTAAACCGGATAAACGAACAGTATGAGGATATCGAAATTGAACTTATTGATTTGAAGCAATATAACCTCGTATTTAGCGATGGAAGGGATTATCGTGATTATACAGGGGATACAAAGTTAGTATTAGAAAAAATAATGGAAGCGGATGGCTATATTATCGGGACACCAACATTCCAAGCATCTATTCCAGGTACATTAAAAAACCTGTTTGATTTGCTTCCAATGGATGCATTTCGGGAAAAAGTTGTCGGTCTCGTATCGACAGCTGGATCAGCAAAACATTATTTAGTGGCTGAACAGCAGTTGAAGCCAATCTTGAATTATATGCAAGCAATGGTTATCCCGAAATATGTATTTATTGAAGAAAAGCATTATCATAAACAAGCAATTATAGATGATGAAATTGTTTTTAGGCTTAACCGATTGGCAGATGATGTTGTCTTTTTTCTTCGGACAGCAGTGCAAATGAAAGCATCTGAAGAATCCGCATACCCATTCTAATAATCAAACAGGTTCCTGCAAAGCTGCAGTGCCTGTTTTTTCTTTGCACCAGGAAACTATAAAATTTGAATGCTGTGGATAACTTAGTTACCTACACGGCTACGTCCAGCTCCAGCGCCCAGCGACTAGCGAGACTTCCCTCACCTCCGTACGATAAGTCAACATCGACTCCCTGCGGTCGCCGTGTTTCCTTTATCTCCTACGGCTCAGTCCAGTCCGTACGTCGCTAACCGGGCGCTTGCGCTTTTGTTCTTTTATAAATAAGGTAAGCAAATAATTTTACGGTTACTTTTTATAACTATATAATAAAAAAGAATTAAATGTGTTGCAATAAGTAAAAAACGATGGTATAGTATAAGTAATTCAAGTATGTTGAATTAAAATTAATTGAAGAATGTAAAACATTTAGGGGGAAATAGAATGTTAAAAATAGGTATTATTCAAGGTAGTGTACGTCAAGGACGTAACGGAGATGCAGTTGCAAAGTGGATGCATGATTTTGCAACAAAACGTAATGACGATGTAACTTATGAAATCGTAGACTTAGCTGAATATAAATTGCCATTCCTTGGTGAAGAACTTCCAGCAGAAAGACAGGCAGAAGCAGAAACTGCAATTAAAGCATGGTCCGAAAAAATCGCTTCATTCGATGGCTACATTTTCGTAACTCCAGAGTACAACCATGCAATTGGTGGCGCATTGAAAAATGCATTGGATTTCTTAAACCCAGAAGTGAACAACAAAGCAGCTGGATTCGTTGGATATGGTAGCTTAGGCGGTACACGTGCACACGAAAACCTTCGTCTAATCCTTGGTGAACTACAAGTTGCAGACGTGCGTAGTGCAGTAACGTTCTCACTAATGACTGACTTTGAAAACATGAGCGTATTCAAACCTGCTGACTTCCATGCAGATAATGCAAACGGAATGCTTGATCAAGTAATCGCTTGGAGCAGTGCTTTAAAAACAGTTCGCAATTAATAAAAAGTAAATTTTAAGAAGTAAAAAAGATACCTTATAAATAGAGAAAAGGTATTGGGTATCATTGGACTAATAATGGGCAGCTACCCCTGAATAACTATGTTTACATAGTGCTAGGCATGGGTTACTGCCTCTTCTTTTTAAAGGGTCAATTTAAACTTAGATAACGGACAGGAAAGGTTGTGAACATACAATGGGATTTTTTGGTAAATTATTCGGTAGATCAAAGCAAGCAGCAGCACCAGTACCAAAAGAGAAATTGAAAATCGCTATTGTGCAAGGCAGTGTGCGCCAAGGCCGTAATGGGGAATCAGTTGCTAACTGGATGTACGACTTTGCAACAAAACGAAATGCCGACGATGTCACATATGAAATTGTTGACTTGGGGGCATATAAATTGCCATTCCTTGGTGAAGAACTTCCAGCAGAAAGACAAGCAGAAGCAGAAGCTGCGGTTAAAGCTTGGTCTGAAAAAATCGCTGCATTTGATGGTTACATTTTCGTAGCACCAGAATACAACCATGCAATTGGTGGGGCATTGAAAAATGCATTAGATTATTTAAACCCAGAAGTAAACAATAAAGTAGCAGGTTTCGTTGGATACGGTAGCTTAGGTGGGGCGCGTGCACATGAAAACCTTCGTCTAATCCTTGGTGAGCTGCAAGTTGCTGACGTACGTACTGCAGTAACATTCTCACTAATGACTGACTTTGAAAACATGAGCGAATTCAAACCTGCGGATTACCATGCAGACAATGCAAACGCGATGCTTGACCAAGTAATCGCTTGGAGCAAGGCATTTAAGAAAATTAGATAATTGAAAGAAGGGTTGTCATTTATGGCAGCCTTTTTCTTTTTCGAACAATAATAGAAGGCTTCACATTTCGTTATGCAAAATGAAATGCTGTTCAGTTGAGATGTGTAGTATGGCATAGTAGAATAAGAAGGCAGAAGAGGGGTGGGAAAGAAAAGTGGAAATGAAACATTTACAGTATTTTATTGAAGTCACGCGTGCTGGCAGTTTTACGCATGCCGCAGAAAAATTATATATGACACAGCCTGCAATTAGCAGAATTATAAAATCGTTAGAAGATGAACTGGAAGCCTCGCTTTTCATTCGTTCACGAAAAAAACTATCTCTAACAGATGCTGGAAAAATTCTCTATGAGCACGCTCAAGTGATGGAAAAGCAGTTCCAAGCGTTACGACTTGAGTTGGAAAGCCTTTCGTTCCTAAAAAAAGGCCATATTCGTATTGGCTTGCCCTCGATTATCGATTCCGTGTTCTTCTCTAAATTAATCGCATCTTTTCATAAAGAATATCCAGATATTACGTTTCAATTAATAGAGGATGGATCAAAGCGAATAGAAGAAAAAGTGATGAATGATCACTTGGATTTTGGCGTTGTCTTCCTGCCTACCCGCCACAACTTTTTTGATTGCTATTCGTTGGGAGAGGAAGATTTAAAGCTCATCGTACCCGCCGACCATGAGCTTGTAAATCGGCAAGAGGTCGCAATTGCTGAATTAAAAGAAGAAGATTTTATTATGTTTAATAAAGATTTTGCACTGCATGATCATATATATTCGGCTTGCAGAAAGTCTGGCTTTGAACCGAGAATTATTTCGGAGACCTCACAGATGGACTTTATAGAGGAAATGGTAGCTTCAAATCTTGGAATAACCTTATTACCAGAAAGTACGATTAAAGGCTTAAAACGTGACGTAAAAGAAATAAAACTGTCCCATCCGACAATTAAGTGGCACTTAGCAATGATTTGGAAAAAGAATCAAGCATTATCACCTGTCAAACTTGAATTTATCCGATTTGCAAAAGTGAATCTGAACAATACATAAGACCTCCTTTTAGGTGAGTCTTTTTTATTTGTTTATCTAAAGCGTTTACAAACACTTTTGTTATGAATAGCATCGGATTTCGGCATTGTACTTTGGTTATCGGGGCGTTATACAATAGAACCTGTACATAACAATGTATCTACATCAGATAAACAGTTTGCTGTAGCAATAAAAAGTAGTAAGGTGATTAGTTTATGAAAGCAAGAAAAATGGGAGAAACACGCATTATTCAGAATGACCAGGTTCTAATTAATGATTTAAATAATTATCATACATTATTCGGTGGAGTTCTTATGAAAAAGCTTGATGCCTGTGCAACACTTTCAGCTTGTAGCCATGCAAGAGTTAAGGAATGTGTTACGGCCTCAACCGATTCGGTGAATTTTATAGAACCAATACGTCAAAGTGATAAAGTTTGTATTGAGTCATTCGTAACGTACACAGGGAAAAGCTCGATGGAGATATTTTGCAAAGTAATTGCTGAAGATATGGTAACTGGTGAACGAAGAATTGCTACCACGGCTTTTTTGACATTTGTTGCGTTGGATGAGAATAAAAAACCGATTGAAGTTCCTGCAATTGTCGCGGAAACAGAAGAAGAAAAGTTCCTCTACAGCACTGGTGAGGAACGTGCAAAGATTCGAAAGTTAAAGAGGCAGCAAAATAAAGATATCGTTGCTCATTTATCGATCAATAAGCCTTGGAATTAAGCGATAATAGAAAGGAGCGGATAGGGTGTTAATAACAACGAATTTAAAAGAATTGATTTCAGCAAAAGAGGCAATTGACGAATTGGGACATACAAAGCCAGAATTATTCCAACGGTTCATAAATGTGATCCAGCTTACGCGCCAATTACAGTTTAATTATCAATATTTGGGTTGTTTAATTATGGATGAAAATCCAGATGAATGTAAACCAAGCATTCATAATACCTATGCATTTAGTGTGTTTGAACAGGAAATAGAAAAACTTAAAGCAGATACTACAATCATCGAATTGCAGTATTTACTAGCTTCCAATAAGCGAATTGGCTATGCAAATTTATGTAAGCTGGTAATCGGTGAAAACCCTCGATTTTTAGTGGGGCCACAAGTAGTATAAGAGGTTATAAAAATCCCTAAGCAACCAGCTTAGGGATTTTCGGGTTATTAAACCTGAACTGTTAATATCGCTATTAAACCAGTTGGGTTTATTTCTCTCCACTTAGTTCTACTAATATTTTGGCTTGTGATTTATCGTTTGATAATGCTTCAAATCCTTTTTCAACAATATCATCCAACTGTATTTGATCGGTAACAATGCCTTGAGGTTTCAATTGACCAGTTCCCATCAAATCCACTGTCTGTTGGAAAGAAGTCGGTGTATAAGCAATAGATGACGTAATTTTTACACCTGTGTTCGTAAGGTGAATTGGATTCCACTCAATTGGTCTAGCAAAAATAGATACGATTACCATTGTTCCACGTGCCCGTGTAGCGTCGATCGCCTGTTTGAATGTCGGGGCAACTCCCGCAACTTCAAAGGATACATCAACACCATCTGGAACTAATTCTCGAATCGCTTGAACAGCATCTTGTTCACCAGAATTAATGATATGGGTTGCACCTAGTTCCATTGCTTTTTCAAGTCTTGTTTGGGATAAATCTAGAACAATAATCTTGCTTGCTCCTGCTGCTTTAGCTGCAATGGCTGTTAAAAGTCCAATTGGACCTGCTCCAAATATAGCAACTGTATCTCCGAATTGCAGTCCACCTTCTTTTACAGCTTGTACAGCAACAGCGGTAGGTTCTACCAATGCGCCGTCCTGTAAAGTTAATGTGTCTGGCAGAAGATAAACATTCGATTCTGGAACATTCGCGTATTTCGTAAATCCACCATCACCATGCAAGCCGATAAAGCTGAATCCATCATATGCATCCATATCTTCAGGTTTATTTCCATATGTTATCGTTGGGTTAATTGCTACTTTGTCGCCCACTTTAAATTTTGTTACGTTTGTTCCTACTTCTTCTATCACTCCAGCGAATTCATGTCCCATTGTTAATGGAGCAATTTCACCTGTTAAAGGGTCCTTTTCGTTTACTGGTACAAATACTGGACCTTCTTCATATTCATGTAAATCACTACCACAAATACCAGCCCAAGCTACTCGAACCTTTACTTGAGTATCTTCTAAAGGTTTTACTTCCACCTCTTCAATTCGGATATCCTTTTCTCCATGCCAAACTGCTGCTTTCACTGTTATTACCTCCTGATGATAAAAGTTTTCTGTAAATCAAAATACCTAGTACTTCGTTTGAAACCAAAAACTAGTTGATAAATAAAACTTTTTACATAAGTCAATTATATCACTCGGAGTTTTGGGAAACTATTAATATGCTTGGTGCATGGGGATGTCATATACTATTTCTTGAAACTGAATATAGGTAATGTTAACTATTCATGTTATTCTTTAGATTCTCGATATACTCTTTTCCTTCTATTAGTGAAAGTCCTAAAGATGCTCTCGCTTCTTTAATGGCTTTAATCTCTTTTCCATCCTGAATTAATTCATATAGTCTACCATTTATCGGATGTTCTGGGATTTCGACCTCTTTCATAACCTGTTCTAACGAAGTTTTCAACTGTTTCATATTTTGTTCAAGCTTATTTATTTTAGCAGTCAAATAAATGAAAATAATCAATATGATGCTAATGAAAGTAAATTCCAATCCTATCGCTCCTTTTCTGCTATGCTAGCTTGTAGAATTTATCCCTATTTACCAAACAATTCGATTCCCGCCTGCAACTATGCTGCTTATGCTATGTGCAATTAAAAATTGACCGCCATAATAAGGCAACATTACCAGTACATTACTAGAAGGGACTGGTGTAATAAACATATTCCATGCAAGGATAGAGTCAGAAATAACGAACAGCACACTACCAGCGATTGCCCATCCATTACCCGTCATCACGGCGGAAAAAGTCATTAGTGAAATAATGAAAATATAAGCAATCACATGAAAAATTAATCCTGCATTCCCTTCTTGACTTAATGCTTCAACTAACCGGAATCCGATAAAACATGCAAATCCGGCAATTGGGATAATCATAGTCAAACGCATCTTTGAATATTTCCATTGCGTAAAGAAACCAGCCATATAAAATAGATGCCCAATGAAAAATGCGGTCAATCCAAATAGAAACCAGTGCAGTGTCGCATCGCCTATGATACAAAAAGCAAGGCCGGTAATAAGCAGTAGATGTGTTCGAGTTTTTTTTCGAGGTAAAAGCTGAAGAGCATAAATCAAAATCATAAACATTGGAACCAGTTTAAAAAACAAGCTAAATAATAATGGTCCTGTCGGAGCGATAAATAGATAAACAAGACTCATTGTGAGTATTAGTAATGGTAATTGGTATAGAATCATTCTGTTCACTCCTTGGATGTGTCTTACTAAGAGATTCGATGAACAAGGGAGAAATCCTTTTTATTCTTCTAATTTACATAAATTACATTACAATTGGAAAAATAATTAGATAGCGCTATCAATTGTTGGATGATTGGCGGTAATTCGCTTACAAATTTATGGAAAAAGCAAACTTGACCTTTACAGTATGTTGAATTTGCCTTAAAATTGTCGGGTATGTTTTATAACAGAATTCATTTTTCAACTTAGAGGAGGATTAACATACGATGGATTCAAGAGATAAGGATGCCATACTAAAAACCGTTCCACAAAAAGGTTTCTTTGGACATCCGAAAGGTTTATCGACATTATTTTTCACGGAGTTCTGGGAACGTTTTTCTTATTATGGAATGCGTGCCATACTCTTATTTTATATGTACTATGAGGTTACAGACGGCGGATTAGGAATAGATCAAACTACTGCCAACTCGATAATGGCGATTTACGGCTCGCTCGTATATATGTCTGGTATAATCGGTGGATGGATTGCTGACCGGATTCTTGGGATGAACCGTACCGTATTTTACGGTGGTGTTCTAATTATGCTTGGTCATATTATCCTTGCTTTACCAGGTGGCTTTACAGCATTACTTGTGTCCATGCTGTTTATCGTTATTGGTACAGGATTGCTAAAGCCGAACGTTGGTGGTATGGTTGGCGAACTTTACAGCAAAAAAGATCCACGACGTGACTCTGGTTTCAGTATCTATTACATGGGTATTAACATGGGTGGTTTTATTGCACCGTTTATTGTCGGAACAATTGGACAAACATATAACTTCCATCTTGGCTTTGCAATAGCGGCCGTTGGGATGTTTGCTGGCTTGGTTGTTTACCTATTATCACGGAAAAAATACTTTGGTCTTGCTGGACTTCAAGTTCCAAATCCACTTAGCGGAGAAGAGAAAAGAAAGACTACGAAAATTATCACTCTCGCTGTTATTGTATTAGCTATAATCGGATGGGCTGGTGTAACAGGTGGTTGGTTAACGATTGAGCGGGTTATATTCTCGATTAGTATTCTTGGGGTGATTATCCCTACAGTGTATTTTATTACGATGTATCGTAGTCCGAAAACAACAGCGGACGAACGCTCGCGTTTACTAGCATATATTCCGTTATTTGTGGCAGCAATGATGTTTTGGGCGATTCAAGAACAGGGGTCGAATATTTTAGCGACTTATGCAAACGAACGGACACAGTTGTCGTTTGCTGGCATTGAAATACAATCCTCTTGGTTCCAATCTCTAAATCCATTATTCATTGTGATGCTTGCACCAGTGTTTGCTTGGCTCTGGGTAAAGCTTGGGGATCGTCAACCAAGTACACCGCAAAAGTTCTCCTTTGGATTAATTTTTGCTGGGCTTTCATTTATCGTCATGATTTTCCCTGCGGTATTTAACGGAACAGAAAGCTTAGTTAGCCCGCTTTGGCTCGTTCTTAGCTTCTTCCTAGTTGTGCTAGGTGAACTCTGTTTATCACCAGTTGGTTTATCAGCGTCAACGAAATTGGCGCCAGCGGCATTTGCTGCCCAAATGATGAGTTTATGGAATCTATCCAACGCTTCGGCACAGGCTATTAACGCCCAGGTCGTTCGTTTTTATTCCGTAGATACGGAAGTTATCTACTTTGGTGTAATCGGAGGAATTGCGATATTACTTGGTATCGTATTGCTATTAATAGCACCGAAGCTGAAACGGTTCATGCGAGGAATTAACTAATTTTAATGATTAAGATAAATGGGAAGCTGAATCAAGCGCTAAAAAGCATGTTTGATTCAGCTTCTTTTTTTATGTGCAGAGTTAATTTCAGTTTCCGCTTGACTCGATTAATTGATAGAATAGAGTTAATGAATTGTAAAAGGTGATTACATGACGGATAGGTTCAAAATTTCAGTAAGAACGCTTGTGGAGTATGTGTTGCGAAGTGGCAGTATTGAATCCGGGTTTCGAACGGCTACGACGCTGACAGACGGAACAAAGGCACATCAGAAAATCCAAAAGACGTATAAAGAAACAGATCAAAAGGAAGTGTATGTCATAACGGAGATTCCATATGAAGACTTAACTTTTGTAGTGGATGGACGTTGTGATGGTTTACTTTTTAATGAGAATGGACAGGTTACGGTTGATGAAATTAAGTCAACACGAAATCCGGTGGAGTGGATTTCAGAAGATACATATCCAGTACATTGGGCACAGGCGATCTTTTATGCTTTTATCTATGCCAAAGACCACGATTTAGCTGAGATAACGATTCAGTTAACATATGTTCAAGTAAATACGGAGCAGCAGGTTAAATTCAAGCGGGAAATGAATTTTCAGGAGCTGAAAACGTATGTAAACAACATTGTCGGTCAGTATGCAGTATACGCCAAGATGAAGCTTCAGCATGTAGAACGACGCGATGTTTATGCAAGGGAGCTTTTGTTTCCATTTGAAAGTTATCGAGATGGACAGCGTAAGCTCGCGGCTTCTGTCTATAAAACTATTTTCGATAAGAAAGATATATTTGCTTCAGCATCAACAGGTATTGGCAAAACGGTCTCAACAATATTCCCTGCTGTGAAAGCGATTGGGGAAGGGCACCTGCAGCGGATGTTTTATCTTACTGCAAAAACAATTACGAGAACTGCTGCAGAGGAAGCATTTCGTTTGCTAGAGGAAAAGGGGTCGGACCTAAAGGTTGTAACCATTACTGCGAAGGATAAAATTTGTTTTCAGGAGGAAGTAAAGTGCTCGAAGGAGCATTGTATTTTTGCGGAGGGGTTTTACGATCGAATTAATGAAGCGGTTTTAGACATATACGCGAATGAAACATTGATGAGTCGTCAAGTAATTGAAACGTATGCAAGAAAACATCGTGTTTGTCCTTTTGAATTTTCATTAGAGCTTGCATATATAGCGGATGCTGTTATTTGCGATTACAATTATATCTTTGATCCCAAAGTGTCATTGAAACGTCTTTTTGAGGAGCAGAAGAAAGAGACCGTCTTATTGGTTGATGAAGCACATAATTTAGTTGATCGAGCGAGAGAAATGTATTCTGCTGACTTGTATAAATCAGCATTTCTGCAACTCAGTCGTACATTTAAAAACCGTAATGAAAGCTTAGCGAAATCAGCTAAAGCAATTAATAATTATCTATTATCCTTAAAGAAGCAAGAGAATTTAATCAGCAAAGATCTAGATGACGAGCTTGTTGCGCTTACTGAAACCTTTTCCATGCATGCAGAGACTGAATTAGTGCAGCATATGGATACAGATTCACTTTTGCTGGATACTTATTTCGCGACACAATCCTTTGTTAAAATAGCGAAGCTTTATGATGAGCGATTTGTAACCTATATGGAGATTCTGAAAAGCGATGTCCGATTGAAGCTATTCTGCCTCGACCCATCTTATCTCATTAACAAGATGGGAAAAGGCTACCGTTCAAAGATTTTCTTTTCAGCTACGCTAACACCTGCGGATTATTATAAAACCCTGTTGGGAGGAACTGAAAAAGATTACGTAACAGCAATTCCGTCTCCATTTGATCGTGAAAAAGCTGAGGTAATTATTCTGCCAATGTCGACAAGGTATCGCGATCGCGAGCGTACAATGACACCAATTGTTCAGTTTGTGGAGAATCTTATTACGAAGCAGTCTGGAAATTTCCTTGTTTTCTTTCCATCTTATCATTACATGGAAGCTGTACATGATGCATTTCAACAGTTTGCACCACATGTAAAGACGATTGTCCAAACGGTAGGCATGTCTGAAACGGATAGGGAGGAATTTTTGGCGGCTTTTATGCCGGATACGGAAGAAAAGCTTATTGGCTTTGCGGTACTGGGCGGCATTTTCTCTGAAGGGGTAGATTTAAAGGGAGAACGGCTTCAAGGTGTCATTATTGTCGGTGTTGGACTGCCGCAAATTGGATTGGAAAGAGATATTATCAAGGACTATTTCAACTCGATTGGCCGAAATGGCTATGATTATGCCTATGTCTTTCCTGGAATGAATAAAGTGCTACAGGCGGGGGGCAGATTAATCCGATCTGAATCAGACCAAGGAACAATCGCTTTAATCGATGATCGATTTCTACAAAGGAAATATCAAGCCCTCTTTCCATTTGAATGGCAACATTTTAGAATTGAACGGTAATGCAGGATGTTTAATATTGGCCAGAAAAGGAACACTACTTATAGCAGACGATAAAAAGGAGTGTATACTTGTGAGTCAATCAGAGATTAAAGCAAATGTAGAAAAAATCCTTAATGAAAGTCATACAGGCACGATGGCAACGGTGAAGAACGATAAACCGCACTCTAGGTATATGACATTTTTTCATGATGGTTTGAAGCTTTACACACCGACGCATAAAGATGCCGATAAAACAGAAGAAATTGAGAAAAATCCATTTACACATATTTTAATTGGTTATGAAGGCGATGGATTTGGTGATGAATATGTAGAATATCAAGGGAAGGTATCCTTAAACGATACGGATGACCTGAAAAAGAAATTTTGGAATGATGATATGAAACTATATTTTGAGGGACCGGATGATCCTAACTACACCATTTTGGAAATCGATCCGATTGGAATTCGGTTAATGAATAAAAAGGGAGAATCTCCTAAAGAGATGGACATATAAAAAAGGCTGACAACATTATTGTCAGCCTTTTTAGTTAGCCTGGTAACTTAATAACTTAGCTGCACGAACAGTCACGTCCAGCTCCAGCGCTAAAGCTGTAGCTGGACTTCTCTCACCTCTGTACGTCGCTAACTGGGCACTTCCGTTTTGTTCCTCCTACCATCCAGGAACAACTGAGCCTTGGAAGGTTTCCTCAACAAATTGTTTTACTTCATCGGATTGGTAAATATCGATAAACTGTTGTACAGCTTCGTCATCCTTGTTTTCTTCACGAACCGCGATTAAGTTTACAAATGTAGAATCCTGTTCAATAAAGATTGAGTCTTCACCAGGTACGAGACCTGCATCCATGGCAAAGTTTGAATTAATGGCAGCTGCATCAACTTCACCTAACTGGCGCGGGATTTGCGCTGGATCAAGCTCGATGAATTCATAATTGTTTGGGTTCTCAGCAATGTCATTTACCGTTGCATTTACGCCAAGACCTTCTTCTATTTTAATTAAACCTGCTTGTTCAAACAATAGTAATGCACGTCCACTGTTTGTCGGGTCACTTGGAAGACCGATACGGGCGCCTTCCTCGAGATCTGCTACATCTGTTACACCTTCTGAGTAAATCCCCATCGGGAATGTAACCGTATCTGCAACTTTAATTAAATCTAATCCGCGTTCTTCATTCATATGGTCAAAAAATGGCTCGGTTTGGAAGCTGTTTAAATCAAGCTCGCCTTCAGATAAACTAACATTTGGCATGACATAATCGCTGAAAGAAACTAATTCAATTGTTAGGCCATCCTCTTCAGCAAGCTCTGCAACCTTTTCTAAGATTTGTTCATGTGGTCCTGATGTTACACCGACTTTTAATTTACCGTCTTCCAATAATCCTTCTGCTTCATCTGAGCCGCCACCACATGCGGCAAGTACTGCCAACATGCATGCAAGTAATCCTGTGAATAGTAATTTTTTCATTATGTATCCCTCTTTCTAAAGTTGATTAATTAGTTGTTGGAACTGCTAGCCTCTCTACTTTGAGAATGGCATTTAATAATGTATCTTCTGTAATTTCTTCCACCATTAAATGAATCGATTCTTGAGGCAGTAATGTTTTCTTAATAATACGTTGCAATAGTTCCTCGTCTCGAGCGTCAATGGATAAATGATTTAATGATGCTGGAAGCCCCCAATCATCATATACTGCTAATAGTCTTTTTAGCTCTTCATCCTTTTCTTCTAGAGCCAATTGAACTAAGATACCATAGGACACGATTTCTCCATGTAAAAATTGCTTGATGCTTTTAGCCTCTGTTAATCCATTATGGACGGAATGTGCACCAGCAATTCTTCCGGCCTTTTCCCCGAATCCGCCGACCATGCCACCAGTCATAATAATTGTTTCAATAATGCGTATGAGTGCATCCGATACCTTTTTATTGGATACCGATTCTAGTGCTTCTTTTCCATCCTTTAGTAAGATATCTCTGCACAAAGCTGCGGAGAATTGAGAAATCTGAAGCCAAACAGGTAAATCCTTATCCTTGTAAAAGGATCGAACTAAAGCATCTGCTTCATAATATTTAGCGAGTGTGTCACCAATACCGGCCTTCAAGTATTCAGGTGGCGCACCAGCAATAATAGCTGGCTCAATCAGCACGAGTGTATTTGCTACTGGGAACTCGGTATAGTGTGAATGGGTACCATCAGCTTGATAAAATACACTTAATGGTGTCCAAGCTGCACAGGTAGCTGCGATTGTTGGGATAAGTACGGATTTAATCCCGGCTTTTACAGCTGAGGCTTTAGTGAGATCGAGTGCTGTCCCCCCGCCAATACCGATTACTGCATCAACCCCATCATGTTGAAATGAAGTTGCGAATTGTTCGACAGCCTCAAGCGTACAATGTCCTTCCACAAACGTGATGTTTGAACGATCAAGCTCCTCTGGTATATAAGGAGAGGCAGCATTCCATGCCTTCCTGCCGCTAAGAATATGTATTTTCTTCACGCCTAACTCTGAAAGAAGTACACGTAACTCTTTTAAAATGCCTTCTCCGATTCGATAATGTCCTGGTGCGCCTTTCACAATTGCTGTTGTCATCTGAGCGTCTCCTTATCGTATTTCGGGAAAATAAAAATGCCTCTCTAAAAAAGAGAGGCATGGATATACTTGACAAGTAACCATCCTCTTATTTTCCAAAATACATATTGTATTTTGCAGGAATTAGCACCTATTCTCAGTTAAATTTAACTGGAATGGTTGCCGGGCTTCATCGGGCCAGTCCCTCCGCCGCTCTTCATAAGAGTGTTTATGAATTTGTTATTTCATATATCTTATAATCTATTGGTTGAAAAGTCAATTGATTTCATTTATTCATACTAAATCTGTTATATATTTACTGGATGATAATAAATGCATCGATTCCAGTGTTGCGGACAACCTGTAAATGATTCTCTGCATTTGTCCTGTTTGTAAATGCACCAGCCTGAACGCGATACCAAGTTTCACCTGAAATCGTAACCTGTTCTACAAAAGCTTGAATGCCTTTAGAATTTAGGAAAGATACACGATCATCTGCATTTGCTTTTGATTTAAAGGAACCAGCAATAACCTTATACAGTTGGCCGGTACCAGGACCTCCGTTTTTTTCTTGCAGGTTAAATGCTCTCGCTAGTCCGTTGACATGCCCTTCTGCTACTCGCTGCTTCCATGCGTTCTGTTTCATTAAAGCTGCATTTCCACTATGGTCTATAAAACCATTTTCCGTTAGCATTGCTGGCATGGACGACTCACGTAATACATGGAAATTAGCTTTCTTTTTACCACGATTTCGTAATCCGTTAACTTTAATTATTTCTGCATGTAGAATGTCTCGATATCTAGCAGTCTGTGAACTATCTGAAAGGCTGCTATGAATGAAATCCTCATAGCCATCAGCAGAGCCGTTAAATGCATTACAATGAATAGATAGAAAATAATCAGCACCCCATGCATTTGCTTCATTTGTTCGTTGGGCGAGACTTTTTGTTGTGTTTCCAGTACGACTCATTTGAACACTAACATTACTGTAGTTTCCAATTAGCAGATCGCGTATTCGCAACGCGATATCAAGAACAACATCTTTTTCTTGTATTCCATTTCCAGTAGCACCGGAATCTGTTCCGCCATGACCTGGGTCTAAATAAAGTTTCATTAAAATCTCCTCCTAATATAACGTATGGTTGATAAGAAAAATCGAATTGGACAAACAACACTGTCTTAGTTAAAATCCATTTTTGTCACCTCCGTCTTTTTCCCGTTTGCTTATGGTACTCTTTTCAAAACTACAATCGATGTGAATTTATATTTAAGGAGGTAATATTTGATTTAATTTATTGAATAAACTAATGAAATGAATAAAAAATATATTCAAATAATTATTGACATAATAAAAGTAAGCGAATACAATATGAATTAATAATTGTAAACTGTCTACATTACAGAATATTAAATTTATTTATTAGTTAGGAGGCCTGTATGTAGTAATGAATATAGGGAAAATGCATGTAAGTGAACAAGTACTTGCTTATTTGCGTAAAGAAATTATGTTAAATCGATATAAGGAAGGTGAACACTTAAAGGAATCCCAATTATCAAGCGAATTAAATGTGAGCAGGGGACCTATACGTGAAGCTCTTTCAAAATTAGAAGCTGAACGGTTGGTTAAGAGACTTTCAAATGGTAGGACAGTAGTAGGGAAGTTTGATATTGAAGATATTAGGAATTTATATGATAGTCGTATTTTATTAGAAAAGCATGCACTAACACAAATATCTCCAGAAGCTCTGGAAAAAGATAAACATCTACTTTATCTCTACATCCAGCAAATGCAAGATTCTTTCGATAATCAGATCAGGAATGTTGATGCAGACATGGAGTTTCATGCGTTACTAGTAGGTATGACAAGTAATCAGTCGCTTATTCAATTATGGCATTCCTTAAATGGCATGATACAAACGTTAATCGAGGTTACGTCTACAATTCTTGAGTCAAGACAGCAGGAAATTATTGAGGAGCATCTTGTCGTTGTTGATGCGCTAGCTATAGGGGAAGTAGAGAAAGCTCAAGAACTGTTAGCCCAGCATTTGAAGAGCGCTTCGGATCATTATTGTCAAGCAGTTATGGAATTGAATTTAGGAGGAAAGATAGGATGACTCAACAAAAACTCAAATGTGCAATTATTGGCTCAGGAAATATAGGAACAGATCTTATGTATAAATTATTACGCAGTGATAAGCTTGAACCTACGACAATGATTGGAATTGACCAGAATTCAAAAGGGTTAGCACTTGCAAAAGAGCATGGACTTGTTCCGATCTATAATGGGATTGATGGCTTTGTGGAGCAAGCAGACTTAGCAGATATTGTATTTGAGGCAACCTCTGCTAAGGCCCATACTCATAATGCACCGATATTAAAGAAATTAGGGAAAAAGGCAATTGATCTAACGCCCGCTGCTGTGGGACCGTTTATTGTACCTGCTGTAAGCTTGGATGAACAAAGTGTGGAAGCGTTAAATAACGTTAATATGGTTACGTGTGGCGGACAAGCAACTGTACCAATGGTCAAAGCAATTTCAGACGTGGTCGACGTGGAGTATGCAGAAATTGTTGCTTCCATCTCTAGCAAAAGTGCTGGACCAGGAACACGTCAAAATATTGATGAATTTACAGCAACAACTGCAAAGGCTCTACAGGAAGTTGGTGGTGCAAAAGAAGGGAAAGCACTTATTATTTTGAACCCTGCAGAACCACCAATTCTAATGCGGAATACAATTCACGTAAAAATATCGGAATACTCTGATGATATACATCAAAATATTTTACAAAAATTAGATGACATGTTGAAAGTCGTGCAAAGCTATGTGGAAGGATATCATTTTAAAGCAGATCCGGTAATTAAGGATAATATCGTAACTGTTTCAGTTGAGGTAGAGGGGAATGGTGACTACCTTCCTAAGTACGCTGGTAATTTAGATATTATTACATCCGCAGCTGTTAAAACGGCTGAAGTTATTGCAGCTGCAATGGTTTCGAAAGGAGTGGCACAATGATGGGCAAAAAAAAGATTCTATTCAATGATGTTACATTACGTGATGGTATGCATGCCATTTCGCATCAATATTCGGTAGAGCAAATTGCTGAGTTAACAGAATTAATAGATGATTCTGGTGTAGATATTATTGAGGCAACACATGGTGATGGGCTTGGGGGGAGTTCGATCCAGTATGGCTTCTCGAAAGAAACGGAAAAAGACATTATTACAACAGCAGTAAAGCACGCGAAAAATGCAAAAGTTGGCGTTTTGCTTATTCCTGGCATAGGGACTATTGAACATTTAAAGCGTGCAAGCGAATGGGGGGCATCCGTTGTCCGCGTTGCTACACATTGCACAGAAGCCGATGTTTCTGAACAGCATATAAAAGCAGGAATTGATTTAGGAATGGATACAGTAGGTTTTTTGATGATGTCCCATCGTGCAGCGCCAGAATTGTTATTAGAAGAAGCTAAAAAGATGGAATCGTATGGGGCAAGCACCGTTTACGTTGTGGATTCTGCTGGAGCTTTAACAATGGATGATACGAGAAGAAGGGTGGCCTTGTTCAAAGAAAATCTCAGTACACAAGTTGGATTCCATGCACATAACAACCTCTCTTTGGGTGTAGCCAATTCTATTGTTGCGATAGAGGAAGGTGCAGACCGTATTGATGCTAGTTTAGCAGGAATGGGAGCTGGAGCCGGTAATGCTTCTCTAGAACAGCTTGTAGCAGTTATGAATAAATTAGATATTCCGCACCATGTAGATTTATATAAGGCAATGGATGCAGCTGAAAATGTAATGAAGCCCATGATGAAAAGGCCAGTTCAAATTGATCGATTAAGCTTAACCCTTGGGTATACAGGTGTCTATTCTAGTTTTCTCTTATTTGCAGAAAGGGCTGGAAAAGAGTATGGCGTAGATGCCCGTGATATTTTAACGAAACTAGCTGAAATGGAAGCAGTTGGTGGACAGGAAGATTGGATTATTGGGGTAGCGCAGGAATTAGCAAAGGCGAAATAGTAGGAAATATAAGGAAGGTTAGGTGGTATCATGTTAGTTATTTTAGCAGATGGAAACTCCTTAGAGGGAGATCATTATCAAATTGAAGAACAGTTTTTTAAAGAAAGAAACGTTGAGTTTCGAATTGAAGATTGCTTGACAGAAGAAAGTGTTATTGAAAAATGTAAGGATGCAGACGCTGTATTAAGCGTTTATGCTCCAATAACTGAAAGAGTTATTAATGAGTTAACAAACTGTAAAGTACTTGTTAGATATGGAATTGGCTTTGATAACATCGATGTCAAAGCTGCTTCTAATAAAGGGATTCCAGTTTGCAACATTCCGGATTATTCTATTCCGGAAGTTGCAACACATACAATCGCGATGCTTTTACATTTTGAAAGAAGAATTGGTTTACTGGATAAATCTGTTCGAGAAGGAAAATGGAATCCGAATGAAGGGTTTAATTCGAAGCGCCTTTCATCATTAACTCTAGGCTTAGTTGGTTTTGGGAATATTGCCCAGGAGACAGCTAAATTTGCTCAAGCTTTTGGTATGAATATCGTCACGTATGATCCATTTATTCCAGATGAGGTAGTTCATAAATTCGGCATCGAAAAAATTGAATTAGATGAACTTATTGAGCAGTCTGACTATGTATCGATCCATGTTCCACTGAACGATGGCACATTCCATTTGATCAATCAGGAAAGGTTGGAAAGAATGAAAAACACTGCTGTTATTTTAAATACAGCAAGAGGACCTATTGTTGATCAAGATGCATTGGTAGAAGCGATTAAAAATGGTTCCATAAGAGGAGCTTGTCTGGATGTACTTGAAAAAGAACCAGTAAAAGTAGAGGATGAGATTTTAAAACTTGATAATGTAGTAATTACACCGCACGCAGCATTTAATAGTGTAGAAGCAAAGGAACGGCTCCATACGCGTGTTTGTGAAACCGCCTACGATATTTTAACTGGTGGAAGACCACAAAATATTGTTAATAAAGCAGCAGTACTATCTTAAAAACTAGTATTTAATTAAAAGCCAAAATCAAAAGGGGTATAGCGAATGAAGAAATTACGATTTATGCTGCTCGTTGGTTTTTTAGCACTTGTATTAGTTGGGTGTTCAAACACAAGTGCTTCAACAAATGAAATGGAAACGTATACAATTATTGCTGCGCATTCTACGGCAGAAACAACATCGTTTAATGAGATATTTCAATATTTTAAAACAGAAATCGAAGCAAAAAGTGAAGGTAGAATTAAAGTTGAAATATACCCAAGTGCACAGCTGGGGGCGGATCGTGAACTAATTGAAGGTGTTCAGCTTGGTGATGTAACCATGTCTCTTCATTCAACGGCACCTGCTGTTAATTTTGTAGATGATGTTGCGGTATTTGATATCCCGTTTCTATTTCCAGATAAAGAAACGGCTAGAGCGACAATGCATGTAGATAGTCCTTTCTTTGAACAACTTGCACAAAGTCAAGAAGAAAAGGGATTTAAATTGTTAGGTTTACATGATCAAGGGTTCCGCCAACTGACAACAAATGGTGTAAAAGTGGAATCGCCCAGTGACCTAAAAGGTGTACGTTTACGAACAATGGAGAATCCGTACCATATGGAAACGTGGCGAACGCTAGGAGCCAATCCTACACCACTGCCATTTAATGAAGTGTATACAGCATTACAGCAAGGGACAGTGGATGGTCAGGAAAATCCGTTTGAATTGATTATTTCTCAACGGTTCTATGAGCAGCAGGATTACTTAACAGAAACGAATCATATCCTGCAAGCGATTCAAATCATTATGAATCAACAGTTTTTTGATACTCTGCCAGAAGATCTGCAAATTCTTGTTGAAGAGGTAATGGCTGAGGCGGTTGTTGTAGGAAATGAATTTATTGATGACAAGGAAGCTGAATATAAAGAAATTATGACAAATGCTGATGTTGAATTTGTTGAAATTACACCAGACCAATTAGCAACTTTTCAAGAATCTGTATCGAACGTGCTGGATCAGATAAGTCAAGAAGTTGATGAAGAATTGTTAAATACATTGCTTGAATCTGTACAGCAATAGAGAAACTTACTTAGACAGGAAGTTACTTAAGGTAACGCTCATCAATTTGTTTTCATGAAGAGTGTTGCCTTGGGTAACGATTCATTAGGAGAGGTGAATAATAATGAGGTACATATCTTGGCTTAATAAACATTTGGAAGAGCTTTTATTAGGGTTGTCCATGCTGAGTTTTGTATTTATTATGGGTCTTCAAGTTTTTATGAGATATGTAATGAACAATTCACTAGCATGGCCGGAAGAGCTCAGTCGTTACATTTTCATATGGTTTACCTTTATTGGTGTGAGCTACGCGGTGAAAAATAATTCGCATTTAAGGGTAGATATTATTTTGAACTATCTCCCGAAAAAGTTGGCTCGTTTTTTTGAATTAGTCGGTGACATATTCTTTTTTGCATTTAGTATAGTCGTGCTAATTGCTGGCATCAATGTATTTAATACTTTCCTGGGGACAATGCAAACTAGTCCAAGTCTCTCCATTCCTTTAGCTGTTGTGTATTTATCCGTACCAGTAGGATTTGCTTTCACGATGGTTCGATTAATCCAGAATAATATAAAGCGATTTAAAGGGATTGAAGTGGAAAGGGAGGAAACAACATTATGAGTGCAGGTGTAATCTTCATCGTACTAATAATCTTTTTAGCAATTGCTATACCAATTGGAGTTTCTTTAGGTCTTACATCAGTATTTGCCGCTTTTTTTACAGATGTTCCAATTAACGTTGAGTATATCGTGCGTAGTATGGCAACTGCTTTAGATAGTTATCCGTTACTAGCAATTCCACTGTTTATCTTTGCCGGAACAATTATGGCAAAGGGTGGGATGTCAGAACGATTATTTAATGTCTTCATTTTCTTTGTTGGAAAAAGAACCGGTGGAGTCCCAGCGGCGGCAATTTTAACCTGTTTGTTTTTTGGGGCAATTTCAGGGTCGGGTCCAGCTACAGTCGCAGCAGTCGGAGCAATGGTTATACCAATTTTAATTAAGCTTGGTTATGATAAAGGCTTTAGTACAGCTATGATTGCTACAGCGGGTGGGCTTGGTGTTATCATCCCACCGAGTATTCCATTTATTGTATTTGGAATGTCTGCTGGTCAATCTGTTGGTGACTTATTTATCGCTGGTATTCTTCCTGGTATTCTTATCGCACTTTGTTTAATTGGCTATACGTATTTTTATTGCCGTGGAAAAGGTGAAGATAAGGAAAAAATTAATGAAGTTTACAATGAAATTACAAAAGATGGCATTTTGAAAATTTTCTCTAGAGGATTCTTTGCTCTGTTAACTCCTGTCATTATTTTAGGTGGTATTTATAGTGGGATTGTAACGCCAACAGAGGCAGCAGTTGTCGCTGTTATATATGGACTTATTGTTAGTATATTTATCTATAAAACAATTCATCGGCAAAATTTCATACCAATCATTATAGAGTCGGTGAAGGTAACCGTCCCAGCATTATTTGTTGTATCGGCTGCGACTGTATTTGGTAGAGTACTAACCTTAGCACGCTTGCCACAATCTGTTTCAGAATTCATGGTATCCTTAACGGAAAACCCAGCTCTAATTATACTGATCGTTATACTTATATTGTTAATTGTCGGTATGTTTATGGAAACATTAGCAGCTATTTTAATTCTAACGCCAATCTTTATGCCTGTGGTCACAACAGTTGGATTTGACCCGATACACTTTGGAGTAATTATGATTGTTGCACTAGCAATTGGATTTGTAACTCCTCCAGTTGGCATGAATCTGTTTGTAGCAAGTGGTCTAACCAATTTATCTATTATGGAAATTGGTAAAAGGGCAATACCTTTTATTGTTGCATTTTTAGTTGCTTTGTTACTAATCACATTTATTCCACAAATAAGCTTATTTTTTCTTTAACTATTAAATGAATGGGAGCGATTTCAATGCATGCGAAAACAAGATTTCATGGTATTATCCCACCGATTCCTTCTATTTTATATGAAACTGGGAAAATAGATGAAACTGGAATGGGGAAATTGATCGATTTTCTAATTGAATCTAAAGTCGATGGTCTTTTCTTTAATGGTACTGGTGGGGAGTTTAGTCAGATGCCAATCAATCTAAGGAGGCAAATGGCGAAATTTGGTGTGAACTATGTAAATGGACGGATACCTGTTTTAATCGGGACTGGATCAACGAGTACCGAAGAAACAATAGCGCTAAGTCTACATGCTAAGGAAATCGGTGCAGATGGTGTAGTGATTATAAATCCGTATTATTGGAAATTAAGTGAGGAAAGTTTGTATCAGCATTATTGTCAAATTGCAGATGCTGTTGACTTACCAATTCTATTGTATAATTTTCCAACATTAACGGGTCAAGATTTAACTCCGGAATTGGTTTACAAGCTGGCAAAAAAGTATCCACATATTGTTGGAATTAAGGAAACTGTGGAAGATATTGGTCATACAAGAGAAATCATATTGAAAGTGAAAAGTGAAAGACCTGATTTTGCCGTTTTTTCGGGATATGATGACCAGTTATTAAATACGCTTTGTACTGGAGGAGATGGATCTATTCCTTTAACAGCATCTTTTGCACCAGAGCTATCCGTGGGTATTTATCAAGCATTTAAAGTAGGTAATTATGAGAAGGCGATTCAGTTACATCGTAAGCTCGCACCATTATTATCATTATACAAATTAGATTCTCCATTTGTGAACGTTGCTAAGGAAACAATTAAATTGCGTGGAATTGATATTTCTACAGAGGTCTTAGCACCTTTACGTCCATTAAATGAAGAAAAGAAGCAGGAATTAGAGCGCCTAGCAACTACGTATCTATCTGATTTTTTACAGGTTACGAACGAGGCGAAGTAAAAGATTTGTATGGAGCTGATTGAATGAAACTACCGAATATTGTAAAAGTAAAGCAGCATTTTACCGGCCCATCTGTATCAAATGTTGAAAAAAAGATAACAGCAGAGTTCAGTAAGCAGACAATCGATATGAAAATACGACCTGGAATGGAAATTGCTATTACTGCGGGAAGTCGTGGGATAGCTAATATAGCTCGAATTATTCGGGCAACAGTAACGGAAGTGAAAAAACGGGGAGCAGTGCCCTTTATTGTGCCAGCGATGGGTAGCCATGGTGGTGCCAAAGCAGAAGGACAAATCGAGGTGCTGAAGAGTCTTGGTGTAACTGAATCCTATTGTGGTGCCCCAATTCGGGCGACAATGGAAGTAGTAAAACTAGCGGAAACTACTGCAGGGGTCCCGGTTTATATGGATAAAATTGCTTTTCATTCTGATGGTGTCATTTTGATAAATCGTATTAAAGCACATACAGACTTTTCGTCAAAGGTTGAAAGTGGATTAATGAAGATGGCTTCGATCGGTCTCGGAAATCATAAACAGGCTTTAGCGATTCACGAACGGGGCGTCATCGGTTTGAAAGAGCATATGCCTTGTGTTGCTGAGGAGATATTTAAAAGTGGAAAGGTTCTTATGGGAATTGGGCTTGTAGAGAATGCTTTTGAAGAAACAGCTGAAATTGAAGTTATCCCGGTAGAAAAAATTGCAGAGCGAGAGCCCCAATTACTGGTACTATCCAAGAAGCTATTTCCAAGACTACCAATAGATCAGTTGGATATTTTATTTGTTGATAAAATGGGGAAAAATTACAGTGGATCTGGAATGGATACGAATGTGATTGGTAGAGTACGAATTGATGACGAGCAAGAGCCTACATTACCATCTTATCAGCAAATTATTGTTTCCGATTTAAGTGAAGAATCCCATGGAAATTCTACGGGAATCGGTTTGGCTGATTTAACGACTATACGATTATTTAATAAAATTGACCTGCAAAAAATGAACGAAAACGTTATTACAAGTCGCTTTTTGAAGCGGGCAAGTATTCCAATGGTATTGCCAAGTGATCGCGGTGCTATTGAGACAGCGATAAAATGTGGTTGGGATGTACACCCAGAGAAGGTTCGGTTTATGAGGATTCCGAACACATTACATTTGGAGGAATTGTATGTTTCAGAAGCACTTGTTCCAGAACTAGAGCGAATGGATTCTATTGAGATTATCGGAACACCATCGCCTATGGAGTTTAATGAATCCGGGTACTTTCAAGAATTTAATGAATCAAAATGAGGAGGGGTTTAATTGACTACACAAACAGAAAATATTTACGGTAATTTAATTAATGGTGAATGGCTCCAATCGGAAGATACATTTATTGTAGAAAATAAATACACACACGAAGTCTATGCTAAGGTAGCGAAATCGAGTCAAGAAGTAATTACAAACGCAATTACAAACGCATATGAAACCTTTAAAAAAGTGAAGCTATCGGCAACGAATCGTTACGATATTTTAATGCGAGCTACACAGCTATTTGAAGAAAGGAAAGAGGAAATTGCACGTGTTATATGTAGCGAAGCTGGTAAAACAATTACGGATGCCAGAGCAGAGGTTGAACGTGGGATTCAAACATTTATTGCTTCTGCTGAGGAAGCTAAACGACTAGCGGGTCAAGGATTGCCAATCCAAGGGCAGCCAGGTAATGATGCAAAAATGGCATTTTCGATACGCGTACCTGTTGGGTTAATATGTGCGATAACTCCTTTCAATTTTCCATTTAATTTGACTGCGCACAAGATTGGACCTGCCATAGCTGCTGGGAATACGGTAGTTTTGAAACCGGCTGAAAAGACGCCAGTTTCTGCAATTAAAATGGCTGAGGTTTTACTTGAAGCAGGATTGCCGAAAGGCTTTTTGAATGTCGTCAATGGATTTGGACATGAAACGGGACCTGTTCTTCTAAAGGATGAGCGAATTGCGATGTACACATTTACTGGGAGTCCCGCTGTTGGTCGAGTGATCAAGCGTGAATCTGGTATTCGTAAAGTAACCCTTGAATTAGGGAATAATTCACCAAACATCATTCACCATGATGTTGCTGATCTACAACGTGCGGTTGATCTTTGTGTATCAAGAGGTTATTCAAACTCAGGGCAAGCATGTATTTCCGTACAACGCGTGTATGTTCACCGAGCGATTTATGAAGAAGTGTTAGAACAGGCAAAAGCAACAGCAGAATCATTTATCGTCGGAAATCCAGAAAATGAAACGACTAACATTGGACCGATGATTAGTGTCAAAGAAGCTGAACGAGCAGAAGAATGGGTCCAGGAAGCTGTGAATGCCGGAGCGACTATAATTACTGGTGGTACAAGAGAAGATGCATTATTTAAGCCTACTATCTTAACGAATGTTAAAGAAGATATGAAAGTGATGTGTGAGGAAGTATTTGCGCCGATTATTAGTATTGTCCCTTATGAGGATCTGGATGAATTGTTTGCTAACGTAAATGATTCAAAGTTTGGGTTACAGGCAGGTATCTTTACTTCAAACCTTCACTTGGCTATGAGAGCTGCTCAAGAGCTTGAGTTTGGTGGGGTAAATATTAATGATGTTTCGACATTCCGAGCAGACATCCTACCATATGGAGGAGTTAAAGACAGTGGAGTTGGTAAAGAGGGCCCACGTCACGCGGTTGAAGAGATGACGGAAGAAAAAGTAATTACAATGCACTTGTAACAGAAAGGATGTCGTAAAATGACTAGAAATGTTTGGGAATATTTTTCCACGCAAAATATTGTTTTTGGGAATGGCTCTATTCACAATCTAGATAAACTGTTAAAGCGATTTGAAGCTAAGAATGTCTTTTTGATTACAGACCAAGGAATTGTTCAAGCTGGGATTCTCAAGAAAGTTAAGGAACAACTTGCATTACATAACTATGAAGTGGTTGTATATGACCAGGCTGTGCCGGAACCACCGATTTCTAGTGTAATGGAAGCATTTGAGTTCGCAAAGTCGCAAATGGAGACCGATGTTATTATCGGACTTGGTGGTGGGAGTAGTATTGACTTAGCTAAGGTTGTTGCTTTACTAATGGAACATGGGGGACATCCAAGGGATTACTTTGAAGAAGGAAATGTCCCAGGACCAGTTGCACCATTAATTGCAATTCCTACTACTGCTGGTACGGGGTCGGAAGTAACCTCTGTTGCAGTAGTTAATGATACAGAAAATAATATAAAAGTTGGAATTTCGGATAATTATTTGCGACCTGCAGTAGCTTTACTAGATCCTGAATTGACTGTAGGCTTGCCACCTTATGTAACGGCTTGTTCCGGAATTGATGCATTATCACATGCAATTGAATCGTATACAGCAAAGGATTTTAAGCATATTGATGCAGAGGGGACTATTTTATTCCAAGGGGCATTTCCGATCACAGATGCACTCGCAGAAAAGGCTATTGAGCTCATTGTAAATAACTTAACGATTGCAGTGCAACAGGGAAGTAATATAGAAGCCAGGGGCAATATGATGCTTGGTAGTTTACTAGCTGGGCTTGCTTTCTCAAATGCAGGAAATGCTCTAGCACATGCAGCTGCCTATCCAATCGGTGGATTAGTTAATTCTCCCCATGGTGAAGTAACTGGTCTACTGATGGCTTATGTCATGCGATACAATGTAGCAACATCAAAAGATAAAATGGTAAAAATCGCAAAAATATTTGATCTAGATCGTGATGATAAAACAACTACGGAACTTGCTTATGCTGCCGCAGATGCCGTTCTTAATCTGCTTGAAGAAATTGGGCTACCTACAAAACTTTCCCAATTAGGTATTAAAGAAGCTAATTTAGAGGAAATAGCTGATAAATCATTATCAATTGAACGATTAATACGTAATAATCCGAGAGTACCTCGAAAAGACAGCTTAATGAAACTGCTTAAAGAAGCTTATTGATTAAAGGTGGAAAGGAGATAATATAGGATGAAAACAATTACGTTCGTAAACGATTCTATGCAGAAATTAGGCGTTGTTACGGATAAGGGTATACTTGATATTGAATATGCTGTAGGGGTATTCTCCAATCAACTAGAGCATGCAACATACCCTTTATCCATTACAGAACTAATCGAAGGTGGAGCAAAAGCCCGTAATGATCTGGAACAGGTTATTGAAGTTGCTCTTTCTTCTAATCGATCCAACTTGTTTTTGGCTGAGGATAGTGATATAGAATATGGTCCAAGTGTTACAGACCCACAAAAAATCCTTTGTATTGGGTTGAACTATAAAAAGCATGCAGAGGAATCAAACATGTCATTACCGGAAAAACCTATTGTTTTTAGTAAATTTAACAATGCACTTTGTGGGCATCGTGCTAAGATTAATCTTCCTAAAAATGCAAAGGAGTTTGATTATGAAGGGGAATTAGCCATCGTAATTGCGAAAGAGGCGAAGGATGTCTCAAAAGAAGATGCCATGTCGTATATCTACGGTTATACAATTGCGAATGACTTTTCGGCGCGAGATCTTCAATTTCAAAGTCCCCAATGGTTATTAGGAAAAACAAGTGATCAATTCTGTCCAATTGGTCCATACCTGGTAACTGCAGATGAAGTTGCTGATGTAAAAGATCTATCTGTTAGAACATACGTGAATAAGGAACGAAGACAAGATGGAAATACGGCACAAATGATATTCCCTTGTGATGAAATTATTAGCTATCTCTCAAAGCATATGACACTTTATCCAGGGGATGTTATTTTAACTGGTACTCCGGATGGTGTGATTATGGGGTATGAAGAAAGTGAAAGAGAATGGTTAAAAACAGGTGATGAAATCGTAATTGAGATTGAAAAAATAGGCAGACTCTCAAATGAATTAATATAAGAAAGCAGAAAAAGAATTGCTAAATGGTTGATCAACCATTTAGCAATTCTTTTTTCTATCGTAATAACAAGCTCTAAGTAGGAAATAATTCTTTATGGGAGAAGCGCATAAATCCTCCATCCTAGCAAACACTAAATTTACTATTGGTAAGAGGAGGTGGGGTCATGAGTAATCACGGAAAGAAACACAACAATCAATTCAAGGAAAATGAAAATTCCGGTGAGCATCGTAACGGACGTAAGAGCCCATATAAGAATAGTAACTCCAAAGGTGGAGGAGCTCCAAATGAATATGTGACGGATAAAGAATAAAGCAAATGCGGATCAGTTATATCGGATCCGCATTTGCTTACCAAGTATGTAGATGATAATTAAGATATTTACAATTGGAATAGTACCTATAATCGAATTCTGTAGGTTATCAAAGCTAGAGCTCAACTTATGTCTATTCCAAATATGCTTTACGACAATATCTTTAAATTTACATAACCTTTACATTTGGCTCATACTTCCTTAACATTCACACCTTATACTAGCAACTGAGGGCAAAAAGCCTCACAAAAATAAAGCATTCATTCAGGGGAGGACAATTTTACTATGAAGTTCAAAAAGTACCTAATGTTTCTACTTGTTGCAGCATTAGCAGTTGTGCTTGTAGCTTGTGGAGGAGAAACAGATGAAGGTAACACAGAAGAAACAGATAACTCTTCAGGAGAAACAGAAGGATCTGATGATGCAGCTGAATTAGAAGGCAGTGTAGTAATTGATGGTTCTGGAACAGTTTATCCATTAATGCAAAGAATTGCTGAAGAATATATGGTAAATGAACAGCAAGGCGTATCTGTTGAAGTTAGCCGTGCCGGTACAGGTGCTGGATTTGATAGGTTTTTAGCAGAAGACGGAACAGATTTCAACGATGCTTCCCGTCTAATTAAAGAAGAAGAGCAAGCGAAAGCAGAAGAGCTTGGTTTTGAACCATTCGAAATGAAACTTGCATTAGACGGATTAACAATTGTTGTACACCCAGATAATGATTTTGCAACTGAATTAACTGCTGAGGAAGTACAAGGTATTTTCCTTGGAGAATATACAAACTGGTCTGATATTAATTCAGATTGGCCAGATGAGAAAATTAACACGTATGGACCAAATGAAAACCATGGAACATATGAATTCTTTTATGAAAGCATTCTTGAGGAACAAGATCTAGTAGGTGACATTGATCTTCAACAAGATTATTCAACACTAGTTACATTAGTTTCTGAAGATACAAATGCAATTGGATTCTTTGGATTTGGATACTATGCTAGCAACCAAGATAGCTTACAAGCAGTTGGAATCGACTTTGGCGAAGGTGCAGTAACACCATCTCTTGACACAATCGGTGAGAGTGGTCCATATGCTGATTACACACGTCCGGTATTCACATATTTAAATCCGAACATGGCAGCAGAAAAACCACAAGTAGCAGATTATGCACGTTATGTATTGGAAAGCACAAATGATTTTGCTGGTGAAACAGGATTCGCTCCACTTCCAGAAGATGAGATCCAATCACAATTAGAAGCTTTAGAAGCGCTACAATAAACGCGATAGAGGCACTATTTTAAGCAAAACACCTATATCAAAATTTGACATATGACTCTAAATAAGATGAGGGCAGAATCAAGCTCTCATCTTATTGTGAGCTATAAGCGTAAGCGCTGGAAGGAGTGCACGAGGTAATGCCGACAAACAGCGGTAATCATAAACAGAACGCTGTGAATGTTAGAGAAATGATTGAAGAAAAAAGAAGTTCGAGAAGTATCTCTAATATAACAGAAAAATTAATTCCAACGATTTTATTTATTATAGCTAGCATTTCAATTCTAACTACTATTGGAATTATTTATACTCTATTATCCGAGGCAATTGAGTTTTTTAAAATTGTTCCAATCTGGGAATTTTTCACTGGAACTGTACTCAAGCCACTTAGTCAAAATCCTGAATTCGGTGTGCTGCCACTTATAAATGGGACGATTATTTCATCACTAATTGCGATGCTTGTAGCTGGTCCAATTGGTATTATGTCAGCTGTTTATTTAAGTGAGTATGCATCAGATAAAGTACGTAGAATATTAAAACCTTTACTAGAAGTTCTTGCTGGTATTCCAACTATTGTGTACGGTTTTTTTGCGTTTACCTTTGTAACACCAATCATTCGTTCGATTTTTCCCGAAGTAGGAGCAACAAATATCCTTAGTCCAGGAATTGTGATGGGGATTATGATTATACCAATGATTGCATCCTTATCAGAAGATGCAATGACTTCTGTCCCTAATGCGATGCGTGAAGGTTCTTTAGCCATGGGGGCTACAAAACTTGAAACAACATTTAAAGTAGTAATTCCGGCTGCATTTTCTGGAATTATTGCATCCTTTGTGCTTGGAATATCACGTGCAATTGGTGAAACGATGATCGTAACCATTGCGAGTGGTAGCTCCAAAAACTTTACTTTTGACATTACTCAATCTATGCAGACGATGACTGCATATATTGTTGAAGTTTCTGGTGGTGAAGCGGCTGCTGGAACGACTATATATTACAGCTTATACGCTGTTGCATTAACGCTGTTTGTTTTTACGCTTATCATGAATCTACTTGCAAGATATGTCTCTCGTAAGTTTAGGGAGGAATATTAAAAATGAACCAAGTAAATACAAAGAAAATGGAAAAAAGAATGCATGCACGTATTCAGAAGAATAATCTTTTAAAAATAGTCTTTTTACTAGCGACATTATTCGGTCTTGCTGTATTAGCTATTTTACTCGTACGAGTCATTACACAAGGTGCAGCCTGGTTGGATTGGGATTTTATCACAGGAAGACTATCAACAAGTGCTGATCGTGCAGGAATTATGGGTGCCATTCTTGGGACAGTATGGCTAATGATTGTCGTCATACCAGTTACATTAATCATCGGTGTTGGCTCTGCAATTTATCTAGAGCTCTATGCAAAAAAAGGAAGGATTCAATCCTTTATTCAGACGAATATTTCAAACTTAGCTGGGGTACCGTCTATTGTGTATGGTCTACTGGGATTAACGATTTTTTCAAGAGCTATGGGCTTAGGAAATGCAGTGTTAGCTGGTGGTCTCACGTTATCCCTACTGGTTTTACCAATTTTGATTGTTTCTTCACAGGAGGCAATTCGTGCAGTACCGAAGTATTTAGCAGAAGCATCTTATGGAATGGGAGCAACAAAGTGGCAAACCATTAAAAATGTCATATTGCCTGCTTCTATACCAAGTATCCTTACTGGTGCTATTTTGTCACTATCCCGTGCAATTGGAGAAACAGCACCATTAACTGTATTAGGAATTCCGGCATTTCTTCTCCCATTCCCAGAAGGTGTGTTTGATACATTTACAGCATTACCAATGCAAATTTATTATTGGACGCTTGATTCTTCATTGGTTAAGGAATATGCCTATTTAGCTGCAGCAACTATTATCGTTCTATTGGTATTATTGTTCATATTAAATTCGGTAGCTATTTTCATTCGAAATAAGTTCCAACAACGATATTAACGGTTATTTTATTTGATATGACACGCTTAACCTAGATTTAAAGGAGTTGAAAATGATGAGTCCATCATCAGTGAAAAGTAAAAGAACGGTTAAAATTAATCCAGAAGCAGTTGCTTCTAAAGAGCCTGAATCCGAAGGTAAAGTGGTTTATGATACAAAGGAATTAAACCTTTGGTATACCGATACACACGCATTAAAAGATGTTAATTTATCTTTCCGTGAAAAGGAAGTAACAGCGATTATTGGACCATCTGGTTGTGGGAAATCAACCTACATTAAAACGTTAAATCGGATGGTTGAGCTTGTTCCAGGTGTACGGACGACAGGAGAGATAACGTATAAAGGGAAAAATATCCTTGAACGTTCGTTTAAAGTAGAGGATTTGAGAACAAAGGTAGGAATGGTATTCCAAAAGCCAAATCCTTTCCCGAAATCAATTTATGAAAACATCGTTTATGGACCTAAAATTCACGGGATTCGTAATAAAAAAGTGTTGGATGAAATTGTTGAGCGCAGTCTGCGCGGAGCGTATATTTGGGACGAAGTAAAGGATCGTCTCAATGAAAATGCATACGGTCTATCAGGTGGTCAGCAGCAACGTTTATGTATCGCGCGTTGTTTAGCAATCGAACCAGAAGTTATTTTAATGGACGAGCCTACGTCAGCACTTGATCCAAAGTCAACGTTACGAATTGAAGAATTGGTACAAGAGCTTAAAAAAGAATACTCAATTATTATTGTTACCCATAATATGCAGCAAGCAGCACGTATTTCGGATAAAACGGCATTCTTCCTTAATGGAGAGGTTATTGAATTCGACGAAACAAATACGATTTTCACAAATCCGGCAGATAGCAGAACGGAAGACTATATATCTGGAAGATTTGGATAAGCTGTTTTTGATTGAATTATTTTTTAAATATAGAAAAGTCTCCTGATTGTTCGAGGTATATTTGAACATCAATAGGAGGCTTTTTTTACTTTAATTCGATTGTATCCTGCTATATTTAAATATAACAAAATATTTAAAAAATAGTAAACAAACGCAATAGCTAGAAATACGGAGAATTATTAAGATAGTCGCTTTATAAACTTTGTAAAATAAAAATTGTATAGATTTTTCGTTCTGTATGGACTTATATGCTGTTTTCTATTATTTCTTTATTTCCCTATACTTATATAGTATTCAACACGGAGGTGCTTTAAAAAATGTTAGAGTTTCATGATGTTACAAAGCGATATGGTAATGGTAAGCCAGCTGTTAACAATTTGAATTTAACAATTGAAAAGGGCGAATTTGTTTGTTTTATCGGTCCAAGCGGCTGTGGTAAAACCACAACAATGAAAATGGTAAACCGTTTAATTGACGTAACGGAAGGAGCCATTTTGGTTGATGGTAAAAATATAAAGGAGCAGGACCCTGTCGAACTGCGTAGGTCCATAGGGTATGTGATTCAGCAAATTGGATTGATGCCACATATGACAATTAGAGAAAATATTGTGCTTGTAGGTACTTTACTCAAATGGAGAAAAGAGAAAAAAGATGAACGTGCACGTGAGCTAATCAAGCTAGTAAATTTACCTGAAGAATATCTTGATAAATATCCACATGAATTAAGTGGAGGGCAACAACAGCGAATTGGTGTATTACGTGCGCTTGCTGCGAATCCCCCATTGATATTAATGGATGAGCCGTTTGGAGCGCTTGATCCGATTACAAGGGATGCCTTACAAGAAGAATTTAAAAAGTTGCAAAGAGAATTAAATAAAACCATTGTTTTTGTCACACATGATATGGACGAGGCATTAAAGCTTGGCGATCGGATTGTTATTATGAAAGATGGAGAGATTGTTCAGGTTGATACACCAGAGGAGATTCTCAGAAATCCAGCAAATGAATTTGTGGAAGAATTCCTTGGAAAAGATCGTTTAATTCAAGGTCGGCCTGATGTTACGACGGTCGGGCAAATTATGAACAGTACTCCAATTACCGTAAAAATCGGTACCACTTTAAAAGCCGCCATTACAAAAATGCGAGATGAACGAGTTGATTCCCTCCTTATTACGGATTCAGATAATGTTTTAAGAGGATTTTTAGATATTGAATCCATTAACAACAATTACAAAAAGGCAAGTACTGTGGAGGAAGTAATGGAAACGGACATTTATTCTGTATCTCAGGACAGTCTATTACGTGATGCAATTCACAAGATACTCAGACGAGGAGCACAGTATGTTCCTATTGTGGACGAAGGTCACCGTTTAGTGGGAATTGTCACACGCGCAACACTTGCAACCCTCGTTTATGACACGATTTGGGGCGATGGAACAGAATTTGAAGAAATCGTAGCACATGCAGAGTAGGAGGTTGGAGTAGATGATGGATTTTTTTGCTACACATGGGAATGAACTAATAATTAAATCATGGGAACATTTGTATATTTCTGTTGCAGCCATCTTACTTGGAGTGTTAGTTGCGATACCCCTTGGGATCCTGCTTTCTAGAGCACCAAACTTCGCTGATCGATTTATTTCGTTTGTTGGTATTCTGCAAACCATTCCAAGTCTTGCGATCCTTGCATTTTTTATACCGATTTTAGGTGTTGGAAAACTACCTGCCATTATTGCATTGTTTTTCTATTCGTTACTACCAATTTTACGTAATACGTACATCGGTATTCGGGATGTTAATCCTGGGGTTGTTGAAGCTGGGAAGGGCATGGGAATGAGTGCTTTGCAATCGATTATAAAAGTAGAATTTCCAATGGCACTTCCAGTAATTATGGCTGGTGTTCGTCTATCAACGGTTTATTTGATCGGTTGGGCAACATTGGCAGCATTTATCGGTGGTGGCGGTCTTGGCGACTTTATCTTTGATGGCTTAAACCTTTATCAGCCTTCCTTAATTATTGCAGGTACAGTACCAGCGACTATTCTTGCTTTAATTGCAGATCGCTTGCTGGCCAATTTAGAAAATCGAATGACGCCAGAGGGGCTGAAGGATTCGTATGAAACAGTATAAGCTTGGAGGTGAACATGTTGAAAAAAACATTACTTAAAGGAAGTATGGTTTTGCTTTTGCTTGTGGTGCTTGCAGGCTGTTCCTTGCCAGGCCTTGCAAGTACGACAAAAGAGACGATAAAAATAGGTGCCCTAGGTACATCTGAATCACAAATTTTAGCTGAACTGTTATCGATTATGATTGAACGGGAAACAGATGCCAGTACCGAACTTGTGACACATCTTGGATCATCGATTGTTCAACACCAAGGGATGTTAAGAGGCGACCTTGATATAACAAGTACACGTTATACGGGAACAGACCTATCTGGCGCACTTGGCATGGACCCGATTACCGATCCAGAGAAAGCGCTGGACATTGTAACAAAGGAATTTCAGGACCAATTTAATGAAACATGGGCAGCGCCTTATGGTTTTGAAAACAGCTATTCTGTTGCTGTGACAACAGAATTTGCCGAGGAACATAACATTGAAACCATTTCTGATCTCGAACCTTTCGCGGATGACCTGCGTTTTGGCGTAGATAATGCATGGGTCAATCGCAAAGGGGATGGATATGATGGGTTTCAGGAAACCTATTTTTCGTTTGGTCATGTTTTCCCAATGAATATTGGTCTTGTGTATCAGGCGGCAGCTACTGGTCATATGGATGTTGTGCTGGCTTATTCTTCAGACGGGAGAATTAAGGAATTTGATTTAAAAGTTCTTGAGGATGATCTGCGATTCTTCCCGCCATATGATGCTTCTGCCGTAATTGATAATGAGACTTTGGAGAATTACCCAGAGATTGCAGCAATTACAGAACGTTTGCATGGACAAATTTCTACAGAAACGATGCAGGAATTAAATTATAAAGCGGATGTTCAACTAATGAGTCCGCAAAAAGTTGCCATGGAATTTCTAGAAGCCAATAACTTCTTTGAGGATATGGAGAAAGGGGAGAAGTAATATGAATACATTGGAACAATTGGTGCAATATGTGACCCAAAATGGTGGGTATATATGGGTGCAGTTTTACAGACATTTTCTAATGGCAGCGTATGGTGTTCTATTTGCCGCAATTATTTCGATTCCTTTAGGTATCCTTATTGCAAAGTACGGGAAATTGAGTAGCTGGGTACTGGCACTTGGAAGTATTATTCAAACGATTCCTGCCTTAGGAGCGATGGCTGTCATTATGATTGTCATGGGACTTGGCACCAATACGGTAATTGTTACATTAATGCTGTATTCAATACTGCCGATTGTGCAAAACACCTATGTCGGGATGAAGGATGTTGATAAAACGGTTATTGAAGCAGGCTTTGCTTCTGGGATGACTCGGTTTCAACTATTACGAATGGTCGAGCTTCCTCTTGCAATTAGTGTCATTATGGCAGGGTTACGGACAGCGCTTGTTATTGGGATTGGAATTGCTGCAATTGGTGCATTTGTCGGAGCAGGAGGCTTAGGGTCCATCATCCTCACGGGAACGAATGCAACGGATGGAACAGCTATTATTCTAGCTGGTGCAATTCCTACAGCATTGATGGCCATTATCGCTGATTTAATTATGGGTTGGATTGAACGGAAACTTCAACCAATAAAGTCTTCAAAATCGAGCGCAGCATAAAAGGTAAAAAAATAGAGTTTGCTTCTTAATCTATCATTAGAGGTGATTGTCTTGGGAGAAATCGGAATTAGAGTTGAAAAAAATGTTCCGTGTTCATTAGCTGATGGAACAGTTCTTCGGTCTGATGTGTATCATCCGGATGATGAAGAAAGCTATCCGGTGTTAATGATTCGGTTGCCATATGATAAAGAAACACCACGTTACTATGACGAATATTTGGAAGTGCCTCGGATGGTGCAAGCAGGCTATGTAGTTATCCTTCAGGACGTAAGAGGGAGATTTGCCTCAGAAGGCGATTTTTTTCCATTCATACATGAGAGACGTGATGGATATGAGGCAGTAGAATGGGCGGCAAAGCTTCCATATTCAAACGGAAAAGTTGGACTGTTTGGTATGTCTTATCATGGCTATACCCAGTTTGCAGCAGCAGTAGAAAGGCCACCTTCCTTAAAGGCGATTGCTCCAGTGATGACGGGAGCAGATCTTATGGGAAGCTTTCTGGGAAGCGAAGGAGAACCTCATCCAGTAGCTAAACTGGAAACATGGGTTTTAGGATCTATGTTAGAGGATCAGCTGAAAAGGGAAGGGAACTTTGACAAGAGGAAATTTCATTATTATTTTGAGAATATGGCAGAGTGGTTAGTTGATGCTCCTGCTGATGAATGGAAGCCAATCAAAGACCTTGATCCGGGCTCGTATTATTTTGATTTTATGCAGGGGAGACTAGCCAAAACATTTAAAGATCATGTAAATCTAAAGGGAAAACTAAGTGAAGTGGATATTCCAGCATTATTCATTGGCGGCTGGTTTGACGGATTATTGGCACCAACATTAGAAGCCTATCAAACTTATAAAGGGAAAAAAATGCTCTGGATTGGTCCGTGGACGCATGAAGAAATGACAGGTCGATGTGGGGAGCGTTTTTTTAACCATGCAGCATCTAGTATAGGCGTTGACAAATCATTAGATCCTACAGAAATCCATATTAAATGGTTTGATAAATGGTTGAAGGAGAAGCCAATGCCAATGCCTTTCGAGAAACCTGTCCACCTTTATTTGATGGGGCAGGATCGTTGGGAAACCTTTGAGGAATGGCCGATTCAAACTGGTGTAAAGTCAAGGGAAGTATACCTCCAGAGTCAAGGGATGTCACAAAGCCGAAATGGAGATGGAAAGCTAACGTATCAACCTGACACTACGGAAACCAAAAGTGCTTTAAAACTAGACCCGAATCACCCAGTTCCTACTCGTGGTGGGGGGACGCTTATTGCGGGACACGCTTCCGGGATGTTTGATATGAGCGATATACAAGATCGAGAAGATGTTCTTGTCTATACGAGTATGGAGCTTGAGGAAGATCTTCCATTGCTAGGTTCAATTAAAGCGAGTATTTGGGCATCTTCTCCATCTGAGCTTTTGGATATATCCCTAAGGCTGTCAGAAGTTGATAGCCAAGGACGTTCGTATAATATCATCGATTCATTTCATAGAAAAAGGGTAGAAAAAGAGAATCATCCAGTTTGTTTGGAAGTTGAAATAGGTTCCACCGCATATACCTTGAAAAAAGGCCATCGCATACGTCTGGATATAGCAGCAAGCAATGCGCCACTATATGATATTAACTTAAATAACGGAACAACAACAAAGACACACACTGAAGGGAAATCTGCAGTGGAATATATTTATCAAGGTGGAGACAAAGCATCAAAATTGGTCTTGCCAATGACAAGGTAATACAATCCTTTTCTTGGCAGTTAAGAAAGTATAAAACTTACCTAAGCATAAATGCAACGATGACATTCTATCAAAGACGAAGCGAATGCCAGGTTTTCAATTTTTAAAATGGAAATAAGCCATAAAAGGGTGAGGACATTGAGGAATGATGACGAACGGATTGATGATGTAAAAACACAATTCATTGAAAAAATAACGGACAATATGAATGCATTCGGTGTTTCCACAAGTATTGGACGTGTGCTTGGAATTATATACATGAACAGGGAACCAATGACACTTGATGAGCTATCAGAAGAAACAGGGATGAGTAAAACACGGATGAGTCAGGTAGTCCGGGAAATGATTGATTTAAATATTGCGGAACGCGTCTTTAAAAAAGGAGTTCGGAAAGATTTATTTCGGGTGGAAGAGGATTATTATCAAACATTCATTCTTCTGTTTACCTCTACATGGAAAAAGGCTATTCAACGCAGCAGTTCTTTTGAACAAAGAATGATGAAACAAATGAATCAATTACAAGCAACTTCAGGATTGACGGAAGAAGATGAACTGGCCCTGAATGAACTTCTAAAAGAAATGAAGGAATGGATGGATTACTATGATTGGATCCACCGTGTAACGGAGTTCTTTGAAAGCGGAGAAATCTTTAAACATGTGCCAAAAAAAGAACGGGGGAATGAAGCGTGAATAAAAAAGTAATATTATCGTGTGCGGTAACAGGTGCAGGAGATACGACTACAAAAAGTGCCTATGTACCAGTAACGCCAAAAGAGATTGCAGATTCGGCAATTAAAGCTGCGAAAGCAGGAGCTACCATTGCGCATATACATGTGCGTGATCCGAAAACAGGAAAATTAAGTCATGATGTCAATCTATTTCAGGAAGTTGTCGAACGAATTCGTGCATCAGAGACAGATGTCATTATTAACCTTACCTCAGGTGGAGGTGGAGATTGGATCCCAAGTGATGAAGACCCTACAAGAGGCGGAGAAGGAACGGATATTCAAACCCCTGAAGAACGTCATGAGCCGATAGGAAGACTCTTGCCGGAAATGTGTACCCTTGACTGTGGCAGTATTAACTTTGGTGATATGTTATACATCAGTCCAACTGACTGGTTAAGGAAACAGGCGAAACTCGTCAAAGAAAGTGGTGTCAAAGCCGAATTAGAATGTTTTGATACAGGACATGTTCGTTTTGCCAATCAATTAATTGAAGAAGGCTTAGTTGAAGGGGATCCAATATTCCAGTTCTGTCTCGGTATTCCGTGGGGGGCGGCAGCAGATGCGGAAACCATGGCATATATGAAAAGTCGAATTCCAGAAAATGCGAAATGGGCAGCTTTTGGAATTGGCCGAATGCAAATGCCGATTGTTGAAGAGTCTATCCGTCAAGGCGGGAATATTCGTGTAGGTCTGGAAGACAACCTGTATTTGAAGAAAGGTCAGCTTGCAACAAATGAACAGCTTGTTGATAAAGCTGTTGAGATAGTCCAGTCCTTTGGTTCCGATGTGATGACTCCAGCTGAAGCACGAAAACATCTCAATTTACTGAACCCATATGGAAAGGAAGCCTAGCTGTATGACAAATGATAGATCAATCCAAAACATCACGGTTGTCGGTACAGGCGTAATTGGCAATGGGTGGATTACGCGCTTTTTAGCAAATGGTTACCATGTAACTGCTTTTGATCCAGATCCGAAGACGGAAGAAAAAACACGTGCTGCCGTTGAGCGGGCATGGCCGTGGATGGAGAAAATGGGACTGCATAAAGATGCTTCAACGGATAAGCTGAGCTTTCATTCGAATTTAGAAGAGGCACTAAAAGATGCGGACTTTGTACAGGAAAATGTTCCAGAGCGTGAGGATTTAAAACGAAAAGTCATTGCTGATATTGATACGTATGCGAAGAAGGAAGCAATCATCGCCTCCAGCACATCTGGAATATTACCAAGCATTTTACAGGCGGATTGTCACAACCATCCAGAGCGTGTCATTGTCGCTCATCCCTTTAACCCGGTTTACCTAATGCCACTTGTTGAACTTGTTGGCGGAGAAAAGACGGATGTAAATACAATTGAGAAGGCAAGAAGTTTCTATGATTCCTTAAAGATGAAGCCTCTTGTTGTTCGTAAGGAAATTGAAGGACACATTGCGGACCGTTTAATGGAAGCAATCTGGCGCGAGTCCCTTCACATTGTGAATGATGGGGTAGCGAGTACAGATGAAGTAGACGCCTCCATTATATATGGACCAGGACTTAGGTGGGCATTAATGGGACCATTCATGACACTGCATATGGGCGGTGGAAAAGAAGGAATGCGTCACTTATTGGAGCAATTCGGACCGGCATTGAAATTACCATGGACGAAATTAGAAGCACCAGAATTAACAGAGGAATTAGCTGACAAAGTCATTACAGGGTGTGAAACACAAACGGCTGGTGTTGAAATGGATAAATTGGAAGATCGCAGAGATCAATTTTTAATTGAACTCCAGCAGCTATTGGAAAAATACTGGCCAGGATCAATGTTATCAGGAAAATTGTAGGTGGCATTCGAACGATTAAAAGGAGGCAAGGACGCTTGAATAAAGCGAAATTATTGATTCAGGATAAAGTACCTGAGGCGTGGATTGACTATAATGGACATATGAATGATGCGGAGTATGTTCGAGCATTCAGCCGGGGTGTCGATCAATTTATGAACGTTATTGGGATGACCGAGGATTTCTTAGCGAAGAGCAAATATACGATTTATACAATGGAAAATCACGTTTGCTATCTAGATGAAATGAAGCTTGGTGAATCGTTTGAAGTCTTTATAAACGTGATTGATTATGATATCAAACGAATCCATCTTTTCTTTGAACTGTATGGTGAAAATGGAAAACGGGCTGCAACGAGTGAACAATTGCTAATGGGAATTAACCAGGAAGAGGGGAAAGCATCACCGTTTCCGGAAGAAATTTTTAACCATATAGAAGAACTTGCAACTAAACATAAACCTGCAGAAAACCCAAAAGAAGTTGGGCGTGTTATTGGAATTAGAAAAAAGAAATGAACGTATTAAAAAAATGGCTTCCTATTTGGGTGGGGAGCCATTTTTAATTCATTAGGAAGTAAAAATGGCACGTTTATAGTTGTTATAAAGCAGTCCTCTTGTAAAAATTAAATTATTCTTTTGAAACGTATTGGCGTAATAAAAACTAGAAAAGTAGATTTGAAGTTACTCTAAAACAGTGCAGGGATATTTGTCAGAATCTAATTTATTTTTAAGTTTTATTTGTATTTTAGGTTTTGAAATTCAAAAATAGGGTAGCTAGTATATATATTAATGGAGGTGTTTTATCATCAAATATATTATATCGATGCTAGTTTTTATGATTGGAGTTGGATTATTTTCGCAAGCAGCTTCTGCCGAGAAAGTTTACAAAGTAAAGTCAGGGGATAATTTGTATCGGATTGCCCAAAACTATCAAGTAGATTTTGATACGTTAGTTGCTGCAAACGCTGCTATCACGGACCCTGAACATGTTCAGCCAGGGCAAGCGATTAACATACCAGATGAGAATGGGCTTCCTTTTACCGTTACAGCTTACACGGCTGGCTATGAGTCTACTGGAAAAGAACCAGATGACCCAGCTTATGGTATAACAGCATCTGGGGCAATGGTTGAAGAGGGAAATACAATTGCGTGCCCTCAGGCTCTTCCGTTTGGAACAAAAATACATATTCCAGAATTGGATGAAACGTATGTATGTCAGGACCGTGGCAGTGCAATAACGAATGGTAAGCTAGATGTTTATATAGAAGACTTAGATGAGGCATTAGAATTTGGGGTGCAGCAGCTGCAGGTCAAAGTGTGGCCATATTAAAATACCGCGAATATCATATTTTATCGGAAAGCATACTTTGCTGTACAATTTAATTTAAAAACTATAAAAAATACACCACATGAAATTCAACTTAGAGATTTTTCATGTGGTGTATTGATTTGAAAGAATTTTTATTCAGGTCTATGGTTTAGCTTACCGGCCCCTTCGTAATCGCAGTAAGCTTGGAATTGATTGCAAAAGTTTTGGCATTAACATTTGTGATGCCAAAGCTGGCTAAACGTTTTGTATGCATATTCAGATAGCTTTCAGCTGTTTCCTTTGTTTCAAAAACATAAATTCCGCCTGCTTCATTTGCTTCGGGTCGCTCTGTCCAGATTTTCCATAGGAAGCCAGCTTCTTCATTGATGCTTTTTGCTAAATCTGAAAATGCTTCTGCCATTTCTTCCCCAAATGGTCCATTCATGTTAAAATCGACTTGCAATACATATGCCATGGTTATTCTCCTTTGTTTACTTTGTTGTTGTAAAGTAGTACTCTCCTAGAATTTCCTGCTTTTGATATTGATCAGGCGTAAGCTCTTTTTCAATAAAAGCGTTAAGGTCAGATTGCTCCACATCGTACATGACTTCAATTTCTTTGGAGAATAAAAGCTTTTCTTTTTCAAGCAAGCTAGAAAGCGATGGTTGTTGTTTTGGTTGCAGTTCTTCTGTATTTAGAATCTGTTTTAAGCCATCAATATAGTATTCAAATGGACGTCCTCCAACAATTTTCACACCTTTGTTTTCTTCATTGATCATGATAATTGTAGGGAACCCTCGAGCGCCTAAACTTCTCGTCAGATCGAAGTCTTCATCCAATAATTGTTGTCCGATTGGTTGTTCAGCTTCCTTTACAATGTATTCCCCATCAAGACCAAGTTTATTTACGGTTTCAATCATAACGGATTTATCTGAAATATTTTGGTTGAATGCGAAAAGTGCTTCTCGGGCACGGCGTAAATATTCAAATGCGAGTTCCGCATTATGATTTTTTTGAATCACCTTAAATACTCGTGAAGGTGGGAAAGAGGACTGAACTGGATTATCAATCATTAGACTCCCATCAATTGGCATTCTGGAATGTTCACCAACTTCTCTCCAGTGACCTGCAACATCGGCTGGTTTAAAAATTCCGTTTGCAGGATCGATTGGCCCATCATGCCATTTTTCCAGTAAGCCACCCATAACCGTATGAACGTTAAAATAATCACCATATTGCTCGATAAAACGACGGAGAACCGGTTCAATTGCCCAGCAGTGCGAGCAAATGGGATCTGTTACATAATAAAGGTTAATTGACTTTTTCGGCTTATTAAAATCAATAACTTCCATTTCCTCATCTTCAGCTACTCCACATACACCTGTTTCCAAGTCACAAATCATATTTTTATTGTTATTCAATTTATTTCCCTCATTTCTATTCATGTAGGATAAGCGAGGAAAAAGAAGCTATGCTCTTTTCCCGCACTCTTCATCATTTTTAAAATTAGTTTCTAATTGTTTTCAATCCAGTAGACCAAGCCACGACCTCATTCAACATAGTTTGAACGGTTTCTTCATGAAACGGTGCTGGTTTAAAGGTTCTCATTTCTTCAAAATCCGTGAAAAGACTTAATGCTGGCTGTGTTCCTACCGTTGCCACTTTTGGTACTGTTAAAATTAGTCTTAGATTGTTTGCTGCTGTAACTCCAAGTGTTGAACCATAGCTTACGATTCCAGCGGCTTTATTGTTCCACTCCACATATAAATAATCGATAGCATCCTTTAATCCAGAAGTAATCGCTTTGTTGTATTCAGGAGTGACAAAAACAAATCCGTCAAGCTCATTAATTTTCTCAGACCATGCTTTCGCTTCTGGTGCTTGGTAATCCTGTGACATAATAGCCGGAATCGGCTCATTAAATTGTGGCAGGTTGTAATCTTTAATATCAACCATCTCAAATGTTGCATCTGTTCGCATGTCTGCGATGGATTTCACCCATTCTGCAACCTGCAAATTTACTCGTGAATCTCTTGTACTTCCAGTAATAATTCCAATTTTAAGCATGTTAACTCCTCCTAGAAATCTTTATGAAACGCCTTTTAACGACGCATTATAGTTGCTTTATAATTGAATTTTAAGCCATAATAAAAATTAGCAACACCAATAGTTTGGTGTATGTGTTGGATATCCGACACATTGAACAATTTGTTTAAAAAGTGGAAGGGAGATCAATATGACGAATACAAAAACGGATCCCCGAATTTTACGTACCCGTAAATTAATAATGGATGCTTTTATGGAACTTTCAGGTAAGAAGGAATTTAAAGACATCACTGTGAAGGATATTACAGCTGAAGCGATGATAAATCGCGCCACATTCTATTATCATTTTGAAGATATATACGATTTACTGGAAAAGGTGTTATCAGAAGTATTGTTAGTGAATTTGGATTGTGATTACTTTCAAGATAACGAGCTAAATGAAGAGTCGCTTGTTAAGATTTTCTTAGCGATTACGAATTTCCAGAAGTCATTATCCAATCGTTGTCATAGAGGTTACGAGGACACCATTGCTCGAATTATCAGGGAGCAGCTTGAAGTTGTTTTTTACAAAATGCTGTTAAATCAACGCAACAAAGAAGCGGACGATGCTTTAAGAATTACCGCTGTTATATTAAGCTGGGGAATATACGGAGCTTCTGTAGAATGGAGAAGAGATGATAAAGGTATGACTCCAGAGGAATTTATTAAATTAGCAATTCCTTTTATTATTTCTGGTGCTAATTTTTAGTTCTGACAAATTATAAGCATTTAGAGCTTTGCGTTCCTTTTTATAAAGGGTTAAGGTTATTGGTTAACTGTTTAATGAAAAAAGCGCACAGTAAGGAGATATGGATATGAACGATTCATTTCATGATGAAATACAAGAAATTTATCAAAAATTAATTGATGCGTGGAATAGACGGGATGCTGAGGGAATGGCTGAACAATTTTCAGATCAGGGAGCACAAATCGGGTTTGACGGTAGTAAGGTAGTTGGAAAAGCTGAAATCTTATCCCATGTTAAACCAATATTTGAAGATCATCCTACTGCCCCTTTTGTAACAAAAATTAAATCCATCCGACCTTTAGGAAAAGATGCAGCAATACTACACGCGATTGCAGGGATGATCCCACCGGGGAAAACAGATATTGAACCTGATGTAAATGCCCATCAGACGCTTGTTGCAGTGAAAACGAATAGTAACTGGCGAATTGAACTGTTTCAAAATACTCCTGCCGCGTTTCATGGAAGACCTGAATTAGTTGACCAAATGACGGAGGAGTTAAGGGAGTTACTCTAGTTTTTGATAAATTGAAAAGGGAGTGTCGGCCAACTGGGGATGAAAGACCCCGAAAGGATTGTTGACAAAACCCCGCTTTTCTGTAATAATAAATCCAACTAAATACTGGTACCTTTAATTCAGTCCAGAGAGGCTGACAAGGATAGCGGAAAATAAGCATAGAGGAAGAGGTGTACGTGTATACCCTCTTGCTATAGGCTTATAAAAAAGGCTTCTTGTCAGAAATGGCAAGAAGCCTTTCTTTTTTCCCAAAAATGTCTTCGTGTTCTAAGACGACCTACCTCGGTACCAGACAAACATTCGAGGAGGAATTAACATGCAAAAAGTAGATAAAGAGTTTTCATTACAGCCTGTACCGCAGGCAAATCGGAATGGTTTCTGGAAAATGTTCATGCTCATGATGGGATTAACATTTTTCTCGGCAAGTATGCTTTCGGGTGGACAACTAGGGATGGGGCTGACATTTACGCAATTTATTTGGATTGTTTTAGCTGGTAATTTATTACTTGGTATCTATACTGGGGCACTTGCTTTTATTGCGGCGAAAACTGGATTATCTACACATTTGCTTGCGAGATATGCTTTTGGTGAGAAAGGCTCTTATTTATCATCGTTTTTATTGGGAATTACGCAAGTAGGCTGGTTTGGTGTTGGTGTGGCGATGTTTGCTGTACCAGTTCATGCGGCAACTGGGATTAATATGTATGTACTTATCGCGATTTCTGGTATTTTAATGACAGCTACAGCTTTCTTTGGTATAAAGGCATTGACAGTTTTGAGCTTTATCGCTGTCCCTGCAATTGCGCTTCTTGGTGGTTATTCTGCACTCAACGCGACAAATGCAGCCGGAGGAATTGAGGCGCTAATGGGCTATCAACCGGCAGAAACGATGGGATTAGCGACTGCATTGACGATATGTATCGGTTCCTTCGTTAGTGCAGGAACACTTACACCAGATTTCGCCCGTTTCTCCAAAACAAAGCGTACAGCGGTATCGACTACCGTTGTTGCATTCTTTATCGGTAACTCGTTTATGTTTTTGTTTGGAGCAATTGGGATGTTTGCGTTTGGTTTAGCTGATATTTCGGAAGTAATGTTTATGCAAGGGCTGATGCTTCCGGCTATTATCGTGCTTGGGCTGAACATCTGGACAACGAATGATAATGCGTTATATGCATCTGGATTGGGATTTTCGAATATCACAAAGATTGCTAAAGGGAAGCTTGTTATTGTTAATGGTGTGCTTGGTACAGCAGCTGCAATGTGGTTGTTTAATAACTTTGTTGGCTTTTTAACGATATTAGGTTCAACCTTGCCATCGATTGGTGCAATCATTTTGTTTGATTTTTTCATCCTAAGAAAAGGAAAGTATCAGGCATTTGAAACAATGAAATTCAAAGCAGTCAATTGGATCGCAATCGTATCGTGGATTGGCGGGGTTGCGATTGCTAATTTGCTTCCCGGTATTCCGCCGGTTAACGGCATTATTGGAACGGGTGTGCTCTATTTAATCGGAATGGTTATTGCTGAAAAAGCAGCTGCAAAATCTGGGTTAGAACAAGGAAGAAAAGGAGAATTAATTCGTGAACATTAAAAATGCAAAGCTAAGAGGAAAAGAAGGTTTATGGGATATTGAAGTCGTGGATGGGAAAATTAATCAAGTTTCTCCTGGTATAGAAGGTGGAGATGACCCAAACGCTTTGGATGTAAATGGGGCGCTTGTGCTCCCTCCATTTATTGAACCGCATATTCACTTGGATACAACGCTCACTGCTGGTGAGCCAGCATGGAATCAAAGTGGGACGTTATTTGAGGGGATACAGCGCTGGTCCGAGCGGAAGGAAACATTAACAATTGAGGATGTAAAAGTGAGATCAAAAACGGCATTAAAATGGCAAATTGCACAAGGGATTCAGCATGTACGCACACATGTTGATGTTACTGATCCAGACCTGACAGCTTTACAAGCAATGCTAGAAGTGAAGGAAGAAGTCGCGCCATATGTAGATTTGCAGCTTGTTGCTTTTCCACAGGAAGGAATTCAGTCGTTTCCAAAGGGAGTTGAATTGCTTGAGGAAGCATTAAAGATGGGAGCAGATGTTGTCGGTGGTATCCCGCATTATGAATTTACTCGGGAATATGGTGTATCTTCCATTAAAACTGCCTTTGACCTTGCGGAAAAATATAACCTGCTTGTCGATATTCATTGCGACGAAATTGATGATGAACAGTCACGCTTTGTAGAGGTTGTTGCAACCGAAGCATATGAACGAGGACTTGGATCGCGTGTAACGGCAAGCCATACAACGGCAATGGGATCTTATAATGATGCTTATGCATCCAAGTTATTTCGTATTTTAAAAATGTCGGGGATTAACTTTGTATCGAACCCTCTTGTAAACATTCATTTACAAGGTCGCTTTGATACGTATCCGAAACGCAGAGGGCTGACAAGAGTAAAAGAATTACAGGAAGCTGGCATGAATGTGAGCTTTGGTCATGATGATATTTTTGATCCATGGTATCCACTAGGAACCGGAAATATGCTGCAAGTATTGCATATGGGGATTCACGTCGCTCAATTGATGGGATATGAACAAATTGTTAATTCGATCGACATGATTACAACAAACAGTGCGAAAACATTACACATTGAGGATCGGTATGGCATTGAAGCCGGAAAACCAGCTAACTTTATCGTACTTGATGCTGAAAATGAATATGAAGCAATTCGGAAGCAAGCGAAAGTGAGATATTCTATTCGGAATGGAGCCATTATTGCTGAAACAAAACCAAGTGAGACGACTGTCACTTTGGATAAAACGGAATACGTAGACTTTAATAAGGCATAACCGTTTGCGGTTATGCCTTTTGGCTTGTTGGTTGTCCAGGTTGAGCGTTGATAATGGATTAGCTGTATGAAAATACTGAGGTTTACAAGGTAAACGATGAAGATTAAAGAAAAAATACTAAAGTTCACAAATGGGGTCTGTGCCTCCGTCGACCTTGACAGAATACTTCGTCCAGTTAAACTCTACACTAATTACTCGATAAATTTGCTATAATGGATGCATTGTTTAAATATAGGAGTGTCTGAGATTGTTGAAATTAGGAAAAATTATCACACATATAGCTGTATTATATGGAATCTTTTTAATCGGAAACTGGATTCAATTAACGTTTCATTTGATAATCCCTGGCAGTGTGATTGGAATGATTCTTTTATTTATATTGCTTTACACAAAGAGTATAAAAGTGAGTTGGATTGAAGATGGCACACGATTATTTGTTAGCCATTTAACATTGTTTTTCATCCCTGCAACAGTCGGTATCGTGAACTATTTGCAGCTTTTTACAGGTGAAGGAATTTTATTAATCATCATTGTACTTATAAGCACGGCACTTGTTATGGGAATATCTGGTGTTGTAAGCCAGTGGTTTGTTAGAAAGAAGGAAATGCATCATGAATAATATTGTAATAGGCTTGTTAGCTATTATAGGAACATTAATCGTATATCTTTTTATGTGGAAGCTTCATCGCAGAATTTTGCTTCCAGTTACATTGCCGATTTTTCTAGGATCTATTGTTATTGTTTTGATATTACTTATTTTTCATATTGACTATGATACGTATATGATTGGGGGCGAATGGATTAATCAGCTGCTGGGCCCGGCAGTAGTTGCATTAGCTTATCCGCTGTATCAGCAGCGTGATCTTCTTAAACGGCTATTTTTTCCAATCCTGATGGGTACCTTTGTTGGTGCTGTTGTTGGAATTATGTCTGGTGTTTTGCTCGCGAAATGGCTTGGAGTTGAAGAATTCATTATTTATTCATTAGTGTCCAAATCCGTGACTACACCTGTTTCGATTGTGATTGCCGACTCCCTGGGAGGTGCGATGCCTCTTGCGGCAGTTTTTGTTATGCTTGCTGGAATGTGTGGTGTGCTGATAGCCCCATTTATATTTAAGGCTTTTAAAATTGATCATGTCATCGGACGAGGAGTAGGAATTGGGAGTGCATCCCATGCAATTGGTACAGCTCGGGCGATGGAAGACGGACCATTAGGAGGATCTGCCAGTACGGTTGCAATGGTGTTAAGTGCCATAATTGTATCGATTATTGCGCCGATTTTAGTTGAGTGGATGATATAAACACAAACAGAATCTTTGATAAATTGGATTTGCTTTGAAATAATGAAGTGGGTTTCCAAAATCTATCGTCAAAGGGGATGTACAAATGAAGGTTTTAGTAATTGGAGCAAATGGTCAGATTGGTAAACATCTCGTACGTTTACTTCAAGAAAGTGAAGAGCATACGTTAACAGCGTTGGTTCGAAAAGAAGAGCAGGCAAAGGAACTGGAAGCATCTGGTGTGGATGCTATTTTGGCTAATCTGGAAGATAGTGTAGATACACTGACCCAAGCAGTAATCGAATCAGGTGCTGAGGCTATCATTTTCTCAGCAGGATCAGGAGGAAGTACTGGACCGGATAAGACTTTGCTTATTGACTTAGATGGAGCGGTTAAATCGATGGAAGCAGCAGAAAGAGCAGGCGTCAGTCGGTTTGTTCTTGTCAGTGCCATCCAGGCGCATAATCGCGAGAGCTGGGCAGATAGTCCAATTAAACCTTATATGGTTGCGAAGCATTATGCAGACAAAGAGCTGGAGGCTAGTTCTCTAAACTATACAATCGTAAGACCTGGCAACTTATTAAATGAACCTGCAGTCGATAAGGTTTCAGTAGCGGAAAACTTAGAAAGAGGCGGTATCCCAAGAGAGGATGTAGCCAAAGTATTGATTGCTGCGTTAACGGAAGAAGCTACGTATCGGAAAAGCTTTGATTTAGTTTCGGGGGAATCAGAAATTGCGGATGCGATTAAACAACTATAATATGATTTGAAATTTTTAGCAGGCGTATGCTAAAATGAATATAGAATATTTCTTTGACATCTGTCAAAGGGGAGTAGCGGTGGAATCAAGTGATTCCAAAATAAAGTCGTCATTACATGATGGATTTCATCATCGGCTTTATTGGCAGAACATGCTAAGCGAGACCTTTGCCCAATCGTGGGTTAGGTCTCGCTTTTTTTGGGTAAACAGGGGAATGTATAACCTATCTACCTGTATCGTAAAAAGAGTTTCTAATCCCGGTGGTTGACGAAACAGAAGAGGTATAATAGCCCTGAGCTTGTACACCTGCTAAGGACTAGGTAATTGTAGGTTTCAAAGAAAGATCAGATAAAAAAATTAACAAAAATCATGTTCATGAATAATGTCTTGCTTCAGAAGACAATCTATTCGTAGCGAATTGAACATCAAAAAGGAGTTCGTTCATGTTGGAATTTTACCGTAAAGATACCGAATCTGTTTTAAAAGCTGTACAGTCATCGGAAAATGGATTAACTTCTGATGCTGTAAAAGCAAAACTCGAGCAAGATGGCTACAATGAATTAAAAGACAGGGAGAAGGTTTCGACTTGGAAGCTTTTTCTAGAAACGTTTAAAGATCCAATGGTTATTGTCCTCCTGGTAGCCGCTGGAATTCAAGTTGTATTGGGAGAAATTGCAGAATCACTGATTATTTTTCTCGTTCTACTTATTAATTCCGTTATTAGTGTCGTGCAGACAAAGAAAGCGGAAAGCTCTCTAGATGCCTTACGCGATATGTCGGCTCCAGAGGCAAAGGTAATCCGTAATGGTCAGTCACAAACGATACCAGCAAGGGAACTTGTTCAAGGAGACATCGTGACACTTGAAGCTGGTGATTATGTTCCTGCTGATGGTCGAATTATTGCCAGTGGTTCACTAAAGGTAAATGAAGGGATGCTAACGGGTGAATCGGAAGCAGTTGAAAAGAGTACCGATATGATTACGGAAGAGGTGACGCTTGGAGATCGAGTCAATATGGTGTTCAGCAGCTCGCTTGTTGCCTATGGTCGTGGCACCTTTGTTGTGACTGGGACAGGAGAGCAGACGGAAATCGGAAAAATTGCGGAGATGATTTCTACCGCTGAAGAAAAACAAACACCATTACAACGGAAGCTTGAATCGTTTAGTAAAAAGCTCGGTATTGGGATATTGTTGCTTTCCATCTTAATTTTCGCTGTACAAGCCCTTAGAATTTGGTTTGGTGGGGCAGATGTTGATACAAGTACTGCAATTTTAAATGCGCTTATGTTCTCCGTAGCAATTGCAGTAGCAGCCATCCCAGAAGCGTTATCGTCGATCGTTACGATTGTACTATCTGTTGGAACAAATAAAATGGCTAGACAGCATGCGATTATCCGAAAACTTCCTGCTGTAGAAACGCTCGGTTCAACTAGTGTCATCTGTACTGACAAAACTGGAACATTGACACAAAATAAAATGACCGTAACGGATTATTTTATTCCAGGTGAGTCGGGAAGCGAGCTCGCGGAGGATCCGGAAAATTGGAATGAGTCGGAGCGGATGCTTGTGAATACAGCAGTGCTCTGTAATGATTCCTTTATTAATAGTGATGGCGGGGAGATTGGAGATCCGACAGAGGTCGCCCTTATTAATTTTTCCAATAAAAATAATAATGACTATGAAGCAGTTCGGGAAAAATTTAAGCGCGAAGCAGAATTGCCGTTTGATTCGGATCGTAAATTGATGTCCACGGTACATCGCATGGATGGTGAAACAACAATGCTGACAAAAGGCGGCCCGGATGTCATGTTTGACCGTGCCAGCCATGTACTATACAAGGGAAAGGAAGAACCGGTAACAGATGAATTACTGGCATTATTTGAGCAGGCCAATGAAAGTTTTTCAGATCAGGCATTGCGTGTGCTGGCATACGGCTATAAACGCCTAGCTGATGGACAAACAGATATTACAGAGGAAGATGAGAAGGATCTTGTGCTTATAGGCCTTACTGCGATGATTGATCCGCCGAGAGAGGCTGTCTATGGTTCGATTGAAGAATCGAAAAAAGCAGGGATTCGTACAGTTATGATTACAGGTGATCATAAAACAACTGCACAAGCGATTGGTCGTGATATTGGACTTATGGGGGACGATGATATTGCTTTAACTGGTAAGGAGTTGGATGCCTTATCGGATGAAGAGTTAGATAGGAAGCTTGAGCAAATCGCAGTCTATGCACGTGTTTCCCCAGAAAACAAAATTCGAATTGTTCGTGCATGGCAGAAGAAGGATAAAGTCGCAGCCATGACAGGTGATGGTGTTAACGATGCACCGGCACTAAAACAGGCGGATATTGGTATTGCAATGGGAAGTGGTACGGATGTAGCGAAGGACTCTTCTGCGATGATTTTAACGGATGATAACTTTGTCTCGATTGTTAATGCAGTTGGTGTTGGCCGTACCGTGTTTGATAATATTAAAAAGGCAATTGGATACTTGTTTGCTGGTAATTTAGGGGCAATTATCGCCATTCTCTATGCCGTTATTTTCAATCTGCCAAATCCATTTACGGCGTTGCAGCTTCTGTATATTAATTTAGTAAATGATTCGCTTCCAGCAATTGCATTAGGAATGGAAAAGTCAGAACCTGACGTGATGGAAAGAAAACCACGTCGGACAGACGAGGGAATTTTTACTCGGGATACGTTGCAAGCTGTTCTAACAAGAGGACTGTTGATTGGTATCGCTGTTATCATTTCCTTCTATATTGGATTAAGCTATTCAAATGAAATGGGAGTCGCAATGGCGTTTACGACACTCATTTTATCACGTACATTGCAGACATTCGCAGCTAGATCGAATACACAAACAGCATTTGGAGCGGGGTTCTTTAAAAATAAATATGTCATAGGGGCTGTCTTCCTTGGGTTTATTCTATATGGCATAACAACTCTTCCATTTGCCCGAGATGTATTTAACATTCCACAAAGCTTTGGCTGGAATGAAGCACTTGTAGCGGCAGCTCTTGCTCTTGCAGCCGCTGTGCTCATGGAAATCGTAAAAATTTCATTTCATCGTTTCTCAAAAGATAAGTAATCAAATAGCCATGTGCCTGTTAGGGGTGCATGGCTTTAGTCGTTTGTATCCGGCTGAGGAAAATATGTAGCTTTAAAATTAAGTTTGATCATTTTCTATCTATGATCTTCCACAATTTGCGCTTTTGTGAAAGATTTATGATTAATGCTTTATTTTTTAACGAATGCATCCTTTGAAACAAACTTATAATTCCTTTGTCATAAATACGCTATTTGGGTCCTCAATATAATACGAAAATGGCTTGCAATATCGAAACCCGAAGTTTGCATACATTCTCCTAGCTGGTTCAAATGCATCCATTGATCCCGTTTCCAGACTTAACCGTCGATAACCACGTTGCTTGGCTTCGTCAATAATTCGTTGAAGAATTCGCTTCGCTACACCTTTTCTTAGATGGGATGAAGATGTTCGCATTGACTTGATCTCTCCATGATGGCGATTAAGTTCTTGAAGTGCTCCGCAGCCAACTAATTCATTTCCTTCCCAAGCACTCCAGAAAGTAATTTCTGGTTTTCGCAATCCTTCAAGATCAAGTGCATGTTTACTTTCTGGCGGGGAATGTATTCTCATGCTCTGAATGTGCTCGCTTAGCAATTCAGCCACTTCAGATCCAGTTAAATCATCAATTCTAAGATCCATAAAAATCCTCTCCTTGTATAAGATTAGTGACAGTCTATATTCTAAACTACATACTTCGAGTATTTACGAATAGCCCCCTCTTTCCTGTTTCAATTGGCTTGATAATGGAATAATACTTAATTTTATTGTAACGATAAAAGATCCCTTTGGACAACGCAAATCCAAATTTAGTAAAACAGTGCAACCTTTTTACAACCGGTTAAACTTTATTTCGGATCCGGGAAATATTATATTTACCAAAAAAATATTAAAAAACTATTGAATTATTATACAAAATGATGCATAATAATTCATTAATAGCACAAACGAGAGGAGAAACAAAAATGGCAAAGGAAAAAATCGTCTTGGCATATTCCGGAGGTCTTGATACTTCCGTTGCAGTGAAATGGTTACAGGATAAATATAATTATGATGTGATTGCGGTGGCGCTCGATGTTGGTGAAGGTAAAGATTTAGAGTTTGTTAAAAAGAAGGCGCTGGACGTTGGTGCGATCAAATCGTATGTAATTGATGCAAAAGAGCTCTATGCGAATGAATATGTATTACCAGCATTACAGGCAAATCTATTATATGAAGGGAAATACCCACTTATTTCTGCACTATCTCGTCCATTAATCGCTAAAATTCTTGTTGACATTGCAGAAGATGAAGGAGCTGTAGCGGTAGCACATGGATGTACAGGAAAAGGAAATGATCAAGTCCGTTTCGATGTTGCCTTTACGGCTTTAAACCCAAATCTTAAAATTGTTGCACCTGTTCGTGAATGGGCAATGTCCAGAGAAGAAGAGATTGAGTATGCTCAGGCACATGGAATTCCGATTCCAATCAATTTAGATAGTCCGTATAGTATTGATCAAAACTTATGGGGACGTAGTAATGAATGTGGAATTTTAGAGGATCCATGGCAAGAGGCGCCAAAGGATGCGTTTGATCTAACAGCCGACCCAGTTGATGCACCAGATACGCCAGAGGTTATCCAACTTACATTTCAGCAAGGTAAGCCAATAGCATTGAACGGAGAAGAACTTTCACTCGATCAGCTGATTTTAAAACTGAATGAAGTTGCTGGAAAGCACGGTGTTGGACGAATTGACCATGTGGAGAATCGTTTAGTTGGTATTAAATCAAGAGAAATTTATGAAGCGCCGGCAGCAATGACATTAATTGCGGCCCATCAAGAGCTGGAAGCACTAACCTTACCAAGAGAGGTTGCTGAATTCAAGCCGATGATAGAACAAAAGCTGGCACGAACGGTCTACTATGGTTTGTGGTATTCACCACTAACAGAAGCACTTCAATCATTTGTGGAAAAAACGCAAGAGCATGTATCAGGTACTGTTAAAGTGAAGCTGTATAAAGGGCATGCGCAAGTTGTCGGACGTGAATCTGCCAATTCGCTCTATGACTTTGACCTGGCAACCTACAATAAAGCTGACGCATTCGACCATGATGCAGCACTTGGATTTATTAAGCTATGGGGCTTGCCAACACAGGTGCATGCTTCTGTTAATGGCACAGCGAAGAAAAAGAAGTCGATTGAAAAAGTGAAACTTGAAGTAAAGGAAGCTGTTAAATCGTGAAATTATGGGGAGGACGTTTTACCAAACCAACGAATCAATTAATGGATGAATATACAGCATCCATCCGATTTGATCAAAAACTAGCAGCCTATGATATTGAAGGAAGCCTTGCGCATGTTGAGATGCTCAAGGCTTGTAAGATTATCCCAGCAGGAGATGCTGATAAAATTGCAGAAGGGTTGCAAATCGTTCTGAAAAAAATTGAATCTGGAGAAGCTGAGCTTACTGAGGAGCATGAGGATATCCATATGAATGTGGAAAAGCTCCTAATTGAAGAGGTCGGTACAGTAGGTGGAAAGCTGCATACTGGCAGAAGCAGAAATGATCAAGTTACATTAGATATGCGCTTGTACTTGCGCGATGCAATTGGAACCATTATTCAGCTGCTTATTGATGTCGAGAGGGCTTTAATTAGCCAGGCAAAAGCCAATTTAGACACCGTTATGCCAGGCTATACTCACTTGCAGCGAGCGCAGCCCGTCTTATTCGGACATCATATGATGGCATATGTTTTCATGTTTCAGCGTGATGTGGAACGTCTAACCGATAGCTTAAAGCGGGTAAACAAATCCCCGCTTGGAGCTGGTGCCTTGGCAGGGACAACCTTTCCGATTGACCGGCAATTCGTCGCCGAAAGACTTGGCTTTGATGGTATTTGTGAAAACAGTCTTGACGCAGTTAGTGATCGGGATTTCGTCGTCGAATTCTTATCAAACGCTTCGTTAATTGCGATGCATCTTTCTCGTTTATGTGAAGAATTTGTGCAGTGGTCGAGTGCCGAGTTCAACTTCATCGAGCTGGATGATTCGTTTACAACAGGAAGCAGCATGATGCCACAGAAAAAGAATCCCGATGTCGCAGAGCTTGTTCGTGGAAAAACAGGGCGTGTGTACGGTCATTTAATGGGCATGCTGACAACGCTTAAAGGCCTTCCATTAGCCTATAACAAAGATATGCAAGAAGATAAAGAGGGCATGTTCGACACATTTGAAACATTAAAAGGCGCACTCGCACTATTTGCGCCAATGATTGAGACAATGCAGGTGAAGCAGGAAAATATGTATCAAGCCGTGACGAACGATTTTTCCAATGCAACAGACCTTGCGGATTATCTTGTTGAAAAAGGAATGCCATTCAGAGAGTCGCATGCGATTGTTGGCCAGGTGGTGCTAAATTGCATTCAAAACGGAAAGTATTTACTTGATTTAACACTTGATGAGTTCAAATCGTTCTCAGAGTTAATAGATGTGGATATTTTCGATGTGTTAAGGCCAGAAACGGTCGTTAATGCACGTGATGTTGCAGGCGGTACGGCTAGAAAACGTGTAGAGGTACAAATTGAGCAGGCACTAGCAGTTATTGAGGAACTGGCACTGCAGGAATAGTTATCTTAGAAAAAGTACTTGAACCATTTGTTCAAGTGCTTTTTCTAGTTGTATAGGAAACTAGAAAATTTGAATGCTGTTGATAACTTAGATACAGGATGAGCCACGTCCAGCTCCAGCGCCCAACGACTAGCGAGACTTCCCTCACCTCATGACACGATATAGAAGACTTGCCGATTGGCTGTGCCAGAGGCTTAGTCGCACTTATACCCTGGCGGTGAAAGTCAACATCGACTCTAGGTAAAAGGATGGCCGACTAAAACCAGGCTACGCCTAACATCGGCATACCCCTAAAGGGGCATGTTTCCTTTTAGATGAACTTGACTTTTCGCCCATAACGGCGAAAGTCATAGTTCATCTTATACTTTGGAGTGAATCTCCTACGTAGGAATGTTCGACTCGTCGAACCACCCCAAAGTTCGGGGCGCAGTCCGTACGTCGCTTACCGGGCGCTTGCACTTTTGTTCTGTCTGAAAAATATCGATTAGATGTGTATAATAAGGGGGAAGAATAAATATAAACTGAACAAATACGTTAGGAGCATACATAATGAAACTTATTGCATCAGATTTAGATGGTACATTATTAGATGAAGAGGGCGTTGTAAGTGAAGAAAATATAGCGGCAATTCAAAAAGCAGTTGCCCATGGTATTCGATTTGTAGTAGCAACTGGAAGATCATATGATGCAGCCAATACACCACTAAAGCAAGCTGGGATTACGTGTCCCATTATTAGCTTAAATGGCGCAGTCGCTTATACAGAGGATAAACAATTAATTCGAACAGTTCCGATGGATAAATCGGTTGCAATGCAGGTTTTGGAAGTTTGTCGAGAAGCTGATATGTACTTGGAATTTTTCACGACCAATGGAATCTATTCGGTAAGCAAGAAATACTTCTTAGAAGTGCTTGTCGATATTATGAAATCAGCGAATCCCAATGCATCAGAGACAGAAATTCGGGAAAAAGCAGAACTGCGCTTTCAGGCTGAACCAGTCCAATTCATCGCTGATTACGATGAATTATTTGCTATAGAAAACTTAGAAATCTATAAGATTCTTGCTTTTTCGCTTGATAAAGAAAAGCTCGCATCTGCACGCGCACAGCTTAGCGGAGTAGCGGGAATGGCAATCACATCTTCTGGTGATATTAACTTGGAATTTAACCATCGAGATGCCCAAAAAGGAATTGCCTTAAAGCATTTAGCAGAAAGTATGGGAATTGACATGGTTGATGTGATGGCGATGGGAGATAACTGGAATGACGAAAGTATGCTCCGATCTGCAGGCCGAGGTGTTGCGATGGGGAATGCATCAGACGAAATTAAAGCACTTTGTTCCTATACAACAAAGGCAAATTATGATCATGGGGTCGCTTTTGCTATTGAGGAAATGTTGCGGACAATAAATGCCTAAATTGGTATTGAAAAGGAGGCGGGCCGAATCTAGAGCGAGAATTGGGCCCAGCTTCCTAGTGCTTATAGTGAGCCCTGTTTTAATTTGGAAATACCTTCACAAGACTTTACACAAATGTGTTTCATAATATGTATTACAGCAATAAATTCATTATAAACTGTTCACCAATAGGTCCGACTTTTCTCTTGCCTGTATCTTGAAACCCCACCTTTTTATATAATTGCTGGGCAGCTATATTTTTATGGTTAACAGCTAAAACGATTTCATTACAATTCGGAAATTCATCGGATACGAATTTCTTGAGTAGATTCATCGCTTGTTTTGCGTAGCCTTTTCCTTGCTGGGAGTGGTTTATTGAAAAGGAGGTTAACAGCATGGCCTGCTGATTATTTGTATAATCCTTCACTCGCTCAGTTGCATGTAATAAAAAGAAGCCAACCGGTTCAGTACGATAAAGGATAACAATACGAAACTGACCTTCTGATACATTTGCGAAATTTATTGGTAATGAAGTAAACTGACTTTGCTCTTTAGGCAGTTCAAAAGAATGCAGTAGATTTACGTGTTCATTTGAAAGGTGTTTTAGCTCTATGAAATTAGTTATATCCATTTTATTTCTCCTCATATGAATTATTCATCAGATACAAATTGCGTACGTTAAGATTAAACTACGAAATGCATTTGTTATATTTATAAGGATAAACAAATCACCCTTCACTTTGTATTGCCTTTACGTGCATATCTTTTATCGGCTGCACTTAGTATAAGTAAGATAGCAATTCCCAAAATAATTGCTTGTATAATCACAATCCATTTTCCAACTGAGGCTAATAATGAAAGCAAAAATAACAAGATTGGACTAAATAATATTAAAGAAAGACCAATTACAAATGCCGACTTTTCAGGAAATGATTTGATTTTATCTAACATTTTTTCACCTTTTTCATTTGTTTTAGTACAAACCACCAGTTGAAATATCCTGACCGATTAGCGAAATAATTAATTATATAGATTCAATCGTTTTAGCTGTACTGTCAGCAGTCGATTTTCTATAATATGCTCTGATGCAACGGTTATTATTGCGGTCATGTGGAATTCCCTAGGGTTGTTTTTACTTTGCCAATATAGAAGATTTGTCTAAAAGGGTTTAAAGATAATTCATTAACAATGACATCCCGCCGTTTTCTTTATGTATATTCTATCATAACCTTTCAGAATACACCTTCCAATTCTAGTGGTGATTAGAAATTTTGTGCACCATATAAGATGGGGGTATTGTACAAGCGCAAAGGTCTGCTAACAACGAAATTTTACCATTTACTTATGGAGAACTATCTCATCTTTTGCGGCTTCTCAAGAAAGAACTCATAGCCCATTAATGCTATAATAGAACCACCAATACTAGAAAGGATGGATACATATGGCTCAAAAATATATCGGATTCGCTGGCACATATACGCGTGAAAGCAGTGAAGGGATTTATCGTTTTGTTCTAGATGCTGAGGCAGGCAAATTAGAAGCTGCGGAGGTAGCGGCAAAGGTCGGCAGTCCGACTTATTTGGCGATTAGTGAAGATAAACGTCAGCTTTATTCTGTTGCACAACAGGATGGGCTTGGTGGTGTACATGCTTATGAAATCGTATCTGACTCAGGTGAATTGCATTACGTTAATGAGAAGCTGGAAGAGGGAGCGCCGCCGTGTCACCTTGATATTCAGAATGGTGTGCTAGTGACTGGGAACTATCATAAAGGAACGGTCGATTTATTCCAAGCACATCGTCCAAGTGCGCTTGCGCTAAAAGGTACTGTTCAGCATGAAGGGAATGGTCCGCACGAACGCCAGGAAAAACCACATGTCCACTATACAGCACAAACACCTGATGGAAGGTATGTCATTGTCGCAGATCTTGGGACGGATGAACTTGTGACATACAAAATAGAAGGTCAAGCACTTGTAAAAGTAGCGACACTTCATGTAGAGTCAGGCAGTGGTCCGCGTCACCTTGCATTTCATCCAGATGGCAAGACAGCATACTTAATGACAGAGCTCAGCTCTGAAGTTATTGTGCTTGATTACGATGCAGACCAGGGAAGCTTTACTGAAAAACAAAAAATAAAAGCTATTCCATCAGATTTTAACGAAACAAATGATGCAAGTGCCATTCATATTACATCAGACGGAAAATTTGTTTATACTGGAAATCGTGGTCATAATAGTATCGCTGTATTTCAGGTTGATGAAGAAACAAAAGAGCTCACACTAATTGAAATCACATCAACTGGCGGGAATTGGCCACGTGATTTTGTACTTGATCCTAGTGAGTCATTCATCGTTGCATCGAACCAGAAGTCAGGCAACCTTGTATTATTTGCTCGTGATCAGAAGACAGGTAAGCTGACCCAGCTCGATTCCGTTGTAGATGTCCCGGAAGTAGTATGTGTGAAGTTTTTAGGTTAATAAATACAACAAAAGGTCAGACACAGCAGAAATGTGACTGACCTTTTTAAAAATGAAGCTTTATTGGAGGCAAGTAATCGCAGTTTTATTCCTGCATGGAAAGTTATAGACATACGAGGACAGGAAATGCTGGTGATTATGGGGCAAGATACATTTAAAAGAAATAAAACAGCACAACGACGAGACTGATACTTACCTTAGCAAGAAATCGCATGGTGCACCTCCATCATTCATTATGTATCTATAGGTAAATCATACTAAAGAATAATGAAATACTTGTGAAGCTGCAGTGAAGTTTATGTAAATTTTTAAAACGAAAAAAGGAACCAGCTGTATATGCCGATTCCAATTCATGATTAATGACGTTTACTTAACCAAAGGACACCAGATTTCGCAAGGCGTGGCAGGAATCCGGTAAATGGTAACTGCATCATATTACCGAAGCCATCGGATTTGCCTAGGGATCCGAGCGTGCCTTTCAACTTAATTTCCTTCGGTTTCTTTGGTGCTTTGTCACGCAAGACAGCTAAGAGAATGTCTGCGATCTGCTCACCTTGCTGACCGGCTAACTGGGCACTTGGAGAGAAATTAGAAGCTGCACAGTCACCTAATACATATACATTCTGCTGTGCTGGAACTTGATAAAAGTCATTAAGAATGATTTTTTCTTGAATATCTTTTTCAAAAGGTAATTCACGTACCAAATAATTTGGTCTTACACCAGCGGTCCAGATGGTCACGTCGTTTAAGAAACATACGCCATTGTTACAAACCCCATCTTTCTCAACATACTCTACATTTGAATTATGTATGACATCCACATCATTTGAAACAAACCATGATTCCACATATTGTTGAATTTTGGAATCGAACGCTTTTAAAACCGTTGAACCGCGATCTAAGATACGGATATTCAAATCAGGTCTGCTTTCACGGATTTCGGAAGCAACTTCAATCCCACTTAGTCCCGCACCAACGATTGTAACCTTACCATAAGCACCTAAATTCCCAATTGCAACCCCAGTCTCACGTGCTTTAGCAAACGTTTGAACACTTTTGGTGAACTCTTCGGCACCTGGGATACCATGGTAATTATCTTCACAGCCTAGCCCAATCACTAAATAATCATAGGAGATTGCATCTTCTGGATCCTCAAATAAAATCTGCTCATTTTCTGTATCGATTTTTGTGACTTCATTAAAAACGTAGTGAACGCGTTTGTCATCTGGAAATTCAACTCGAACATCTTGATCTGCAACTGTTCCTGCTGCAATCGTATAGAATTCTGTTTTTAGTGAGCGAAATGGGTTCCGATCAACAACGGTAATCTGCAAATCCTCCGGTAAATACTGATCCAATAAACCAGTGAGGATTTTAATACCACCATATCCGCCGCCTAAAATAACTAACCTTTTCACTTGAATAACCCCCTAAGTAATGAAACGCTTTCTGCCGGTCCACCTAATAGATTACCAAAGTTAAGGTGAACTGTCATCATCTGAATCGAATGAATAATTTTTCGTGTATATATGCTGAAAATACGCTAAAATGGGAGTAAATAGAATAATGGGAGGTAATCGGGATGGAACAGATTCAATATGCAGTTCAAGATGAATATGGTCAAGACTATGCTTGGTGCTATGGCTGTGGGCGGCTGAACCAAGAGGGTCTGCGTTTAAGAACAGGTTGGCAAGGCGATCAAACCGTTACGATCTATACGCCGAAAAAGGAGCATACAGCGATTCCTGGATTTGTGTATGGAGGTTTACTTGCATCACTTGTTGATTGTCACGGGACTGGGTCTGCTTCTTTAGCAATGCATCGTAAAAATGGATATGAGCCGGGTGATGGTGTGGAACCACCAAGATTTGTGACAGCATCGTTAAATCTAGATTTTCTAAAGCCGACTCCTCAGGATGTTCCGTTAAAAGCAGTTGGTACAATTGAAGAAGTACACCCGAAGAAATGGAAGATACATACAGAGGTATTTGCTGGTGAAACACTTTGTGTAAAAGCAGTTGTCGTAGCAGCAGTGATGCCGAAATCATTCACTACAGCTTAAAAGAAAAATAGGAGGACAACTATGCAGAAGCTAAACATACATTCGCTCCTAGACGTTGTCGGAGAGCTTTTCTCCGATGAAATTTCAATTGCAGTTACAACTACGACGGAATATATTTACTATCTTCCGAGTAAACGGATTGATTTAAAGATTCAACCAGGTGACCCGATTAAAGAGGGAACGCTTGCACATAAAGCAATTATCTCGGAGCAAAAGGTCTCTAAGTTTATTAACCGAAATGTTTATGGTGTCCCTTACCATGGAATGGCTGTCCCATTTCATTTTGAAGAAAGACTAGAGGGGTGTGTACTGGCAATCTATCCAGCGTGGACGGAAGGGAAATCGGTTGTTACGGTGAAAAACGATGATGGATGGAAGCCGATATCGTTTTCCGATGTGATTTATTTAGAGGCAAAAGACCGGAAAACGCATGTTTTTTCGGATCACTACTCTGGGATACATTCCAATACTTTGCAGCAATTTGAATATATGCTCCCCGTTGAGTCATTTATTCGCTGTCACAGGTCATACATTGTGAATGTTCATCATATCAAAGAAATTTTCCCTGACACGCATTCCACATTTTTGCTGGCGATGACCAATGATGTAACGATTCCTGTAAGCCAATCCTATGCAAGCTACTTTCGAAAGTTGTTAGGATTTTAACAGTTATTGCTGTTTTAACCGCATATTTAAGTACTTTAATCAAAAAATAACTATCTCCCTCTTGTTTTTCCGAAACGTTTGATTATTACGTTAAAATAAATATAATCACTGAATAAAAGAGGGATGCTTTTATGGGAGGAAAATTAAAGCGCATACATCCCCGAGTGCTTCACGAGCGGCTAGTGTCCGCAGAAGAAGCGGCATCATGGATAAACGATGGAATGACATTGGGGCTAAGTGGGTTTACTCGTGCTGGTGATGCGAAAGCAGTTCCGACAGCATTGGTGGAACGTGCGAAAAAAGGTGAAACTTTCAAAGTAAATGTGTATACAGGAGCTTCACTCGGTTCGAATATTGATAAAATGTTTGCTGAAGCAGGAATTGTTGCAAAAAGATTGCCATTCCAAGCAGAACCTTTGATGCGAAAGGCGATTAATACAGGGGAACATCTATTTGTAGATCAGCATTTATCACATACGTCTGAAATGCTGCGTGCGGATGTTATTGATCGTGTAGATTACGCTATCTTGGAAGGAATTTCGATTACGGAAGATGGAATGCTCATTCCAACTACTTCTGTTGGGAATTCACTTTCGTTTGCTGAGACAGCGGAAAACATCATAATTGAACTGAATACAGCACAACCAGAAGCGTTAGTGGGATTGCATGATATTTATAGCCCGAACAAGCAAGGCGAACGGGATCCGATTCCATTAACAAAGGTCGACGGGCGGATTGGAACGCTTGGGATACCACTTGATTTTGATAAAGTGAAGGGGATTGTATTCACCCATCAGGAAGATTCCCCATCAACAATCGTTCCGCCTGATGAGGAAACAAAAATGATGGCAAAGCATCTCCTAGGATTTTTACGATCCGAGATTCAAGCAGGTCGCTTAACGGAATCACTTATGCCACTTCAATCGGGAATTGGCTCGGTTGCAAATGCGGTATTACATGGTATGCTTGATTCAGAGTTTGAAAATCTGGTAGTCTATTCGGAAGTATTGCAGGATGCGGTATTTGATTTAATCGATGCTGGTAAAGTCACATTTGCTTCGGCATGTTCCCTAACCTTGTCAGAGGAAAAGATGAAGCAGGTTTTTGGTGAGTTTTACAAATACCGAGATAAATTAATTTTGCGACCACAGGAAATTTCCAACCAGCCAGAGATTATTCGCAGACTTGGGCTAATTTCAATTAATACTGCATTAGAGTTTGATATTTACGGTAATGTGAACTCAACGCACGTTAGTGGTACGAAAATGATGAATGGAATTGGCGGCTCTGGAGATTTTGCACGAAATGCACGGCTTGGGATTTTCGTTACAAAGTCAATTGCAAAAGACGGAGACATTTCGAGCATTGTTCCATTCGTGTCACATGTCGATCATACCGAACATGATGTTGATGTGGTGGTTACGGAGCAAGGTTATGCGGATTTACGTGGATTAGCTCCAAGGGAGCGTGTACCACTTATTATCGAAAACTGTGCACATCCAATGTACCGCGAGCAGCTATGGGATTACTACAAGGAAGCACTTGAGCGTGGAGGGCAGACCCCTCATGTGCTGGAAAAAGCATTCTCATGGCATGCTAGTTTTAAAGAATCAGGTACGATGCGAAAGCTAGTTGAACAAAAGTAAGATGGAACAATTGGGGTTATATATAGTATAGAAAAACACATGGGAAGAGGGCAGACTTCTCATGTGTTTTTTAGCGGAAAGCGAAATGCAGCATAAGACATATGCTGCATTTCCTGATTTCATTCGGATAACAATTTTTCACTTAAGCATACCATTCTCGAATCTTTTCATCTGTTGGCAGCAAATATGTTAGAAATCCTAATAAAGGAAGAAGTGAAATCATAATCATGGTCGGTGTCAGCCCGATAAAGTCAATTAGCGTTCCGAGAGCAACCGAGCCAATTGCCCCCATTCCAAATGCTAATCCAACAATTAAACCAGACATCGTACCGATTTTCCCTGGAACAAGCTCTTGTGCATAGACGACGGTAACGGAGAAGCTGGACATTAAAATAACTCCAATGACAGCAAGTAAAATAATTGCAAGAACTGGACCAACATGTGGCAGTAATAATGCAAGTGGTGCAGAAGCGATTAGTGAAAATAGGATGACGGTTCGCTTTCCAAATCGGTCTGCCAGTGGTCCGCCTAAAAATGTTCCAACAGCTCCCATCGCTAGAAACGTAAAGATATAGACTTGAGATTTAGCAATTGTAAGGTCGTAGTTGTCAATTGCGTAAAATGCATAGAAGTTCGAAATAGCAGCCTGATACCACGAGCGGGAAAAAACAAGAAAAATTAACACGATAAGTGCACTTTTAATTGCCCGGGACATATTTTTATTCGGTTTTACTGCTTTTTGAGCTCCCTTCGACCGGGAAAATTCTTTAACCCTGGCAGCATACCATTTTGCGATATGCATAAGAAAAAAGACAGCGAGCGCAGCGATTAATGTAAACCAAATGGCTCCAAATTGTCCTAACGGAACGAGCACTAATGCTGTAATGACGGGTGCCAATGCTTGCCCGGAATTTCCGCCTACTTGATAAATTGATTGAGCGAGCCCTCGCTTTGTCCCGGCAGCAAGATAGGCAACACGTGAACCTTCTGGATGGAAAACGGCAGACCCTAAACCAATAAAGACGACGCTTATGAGGATCATCCAGAAGTTAGGAGCCAAAGCTAAACCCAGCATCCCAAACATGCTACTCGTTAGCCCGATTGGTAAAGCGTATGGGATTGGATGCTTATCCGTGTACATACCGACCAATGGTTGCATCACGGACGAAACCATATTTAATGTAAACGCAATGAGTCCAAGCTGTGTAAATGTCAGACCTAATGATTGTTCTAAAATAGGGAACATCGCTGGGATAACAGCCTGAAGCGAGTCATTTAATAGATGACATGTTCCAATGATAAATAAAATCGAATAGACTGGCTTGTTACTAAATGTGGAGCTTACCTTCTTCTTTAGTGCCTTTTCCAACATATTTCCCTTCTTTCTCATAATAGAAAAACGAACAATGTGATTAACCTTATTGCTATTGTACAACTGATGCTAAAAATAGCAATGGTTTTTGCCCTGAATAAAAATAGTTAAAGAGGTTCATACTGCCTGACAGACATCCTGTACTTTAAACAGATTCAAATGATTCACAGCAGAATGAGCTCTAATATGCCTGTAAAATTGCAGAAATTTTAATAGATATATGGTATCATATAAACTTATGACAATTAGTAGAGGGGTTTACGATGACAAGAAATACTTCCATTCCATTTACGGTTTCGAAAGATGATAATTTCTTTGATCGATTAGGAGATTATATTGGTGATGTATTTTATGATATTTTGCCAGAACAAGGATTTGAATTACGTGATGAACAAATTTATATGGCCTTCCAGCTTGAGCAGGCATTTAAAAATAAACATACGATATTTGCTGAAGCAGGTGTAGGTACAGGGAAAACGCTTGTCTATTTATTGTATGCGATTTGCTATGCACGTTATAAAGGAAAGCCTGCGATTATAACGTGCGCAGACGAAACATTGATTGAACAGCTCGTGAAAAAGGGCGGAGATATTGAAAAGCTAGAAAAATCGCTCGGACTTGAGGTTGATGTACGACTAGCAAAGGCGAGAGAAAACTATGTGTGTATTAAAAAGTTAAACCCGCTTGCTGAAATAACAGACGATGAGGATATCTTAAGTGTGCATGACGAGATTCCGGAATTTGTTTTTGACACGAGTGCAGTAATGAAATCGTTTGAACGCTATGGTGATCGTAAAGAATACCCGTGGGTTTCTGATGAGAAATGGGAGAAGATCGCTTGGGACCCGCTCCAGCAATGTGCTACCTGTGACTGGAGACACCGCAGTGGCCAAACACTGAATCGAGAATACTACCGCCATGCCAAAGATATTATTATTTGTTCGCATGATTTTTATATGGAGCATGTGTGGACAAAGGAATCTCGTAAGCGGGAAGGACAATTACCATTGCTCCCAGAAGCAAGTTCTGTTGTATTCGATGAGGGGCATCTTTTAGAAGTTGCCGCACAAAAAGGGCTGACCTATCGATTTAACTTTGAAAACTTGACCAATGTGTTGACAGGTTATATGGGTCAGGATGTTCGTGAAGAATCATTGCTTTTAGTAGAAGATATTTTATCATTAAATGACGAATGGTTTGAATTATTAGGTGAGACAGCTGTACCTGTAGAAGGATCGAACCGTCAGGACATTCCTCGAACGGACACCATGGTGGACATGGCTAAGAGGTTGAATGGAATGGTTCAGCAATTACTGGAACAGTTGGTCTTTGATGCAGAATTATTTTCCATGGATGAATACCATACGAAGATTATTGAGGAATACTTGGAGTTCTTCAGTTATGGTTTAATGAACTTATTGAAGGACGACCAAGGCATCTATTGGCTGGAAGAAAATGATACGACAACAAGTCTAGTTGTTATGCCGCGCTTAGTAGAAGATGTTTTGGAGAAGGAAGTATTTTCACAAAATATCCCATTCGTCTTCTCGTCGGCAACACTTTCACAAGGTGGAGATTTCACCTATTTAGCAGAGAGCTTAGGAATTAGTGACTTTGACTCGTTTACGGTAGCTTCTCCATTTGATTATGAAGAAAATATGAAGCTAAACGGTCATATAGAACAAGAACAGACGATGAAGTGGGAACAAATCGGAGCCCAGTTAAAAGATAACCAAGGCCATACACTTGTCCTGTTTTCTTCTGAGAAAGAAATGAATCAATTTCGGAAGTGGGCAGACACGCAAGAGTGGGATTTTAGGATGCTCTATGAAGGAGAGTATGAGATTAGCGCGACAGTAAGGAAATTTCAAAAGGAAGCGTCTGCGGTCCTATGCACCCATAATTTATGGGAAGGACTCGATGTCCCTGGAGAAGCATTAACACAAGTGATTATTTCGTCCTTGCCATTTCCGCCGAAGGATCCCGTATTCCAAGCAAAACGCAAGCATGTCAGCGACCCAATCATTGAGGTTGATCTGCCTTATATGCTGCTTCGTCTCCGTCAAGGAATTGGCCGCTTGATACGAACAACAGACGACCACGGCGTTATTCAATTATGGATGACAGAAGAAGATAAAACATTATATCAGAAAAAAATAGATGACATTTTACCGGTTGAGATGAATTGGTAAGATATATAGAGGAGGCAGTTATTGATAACTGCCTCTTCTCTTTTTAGCTTTCCCATCGCGCCATGACACCAAAAGCAAAAATAAAGCACCCATCTGCCGCACTATGACACCAAAAGCAAAAATAAAGCACCATCATGTTCCGCCATCAACACCTCCATACCTTAAAACCGATTTCGGTTCTAAAATAGTTGAATTATTAGTTCTATAAGTATAGAATAAAGAAAAGTCTAAAAAGGGGGAATTGCATGGACGTTATTAGTGCAACTGTGAAAAAACGAGAAACGTACAGCGTTCACATTAAATATTCGCCACTTTGGGAATGTGCATTGGGCATAGCGGCTATTACAAATACAGCCCTTATTGATTCGTTGGAAAAGTCGATTAGCTACTGGAAGGAAATGCGGGAATCTTTATCACATCGGTTACGTGAGCATCTCGAATATGTTGAAAAAAATAACACATGGAAGGCATTACTTCAGCTATTACATCAAAAAGATTTCACAACACTTCAAGAGTTTACCTCCTATATCGAAATGCTTTCAGAAAAGAGATTAAAATTTATTTGCCTGCCATTTGTTGGAGATGCGTATCAAGCGCTAAGAGAACGTGCTGCAAGTCGAGAGAAAGAAGCAATAGAAGCGTTACAGTCACTTACTGCTGCAAATCCATTTTTTCCGGAATACATTGCTTTTATTAGTAACATGGAACAAATGCAATTGAAAAAGCATCTGGTTGAGGTTATGACAGACTGGTATAAACAAGTTATTGAAAATGACCCCGAGCAACTGGAAAAAATCCTGCAAGCAGATGTAGCAGCCAAAAAGAAAATGGAAGTAAAAATGGATCCAGAGGAATTTGTTGAATGGGCAACTGCTGGAATCACATATCTTCCAGAGCCGAGCGTCCACCATGTGCTTTTAATTCCACATGTTACGTATCGGCCATGGAATATTGTTGCCGATTTGGAAGACACGAAGGTGTTTTACTATCCAGTCGCAAACGAAAGCATTTCACCCGATGACAGGTATTTGCCAAATGACTTTTTATTGCTAAAGTACAAAGCACTTGGAGATGAAGCAAGACTGCGGATAATTAAATTATTGTTCGAAAGAAATCGTACACTTCAAGAAATTACAGAAAGAATGGGAATGGGCAAATCCACCATACATCACCATCTTAAAATATTGCGTGCAGCACAATTAGTTGAAATGAAGGACACCAAGTATGCGCTCAAAACAAAAGCAATTGATTCGTTAACAAAGGAATTAGCACTATACCTTCACCAAGAATAGACCGATAATTCTAAAAGAAATTGGTGAGTTATGAACTTATATAAAAACAAATCCTTTACACGTATTTGGGCAGGAAATGCATCCTCTGAATTAGGCGGCGCATTCGGAACATTTTGTAATTCTTTACTCGTCTTTGAATTGACAGGGTCCCCTATGGCTTTAGGAAGCATGTGGCTGCTCTATTTTTTACCATCCCTCCTACTCCAATTATTTATCGGTCCCTATATTGATCGCTGGAGCCGAAAATGGATCATGATTATTGCGTTATGGAGTAGGGCAGCTATTTTCCTAATCCCGCTCATAGGCTATATGACAGGTACATTAGCACCTTGGCATATATACGCCGTTCAGCTCGCCGTTGGTTTAATTACACCTTTGTATGTTCCGGCAAATCAAGCAATACTTCCGACTCTTGTTGCCAAGGAGCAGCTGTCAACAGCAAATGCGTATGTTGATGGCATGGTTCGTTTAATGATGTTACTCGCTCCTGTATTAGCTGGAATTGTCATCGAGTACATCGGAATTCATATTACCTTACTGCTTGTCTGTCTTTTACTAGCTGCAAGCGGAAGTTTGCTGCTAGGTATTCGTGAAGGGAATCGCCCACAGACGACAAGACAAACCTGGCTGGAACAATTTACTGAAGGAGTCGGATATTTTTTCAGGCAAAAAATTATTGTTTGGCTAGGCGTTTTCCTTGCAGTTGTCCAGTTTGGTGTTGGGGTAACCCTGGTCATTGCGCTTCCTTATATAACCGGGGAATTAAACGAAAGCTATGCAGTGTATGGATATTTTATGGCTGGTTTTCCACTTGGTTATGTTATCGGTACACTGCTCGTAGGGAAAATTAAGTTTCGTGACCGTCGTTTCCTAATGCTGGGAGCACTCGTTATTGGGGGTATGACCTATATTAATTTAGGAATAACAACATCGATTTATTTGGCAATCACAACAGAAATCGTTGCGGGTATAGCGATGGCAATTTTTAATGTACATAACCTCACGATATGCCAGCAAATTATTCCAAATCATCTTATGGGAAAGGTCTTCTCTGTTCGTCTGTTAATCATTAGAGGGATGATGCCGATTGGCGTATTAATAGGAGGCGTTTTCAGCGAGATTTGGGGAATTAGATCGCTGTATCTAGGGATTGGTTCTCTCATATGCGCGATTTCTCTGTTTGGTCTATTACTGCCGTATTTCAGATTTATCACGCATTAACGGACTGTAATACCCCCGCCTATAAGCATGAGGGAACCAAAAACTTGTGAAAGCGGGGGATAAACAACCCGTAAATTCTTGATTCTGTTTAACTAACATTCAGTGGGGAAGGGAACCCCCTACTGAGTGAAGTTTCACTTTATTGATAAAAAAGTTGAAGATAGGAAACTAGTTTCGTAATAAAACATAAGGGGCGTTTATGATGACAGGAAAAGAAATTTTAAAGAAGTTTGGAATTTACATGGAAAACGAGCCAGTAAGCATTTATCCATTTTCACCAGTGTACCGAATAGACGATGTTGTTGTGAAACGAACTCAAAAACGACCGCAACCTTTAGTGGGCTATACAACGTATTTATATAAAGAAGGCATAAACGTTGTCATACCTGTACAGTTGGAAATGGATAACCCGCAAACCATCGGAAATGAAACATTTGTCGTTTATCCCTTCATCACTGGAACAGTCTATGCTGGAAAAGATCATGAAGTCTACGAGGCTGGAAAGCTATTAGGAAAAATACATCATCTATCTCCAGAAGAAAACGTATTTCAATTAGGAGAGTACGATGTGTATGACTTTACAATTGATGAAGTTGTTGAAAGTGTTGAAAATATCGAGAAACATGCAAAGCAAAACAACTTTGAGCTGAACGCTGAATTGCTGCAGGAAAGGCTCACACACATCGTTTCTCGACAAGAGGAATTACAGCGTGCTAGTCTTCCGATGGTTATGACACCGCACGATTATAAAGCCAATAACTTAATTTATACGCCAGATCCATATTTAATTGACCCGGATAATGCTGTGTGCATTCCAAGGATTTTTGATTTAGCCTTGGCATTGCTGCTTTTTCATAATGAGATGGAAACAGCACCAGATCAAGTGTTTACGCCAAAACAATGGGAACTTTTTCTGAAAGGATATAAAGAATATGTAAGCCTGTCAGCGTTGGAGTTAAGATATTGGGAAAGAGCTATTGAACATGTATTTTTAGATGAGGTTATGTGGCTGATGGCAGAAGTAGAAGAGGACTGGGAAAGAGACTCACAACGAAAGCTGTTTGCAAGTTTGCTAGCATTGCTTGAAGATAAATCTGCTTATAGGCTTGGTTAAGGGTAAAGGAAGTTGAATTTGCCCAGGACAGGAGGTTATGTATGAAAAAATACCGTGTCATTGTTGCTTTGTCTCTGTTTGTGCTGCTTATTAGCTGCAGCCAGGGGACAAGTGATTCTGAAACAGATGTTGTACAAGAAAAAATAAATGATGTATTAGGGATAAATCCATATATTCCGCAAACCGACTTCCCGTTTGGCTCTTTACTAATTGGCTATGAAATGGAAACGGAGGAAGGAGAAGTTAAAACAGGTGACCCGATGCAAGCGGAGGTCATCTATTATTTTTCAAAGGATGAACCATTGGATGAAGAAATGAAGAAAGCGTGGGGAGACGATCGGAAACAATTAATTTACGGTGACCTGTATTTAGATAATACAGCCATACAGATGACAATCTCTAAAGGCAGAGTCGGAGAACTTGCAGGTGCTGAATGTATTGAGGTTGACGGACATGAGGTTCAGTATCAGGTAGTAAATGAAGAACTGGATGTCGTTATTATGGGAATGGATTTCAATGGCTATGGTTATACGATTCAATATTTTCTGCTAGAGGACGAAACGGAGGAGGACGCAATCGCGTTTGCCAAAGAGATAATTCATAATAATAAATAACAGAGGGGAGCAAATGGAACATGCATTTGCTCCCTAATTTGCTTATAACTTTCGTAGCTGATTACCATCCTGACTATCAGGATGGTTTTTCTTCAGCTTTTACTAATTGAATAAAGTGCGTGAGTATTCTTGCTGTAAGTCCCCAAATGACCTTTCCATTATATTCATAGAAAAGCTCGTCAATTTGGCGGACTCTCCAGTTATAATCTTCGCCCCCAACAATTAAATGATACGGGAAATCTGTCTCGGGTGAGACTTGCAGATTTACTTTATAGCACTTCGGTTCGCTTTCCAAAAAGAAAGCGAGCGGAACCGTGAAAACCTCGCCAACCTCGGAAGGGTTTGGGGTAATCTGTTCTAAATTTGAAATTCTCCCAACAAAAGGATAAATAATTCTGCTCAAATCATTCACAATATAATCAAGTGGAATAACGTCATCAATACATGCATCAGATATTCCGAGCTCCTCTGTAGTTTCTCGAATCGCACAGTGTCTTGGATCTGAATCTGTTTTATCGATTCTGCCACCTGGAAAGCAAATATCTCCAGGCTGACTGCGCATATGCATGGATCGTACTTCAAATAAAATATGAGTCTCACCTTCTACCTCTACAAGCGGAAGTAAAACGGCAGATTTGCGAAGTTGATGATGACCAAGAATGCTCGGTGTTCTTCCTTTTAATTTAGCTATGACGGTTGCTGAATCCAAAATATCACCTCCATAAAGGCAAAAGCTCTATTAGCAAAGTCTACTATAGTCAATTAAAAATAACTATATCCCTATTATATGAAGAACCTTAGAGAAAAGTATAGCTATCTGTTCTAAAGATTCAGAGGTTACATTCCTAATTTTATGATAAAATAACGAATGTAAAGTCAATTTACCAGGTAGGATTGTATAAAAATTCCCTACTTGCAAAAGTGCAATTAAGGAATTCGCTTAATGACTCCGCGAATACCAAGTTTTCTAAAAATGATCGAGTGAGGTGCCCAGCAGTGAAGCAGTTATACGCAGGTAAAACAAAGGATGTATTCGAGCTAGAAAATGGTAATTACTTACTAAAATTCAAAGACGATGTAACAGGTGAAGATGGCATTTTTGACCCTGGAGCAAATACAGTAGGGCTATCAATTGAAGGTGCTGGGAAGGCAGGACTAAAACTTACACAATTATTTTTTGAAAAATTAAAGGAAAAAGGCATTCCAACACATTATATTTCAGCAGATGTGGAAAACACAACGATGACAGTTGTGCCGGCAACGGTATTCGGAGAAGGACTTGAAGTGATTTGCCGATATCGTGCGGTAGGCAGCTTTTTACGCCGTTATGGAAAATATGCAGACGAAGCTCAAGCTCTGAATGGTTTTGTTGAAGTGACGTTAAAGGACGATGAGCGCCAGGATCCTCCAATTTCCAAGGATGGACTGGCTATGCTTGGAATTTTAACAAATGAAGAATATGAAACATTGAAAGAATTGACCCGGGAAATCTCTCAAGTCGTGAAAGACGAATTAGCGAAGAAAGCTATTGAGTTATATGATATAAAACTGGAGTTCGGTAGAGACGCTAATAATCAAATCTTACTTATCGACGAAATTTCCGGTGGAAACATGAGAGCTTACAAAAACGGAGAATACATTGAACCACTAGCCTTAGAAAAAATGATGCTAAACAACTAATCACATGTATAGTCAAAAAAATCCTGCTCTTTTTTTATCTGAAAACGAGCAGGATTTTTAGCATTACATAGAATAGAACGCACCAAAAACAAAAATAAAGCACCATTCCGCGCTCGTATGACACCAAAAAGAAAAATAAAGCACCATCCCGCGCTCGTATGACACCAAAAAGAAAAATAAAGCACCATCCCGCGCTCGTATGACACCAAAAACAAAAATAAAGCACCATATAGCTCTCCTATGACACCAAAAAGAAAAATAAAGCACCATTCCGCGCTCCTATGACACCAAAACAAACACCATCCCGCGCTCATCTAGCGCCAAATTAACCCGCTCTCCTACAGTCCTCAACTATCAAAATAAGTTCCTGAACATGACAAATGTCATCCCAATCCATGACGTTTATGACTTATGAAAGATCTAGATGCACATTAAAATAGTATAAAGACACATCCTTTTCTAAGGAGGAAAAAAATGAGTAAACAAAAACAAGCACAATTACGAAAAAGCGTTTCTATCTTTGCTAAGTCAGATACAAGAGCGAGCATCATTCAACTAATTAATTCAATACTTCCATTCTTCCTGTTATGGTTTCTGGCATACCAGAGCCTATCCATATCGTTTTGGTTGTCCTTGCCAATCTCGATTATTGCAGCAGGATTTGTCGTTCGAATCTTTATTATTTTCCATGACTGTACACATATGTCCTTTTTCAAAAACGGAAAAGCGAATCGGGTTGTTGGTACAATTACAGGCATCATCACCCATTTTGCTTTTGAAAAGTGGAAACGGGATCACTCCATTCACCATGCGACAAGTGGTAATCTAGATAAACGAGGAACTGGTGATGTATGGGTAATGACAGTGGCCGAGTATGCTGAAGCTTCGTTTTGGGGGAAATTAGCGTACAGGCTTTACCGTAATCCAATTATTATGTTTGGGCTAGGACCGGTATATCTTTTCTTAATTTCAAACCGTTTTAATCGAAAAGGTGCAAAGCGTAAAGAACGATGGAATACGTATTTGATTAACGTCTCCATTGCGATTATTTACGCATTACTAATTTGGGCTGTTGGCTGGCAGGCATTTTTGCTTGTGCAATTACCAATTTTGTTTATTGCTGGAGCTGCAGGAATCTGGTTGTTCTATGTACAGCATCAGTTTGAGGACTCTTATTTTGAAAATGAGGACGAATGGGATTATGTAAAAGCTGCGGTTGATGGAAGCTCTTATTATAAACTTCCAAAGGTAATCGAATGGATGACGGGAAGTATTGGTTATCATCATGTGCATCATTTAAGTCCAAGAGTTCCAAACTACCACTTGGAAAAGGCCCATGAATCAACACCACCATTACACCAAGCAACAACGATTACGTTAGCTACAAGCTTACAATCGCTTCGCTTTCGACTTTATGATCAGAGAAGCAGATCGTTTGTTTCTTTTAGAGAATTTAAGAAACTTGAGCGCGATGCAAAATTGTCACTTCGATTGGAAGCTAGAAGAACAAGCTTGCAGAAATAATAGAACATGTATAAAACCCTTCATATATCACATGTGAAGGGTTTTTGGTATACTAAGACAAAACAGGCAATGAACAAAGGAGCGGTTGAAATGCAGCATTGGTATCATATTTTTCCGAAAAATACTGGTCTTAGTCTTTTTGCATGGATTGCATTTTGTCTGCTTCCGTTTTACTTTATTCTTCGTTCCTCTTCGCCAGCTGAGATCGCTATTGGTATTGTGATGATTGTATTATTTTTTGTTACATATCGGCTGGCGTTTATAAAGCGAGGCTGGACTGTATATGTATCAGTAGGTATTGAAATAATAATTAGTGTTGGAGTCACACTATATTTCGGATATGTCTATTTTTCATTATTTCTTGCCTTCTTTATTGGGAATATCCAAAATAAAGCTGGTTTTATTTCGTTGTATATTGTTCACCTTGTAACGACAATTGTAGCTGTAAGTATTGGGTTCTCCATACAGACCGAAACTTTCTTTACGCAATTGCCGTTTATTATTATTTGTGTCATTGGAGTTATTTTACTTCCTTTTAATATGTATAATCGAAATAAGCGTGAAAAATTAGAAAACCAGCTAGAGGATGCAAACCAAAAAATTGCCCAATTAATTGTACTTGAAGAACGAGAGCGCATTGGCCGAGACTTGCACGATACATTAGGGCAAAAGCTTTCGCTAATCGGTTTAAAGAGTGAACTCGCTGGAAAACTAATCGGGGTAAACCCAGAATCAGCAAAAAGAGAGCTTACGGATATTCACCAAACGGCAAGAACAGCTTTGAAAGAAGTTCGTGAATTAGTTTCCGGGATGAAGGGGACCAAATTAAAAGATGAAATGCTTCGTGTACGTCAACTTCTTGACGCTGCCCAAATAAGCTGTGACGTAGTGGGGGATCCAGATGTAATAGATGCTCCATTACTTGTCGAAAATGTATTAAGTATGTGTTTGAAAGAGGCTATAACAAATGTGGTAAAACATAGTGAGGCAACGAAGTGTACAATAGTTCTGAAGCAAACACCGGATAAATGGTCCATCTGTGTTATGGATAATGGGGTAGGTATCCAAGACGAGGTATATACGTTTAAGGGGAATGGGATTCTCGGAATGAGGGAGCGACTAGAATTTGTTAATGGGGGCTTAACGTTTGACTCAGAAAATGAAACAAGCCTTATCATTCAGGTCCCGCGTGTAATTCAACAGACGGAACAGGGGGAATCGTCGTGATTCGAATCGTGATTGCTGAAGATCAACAATTGTTACTTGGAGCATTGGGTGCTCTACTTGATATGGAGGAAGATATGGAAGTGGTCGGACAGGTGAAAAACGGTGAAGAGGTATTGGAATTAGTAGAGAAACTAAATCCAGATGTTTGTATAATGGACATAGAAATGCCTGTTAAGACCGGCTTGGATGCCGCTGAATCTTTAAAAGATGATACCTGTAAGGTAATTGTTCTGACTACTTTTGCTCGTTCTGGATATTTTGCACGAGCCCGTAAAGCAAATGTTAGTGGCTATTTGCTAAAAGACAGCCCAAGTGAGGAATTAGCAAATTCAATTCGTGCGATTATGGCCGGGCGCAAGGTTTATGCGCCGGAATTGATTGACATGGCCTATGACGAAGGAAATCCATTGACAGAGCGTGAGGAGCAAGTAATGAAACTCATTGCAGATGGGAAGACGACAAAGGAAATTGCGAGTCAGCTTTATCTGACAAATGGTACCGTTCGTAATTATGTATCATCCATTATGGATAAACTGAATGTCAGCAATCGTATTGAAGCCATTTCCAGATTAAAAGAAAAAGGCTGGTTTAAATAAAAATTTGAGGAGTGACAAAGATAATGAAACATGCAATCTATCAAATGAAAATTATTCCAGGTGATCCAGAGGGAAATCGAAGAAAAATTAAGCAATGGGCAGAAGAGACCGTGCGAACGGAAAAACCAGACATCATTGTCCTACCGGAAATGTGGACTACATCTTATACCTTAGATGAGCTAGAAACATTATCAGACCATGATGGGGAGCCGAGCCTTTCCTTTTTAAAAGATGTAGCAAAAGCAAATGATGTACATATCATTGGCGGTTCGATTCCGAATATGAAAAACGGAGACATCTATAATACTAGCTTTGTTGTGAATAAAGCAGGGGAACTTGTCTATCAATACGATAAAATCCATCTTGTGCCGATGCTGAATGAGCCAGCATACTTAACAGGGGGAACAGAGAAGGTTCAATTATTTGAGCTTGATGGAGTGAAAATGGGGCTGATTATCTGCTATGATCTCCGCTTCCCGGAATTAGCAAGGAGTCTTGCGCTTAAAGGAGCAGAAGTTCTCTATGTTGTAGCAGAATGGCCAAAAGCCAGAGGAGAGCATTGGAAGGCGCTTCAGATTGCTCGAGCGATTGAAAATCAGTTTTATGTTGTTTCATGTAATTGTGTAGGTACACATGATGGTGTGGAATTCTCAGGTAACTCGATGGTAGTCGATCCTTGGGGTAATACATTAAAACTCGGTAGTGAACAGAAAGAAGAGACGATTGTAGAATCAATTGCCTTAGAAAATGTAAATAGCTTTCGTAGCGATGTACCTATTTTCACAAGTAGAGTTCCGGAAATGTACGAACTCTAGACATCGAGAAAACATTACAAAAAAGCTACGCCATTCAAGCTGAAATGTCGTAGCTTTTCATAATAGGTAAGCATTTGAATCACCTTATTGCATAAATGAATGAAGTATCCTCTGTAAAAGGAATACTTCATCTTTTGCAACCGATAAAGATGCGGTTTATTATTTCTTCACGTTTGGTGGTTCTTTCATTGCTCCTGTAATAATATCCTCTGTTACGTGAACCTGACACGTTTTTCCTTTGCTATTCACAAATTTAAAAACGCCATTATTAAAGTCTGTTCCAATTTCTTTGTAGAAGATACCTTCGTATAAATTATATTTAGACCTGGCAAAACTTAATCTGTACGTTTCATTTTCATCTTTTTGCAAGAATGCGCGCACTCCTTTTTCATAGGTAGTGTCTTCGATGCTTTTAAGCGTACGATCAATGGAAACAATATGAATATCAATAAAGGTCATTTCTCGAAGTAATGCGTTTATGATGGAACCTTTTGTGATTTCTTCCCAGCGATTTTGCGGGCTTTGCCCAATAATGATTTGTGTAATATTTTGATTGTGTGCGACCTCTGCAATAACTTTCACGAATGGACGTCTTTCATCATCGCGAATCATGAATTCTTCTACGTCTAACTCATCGCAAAGTTCCTTCCATCGTTCTACGTAACCTGATTTATCGGCATCAAATTCGTCATATGGCAATGCATCCACAGTCAAAACATATAATGGGCAATCCATAATCTGAGCCAACTTATGGCCCCGCTTAATTAACCTTTCTCCATTAGGACCATAATAAACACAAACTAAAATGCTTTCGTCCATCCGACCTCTTATTTTTTTCATAACGGTACCTTCACCTCTTGACCTATTCATTTAACGAATAATCCCGTTCTGACTATACCAAGATAAGTCTTAGCAGATCCTGGATTTCTAAGGGCTAGACCCGGATTACCGTTGAAATTATTTTAAGTGGAAAAACTCACTAATTATCGTGTATTTATTTTTGAAACTGTATCATTCTAACATGGAATAATCAATTCGTGAAGCCCTAAAAATATAAAAATTGTATGAATCACTTATAGCATACGTGATTTGGATTATTAATTCCAGAGTTAACTGGTAATTTGTTCACTCTATAAACTTTAAAAAGTGCGTAGCATATTATTTTCCTGTATAATAAACAGAGGAAATCACAGTTCCCTTTTAAATCCCGTTTATATTATTACTACAATTTTCTGTAGTATTCTACGCATTATATATTTTTTTAGTTTATTCACTCTTATCATTCCACTGAAATTTAAGCGAGTTTGCGAAAATTCAATTCACGATTGCTTTCATCCATCTAAGGATAGGAGCTCTTATCATTGTATTTAAATATTCTGTATTAATTTAATTGAAGATGTAGAATATAACGTATGTTATTTGTAAACTCCAGTTCACTATGCCCAAAACTTTTCACGCATTAACGTGATAAAAAAGCAAAACGTGGAGGTAGGGGATAAACACCCCGTAAATCCCTAATTCATCGGCGGAAAGGGAATCGCCAATGAATGAAATTTCACTTTTTTAAGGAGTGGGGACCGGAACAATTTTGAATGGAGGTTATCATTTGTTGACGTTGAACATCGCAATAATTATTCCTTTTATTGCAGCTGCACTAATTCCTTTAATTTACAAAAAAATCCCCAAATTCCATATTGGTTGGTTTGCTATTATCGTATCAGTGGTCTTATTTATTTATCTTGCCCGTTACATTCCTTCCATTGCCAATGGAAACGTAATTGAGAATACTGTTCATTGGATTCCTGCATATGGTATTAACTTTACTGCGTATTTAGATGGGCTAAGCTTGATTCTAGCTCTGTTAATTACAGGTGTAGGGTCACTTGTGATATTGTATTCCATCTTCTATTTATCGTCCAAAGAGTCTCTTGGACATTTCTATACGTATCTTATGCTTTTCATGGGAGCGATGCTTGGGGTTGTGCTTTCCGATAATATGATGGTTTTATATGTTTTCTGGGAACTGACCAGTATTTCTTCTTTCTTACTCATTGCATTCTGGTATCAACGCAAGCGGTCGAGGGATGGTGCGAGAAAATCCTTGCTCATTACCGTCGCGGGTGGATTTGCGATGCTTGTAGGATTTATTATGATTTATTCAATGACAGGCACATGGAGTATTCGTGAGGTGATTGGGCTTGTAAGTGAGTTTTCCAACCACGCTTTGTTTATTCCAGCAATGATTTTGGTATTATTAGGAGCATTTACAAAGTCGGCGCAGTTTCCATTCCATATTTGGCTTCCAGATGCAATGGAAGCTCCAACGCCAGTCAGTGCTTATTTGCACTCAGCGACAATGGTTAAGGCGGGGATTTATTTAGTTGCACGCTTTACTCCGATATTTGGTGGAGAGGTGAGCTGGTTCTGGCTTGTAACAGGTGTCGGTATCTTCACACTGTTTTGGGGTTCCTTTAATGCGGTTCGCCAAACAGATCTTAAGGCATTGCTTGCATATTCAACAATTAGTCAGCTTGGTATGATTATGAGTATGTTTGGGATGGGTTCTGCAGCGCTGCATTTTGGCTATACTGTGGAATCGACTTTCTATACACAAGCAACTTTCGCAGCACTGTTTCACTTAGTGAATCACTCAACATTTAAAGGGGCGCTATTCATGGTCGTAGGGATTGTCGACCATGAAGTGGGAACACGTGATATCCGTAGGCTTGGTGGGTTAATCACCTTAATGCCGATTACATTTACTTTTGCTACAATTGGAAGTTTCTCGATGGCTGGGTTACCGCTTTTCAATGGCTTCCTAAGTAAAGAAATGTTTTTTACTGCTGCTTTAAATATAAGTGAAGCTGGGTTTTTCTCACTAGATACATGGGGTGTTTTAATACCGATAATTGCATGGGTAGCGAGTATCTTTACTTTTGTCTATTCGATGATTATCGTTTTTCAAACATTCCTTGGGCCGTACCAGGAAGAGAAGCTGGAACATCCTGCACATGAACCTCCAATTGGTATGCTGGTTGCGCCTGGGATCTTGGCACTGCTTGTAGTTGGGCTATTCTTTGTTCCAAATCTGCTTGGAGATTATTTGCTGCGCCCAGCGATGGCTAGTATCTTCCCGACGCTTTCTGGTGAAGAATTAGGTGTGCCTATATACGCATGGCATGGCTGGGAGAGTCCAGAGTTATGGATGACAGTTGGGGTAGTTATCATCGGAGCATTGCTTTATATCTACCGCAAGTATTGGACTGGTGTATATCGCCTGTTTCCGGAAAAATGGTCGTTTAACGTGTTCTATAGCTTTATCCTTGATTGGATGGAGGAACGATCGACAGCTATTACAAACAACTACATGACTGGATATCTTCGTGATTATCTAGTATATATTTACCTTTTCTTCATTGTCGCAATTGGGGGAACAATCCTTTACACTGGCGCGTATAGCTTTGATATTTCTGGTAATGCGCCGATTACGACATTTGAAGCAATTATCGCTATCGTCATGATGATAGCTGCTATTTCGATTTTATTTGCTAAATCGAGACTGACTGCGATTTTGATCAATAGTATTCTTGGTTTTGGGGTAGCTGCTTTCTTCGTCCTTTTCCGGGCTCCGGATCTGGCATTAACGCAGCTTATCGTGGAGACTGTAACGACGGTGCTTTTCCTTGTTGCTTATTATTTCCTGCCTGAATGGCAGAAAGAGGATGTGCCGCGCAGGTCAAGAAATGTAAATATCGTGATTTCGATTTTAGTTGGTGTTGTCTTTACCGTTATCGCGCTTGCAGTACAAAATGGAAGATTATTTGAAACAATCTCAGGTTATTTTGAAAACTCCTATGAATTAGCAGGTGGGAAAAACATTGTAAATGCAATCCTTGGTGATTTCCGCGCGTTTGATACAATGCTTGAAGTTGTTGTTCTCCTCATAGCTGGGATTGGTGTATACACATTCATCAAATTAAAAGCCAAAAAGGAGGATGAACACTTTGAAGATCAATAATGTCATTTTACGAACAGTGGCTAAAATTGTTGTTTTCATTATCCTTACATTGGCAACGTACCTGTTTTTAGCAGGTCATAATAGTCCTGGTGGGGGATTTATCGGCGGACTTGTCCTCGCCTCGGCGCTCGTATTGCTTTTTATTGTGTACGATATCGAAACGGTTCAGAAAGCAATTCCTGTTGACTTTAAGAAGGTTGCAGCTTTTGGTGCCTTTCTTTCCGTAGGAACTGGGTTTGGTGCTTTGATTTTTGACGTGCCATTTTTATCACAGTCTTTTGCCTATTTTAATCTCCCTTTCTTTGGGGAAACAGAACTTACAACTGTAACTATTTTTGAGGCTGGGGTAGCACTTGTCGTAGTAGGGGTAGTTGTAACGATTATTCTAAGTATTAGTGAGGATGTGTAATCTATGGAGACATTAATAACCATCCTAACAGGTGTGTTAGTATCAGTTGCTACCTATTTGATTTTATCTAGAAGTTTAATACGGGTTGTTTTGGGTACTGCTGTTCTCTCCCATGCAGCTCATTTATTGATTATGACAATGGGTGGTTTAAAAACCGGAGGTGTGCCAATCCTAGGAGGAGAAGATGGTGAAGCCTATGTTGACGCGCTCCCACAGGCGCTTATTCTAACGTCTATTGTTATTAGCTTTGCAGTAACTGCAATGTCACTTGTTTTAGCTTACCGTACTTACCAGGCGACAGGGACAGATAAATTGAATGAAATGCGAGGGATAAAACATGAATAATTTGCTTGTCATGCCAATGGCTATCCCTGTCCTGGCGGGTATTCTTTTGATCTTCCTAAGGCCTTATGTAAAGGCGCAGCGGTGGATTAGTTTCTTTGTCATGATTGCGAATATCGGGATATCTATTTATTTGTTAAATTGGATTCAGACAGATGGCGTACAGCGACTTGATTTTGGAGGCTGGCAGCCACCGTTTGGAATCTTGTTTGTTGCTGATTCGTTTTCCGTTATCTTAGTATTAACCACAAGTATCGTCACAGCCATCTGCTTACTATATGCTTTTTCGTCGGTGGAAAAGTCTTATGAAAATATGTTTTTCTATTCGTTTGTAAACTTTTTAGTTGCGGGTGTGAACGGTTCATTCTTAACAGGCGATTTGTTTAACTTATATGTCTGCTTCGAGGTTATGCTTTTAGCTTCATATGTGCTGATTGCCCTTGGAGGTAGAAAGGTACAATTGAGAGAATCGATGAAATACCTTGTGATTAATATTCTATCTTCCTGGTTCTTCTTAATTGCGATTGCTTATTTATACGGTACGCTTGGAACGCTCAATATGGCGCATTTGTCCGAAAGAATTGCTGAGAGTGGGCAAACGCCTCTCTTAACCGTAATCAGTATTGTCTTTTTAACGGTATTTGCTTTGAAATCAGGGCTCTTGCTTTATTTCTGGCTACCTGGATCATATAGTGTGCCGGCGACTGCTGTTTCGGCATTGTTCGGAGCATTGCTTACAAAAGTAGGTATTTATGTCATGATTCGGACGTTTACCTTATTGTTTTATCATGAACAACAAATTACCCATTTGTTAATTGGTATCTTGGCAGGATTAACCTTGATTGGTGGTAGTATTGGAGCGATAGCGTATAAAGATATTCGGCAAATTGTTGCATATAACGTTATCATTGCGGTTGGTTTTATTCTGGTCGGACTTGCAGTAGCGACTCCAGAGGCGTTGGAAGGATCGATTTATTATTTAATGCATGACATGATTGTTAAAGCATTATTGTTCTTGCTTGCAGGAACGATGATTATTGTAACTGGTGAAACGCGAATTGATTATATGAGTGGTCTAATTCGCAATTATCCACTATTCGGCTGGATTTTCTTTATTGTTATGCTTTCTCTTGCTGGAGTTCCTCCGTTAAGTGGATTTATCGGAAAAGTGCTAGTAGGGCAAGGTGCGGTTAATAGTGGATCGTATATTTTGCTTGCTTTAGCGTTTATATCCAGTATTTTTGTTCTCTATTCCTTGCTGCGCGTCTTCTTAAACTGCTTTTGGGGAGAGACGATTATTAGTGAGGAAGATGAAATTCCAATGAAAAAAGGCTGGCTTATCCCATGTGTTCTGCTGACTGCGGGAACCGTTATTTTAGGATTGGCCGCTGAACCACTTGCAATTTATGTGCAAGATGCAGCGAATACATTGATGAATCCCCAAATTTATATTGATGCGGTTTTAAATGATTAACCAATTACTAAGAAGTCGTTCATACTACAAGAGGAGGTGGATTTAGAATGCCCGCCCAATTTTTATTAAACGTGTTTATCGCAGTGCTTTGGACATTAATTAGTGATGAAACAGAATTGAAATTTACAACGTTAGTGACAGGGTATTTGGTTGGGATTGTTATCGTTTTTCTGATGCACCGTTTCTTTGGACAACGCTTCTACCTCACTCGGTTTTTTGCATTGGTTAAGCTAATCCTAATTTTTAATCGTGAATTATTCCATTCAACAATACTTGTTATTAGACATATTCTAAGTCCAAAAATTAAAATTAAGCCCGGGATATTCAAATACGAAACAGTCTTAAAAGGGGAATGGGAAGTAACTGCTCTCGCCCTATTATTGACATTAACACCAGGGTCGGTCGTAATGGAAGTGAACCCGGAAGGAGATACTTTTTATATTCATGGAATGGATGTGGAAGAATCGAAAGATATGCTGATTACATCCTTAGGTAAATTTGAGAAAGCGATTATGGAGGTGACGAGGTAATGATTGAAGTGATGCTTATCACGGCTTTATCACTTTACGGAATCGCAATTGCGATAAGTGCTTATCGAATCGTCATCGGTCCAAGTCTGCCAGATCGTGTTGTTGCTCTGGATATGATTGGAGTAATGCTCGTATCCAGTATCGCGGTTATATCCGTATTGCTAGGGACCACGGCTTTTTTAGAGGTAATTCTTATTTTAGCGATTTTAGCGTTTATTAGTACGATTGCCTTCTCCAAATATATCGAGAGGGGTGTTATCATTGAACGTAAACGAGATAAGTGAATTTATTGCTGCTGTATTAATGCTGGCGGGATCCATAATGGCTGTCATAAGTGCTGTTGGAATTATTCGCTTTCCTGACGTCTATACACGTTCACATGCTGGGACGAAAAGTTCAACGTTAGCTGTGCTATTGACATTACTCGGTGCATTTCTATACTTTGCGATAGCTGAAGCGTTTGTAAGTGTCAGGCTTTTATTGGGGATTCTTTTTGTATTCCTGACAGCCCCGGTAGCGGGTCACTTAATCATTAGAGCTGCTTACCGAGCGCATGTTGAAATGGCAGACATTACGATAGAAGATGAGTTGAAGGAAGTTATTTCGCAAAAAGAAGAAGAGAAGGATCAGTCCCATTTGCGTTAACTGTTCGAGACCTTTATGCATAAATCATTTAAAATAAGGCGTCTGATGCACTTGTGTGTGCTTCGGGTGCCCTTTTCTTTGTTTTATTAGAAAATAGGCTATAAAGTGGCTTAAAACACGTTCTAGGATAATCTAGAGGTTTATTTGGTTAGAGCCTTTGATTCAGCACCTTGAAAAAACATTTGTGAATCACTATTTGGTAAAAAAAGAATAGTGATTATAGTATACTAGTCCATAAGAAGAGAAACAGATTGGAGAATGATTTGTATGGGTGAACGTTTCAAAATTCAACGTCCAAAGCTATCGGGAGCATTACAGGAAAAGGTATTTCAGTATGATGAAGAAATATATTATAACCGGTGTATCATTAAAGATTGTCACATTGATGGTGAAGGGATTGAAAGCATTCGATGTGACGAAGTTATTTTTAAAAATGTTACCTTTGATGCGCTGTCTTTTCGTAAAGCAGATTTACTAGACTGTGTTTTTGACCATTGTGATTTAGCAAACGCTGACTTCAGTGAAGGAAGTATTCATCGAGTAGAATTCAAGGATTCTAAGCTAATAGGGAGTAACTTTGCTGACGCTTCGTTGGAAAATGTATTGTTTGTCTCTTGTCTAACAAAACTGAGTACATTTGGTTTTGCGAATTTGAAACAGGTAGCGTTTCAAAGCAGTTCGTTAAACAGTGCTGATTTTTATGAATGCAATTTTCAGCGTGTGGCATTTACGGAATGTAATTTGGATGAAGTAAACTTTGCGAATACATCTTTAAAGGGAGTTGACCTAAGTACATGCACCTTTGAAGGGCTTCAAGTGACATGGGATAGCTTGCCTGGATGTATCGTTACAGAAGAACAAGCATTAGCCTTTGCGCGTGTGATTGGACTAGAAATAAAGGTATAACATTAGGAAAAGAAGGGTGGACACAACCTTCATGAATCAAGTGAGAAAGCGATGTGCAGTTATTGCGAAGCATCGATTATTTCGAAATAGCATTATCGGATTAATTATTTTGAATGCGATATTAGTTGGTCTTGAGACATATCCATACTTTATAGTAAACTATGCAACAATCTTATACATAGCTGATCAAGTATTGCTTTGGGTTTTTACGGTAGAAATTCTCATTCGATTAACTGGGAGTAATTCCATTCGATCATTTTTTCGAGAGCCATGGAATCTATTTGATTTTGTCATTATTCTAGGGGGACATGTATTAATTGGGGCACATTATGTTACGGTATTAAGGATTTTACGCGTATTGCGTGTTTTGAGAGCCATTTCGGTTATTCCATCCCTTCGAAAGATGGTAAATGCGCTGCTCCTTACGATCCCATCAATGGGGACGATTTTGCTATTGCTTGGTATTTTCTTTTATATTTATGCTGTTATTGGCACAATGCTATTTCAAACGACTGCTCCAGAATATTTTGGAACCCTGCATGACACGTTGCTAACGCTTTTTCAACTGTTAACACTTGATTCCTGGTCAAGTGGTGTCATGCGACCGCTATTAACAGCAGAGCCGTTTGCATGGGTATACTTTTTTTCCTTTGTTATCATTGGTGCGTTTGTAATCATTAACCTCTTCGTTGGAGTGGTTGTTAATAACGTTGAGGAGGCAAACCGGGAGGAGACACCTTCACCGACTGATGAAAAGCTAGCCGAGATGCAAAAGGAGCTGCAGGATATTAAAAAGCTACTGGAAAAGAAGTCTGGGTAAGTGGTTGTGGTCTTACAATGTAAAGCAAGCCTGATCCTATAAAAAGGATGCAGGCTTGTTGTTTATTTATCCATTAGCTCAGCGACGATTTCATAAGAGCGCAGGCGATCTTCTAGATGGTAAATCTGTGAGCTGATAATCATTTCATCAGCTCCAGTTGCTTCTTGGAAGGCAATTAATCCTTTCTTTACTGTGTCGGGACTACCGACAATTGTTGTACGAGGATCGAGTGATTCTTCTACCGCTGCTTTTTCCATTGGTGACCAAATTTCATCGATATTATCAATTGGCGGCTGCAGTTTCTTTTGCTCACCACGTCTCAGGTTTAGAAACTGCATACGATGCGAACTAGCTAGATACTGAGCCTTTTCATCTGTTTCAGCTGCAATGACATTTACACCAACCATTGCATACGGCCTTTGCATCACATCCGAAGGTTGGAAACGATCACGATACAGCTGTAAAGCTGGGATGGTATATGCTGGTGCAAAATGACTGGCAAAAGAGAAGGGCAATCCCTTTTGGGCAGCAAGTCGTGCACTAAAATCACTGGAACCAAGCAACCAAATTGGAATCGAGAGCCCTTGTCCAGGAACCGCTCGAACACGTGATACTGGTTCTTCTGAAAAATAATCCTGCAGCTCGTTCACTTGCATTGGGAAGTCCTCTGGTCCCATATTCAAGGTCCGGCGCAATGCGTAAGCTGTTGCTTGATCGCTTCCGGGTGCACGACCTAGTCCAAGATCGATTCGCCCGGGGAATAAAGATTCTAGCGTGCCGAATTGCTCCGCGATGACGAGGGTTGCATGGTTCGGAAGCATGACACCACCTGCACCTACGCGAATATGCTTTGTATTTCCAGCGATATGGCCGATGAGCACGGACGTTGCTGAGCTAGCAATGCCCGGCATATTATGGTGCTCTGCTAGCCAGAAGCGGTTAAATCCCCACTTTTCCACATGCTGAGCAAGTTTGACACTCTCTTTAAAGGACGCAGTAGCATCACTTCCTTCTGTTATTGGTGCTAAATCAAGTACAGACAAAGGAATATTATTAAACGTATTTGTAGGATGCGCAGTCAAAATTTTCCCTCCTAGATATATGGTTATTAGTAAGAAATGATAAGTGTTTTTAGGAGGATAGTCCAATAATTAGCTTGTTATGGATAATTTATCGAATGCGAAAAACAAAAAGAACAAAACAGATGTTGGGAATCGTAAAATATCTGTTTTGTTCTTAAAATAATCCTTCGGTTCATCTTGTTTTAGCATTTGCATGCTATGTACACCATTGTTGATTCGTCATTCACTTTTGTTCATTAGCTGCTTCCATTCGCTATCCAACACTTTTGTAAGCTTTCGATAATTGGAAGAAACGGTTGTAGCAGTTGTCTCATACTCCTTGGCGAGCCGACTTTGGGTAGCGGGCTCTTCCTGAAACTTATCCTGTACAAAGTAGTCGAGTGCCGCAGCGTAGGAACCGAGTTTTTTAAATGTTGGATTCTCGTTGGAGCAGTAAATGTTCCAGAGCTTAACACCAATTGAGATAATTTGTTCATCCATTCCTTTTTCCTGCATCTGCTTTTCGAATAGTTCTGCAACCTTTTCCTGTGCTGGATTTGGCCACTCAAATTTAGGGTCTTCATATACTAGGATATCAGCTAAAAGGGCTGGGAAGTTTTCTGCTAGACCGCCTTCCATACGAGCGTAAGATTTGGTCATCGCTATAATTTTCTCCCTGTCTTTATCAAATAATTCCACCATTGTAAACAGGAAGTTGTGATAACCGACATATGGAACGGTAACGCCAATAGCTAGATTTCCTGCTTTAAAGTCATCCTCTTCCGTAAACGGAATGATATAGTTTTCATCTGTTAAGACATCACGCAAATGAGCCTGCTGTGCTTCTTTATCAATGGTAAGAATGTCGAATATACTTGGAACCGTGTTTGCCCAGGCTGCGAATGTATTTTTTGTATTTGTGTATCTCATTTTTGATTCCTGTTTTTGATAAAATGTTGCAAAAATCGTTTGGCCATTCTTCAAAAATGGAAGATTCGGTATCGCCCAAAACGTTAGACCTGCCATGTAAATCTTGGATAGTTCCTCATTTTCTCCAATGAATGGCTGAGGATATCGTAGAGTTAGCTCCTCTAGTTCTGATTCGTATTGTTGCATGGCGAAGGAAATTAGTTTTATATGGAAATTCTCTAATTCCGAATTGTAAACTTCAGGACTTATTGTAGTAACATTTGAAGATCCGCAGCATTTTTTGTATTTTTTGCCACTGCCACATGTACATGGATCATTTCTTTTTGGCTTGTTCAAAGTAACAACCCCTTCTTATAGTAATCTCTTTTAGATACGCACACTTATTATAATTTAATTCCATCGAAAGACTAATCAATGGTATTTAATAAAAAGCGAAAGCAGATAGAAAAGCTTAAAACTTTTCTATCTGCAAGAATGAAGAATAACCTATTCATCTTGATGCAATTTATATTTTCTTCTTGCTTTGAATTCGGTGTATAGTATTGCTTTTGATGCAGAATCAACAAACAGATACATTCTGGAACGCTAACAAGGCTATTATACCATCATTTGCTGTTGATGACGTTAACGTATTAAAAGATAAAATTTTCTAACGTTAATATAGGTGTGTTTCGAGCGCGAGAAAAAGGAATATATTCCTAATTAATCTCTTTAGAAAATATGATTCATAACAAAATGGCATTAATTATCTAAAAAAATGTAAAAAAAGTGATTGAACTCCGAAACCCTTGGTACGCATGGGTTTTTACCAAAAAAAAATTACAAAAAACCAAAATGTAATCGTTTACATTAACAAAAAATGTAATCTGAATTTTATGTTAACAGATTTTTTGTGATATAATATCGAACACAGATGAAGAACCTGTTTATAGTGCCAGTTTCTTTATGATGTATGACAAATAAGAGGGAGGAGAGCTGTTGTGATGACAAGGAATGGATTCCCAAAACAACAGGGCCTATATCGACCTGATTTCGAACATGAGGCATGTGGTATAGGCATGATTGCGAATATTAATGGCAAGAAAACCCACAATATTGTCCAAAACGCGATTAATATTCTATGCAATTTAGAGCATCGTGGAGGACAGTCTGCAGATACAAGTACTGGAGATGGCGCAGGAATAATGACACAAATACCTGACCGTTTTTTTCAAAAGCAGTGCGCGAAGGAAAACATCGACCTTCCTCGTGAAGGAGATTATGGGGTAGGGATGGTATTTTTACCCCGTGACCGGCAACTTCGTATGATATGCAGAAAGATAATTGAACGTATTGTGCAAGAAGAAGGGCAAACCTTTTTAGGGTGGCGTCCTGTTCCTACAAATGAATCCTTCATCGGTATTGTCGCGGCGAAAAGTATGCCCACAGTCCGTCAATTTTTCATCCAAAAGTCGGATGCTATAAAAGATCAAATGGCCTTCGAACGTAAACTGTATGTTATCCGGAAATATATCGAGAAAGTCGTTGCAGAAGAACCGAAATACGAAGATGTTTATGTTTGCAGTTTATCGACACGTACGATTGTGTATAAAGGAATGCTTATTCCAGAACAATTGGATGCCTTTTATATTGACTTGAATCATCCGGAGTTTAAATCTGCTTTAGCACTCGTGCATTCACGCTTTAGTACAAACACTTTTCCAAGCTGGAAAAGGTCTCACCCGAATCGATACACCATACACAATGGAGAATTTAATACGTTACGCGGAAATGTAAATTGGATGCAGGCTCGTGAAAAGCTTTGTCAGTCTGAATATTTCACCGAAGAAGAGCTAGAGAAAATCTTGCCGGTACTCGATGTTGATGGCAGTGATTCATCCATTTTTGACAATACTTTTGAGTTTCTGCATCTATCAGGAAGATCACTCGCACACAGCGCCATGATGATGGTACCAGAACCATGGTCGAATGATGCGATGATTCGCGAAGAAAAGCGTGATTTCTATGAATACCATAGTACCTTAATGGAACCCTGGGATGGGCCAGCAGCACTTGTATTCACAGATGGCAATCAAATCGGAGCATGTCTCGATCGTAATGGGCTCCGACCTGCAAGGTACTATGTAACAAAGGACGGCATGATTGTCCTTGGTTCTGAAGTAGGGGCATTGGATATCTTTGCAGACGATATTTTGTACAAAGATCGATTGACACCTGGGAAAATGCTGCTCGTTGACTTGGAAAAGGGTGTCATTATTCCTGATGAAACGATTAAAATGCAAATCGCATCCGAACAGCCATATAAGAGCTGGTTAGAAAACAAAATCAAACTGGAGGATTTGCCAGATGGGCATCAGAAAGCTCCGCTGTATCATGGGGAGGAAATACTCAAGCAGCAATTGGCGTTTGGCTATACACGTGAAGAACTAACTAAAATAATGAAGCCTCTCGTATCAGAAGGAAAAGATCCGATTGGTTCTATGGGGTATGACTCTCCGTTAGCTGTCTTATCTAGAAAACCACAGCTTCTGTATAACTATTTTAAACAGCTCTTTGCACAAGTTACGAACCCACCACTGGATGCGATTCGGGAAAAAATTATCACGATGGCAGAAACAACGATTGGAGCGGAAGGGAATCTCGTACAGCCAACAGCAGAAAATTGCCGGCATATTCGATTGAACACACCTATTTTACGAAATGAGGAGCTTGAGAAGATACGACAGCAGCAGTTGAAGGCATTTCGGACCATAACATTGTCCTGTCTTTTTGATGCAGCAGAAGGCCAAGGTAATATGGAATCAGCCCTAGAAGCGTTATTTGACAAAGCGGATGCGGCTATCGATGCAGGAGTTACAATACTCATCCTCTCTGATCGGGGAGTTTCAAAAGATAAAGCAGCGATTCCTGCATTACTAGCTGTATCCGGTTTGCATCATCATTTAATTCGTAAAGGAGTTCGTACACAAGTAAGCCTGCTTGTAGAGTCTGGTGAACCCCGAGAAGTGCACCATTTTGCTGCGCTAATCGGATATGGGGCGGAAGGGATTAATCCGTATCTAGCATTGAACACCTTTACTGAATTAATCGAAAAAGGTGAGTTGGAAGCTGTTACGGAAAAACAAGCACATAAAAGATATGTATCATCCGTTACAGACGGGATAATTAAAATCTTATCGAAAATGGGTATTTCAACAATTCAAAGCTATCGGGGTGCACAAATATTTGAAGCGGTCGGTATTCGTGATGATGTAATTGACAGGTTTTTTACAGGAACTGCTTCTCGACTTGGCGGGATTGGCCTAGAGATAATTGAAAAAGAAACGCTAATAAGACATGATATTGCTTTTCAAACGAACCGTGGGGGAAATAACAACCTGCCAGCGGGAGATGAATTCCAGTACCGTGAGAATGGTGAAGACCACCAATATAATCCGAGGACGATACAAGCATTGCAGCATGCTGTCCGCAGCAATAACTATGAGCTCTTTAAAACATATTCAAGCATGCTCACGGATGATTCGAATAATCTGCAATCCCTTCGTGGTTTGGTACGTTTTAAAAAACGTACACCTGTACCAATCGAAGAAGTGGAACCAATTGAAGCGATTGTGAAGCGTTTTAAAACAGGGGCGATGTCCTTTGGTTCAATTAGTAAAGAGTCGCATGAAGCCTTAGCAATCGCAATGAACCGGCTTGGAGGCAGAAGTAATACCGGAGAAGGCGGAGAAGATTCGAATCGTTTTCTGCCTGATGAGAATGGAGATTTAAGGAGAAGTGCAATAAAACAAGTTGCCTCCGGACGTTTTGGGGTAACGAGCAATTATTTAGTCAATGCCGATGAGATTCAAATTAAAGTTGCTCAAGGGGCAAAGCCAGGTGAAGGTGGTCAGCTGCCTGGAGAGAAGGTATACCCTTGGGTAGCAGAGGTTCGTGGTTCCACTCCGGGTGTTGAACTAATCTCACCTCCGCCACACCATGATATTTATTCGATTGAAGACCTTGCTGAGCTGATTTTCAATTTGAAAAATGCTAATCCAAATGCTCGTATTAGTGTAAAACTCGTTGCAGCAGTTGGTGTCGGAACAATTGCAGCAGGTGTTGCAAAAGGCCGTGCGGATCATGTTGTGATCAGTGGTTATGATGGTGGGACTGGCGCCGCGCCGCGCACAAGTTTAAAGCATACCGGACTGCCGTGGGAAATTGGTCTAGCTGAAACACATCAAACGCTGCTTTTAAATGGATTGCGTGACCGGATTACAGTGGAGACAGACGGGAAAATGATGACGGGCAGGGATGTAGTCGTTGCTTCCTTATTAGGCGCAGAAGAATATGGATTTTCAACAGCACCACTCGTTGCATTAGGCTGTGTCATGATGCGAGTCTGTCATTTAGATACATGTCCGGTAGGAATTGCAACGCAAAATCCGGAATTAAGAAAGAAATTTAATGGTGACCCAGAACATGTTGTAAACTTTATGCGATTCATTGCTGAAGAAACAAGAGAATTAATGGCAGAGCTTGGCTTTCGAACTATAAATGAAATGGTTGGAAGATCGGATGTGCTCGAGGCAAACAAACTAGATCATTGGAAAGCAAAGGACTTAGACTTATCGGCATTACTTTATCGTCCAGAGCTGCCATTTGAAATTGACCATTATGCAACCAAAAGTCAGGATCATGGTATTGAGAAGACGTTGGATTATCAAGAGCTTATTCCGATTTGCGAAACAGCAATTGAGGAAGGGAACCCAATTGAATTTACCGTTGCTATCCGTAATATCAATCGGGTTACGGGAACACTCCTCGGTAGTGAAATAACAAAACGGTACGGTGAAATGGGCTTGCCCGAGGATACAATTAAATTGAATTTCAATGGGTCCGCTGGTCAAAGCTTTGGTGCATTTATCCCGAAAGGAATGACGCTTAACCTTATTGGTGATGCGAATGATTTTGTTGGTAAAGGTTTATCTGGAGGTAAGATAGTTGTCAAAACAGCTCCGTCTGTAACCTTCCGACCAGAGAAAAATACGATAATTGGAAATGTTGCATTTTACGGCGCATCAAGCGGAGAAGCTTATATCCGTGGAATTGCTGGAGAGCGTTTTGCGGTAAGGAATAGCGGTGCAACGATAGTGGTAGAAGGTATTGGTGATCATGGCTGTGAATATATGACAGGTGGAAAAGTTATTATCCTTGGTGGAACCGGAAGAAACTTTGCGGCAGGAATGTCTGGTGGCGTCGCTTATGTCTTTGATGAAGATAATGCATTCCGTGATCGGATGAATCCTGCCATGGTAAATGTCGGCAGGGTTGATGATCCTGAGGAATTGGATGCTATTTATCAACAAATCGAAAAGCATATTAGCTACACAGACAGCGCTCACGCTACAAGAATACTTGCTTATTGGGAAAATTACTCGAAGCAATTTGTCAGAATCATTCCGAAAGCTTATGTGAAAATGAGGGAACGAATTAACTACTTGTTGGATAGTGGCTTAGATAAATTTGAAGCAGAAATGACAGCTTTTAAGGAAAGCAAAGGTAACGTTGCAGAAAAGAAGAATCGTAAACTAGAAATCATCTAGATGAAAATGTTTATAAAGTGTGTGTTCAAAAAGGAGGGGGCATTAAATGGGGAAAGTAACCGGATTTATGGAATATGAACGGGAAACTCGTTCGGTAAGAAATCCCAGAGAGCGAATACAGGACTGGGATGATTATACAATACCGATGACGGACAAAGTGGTACAGCAACAGGGGGCGCGTTGCATGGATTGTGGTGTGCCTACCTGCCATTCTGGGATGGAAATTAACGGGGTAACATCAGGTTGTCCAGTTTACCATCTTATCCCAGAATGGAATCAGCTTGTTTACGAAGGGAAATGGAAAGAAGCGCTTGACCGTGAGCATCAGATGAATAATTTTCCCGAATTTACAGGGATTGCATGTCCGGCACCATGTGAGGGGGCGTGTGTCCTTGGAATTAATGAACCTGCTGTGGCAATTCGAAGCGTGGAACGTTCTATCATTGAAAAGGGATTTGCTGAGGGGTGGGTCGTTCCTAAACCTCCCAAAACCCGGACGGGAAAACGTGTTGCCGTTATTGGCTCTGGACCAGCAGGGCTTGCAGCTGCAGATCAATTAAATAAAGCAGGACATTCCGTAACCGTATTTGAGCGTGATAAGCGTGTTGGCGGGCTCCTAACCTATGGAATTCCAGAAATGAAGCTTGCATATGAGATTGTAATGAGACGTGTGGTAATTTTGGAGCAAGAGGGCATCGAATTTATTACGAATACAGAAGTAGGAAAAGATGTAACAATTGATGATTTAAGTGCTGATTTTGATGCAACCATCTTGTGCGGCGGTGCTACTCTGCATCGTGGTATGCCAGTTGAAGGCAGTGATTTAAAGGGGATTTACCCTGCAATGGACTTTTTACATGCCAATGTGGAAAGCTTGCTTGATTCCAATCTAGAAAATGGTAATTATATTTCTGCAGCGGATAAGGATGTTATTGTGATTGGTGGGGGAGATACAGGAACCGATTGCTTAGCAACCTCTGTCAGACATAATTGCAGGAGCCTTACACAGTTTGATATTTACGAAAAGAAAAATTTGCTGCGTGAGGAAGAGACCAATCCATGGCCGCAATACCCAAAAATTCACCGTGTCGAGTATGGACATACAGAAGCAGAAGAGTTTCAAGGTGAGGACCCGAGGGCATATGCTGTGCAAACAACGAGATTTGTTGGTGATGAAAATGGTCACGTAAAAGAAGTGCACACGATAAACGTAAAAACACGCTACGAACGCGGTAAAAAGATTCGTGAGGCAATTCCGGGGACCGAAAAAGTATGGCCAGCAGACCTTGTATTAATTGCCATCGGATTCAAAGGACCTGATCAAGATTTAATTAAGCAGCTAAAGATAGAAACAACAAAAAGCACGACTGTAAAAGCGACCTACGGCAAGTTTACAACGAATGTGGAAGGTATATTTGCAGCCGGTGACATGCGACGTGGTCAGAGTCTTATTGTATGGGCAATTAATGAAGGAAGAGCAGCCGCAAGAGAATGCGACCGATACCTAATGGGTGAAACGATACTGCCATAATTGGCATTGAAAGACATGCTGTACTTATGCAGCATGTCTTTTAATGCTTATAGCATTGTGCTGTGAATTGGAACGAAACGTGTGCTTAAATCGTTTTCGAGCTGAGATGTTGCGCATTGGAACCTTTAAATCGATATGTTCCGCTGCGGGGAGCTACGCCTGTAGTTCGCAGTCCTTTTATTCTCCTTTTGCACACGCGCCTATGGAGCAATAACAAGAGGTGCCTTCAACAAAAACCATTTGCTACGAAAGGAGAGATAGAGTAATATGTACTATAGTAGTAGCAATGAAGCGAAATGAGGGTATACAATGAGTAAAACATCCATTTATGGACTAACATATAAGCAACTTACGGAATGGCTTGTTGAGCGTGGCGAGAAACGTTTCCGCGCTGATCAAGTTTGGAATTGGTTGTATAAAAAGCGCGTTTCAAACTTCAGTGAGATGCGAAATGTAAACAAAGACACCATTGAATTGCTGGAAGAGAACTTTGTCCTGCATACACTTGGTGAGGAAATCAGACAAGAATCGAAGGACGGTACCATCAAATTTTTGTTTAAACTAGCTGATGGTAATTTAATCGAAACGGTTCTCATGCGTTTCCCATATGGTTTATCTGTTTGTGTAACGACGCAAGTAGGCTGTAATATCGGTTGTACATTCTGTGCAAGTGGACTGCTTCCAAAAAGTCGTGACTTAACGAGTGGAGAAATCGTGGAACAAATTATGAACGTGCAAAAGCATTTGGACACGAAAGGTGAAGGGGATCGTGTGAGTCATATCGTTGTAATGGGAATTGGTGAGCCACTCGATAACTATAAGAACTTGATGGACTTCCTGTATGTTGTTAATGATGATGCTGGTCTGAACATTGGAGCAAGACATATTACGGTATCAACTAGTGGGCTTGCTCACAAAATGTATGAGTTTGCAGATACAGACATCCAAGTAAACCTTGCCTTATCTTTACATGCACCAAACAACGAGCTTCGTTCCCGAATAATGAAAATCAATAAGGCATTCCCGATTGAAAAGCTTATGAAGGCTGTTGACTATTATTTAGAAAAGAAAAATCGAAGAATCACGTACGAATATATCATGCTTAAAGACATCAATGACCATAAAGAAGAAGCAATTCAGCTTGCTAACCTAATTAAAGACCATCGACACCTAGCATATGTAAATCTGATACCGTACAATACGGTTGACGAGCATAGTGAATACCAGCGAAGTGAGTCTAGTTCAATCCAGCAATTTTTTGAAACACTGAAAGCAAGAGGGATCCATTGTGGTGTCCGTTGGGAAAATGGTGCCGACATTGATGCAGCTTGTGGACAATTAAGAAGTAAACAAATAAAAAAATCAAAAGCAATGTAAATAATATAAATAAACAGCGCCAGTTTAGCGGTAGTGACCCCTAAAAGTTAGAGTTTTCATTATGCAGCTGTTTGGCTGGTTTGAGTTCGGTATTGCACTGGACTTAAACCAGCCAATTTCGTTTTAATTCGTTCGTTATTGTAGTAATAAATATATTTCTCTATCTTTCGTTTCAGTTCATGATAAGACATTAATGCTTCACCGTGATACATTTCTTGTTTCATAATCCCAAAGAAATTCTCCATCGCAGCGTTATCTGCACATGTGGCTTTTCTAGACATGCTTTGAAAGATTCTGCTTTTATTCAACGTTTTGACCCACTTTATATGTTGGTAATGCCAGCCTTGATCAGAATGAATGGTTGTACGATATTTGGCCTTACTCTTGATTATTTCTATTGCTTGGTTAAGTGGCTTGACCGCAAAATCTAATGTTGGTTTATTTGAGATACCATAAGAGATTACCTCACCATTATATAAATCTAGTATTGGACTTAAATAAAGTTTCTCATTTCCAGTACACTTGAATTCCGTGATGTCGGTGACTAACTTTTGTAGACGAATAGGCGTATTAAACCGTCGGTTTAAACGATTTTCCGCTACCTTCCCAACCGTTCCTTTATAAGACTTGTATCGAGATTTTCGTGTAAACTTAATACATTTCAAGCCCAATTCTCTCATAATCCGTTGTACTTTTTTATGATTGATTTTATAGCCCTTGCCTCTTAATTCTAAATGAATCCGACGGTATCCATATTTACCTTCATGCTTCTTAAACAATTCATGAATGAGTTCTTTCCACTCTTTATTCGTATCTTCTTTCTTCAATTGTTTAACTTGATAATGATAAGTTGCCTCTGGTATACCTACAACTCGGAGTACATCTTTTAATCTGAATCCTTCTTTCTTGAGTTCGAGTGCCAACGCTGCTTGTGCTTTTCGAGGTAGGCCTCTGGATTTTCCTGAAAAGCTTTTAACTTTTTTAAATAGGTATTTTCCAACCGAAGAAGTTCAATCTCACGCTCTAATTGTTCCTCGCGATTCATTGCTTTCTCTTGTTTTACTGACTTTGCTTTTCTTTTCCCAGACATAGGGGGCCGTCCTTTCGGTTTTTCTTTGAGGCCTTCTATCCCTTCAGTAAGGAAAATCTTGTTCCAGTTCGCAATAAGAGTAGAATTATTCATCTGAAATTCTATTGCGGTATCTTGGTAAGAAGCGCCCGTTTGTTTCATAAAGTTTAGTACATTTAACTTAAATTGAACAGAATAAACCTTTTTACAACGCTTTTTACGTAATCCCTCTTCACCCAATGCTTTATATGACTTTACCCATCTTTCAATAGGAGCCTTACTTGGAATATCATATTTCCTAGCTAATAAAGTGTAACCAAGAGGACCTTCCATATATTCCTTAACAATCATTAATTTAAATTGCTTACTATATTTTGCCATGCAAAAACACCCCAAAACTTAGATTTCTTACTCTAACTTTTGGGGTGCAGCACCAGCTTGGCGCTGTTTATATTTTATAACCTTTCATAGCTTCTGTAGTTCGTTCAACAGAAACTCCTTTATCCTCCATCACCGTGACTTGGTTTCTTCCTAGTCTTTTGGATTCGAGCAGCAGATCATCAGCATGAATGTATGCTTGCTTTATATTTAGCTTATCATTTGTTTTGAAATAATACATACCAAATGAAGCTGTATAATAGATTGTTGTATCCTCACCTTTGTATTCAGCATGTACTGGATTTGTCTCCACTTCATGATTTATCTGCTTTAAAAGTGCAACACAAGAAGGGAAATCTCGATTTTTCAGGATAATCGTAAATTCCTCACCACCGCTTCGGAACAAATAATCCGCATCATCAAGATTGTTTTTTAATGTTTTTGCGAAGTGTTGGATAACAGAATCTCCGACAGCGTGATTAAAGGTATCATTAATATTTTTAAACGTATCAATATCTGAGACAATAAGTGCAATATTTTCATCTGTTTTGTTTAATTCATTCATAATCTTATTCATGTAGCTACGGTTATGTGTTTTTGTCAAGAAGTCAGTATAAGCCATCTGTTCAAAGCGATCTCGCTCAATTTTATGCTGTATGCTTTGATTTTTAATTGCAGCCGATCGGCTAACAAGATAGTTGAGGACAAACAAAGCAATGACTGCTTCCCAATGTTGCTCTGCAAGGAAAATAAACAATAATCCATTGGATAAAGCCATTTTTAGCGTATCAAAAATACTTCTTCCTTTGATAAAATTAATCGCATCCTGCCTGGTTCCTATATTCCCTGTCAGCTTAAAAACAGACAGCAATAAAAGGGACGACAAAAAATCCGTGAATGTTACAATCGCAATAAATAACCCCCAAAAGCCGAATGGTATTCCCTCAACAAATGGATGAAGTTCGTAGAATAAGTAATACCCAATCGTATGAAGGAGGGCGGGTCCTCCGATGTTATAGAAGGTATGTAAGAATTCATCTTCATCCGCTGTCCCTGTTCGCTTTCGGTAAAAATAAATATAAAAGCGATTCATAATTTCAAATAGAAACAATCCTAAAGGTCCGGTTATTAAAACAAAGGAGAAACTGTAAGAAATACTGTAATCAACATTGACATTTCCTGTTCGAATAACGGTTTTTAAATGGGAATATAGAGTGGTGAAAAGTAGATATACGAGAAATATTTTGGTATATCGTGATAAATCTATGTTGATTGGACCAGATATAATAGAAACAGCTAACGAAATCATAAATATAGTAATGATATAACCTTTAAGTCTGTTCATTAGTAGTACTACCCTCCAACGAAAGAAACATAGATGTTTACAACTGATAAAATAGTAATAGGTATATAATCCTATTAAAACTATCATACCATAAGCTGGCAAAATATTGTGAAAAAACTTAGGTTTTTTAGTTATTTTTTCCAATAGTTGTAATGTTAATTATTCACTTCAGAATCGAACAATATATTAAAGGAGAATTTACATTGTAAAAACAAGTTTAGGGGGAGGGAAGGGGTCTAAATATAAATTTCAAAGTATCATAGTAATACCTAAATATGTAAAATCACCCCTTGATTACAAAAGTGCAAACATGTATACTTTAAAAGTAAACTTGTTTACAATAAAGAAAACATGTTTACAAACGCGTTTGCACGTTGATGTATTAATGAATGCAAAATGTAAACAAGTATACAAAAAAGTATGCATAAATAGTCTTGTTGTTTATAGTATGAAAAAAGATTATTCTATAACTGTATGGAAATAAGAGAGGGGTTTTACAAAAATGGTGAAATCAAGAATTGCAGCAGTGGATGTTGGAAACGATGCACTGAAAGGGAACTTTGGTAAATTAGAAAATGAATTGTACATTCCGAATGTGATTGCACCTGATCTAGAAGATCGTCCTGTAATTGGGATTGAAGAATTAGATGAGAAAGAGGTATTGGATAATATCCATATCCGTGTACACTCCCCTGCTTTAGATGAAAATAATATTGTATATCGTGTAGGGAACCTTGCAACGAAAACGAACAATTCTCAAGAGCTCGATCCAGGCAGCAGCAAATCGGAAGAAGATCAAACGTTGATCATGCTTTTTGCTGCATTGGCATTAGATGCAGTGTCTACAAATGACTTTAAAGAAAAAAATGATGTAATTGATGCTACGTATACATTAGGGACAGGCCTTCCATTAAGAGAAGTAAAAGAGGGGAAAGATGTCGGCTACCGTTCCCAATTATTAGGCTCTGTACACCAAGTAGAATTTCTAGTTACACCGAAGCACCAAGGCAAAAAAGTAAACATTAAATTTGAGGAAGTAAAAGTCTATCCAGAAGGATTTGCGGCATATGTCAATTTAATTATGGACAATGACTTAAAAGTTATTAACAAGGAACTAATTGATAAGCAAATTTTAATTCAGGATATTGGTGGCTTATCAACAGATATTGCTGTCATCCGAAATCGAAATGTGGATGATGATAAGGCACAAGGATTTAATCTCGGTGTATCTGAATCACTAGAAGCAATTCGTGAAGAAATCAGATCACGGCATGGGGTGGAATTGGACAGCCGTCGCGATGTGGTTGATATTATAACTCGAAAGAATGATCGCCACCACATCATGGTTAGAGGTAGCAGAACGAATGTCCATGATATTACCGATCACATCCTGCTTGATTTGGCGAAAAAAGAATATCGCTTCTTAAGAAATGTCTGGGCGAAAAATTCACAATCTGAAATTTGCTATTTTGTAGGTGGCGGTTCTGCCGTATTGAAAGATTACATTAAAGCATTAAATAATAAACTAGATGGCTATAATATCGAATTCTTTGAGGATGAGAATGAAAGCATCTGGATGATGGCAAATGCGTATTATAAGTTAATCACCGATTTTAGTCGTAAAGCAGAAAAAGATACAAAGGAAGAAAAAACGACCGAAAAGGCAAAATAAATAGGGTGAGATCATGTCGAAAAATAGTATAGAGCGTGGACAATCGATCACATTTCGAGTTCCCTCTGATACACCTGATTATCTATTAAAACAATTACAGCATTTGAAAGAAAAAGAGCGCAGAAACTTTTCCAGTACGATTGCGGGTTTTGTGCTTGAGGGGGTAGGTGAAACCTTTAAAAGGGAAAGGGAAACAATCACAATTCCCCTGCCGAAGCAACTAACAAAAGAGCAGAGAAGTTGGCTCAAGCACGAGCATTCAGAGGCGCTCATCGGCAGTTTGCTTCATCAATTATTAAGTGATCCACTCCGTGCAACGACATTGTTAGCTGGACTGAATCATAATGCTGCGAACTTAGATGAAGCATCATTCGTTCAAGAGGCCCCTCCTGAAAAGCCAAAGCGAAGCATTGAAGCGGAAATCGATTTGGATGACCTGAATCTCGACGGTCTGGATATACATGAAGAAGTAATTCCGGAAGAGAAAGAGGATGAAGACCCATTAGGTGATTTCTTTGCGAGTATGAACAAATAATGGAAAAAAACAGTAATTATGATATCGGATAGGATGAAAATCTTATTCGATATTTTTTTATACCTGAAAACTTTTTGTTTATAGAAAAGGTATATATAGTAAAGGCAGATTGAAGAAGGGGGTTACGCTGTTGGGGGATCAGGAAGCAAGACTCATCAAGAAAATAAAAAAGGGAAATCAACAAGCCTTTAAGAAGCTCTATGACATCTATGCTGATTATTCATTGCGAACAGCCTACGCCATAACAAATAATGCGAGTGACGCGTCAGACATCGTCCAGGAAACGTTTATCAAGGTATTCCGAAACATTGATTCCTATGATAGTAAAAAGCCATTTAAGCCATGGTTTTATCAAATTTTAGTCAATGAATCAAGAAGATATATGAAAAAGAAATCGCAGGAAGCAATCAGTATTGATTCGGAACAATTATTAGACCATTTGAATCAAGATAAAACGGAACTAGAGGATGATAAACAGCTCGAAATTGCGATGGAGCAGCTGGATGAGCACCATCGAACGATTTTAGTTTTAAAGTATATCAATGGCTTCTCAGAGAAGGAATTAGCCGACATGCTGCAATTAAACATTAACACCGTTAAGTCTAGACTGTACAAAGCTAGACAAAAATTAAAGGCAGTTATAGGGGGTGCCCAAGATGAGTAGAGACAACTTAAACAAAAAAATTAAATTATTATTACAACAACAGACAAAGGACGCCACCCATTTAAAAGAGGAAACATGGAATAAAATCAGTGACGAGTTATTTCAGAACTCATCCGCATCCGGCCGCAGGGCAAGAAGCAACCCTAAAAAGAAATGGAGAGGATTAGTTATTGTGGGCTTGAGTACAGCAGCAGTAATAATGCTACTGTTATTCGGAGCACTGACAGATCATGGGCAAGCAATGTTCCAAAACTTAAAGGAACTGTTTGTTGAGAAAAAGCAGGAAGAAATTGAACTTGAAGGGTATAAAGAGGAAACGAATGTCCAGCTTGAAACCAATGAGGAATTACGCTATATCATTTACGTTGATGAAGAGCGTTATAAGATGGTTGAGGGAGAAGAAAGTGATCGTATTGAATTGATAGAACCATTAGAAGATAGATATCCAGATGTTTATATGGAAATAATGCGTTTTGATGGAACGTCAACGGAAGAAGTTGTAGCTTCGATTAAAGCCGAGATTGAAAATGACGAAGAGATGGAATTGCAAAAAGAAGAGCGTGTAACAGAGCCAATCGAAGCAGAAATGGTTCAAGGGATGGGGCTTGAGTATACAAACGATGCAGGCAAAACAGGGCATCAATGGGATACGCCAATCCACCGGTATTATGTTACAGATGAAGATGAAGGGCAAGTGTTTGTGATTAAGCAAGTATACTTCCTAGAAGCAGCGGAAGGGCATGGAGCAAGATTTCATTACATGCTGGAAAGCTTTAAAGTAGTTGAATAATTGGTGGAAGGTGGTGGATTTGTAGGTGTATTGCTAAATGAGAAGGTTCCATATTCTGAAGAGCTTTTAGTAGGTTGTTAACAAGCAAGTCAATTAATTAATGAATCACCGTGGCCCGGATGAAGCTGGTTTTTATCGTGATGATCATATTGCATTTGTGTTTCACAGGTTAAGCATTATTGATCTAGAGAGAGGCCAGCAGCCCTTTCTTTTTGGAGATGACAGGTACCGGATGGTGTTTAATGGGGAAATCTATAATTATGTGCAGTTGAGGAAGGAGTTGGTTGAAATATTCATACTGACTCTGATACTGGAGTTGTCGCTCATTTGCTTATGGAAGAGGTACAGAATTTTTCAACCTGTTAAAGGGTATTATCATATAAAAAGCAATGAAGAGGCTAGGGAAAGGTACTAATTGGCAGTCCTAATGTAATCAAAGAGCTTGCTATATACTTAACGATATTCAATAGACCACTGCGGAATTTAATTTAAGTATTAATTATTGGGAAGATTAGAAAGGGTTATAAGGGAAAATAAAGATAAACACTTGATACAGCAGGCTCAATTTTCATGTGCTCTAAACAGAAAATATTCCTGTAGTATAAAAGAAATAAGAACAAAGGGTCAAACTGGAAGGTATTTATATATTTGATAAGAAAATCATGCTTAGTGGAAGTATTTAGTAGTGGAAGTATTTAGTAGTAAAAGGTTATAAAGTACTGGTAATTAAGTTTTGTAGATCTACCACTAAAAGCTGATAAGAAAGGCTTTTAAGAAGTTTTAAAAAGTTATCGCAAATTAGTTAATAGTGTGCTATAATCACGTTTAAATATTTAGAAAATAATAAAGGCAAATGGGGGAAACGAACGTGAAAAAGGTAATGATGCTACTTGCAATTATTGGGTTGGTTATATTAGCAGCTTGTGGATCTGACGATACATCTGGTTCAGATGACACGGCTTCTGAAGGTGGAGATACATATACAATTGGTGCGACACAAATCGTCGAGCACCCATCGCTTGATGCAGCGTATGAAGGGTTTCAGGAAGCTTTGAAAGATGCTGGGCTTGAGGTAGAGTATGATTTTCAAAGTGCGCAAAGTGACCAAAATAATGTCAAACCGATTTCAGATGGTTTTGTAGCAGATGGAGTTGATTTGATCTTCGCTAATTCAACACCTAGTGCACTTGGAGCGCTACAAGCAACAAGTGATATTCCAATTCTCTTTACATCAGTTACGGATGCGGTTGATGCTGGACTCGTGCCATCTATGGATGAAGCAGGTGAAAATATTACAGGCGTTGTTGACTTGCATCCTGATCAAATTGATGCAACGGTTGAATTTATTAGCACCTATTTCGACGGCGCAAAGATAGGGATGCTTTACAATGCTGGGGAGCAAAATTCAGTTAAACAGGTTGAAACCGTTAAAGAAGCGGCTGAAGGTACAGGACTTGAAATTATTGAGCGAACAGTTGCGAACTCTTCTGAAGTACAGCAAGCAGCAAATACGCTTGTAGGAGAAGCGGACATTTTTTATATTATTACGGATAACACAGTCGTTTCAGCTTTAGAGAGTGTTATAGGAGTGGCGAACGACCAAGATATTCCGCTGATTGTAGGCGAGCCTGATTCTTTAGCAAAAGGTGGGTTTGCTACATTTGGAATTGATTACCATACAATCGGATATCGTACAGGAGAAATGGCTGCGGAAATTTTGACTGGGGAGAAGTCACCGAGTGATATTCCGGCGGAGTATCCTCCTGAAATTCAATTGTTTATTAATAAGCAAGGCGCTGAAGAGCAAGGTGTCGAGTGGAATAGTGACTGGGATGATACCGCGCAATTCATAGAATAATTCTAATCAAAAGGTAACCTTTTTTGGAGCCAGATTATTGTCTGGCTCCCTTCATCATTGAAAGCCCCATATTTAAAATTTTGTACAGGGGATGAACAGGCACAAAAGTAGCGGGAGGAAAAGAATTATGTTTATATCCATGTTTGGAGCTGTTGAATCAGGTGTTATTTATGCCATTATGGCATTAGGTGTTTATTTAACCTTCCGTGTATTGGATTTCCCAGATTTAACTGTAGATGGCAGCTTTGTAACGGGTGCATCGGTAGCAGCGCTCTCAATTGTAAATGGAGTTCCTCCTATTCTGGCAACCTTATTCGCGTTGCTTGCTGGTTTTCTAGCAGGATGTATTACAGGCTTACTGCATACAAAAGGAAAGGTAAATGCGTTGCTTTCCGGAATTCTCATGATGACGGCTTTATACTCTATCAATCTACGTATTTTAGGTCAACCTACTTTATCCATGCTTCATGAAACAACCATCTTCAAGCAGCTTGGCTCGTTCTGGTCTGTGACAGGAATCGATAATGCGTTGAATAGCCTCCTTGGTGTCTTTGGGTTAGATCGACTTCCTTCTACATGGGCAATCTTAACCGTAATGGCAGTTGTGACGGTTATTATTAAGCTGGTTACAGACTTCTACTTAAAAACAGAAGTAGGGTTAGCGCTACGTGCCATTGGAGACAATAAGCGAATGATCCGCAGCTTATCAGCAAATACAGACAATCTGACTATTGTTGGTGTTGGGTTGTCGAATGGTCTTGTTGCATTATCGGGTGCTCTGATAGGGCAGCTTGGTGGCTTTGCAGATGTGAATATGGGAATTGGAATGATTGTTATAGGGCTTGCATCTGTTATTATCGGGGAAGCACTATTTGGCACAAAAACAATTGCGCGTGCGACACTCGCTGTGATTGGTGGCGCAATTATTTACCGGATTATTGTAACGCTGGCACTACGCGTTGATTTCCTCGAAACAGGGGATATGAAGTTCATTACGGCCGCGATCGTTATTATTGCATTAGTAGCACCAAAAGTTCACCAGGTGCAGAGAGAAAAGAAACGGCGCATTCAAAAACGCAAGCAGCTAGGAGGAGATTCGCATGCTTAATGTCACGAATATATCTGTTACCTTTAATGAAGGAACATTAGATGAAAAGAAAGCATTGAATGGCATTGAACTCGAAATGGCTGCTGGAGACTTTGTAACGGTTATCGGCAGTAATGGAGCAGGGAAATCGACATTAATGAATGTCGTCTCAGGTAATATCCTTCCAGATGCAGGGGATGTCATTATTGGTGGGAAACAAGTTGTCCATCTGCCAGAATATAAGCGGTCTGCCTTTATTGGCCGGGTTTTCCAGGATCCAATGGCAGGCACTGCACCATCCATGACAATAGAGGAAAACCTTGCAATGGCCTATTCACGCGATAAGAAAAGAAGATTGAAGTTTGGTGTAACGAAGAAACGGAAGGATATGTTCCGTGATTATTTGAAAACATTAAATTTAGGCTTGGAGGATCGCCTATCTGCTAAGGTTGGTTTACTGTCAGGTGGGGAGAGGCAGGCGCTTTCTTTATTGATGGCGACTTTTACAAATCCAAATATCCTGCTTCTTGATGAGCACACAGCAGCACTCGATCCATCTCGAGCAGAACTAATCACCTCACTTACCGAAAAAGTAGTAAGGGAGTCGGGATTAACGACCTTAATGGTTACCCATAACATGCAGCAGGCATTAGATCTTGGGAATAGGCTTATTATGATGGATAAAGGGCAAATCATATTTGAAGCAAATGGTGAAGAGAAAGAAAGGTTGACTGTTAAAGATCTATTACAGGAATTCCAGCGGATCCGCGGTGAACAATTTGAAGATGACCGTGCTGTTTTAGGCTGAATAATGTTTAAAGCATTGATGAATACACACGAACAATTCCAATGGGAGTACGTCGTGTGTATTTTTATTTCTGTGACAGGATATGGTTTCAAAAAATTTGAATTATCGTTACCAAGATTTACACATCAGTTGATTAGGTCGCTATTGGTGATATGAAGCCCGAAAAGAAGAGAATCCCTGCTTTAAGGTCACTCATTAAAGGTATGAAAGCCCGAAAAGAAGAGAATCCCTGCTTAAAGGTCACTCATTAAAGGTATGAGAGCCCGAAAAGAAGAGAATCCCTGCTTTAAGGTCACTCATTAAAGGTATGAGAGCCCGAAAAAAGTTGGATCCTCGCTTTAAGGTCACTCATTAAAGGTATGAAAGCTCGAAAAGAGGGAGATTCTCGCTTTAGGGTCACTCATTATCAGCATGATAGCTCGAAAGAAGAGGGATTCTCGCCATTCGGTTACCCATACCCATCGATAGAGTGACCGCCGACTGAGACTCTTATTAATTGGATAACCGGGCTGAAACCAGCAAAATAATTCTTGTCATCCTCATTACCTTAAAGTTTACTAAATCTAAATAAACTAAAAAAGCATGCAACTCTCAAAAAGAGTGCTGCATGCTTTTTTAGTTTAAATTACGCCCTGTGCGACCATTGCATCGGCCACACGTTTAAATCCTGCAATATTTGATCCGATTTCTAGGTTGCCTTCTGCTTCAAACTCTATAGAAGCTGCTAAACAACTTTCATACGTACCTTTCATAATTTGTTGCAGCTTTTCATCCACTTCTTCAAATGTCCATGACATACGCATACTATTCTGTGCCATTTCTAAAGCGGATACTGCTACACCACCAGCATTGGCCGCTTTAGCGGGACCGAATAAAACGTCATTCTCTAAAAACATATCAATTGCTTCAGGTGTACAAGGCATGTTTGCCCCTTCAGCAACTGCTTTTACTCCATGGGAGATTAGTTTTTTTGCAGACTCTGAATCAAGCTCATTTTGTGTCGCGCATGGTAGAGCAACATCGCAAGGGATCCCCCATATTCCATTACAACCAGAAAAATAAGCTGCAGATGGGTGTTTAATAAGATAGGTTTCAATTCTGGCCTTCTTCACTTCTTTAATTTCTTTTATCGTATCTAAATCAATTCCATTATCATCGTAAATAAATCCATCCGAATCACTGCAAGCGACAACCTTTGCCCCGAGAGAAATTGCTTTTTCCATTGCATAAATTGCAACATTACCAGATCCGGATACAACGGTTGTACTACCAAGAATACTCAAGCCCTTGCTTTTTAGCATTTCCTCAACAAAATAGATTGCACCGTATCCAGTTGCTTCTTTACGGGCTAGGCTTCCACCATAGCCTAAACCTTTTCCGGTCAGGACACCTGCTTCAAAATTACCACGGATTTTCTTGTATTGACCAAACATATAGCCAATTTCGGTTGCTCCTACACCGATATCTCCGGCAGGAATATCGGTGTCTGGACCAATATGTCTAGCAAGCTCGCTCATGTAACTTTGGCAAAAACGCATGATTTCATTATCTGATTTTCCTTTTGGATCAAAGTCAGCACCACCTTTACCGCCGCCGATTGGCTGTCCAGTCAGTGCATTTTTAATGATTTGCTCAAGTCCTAAGAATTTAACAATACTTACATTTACAGATGGATGAAATCGTAAGCCGCCTTTATAAGGTCCGAGCGCACTATTGAATTGGACGCGGAATCCACGGTTTACATTTACCTTTCCGTTGTCATCAATCCAAGGTACACGGAATGTAATAACACGTTCTGGTTCAACCAGTTGCTCGAGAATTCCTTTTTCCATATAATGTGGATATTTTTCAAGAATAGGGGAAAGGGATTTGAAGATTAAAGCTACAGCCTGATGAAACTCCGTCTCATTTGGGTTGCGCGAAACAACAGTTTCATATACCTCATCTAAATAATGTTGTACCTGTTCATCAATGTTATTTTTTTTGTTTAGTATATAAGAATTTGTCATATGGCATCATGCCCTCCTTCATTTCTTTCCTTCGCACGCCAACAAAAAATACAATATACTATATATTTTACAAAAATTAATTAATCGAAACAATATAAAAAATAGATATAATCAATGCCAGTGTGAGATAATAACGGGGGAGGCGGTAAATTTGGAGCTAAAACAAATTAAGTATTTTATCGAAGTCGCAAAAAGGGAACATGTTACGGAAGCCGCAGATGCATTACATATTGCACAGTCTGCTGTTAGTCGCCAGCTGTTCAAACTCGAGGAAGAACTCGGAGTCAATTTGTTTATTCGAGAAGGTCGAAATGTACGGCTAACACCAATAGGAAAAATATTTATGGAGCATATGGAAAAGGCAGTCCATGTGATTGATGAAGCAGAACAGGTTATTAAAGAATATACGGATCCAGAAAGAGGGACAGTCCATATCGGTTTTCCAAGCAGCTTAGCTAGCAATATGCTTCCAACATCCATTTCCGCTTTTCGAGAGCAGCATCCGAATGTGAAATTTAAATTGAAGCAGGGTACTTATTATGAATTGGTTGAAGCGGTTAAGAAAAGTGAAATCAATATGGCGCTATTAGGTCCAATTCCACAAAATGAGCCGAAATTAAAGGGGACCATTTTGTTTTCTGAAAACATGGTTGCCTTATTGCCAGTGCGCCATCCGCTTGCAAACGAACCTGGCATAAAGCTAAATCAATTACGTAAAGATTCCTTTGTTTTGTTTCGTGAAGGATTTATACTAAGAAATGTTGTTGTTGAAGCTTGTAACCAGCTTGGCTTCCAGCCTCGAGTGTCCTTTGAAGGAGAGGATATCGAAGCAATAAAAGGGCTTGTATCTGCTGGGCTGGGTGTAACGCTTATTCCAGAAATTACATTAATCGACCATTTACCACATGGAACGGTAAAAGTCCCAATTATAAATCCGAATGTTTCTCGTACGGTTGGAGTCATGATTTCAGCAGAACGTTCGTTGCTTCCTACTGAAAAACGATTCTATGAGTTTTTAAAGAGTTTCTATATGCGATTGGAGAAATTTCAAATTTAAACGTAGAATTAAGTTGCTTAAATTTTTGTTATATGCTATCGTTGAATACAAGATATGGATAGTGAAAATGATGTTTAATACTATATATTGTATAATGGGTAAGGTGATCGTGATCTTGTAAAAGGAGTCTATTACAAACTGAGGCTATCGGAAGAGTGGTTGATTTTTTATCAACTAATATAGCATAACGATAGAAGGATAGTTTGTAAAGGAAATAAGATCAGAAAATCTGCCCTCATTTTTTGGGTGGATTCGTTTTTTTAGTGTATTCATCATTGCTCATCCAGTAAGAGAGCGAGATATAATTGATATTTACATAGTTTTATATATAGGGAGGCAGTTAACATGGTAACAGAAACGAAACAAGTTCCTAGCACAATCGAAGAAATTGTTCAGGTAGCAACAAAGGGGATCTCTGTCGAAATTGATCAATTTATGGAGAAAGCATTACGCACAATAAAGCCAGAAATGGAAATTGAGAAAATTTCAGACCGATTAATTAAAATTGCATTAGAAAATATAGACGAGGCAAATCCAGAATGGACTTATGTTGCAGCACGCATCTATTTACAGGAACTTTACCGTAAAGCTGGAGAAAATCGTAAGTATGACAGAGAAGCACGCTATGGATCTCTTTACGAATTAATTCAGGTGTTAACAGACGAAGGAGCATATGCGCCGAATATTATTTCGAAATATACGAAAGCTGAAATCGATCATTTCGGCAATATGATTGATCCCAATAGAGATTTCCTGTTTAACTATCTTGGCATATATACGGTCGCTACACGTTACTTGGCTACCGATCATGATAAAAACATTTACGAGCTGCCGCAGGAACGCTGGATGGTTATCGCAATGTATTTGATGCAGGATGAAGATCCGTCTCACAGAACGAAGCTTGTAGAAGAAGCGTACTGGGCATTAAGTAATCTTTATATGACTGTAGCGACTCCAACTTTAACGAATGCTGGAAAAACGCATGGCCAATTATCAAGCTGCTTTATTGATACGGTTGATGATAGCCTGCAGTCGATTTATGACAGTAACACAGATATTGCGAAGCTTTCTAAAAACGGCGGCGGAATTGGTGTTTATATGGGGAAAATCCGTGCAAGAGGAAGCTCTATTAAAGGATTTAAAGGAATGTCCAGTGGTGTTGTGCCATGGATTAAGCAGCTGAATAATACGGCGGTAAGTGTTGACCAGCTCGGAACAAGAAAAGGCGCGATTGCTATTTATCTGGATGTCTGGCATCAAGATATTGAGTCTTTCCTTGACTTGAAACTGAATAATGGGGATGACCGCATGCGTGCCCATGACATTTTCACGGGAGTTTGCTTGCCGGATTATTTCATGGAGCAGGTTGAACAGCGCGGTGAGTGGCATCTATTCGATCCACATGAAGTACGCCAAGTGATGGGCTATTCTTTAGAAGATTTTTATGATGAAGAAAAAGGGAATGGAACATGGAGAGAAAAATATCTAGAGTGTGTGGCAAATGAAAGCTTATCACGTAAAACAGTAAATGCAATTGATATTATGAAACGTGTGATGGTATCCCAGCTTGAGACGGGTACACCATTTATGTTTTACCGTGATGAAGTAAATCGTCAAAATGCCAATAACCATCAAGGAATGATTTACTGCTCTAACTTATGTACAGAAATTACGCAAAACCAGTCACCAACACAGTTTGTGGAAGAATACCTGGAAAAAGAAAACACGATCGTAAAGAAATACCAGCCTGGTGATTATGTTGTTTGTAACTTAAGCTCGATTAACTTAGGAAAAGCTGTACCGGATAATGTCTTAGAGCGTTTGATTAAAATCCAAGTTCGGATGCTGGATAACGTTATTGATATTAATACATTGCCAATTATGCAAGCGGAAATTACCAATAAAAAGTATCGTGCAATTGGGTTAGGTACATTTGGATGGCATCATCTCTTGGCAAAAGAAGATATTGCATGGGAATCTGATCAGGCTGTAAGCTATGCGGATGAATTGTATGAGAAAATTGCCTACTTAACAATTAAAAATAGTATGGAGCTTAGTAAGGAAAAAGGAAGTTACCCAGCCTTTGAAGGAAGCACGTGGAGCACTGGGGCTTACTTTAATCAAAAAGGCTATGTGACAGACGAATGGACAGCATTACAGGAAGAAGTTGGCGAGCACGGCATGCGTAATGGTTATTTAATGGCAGTAGCACCTAACTCGACTACGGCAATGATTGCAGGCTCTACAGCAAGTATCGATCCAATTTTCAATGTGTTCTACAGCGAAGAGAAGAAAGACTTTAAAATTCCTGTCACTGCACCGGAACTCGATCATAACACGTACAATATTTATCGCAGGTCTGCATATATCGTTGATCAGCGCTGGTCTGTTAAACAAAATGCAGTTAGACAGAAGCATATTGATCAAAGTATTTCATTTAACTTCTATGTGCCAAATACAATCCGTGCATCGATTTTATTAGATCTTCACTTACAAGCATGGCGTGAAGGACTTAAAACAACTTATTATGTTCGTTCAACGTCGAATGATGTCGAAGAATGTGAGTGGTGTCAAAGTTGAGGGCTATCATCGCATATTTATCGTACAGTGGAAACACAGAAGAAGTAGCGGAATTGATGGAAAGCAAATTAAAGCGAGAAGGTATTTCTGTGGACATGCATCGAATCGGAATCGATGCACCATTTGACCCGGAAAGCTATGACTTTGTTTTCCTTGGAACGTTTACTTGGGAAATGGGGAGTACACCAGACGAAGTGAAAGACCTTATACTTGAGATCGGCTATAAACCAAATAATATTGCAGTTTTTGGAACTGGTGATACCCAATTTGGTGGGGATGATTTATTCTGTAAAGCTGTGGATAAGTTAGTGAGATTTTATGATAGTAAATGGACGGCTCTGAAAATTGAGCAGTCCCCTAGGGGAAGTCAAGAAGAAAAAGTGGAATTATGGTTGGAAGGAGTGTTGCATCATGCCAAGAGCTATGCTTGAAAAGGCTAAAACATTGGAACCATTGCATCCAAATAAATCGACCGGATTATTCGGTGGAAAATCAAGTGGGATTTTAAACTGGAACGATATTGCTTATCCACATTGGTACAAAATGTACAAGCGACTTGTGGGTAATTACTGGCAAGCGGACGAAGTGAATATGTCCAGTGATGTGAAGCAATTCCCAACATTAACAGAGGAAGAGCGCGACGCCTATTTAAAAATAATCGGATTGTTATCCACATTGGATGCACCACAAACAAGAACAGCACTCTTAATTTCGTTGTATGCAACAGACCCTTCTGTGCAATCTATCATGGCTGTGATTGCACAGCAGGAAGCAGTGCATAATGAGAGCTATTCGTACGTGTTATCATCTGTTGTCTCATTAGATGAACAAAACAAAGCATTCCAGCTTGGACGAGTGGATGAAGTTCTGCTTAAACGAAATGAAAACTTAACGAAGCAGTACAATGAATTTGTGGAAGAACCAACTGTGGAAAACATCTTAAAAACTTTAGTCTACACATCCTTATTAGAAGGCATGTTCTTCTATTCTGGTTTTGCATTCTTTTACAATCTGGCACGTCAAAATAAAATGGTGGGTACATCAACGATGATTAGCTACATTAATCGTGATGAACTGGAGCATGGCCGTTTTATTGGTGAACTATTCCGTGCGACATTGGCAGAGAATCCTGAATACAATACGGCAGAATTTACGGACTGGGTTTATGATCATTTCCGTGAATCGGTTGATTTAGAAATCGAATGGTCAAACTATGTACTGGCAGAAGTAGAAGGTATTGATTTAGAGGAAATGGCAGGATATATTAAATATCGTGCAAACAAAATGCTGCGTTTGATGGGATTAAGTGAAATATATCCACAACATGTTGATAACCCAATGAAGTGGATCCGTGCATATGTGGATAACTTTGATGGGACGAAAACAGATTTCTTTGAACAGAAATCAAGACAATATACGAAGACAAGTGATCTGAATGGATTTGATGATCTATAAGGAAGAAGGCGCTATCATAGGCTTTCTGAGTAAACAAAAATCCCCTTTTATAAACTAAAGGGGATTTTTGCTGTCTATAACTCGTCCAATAAAATTATTTCTCCACTAAAACTATCCACACCATATCCACAGTCTACTTTACCACATAAAATGTAGCGGTTTTGTGTCTTATCAAAAACGTAGACAGGCGTGATATCAATATGCTTAGCAAGCTTTTCAAATGCCTCTTCTTCAGAAAACTTAGGCTCGTCTGCATGCTCGAAATGTTTAAACATATCCACAAGTGCTTGATTATCCACATAGTTGAGCGCTTCGTAATCTGCACCATCCATTAAAAGCTTGATTTTCCGGTCAATGACACGTGCATCTGGCTTGGTTGGTCGTAACTCTGCGATGATATACGCTTTCTCACGCCATAATGCAGCAAGCTTCCAATCACCGCTGGCCTGTGGATATTCGCGTTGCATAAAGTTTTGTACCGTTTTGATTACTTGTTTTTGCTCGTCATCATTCAGCGGTATATCCACTAGCGCATCTTTACTAGCAAATGCCTCTTCTACTGTAACTTCTTGTGAAAGATCAATATCTTTTCTTGCTAAGGGCTCTTCGATTGTTTTCTCCCATTGTAAGACAAGATCATGCTGTGTATAGGACTCAGAACTTTCCACTTGTTCATAGGAAATCGTTTTATCCCCATCATTTGTTACGAATACGGTTGTTATTCCATATACTGCATTCCACTTTTCTTCGTCTTCTAATGGAATCTCTAACAGCTTTGTCTGTGCTTTGGCAATAGGCTCAATTTTTTCCGGTGTTAATGCAAACGGCTCCCAATTTAATTGATCCTCATTTGGGAAATGACCGTCAATTGAGAATAACGTTAGCTTATGCCCATCATTAAATCTTACTTGAATCGATCCAGATGGAAATACTGAAATATTATCCACAGCTGCTTGGAAAAATAGTTCTTTATCTTCTTCCTGCACTAATTTAAACTGTCTGCCAAACTCCAATCCAGTTTCTTGCTCGATCCATTCAATTGCAAGTTCTGTATTACCAGCTTTCGGTAAATCGGTTTCTAGCTTGTTCTCACCCTCAACGAAAATCAGCCGGCGTATTAATTTCGAGTGAATATCGATATCGATGCTAATCGTTCCAGCTGGATTTAAGTCATCATCTGAAATAATGGCGTCATTTGGAAACCATTCCATATTTAAAACAAAAGATTCGCCATTTTGGTCGATCTTCTCGCGGTAGATCGCATGTCTTTTTAAATAAAAAGCTTCAAGCTTAAATTTATCTGCTGTGAAATCAACAATTTCTTGAATTCGTACGTCCACATGTAAAACCTCACTTTTTGTGTTTGCCTATAGTATAACATTCCGGGAGTTATTATATCATGCAAGCTTTGTTTGTTGTGCATTTTGATTAAATAATCTGATATGAAAATAGCGAGAGGCGTTATAAATCAGTAACAATAAAAAATGGTACGTGTATAGATTGATTTTATTTTTTTATCATTTCACTTGAAAACTGGAAAATCTTACCGATATAAATTATTGGGAGTAATCGGAATTATATTGTCCGATCTATGTTATCCATTATGTGAAGAGGAGAAATGGTTAATGAAGCAAACAAATGTAAATGAGAATCTACATCCTTTATTGCAGGCAATTATTAGTACAGCCCCATACTTTCAGCAACTGATTAATGATGATATCACAATAGGTGTTTATGACACTGAAAAACTGATTGTTAATTTCCCTGCTACTACATTTGCGTTGAATGTATCGCCTGGAGATCCATTGTTGGAAGGGGATATTATAACGAAGGCCATTCGAGAAAACAAAAATCAAGCAATGATTGTACCGGCACATATCTTGGGGGTAAACCTTGTTTCAATGGCAGTTCCGCTTCGTGATGAAAATGGGCAAGTTGTTGGAGGAGTCGGTGTTGGTCAAAACACTGAAAAAGCCAATAAACTGTCTGAGGTTGCAAATGGTCTCTCTACAGTCGTCGAAGATGTAACAAGCACGATTACAGAAATGGCAGTATCCATATCCCAGCTTTCTGAAAATATGGGAGTTATTTCAGAAAAATCTAATAAGGTAAATGACAGTATCAAACTTATTGAAGACGTATCAAATGTAGTAAAAGGAATTGCAGATCAAAGCAATCTGCTTGGGTTAAATGCAGCTATAGAATCTGCTAGAGCAGGGGAACACGGTAGAGGTTTCTCTGTAGTTGCCGACGAAATTAGAAAAATGGCAGCAGGATCCAAAAATCAGGTAGAAGAGATTCACACCATCACTACAAAAATTGAACAGATCATTTCCAGTCTGGATGAGGACATTCAGAAGACAAATCTTGAATCTGATTCACAATCAGCCGCAATCGAAGAACTTACGGCAACGATGGAAGAAATCAACAGAAATGTCTCTGACTTGGCTCAATTGGCCAAAGAGAATTTACAGCTAAAATATTAATAGGAGTTGAATAGAATGATTGATTTAAAATCACTGAAAAGTCAATACATAAATGGTGAATGGAGAGAAGGAAGCAGCAATCTCCAGATTGAAAATAGGAATCCTTTTAATGGGGAGATCCTTGCTACATATAAAGCTGGAAGCAACGATGACCTGAATCATGCTTACGCAGCTGCACAGCAAGTTCAGAAAGAGTGGGCAAAAACAAATCCTGTTTCTCAGCGGGATGTTTTTGACAAGGCTGTTGCTTATTTAGAAGCAAATCATGAAGCATTCGTTGATGTAATTATCGATGAAATTGGAGGAACCAGATTAAAAGCTGAATTTGAAATTGGGCTGGTTAAAAACATGCTTAAAGAAGCGTCCACATTCCCGATGAGAATGAATGGTTCGATTTTACCTTCTCCTATTGATGGAAAAGAAAATCGAGTTTACCGTGTGCCAGTTGGTGTTGTTGGCGTAATTAGCCCGTTTAATTTCCCATTTTTTCTATCGATGAAATCCGTTGCTCCAGCACTCGCTACTGGAAACGGTGTAGTATTAAAACCGCATGAGCACACTCCGATTACTGGGGGAACCATGATTGCCAAAATGTTTGAAGAGGCAGGCCTTCCTAAAGGGTTATTGAACGTCGTCACTACAGAAATCTCTGAAATCGGCGATAATTTTGTTGAACATCCGGTGCCACGTGCTATTTCCTTCACGGGTTCTACAGCTACTGGTAAGCATATTGGGGAAGTTGCTGGAAGAAATCTGAAAGAAGTGCATCTGGAACTCGGTGGTAACAGTGCACTTGTTGTTCTGGATGACGCCGACATTGACCTGGCAGTCAGTGCTGCAGTGTTTAGTCGATTCACGCACCAAGGGCAAATTTGTATGTCAGCAAATAGACTTATTGTACATGAATCCTGCTATGATAAATTTGTAGAAAAGTATATTGCTAAAGTTAAAACATTAACTTGTGGGGATCCTAAAGATCCAAGTACAATCATTGGACCATTAATAAATGAACGACAAGTAAAAAATACAGTTGATCTTATCCAAAAAGGGATCGATGAAGGTGCGACACCGGTTATAAAAGGGAATGTAAATGGAAATATCGTAGAACCGGTTGTATTTACAAATGTTACACCAGATATGGCGATTGCAAATGAAGAGTTCTTTGCTCCGGTAGTTTCGATCCTAAGGGTTTCAAGTGATGAAGAAGTTATCGAGTATGCAAATCAAAGTCCATATGGCTTAAGCGGCGCTATCCATACAGAAGACATTGAACGCGGTGCAGAACTTGCTAAATTGATGGATACAGGAATGATTCACATTAACGATGGCACGATAAATGATGAACCAAACGTAGCTTTTGGTGGTGTGAAAAACTCCGGAGTTGGCCGTCTGAATGGTGAATGGAGTCTCGACGCATTTACAACTTTCAAATGGATTTCCATCCAGCATGAAAAACGCTCATACCCATATAGTTAATCAATTACTAAAAAAATACAAAATAAAGGCTTATAAAATGGCCTTGGAACGGATTGAACCGTTTTCGAATTAGCCTGACCTTCTTGTCAGGTTAATTTTTTTCAATGCAGAAAAATATCGAGTTTGAATGCTTTGGATAGTACCTTGGCTACACGAATAGTCATGTTCAGCTCCAGTGTCCAGCGACTAGCCGTATATTTCTTTCCACTAACAAAAGAAATTAGAAATTCCCCTTTACCTTTCCGTTACGGGAGGGTTTACTATGAAGAAGAAGGGAGAGAGCTTCATGCAAATTAAAGAAGTGGCAAAACAGTTGAACACCACCCCTCGGGCAATCCGTTTCTATGAAGAAAAGGGGTTAATTGCACCAAAAAAAGATGCGGAAAATGAGTATCGTTATTTTTCTGATACAGATGTGTCGCGATTAAGTACAATTTTAGCATTGCGAGAGATTGGTCTACCTGTAAAGGGGATAAAAAAAGTACTGGAAGATCCAGACATGACGATCAAGGGATATTTGCATGTTCAGCGTTCGGCGCTTGTTGAGCAATGGCTGGAAATTAAAGATATGATCGATACAATTGATAGAATGGTGGAATGTACTGATCGTGATTTCTATGACCTGGCACAGCATTTGAAGAAGTTGAAGCATCTTCGAAAGGGCTGGGAGGATAAATGGGGTTTTGATAGCTGGGCGGAGGACTTTGACAACCATATCAAACAAGAGGGACATGGATTCAATGTGCATCAAGGCTATGATGAGGCACTTGAGAGGATTGCAGGGACAGTTCACCTGGATGAACATGCGGTCTGTGCTGATATTGGGGTTGGCACTGGAAACCTTGGAGCGAAATTTTTGGCAAAAGGAATCAATGTCATTGGGATTGATCAATCGAAAAAAATGCTAGAAATTTGTAATAAAAAGCATCCAGAGATTGAAGTGCGTCATGGACATTTTCTAGCGTTGCCTCTATTGGATAGTCAAGTCGATACTGTGGTTTCAAGCTACGCCCTACACCACTTACTTGATTCAGAAAAGCTGTTAGCATTATCAGAAATGACACGTGTGCTAAAGCCAAATGGTCAAATTTGCATAGCGGACTTAATGTTTCTGGATGAGACACATCAAGCTGAGGTCATGGATGCGCTTCGTATGGAAGGGAATACGGAGGCAATTGAAGCGATTGAGGATGAATATTATGCAGATCGATCGTTATTAGTGAAATGGTTAGAAGAAAATCAATATAAAGTGGAAACCGTTATGTTTAACGATATTTTAAGTATGATTTATGCAAAAAAAGTTGATAAAGCTGGTTCGTAAGTAATTTCAATGTGATAATACACCATTAATATGATCCCAATTAAACCCAATTTAATAGGTTATGACTATTATTATTTAGAAAGGGTAAAGAATAAGTAGTTTACTCTTTTAAGGGGGCATATTAATGAATAATCATATTGTTGGAATATACGATACAGAAGAACAAGCAGTGAAAGCTGTTGAACAATTAAAAAGCAAAGGCTACTCAATTGATGAAATATCGATGATGGCCAAAAATACAAAAAAGCTGAAAGAAACAGCTGAAGAAGTCGATCCTTCCACTACGGATGGAGCCGTTGCCGGTGCAGCGGCCGGGGGTGCCATCGGGATAACTGGTTTTTTTATCGGATTAAGCGCACTGGCAATTCCTGGAATCGGCCCAGTCATCGCTGCAGGTCCGATTATAACTACACTCGGAGGTGCGGCTGCTGGTGCCGCCTCTGGAGCAGGTGGATTGAAACATGCTTTAATGGAATTAGGTGTTTCGAATGATGAAGCAGAGCACTATTCGAATGATGTGAAAGACGGGAAAATACTTGTGTTTTTACATCCTAAAGCGTGATTATCGACACTTAAAGGACAATCATAGTGTGAAAAAGAGGTATGTATCAAGTTGATAACATACCTCTTTTTCGTGGATAGAACAAAATAAAAGCTGTTTTAAAGTTTAGTATTTAAAAATAATGAACAATTTGATTTGATAAAAATATTCTGAGTAGATAGCGTGTTCTGTGGTAGACTAAAAGTGGCGGTTGTGTTGGAAAAACTATTAAAATCTGTGAGGAAAATCTTAATCCTAGGAGCAACGGTCGACTTTATTAAAATCTGCACAGAAACATATTATTAAGGTACAGATTTTCGAGAAGTGGTAAAACATATATTGTCAAAATAAGACACCATTCCTGTCCGCTAACGCACCAAAATTAAAAATAAGACACCATTCCCGTACGCTAACGCACCAAAATCAAAAATAAGACACCATTAGACTTATTCGGAGGGAATTACGGATTACCCCATTCTTAATAATAAAGATATAAATCTGGAAAGGAGCCCAACAAAAATGGTCACGATTAAACGAGCAGAAATGGTACATGTTGATGGAATAGCCCGTGTTTGTTGTGAGGGATGTATCGAGACATACAAGGGCATTAGAAGTATTGCAAACATAGAAAGAAATAATCAACGTTTTTATAATCATGAACGTATATCGAAGGAAATAGGTGAAAGCCCTGGCTGGGATGGCTATATTGTAGCTCTTGACCATAACGCAGTTGTCGGAGCAATTGGTGGAGGAATGCTACATAATGAAGAAAGTGAAGTGTATGTATTGTATTTGGACCCGAATAGACGTGGGGAAGGGATAGGGACAAAGCTTTTAGATTTTTTAACAACTATTCAGCGTGAGAAAGTGCTAAGAAGCAATGGGTTTCTGTACAAAAAGGAAATAGGAAAGGTATTCCATTTTACGAGAGAAGAGGGTTTTGTAAAGTATCCGAACAGCTGGCATATTCGAATACGGGGGATGAAGATTACCTTTCATTAAGATATGTACGTGGAATCTAAAAATGACATCGCAAGGGGAAATAATAAATGAAGCACGCATTAGTAGTCGGTGGAACTGGTATGTTAGCAGACGTGTCTCTTTGGCTGATGGACCAAGGGTATCATGTATCGGTTATTGCGAGAAATTCCGGACGTATGCAGCAGCTTATGGAACGAGCAGACTTTAAAGAAAAAATCACACCAATTATTGTTGATTATAGAAGTGATCATGAATTACAGAGCAAAGTACATACAGCAATTGAACAAAATGGTGATATTGAGCTGGTTGTAGCTTGGATACATTTGAATGCTCCAGCTGCACTTAAAATCATCACGAGGGAAATTTCAACGCATACAGTTGATTGGCAATTATTCCATGTGTTAGGAAGCAGTACGGACATAGATAAGATCAAGCGAGAAGTGAGTGTCCCTCAAGGCTGTTTTTATTATCAAATCCGTCTGGGATTTGTACTTAAAGACGAGTATTCTAGATGGCTGACAAACAAAGAAATTTCAAGTGGCGTAATTGACGCCTTAAAGCAAAAAGACTCAATACGAACAATTGGTATAATTGATCCTTGGGAAAAACGACCATAAAATGGTAGAACAAAATCTTATGTCCTGCGAAGAGACATAAAAATGGTTTGCAGCTTTCTAAATCAACGCTAACTAAAATGGAACCTTTTATTGGAAAATTTCGTATAAGTAGTATTCAAGATTAAGAGAGCCAGAAGGATGATGACGTCAAGGAGGGAGAAAAAGGTGAATCCGTGCCAAAAAACGAGGAGGTGTAAATTGTGAAAAAGTATATTATTTTTGCTGTTAGTTTTCTCTGTGCGTATACATTGCTGCAAATTTTGTCTGGAATGCTGCTCACATTCACCTATACGCCAAACATTACAGAAGCTTGGAATGAGAGTGGTACGCTAGCCCAGAAAACGATTATTGGAAGCAGTTCATCATCATTTTTAATATCGCTCGTGATTGCCTTACTTGCTGCATCAATTGCATATTTTTTCGCCAATAAATTTAGGAAGGCAGATGCAAAGTAGGATGTGATTGTTATTCAAACAGATTCTTAAATTCATGTTAGGGAAACAAAGTGAAGAGAGTAACGTAAATACAATGAACCAAATGTGGAGGAGAAAAAATGGAAACCACGAAGTATCGAGAAGTATGGGAATTAGATTCCTTATTCCCGGGTGGTAGTGAATCCAGTCAATTACGAAAACATATAAAGGAATTAGAAAGTAAAGTTTATACATTTGCAAACCATGTAAGTTATTTTAAGCCATCACAGGAAGTTGCTGATTCGATAAAGATTGCAGCGTTATTGGAACACATGAGTACCATTCAAATTCATGTATCACAAGCTAATTCCTTTATTACATGCTTATTAGCTCAGAATCCAAAGGATCAAACAGCTACATCACTTCAGAGTAAAATCGGTGATATTCGTGCGAGTTTTGATTCATCTGTTCAAAAAACGCAAAAAATTCTCCAAGGTATAGAGGAAAATTTATGGCAAAGTATGTTAGATACAAGTTTATTGCAAAACCATGCATTCATACTAAATGAATTGCGAACAAAAGGAGCACGGCAGCTAAATGACAATGAATTCGTGTCTGAATTAATGATTGATGGATATCATGCTTGGGGGCAATTTTATCATGCGCTGATAAGTGATATAAAGGTTAACATTTCGATCAACGGTAATAGAAATGAATTATCGGTAGGTCAGGCAATCAATCTAAGATCGCACCCTGATGAAAGAGTACGGAGAAAATCACATGAAGTATTAGAAAATACATGGATTGACAAAGAAGATTTGTTTGCTAGAATTTTGAATCATATTGTTGGTTTTCGGCAACAGGTGTATAAAAAAAGAGGAATTGAAAATGTATTAGAAGAACCTTTAATTGATAATCGAGTAGAAGAAGATACATTGAATGCAATGTGGAGAGCTGTTAATAAACAGAAAAAGCCATTTGTCGATTACCTCAATAAAAAGGCCGAACTTCTTGGAGAACCAAAATTGAATGCGTATAATTTCTGGGCTCCTATTACAGAAAGCACGCAACAGCTGGAGTATAAAGAAGCTGTTGATTTTATAACGAAGCATTGTGGCCAATTTGGACCTGAATTAGAAGCCTTTACGCTGAATGCGTTTGAACAGGGGTGGGTTGAATCGGAAAACCGTTCAGCTAAATCAGTTGCTGCATTTTGTGCAGGCTTCCCGCTAACTGGAGAGTCTAGAGTTTTCATGACATTTGGTGGAACGATAAAGGATGTATTAGCGCTTGCTCATGAGCTGGGACATGCATTCCACAATTATGCGATGAAATCTGTGGATGGTTTGAGCAAAAAATATCCATTAAGTTTAGCAGAAACAGCTTCAACCTTCTCAGAAATGATTGTATTAGAGGCAGCAATAAAAGAGACAACATCTGATCAAGAGAAGCTTTTTTTAGTGGATGAGAAGTTAAAACGCAGTGTAATGAACTTTATGAATATGCATTCCAGGTTTTTGTTCGAGAAAAATTTGAATGAGGAAAGAAAACAAGGGTTTGTTCCACCATCCCGTTTAAATGCTTTAATGAAGGAAGCTATGGAAGAGGCATATCATAGTTCCCTTGAGAATGCATCGGTACATTCATGGATCTGGACACCACATTACTATATTACGAAATCTCCCTTTTATAACTTCCCTTACACCTTTGGATATTTATTTGCCCTAAGTATCTTTGCAAAGGCAAAGGAGAAGGGGAAAACATTTGAACAGGAATATCTTGCATTACTACGTGATTCTGGGAGAATGTCCACGGAGGATTTGGTGATGAAGCACCTTGAGGAAGACATTAAATCAGAGGTCTTCTGGGAAAAGGGGCTTGCATTATGTATAGAAGATGTGAGGGAATTTATTCGATTAACGGAAAAGATTAAAAGATGATCTTTTCAAGTCATTTCTTTAGGATTGAAAGTTAATAACTGTTGTTTACAATGGGAGGAATGTGTTGTGAAGTCTGTGAAGGTTTATCATTATGATGCGTTTTGTAAAGAGCCGAATAAGGGGAATCCCGCGGGTGTGGTATTAAATGGAGATGTATTAACAGATGCAGAAATGCAAGAGATTGCTTTTAAAGTAGGATTTAATGAAACTGCATTTCCCGTTAAATCAGAGGTAGCGGATTTTAAGATACGTTTTTTTACACCGGGACATGAAATGAATTTGTGCGGTCATGCAACCATGGCAACAGTCTATGCATTAAAGACGAAAGGATTACTAGGTGGAAAAACGGAACTAACCATTGAAACAAAGGCAGGAATTTTACCTGTTATGATTGAATCGACTGCTAAGAAGGAAATCGTGATAACAATGAACCAGGCACCACCAAAATTCAAAAGTTTCAAAGGATCAAAAGAAGCTTTAGCCAAATCAATCGGATTGGAAATCAACGATATCGATGATAAGTTACCAATTGTATATGGCAGTACAGGTGCATGGACATTATTAATCCCAATAAAAAGTTTACGTGCTTTTAAGAAAATGAAACCGAAAAATGTTGCTTTTCCTACCGTTCTAAAGGAGATGCCTAAGTCATCTGTTCATCCCTTTTGTACAGAAACGAATCATGCTGACGCTGACATGCATGCCAGACACTTTTCTTCCCCCTACTCAGGTACGATTGAAGACGCGGTAACAGGTACTGCTTCTGGGGTAATGGGTGCATATTATGCTGAATACATAAACAGATATTTTAAAGAGTCGCTGAGGCTTGTAGTTGAGCAGGGGCATGAAATAGATAAAGATGGCCGAGTAGAAGTACAGGTGGATAGGAATAGTCAGCCCTATACTATTAAAATTGCTGGAAATGCAGTATATGTGAAGGATTTCGATATCAAAATAAAGAGTGTGAAAAAGTGAATAATAAGTATTGGAAGGAACTATAATTAAAAATCAATTCTCCATTACGCTCTGCAGTTTAGCTTGGGCGTTATTTGTATGCGAATCAACATGCATTTTTTCTCCTTCCCTTCCAATCAAACACATTATCACCATTTTTTATAGAGTATAACGACTATTACAGTAAAAATTTTCTAAGCACAAGTTTTCTGCTTGAATAGTCTAATCTGAGCAGTAGTAAGTGCCTGTTCTATTGTATAATTATGATAGAGGTGAGGACATATGAATAAGAAGATTGGGCATCGAATCAAATATCATCGACTAAAGTCGAGGATGACACAAACAGAATTGTCAAATGGAGTTATTTCCGTTTCCTACTTATCAAAAATAGAAAATGGAGAAGTAGAGCCTCGTCAGGAAGTTGTCAGCTTGTTATCAAAAAAGCTAAAAATGGAAATAGAAACCGATGAACATAATGGGGTTGAATTTTATAAAGCCTGGTTTCGTCATTTATTGGTTGGAAACCGTGCGGAAGCAGTCAAAGGGTATCAATACATGAAAGAGAATTTAGATATTGCGGATACCTCCTATCGAAATTTAATCAATCTCCATAAATTAAGCTATTACATACTTATTAACAATAAAGCTGGAAAAGAAAAACAGTATAAATACTTACAAACTATATCGCATAGCTTCACAGAACTAGAAACCTATTATTGGTATAAATTTTCAGGTGATTACCATTTTTCCTTACTATCCTATAAAAAAGCATTATCCTTTTATCAGCATACAGAAGATTATTTGAAATATCCGATTTATTCATTGAAGGATGAAGAGAATGATCTGTACTATTTAATTGCATTGTCGGCTAGTAAACTGCGACAGACACATCATACATTTTCCTATGCCACTAAAGCGTTAGACTATTATCAAAAGATTTATAATCTAAAAAGATGTGCGGAATGTCATATTCTTTTAGGTATTTCTTATCGCAGGACATCTGAACTGGATAAGGCAAAGGAAAGCTATCAATTAGCAGCTACGATTGCGGAGCTTGCTCAGGAACATTCTTTATTTGCACTTTGTAATCAAAACTTAGGAAAGGTATATTCTCTGTTAAACAAGTCGGAGGAAGCAATTGAATACTATTTGAAAAGCTATGAACTACATGCTGTTGAATCCATAAGTGATCAAATTGTTCCTGTATCGAGCTTGATGAAGGAATACTACCAAAAAGGAGAACGTGCAAACGCTGAAAAATGGTTGCAAGAAGGGCTTCGTTTATCGGAGAGCTTAACACCGATAGATTCCATTTATGTTTATGAATTTAAAGTGTACAGGCACTTGATTCATGGAATCGAAGATAAAGAATTTGTAAATTTGATTACAAAAAAAGTACTTCCTTTCTTTGATGAGATACCTTATGAGAAATATAAGTATTTAAAGGTTTTAGCAGATTACTATTTTGATAATCGAAAATATAAATTGGCTGCAAGCTATTATAATTATGCTAACAGTGTACTGAGTGGAGTTTACAAAGAAAGGGGGTGATGATGTTGAAGAAAGTATTTTTATTGCTTTCCTTAGCATTAATTTTTTCTTTTGCTTCAGACCTATGGCAACAACCTGCACCAATCGAGATGGCAATTGAAGAGGGAGTACCTCCGTTAAACGATAAAGAGCCTAAACCAAAGAGTGGTGAATAACACATAAAGCGAATATATCGTATTTAAATGTTCTATCTGTTACATAAGGGAGCTGTCCTATTGCTAGAACAGCTCCCATCGTTTAAAAAAATAGTTTGCACGGATACATTATCTATGGAAATAATCTACTAAACCATCTGTAATCGCTGTGGCAACTTGATTCTGGTAAGCTGCTGTTTGAACGATTGCTAGATCATTTGGATTTGAAATGAATCCAAGCTCAATTAAAACAGATGGAGCTGTTGTACCACGAAGTACACTGAAATCACGTTGCATGATACCGCGATTATCTAAGCTTACAGTAGAGGCTAGCGAAGATTGGATATTTTGCGCCAAGCCCCGGTCAGAACCATTGCCAAAATACGTAGTTACCCCATTTACCCCAATTGTAGGGAAAGAATCATAATGTAGGCTGACAAACGCATCTGTTTGATAGGAATTACTAATACTTGCACGATTATCGAGTGAAACGAAGTAATCACCATTACGAGTAACAATAACAGTTGCCCCAGCATTACGGAGTTCATCTGCTACTCTAACTGCTGTATCGGAAACAAGATCCTTTTCATAAATCCCATTAAGCGCAATTGCTCCAGAATCTTTTCCACCGTGACCAGGATCCAGTACGATAGTATAGCCTTCTAATGATTCTGATTGAGGTGTGTTATTATTCGTGTTATTGCTTGTATTGATCGGTTCGGATGATTGTTCGCTAGTTGACGAAGTGTTCGTTAACCATGCGGCAATCCATCCTGTGGAACCATTTGAAAATTTGATTTGGTGCCAATCGCCGTTTGTTTCAACTATGTTGTATGTATCTCCTGCTGATGACGAGCCTATAACATTGTAATCCGTACCAGGACCTGAACGTAAACGAACACTATTTGCTGTTACAGTGATCGAATCCGTCGTTGTTACCGATTGTGTATTAGCTGAACTGCTTTGGCTAGTATTGGCAACTGGAATAAGATGGTGCTTTGCAACCCAAGCTACATGTCCACCGTAATAGGTTTGTACCCAACCATATTTCTCCTGAAACGCCATTACTTTATTCCCTTTACTTAACACGCCAATGATTTCGCCATCAGAAGCAGGTTCACCTCGAACATTTAATACCGAAGAGTAAACCTCATAGGATTGACCTTCATTAGCATGTGTTAAACTGGGGACAAGAAGTGATCCCAATAACAGAAAGCCAATGCCGATGAATAATTGCCGTAAATACTTCATTTGCTCCTCCTTTTGTCGAAAATAATTTTCCATAGATTAATAATAATAGTTAATACTTTCCTTAACAAGGGAAATTTAAACATTTTTCAGCAAAAACCGTGCTAAATAACTAGAATTCGAAAATATATCTTACTAGATTTTGTGTAAGGGGAGAGTAACTACCTAATCTTTAATTGATTACTAGGTACGTAGAATTAATAATTAGCCTGACCATAATTACTAGAAAATATACGTATTGCCAAATAAAAAAGCACGTTGAAACTGTTCAACGTGCTTCCTCTTTTATAAGTAATGATGCTGCCTTTAATGCGGGTTTATCCTGGAGAATTTCTCCGGGCTTACTTGCCTTTCCGATTACATAACCTTCAAATGACATTTTATAAAACTGACAAATGTAATTAAATTGCTGGACAAGTGGAAGTCCTTTTATTGTCGGTGTGTCGCCGCCAACCGCAATAAGGTAAACCTTTTTCTTTGATAACGCTTCTCGAAAATGTGGGTATGCAGGATCTCTTAATATTTGCGACCAGCGGTCAATAAACGTTTTCATCGGGCCGGACATACTATACCAGTATATTGGGGTAGCGAACACGATAATTTCATGAGCTAGCATCTGGTCAATGAGCCACTGATGATTATCCGCGTTTGGGTCAAAGCCTTTGGCATCATGGCGTTGATCGATAATAGAATTGACTGTATAATCACGTAAATAAATATGGGTTCCTTTTTCCTTTGGGACAGCTTGGTATGCCAAGAATTCTGTATTTCCATGAACACGGGTTGAACCGTGAAAGACGATTATCTCCATTACACATCCTCCTTGAAGGTAAAAGCTATCTGCATAAGTGCAACATTCCAATGGATAAGGATTTCAATGAACCCTTAAGTGAATGCCGAGTTTTCTAACGTCATTCAAAGTATATGAGTCAACTGTTAATAAGATGTTAGTTTTACAGAAGATATCTGGAAACATCTTGGCAATGAAAAAAGCGAGCTTCACCACGAAGCCCGCTACATAACTTTTAAGCAAAAAAACATTCATCTGACTTGATATAATAATCAGTCCCAAACCTCACTTGCGATAATAAGGCTTACGGAAAGACTTACACAAAAAGCGATAATTGCGATTAACATGAATAATGCCCCCTTTATTCATAAGAAAAATACTACATTCTGTTAAGTCTATTATAGTATATTTTACATTTAAAAAGAACGACATATTTCTGAACGATAGGAAGAGAGGGGCTGTTTTATACAGGAATACGTTTTTTCTGTTGGATTAAAAAGAAAAATACACCGATTAATACAACTGCGCCTCCAGCAACTTGCATGCCGTTAACACGTTCGCCCAATAACAGGACAGCTAATGCAGTGGCTCCAACAGGTTCACCTAGAATACTCATGGAAATGGTTGTTGTATTAACAAAGTTTAGCAGCCAGTTGTTGATAACATGTGAAATAGTAGGGATAACAGCTAGCAATAGAAAAATCCCCCATTCACGTGACTCATACCCACTAAGCGAAATTCCAGCAATGAGATTATAGATTGTCAGTGTAATCGAAGCAAAAAGGAATACACAAAAACTATAAATCCAATGTGAAAGCTTTCTAACTACATTTTGCCCGATTAATAGATAACCAACCACAGCAATGACACTTAAGAATGACAGGATATCTCCAAGCACTGCTTCCCTGCTTAAGCCAAAATCACCCCAGCCAACCATGACTGCACCAATCACAGCAATTCCTACTGTTAGTAATGCGGGGATGGAGGTTCGTTCTTTGTAAATAAGGAATCCACCAATCAAAGCAACAATCGGCTGCAAGGTAAGGATAATAGTAGAGCTTGCCACAGTGGTAAGCTGTAACGATCCAAACCATAGAGCAAAATGTAATGCTAAAAACAGTCCTGAAAACATTAATAGAAAAATGTCTCGTTTGGAAATAAGCAGAAACTCTTTTCTTCTTTTCCATACAAATGGAAGCAATAAAATAGATGCAAACCACATACGATACATACTTGAAATCGTAGCGGGTGCATCAGACCATTTTACAAAAATGGCAGAAAAGGATATGGCTATAATCGATACGACTAATGGTATACCGATTTTTTTATTTGATTTTACTTCTTCTTGCAATTCTTACTCGCACTCCTTCGTTAAAACGTTATAAATGCTTTACTATTATAACATGGGAGGAATGTTTTAGCTTTAGCATATTAATCGGGAAGTATTGGAAGAGGCAGCCACTTGCATGGCTGCCTCCAAGAAAATTAAGCACGAAGCCATTTCAAAATCTCACCTGGCGTAGCATTTTTTCCATACATTAAAATACCTACTTTAAAGATTTTTCCAGCAAGCTTCATAAAGATCCAGACACTTGCCATAATGACAATGAGGGAGATAATAATCTCAATCCATGGCCATTGTTCAAGTGTAGATAGACGCATAACCAGCACGCCTGGTGCAGTAAACGGAATGTACGTACCAACTTGCGCAACGATACCACTTGGATCACTCAGAACAGGTCCCATAATAACAAGTGGTGCGAATGGCAGCATCATTACGAAGCCCTGGAAGTTCCCGGCAGTTGAAATATCAGACATCGTCGCACCGATTCCAACAAAGATGGATGCAAACATCAAATAGCTTAAAATAGCAATGAAAACAAGTAGGAGGGTTTCCGGAACGAGTAAATATTCGATAATTGGAATATCTAATTTCCAAACTGCGAATGGCAATAGAACAACGAAGAAAACTACTACTTGAATGATGCCCAAAACAAAATAGCCGACGATTTTCCCTTGCATTAGATCAGATGGCGTTAGAGAGGATAGAATGATTTCAGCAATTTTATCCTTCTTCTCCTGTGATGCACTTTGGAAGGTTGCCATACCCGTCATAATAACAGAAAACATAATAATTCCAGCAAATATACCAGGCACCATACGCTCCATCGGATCAGCGCCAAGTCCAGCTTCTGCTTCTTCTGCATCCTCTTCACTTGCCGCTGCATCTTCCATTGTTATTTCTTCAAAAGTGATTCCTTGCAGCAGACTTGCTGTTTCTTCTTCTGTTAAACCAAACTGTTCAATTTTTAATGCTTGCAGCGGTGTTGTTAATACTTGTACTTGATTGATAAAGAACTGGTCAATCTCATCACTTGTATAAACAGGAACGACACCCGTCTCGATTGCTTGATCATTAATAAATAGGAATGCTGTATTTTCGCTAGCTTCTAAGATTGATTCCACATCTGCTTCATCAATATCTGTTTGCTCCATTTCCCAATTCAAGTCACTTTGATTGATCGTTTCCTCTAATGCTGGATAAATACCTGTTTGGTCATGAACATATACCGTTGTAGCACTAGGTTCCGCATCATCTGATCCACCAAACAAGCTGCCGATAAATCCAAAGGCAAGAATCAGGATTGGCGTTAAGAATAGCCCGATTAGAAAGGTCTTATTTTTCATATTTCGTTTAATTTCCCACTTGGCTACTTTCATCGTATTACGCATGAAGTTCACCTGCTTCCTGTAATAGATTTTTATCTGTTGCGATATCAATAAATATTTCATGAAGCGATATCCGGTCGATTGTTAGTTCTTGTATGGCGAGCTGTTCTGGTAACTGCTTCAGCCAGCTGGCAGGGTGGATGTCACTTGCTAAATAGAGAATTGATTTGTCATCCTCTTGCTCAACACGCTGCACACCAAGTATACGGATTAAGTCATCGTAAGCATTTTTCCCGTGAATGGTACATTTAAAATTGGCATATTGGGTTTTTACGTCATCCATTGTTCCATAAATCACCTTCTGTCCTCGGTGAATCATAAAGAGACGATCCGCCATTTCTTCTACAAGATTCATTTGATGGGATGATAGTAAGATTGCAGTTCCTTTTTCCGCCAGGCTGCGAATTTCCTGCTTGAACAGCTCTTGACTTACAGGATCGAGTCCGGAAAATGGTTCATCCAATATGAGCAGCTCTGGTTCATGAATAACAGATGCGATAAACTGCACCTTTTGCCCCATCCCTTTGGAAAGTTCTTCAACAGAAACCTTATCCTTACCTTCTAGGTCAAATTTTTTCAAATAGCTCAGTGCGCGCTCTTTTGCCTTGTCTAATGGGTAGTCTTTTAGCTCAGCTAAATAAAGCAGAATATCCATCACGTTGACATTTTTATAAAGCCCGCGTTCCTCTGGTAAATAGCCGATTTTATTGCGAGGAATATCTTTCCCATTGCTATTCTGAAAGTCAATCGTCCCAGCATCTGGATACATAATCCCCATAATATTGCGGATTGTAGTTGACTTCCCAGCTCCGTTTGGTCCAAGAATTGCCATGATTTCACCTTTACGAACATCGAAACTAATATCTTTAATAATTTGCTTGTCTTTAAAAGCCTTTCCTAAGTTCTTTACTGATAACATTGTTTCCATTGTTATTTATTCACCCTTTCTTTTTTAACTACATCATTTCGGACTAAAAACTCCTCGTCAAATTGAAGTGGAACACCTATCCCATCTTTTTCAGCATGGATGTGGAGATGAGGTTCAGATGTATTGCCGGAATTACCAATTTGCCCGATTGGATTACCTACTGTAAGTTGTTCACCTGCTTCCACTGTGATACTGCCTTCAAGTAGATGGACGATATACAATATAGCATCAGTCCCATCACATGCAATGGCAACATAATTTCCTTCTGGTTGATCAGGGTTTGATTCTGGTGGTATTAAATCTGGTGAATTATTTCTCGTTTCTACTACGCTTCCACTGCAAGCACTGTAAACTATATCACCGAAAATTTCGTATTTATCAAGTTCTTTAGGATAGATTCCGTTTGCTCTTGTACGAAATTGATTTAACTTCACAATATCAAGCGCATACTGTTGGGGCTCATAGGCATTGTGATAGTTTATCTGTGTCGCGCTGCCACCATGTGCAATATAATAAGACCCGTCCTTTAATGGAAAAGCAAGCTCGATGGGTTCATCCTCTGTGGAATAACCACTCACACTAGAAGTCGTATATAGACCAAAAATAAGTAATAATACGATATTAAATCCTCTTGAAAATTTTTGGCTCCTGTTAAGCTTCGTACGAAACGGAAGTGATTTGGTATTTTTCCAAGACAGATAAATAGCAGGAATTAATAAAAGCACCCATACAAACTTCAGGTATATTCCTACCCAATCCCATCGCCCTGAAAGAAATAGCCATGTAATAAATACAACGGTAAATAGTAACTGGATGATCCAATCAAGGCGGGTTGGATATTTTGTTTTCCATAAAGATAAAATAAAAGCGACGGGTAGGATAACCTGTATGACAAATACTTGGATAATAGCTAAAGTCATCGATTACACCTTCCTTTATCTAGTGGGTGACAGTAGCAACGTAATAATCTCTTCCAAATCAAGTGAAGATTGGTTCGTCCATTGTAAACCTTTTTCTTGTAAATAGTGTTCCGTTTCTTTTGGATGATTGGATACCACTTGAACACGGTCCCGAAAAACTTCACCAGGAATAGATGATTCAGTTAGTTCGCTGCGTAACCAATAACGCTTGTAGCGCTCTGTAAGTGCTTCTTTTTCAAAGTTCCCTATCATCTCCCCATTACGTAATACGAATAGATAGTCAGAAAGTTTCTTAATATCTTCAATTTGATGACTTGCAATTATAATGGAGCGTTCACCTTGGTCCATCCATTCTACTAAAATGTCCATAAGGTGAGTTTTCGCTGGAATATCAAGGTATGCTGTCGGTTCATCCAAAAGTAATAAAGGAGTATTCCTTGGGATGGTCAGTGCAAGTGTGAGTTTCTGCTGTGACCCTTGAGAAAGTTTGGAAAAGCGTTGATTCAAAGGAATAGCAAAATGTTCAACAATTCTTTGGAAAAGCTGTTCATCCCAATGTTCGTAAAGTGGGGCAATAAAACATTTTAAATTCTCTCCAGTAAAAGCGTCCCATCCGATCATTTTTTGTGATTGGTAGGAAACAAATGATTTCCATTGCTCTTCATCACCAGAAACATTTTGATTAAATAAATTAATACTGCCACTGTCAGTGTTTGCTAGATTCATCATCAGCTTCATTAATGTACTTTTTCCAGAGCCATTATTGCCAACAAGTGATGTAATTGTTCCGGGTTCAATTGTTAAATTGATTGGTCCAAGATGAAAATTATCTATTTTCTTTTTTACCTGGGTTATCTCTACAAAAGGTTTCAACGTTTACTCTCCCTTCTTATAGCTCATGAGAATGTTATGGAAGATTTCTTCAATCTGCTCAATCGTATAGTTATAACTCATTGCTGTTTCTATAGATCTTTCAATTGTTTCATAGACAGAGTTTATCTTGACTTGCTGTTTCAAGGCGTCCTCAATGTCACATACAAATGTCCCTTTTCCTTGCTTCGTTTCAATAAATCCTTGATATTCTAAATTTTGATAGGCACGTCGAATCGTAATCACACTTATTTCAAGATCCTTTGCAAGTCCCCGAATAGATGGAAGTGCTGTACCTGCTTGAATATGCCCACTAGCGATTAATGCCTTTAACTGATGTTCGATCTGATGGTATATAGGTTCACGTGATTCGTTGGAAAGATGAATCGGCAGCTGCAAAGCACACACCCCTTTCTAAAAGACATTAGCTTAAAGATAATCAAGCTTTTCCATCGTTTTTTTCAATGAACGTGGCCAATAAAAGAAACCACATGCAGCAAGGAGGATGGATACAATAGCTGATAGGAGCGGAAATTCTTGCGCAATTCGAATCGTCCATTCCACAAAACCTACATCTAACACTGCATGAAAGAGCGTTAAGATTGCTGCTCCAAGAAGTATAAAAAAGAGACTAGATCCTAATAATGTTTTCCAATTGATAATATCTCCTCCATCACTTGTAGGTAAGAAGAATCCAATATATATACTAATTGCTAGCCATATAATAACGAAAGCAAGATAGGCACTAAACCCCATGTTTCGGACTTCCGGTGTCAGTATGTACAAGCATAGTAGTAAGGTGAGCTGAAACGGAAAAGAATAAAAAGAGTGAAAGATAAATCGGCTCTTCACAATGACATTTTTTCTGATTGGCAGCTGTTGAAGCATAATAAAGGAAGGAGATGCCCAGATCTCTCCGCTAATTTTCTGTACATGGGATTCTTTTGGTTTTATCCAAGCCGGGAAAAGAAGAAAGATAACGATGAACAAAATATCCCCTACAATTGTTGTACCCCCTTCAAAGATAGGGAGGAATGCAAATACGATTACGATATATAGCAAACAAAGTGTATAGGTAAAGACAGCGTGCTTTGAAAAGTTCTTCCATTCCGTCCCAGCTAACCAGAAAGCTTGTTTCCATTCTTTCATAACAAATACCTCCTAACTGTTATACTGTGTATATCTATATGAACAGTATATGACCTAGAAACATTTCTGTCAATAATAATTCTAGTTAAAAGAGAAGGTGGGAATAGCCTGGCTAAAGCATTAGTATGGGGATATCTGGATTTCTTCAATCTGAATAGCTATAGAAACCAACCTCGTTCACAATTTAGTCACAACTTTGTTTCTGAATTGTGAACACATTCACAAACTTGTTTTCATCTTGAAAAATTCTGTTATGATATAAGTGTAGTAAGGAAACACCTTTACAATATATTGTGAAATGATGAACAAGCAAACAAATCAAAATAAGAATATAAAAGGAGATGGATGGAATGATTATGAATTTTATTCGTAACAGTAAAGTAGCTGCAGGTATTTGGACTTTCTTAAGAATTTATATTGGTTACCAATGGATGACAGCAGGTTATGGAAAAATTACTGGTGGACAGTTTGATGCAAGTGGATTTATTCAAGGAGCAATTGCAAACTCTACTGGTGAAGGAGCAACTGTTCAAGCGTGGTGGGGAACATTTCTTGAAGCTGTCGCATTGCCACAGGCTGAATTGTTTACGTACGCGGTTATGTGGGGAGAGCTGTTAGTAGGTATCGCACTTATCCTAGGAATTTTTACAAACTTTGCAGCTTTAATGGGAATTACAATGAACTTTGCGTTCCTTTTCAGTGGAACAGTAAGCACCAATGCACAAATGGTAGTAATCACTGTATTCCTTCTGGCTGCTGGTTATAATGCAGGCAGATATGGTTTAGATAGATGGATTCTACCATACTTGAAACAAACAATCCAAAGCAAAAAGCATAAAGTAGACAAAGAAGTTGCTGTTGCATCTTAAAAGTGAAAAAAACGCCTTACAAGGGAGCCACCCTTGTAAGGCGTTTTATTTTTTATAATTGAAATAAATCCAGCCATCTCAGAAAATAACCATCATATTGAACTTGAACCATCAGGCCAAACCCAATCCACTTCCACTAACAAACAATCGCTATTTCAAAATAGAATCCCTTTACGAAACTCATACCAATCTCAACAATAGGACTTTCGATTTTCGTATCTAAACTTAGCTAGTACAAATATAGGATTCTTGCCCAAATATGTTTAACTACCTCTCAGATTGTGAAACATTAGTAATATAACCTTAAAAAAGGAGAGGACATAATGAAACGTTGGGCAATAATCGCTTTCGCATTAATCTTAGCTGCAGTACTAACGGCTTGTGGAAATACGGAGGATGAGACAGATACAGGAAATGAAAATGATGCACCTGCTGAGGACGATGCGACCAATGAAAATGGTGCAGAAGATCCAAATGCAACGGCGGAGGAAGAGGTCTTGGTTTCCTTAAAAAACGCAGAAGGTGAGGTAGTTGGAACAGCAACGCTAACTCCTGCGGATACGGGAGTAGACATCAAATTAGAAGGGGAAAACTTACCACCCGGAACAAAGGGCTTCCATATTCATGAGGTTGGACAATGTGAGCCCCCGGATTTCGAATCTGCTGGTTCCCATTATAATCCGGCAGATGCTGAGCATGGATTTGACCATACAGATGGTCCGCATGCAGGTGATTTAGAAAATATTGAAGTGGCTGATGATGGTACAGTAACAGCTGAAGTAACGGCTGATATGCTTACATTGGACAAAGATGGTGAAAATACATTATACACAGAGGAAGGAACAGCATTGGTCATTCACTCTGAAGCAGATGACTACACGTCCCAACCTGCTGGTGATGCGGGAGATCGTATCGCATGTGGCGTGATTGGTGAGTAAGTAAACCCTTGAATTTGGTCCGATTTTGTGTATAATCGAAAGTAATTGCATAGGAAAAAGGTTTTCTAGGGTTCCGTAGCAACCGCTAGTCTGGTCCGAGAGAAAACCCACAGTAGTAAACTGTGTCACGGAAGGATAAAAGCCTGGGAGAAACTGTATTAACAGTCGCTCTTAGGCTTCTTTTGTTTTTTTTTGGACAGAATAAGCGTACATGTTAACCGCAGTGGTTGCCATTTTTGATGAAGGGCGGTTTTCTTAGCAAAAATAAAGGTGGAGGTGCTGTTTTAATGAATTCGAACTGGGTGAAGGTTTTTATTGCAGCTTTCTTTGAAGTGTTTTGGGTGATTGGGTTGAAGCATGCATATGATTTTTGGACATGGGTCGGTACAGCAATTGCTATTTTTGTTAGTTTTTATTTAATGATAATGGCTGGACGAAAGCTGCCCGTTGGAACGGTTTATGCCGTATTTGTTGGACTCGGGACGGCCGGTACCGTGTTCTCTGAAATACTATTCTTTGGAGAACCGTTTGAATGGAGCAAAATACTTCTAATTTTACTCTTATTAGCAGGTGTGATTGGCTTGAAATTAGTCACGGATGAAAAGGTTCAGGAAGGGGAGGCTTCTTAATGGCATGGGGAGCTTTAGTTTTAGCAGGATTATTTGAAATGTTTGGGGTCGCAATGATTAATAAATTACATCAAGACCGAAGTTGGCAAGCCCTTGCCTTATTATTTGGCGGATTTGGGGCAAGTTTTATATTCCTTTCTTATGCAATGGAAACATTGCCGATGGGGACTGCCTATGCCGTATGGACAGGAATCGGTGCTTCGGGCGGTGCAATACTTGGCATGATCTTATACGGGGAGTCAAAAGACTGGAGACGAATATTATTTATAGCAATGGTTCTAGGAGCAGCAGTTGGCTTGAAATTAGTCTCTTAATGCGCTAGGGATAGATATTAGAAATGAAAGAGGTCGGGTTGTAACTGACCATGATAAGTGAAAAAAATGGTTCCAATCATCTGCAGTTGATGGCTGGGGCCATTTTACTTTTTAGCTTACTCTGGTTTTATTTCAACATCCATATATAAACAGCTATTTCCCTGGTTTTATATGAATGCAGGCCATTAAAGTCTTTTAGCTAGCAAGCACAAGGATCTTGTCTCATGAAAAACTTCGTAACTCGAATTGTTTACATGTTAATTTTATATGGACTCCTGTATAATAGAATGTTAGCAAAGAAGAAAGGAAGGCGTTTATGCGTCCGAAATTTAATATAAAATCAGCAGAAACTCGTGAGAGAATATGGACACGTGATTTTGTGTTTATTTGTGCAGCGAACTTTTTTGTGTTTCTAGGCTTTCAAATGACACTTCCAACGCTCCCGTTATTTGTAAAAGAGTTAGGTGGCAGTGATCAGTTAGTCGGAATAGTTGTAGGGATTTTTACATTTTCTGCATTGATTTTTCGCCCGTATGCAGGTCATGCCCTCGAATCAAAAGGAAGAGGATTTGTCTACATGATTGGATTAGCAATCTTCGTTCTATCTGTTGGTGCTTATGCTTTTATTGCCAGTATTGTGCTGCTGTTTGTCATCCGAGTCGTACAAGGAATTGGCTGGGGACTATCAACAACGGCCGGAGGAACGATTGCGACCGATATAATCCCACCTGATCGTCGAGGGGAAGGGATGGGTTATTTTGGATTATCCGGTAACCTGGCACTTGCATTCGGTCCAGCTCTCGGATTAACGTTAGTAGGGATTATCTCCTTTTCAGAGCTTTTTCTTATTTGCGCTGTACTTGGATTCATCGCGTTTATTATTGCTTCCCGTATACATTATAAAAAAGTTGACCAATCTGAGCATAAAACCGCTACAGTTGCGTTTGATATTTTTGAAAAAACAGCACTACAGCCATCCGTCTTATTATTTTTTATTACCGCGACATTTGGGGGAATCGCGACATTTCTTCCAATTTATGCGATTGAACAAAACGTAGAGGGAATTCAACTTTATTTTCTTGTCTATGCTATCTTTTTAATGATATCTCGGACGTTTTCAGGACAAATCTATGATCGAAAAGGGCATCTATATGTATTTTTACCAGGGACAATACTTATATTTATAGCAATGCTCTTGTTAGCATGGCTCCCTAGTACGACCGCTTTACTGATTGCTGCTGGATTATATGGTCTAGGATTTGGCAGCGTGCAGCCAGCATTACAAGCCTGGTCAGTTGAAAAGGCTCCTAATCACCGAAAAGGAATGGCGAATGCAACCTTCTATTCTTTTTTTGATTTAGGAATCGGGATTGGAGCCATTGCCTTTGGTCAGTTTGCATATTTCTTAGGTTATGGATCCATTTACATTGCTTCAGCTGTATCGGTACTGCTGTCCATGCTGTTATACATTTACTTATATATGAAAGCAAAAAGACGGGTTTAAGAAAACACGCCCGATTGTACGCCATAGAGTACTTCTATGCGTAATATTTACTTTGAGGTCTGTTGAATGCCAGGTTCTGCGTGGATTGATTAGGATAATTTCACAATTACAGCTCCCTCGTTTACAATAAACCTAAAGAAATTTTATACTGGATTTTTTGAACATCCTATAGAAGGTAGGTTACTCATATTTTGAAAAAAATAAGTGATATTAATATCCAAAAATTATTTCCGTCAACCATTTATAAGCGCGGAAAAGATTATTATAAACAAAATAAAGTGAGCGATCTTTTATATGATATCAATTACCAAGTTTGGACGGCCACAGTTCATGGTTCAGAGGATTACTTTGTAGAAATCAATATGAAGGATTATACAAATGGATCGATTGATACGTATTGCGATTGTCCTGCTTTTGAAACCTTTGGCACGTGTAAACATATTGCAGCTACCTTAATGCAAATTGCGAATAAGGAGCAGGCTATTCCAAATGCTCCATCCAAGCCAAACTATCAGCTGACAAATAAGTTTATACAGGCATTACGTACGCTGCCACAGCAAAATGCACAGCCAGAGATTTTACCAAATAAACTACCGATGCATGTAGAATACCATTGCAGCTGGGGATTCGACCAACAATTACAAATCGAATTACGAACAGGCGAGAAACATTGCTATGTTGTTAAAGATGCTTACCAATTTCTCGTTAACATATTACAAGGAAACGAATACTACTTTACAAAAAAATTCATCTTCCATCCTGATACGCATTATTTTCTGCAAAAGGATTTGGAGCTATTTGAAATGCTCTTTGCGATTAAACGGAATGAGGAAATGTATCAGGGATATAGCAGATTTCATTACGAAGGTAATAGTGGTGATAAACGCTATATTGCAATTCCCCCACTTACAGCAAAGGAGCTGCTTGAAAAGCTTTCGGAAAGAGATTTCACAGTAGAAACACAGCAGAAAAGCTTTCAGCATATCGGAGTGGAGAAGGATACGCTGCCGTTTCGCTTTTCACTAACGAAAAGTAATCAAAATGACCTGCTAATGAAGATGTCAGACGCAACAGATGCAATGTATTTTCCTTATTATGAAATGATATTCCATGAAGGGGTCTTTTATTATCCGACGAAAGACCAGGTACAGGTTCTTGAAGAAGTTACAAAGTTCGGCATGGACGAATTACAATTACCGATTCCAAAGGAACAAGCTGACGTCTTTTTATCAGAAGTACTTCCATCATTAAAAAAGATTGGTGGGGTAGAGGTATCAGAGTCAATCACAGAAGAGATAATTCAAGTACCTTTACGTGCAAAATTGTATTTGGAAGTAAAAGGCGATTGGATTATTGGAAAGTTGGAATACCATTATGGTGATCAGTTGATTGATCCATTTAATGGGCGAAAGGATAATGATCGACTTATTATTCGTGAGGTGGAAAAGGAACAGCAAATTATGCAGCTGATTGAGCAAGCTAACTTCCATTATAATGGGAAAGAGCTCTATATTGAAGCGGATGAGGAAGAGCTGTATGACTTTCTGTATTATATCCTGCCACGATTAGATAAAGAAGTGGAACTGTTTTTTACATCAGAAATTCGAGGAATGATTATTGAAAACGAACTCAGTCCGAGTACGAGTGTACGTCTAGAAGGTACATCGAACCTATTAGAAATTGGCTTTGATATTAATGGGGTTAATGATTCCGAAATCAACCAAATTTTAAATGCAGTAATCGAGAAAAAACGCTATTATCGTTTAGGAAGTGGTGAATTACTGTCACTAGAAGGAGAAGAATTTACTTCTATAAAACGTTTATTTGACGAGATGCAAATTCATAAAAATGACTTGCTGAATGGGCACGTCCAGATGCCGGTATACCGAGGAACACAGCTAGATGAGCTAATCGATACGAAAAAGAACTACGATCCATCCTTTCGACATTTGCTGCATCAGTTGAAGTCTCCAGAAGAACAAGTATACGAGCTGCCAGAACAGCTGCAAGCGTCTTTAAGAAATTATCAGATGACTGGTTTCAGGTGGTTTAAGTCCTTGAGCAACTATCACCTCGGTGGAATCTTAGCAGACGATATGGGACTTGGAAAAACCTTACAAAGCATTGCGTATATCGCGTCAGAGAAAGAGCAGAAAGGTGCTGAACCAAATCTGATTATAGCTCCTTCCTCGGTCGTTTATAACTGGAAGAATGAATTTGAGAAATTTGCTCCACATTTGTCTGTCGTTGTACTTACAGGAAGCCCTGAGGAACGACAACAATTGATTGAGGCTTCAATAGGTACCGATGTTTGGATTACTTCCTATGCAACGTTAAGGCAAGACATTGAAATTTATCGGGAATTTTCATTTCAATCCATGATCTTGGATGAAGCGCAATATATTAAAAACTATGCAACGAAAACCTCACAAGCCATTCGGGAAATAAAAGCTGCACGTCGATTTGCGTTAAGTGGAACACCGATTGAGAATTCAATCGATGAGCTATGGGCTATTTTCCAAGTTGTTTTGCCAGGACTTATGCCAAATCAACGGAGTTTTAAGCAGTTATCGAACGAAAAAATTGCAATGATTACACGGCCATTTATATTGCGAAGACTGAAAAAGGATGTGCTGAAAGAGCTGCCAGATAAGATTGAATCTGTTCATGTCTCGGAGCTGACAAAGGAACAAAAGGATTTATATGTCGGTTATCTAAGACAGGTACAGCAGGAAGCAGCACAATCAATGAAGGAAAGTGCTTTCCAACAAAACAGGATGAAAATTCTTGCTGGATTAACCCGTCTTCGTCAGCTTTGCTGTCACCCTTCGTTATTCATTGAAAATTATGAAGGCTACTCTGGGAAGCTGGAACAATTGATGGATACCGTGAAAACAGCGATTGAAAGTGGAAAACGTATGCTGATTTTTTCCCAATTTACAAGCATGCATGAGATTATTAAAGAACGACTAGAAAAAGAAGGGTTTGGCTATTTTTATCTTCATGGGCAAACCCCTGCAAAAGATCGCGTTGAGATGAGTGAACGATTTAATAATGGCGAAAATAGTATTTTCCTTATTTCTCTGAAAGCTGGTGGGACAGGGTTAAACTTGACTGGAGCTGATACGGTCATTTTATACGACTTATGGTGGAATCCTGCTGTAGAGGATCAAGCAACCGGACGTGCACACCGATTTGGTCAAAAAAATGTCGTGCAAGTCATTCGTCTTGTAACAGAAGGAACGATCGAGGAAAAAATTTATGATCTGCAGCAGAAAAAGCGTGAGCTGATTGACCAAGTTATTCAGCCTGGAGAAACAATGCTTTCTAGCTTGAGTGAGGATGATATTCGCCAGTTGTTAAGCTTATAGGTGATTGGTGGCAGTGGGGAAATCACATAACTTTCCCTACTGCCTTATTTTGTTTGGGCGAGGTCTCGGAATATGTTTGCTTTGTTGTAAATCAGGGAACGATATAGATAAACTTACGAAAGGATGTACAAGTCTATGTCACGAAAAATTCTCGCATATTTCGACTCAGAGAATGATGCAGAATCGGCAAAAGCAACCCTCCAAACGCTGAAAGTTTGTCATGTTATCGTGGATAAGCTTCCAGATACGGATGAAAAAGTAAGTTATATACCATTTACTCCGACAGGACAATCTCAGGGAGCGATTGGCACAATTGGCTTAAAAAATCATAATAGTGAAGAGAATGAAGGGCAAGTAACACATTTACTTGAGGCCCAAGTAGAAGAGGAGGATTTCGAAAAGGCAATGCAATATCTGATGGATAATAATGGGTACGAAATAGAGGGATAAAGCTGCAGCAGAGCTTAACAATGCTAACCCTGCTGCAATCATTAATTATTAAGTGAAAATAATTTTCGTGGCCTTCCTTTTAAATAAGGACGTTCTTCTCCAGATACTTTTATGACATTACCAGATAGCAGCTTATTGACAGTTCTTTCAGCACTGCGTTTTGTAACTTTATAATACGCAGCAATGTCGTTTGAAGAGAAAGGTTCATTATTTCTATCCGTTATAAAATCAATGAAATTATAGGAAAGTTCATTGTTCAATCGAGCTTTATGAATCAAGGCATGAAATAATTGAGATGTATCGATATCTCTGCGAATGCCAATCGGACCAATTGTATCCTTTCTTTCATTGACAATATAACAGAGGCTATGATTTTCATTTTTACATTTTTCTAATGCTAAACGTGCATGCGCTTCAGCTTCACTTGCTGATAGACCGAGACCAAATCCAATGTCGATTGGGATATTCAACTCTGCTTCAAACTCACGAAGAAGAGGGAAATCTCGATAATGATTTTGTAAATGATCAATCAACTTTTTGGTTCCTACTACCACAAATTGATGATCGTCTTTTATCGTGAGCAGTGAATCGGTTCGTTCAGCAAATCGAACCAAAAGACTTTGCATTTTGGTAGTTAACGCTTTCAATTCTTGTTCCTCATGTTGATCTTGATTTTTCATGCGGATATATCCAGCTACGAGAAGAGCACTCTTGTGTTGGTTCAGTTCGGTAAGGGATTTTGCAGATTGAATGGCATGTAATAAATTTATCTCTGGTATAATCATGCAACTGCCTGGAATATCAGCTTCTCTTAGTTGTACCTCTACTTCTTTGCTTGATGTAAGTACATAATCAATTTTACCTTCATCCCAGAGTTTTTGATGAAATCTTGTAATTTGTTGAATATCAGTGGATTCATCTGCCCCATAGCTATAATGATAAATCTGTTTATTATCAAAGCTAAGTTCTTTTGCGACCTCCTCAACATGCTGTCCGTTAAGTACATCGATGGAAATACGATCGAGTTCTTGATTGTAATCGTTTCTTAAACGATAGAAAGAGGTGAGTATCATATACTCATCAAAAGCAACCTGTACAGCTGGCAATCGTTTCTTTTTTATTTTTTCTCTGGCATACAAATAGGATGTTGCTTCCGTAAATAAATAAATATCACACATGAAAGCCCTTTCAATTAATTCGGGGGTTTCACTTGAATGTGTGTATATAAACGGAAGGATATCCAAATTTTCATCATGTTTTGCTAGTGTATGTACACGCTTTATCGTTTCTTCAATTCCAAAAACTGCAATTTTAACTTTCATGTCGTACACTCCGTTCCTTACTGTTTTTTAGATAATGACCCATTCGTTACATAGTTCATTAAATACCTACCGACTTCTGCTATGAAATGTTGTGCTATACCATTATTTTCCCATCCCTCTGTTAATACAGCAACCTCTAACTTCCTTCCAGTTGATTCCATAATCGCTACATCATGCTCTACTCCAGGCAATTCTCCGGTTTTATGATAAATATTCAGCTTACAATTATTCATTTGATATGCTGCTAATTTATTGTTGAATTGCTGATTTTTAAGTAACCTTCGAACTTCTTGCCGCAAATTTTTGCTATAGGGACCGTTATCGCTGGAAAAAAGCTTAAGTAAGTGAACGATATCTGCTGCAGTAGTAATATTCTCGTTGCCGCTTGCTTGTGCTTCTTGATCCATAAATTTACGTTTAATTATTGTATCCTGACAGCCGAGCTTTTTAATAGAATGATTGATACGGTCGATACCGATCATATCAAGTAATATGTTGGAAGCAGTGTTATCGGAAACGATAATCATAAGCTCCAATAGATTCTGGTAACTATACGTGTTGTGTTTTGTTAAATAGTTAATGACACCTGCACCTTCTACCATCGCCTCAGGTTTAATAGAAATGAGTTGTTCCCTTTGGATGCGACCAGCTTCAATCTGCTGCAATACCTCAGCAAGAATAAATAGCTTAACAACACTCGCAGCTTTTCTTGGCGTATTTGCATTAAATTGAATAGTACCTTCTGTGCTGTGAACAACAATTGATATTTTATCAAGGTTGATAGGAGATATAGAAAGTAAAGCTTTTTTTAATTCGAATAAATTCATTACTTTCTTCCACCTTACTATAATTACAGCAGTATTAGTTTAAGTTATATCATATTGAATTTTCATAATATTGTCAAGAAGACTCGTTAATTTGCAAGAAGACAAGATATGTGACAAGAGCTTTAATTGTTCGTCTGTTTTCTCCATATTTTTTAAACATGTATTCTGGACGAAAACTATACTAACGTCCTACTGAAAACGTTAACAATTGATAGATGTATAAAACTTAACGTGTATATGTAACTAGAACGTAGTAACTATAAAAATTATCAAATTATAATGAAATTTTTTCATATATCATTGTAAATTTTAGAATAATAGGGTAATATATTGGAAGATAGCTTTATGTTAAAATATATTTACATATATTTACAAAGCTATTACAAAGAAACAGGGGGTTAAATACATGAAATTGTCTAAAAAGTCATTATTATTGTTGGTTTTTGGACTGCTGCTTAGTGTTCTAGTAGCATGTGCAAGTGAGCCAGATGAAAATGATTCCGCTAATGAAGGAACAGATGAAGGTACAGAAGATGCTGCTCCTGCAGGAGAACAAGATCTAATGATTGCAACTCTATCGGATGCTGTATCCTTAGATCCAGCTGGTTCAAACGATACTCCTTCAAGTAACGTTCAAGCGAATATCTTTGAATCATTAACAAAACAGGACGAAAATATGGAAGTACAACCAAGCCTAGCTGAAAGCTGGGAACAAGTTGAAGATACAGTATGGGAATTTAAATTACGTGAAGGTGTAAAATTCCACGATGGTACAGACTTTAACGCAGAAGCAGTTAAGGCAAGTATTGAACGTATATTAGATCCAGAAGTTGCATCGCCACGTCTATTTCTATATGAAATGATTACAGATATTGAAGTAGTAGATGACTATACAATTCGCTTTACAACAGAATACCCATTCTCACCACTGCCAGCTCACTTAGCACATAACGGTGGAGGTATCATTTCACCAGCTGTCATTGAAGAAGACTACGCTGCTATAGAAGCTGGAGAGGATCCAGGAAGTGTTATTAACGAAAAACCATATGGTACAGGATTCTTTAAATTTGAAGAATGGCAACCAGGAACACAAATTACACTCGTTAAGAATGATGATTATTGGGGAGAGCAAGCTTTGCTTGACTCTGTAACATTTAAAGTTGTTGGAGAAGGCTTAACTCGTGTTGCTGAATTAGAAACAGGTACATCACATATTGCTGACCCAATCAGTCCGAACGATGTTGCTCAGATTGAAGGGATGGACGGTGCAAGTCCAGCAAAACAAGCAAGTGTGAGCTTATCTTACATTGGATTTAATATGGAAAAAGAGCCATTTAATGATCCGTTAGTTCGTCAAGCAATCAACTTGGCTGTTGATAAAGAGCAAATCATTACAGGTATTTATGATGGAAATGGTGTACCAGCAGTTGGGCCATTAGCACCAGGAGTACTTGGATATGATGAAAATGCTCCAGGACTTGAATATGATCCAGATCGCGCTAGAGAACTCTTAGCTGAAGCAGGCTATGAAGATGGATTCTCTACAACACTTTGGACAAATGATAGTCCAGAACGTATGGATACAGCAACAAACCTACAAGCACAGCTTGCTGATTTTGGTATTAAAGTAGAAATTGAAGTCCTTGAGTGGGGCGCATATCTTGAGCAGACTGCACAAGGCGAGCATGATATGTTCATCCTTGGCTGGTCAACAGTAACAGGGGATGCAGACTATGGATTATATCCATTGTTCCACTCTGACAATGTTGGAGAACCTGGAAACCGTACATTCTTAAAAGATGATGAGTTAGATGCATTGTTAGAAGAAGCTCGTCAAGAGGCAGAGCCTGACGCTCGTCTTGAGTTGTACAGTGAAATTCAAACAAAGTTAACTGATCTTGCACCAATGCTTTATATTCATCACCAAGAATTCTTGTTAGGTGTTAGTGATAAGGTTCAAGGATTAACACAGTTACCAACTGGAATCTTGCAATTACATGAGGTATCTATTCAAGAATAATAAACGCTCTGCATTCACGGAGTTATCCGAGTTTGATAAGCGATTCGAAAAGCCCGCTAAGTATCTTAGGGGCTTTTCGCTTTGGCTTAGAAGAGGATAGGGATTTGGAAGCTGTGACCTGTTACAGTGGTATCAAAAAAAGCGCTCATTACAATAATGAGCGCTATTTGATACTGATTAAACTGTAGTAGGTTGGTGCTTCCCGGATTTAATGTCTTCCATATAGTGACATGCTGCCATATGTCCGTCTAACATTCCGTCTGCTTTACGAAGCTCTGGTGTTTCGGTTCGACATAGGTCAGTTGCAAATGGACAACGAGTATGGAATCTGCAACCTTTTGGTGGATCAATTGGTGAAGGTACATCACCTTTTAAGATGATCCGCTCTTTTTTCTTATCCATATCTGTACTAGGGATTGCAGAGAGCAAAGCCGTAGTATATGGATGCATTGTATTATCAAATAGTGATTTTTTATCAGCAATCTCAACGATTTTCCCTAGGTACATTACGATAATTCGATCTGAGATATGTCGTACAACCCCTAAATCATGTGAGATAAATAGATACGTTAATTTGAATTCACGTTGCAGCTTTTTCAATAGATTAATAACCTGTGCTTGGATAGAAACATCTAACGCTGATACAGCTTCATCTGCGATGATTAGCTGTGGATTAACGGAGAGAGCCCGAGCAATTCCGATCCGCTGACGTTGACCACCACTGAATTCATGAGGGAGTCTATCTGCTTGGTGTGGTCCTAGACCAACCGTTTCCATCAATTCAATTACACGATCATTCCGTTCGTTTTTTGGTACGGAGTTTTGAATCTCCATCGCTTCTGTCAGAATTTGGCGTACCGTATGACGCGGGTTAATCGATGCGTATGGATCTTGGAAAATGATCTGCATATTTTTACGATTTTTATTCATTTCTCGTTTGTTGTATGCAAGCAGATTTTTCCCATCGAATTCAACTTCACCAGATGTTGGTTCATCAAGGCGTAAAATGGCTCTTCCTGTTGTAGATTTCCCACAGCCTGATTCTCCTACGATACTTAATGTTTCTCCTTCATAAACTGTAAAGGATACACCGTCTACAGCTTTTACATGATTTACGGTACGTCCTAAAATCCCGCCTTTAATTGGGAAATATTGTTTTAAATCAGTAACTTTCAGTAGTTCTTTCTGTTTCTGCATGAACATTCACCTCCGGATCGCCATCCCATTCATCTGAATAGATCCAGCAACGAATTTGGTTCCCTTCCTCATCTGTGACGAGGTCAGGTAATTTTTCTCTGCACATTTCTGTCGCGAATGGACAGCGTGGAGCAAAACGGCAGCCTTTAGGCATCTCCGCAGGGCTAGGTACAGATCCTCTTATTACAGCTAAATCACCTTCAATATCTTGGTCATGCTGTGGAATAGATTTCATTAAGCCAACTGTATACGGATGCTTAGGAGCCTTGAATAATGTTTTTGTATCGGTATACTCAACAACCTTTCCGCAATACATAACAGCAACATAATCACATGTTTCTGCTACGACACCAAGGTCATGTGTAATTAATAGTACACCCATACCGAGTCGTTCTTGCAAGTCTTTAATTAAATCAAGAATTTGCGCTTGGATTGTTACATCAAGTGCTGTTGTTGGTTCATCAGCGATGAGTAGTTCTGGATTACAGGCAAGCGCCATTGCAATCATAACACGCTGTCTCATTCCCCCTGAAAGCTCGTGTGGATACTGATTGACACGCTTTTCCGGGGAAGGAATTCCAACTAATTTCAGCATTTCAACGGAACGCTGTTTTGCTTGTTTTTTATTTAAACCTTGATGGATTTTATAAGCTTCACTAATCTGTTGGCCAACTGTAAACGTTGGATTTAACGAAGTCATTGGCTCCTGGAATATCATTGATATTTCATTACCGCGTATTTTGCGCATATTAGCTTCGCTTTTATCAAGTAAGTTTTCTCCTTTAAACTTGATTTCACCACCAACTATTTTTCCAGGCTCTTTAAGCAGGCGAAGAATGGAAAGGGAGGTGATACTTTTACCTGATCCTGACTCCCCAACGACACCGAGAATCTTCCCTTTTGGGATTGCAAAAGAAACACCGTCAACTGCTTTAACCTCTAAATCTTTAGTGAAGAAGGAAGTCTGTAAATCTTTGATTTCCAATATATTCTCATAGGAATTTGGTGCACTTGTCATATAAGAAGCTCCTTTCTGACAATAGAATGTTCAAAATGTTCTATTTGAACAAATGATAGCAATCAGTCTAGATCAATTCGTTTATTTAAATATCGATACGTAATGTCAACTGCTAAGTTAACGAAGATGAATAATAGAGCAACGACTAAGATGGTTCCTTGGACTACTGGGAAGTCACGTGCTCGAATAGAATCGATGATTAGTTTTCCCATACCGTTTACGGCAAATACACTCTCTGTAAGTACAGCTCCACCTAACAGACCTCCGAATTGAAGACCAACTACGGTAACAACAGGTATCAATGCATTTTTAAGTGCATGGCGATAAATAACAACTCGTTCCTTAACACCTTTTGCTCTTGCAGTACGAATATAGTCTTGGTCAATTACATCGAGCATACTCGAACGTGTCATTCTTGCAATAATGGCTGCGCTACCCGTACCCAGAGTTAGAACTGGTAATACGACCTGTGCGAAGCTTCCCCAACCAGATGGCTTAAACCAACTGGTGTCACTAAAGAATGGAACCCAGCTAGGAAGATCAATACCGATGGCAAACCATTGGATAAGCATAAGTCCGAGCCAGAAGTTCGGCATGGATAGTCCAAAAAGTGCAAGAATCATAAGAGATGTATCAGCTAGAGAGTATCGCTTCGTGGCTGATATGACACCGACGATAAGCCCGATAAATACGGCAACAACTGTACTGTAAATCGCAAGTTCTACCGTAACCCAAAATCGTGCTCCAATTTCAGCTGTTACATCTCGTCCACTACGCATGGAGTTTCCAAGATCACCTTGAACAGCATCCTTTACATAATTAAAATACTGAACCGGTAATGGATCATTTAGACCCAATCTTTCTCTAATATTTTCAACCTGTTCCTTTGGTGCGCTTTCACCTGCCATAATTTGAGCAGGATCCCCTGGTACTAAGTGCATCATACTAAATACTAGAATTGAAACCCCGATTAAAACGGGAATAGTTTGAATAATTCTTCGGATAATAAACTTAAACAAGATCTTTCACCTCTTTCTACTCTTTTGTCTTCGGATCGAATGCGTCTCTTAAACCATCACCAAGCATATTGAATGCCAGAACTACAAGCACAATGGCAAGCCCAGGGAAAAGAGCAACATGTGGAGCATTGTATAAATAGTTACGCCCGTCACTTAGCATAGCTCCCCATTCAGGTGTAGGTGGCTGAGCACCAAGTCCCAAGAAAGACAATCCACTAGCAGATAAAATAGCAGTAGCTATATTAAGAGTAGCTTGCACGATAATTGGTGAAGTAATATTTGGAAAAATGTGTTTAAAAATAATCCGAGCATCACTAGCTCCTAAAGCTCTCATCGCATCAATATATTCGAGCTTCTTAACAGATAAAGTAGAACCACGAACAATCCTGGCAAATACAGGTACAGATGAGATAGCAACCGCGATAATAACATTTTGCAGGCTTCCTCCAAGCACGGTTACGATTGCAAGAGCAAGTAAAATACTAGGAAAAGCAAGTAAGATGTCCATTAATCTCATAAGGATGCTGTCCGTTCTTCCACCATAATATCCAGCGAAAATTCCAATAAGGACTCCGACTGCACCACCGAGTAGAACAGAGAAAAATCCGACAATTAATGTTAGGTTTGTTCCGTGAATAATACGGCTAAAAATATCACGACCAAAGTTATCCGTTCCCAGCCAATTATCTCCTGATGGGGGTTGGAGCTTATTCAGCATATCTTGTGTATCGGGTTGATATGGTGTGAAGTATGGACCGATTATTGCGACAATTATAAGGAATAAAATTAGAAAACCGCCAACCATAGCTGATTTATTCTTTTTTAGCTTTCGATATACTAATCTCCAATTTTTGAATCGCGGGTTAGGAGGTTTGATCGCGGTTCTAGTGTTTTCGATATGTTCTGTCGACTGACTCATAGATTGCTAACTTCCTTTCATAAGTAGATTAAAAGGTAGTTCAAAAAGCCCGGTGAAAAGGACACGTTTAGACGAGAGGTTGACAATGCTCAACACTTTCTGCAGGGCAGAGGTGTGAGCTTAATCATATAACCATCGTCCAAAACTACTATGTATTTTTCATCTGCTTTTTGAACACGCACCTAAATTGCATATTTTTACCCACCATTTTTCGATTATAACACGAAAAATTGAATTTACAATTTGATTAAAAAGTGGGACTATTGTCGAAAAAAGAAACATACTGGTAAATCAACAATTCGCAATAAAAATATGTAAATTGGTATTTTTCAGTAATTAAGTCGTCTAATTATTTCGTCTATGGTATGCTAATAACAGAACGAGCATACACATATAGCAATTAAGTGGCTCATCTAGACAGTAAACCCACTTTACAAAAATGCTTTTAAAAAGGAGTGAGAAAGGATGGCAGACATATTAGAAAGATTAAAAATTACAATTCCGATCATTCAAGCTGGTATGGCTGGTGGGATCACGACGCCTGAACTTGTAGCCGCTGTGTCGAATGCTGGTGCGCTTGGAACAATTGGTGCAGGCTACATGAGTACACATACATTAAAAGATACGATTCACCGTGTGAAACAATTAACTGACAAACCTTTTGCGGTAAACCTGTTTGCTGCAAATCTCGAAGCCTTCTCAACGGATGTAGATGAGATGCAAGCACTATTGAACAAACAAAGAGATGAAGTAGGTATAGATACTAAGGAGAATCTAGTAAAAGTGAAGGACTATTTACAAGAGAAAGTGTATCTGCTTATAAAAGAAAAGGTTCCTATTGTCAGTACAGCTTTTGGTGCACTTTCTTCTGTATTAATAAAACGGTTAAAAGAGAATCACATAATCCTTATTGGAATGGCAACAAATGTTGGTGAGGCAAAGCACCTAGAAGATATGGGGTATGACATGGTCGTTGCCCAAGGTGTTGAAGCTGGTGGTCATCGTGGCACGTTTGATATTGAAAAGTACCCGAGTGGGAGTAATATTGGTTTGATTACACTAATCCAGTCAATTTTAGAAAATACCTCTTTACCAGTTGCTGCTGCAGGAGGGATTTATACGAAGAAACAACTGGATGCGCTACTATTAATGGGAGCAAGTGGTGTACAGATGGGGACAAGATTCTTACTGGCTAAAGAGGCTGGAACAAATAAAACTTATCGGAGAGCATTAATGAAAGCCAGTTATGAAGATACGGTGATAACAAAAGTGTTCTCAGGTAGACCCGCAAGAGCAATTAAAAACAGTTTCATCGATGAAGTAGAATCAAGTGGGCTAGATATTTTACCTTTTCCAATTCAAAATGAACTAACGAAAGATCTAAGAGCAGCTGGAGCTGAATTTGCCATTGCTGATTTACAATCACTTTGGGCTGGTCAAGGAGTAGGGGCATTACATAAAGAAGAAAGCGTGAAAGATATTATCGGATTTTTTGTGGGGAACACAGAAGTTAAAACGATATAACCTGATCATATTAATAAACAGCCAAGAACCTAGATTAACTTAATTTCTTGGCTGTCTTTATTCGCTTGTTTAATAGAATGAATATAACAATAAATTACAGTAAATGAGGAATTATGATTAAATAACTAAAAAAATGATGCTTTAGAATTATTTGACATCAAATTATCGTTCCGTTACTATATTATTTATTAGAATAGTAAAACAAAAGGGGTGTTTTAATGAGAAAGATAAAATTGTTTTTATCGACAGTATTATTGATGGGGTTTGTATTATTTCTAGCAGCATGTAGTGAGGATGAATTTCTCCAAATGCTAACAGGGGGAACTAGTGGTACTTATTACCCGCTTGGTGGTGAAATGGCTACTAATATAACAGAAGCTACAGGTATTCAGACAGATGCAGTTTCATCGAATGCTTCGGCTGATAATGTAATCGCTTTAAGTGAGGGAGATGCTGAGTTAGCGTTTGTACAAACGGACGTTATGTCAAATGCGATTGATGGAATAAACTCTTTCGAAGGTAATCCGATTGATAATGTACTTGCAATTGGAGCACTTTATCCAGAAACAATTCAAATTGTTACAACTGCAGACTCTGGTATTGCATCTGTAGAAGATTTGGCAGGGAAATCTGTTTCAGTTGGTGCACCAGGATCGGGAACATATGTGAATGCAGAGCAAATTCTTGAAATTCATGGAATGACTATGGATGATATCGACCCGCAAAACCTTGACTTCGGTGAATCTACTGGAGGAATCCAAGACGGTACTATCGATGCTGCTTTTATTACAGCAGGTACGCCAACAGGTGCTGTTGAAGGGCTGTCTGCTACAGTAGACGTTTCGGTCGTTCCAATTGCTCAGGATAAAATTGATGAAATGATTGAACAATATCCGTATTATGCTGCTGACACGATTTCAGCAGGAACATATGGCTTAGATGAAGACGTAAACACGGTTGCGGTGTTAGCAATGCTTGCGGTAGTAGATAGCGTTTCAGAAGATACAGTTTATGACATCACGAAAGCTATTTACGAAAATGCAGATAGCATGGCGCATGATAAGGCTCAATTTATTAAGTTGGAAACTGCGTTAGATGGTATCGGAATTGATGTACATCCAGGAGCGCAAAAGTATTATGAGGAAGAAGGTATAAGTGTAGAATAGACTGTTTCTATTTATAGGTTGCTATAGCCGGCTGTCCGTCCTTTTATAAGGAAATGGCTGTCGGCTATTTTTGCCAAATAGATAGGCAGTTATATGACTAATCATTGAATAATGAAAGCATGATCTAGGTGAAACGTTATGTTACATAAAAAAAAGATTATCATTATTATTTTTATCATAGCAAGTTTATTAGGCATTTTTCTATTTGCTCCAGTCGGTACTGCTCTTGTTTTCTATGAAAAAAACACAAATGAACTGGCAGCGTTTAAACCAATAGAAATAGGTGACAAATTTCAGATCATCTTTACACATTCCATTCACTTAACAGATGTTGCAGAAAAATATATCGTTACGGAAAACCTTGATATACAGCAATACGAAATTGTCTATGAGGAATTTGGTATTGGCATGCCTGCTAATGCGGGAGAAGGAGAAACATTTGTCTATGAGGATGGAAAATATCATGTGAGAGACTTAGAAAATTACTTTGCTTCGATGAAAATTCGCAACGGAAAAACTGTTTCAGAAAATCGATTCTTATGGGAGTCAAATTCGGGACAGGAGCATATGGTCTGGTTTAATGATTATTTTGATCCTGGTGATTGGTTTACAGTGAAGGTAGAAAAAATCACATTATGGAAATATGTGAGAGGAGTAGAGATCCATGAGTAAAAACAAAGAAACAAAGCAATTAACATTCGAAGAGCAACAGGAACTTATGCAAAAATATGATGCTGAATCAAATACACGAAATGTTGGTGGCTTTATTGCTAAAGTAATCTTTTTTGTATTAATTGCTTTCTCTCTTTTCCAAATTTATACAGGAGTATTCGGTCAACAAACAGCTTACATTCAACGAACAGTCCATTTAGGCTTTGCATTGACACTTATCTTTCTATTATTTCCTGCCCGAAGAAAAACAAAAAGGCAGACAATACCTTGGTATGACTATGCTCTTGCATCATTATCCATTGTTGTCTGTGGATATTGGCCGGTATTCTATGAGTCCTTAGTTCAACAAGTAGGGGGCATTGATGGCACGCAAGTAATCATAGGTGGGGTTGCAGTACTATTAGTTTTAGAAGCTGCCAGAAGAGCCGTTGGCATGCCAATAACAATAATTGCTGGATTATTTCTTGTGTATGCTATTTTGGGTCCGTTTATGCCAGGAATGCTTGCACATCGGGGGTTAAGCTTCCAGCAATTAATTCAATCTATGTTTTTTACAACAGAGGGTATCCTTGGTACTCCATTACAAGTATCATCTACGTATATTTTCTTATTCTTATTATTTGGCGCTTTTTTAGTTCAAACAGGAGTTGGAAACTATTTTAATGACTTGGCGATTTCGATTGCTGGTCGCCGGATTGGAGGACCCGCAAAAGTTGCGATATTTTCTAGTGCGCTGAACGGAACAATTTCTGGAAGCTCTGTAGCGAATACGGTTACAACGGGTGCGTATACGATTCCAATGATGAAAAAGCTTGGATATAAGAAAGATTTTGCGGGGGCGGTAGAAGCGGCAGCATCCACCGGCGGGCAAATTATGCCGCCAATTATGGGAGCGGCAGCATTTCTAATGATTGAGTTTGCGGGAGAAAGCTATTGGAATATAGCGAAAGCAGCAACAATCCCAGCTATTCTGTATTTCTCCGGTATTTGGATTATGACGCATTTTGAAGCGAAGCGAATGGGCCTTCTTGGATTACCGAAGGAAGAAATCCCAAGTAAAATATCTGTACTGAAGAAAATCCATTTATTACTGCCAATACTGGCAATTGTTTACTTTTTATTTATTGGTATAAGTGTTGAACGTGCAGCAATCTATGGGATTATAGCCACCATTATTGTAAGTTTGTTTCGAAAGGATACACGAATTACACCGAGTAAGTTTATTGTTGCATTGGAGTCAGGTGCGCGAACAGCGTTAGGGGTTGCAGCAGCCACGGCCTGTGCCGGAATTATTGTAGGGGTCGTTACAAAAACAGGTTTAGGGCTAAAATTAGGAAATGGTCTTGTTAGCATTGCAGGAACCATTGCAGGTTCACCAGAAATTCAGTTGATGTTAACCTTGTTCTTCACAATGATTACGTCGATCATTATTGGAATGGGATCTCCGACAACAGCAAATTACATTATTACATCGACTATTGCTTTACCGGCAATCATTGCATTAAATGGAGAACTGGATGTAGCAATTCCTGTTTTAGCTGCACATATGTTTGTGTTCTACTTTGGTATTGTTGCGGATATTACACCGCCAGTGGCACTCGCGGCTTTTGCAGCGAGTGGAATATCTGGAGGAGATCCGATCCGTACGGGACTAAATGCATCGAAGCTAGCGATTGCTGCTTTTATCATACCGTATATGTTTGTTCTTAACCCGACACTATTGATGATAGAAGGAAACTTTCTCGATATTGGCTGGTCACTCATTACGGCCATGATTGGAATGGTTGCGGTTGGTGCAGGTCTCATTGGATTTTGGTATCGGAAAATTAACTGGTTTGAAAGGATTATTTCAGTAGTTACTGGATTGCTGTTAATGTATCCAGAAGGCTATTCCGATACAATTGGCTTTATTGCTTTTGTTATATTAGTGGCTATTCAGTTTATGACAAAAGATAAAGGCCAAAATAATCAGCGTGGGAATCTGGAAAAAGCAGGGTCTGCAGGATAAAATTTAATATGAAGGTGATCAGGATCTTATCTGATCACCTTTCTTTGATTTCTTATGTTAATGCGCTATGCTTAAACATAAGATTTATATAATAGAAGAAAGAGGATTAACATCATGAAGCAATATGATTTTACAGAAGGGAATATATTCAAGCAGCTAATTCGGTTTTCTTGGCCAATTATGTTTACAAATTTATTGCAAACGTCCTACCAGCTGATCGATAGTTTGTGGGTCGGAAACTTGCTTGGTGCCACTGCATTGGGAGCAGTAGCAGTATCGGGAACCATTTTGTTTACGGTACTTTCATTTATAATTGGTTTGAATAATGCAGCACTTACCATTCTGTCACAGCAAAAAGGAAAGGATAATGAAACAGGATTAAAACGATACTTAAATGCATTTGTCGTAATTCTAACAACGATAGCGATTGTGTTAGGTGCCATAGGATACTTTTTTTCAGAACAGTTTCTAAGTATGCTTGGTACACCGGAAGTTATGATGGAACAAGCAAATGCTTATTTACAAATTAACTTTATTGGGATTTTATTCCTGTTTGGTTATAATTTTATTAGCACGGTTCTTCGGGCTTTGGGTGATAGTAAAACGCCGGTACGCTTTGTTATGATTGCTGTGGCGCTTAATACGGTGCTCGATCCAATATTTATAAGTGTGTTTAATTGGGGAGTAGAAGGTGCGGCATATGCAACTGTATTATCGCAAGGAGTCGCTTTTCTATATGGTTTGATTTATATTTTATCTAAAAAGCTTGCTCCGTTTAGTATGCCAACATTACCAGCTAAAGCTGAAGTTGGATTGATTTTGAACCTTGGGATTCCTTCAGGTTTACAAATGTCTGTTATTTCAGCAGGATCAGCAGCAATTATGAGTGTTGTTACAGGATTTGGTGGTGGCGTTGTTGCTGGATTTAGTGCAGCTCAGCGTTTGGATAGTTTACTAATGCAGCCTGCACATGCACTTAGTACTGCTGTTAGTAGTATGGCAGGACAGAACATTGGCGTAAAAAATTGGTCTCGTGTAAAAGGGATCGCGAAGTATGGGGTGCTCTACAACTTCTCTATTATGCTAGCAAACGGTATTGTTGTTGTATTTTTGGCTGAATATGGTGTCAAACTGTTTATCCGGGATGAATCGGCAGTGGAGTTTGGTAAGACGTACTTACAAATTATTGCTTTGTGCTATCCGTTTTTAGGAATTAATTTTATCTTAAATGGAATCGTTCGTGCGGCAGGTGCAATGTATCAAGTGCTTGTACTTAATATTATTTCATTTTGGGTATTGCGGTATCCGCTAACAGCCTTATTTGCGATGTTATTTGGTGAGATTGGAATAGCAATCGGAATGGGAGCAAGCTTTGTGATTAGCAGTGTGATTGCTATTGGATACTATCGATTCGGTAAATGGCGAGAGAAAGAATTGTTTAAAAAAAGTAAATAAATTGGAGCAATTTAATGAAACGATTATGTAATCTTATAAGTAGTGGCATCATTTCCGGTTTAGTACTGGGTATATTTTTGAAGATGGTGGAACTTTTTACAGGGAAAGCGGTTTATGTTCTGTTATTAAATGTAGATTATATTCCTATTATAAAAGAATGGAACATGCATGAGGCTATTGAATTTGGCTTGCATTTGATTGTTTCTATTATACTTGTACTATGTATCTACTTTTTGCTTGAAAGGTGGAAGCTTCAAAATCAAATGCTGCCATACATAATCGTAAATGTTCTGATTGGATGTATCCTCTATTTTACAACGCAATTATCAGAGCGCACTCCAGATTTGATGGATAGGACTGCATTTTTGTTTTGGGCTGTTGGACATCTCATCTATGGGGTTGTTGTCTGGCTGTTGATACAGTTATTGTTGAGGGAAAAGGAAAGATAGTATATGAAGCTAAAACGGAAGATACAAAAGATAACAAAGCAAACCTTCAGTGTAGTGTTTATTTTAATTGGTGTATTTTTACTAGTGTCGTTTTTGACTTTTGAAAAACAAGAGGAATTCCGTCCTGAAAGATCATCTCCCTTAATCAGTGAAGAAGTTCGGAGCTATAAGCCTTTAATTGAAACCTACGCGAAGGAATATGGTGTTGAAGATTATGTCGATGTTCTGCAAGCAATGATGATGCAGGAATCAGGTGGGAGAGGCAATGATCCGATGCAATCGTCGGAAAGCTATTGTGGAGAAATTGGGTGTATTAAGGATCCTGAGCTTTCTATTAAACAAGGGGTCTATTATTTTTCGAAAACATTGGCGGATGCAGATGATGACCTAGAACTTGCCATCCAATCGTATAATTTCGGCAGAGGATTTATTGATTATGTTCATGCAGAAACTGGACGCTACTCACAGGATATTGCAATTGCATTTTCTAAAGAAATGTATGAGAACGCTTCTGATCCAACCATCTATACATGTCTGCGGGAAGAAGCAAAGCAATACGACGCCTGCTACGGAGATATATACTATGTCAGATCTGTTATGCAGTATAAAGATGTATTAGCTCCTGAATGAAGAATAGCGAAGAAACTGGTATGATTATAGAAAAGAAAGAATTTAGACAAAACAAATACAATGGGAGGAATTCAAATGGTGAAAGTAATTCAAACAGAAAAAGCACCAGCAGCAATTGGACCGTATTCACAAGCAATTCAGGCAGGAGATTTTGTCTATGTGTCAGGACAGATTCCGATAGATCCAGCATCAGGTGAAATTGTTGATGGTATTGCAAATCAAACCAAACAAGTACTTGAAAATTTAAAAGCAATTTTGGCAGAAGCGGAAAGCGATTTTTCTCAAGTTGTTAAATTTACGATTTATTTATCTTCAATGGATCATTTTGCTGAGGTAAATGAAATTTATGGCAGCTTTCTAACAGAGCCATATCCGGCTAGAGCAACTGTTGAGGTAAGCCGACTACCCAAGGATGTTTTAGTTGAAATGGATGTCGTAGCATATACCAAATAATATTGGAGGAATCTAATTTGGAAAATTTTACGTATCAGAATCCGACGAAATTAATTTTCGGTAAAGGGCAGCTGGAGAAGCTCGCTGATGAAATAAGACCGTATGGCAATCGTGTTTTAGTTGTCTATGGTGGGGGAAGCATTAAACAGAATGGCATTTATGATGATGTGAAGAGAGAGCTCGATAGGCTTGGAGCAGATGTGTTTGAATTGCCTGGCGTAGAGCCTAATCCACGTATTTCAACTGTCCGTAAAGGCGTAGCCATCTGTAAAGAGCAGCAAATTGATTTCCTGCTTGCAGTTGGTGGCGGAAGTACTATTGATTGTACGAAGGCAATTGCTGTCGGTGCAAAAACAGATGTGGATATGTGGGATATTGTGACAAAGAAAGAGCGTGCAACCGGAGCGTTACCATTTGGAACTGTTCTAACTTTGGCTGCAACAGGCTCAGAAATGAATAGTGGATCGGTAATCACAAACTGGGAGAAAAATGAGAAGCATGGCTGGGGAACGCCGTATACGTATCCTGCATTTTCTATTTTAGATCCAGCACATACATTCACAGTACCACGCGCCCAGACAGTATACGGTATTGTCGATATTATGTCCCATGTGCTTGAGCATTATTTCCACGAAACGCCAAACACAATGGTGCAAGATCGTTTTTGTGAATCGATATTACTAACTGTAATGGAAACTGCACCGAAATTGCTTGATGACCCTGAGAATTATGATCACCGGGCAACAATCATGCTTAGTGGTACGTTAGCATTAAATAATATGCTGAACATGGGTTATCGTGGAGATTGGGCGACCCATAACTTAGAGCATGCCGTATCAGCAGTGCATGATATTCCACATGGCGGAGGATTAGCAATTCTTTTTCCGAATTGGATGAAGCATGTTTTGGATGAAAATAATGCACCACGCTTCAAGCAATTAGCAGTTCGTGTATTTGGTGTAAGTACGACAGGTAAATCAGATCAGGAAATTGCCTATGAAGGAATTGATAAACTCCGAGTGTTTTGGAATTCTATTGGAGCTCCAGCGACATTAGCCGACTATGCTATCGATGAAAGCACGGTTGAATTAATGGGTGAAAAAACGGTTAGTGCTAGCCCGGAATATGGTAACTTCAAGCGGTTAAACAAACAGGATTCGATTGCAATTTTCACAGCGAGCTTAACCGAATAATTTCGACTATTTCCCAGGAAATATTTTGTCAAATAAAGTAGAAAAAGAACTGGCATATCATTGATAGATAGCCAGTTCTTTTTTTATTTCCTCACGTATTTTTTCCAAACATTCTTCCGGAGTCTTACCGAAAACGCGTTTGTTGTTTACAAGTGCATACGGTCGTACTCGACATAATCCGCAAAATGATAAACATTCATTCATTAGCACGGCTACTTCCGGAAATTCTGCTTCGATAATTTCTTCTATATTTAAAGTAGTGATTGCATTACCGTCACAAACTTCAACAACGACTATACCCATTGCTATCACTTTCTTTCCTTAATAATTAAGACTTAGTTAGTTTTAGCATATTTGGGTCTAGAAATCAATCATTCTGTTTCGGTCTAGCCACGTAAGCAAAACATCCACCCGCTTTAAGCCTGCTATCTTGATGAAAAGGAATGAGCTTGCTTTGGTGAATTCTCGCTTTTATACCAAGCTACAAGCATAATTACACCACTAGCAATAAGCAATAAACTTGTGATAAGGAATACAGAAGAGAATCCCCAAGTAGCAGCAATTATACCGCCAAGTGCTGGGCCGATAATATTTCCCAGGAAGCGCAGGCTTGTGTTATAGCCAAGCACTTCACCTTGCATTGATAACGGTGCTTCCTGACGAATATATGCAATCCGTAGTGGAACAATACCGCCAATTGAAACACCAAGTAGGAATCTCAGTACGACGAGCTGCCAAATGTTCGTTACAAATGCTCCAGGGAAATAGACAATACCGGCCATAAATAAGAGGATGATTAATATCTTTATATAACCAATACGGTCTCCAATCTTGCCCCATCTTCGAGACATGAGAAGATTCCCTAACCCGGCTGCTGAAAAAGCTAGCCCGGCAAAGAATGCAATATTAACGGGGCCGTGAATTTCAGCTACAAATAAAGAAAGTATTGGCTGAATGCTAAAATGTGCAATCTGTACCAATGTTGAGAGCAACATCACGACAAGTAATACTGGTCTACTCAGAATATGCTGCAATACTTCTTTACTGCTATACGATTTAAAATCATTTTTATCATTAGATATATTGATTTGCAGCTCCTTGATTCCAAACATGACAAGGAATCCTGAAATGAATATTGTAATGGAAACCCATTTAAATGTGCTTGAATACCCAAATATATCTGCTAATGCACCACCGAGCATTGGTCCCATTAGCGCTCCAGTTATGCTCCCGGTTTGCAGCGTCCCGAGTACTTTCCCTGCGACTTCTTTCGGTGTTTGTACAGATATAAATGCTTGTGACATTGGGATAAATCCGGTTACGATTCCCATAAACAATCGCAATAAAAAAAGCTGCCATACTGATGTGGCAAACCCCATTAAAAATACAGATAGTCCAATCCCAAATGCAGAGATAATTAAAATATTCTTTCTGCCATATTTATCTCCTATTCTTCCCCATATTGGAGAAAAGATAAATGCAGCAATGAATGTTACTGCAAACGTTAACCCCGACCAGGTTTGTACATAGGAGTCGGAGAAATTCCCCATTGAATTAATATATAAGGAGATAAATGGAATTACCATTGTCATACTACCACTAACAAAAAAATTGGCGAACCACATAATAGCCAAATTACGTTTAGCCGCTTGGTCAGTATCTATGATTCCAAAAACCTTCTTTCTTTCAATTTATTTCGGTACTCTAAATATACACCAATACGAAATAAATTGAAAGTTATCTGCTCATCATACGGAATTGATTCGTGAAAAAGATGTTCAAAATTATATCCAAGCGTTATAATAGATAAAAGTAAAACTACATTCATTAGGGGCTTTCCCCGCTGAATGTTAGTCCTTCAAGAGTATGGCTTTAAAACGCTTGAAGAGAAACAGCAATTAATGCTATTACGTTAATTCGGAGGTTAAACTTGATTTTTTAGTGAGAATAAAAAGGAGACATATAACATGAAATTTAATGGAAAGATTATTCGATTGTCACTGTTGGTTCTAACGTTATTTATCGCGTTTGCTATGCCGGTATCAGCGGCGTCCAATACGATACTAATTTATGGAGAGAAGTTAAATGATTCACAGCGAGCCCAAGTTCGAGAAGCGTTAAATATTGAAGATACGGATACATTTGAAGCACACGACGTCAGTGGACAGGATTATGCAAATTTTATTAATGGAAATCCAAATGCCAATATGTACTCTTCAGCAAGAATTCTTCTGGAAAATGAAGGAGAAGGGATAACAGTTAATATTGTTACTCCGGAAAATATAACACAAGTTACAGCATCGATGTATGAAAATGCGTTACTTACTGCTGGTGCAGAAAATGCAACAGTGGACGTTGTATCACCAATCAAAGTTAGTGGACATTCAGCATTAACGGGTATTTATAAGGCATACGACGTAGAAGGCGAAGAACTAGACAAAGAACGGATGGAATTAGCCAATGAAGAGCTGAATGTAGCTACAGATCTTGCTGAAAATGAAGATATTACGCAAGATGAAGTAAGTACATTGCTTACCGAAATTAAACAGATGATTGCGGAGCAAAATCCGGCAACAAAAGAAGATGTAGAACGAATTGTCAGCGAGCAATTGGATAAATTAGAGATTCGTTTAAGTGATGAAGATCGGCAAATGCTTGTAAATCTTTTTGATAAAATGCGAGATCTAAACATTGATTTTGGAGCAGTGAAAAATCAGCTCGAGGATATTGCTAATTCAATTGCAGATAAAGCAGATGAATTAGGTCTTGATGCAAGTTTCTGGGAAAAGGTTGCTAATTTCTTCAGCGAGCTATTTAAATCAATTGGCGATTTCCTAGGCGGTTTATTTAATTAAAGTAGATACGTTTTAATAGAGAAGAGAAGTAGTCTTGTGGAAAAGAAGCTACTTCTCTTTTTTGTGTCTAATTTCCTGTTTTGTAATAGGGAAAAATGATAAATTGAGTCTTTTGTATCAAAAATATTACGCAATGTAACAAAAATATGAAAATAGTAATCCTTGTAATAGACTCTTAAACGTCTTGTAACTGTATTTGCAGTTTGCCTGTGGTACGATAATCATTGTCAGAAATTCAAGGAGGTACATCAGATGAAAAAACTAGTAGCAGCACTCGCTGCAGGTATTTTTATTGCTGGCGCGGCTACAACAACAGTTTCAGCTGAAGAACACGAAGTACAAAAGGGAGAAAGTCTCTGGGAGATTGCAGATAAATACGATACAACCGTTGAGGATTTAACTGAAATAAATGATTTAAAATCTACTGTCATTCACCCAAAGCAATTACTGTTTATTAACAACATGTATTCAGTAAAGCAAGGGGATACATTGATCAGTATTGGAAAAGAATATGACATAACAGTAGATGAATTGAAGGAATGGAATGATCTTAAAAACGATATCATTGTTATCGGACAAGATCTAAAAATAAATGGTGTAAATGTTAGTCAAGAAGATTCAGAGCCAGCTGAGATTGAAGAAGCGCCAAAACAAGAAAATGAAACGGAAAAACAAGCTGATGAAAAGAAAGCTTCCGTTAAAACAGAGAAAGTAGAAGAGAGTTCAGAAGAGAGTTCAGAAGACAGTTCAGAACAGAGCCCTGAAGGGGAAACAATCACTGTAACGGCAACTGCCTATACAGCTAAATGTGATGGCTGTTCTGGAGTAACATCTACAGGGGTAGATTTAAACGCTAATCCCAATGCAAAAGTAATTGCTGTAGACCCGAATGTAATACCTTTAGGTTCAGAGGTCTACGTTGAAGGTTATGGTTACGCAACAGCAGCGGATGTTGGTGGTGCGATTAAAGGTAATAAAATCGACCTTCATGTCCCAACGAAAGAAGAAGCAGTAAATTGGGGCGCTCAGCAAGTTAACGTAACGGTTATTAAATAATTTTTTAGCCCGAAGCATTAACAAAAAGGAAAGCACTGTTATAATGTGCTTTCCTTTTTTTGCGGCTAAAAAAACATGGAATTTCTCTATCTGCATATGTCTTCCAATATAATAAAATCTTGCACCCGCTTATAAACAATTATAATTGTATCTCTGTGGAGTGATTCGATTCTTCAATGACTTCATTTGGCTTATTGTTTAATTCTGTATACCCAACTATTCCAATCGTAAGAATAATAATAACGAATAATCCCAATAATATCCTTCTCATGCATGCTTCCTCCAAGATGTAAAATGTCTATAAACTAGTATAGTAGAAATAGAGTAAAACTACTATAGGAAAATACAGTAAACTTAAAAATTATTAACGAAATTTTTTAATCAAATTGTATATACACAAATTAAATGTAAGCGTTTTATGTTAAACTTAAATATGGAAGTATTTCTGTGTTTAAGGAGGAGTTTTACCGTATGACTAGTAAGACATTAGACAATTTTTTAAATGGTAGTATTTTAGATTTAAAACAACGTGGGCTATTCAATGAAATTGATACAGTAGAGGGAGCGAATGGTCCAGTTATACGGATTCAGGGAAAAGAGTTAATTAACCTTTCATCTAATAATTATCTTGGACTTGCAACAGATGAACGTTTGAAACAAGCAGCAAGTGAAGCAATAGATTCGTATGGTGTTGGGTCAGGAGCAGTACGTACAATTAATGGTACTTCTGATCTCCATATTGCGTTAGAGGAGAGAATTGCAGCCTTTAAAGGAACGGAGGCGGCAATTTCCTATCAATCTGGCTTCAATTGTAATATGGCTGCGATATCAGCGGTTATGGATAAAAATGATGCGATTTTGTCAGACTCTCTCAATCATGCGTCAATCATTGATGGCTGTAGGCTTTCAAAAGCAAAGATAATTCGATTTGAGCATTCGGATATGGATGATTTACGTCGGAAGGCTGAGGAAGCAAGATCAACTGGCAATTTTAATAAAATAATGGTTATCACTGATGGTGTCTTCTCAATGGACGGGGATATTGCAAAGCTTCCAGAAATTGTTGAAATTGCAGAAGCATATGATTTAATTACGTATGTTGATGATGCACATGGCTCGGGAGTTACTGGAAAAGGCGCCGGTACAGTTAAACATTTTGGTTTACAGGATAGAATAGATTTTCAAATGGGAACGCTTTCGAAGGCTATTGGAGTAGTTGGTGGTTACGTAGCGGGCAAGTCCAACCTGATTGACTGGCTGAAGGTGCGATCACGTCCATTCCTATTTTCTACAGCTGTTTCACCGGCAGATGCGATTGCTAGTACAAAGGCAATTGAATTACTTATGGAAAGCACGGAATTAAATGAAAAGCTCTGGGAAAACGGAGACTATTTAAAACAGGGCTTGAAAGCATTAGGTTTTACAATAGGTGCTAGTGAGACGCCGATAACGCCATGCATTATTGGAGATGAGAAGGTAGCGCAGCAGTTTAGCAAGCGTTTGGTTGAAGAAGGGATTTATGCGAAATCAATTGTGTTTCCAACTGTCCCACGTGGAACGGGGCGTGTCCGTAATATGCCGACAGCTGCTCATACAAAGGAAATGCTAGATAAATCGATTGCTGTGTATGAAAAAGTAGGGAAAGAAATGGGCTTAATTTAATTTCGATTGCATAGAGGGGTTTTGGAGATGAAAAAAATTCTAGTTACGGGTGCTCTCGGACAAATTGGATCCGAACTTACAGGCAAGTTGCGGGGTATTTATGGAACCGATCAAGTTATTGGGACCGATATACGGAAGATTGATGGGATTGAAGAACAAGGGCCATTTGAAGTGATGGATGTTACAGATATAGAACAAGTCTTGCATGTTGTTAAAAAGCATGAAGTAGATACGGTTATGCATCTTGCAGCACTTTTATCAGCAAAAGCGGAGGCATTTCCGAAGGTTGCTTGGGATATAAATATGGGTGGTTTGCTCAATACATTAGAGGTTGCAAAGGAATTCCATTTGCAAATTTTTACACCAAGCTCAATTGGTGCATTTGGTCCAACGACACCAAGGGATAATACGCCGCAAAATACATTACAACGTCCAACCACGATGTATGGCATCAATAAGGTTGCTGGTGAGCTTTTATGTGATTATTATTACCAGCGCTATGGGGTGGATACAAGGGGTGTTCGTTTTCCAGGCTTAATTTCGTATGTTGCTCCCCCAGGTGGTGGAACAACAGATTATGCAGTTGAAATCTATTATGAAGCGGTGAAACACAACGCATATGAATCGTATATTGCTGCAGACACCTATATGGACATGATGTATATGCCAGATGCATTAAATGCGATTGTTCACTTAATGGAAGCAAATCCGGAAAAGTTAATTCATCGCAATGCCTTTAATATTTCGGCAATGTCTGCACAACCAGAAGATTTTGCCAAATCGATTCAAAAACAGCTGCCAGATTTTAAGCTTTCATATAAAGTAGATCCGGTTAGACAACAAATCGCTGATAGCTGGCCGAATTCAATCAGTTCTCAAGCAGCAATGGAGGAATGGGGATTTAAGGCTGAATATGATCTCGATCGTATGACGGTTGATATGCTTGATAAAATTAGAAAGAAAGTAGCAGTTTAATAAAATAGGGGATGCATTCGGCATTCGTGAAAAAATAAGTGAAGGTGCCTAATAAAGGCGCCTTCACTTCGTGTTTTTATGCATACATTTCTGCAATTTGTTTTTGCAGCTTGCGATCTTGTACGTATTCATCATAGCTCATCTCTTTATCGATAATACCTTTTGGTGTAATTTCGATTAAACGATTTGCGATACTGTTAATGAATTGGTGGTCATGTGATGTAAACAGAATGGATCCTTTAAATTTAATTAACCCATTGTTCAATGATTGAATAGATTCTAAATCTAGATGGTTTGTCGGTTCATCAAGCATTAGTACGTTTGCATGTGAAAGCATCATTTTTGACAGCATACAACGTACTTTTTCACCACCAGATAGCACATTCGCCTTTTTCAATGCTTCCTCACCAGAAAACAGCATTCTTCCTAAAAATCCGCGTAAAAACGTTTCTGTCTCATCTTCTGGAGAATATTGACGAAGCCAGTCAACTAGTGTTAAATTCCCGTTTTCAAAGAATTTCGCGTTATCTTTAGGGAAGTACGATTGAGATGTTGTGACACCCCAATGATATGTTCCTTCATCAGGTTCCATTTCACCTGCTAAGATTTTTAATAAAGTCGTTTTGGCAATATCGTTCTTTCCAACAAGAGCAACTTTATCATCCTTATTCATCGTAAAGCTAACATTATCTAAGATTTTTACGCCTTCGATTGTTTTACTTAGCCCTTCGACGCGTAATAAATCGTTTCCGATTTCGCGTTCAGGAGTAAAAGCAATGTATGGATACTTACGGGAAGAAGGTCTAATATCATCTAATGTAATATTATCGAGCATTTTCTTACGAGATGTTGCCTGCTTCGATTTCGACGCATTTGCACTAAATCGAGCGATAAAGGCTTGTAGCTCTTTAATCTTTTCTTCTTTCTTTTTGTTCGCATCCTGTGCCATTTGCGTAGCGAGCTGACTGGATTCATACCAGAAATCATAGTTTCCAATATAAATTTGGATTTTCCCGTAGTCAACATCTGCAATATGTGTACATACTTTATTTAAGAAGTGTCTGTCGTGAGAAACTACGATAACCGTGTTTTCAAAGTTAATTAAGAATTCTTCCAGCCACTGGATTGCTTGAATATCAAGTCCGTTAGTTGGCTCATCGAGTAATAGAATATCTGGGCTGCCGAAAAGGGCTTGAGCAAGCAAAACTTTTACTTTTTGGTCGGCAGTAAGCTCAGCCATCTTCATCGTATGAAGCGATTCTTCGATACCAAGACCTTTTAGCAATACAGCTGCATCCGATTCAGCTTCCCAACCGTTCATCTCAGCAAATTCACCTTCTAGCTCTGCAGCACGCATACCATCTTCTTCTGAAAAATCAGCTTTCATATAAATTGCATCTTTTTCTTGCTTTACTTTATACAGCTTTTCGTGTCCCATTAAAACCGTATCAATTACTTCGTTTTCCTCATAAGCGAAGTGGTCTTGCTTTAAGACAGCAAGTCGTTCACCAGGAGACATGGAAACATTTCCTGACTGTGCCTCAACTTCACCAGACAATACTTTCAGGAAAGTTGATTTTCCTGCACCATTTGCACCAATAACGCCATAGCAGTTTCCAGGAGTAAACTTAAGATTTACGTCCTCAAACAGCTTTTTATCACCATATCGTAAACTAACATTAGTAACAGTTATCATTCTGGGTCTTTTCCTCCAATAAAATAAATAGTAATCATGGTAAGCTTACGTTATTTGACGCAACTTTGCAAGAACCCCATAGCATGTTTTACAAAATTGGTAATGTTTTATAGGTTTCCTATTTCGCTGTATTGTAATATGTTATATTAAATAGGAAGTAATTATTATTTATCGGCTATTTACTTTATAGATCTAGACATAATTATAAAACATTTTAATAGTCTACTCGTCTTGATTCTAATAATCTTAGTCGATGGAAGCTCTTATTTGTTCATGAAATATATGTCAGTTTAATCAGTGAAAAGTGTAAGCACAAAAAATAACTTGTATATTTGCCTATTTTTTGTAATAGTAGTACAAAAGGCTATTAGAAATGCCAAGCTTATAGGTACCTGTCTTAGATACACTTATGCAATTAGGAAAGCTATATGCTTTCCTGCTTTATAGAATCAATTGTTTTATTGCCCATAACGGAAAGGGGGGAAGGGCATGGGTGAAAGGATCATTTATTTCCTTTTTACCGATACAGGCAGTTATTTATCGAAAGCAATAAATTACTACACGAAAAAGTCATTAAATCATGTCTCTATCGGTTTTGATCCGCAATTAAACGAACTGTACAGCTTTGGAAGAAAGCAGCCGAGAAATCCATTTATCGGTGGATTTATTAGGGAAGATATTCAAAGTGAATTTTTAAAGCGTTCAACCTGTGAGCTATACAGTTTTACAGTTACGGAAGAAGAATATGAAGGTATCGTTCATAATATAAAAGAAATTGAAGCAAAAAAACAGCTTTATAAATATAATTTTATTGGTTTATTCGGTGTAATGATGGAAATAGAGATTAATCGAAAATATGCCCTATTTTGCTCCGAGTTTGTTGCAACAGTACTGCGAGATATGAAGAGGTTTCAATTTGGCAAACCGATTAGCTTTATTACACCCGCAGATATTCGTAGTTACCCAGGGATGCAGCTGATATATAAGGGAATTCTTGGAGATTATCAGAAGCAGAAACCACTTGAAGAAAGAATACAAGACCAAGCCATACCAAAGCAATCATTTATTTTTCTATTATCTTCTCGATTTAAACGCTTGGGTTTAAAATAAGCAAAAGAACCATCTACATTGTAAATGGTTCTTTTTTTATGGTCAGGAAGCTTTAAATATGGAATGCTATGGATACTTAGCTATCAATACAGCCACGTCCATGCAGCGCTAAAGCTCAAACCGATGATAAAAAGGAATGCCGTGTTCCCGGCCGGTTACCATGGGCCTAACATCTCCAGACCTAGTGTTTCATATGGAATCTTTAACCGAAAGGCTAGATTGTTTGCCTCGAGGTCTATCGTTTCCACTGCAACATGAAAATTACTGCGAATATCCATATCTGTAACTGCCACATAAATTTCCTGTTCTTGCGGATTGACCGTAACCCATTCTGGCATTGGAAGTAAGTCAGCCATATATTCCATGATTTTTTTGTTTGGGAGTTCTAATAAGCCAACCGATATGGACTTTTGTTTTAAAATAAGGTCGCCATTATCCTGCACTAATGGTTCGAAATGAACAGAAAGTGGGACCGTTGTTGAGAACACAGGCAGCTCTCCAATTAAATGGACATCTTCATCAAGTGATATACGATAGTAATGATCTGAATCTCCAAGTAATTGTTCAATGTATGCATTGACGAGATTATTCAAATTCTGTTTTGATGTTCGTATAATAAACTCAGAGCTTTCTTGATCGCCTCGTTCATGGCGGACTGGAGCTTTATTTTCCGGAACAGGTCCAAATAAGAGTGCGAAAAGCACAACAAAAACAATGCCATTAAAGATTAGCAAGCTATAGAAAGCTTTTTTCCATTTGTTACGTTTCAAACGCTGTTTTCTATCTGACATAGCGTTCATCCTTATCTTCTATTTGTAATATAGTCAAGTACTCGTTCAGCTATTAGATAATACCCCTCATAATTTGGGTGGAAATTATCTTCAGCAAATAAGTTCGTGGCTTTCACTGTAAATAAATCTTCGGTTGGTATAAATGTAATATTTTCGTATTCACTAGCAATGTTGCTGCTTGCAGTGTTCCAGGCTCCAACAATTAAATCGAGCTCTTTAATATCCTTAAAATATTGTTGGAAAGGGTTATAAAAGCCGACAAGATATATATGAGTGTCTGGATTTAATGCAATAATGGTCTCAAATATTTGCCGAATTCGGGATTCATAGCCATCCATTTCGGCAACAAAGTCATCGATAACAAGGTGCATAATGTTTTCCCTGGCGATTTTCATAATATCATTTGCACCAATTGTAATCAGTACTAAATCGGAATCCGCTATTTCTCTGGCGATCTTTTCCTGTCCCAGACGCTTGAGCAATTGATCTGTACGATTCCCGCGCTTCCCAAAGTTAACAATCTCTACAGATTGCAATCCATCATTGATTGTTCGGTCTAATATTCCAATATAACCACCTTGATCCGTTTCATCACCAACACCTTGGGTAAGTGAATCACCGATTGCCACAATCTTGGTTTCTTGATTACTGAAGAAACTAATTGTATTCTGTAGTGCACCAGATATATTTGGTGGAAATCCCGTTTGATCAGTATCTTCTTCTTGTTTTTGGTTTTCTTTACTTGTATCTGACTCATCATTCACTTCATGATCTTCAAATTCTTGTTGCATATCTTGCTCGGGCTGAGTGGCTGGCTCCTTACTCATTTCATTTGACGGTTGCATAAAAAAAATAATGAAAGCTCCGATAATCAGAAGGGAAAAGGTTATATAAACATACTTTTTCAAGTTAATCACACCTATGCAGTTATCTCTTAATATAATATGGAAAAAAGGCTAATTTGTCCGCTTTATAACTATTCGAAATGGATTTATAAATTATATACCCTTTCAAGCACTCCTGTAAAATTATGCTTAAAGAAATCATGGTGTTTGGCTATATATGTATTGCTTGTTATCCATTATTTCAAGGAAGATCCGTAGTGTCTATATCTTAATCGTTTATTCAGAACATCCATTATAAGTTTAATCAATAATATAAAAAGTTAAACTTGAAGTTGATCTTAAATATCGATTGTTTGTTGCATCATAAATATAGCGGTGAACTACTGGGACAGGAGCAAAAATTGTTCCAGCAGATTCTACTAATAATAGGAAGTCCGTATACGCACAATCCTTATTTACACATGAGTTCACACTTTCCTTTAAATACGAACATAACAAAATATAATGCTTAATTAAAAAATCGCCCTCTGTTAAAGAAGGCGATTTAAATTTTAGGTCCACTCTTTGGGGATATTCCCGGTTTGATGGAGATGTAAACCTGATTATATATAGTGTTTAAACTGTAACAGTTGCTTGCGTATTATTGCTTCGAAGCTGAAGTGCTAATGCAGCTGGATTTACCTCTGTAACAATAATTCCCGTCGCATTTGCATGCTGCAATGTTTGATTTGTGCTTGCTGCTCCTTCGGCAAAAATAAATTTTATTTCTTTATTTACCAATTGTTCAATAACTGCAGCTGGAAGTTCTTTATCCTTAACCCATAATGCATCAATAGGAGATGAAATTACAGATAATTCATTAGCTGGATCATCTTCTACAGAAATGATTTCAAAACCAAGTTTTTCTAAGGATTTCGTTTCGCTTTGATCAATCCCGATGCTAGCAATAACTTTTTTGCGAATACCTTCCTGACGATTAAATGGAGAGGAAAGCAAGCTTTTAATTACAGCGTCATTCGATTGTTGTGCAGCTTGATTAACTCCAGTTGCTTGATCAATTGCTTGCTCTAAGTCTGCCAGAATATCTTCTACAGCTTCTAGTCCAATCGACAAGCGGACAAGCTCTTCAGTTACACCGCTTTTCTTCAAATCTTCAGCATTTAGCTGCTGATGTGTCGTTGAAGCAGGATGGATGATTAAGGATTTAGCGTCTCCAACATTTGCTACATGTGACCATAGCTTCACATTGTCGATTAGCTTTCTACCTGCATCGCGTCCCCCTTTGATACCGAATGTAATAATCGATCCATAGCCGCTCTTGAAATATTTCTTAGCAAGCCCATGTGATGGATGTTCCTTTAAACCAGGGAAGCTGACCCATTCTACTGCTTCATGTTTTTGTAAATAGGCAGCAACTTTTTCTGCGTTCTGTGCGTGTCTTTCAATTCGTAAATGTAGCGTTTCTAGACCTTGTAAAAATAAAAATGCACTTTGGGGGCTTAAGCATGCACCGATATCACGTAATAATTGAACACGAAGTTTTGTAATAAATGCTGTTGGACCAAGATCTTTATATTTTAAGCCGTGATATGTTTCGTCAGGCTCGGTGAAGCCAGGGAATCGATCGTTATTCCAGTCAAATCTTCCACCATCAACAACGACCCCGCCAATTGTCGTTCCGTGACCGCCGATCCATTTTGTTGCGGAATGAATAACAATATCTGCGCCCCAAGTGAGCGGTTTTGCGATATAAGGGGCAAAAGTATTATCAATAATTAATGGAATATCATGAGCATGTGCAATATCAGCAACAGCTTCTACATCAAATACGTAAAGACTTGGATTTGTGATGATTTCACCAAATATAGCTTTTGTTTTATCGGTAATCGCAGCTTCAAATTCCTCCGGTTTTGTACCATCAACAAATTTTACTGTAATCCCATAGCGTGGAAGGGTCGCTGCAAAGAGATTGTACGTACCGCCATATAGGTTGCTGTCCGCAATAATTTCATCCCCAGCTTCCGCGATATTCAAAATTGCTAGCGTAATAGCAGCCATTCCGGATGATGTTGCAACAGCACCAACCCCATCCTCCAGCTGAGCAACACGCTGTTCAAATGCATCAACCGTTGGATTCATAATACGAGAATATATATTACCTGATTCTGCTAAACCAAATAAGTTTTGTGCATGTTCTGTATCACGGAAAACATAAGAAGTTGTTTGATAGATTGGAACAGCACGCGCACCTGAAGTTGGGTCCGGCTGTTGACCACCATGAAGTAATACCGTTTCTGGCTGAAATTGTGACATAATAAAATTCCTCCTTGAAATGTTATGTTTTTTTACTAGAAAACTATAAACTTTAATACCGTGGATCACTTGGCTACCGAAACAGCCACGTCCAGCTCCAGCGCTAAAGCTGTAGCGAGACTTCCCTCGCCTCCGTACGATAAAGAAGACTTGCCGACTGGCTAAGACATGAGACCTAGTCGCACTTATACCCTTGTGGTGAAAGTCAACATTGACTCTAGGTAAAAGGATGGCCGACTAAAACCAGGCTACGCCTAACATCGGCATACCCCTAAAGGGGCATGTTTCCTTTATCTCCTGCGGCTCAGTCCGTACGTCGCTAACCGGGCGCTTACGCTTTTGTGTTTGAAGAGGGAAAATGAAAAAGCCCTCTTCCTAAGAAGAGGGCGTATGTACGAACCGTTCCTCCTCTCATCTTCCAGGTTTTTACCCTGTAGGATTTAGCACCGTTACAAGCAGGTTAATGCTTTAAGGTTGCCGGGCTTCATAGGGCCTATTCCCTCCGCCGCTCTTGATAAGAGATGTTGCATTATTTAAGTTAGTGTGAGTATACAATGAATTCTATTATCTGTCAATGATGTTTTCTGAAAAGTTTAAATTAGGTTGAATGTAATTGCATGTTACAGGATTTACCTAAAGCTAGAGATTCATTTTAATGTGTTCTCAAACGACGCTGCGAATTTTTATAAATAGACGCCATATATATAAATAAAGCAGTCCAAATAAAAGCAAACGTAACTAGATGTGCTTGTGAGAAGGGCTCTTTATAGAAAAACACACCAATTACAAGCATCATGGTAGGTGTGATATATTGCAGGAAACCTACCATGGCTAGAGGAATCTGCTTTGCACCACTGGAAAATAACAATAGTGGAACAGCGGTAGCAATACCCGCTCCAATTAAAAATAGGTTCGTAACTGTTATAAATGGTGTAAAAGTAAATGAACCGCTTGGAATAATCCATAAGTAAATAAGTGCGACTGGTGTAATAAGCAATGTTTCAATTGTCAGCCCGGAGATTGCGCTGACATTCACTGTTTTTTTCAGTAACCCGTATAATGCAAATGTGGTTGCTAGAAGCAGTGAAATCCATGGAAATACACCGTAATTGAATGTTAAGTAAAGCACACCAATTGCTGCTAAAATAAAGGAAAGTAATTGACCTTTCGTTACAGGTTCTTTCAAAATGATAATTCCTAGTAAAATACTAATAAGCGGGTTGATATAGTATCCAAGACTTGCTTGCAGGATATGTCCTTGAACAACTGCCCAAATAAATAGAAACCAGTTTAATGTAATCACAATCGCGGCAGCTGTGATCCCAAGTAATTGCTTTTTCTTTTTCATAATTTGTCGGCATTCCTGTATGAAGTTATTCCATTTACCAAGAAAAATGACAAGAAGCAGCATAAATACTGCTGACCATGCTATTCGATGTGCTAGAATTTCCCCAGCTGGAACATAATCAATTTGTTTCCAGTACATTGTAATAATCCCCCATAAGAGGTAGGCACTGAATGTATAGATGATGCCGGTTTTCGTATGCCGATTATCCATTATATTTTCCCTCCTAAGCAGATTTTTTTGAACAACCTTTAACATTCCTATAATAGTAGATGGAATTTACCAATTTAGCAATCACTTAGCTTAGCTTAAGTTTTAGAAAACGCTTTCATAATCAAGTTTTATTCGATATGATAGATGTGAGCGTAAGAGACATCTATTAAGAGGGGGTTTGACGATGACACAAAAACAAAATCAAAAACGTATTGAAACGGCTGTCATCCATGAAGGCTATGATACTAAAGAAATGCTTGGGAGTCTTTCCACACCCATTTTTCAAACATCTACCTATACATTTGAAACTGCGGAGCAGGGGGAACGTCGCTTTGCCGGTGAGGAGTCGGGCTATATTTATTCTCGCCTGGGGAACCCAACCGTCCGTGTGCTTGAAGAGCGTATTGCGACTTTAGAAAAGGGAGAAGCTGGTCTTGCATTTGGATCGGGAATGGCGGCAGTGTCAGCTGTTCTCATTGCACTCACCAAAGCAAATGATCACATTATATGTTCATCGGGTTTATATGGATGTACGTTTGGATTTCTAACGATGATGCGAGAAAAGTATAATATAACTACTGATTTTTCGGAGATGAAATCAAAGGAAGAGCTTCGCAGTCTTATTCGGCCAGAAACGACCGTCATTTATGTAGAGACACCGATTAATCCAACGATGCGCTTAATCGATTTACAGCAGGTGGCAGAGGTTGCAAAGGAATACGGTATTCCGGTTGTAGTGGACAATACATTTTCTTCTCCTTATTTACAACAACCATTGGAATTAGGGTGCGACATTGTCCTTCATAGTGCAACGAAATATATCGGCGGACATGGAGATGTAATTGCAGGTTTAGTCGTTGGCAAAAAATCCTTTATTGATATGCTTTCCAATACAACACAAAAAGATATCGGCGGGGTTATATCTCCATTTGATGCATGGCTTTTACTGCGTGGTTTAAAAACATTGGCGGTTCGTTTGGACCGTCACTGTGACAATGCCCGAAAAATTGTGGCACAGCTGAAGATGCACCGGCAAGTCGCTAACGTATATTATCCAGAAGATGACGACAATCCGGATCTTGCGATAATGGAAGGACAAATGAGACGTGGAGGGGGAGTCATTTCCTTTGATGTGAAAGGGAATAAACAGCAGGCGCAGCAGTTGTTGAATCAATTGGGTTTCTTAAAAATTGCAGTAAGTTTAGGCGATGCCGAAACGTTAATTGAGCATCCTGCTACAATGACACATGCAAGCATACCATATGAAGTTCGGCAACAAATGGGTATCACAGACCAGCTCATTCGACTTTCAGTCGGACTGGAAGCGTGGGAAGATATTTGGTCTGATTTAGAGCAGGCTTTAGATCAATTATAAGAAAAGCAGCACTCATTTTACATGCACGTCTAATGCTAATTATTTTCTAGCATGGACGTGTATTTTATTTGTACTTTAATAATAGAATTGGATAGGTAGGGTGGATATTTTAACTTGAAGTTTATATAAAATGTGGATTAGTGTATTTAAATGGATTGTGCGTCTCCCCGATGCTCTTCTTCCCACAGGAGTCTACGTATATTTCCTCCGCTAGTATATGCTCACCAGTTATTACTTGTGGAATTAATAAAAACGATATCGATGCGATCCCGGACGGCGATTATTGCACATACTTGAAGAAAACAGCCGATAAGTTAGTTCGCAGTTTCTTTCAAACATGATAAAAAGAAAATTTCCCTACTATGTTTTAACTTTTGTTGGATAGGCTAAATAGTATGCATGAAACATCGGAAAAGCAGCGCATCACTAACCTGGATTAAATTTCTGTGCTATATTAGATAGTGGAAATATACGTTTAGAGGGAGATTGATACGATGGGAATACTGTCGTTTTTACTCGGACTTATAATCGTTTTAAATATTGCATTGGGTATTTCTATTGTATTTTTGGAAAGGAAAGATCCAACGTCTTCATGGGCATGGTTAATGGTATTACTATTTATTCCCATTGCTGGCTTTATCCTTTATTTAATTTTTGGTAAACCAATAAGCAACAGACGAATTTTCACCTGGGATAAGAAAAGCAGGCTGGGTGTGAAAACGACTGTTCAATCGCAGCTGCGTTCCTTGGAGGATGAGGATCTCCATTTTAATGATGAAGCAATGCAGGAGTATAGCGATCTGGTGTATCTACTATTAAGAAATGACGATGCTATTTTTTCACAAGATAATGCGGTAGAAATTTATACCGATGGAGAAGAAAAATTTGAAGCGTTGATTCAGGATTTGCAAAAGGCAAAAGACCATATTCATATGCAATACTATATTATGAGAAGTGACGAGCTCGGTCAGCGTTTAGCAGAGGTTCTCATAAAAAAAGCGAATGAGGGTGTTGATGTACGAGTGCTCTATGATGACATGGGATCACGTTCTTTAAAAAGAAGCTATGTAAAGCGATTAAAGAACGCTGGTGTTATGGTAGAGGCGTTTTTTCCTTCTAAGCTCATCATCAACTTTAAAATAAACTATCGAAATCATCGTAAGCTAACGATTATAGATGGGAAGATTGGCTATATTGGTGGTTTCAATGTTGGTGATGAATACCTCGGAAAAAGCAGGAAATTCGGATACTGGCGTGACACGCATCTACGTGTAATGGGGGAAGCTGTTCAAAGCTTACAGACTCGCTTTATTCTCGATTGGAATCAAGCATCCAAAAATGATATTCTATATGATGATCGCTACTATAACACGAGTACAAGTGGAGACGTAGGCGTTCAGATTGTTTCAAGCGGTCCGGATACAGAATGGGAACAAATAAAAAATGGCTATATTAAAATGATTATGGCGGCAAAGGAATATATTTACATTCAAACACCTTATTTTATACCAGATGAAAGTGTGAAAGATGCATTGCGAATTGCTGCATTATCCGGTGTAGATGTGAAAATTATGATTCCGAATAAACCAGATCATCCATTTGTGTACTGGGCAACGTTGTCCAGTAGTGGAGAACTATTAACGGCTGGTGCAGAGGTATTTATTTATCAAAACGGTTTTCTCCATGCGAAAACAATTGTCGTCGACGGGAAAATTGCATCAGTAGGGACTGCAAACATTGATGTTCGCAGCTTCCGTCTCAATTTTGAAGTAAATGCATTTTTATATGATACCGAAATAGCTGATCGGCTAGTTCAAAAATTTAACAATGATATTAAATTATCGACACAAATGACGAAGAAGCTGTATGATCAAAGAACAATCGGCATCCGATTTAAGGAATCAATTTCTAGACTAATTTCGCCAGTGCTATAGTACGTTCCCAAAAGAAGCAGTAACTTATAGTAAATGGCAAGTCATCGGGAGGACAAGAATATGGAAGCAAAACCATGCTCAAACTCATTAGCAATTAAAACAACACACGTACTTCCGCCAGATACAAATGCTTTTGGTACATTATTTGGCGGAAAGTTAATGGCGCATATCGATGATATAGCAGCAATAGCGGCCGTGAAGCATGCAAGGAATCCTGTTGTAACTGCATCAACGGACTCGGTTGATTTCCTGGCACCTGTAAAAGTTGGCTATTCGATTTCAATCGAGGCATTTGTTACATGGACACATCATACATCGATGGAAGTTTTTGCGAAAGCAGTAACAGAAGATTTAGTAACAGGAGAAAGAAAGGTCAGCGCGACCGCGTTTATGACATTTGTAGCTATTGATGAAAATGGAAAACCTGTCCCTGTACCATCTGTTTATCCAGAAACAGACTTAGAAAAAATGCTCCATGAAAATGCAGCATTACGTGCTAAGCGCAGAGGAGAAAGAAGACGACATTCTCAAGATCTCGCCAAAACCTTTGGTACAAAATACGCAATGGAATAAAAAATTGAGTCAGGCATAATGAAAAAAGGCTGTTGCAAGCGCGACAGCCTTTTTTCATTAGTCTTTTAGCTTTTCAGTATCTTCTTCAACCTCATCAGGGCTAACATGGTCATCAGCCCAAGATTGAATTTCCTTAATTACTGGTTCTAAGTCTTTCCCTTTTTGAGAAAGAGAATATTCAATTCGAACAGGGAATTCAGAATAAATATTCCGCTCCACAATTCCTTCTTTTTCAAGTAGTTTTAGTCGATCGGACAGCAGCCTGCCGCTAATTGGCAAATCAGCTTCCATCTCGGAGAAGCGTTTTGTTCCCTTTAATAATTCAAATAAAATTAAACCAACCCAGCGTGTACTAAGGAGCCCCATCGCCTTTTCAAAACGTGGACATAATTTCTCCATTATGATCACCTCATTCCTATACGATCATTTCAATTTGCTTTATATTAAAACATTACAGTGATTACAAAAAGTAACTTCTATACTATTATAATATCATAAACTGCTAATACCGTAAATAGAACTGACCTCGCGTACTGTTACCGGTAGATAGGAATTTGAAAATGAAGAAGGTTATTTTGGCAATTTTCGGTTGATTATGGAATAATGACTATATGGTACATTCATCCCAGTAATAAAAGACATACTATTTAAAAAGTAATGACTTTTAGGTGAAGCCATTATCTGATAATCTTGGAGGTTTGAATTATGGTTAGTCAAAAAACACAAGAGAAATATGCAGAATTAGCATTACGCACAGGTGTTAATTTACAAAAAGGGCAAGCATTAATGATTAACGCACCACTTGAAGGAGCAGATTTTACAAAAATCGTTGCTCATAAGGCTTACGAATTAGGTGCGAAAGATGTTCATATTAACTGGGTCGATGACGAATTGACTTTATTAAAGTATGAAAACGCTCCAGATGAAGTTATTGAACATTTCCCGGAATGGCGAGTGAAGCTTCATGATACATTTGCAGAAGATGGAGCGGCGATATTACACATTCGTTCAACAAACCCTGATTTATTACAAAATATTGATCCATCACGTGTTGCTAAAGCAAACAAAGCTGCAGCAGAAGCAATGATTAATTTCCGTAACTATACAATGAACGACAAGATCCCTTGGTCTATCATTTCAATTCCATCAGGTGATTGGGCACAGAAAATTTTCCCTGATAAGTCAAAAGAGGATGCAGTGGAAAGCCTTTGGGAAGCTATTGTAAACATTGTGCGTGTAGATCAGGAAGATCCAATTGCGGCATGGGATAAGCATAATGCAACATTAAAAACAGCACGTCAGGTTTTGAATGAGAAAAACTACCAAAAACTGATTTTCAACGCACCTGGAACGGATCTGGAAATGGAGCTTCCACAAGGACATATTTGGAAAGGCGGATCTGCTGAAGCAGAAACAGGTGTTACATTTAATCCAAATATCCCAACAGAAGAAGTTTTCTCTATGCCGCATAAATATGGTGTCAATGGAACAGTAGCGAGCACCAAACCTCTTAACTACGGTGGTAGCTTAATCGATAATTTCAGCCTGACTTTTAAAGATGGTAAAGTTGTTGATTTTAAGGCGGAAAAAGGGGAAGAAGTACTAAAGCATCTGCTTGACTCGGATGAAGGAGCGCGCAGATTAGGAGAGATTGCATTAGTTCCAGATGAATCTCCAATATCCCAATCAGGATTAGTTTTCTACAACACATTATTTGATGAAAATGCATCTTGTCATATCGCTTTAGGAAAAGCATATCCAACGAACTTGGAAGGCGGTTCTAAAATGAGTGCAGAAGAACTTGATAAACATGGTGTCAATGATAGCTTAATCCACGTTGACTTTATGATTGGTTCTGAGGACATGAATATTGACGGTGTAAAAGCAGATGGAACAACAGAAGCAGTATTCCGCAATGGAACATGGGCTTTAAATGTAAAAGGTGAATAAATAATAAAAATCCAGCGCTCGCATAAGCGCTGGATTTTCACTTGTCCAGGAAAGTATCCCAATGCTATCGCTCGAACCTGCCATCTATCTATGACACCGTCCTACCAAATAAAGCACCATCTATCCATTCTATGACACCAATCTGCCAAATAAAGCACCAACAATTCACGTTACTACACTGACCTACATCAACTCATTCTTAACCAACACAGCTTTAATTTTCGTATAATCATATTCCTCTGGCAGCAATTCTTTCAACGGCTTTAGCTTTGGTTCCTCAAGCTTTTCATGAGCTGCAAGTACAACTTCTTCTTCGTGATTATTAAAAAATATCCCCCATGCTAGTGGATAGCCATCTTGGACAGCTTTAAAAATATGATTCTCAATCGTCATTTTAGAATAACCTCGAATAGTTGCGATATCTTTCAATGATTTCCCCGATTGGAACATCTGGTAGCTGATTAAGTGACTAGGTCGGTCATCTGCAGTTTTCTTTTCCTTCGGTTTCGCTGAGCTAGTATCTCCAATTCTAATTTTCTGTTTGACATCTGGATGTTCTGCACGCCAATCTTGAATAATTGCTAAAAATTCCTCGCCATACTGTTCGTATTTCTTTTCACCAATTCCTTTGATTTCAAGCATATCCTCTCTATCCGTAGGGAAATAACGGCTTAGCTCCTTTAATGTAACATCGGAGAAAAGGACATATGGCGGCACATTTTTATCGTCGGCGATTTGTTTTCGTAATGCACGTAATCTTGCAAATAGATCTTCATGGTAATCCGCATTCTCGTTCGTTGGAATTGGTGCAGTGAACATTTCAACAGGACGTTTTCCTTTTAAAACATCCACTGAATTTTGGTTCAACCGTAATGTTGGGTATTGCCCCTCCTCGGTTGCCAGTAGCTGTTCTGCAATCATGAAGTGTATCCGTTCCGTTAATTCCTTCTCTGTATACGCAGAAAGTATCCCATAGGTTGTAATTTGATCAAGGCGAAATTCGCGCAGCTTTTTATCTTTGGATCCCTTTAGAACCTTTGCTGTCATTCCGACACCAAAGCGCTCACCCATTCGCTTCACACAGGAAAGAATCATTTGTGCTTCTTCGGTAATGTCCATTTTTTCCTGGCGTTCGACACAGTTACTACAACGATTGCAGGATCCTTTTATTACCTTTTTATCAAAATAATCGAGTATAAATGACGTCAGACAGCCATGGGTATGACAGTAGTTAATCATTGCTTGCAATTTCCGGTATTCGTTCTGTTTCGATGCTTCATCCATTTGGGACTGCTCAATTAAAAACTTCTGCAGCTGCACATCCTGTGGAGAGAAGAGGAGAATACAATCACTTGGTTCTCCATCACGGCCTGCACGACCTGCTTCCTGATAATACGATTCAATGTTCATTGGCATTGCATAGTGAATGACGTAGCGAACATTCGATTTGTCGATCCCCATACCAAAAGCATTCGTGGCAATCATAATCGATTTCTCATCATGGATAAATGCAGCTTGTGCTTCCTTTCTTTCTTGTTCCGTTAAACCTGCGTGATATTTAGAAACAGAAATCCCGCGCTTCGTCAGTTGATCATATAATGCATCTGCTTGCTTTCGTGTGGCAGTATAAATAATACCGGATTCCTCCCGGTGCTCTTCTAAAAACGACCGAATGTAAGATTGCTTGTCCTTTCCTTTTACGAGATGAAAGGAGAGGTTTTCTCTTTCAAATCCGGTATTCACTACATGATCATCCGCTATATACAGCAATTCTTGAATGTCATGAATGACCTCTTCTGTAGCTGTTGCAGTTAATGCAACGAATACAGGAATGTTTGATAGCTTTTTCAAATTAGGAACGATTGAACGGTAGCTTGGTCTAAAGTCATGTCCCCATTGTGATATACAGTGGGCTTCATCAAATGCTACAAGTGCTAATGGGATACGTTTAATCACATTCACAAATGTCATAGATTCAAAGCGTTCTGGTGCCACATAAACAAACTTATAACGACGGTTTGCAACATCACGTAATCGGGCTTGTTGTTCTCCGGTAGAAAGGGAGCTGTTAATGTAGGTGGCAGGGATACCTAAAGCTTGTAGAGCATCCACTTGGTCTTTCATAAGAGAGATTAATGGGGAAATGATAATAGCGGTCCCGTCCATCGACATACCAGGGATTTGGTAGCACAGTGATTTACCACCACCGGTTGGCATCACAGCAAGGGTATTATGTAGTTGTAAAATATGATTTATTGTTTGTCCTTGCCCTGGACGAAATGTTTCGTAGCCAAAATAAGTTTGTAGAATTTTCTCTTCTTTTACTAGCGTCATTAGGGAGCCTCCTTTTCATAAAATGTAAGTGCTGCAAAGGTATGGCCTAAAGGCCGTTGAACAGAATCAAAAATTTACGGGCTGTCTTTACAACAAGGGGATGACACAAGGTCCTCCCTCGCGTTTCTATCTTTTTCACTCTTACAGCCCGTTAATCTGTGACAGATTTATTCTTATCCTAACATATTTTCGATTGGACTGTCAGTAGTAGAGCTGGAGATTACATGCCTTATCAAAGTCACTCGTACCCGTATCCATAGTCATCCCATCGCCCCTTAAAAAAGCTGAGCTTAACAGATCAACTCCTCCATTTGTCAACGAATAGTCCAATCAGGCCTCCGACAATTGCTGGAACAACCCACCCTAATCCTAAGGAGAAGAAAGGGAGAACCTCCATATATTTAGTCATCGCTTGCAGCTTGAATCCAAATGCGGTTAGTCCATCATATAGACTAAAGACAGCTGTTAGGAGAACTGCGCCGCGATAAACGGCTTTTGCGCCACCGAATAACCTATCTAAAAATGTAAGAAGAATGAGGACAATCGTTATTGGATAAATAAATACGAGCACTGGAACAGAGTAGTTAATAATTGTATTCAGTCCTTGGTTTGCAATTAGAAAGCTCAAAATTGTGACAGTTAAAATAACCCATTTATATGGGATCTTTGTCGTTTTTGAGAAAAATTCTCCGGAAGCTACGACAAGCCCAATGGATGTGGTGAAGCATGCTAATATAACGATACATCCAAGTAATAATGTTCCGAAATTACCAAAAATAATGCTCGCTGCACGGGATAAAATTTCTCCGCCATTTGTAAATTCCCCATTAATAGCCATCTTACTTCCGATCCAGCCAAGTGAGCTATAAACAACGATTAAGCTGATACCTGCAATTGCGCCAGCTTTCAAAGTAGATTTTACTAAGGCGTTTCGAGTTGTTATGCCTCTCTCTTTAAACGCATTTACAACGAGTATGCCAAATGCAAGAGCTGCAATCGCGTCCATCGTCAAATACCCTTCCATAAAACCTGTAAAAAAGGGTCCGTTTTGATATTTTTCAGTCGGAGTAGTTAAGGCAGTGTCTAAGGTGAGAAAACTGCCAATACTTAATCCAATAATAGCAATTAATAGAATTGGAGTAAGATACTGACCGATTTGATCCACCATTTTCGATGGATTGATGCTAAATAAAAAAACAAGTACAAAGAAAATAACTGTAAAAATAAATAATGGAATTGGTGAGCTCTCATTTGTAAATGGTTCAATACTCATTTCGTATGCAACTGTAGCTGCCCGGGGTATTCCAAAAAACGGGGCAATTGCCAGATAGATAATAGAAGTAAAGATCAAACCGAACAATGGGTGAACATGATCCGATAATTCCCTTGCATCATTTTTAACAAAAGAAATAGCAGTTACTGCAAGAATGGGTAGTCCAACTCCAGTAATAATAAAGCCAATTATTGCAGTCCAGTAAGCAGTTCCTGCGTCAATCCCTAATGTTGGTGGGTATATTAAATTGCCCGCTCCAAAGAATAAGGCAAAGAGCATAAAACCAATCGTGAATGTATCTTTATTCATAACATAAAGCCTCCGAGATATATGAGTAAATTAATTAATCTTCCTGATTTTGTCGTTGTATTTTGAAAATTCGTCTCATTATCAGATGATTTAAATAAATGTTTTTGCAAATTTTGCAACGAGAATCATCGTAACAAGACTGTTAGTACTTGTCAATGTTCGATGTCAATTGTTGTAGAGGACCAGTTTAGAAATGATTTTGTAAAACGTTTTATACATCTAACATATAACTTGCATTGACGATGCAACATTTTATAACCAGCATATATTTCCCATTATTTACTAAAAACGCTCAAATCATTTACATTTCATGGATACATCTATAAAATAACGTTTATAAAATTTGCTTAGGGGGGTTGAGATGGTTCCTTCATTGTTATTTGAAATCATGATCATTGGTTTACTTGGAATTGGATCACAATGGGTAGCGTGGCGTTATCGATTACCTGCGATTGTTGTAATGGCCATTACGGGATTATTAGTTGGTCCAATTTTTGGATTTATAAACCCTGAGGAAAGTTTTGGTCCGATGTACAGTCCGATTATTTCGGCGGCGGTTGCAATTATTCTCTTTGAAGGGAGCTTGAACCTAAGCTTTAGCGAGCTGCGTGGTGTAGGAAAATCGATTTTCCGAATATCAACAGTCGGCGCATTTATTGCCTGGATCCTTGGGTCTTTAACTGCTCACTATGTTGCAGGTCTTTCTTGGGCGGTAGCTTTTGTTATTGGTGGATTGTTTATTGTAACTGGTCCAACTGTCATTATGCCGTTGCTCAGACAGTCAAAATTAAAAGCAAGACCTGCTAAAGTTCTGAAATGGGAAGGAATTATCGTTGATCCAATTGGTGCATTACTTGCAGTCTTTGCTTTTGAAATCATCACATTTATTACGGCAATTGACCCTGATGGTACACAGCTTCTTATGTTTTTCGCAGCTTCCTTATTTGCGATTATTCTTGGTTGGGCGCTGGGACGTGGTCTTGGATGGATGTTTGAAACAGGACATATTCCTGAATTCCTAAAATCACCGGCAGTGGTTGTCGTTGTTATCTTTTGTTTTACAGCTGCAGATGAAGTCATGCATGAAACAGGGCTTTTATCTGTGACAGCAATGGGAATAACACTAGCTAATATGGGGATTAGTTCAATCTCTGATATGCGCCATTTTAAAGAAAATATCTCTGTGCTGCTCATATCAACGATTTTTATTATGCTTACAGCTTCCTTGGAAATGGACACGATTCTGCATATATTCAGTCCAAATATTATTGGGTATGTTCTATTAATGATGTTTGCTGTTCGTCCATTGTCCATTTTTATAGCTACAATTGGTACAGGACTATCTTTTAATGAACGGGCACTTGTTGGTTGGATTGCTCCGCGTGGGATTGTTGCATTGACGGTATCAGGCTATTTTGCAACTGTTCTAGCTGACGCGGGATATGAGGATGCTTCCATTTTAACAACATTGACGTTTGCACTTGTTATCTTTACAGTTTTGGCCCATGGATTTTCCATTGGCTGGCTGGCGAAGAAATTAGATTTATCGATGACAGGCAATCCTGGTGTGCTGCTTGTTGGCAGTAATCCATTTACAATTGAATTATCCAAATCCTTAGCGAAGGTAAATGTACCAGCAATGATTATTGATTCATCCTGGGAACATTTAAGTATAGCAAGAAAGTCGGGCGTACCCTTTTATTATGGAAATATGCTCTCTGAACAAACGGAACATCATTTAGACACGATTCCGTATGAATACCTGCTTGCCGCGACTGATGACCGAGCATTTAACTCTTTAATCTGCACGACATTCCTGCCAGAATATGGCAGGACAAATGTGTTTAAGGCGAGTCCTTACAACCAGCTTGACAATGGCTATGCAAAAGGAGTCGTTTCCAAGGTAGGTGGAAGAATCTTATTCGATAAGAAATTTCCGCTCGAAATCTTGATTGGAAAAATTGAGAGTGGTTATGTATTCCGTCAAACAACATTGACAGAGCAATTCAACTTTGAAGCGTACAAAGCAGAAAAGGATCCTTCAACTATTTTCTTATATTTAATCAAGCCTTCAGGACAATTGAAGTTTTTCTCTGAGGAAATGCGTACTGTTCCTGCAATAGGTGACAAAATCGTTAGCTTAACTCCACCAACAAAGGAGCAAGCAAAAATTCAAGCAAAATTGGAAAGTAATCGAACGTTAAACGAGTAAAAAGGGAGGGAGGAGAGCGTAATGTGCTCTCCTCCCTATTACGTTCGCCTCTTGCTTACTCATCTATTTCGTCTAGCTGGCGGTTCACCTCAGCGATTTCACCCTCCAGCCGGATTAACTGTTCTTCAGCAGAGGATACTCTGCCTTTGACATATTCCAACTTGTCCATGTCACTCTGAATCCGAACATAATCGGATTTTAATTCATCCAGTTTTGCTAGCAGCTGTAGCTTTGTCATGAATCATCCCCCCTTTGATCTGATGTGTTTATTATAGCAAAAACAGCGACTGTATTTTTTATTTCGTTAATAAAAATGAATAGATTATAATCCCTTTGCGTAGAATGGTATAGCGTATTGAAAAAGATTTCCTCTGCTAATCATTGGGAAGTATGTGCAAAAGCTATTAATCTAATGATTTTTGGGAGAATTTCCTGTACAAGCTTTCTTCAAAAAATGACTTCCAGATATTATGATAAAGAGTTATAGTATAAAGCAGAAAAGTATGCTAAAATTTTGACATATATATAATGGTATGGGGGTAATGATGTGAGTAATTGGGAAGCAATCTTTCAAAAATGGGACTCATTTGAAGGTCTCGATAAGGATTTAAAAACAGAATTACATACAATTAAAGATAATAAGCATGCACTAGAAGACGCATTTTATAAAGAATTAACATTTGGTACCGGTGGTATGCGAGGTGTCCTTGGTGCCGGTGTTAATCGAATGAACATCTACACGGTTAGAAAAGCTGTTAATGGGCTTGCGAACTATTTATTAGCAAACCAAGTTAATGTCCGTGATAGAGGTGTTGTTATTGCCTATGATTCCAGAAATATGTCAAAAGAATTTGCAGTCGAATCGGCGAAGGTACTTGGTTCCTATGGAATTAAAACACATATTTTTGAATCGTTACGCCCAACACCACTTCTTTCTTTTGCTGTTCGCTATTTGCGAACTGTTGCAGGAATCATGATTACTGCAAGTCATAATCCTCCTGAGTATAACGGATTTAAAGTATACAATGAAACTGGTGCTCAAATTGTTCCAGAAGAGGCAAATCTAATCATTGAGTCAATTCAAAAGACGAAAGATGAGCTGACAGTGCCATTTTTAGAAAAGGAAGAACTAGAAGAAAAAGGTCTTCTAAATTGGCTGGGTTATGAAATTGATAATGCCTATTTGGAACGTTTGTATCATATGACGAAAATGAGCGAGGATGTCCATCAAAAAGAAAAAAACTTGCAGATTGTCTTCACCCCATTGCATGGAACGGCTTATAACCTTGTAACGAAAGGGCTTGAGCAACTTAATTTTCCGAAAGTAGCAATTGTGAAAGAGCAGGCAGAGCCAGATGCAATGTTCTCTACTGTTGCATCACCGAACCCGGAAGAGCATCAGGCATTTTCGCTGGCAATTGAACTTGGTAAAGAGACGGATGCAGATATTCTACTCGGTACGGACCCTGATGCAGATCGTTTAGGGGTAGCAGTTAAAAATAGTGCTGGTGAATACCAAGTATTAACAGGAAATCAGCTTGGGGCATTGTTGCTTGATTACATTTTATCCCATACAAATCCACAGGTCTACCAAAACCCACGTATGATTAAGACAGTTGTTTCAACAGAGCTTGGAAGAGCGATCGCAGAATCATATGATGTAAAAACGCTTGATACGTTGACAGGATTTAAATTTATTGGTGAGAAAATTAATCAATTTGACGCAACTGGTGAGACATTTATATTTGGATTTGAGGAAAGCTACGGTTACTTGATTAGCAGCTTTGCACGAGATAAAGACGCAGTTCAAGCTGCAATGATGGCAACTGAAATGGCTTATTATTGGAAGGAACAAGGAAAAACATTATTTGAGGCATTGGATGTTTTATTTGAGAGGCACGGTTATTTCTTGGAAGGAATGTCTTCCTTAACCTTAAAAGGGAAGGAAGGGTCGGAACAAATCGCTAACATTATGGATGCAATCCGCTCCAACCCACTAAAAGAGATTGCCGGAATAAAAGTTGAACAAGTAGAAAACTATTTAACGAGCGAACGTATGCTAATGGCAGAAGCAAGAAAAGAAACAATTGATTTGCCCCAGGAAAATATGATGAAATTTATTTTGGAGCAAAATGCATGGGTTTGCTTACGTCCATCTGGTACAGAGCCGAAAATCAAATGCTATTACGGTGTATGTGGTAAGGATAAAGAAGATAGTGAAGCAAAGCTAACTTCATTAAAAGAAACAATGGATCAGATTATTTCCGATATATTGGAAGGTAACGAATAATAAAGCTAGATTGGATAAGCTTTCTAAAAGTGAGATTGTTTATAAACAGATTAATATGGCATGTGACCTCTGTTCAAGGATAATACTGATTAACTTTCACTTTACTGGGAATTATAATTTTAGTGATATTCATAACATTGGTCAATGCTGTAAAGGTCAAAAGTCGTTGGTATAAAGCTGAGAAGCGCTTACGACTGCTAGTTGAACAATCTCCAGAGCGAAATTTGACATTTTGCGATAATTAGGGTTTAATATTAGTAACTTAATATTTCCTAAAGGGGAGTAGCTGTACAATTTAAGTCGTCATTACGAGATAATATCTCCGGCTTAATTGGCAATGAACGTTGTTAGCGAGACCTTTACCCATCGACAGGTAAAGGTCTCTTTTTGTGTGCTTTTCCTGTTGATGAGACTACATTTTAAGGAGAGAACACATGGGAACAGAATTGATTTTGGAATATTTATGGGTTTTAGTTGTTTTGATTGGTTTGGAGGGGCTTTTAGCTGCCGATAATGCATTAGTATTGGCTATTATGGTAAAGCATCTTCCGGAAAAACAACGCAAGCGAGCTTTGTTTTACGGATTGGCCGGGGCATTTGTTTTACGTTTTGGATCATTGTTTGTTATCTCGTTTCTTGTGGAGTTTTGGCAAGTTCAAGCATTAGGTGCTGCTTACCTGTTGATTATCGCCTTTCGGAATCTATATGGTAAATTTAGATCGAAATCCGAAGATGATAGTGAAAAAGGGAAAAAGGTTATTGAGCTTAATGAAAAAGGAGAGGCTTCTCCAAAGGAATTTTGGCTTACTGTTCTTAAAGTAGAGTTTGCTGACTTAGCATTCGCAGTCGATTCGATTCTTGCAGCAGTTGCACTAGCGGTAGCACTTCCAGCAACTGGACTAGGTACAATTGGGAGTCTTGATGCCGGACAATTCGCTGTCATATTCGCTGGTGGTGTGATTGGTCTAATCATCATGCGCTTTGCGGCTAACATTTTTGTTGGCTTACTCCATAAACGACCAGCTCTGGAAACGGCAGCATTTGTAATTGTAGGTTGGGTTGGTGTGAAGCTAGCGGTCTTGGTAATGGCACATCCTGATATTGCATGGATTCCATACGAATTCCCGCATTCCACAATATGGAAAACATCTTTCTATATTATACTTGTTTTAATTGCGGTTGTTGGTTGGTTTGCTTCTAGTCCGAAAAAAGAAAAAGAACAAGAAGCTTAAGAACAAAAGCGCAAGCGCCCGGTTAGCGACGTACGGACTGCGCCCCGAACTCTGGGGTGGTTCGATGAGTCGAACATTCCTACGGAGGAGATTCACTCCAAAGTATAAGATGAACTATGACTTTCGCCGTTATGGGCGAAAAGTCAAGTTCATCTAAAAGGAAACATGCCCCTTTAGGGGTATGCCGATGTTAGGCGTAGCCTGATTTTAGTCGGCCATCCTTTTACCTAGAGTCGATGTTAACTTTCACCACAAGGGTATAAGTGCGACTAGGCCTCATGTCTTAGCCAGTCGGCAAGTCTTCTTTATCGTACGGAGGTGAGGGGAGTCTCGCTAGTCACTGGGAGCTGGATGTGGCTGTTTCGGTAACTAATTTATCCATAACATTCAAATTTTGTAATTTCCTAGATAATGAACAAACACTCCACTTCTTTTTTGGGAAGTGGAGTGTTTTTCTCTCGAATTAATTAATTCGTGCTATTATTCGCTGCATTGGTGGCTGCAGTAGTTGAAGCGATTGTAGCGATCATAACTGCCTGTTGTGCCTGCAGGATGGATTCTAATGTCGTTTGAAGAGTTGTTGCTGCCAGGCTCTTATTGTCAATTTTTTCATTTACGTAGAAGGAAACTGCTGTAATCAGATTCATATCCTTTTGCCATCGAAAGCTTTTTTCATTATTTAATTGATCAAACATCTGTGAAATCCCATGCATCTGAAATTGTTCTTCTGGCAGTAAACTTAGCATGCCAATAATAGGATAATACATTGGTTTTGGTCTGATACCAGTATCTCTAAAGCTATCCATTATTGTCGTAGTCCGGCTAACTAAACGACCAGCAGACGTGTTTGTATCCAATGAAAGAATATGACTTAGAAACTGCAGGTCATTCCCTTTTCGAAAACCGTTTTTACTTAATGATTCATAGTATCTTTCCATTTGTTCAATAATGTCATTGTGGTTTTCATATGCGAGCAATACAGCAAGTGGGTAATCACTTGCACTTGTGAGGAAAGGATGCTCTTGTTTCATGCCATCATAGATTTCCTTTGCTCGGGCAATCATTTGCTCCTCGTTATTTCTGTAATCGATATGAGTCAGCAATGTGGATGCAGCCAAATACGTGTAGACACCACTACTGAATTTAGCTTTTCTTAATTTATCATATAAAATGAAAAGGTTATTAATTTGATTTTCAGGACGATCAAATTTTATATCGAGTGTTGCTGCAGTAGTAAATCGTGAAGTAGACTTCATTGGTGAGAAAAAGCCAGCTCTCGCTTTTATACGATCAGCAAGCTGCAGAAATGCATCAAAGCGGAATTCTTTCTTGCTCATCACATAGATAGAAGCAATCGCCATTAAAGTCCGGCTATCGGATACCTTCCATTTCATTGCAGCGTATAGTTCGTTATAAACCGTTTTGTATTGGTTAATTTTTTCTGAATCCATCGATCATCCCGCCTTTCTTTTAAGGGGTATAGTAGTAATACGATTTACAACTGTAAAAGTTTCAGTAAATTTATGTGAATCCTAGTCCTAGTAAGAAAGATTCATGATGAGGGGTTGACGAAGCGAAAGTTGCATTTGTTTTTGTTTCACTAAGAGCTTAGGTTAAAATGGAAATAAAGAGGTGATTGGAATGGCGGAGCATCATTTTCATTTAAATGCAAGCTGGCCTGGTGGACGAAATAGCCATGGATATATCGAAGCAGGAAATTTACAAACGAAGATTTCGATTCCGAAAGAGATGGATGGACCTGATATTGGGACCAATCCAGATGAAATGCTGCTAGGTGCTGCAGCAACATGCTATATCATTACATTAGCAGCAATGATAGAGCGTGCAGACTTACCACTTGACCATATGTCGCTGGAATCAGAAGGGGTTGTTGATGTAACGAAGGGTGTATTCACCTATAAAAAAATAATCCATCGACCAACCGTTTCTTTACAAGCTAGCGCTACTGATGAACAACGTAGAAAACTAAGTAAGCTTGTGGAGAAAGCAGAAAAAAGCTGTATGATTTCTCGGGCAATAAAAGGTAATGTTGAGATTGAATTAGAGGAAAACTTAATGTGATTTCTGAATGAAACAATCGCACCAATCTAAGATGGTGCGTTCTTTTATGTTTAAATGCCAAGTTGAGATCATAATAGGAATACTGTTGCTTGCTAGATGAAAGACTGATATAAATAGTGATCTTCACAAATAGAAAACTGATATATAAGTTAAAATGGCTGCTGTTTGTCATAGGCAAATTTTTCATTGGTATTCTTTCCATCATTCGCCAAGCTGATTACAAAGCTGCATCAATTTTTCACGATGCTTACAAACTATTAACAAATTGATGAAATCACTTCATTTTTTATGATTTTTTCATAAAAAAAGGGTAAAGTGTTTACTACAATGTAAACCGACATAATTAAGAGGGATGAGAAATGATGAAACGAAATTCGTTTTTTGACAATGCAAAGGTATTATTGATTTTTCTAGTTGTTTTTGGACATATTATACAGCCATTTATTAGTGATTCAAAAGGAATGAACACACTGTATATGTGGATTTACACGTTTCATATGCCGGCATTTATTTTATTGTCTGGATTCTTTGCGAAGGGTTCTGGAAACAAAGATTATATTTTAAAACTAGCAAAACGGTTATTAGTTCCATACTTAATCTTTCAAATCCTATACACCATTTATTACTTCTTTATTGGAAAAGAAGGCTGGCAAGCAGGGATTTTCTATCCGCATTGGTCACTGTGGTTCTTGTTTAGTTTGTTCTGTTGGCATATTCTGCTCTCCTGGTATAAAAAATTACCGGCTCTACTAAGTATTTCTCTAGCAGTGCTTGTTGGAATTATTGTGGGATATTTTGGTGAAATTGGGCATACCTTTAGTCTTTCTCGTACATTTGCTTTCTTTCCTTTCTTCCTCATCGGTTTCTGGCTAACGGAAAAGCAAGTAATGTGGGTGAAACATAGGCTGGTGAAAATTTCATCGGTTATCGTTATGACATTATTAGCGGTAGCAATTTACTACTTGCCTGACATTAATACAGGATGGTTGCTCGCGTCCAGTTCTTATGGAGATTTAGGAATGGAACAGTATGGAGGAATTGCAAGGTTCCTATTTTATATTGTTGCTGCAGTGATGACAATTAGTATACTTGCTTGGATACCGCATATAAATCTAGGATGGGTTACGAAGCTTGGAACACGTACATTATATGTATATCTCCTTCATGGGTTTATTGTTCAATTTTTCCGCCAAAATAATTACTTTGAGGTAAATGGGGTTATTGATGTTCTCGGGCTTGCAGCTATTTCAGCCTTAATTGTCATTGTGCTCTCCAGTAAGCCGGTTCTGCGCTTGTGGCAGCCGTTCATTGAAGGGAAAGTTACTTTATTGAAACAGACAATAAAAGGTGAAAGAAATAGAAGCACGACACAAACAGAAAGTTAAATGAAAATAATTGAAACTAAAACGACCATGGATCGTATGAGTAACTACCCCCCTTTTTAATAACATAAAAAGAAGCAGGCAATCGAGAATGATTGTCTGCTTCTTTTGTTTGTATCTTGTTTTCTAAAAGATAAAATGTGCAATCAGCGTTATAACTGGGAGTGTAATAATCGTACGCAGTAAGAAAATAATAATAAGGTCTATAAAGGTTACAGGAATCTTTGTTCCAAGTATTAATCCACCGACCTCAGACATGTAAATCAATTGCGTTACTGATAATGCAGCAATGATGAAGCGAGTAATTTCGGCTTCAATTGACGAACCAATAATTGCTGGCAGGAACATGTCGGCAAACCCAATCAGGATGGTTTGTGATGCTTCCTGTGCATGTGGAATTTGCATGAGTTCTAGCAATGGAATAAATGGTGCACCAATCCATTGGAAGAATGGTGTATATTCAGCGATTATAAGAGCAACCAGGCCAAATGCCATTACAACTGGGGCAACACCCATCCACATATCAAAAATGTTCTGTACGCCTTCTTTAATAAAGTTTGTGAAGCTCGTTTCTTTTTTCGCGCGATTTAATGCATTTTTATAGCTATATGTCAAAATGCTTTCGCCGGCAGGGATTGCTTCTTCTATTGGCTCAGCTGATTCATTCATATACGTATCCGGCTTTCTTGATAACGGAGGGATTCGCGGCATAATTAAAGCGGCTACTCCACCAGCTATAACAATTGTAATATAAAATGGAATAAACATATGTTCAAGGTTTACTTCTGTTAAAACGACTAAGGAAAACGTGATGGATACGATGGAGAATGTTGTACCAACTACTGCTGCCTCGCGTTTTGTATAAAGTCCAGCTTCATATTGTTTACTAGTAAGCAAAACACCGATTGTCCCATCGCCAACCCAGGAAGCAAGTGCATCCACAGAAGAACGGCCAGGAAGCTTAAACAACGGGCGCATTATTTTGGTCATTAACGTTCCAAAAAGTTCCAATAAACCGAAGTTCGTTAATAAAGGCAGGAACAACCCAGCAAATAGAAAAACAGCAAATAATACATGGAGTAAGCTGCCTAATAGAGTTTGCCCCGTAGTTTCCCCGTGAATTGCTTCAGGACCGAGCTGAAAAAAGACCATAATCGCAAAAACTGCTGCAAGTACTCTTGTTATTGTCCAAAAGATACTTGTATAAAATAATTGCTGAAAAAAAGGTGTTTTTCCAAATGCTTCTTTCCCAGCTATTTTCGCGATCAACGTCATCACAGCTGTTATGACAATAATAACCATCATGATGGCAGAAAGCTGATTTTCAAGCAATGTTTGTACCCAATTTGCTAAAATTGCTATTGGTATTGTAACTCCATCCGCTGTTTTAATTGGAATGATAAAGATAAATACTCCAATCAGCGAAGGGATAATAAATTTAAAATGATCGATCAATCGATAATTTCTCATAATAACCTCCAAAAAACTCATACCCTAATTTAATATGGCTAAATCCAACTGTATGATTATACAACTTAACGGAAAAATATTCAATCCCAGTTTTAAGGTGATCGAAAGATACGCTTTATTTCCCCCATTATACCTTCATTGTAACAATCTGCGCACAATCATACCATTATGGATTATAAACCATTTAAATGGGCTCATCGCTCAGTTTCTCAGCCTTTGACCTCAACGGCAGTCCTCACCCAAAGAACTCAATTTCGCACGATTCACTAACTAATATATCTAATCACCCCCTTCAAAATGGATTGCCTATCAACAATGTCTGTTCCTAATATTCCCACATATAACAAAAATCTTAACCTACCTGCTCATTCTGTACAAACGAATCATAATTCGATATCGTTAAAAGTAATAAGATGATGTTGTTCGGGGTAAAAGAATGATGAGGTGTTATATGTGGCTAAGACATTCAAATACAATTCGATTTATCGGTGTACTGTAATCGTATGGATGGCAGTAAAATTTATAATTAAGATATATTTCTTTTATTTTCGAAATAAAATATGGGATAAGAAGACTGTAGCACGATGGGATATAATGCTATCCGATATGGCAAGGGAGTACCGTGTCAAGGCTGAAAAGCTAGGTGGTATTCTGATCAAGCTCGGTCAATTTCTTAGTACGAGAACCGACTTTATGCCAGATATCTTTATCAAAGAATTGGATGATTTAGTGGATCGTGTACCACCAATGCCATATGAAGATGCAATAGCTACCATAGAGGAGGAATGGGGAACAGAAATGGCAACGCATCTGATGGCGTTTGAAAAAAAAGCAGTTGCATCTGCATCGATTGGTGACGTGTATCGTGCCATGCTAAAAGACGGATCAGCGGTGGCAATTAAGATACGGCGTAAACGCATTGAGGAAATTTTCCACAAGGATTTTGTAGCCCTGCGAATGGTCTTTTGGATCTTAAAGGTGTTTACGACATTTGGTAAAAAGGCAGATTTAAATGCATTATACAAAGAACTTGTACTTGTTATGAATCGTGAGCTTGATTATGAGCAAGAACTGGAATTTGGGGAATACTTTTATAAACGGTATAAAGATGATGGCAGCATACGAATTCCCAAATACGAAAATGAGCTGTGTACTGAAAAAGTACTCGTAATGGAATGGATAGAGGGGGCAAAAATAACAGATGTCGAATTTATGAGAAGACATCGCATTGATCGAGAGAGAACAACGAAAACGTTATTCGATCATTATATTGACCAGTTTCTTAATCCTGGGAAATTTCATGCTGACCCACATGCGGGAAACATCCGCATTCAGAAGGACGGTACAATCGCGATTCTTGACTTTGGGATGGTTGGTGAAATCAAAGTAGAGGATACGAAGCAATTTAAGCTGCTTGTACAAGGATTTATCATCGATAATTATGACATCGTTCTTTCATCTTTAGACAAAATGAACTTTATTTTGCCTAATGCGGACAAAAGAAAGCTGAAACGGGTCATTAAAGAAACTGTTGATATGTACTCAGACGGATCGATGAAAAATATTGATTCAAAGGTAATGAGCCAGCTGAGCGAAGACATTAGTGTCATCATGCAAGACCAACCAATCCAATTGCCGGCAAATTATGCTTATTTGTTAAGAGCTGTTTCGATTGTCATTGGAATATTATTTGCTATCTATCCTGAAATGGATATAAAAAAATGGGCTGTGCCTAAGATTAAAACATGGTTCGGTAGAAAAAGTTTATTAGAATCTGTTTCCAAGCAATATGCAAAAAATCTGACCGAACCAATTTTATCGTATCCTCGTGCATTGCTTAGTTTTTTAGAAAGTGGGGAAAAGGATAGGAAATGGGATAAAGTAAAACATCATGTTCAATTAAAGCATCAATTTTATTTACTATTAGAGGTTCTTTCCTTTATGATGGTAGTAATAGCGATTGGCATATCCATTTGGGGATTTGTTGGAAGCATGAAACCGATGGCTGTCATTGGTCTTATCGTGTTAGGTATCTTTATCATTTTCTTGAACATAATTTTCGTAAGCCATTTGAGGATGATTAGAAGGGCAAAGGCTCAAGTAATTGATTCGTAAAGGATTGGCTTAAAACGCAAGATAAATCAGTATATAATATCTTGCTAGACTGGGCTAGCCCCCGGATTAATTTATCCACACAAAAAGCTAAAAAGTAAGGGAGTTGTTGAAAATGAGTGATTACTTAAAAAAAGGGTTTTTATTAGGTCTTGGTGCTGCTATTAGCGGTAAAGAGAAATTAGATCAAAAATTAAAAGAGCTTGTAGACAAAAATGAGCTAACTCAGGAACAAGCCAAAACTGTGATGAAAAATTTCATCGAAAAAGGTGAAATGAAAAAAGATGAATGGAATACTAAACAGTTTGAGAAAACGAAAAACATGGCTGACGAGTATGGGATTGCAACAAAAGAAGATATTAACGAATTGAGAGCACGCATCACGGAGTTAGAAGATAAATTGGATCAATTGAATTAATGCATACGGTGAACCGGCTGTTAGCCGGTTCACTTTCAATTTAACGGCGAGAACGCTTGAGTTTAGCTAAAACCTACAAAGTATCTACGGATTGCCTAATGGCAAGAAGTAGTAGATGGTCAGTTTCGACCCAGCTTATCCTGGGATAAGCTGTTGCCTGCTGTAGTTGATGAAAACGACTCTTACGATGTGTCGTAAAAAAGAGAGTGTCACCCATTTTCTTTGCGTTTCCATTTATTTAGTAGGAAACCTTCACTTCAAAAACGGACGTTTTAAGTGGCGGGAGGTTCATCTTAGCGAAAGATAGACAGATTATTCCTATATACGATTAATCGACACAATGGATAGTCCATTAATCAGTAAATTCTGTCTAATCTTAAATTTTTGTATTGATTCCTGTAATCAAATCCGTTATAATGAACGTGTAAACTTCAGTAGTACAGTATGTATAAAAGGAGTGTTGCGGTATGGAAAGCTTTTTTACGATAAGTAATGTTATGACTAAGAAGCTTGGCAGGAAGTTGCAGGACGAAGAATTGAAATTTTTGCAATGGATGTATGAACGCTATACCGAGGAACAACTGGAAACTGAAATAGAACATACAACAGAAGAAGCTCTGATTACATTAAATTCATAGCTAACAAAAGGTCTTGGGATTACCGAGGCTTTTTTTGTTGTTTGCATGCTGTAGATAACTTAGCCATCGAAACAGCACGTTCACGAAGCGCTAAAGCTGTAGCGTGACTTCCCTCACCTCATGACATAAAAAAAGCAGACTTGCCGGCTGCCAAGACAGGAGGCTTAGTCGCACTTATTCCTTGTGGTGAAATCGGGAATGACCTCCAAGTAAGGATGGCTGATTAAAACCAGGCTACGCTCAACATCGGCAGGGCTATGTTTCCTTTTAGATGAACTTTTGCCCGTAGGAGCAAAAGTCATAGATCATCTTATAATTTGGAGTGAATCTCCTGCGTCGGAATGTTCGACAGGTCGAGCCACCCTAAAGTTCGGAGCGCAGTCCGTACGTCGCTATCCGAGTGCTTAGGCTGTTGCTCTTGTCATCGTGGATTTCTATTATCATATAAATAATCATGCTATAATGAGAACATCTGAGTAGGACAACGGTAATAAGGAGTGATAGCAATGGCAGTAGCGAACAATACCATTATAAAAAAGATGTTAAATGAATTATACCTTGCTAAAGAGAACCAGCATGAACAGGATCAGATGGTGGCGCATATCGCAAATGTGCGTTTATTATGTGACCTCTTTTTAGAGGGGGAACAGCCTGTTGTGAAACAGGAGAAGACTGGTTTTACCGATGCAGAAATTAAGGTCATGCTTGGTGAACAAAAGGTGGGCAATGACTCCTTACAGGTAAATAACCCCAAAAGTACAAAATTAGATGACGAGGGTGCGAATGGTAACTCGATTTTTGATTTTTAATGATTGAAGGAGGAACTTGAAAATGAAATTATTTTTACTGCTAGGCGCAATTAATGGATTTTTAGCAGTTGCGTTAGGTGCCTTTGGTGCCCATGGATTAGAAGGGAAGTTGTCGGAAAAGGCGATTGCGACATGGGAGAAAGCAGTTGATTATCAGATGTTCCATACGATGGCATTGTTTGTTACTGGTCTGCTTTTAGCAAAATTCCCAAATGTTAGCTCCCTTGCCGCAGCGGGATGGCTATTTTTAATTGGGATTATTTTATTTTCTGGAAGCTTGTACATTTATTCCTTAACATCGGTTAAGACATTCGCAATGATAACACCGATTGGTGGGGTTGCATTTTTAATTGGGTGGGTATTAATAGGAATTGCAGTGATGCGAAATTTATAAATGGAATAGTAGATAGGTAGTAAAAAGAAATAGTATGATTCCGCGAAGTACCTGTTTTCCTGCTTCAGCTGTGTGCCTTGTTTGTAGTAGAATCATCGCATCACAGATAATACTCAGTACGATAAAGTAGAATGCTAGAAACAAGATAATAAGATAACCGAGAACAAGTGCTGCAAGTCCAAATATTAAAGCAAGAAACAATGTAATTAATTCCATCTGAATGAATTTTCGATATGGATGTCTCATTAGAATCATCGCCTCACTTCATTAAAATGCGAGTGAACAATCTCGTTAAGCAAATGGAATAAAGGATGACCCGATGGAGGTGGAGTCATCCTTTTTCTGCTTGCTATGGTTAATCCTCACCCAATCCTGAAAACGTTCAAACTGCCTTTTTATTTCAGTAAGTGATTTTTCAGTTTCTGTCCCAACGATTTATAACAAAAGATTAGCGTGGCGGATAGTTGGCAAACTGCTGCCCTCCACCATATGGATAATTATAATTAATTTCCTCTTCAAAGGTTACATAATCTAAATAAATCATAAGTAAAAGGTACCGTTCTCCTGTATTAGGATCACTTATAATAATATGGTCTCTTCCTGCGGCTTCGATAATGCCAGTAAATATTTTTGCATTCCATTCTGAATTATTTTCAAATGTCATGTAGAAGTTTGCTAGCTTTCCTCTGTTCAAACGCAAAATATTTTCGATATAAGATTGTTGTAAAGGTAGCATGCCGGGTATATCGGTTCCAGTTTGCTGTGTTTGTTGGGTTTGCTGTGGGCTTGGCTGCTGTGTTTGCTGGAATTGCCTCGTGTTGTAAACTGGATAATATGCTGGGGAAGTAGGTGGGTAATAATAGTATGGATAGCCCTGCACCTGGTATTGTGGTTGGCCGCTGTTCTCCTTTTCGCTCATAAAAAAACCTCCTGTTAATGAAATACTTTTCTGTTTCTTTTGGCCTTCTCGTATTACAGGAAAAGAGATTGATGCAATTGATCTCAGATTTTGTTTTACTAAACCAATCACAATTTTAACAAATGATCGATGTGCTTGATTTAGTTCCAGCCACTATTATCTGTAGACCCGTGGACAATCTTCCTGTGTTGGAGCATAAAAACAATGTGATTTGAATCTGCCGACGTTCCATTGATCGTACCATTGTGCTGGACAATCTCCTGCCGGCATAAAAAACCATAAAGAATTCGTTGCAGGATGCTGCCGTTCACCTTGGATAATGCGGCGTGCTAGTCGCTTATCGGATTCTCTCGCTCGTTGGTAGAAATATCCTTTCTGTGTTGCTTCAAAGCCACCTGGGCTTTGATATACCATGTCATTAATATTTCGTAACTGGGTAAAATCAAGACAATTGGAAATGACTCGATTAATTCCGGTATTTCCAACCATTAGCATCCCCAGTTCGCCATCCCCCTCAGCTTCTGCACGCATTAATCTGGCAAGCAGTGCTATATCATTTTCTGTATGTGCAACAAGAGCCATTGGTTTATACCTCACTTTTGTCTAATCTTGATGCTGAACTCACTACATATATCTATGCAAAACGATATAGGAACATGACAATAAAAATAGGCACTCGCTTTAAACACGTCACGAGAGGGTTTCCCTTCATGACGTGTTTCTGAAACGAATGCCAGGTTGTAGTATGGTTGTTATCCATGATGATGAAATAAAAAAGCTAAAGCACGCAATGTACATTTGCATGCTTTAGCTTTAAAATTTAATTTCGTTTTAATTACAATGCAAAATAGGCGTCCACATCTTCTGCTGGTAAATAATTACCAACAATGAAATCGCCAAACTCAGCGTATTTTGTCGTCACTTCATCAAAGCGCATTTCATAAACAATTTTTTTGAATTCTAGGGCATCATGCGCGAATAATGTAACTCCCCATTCCCAGTTATCCAAACCAATGGAACCAGTAATGATTTCTTTTACTTTACCTGCATATTTACGCCCAGTCATGCCATGTTCATAAAGCAATCTTGTACGCTCTTCCTTTTCAATGGCAAACCAGTTCGCCTCTTCCCAGCGACGACGTGCCATTGGATAGAAGCATGCATGCTCCCATTTTGGAAGAATTGGGTATAAGCGAGCTTCAACCTGTGGAGATAATTTACGATCTTTTCCTTCATTCATTGGATTATGCATCGTCATCTCAACAATAGAAACATAAGAATAATCTGGAATGAGATAATCTCCAAGCTTCGACTTGTTGATTTCACGTTTAATTTCTTCTAATTCATCCATTGTAGGACGAAGGAAGATAAACATGAAGTCGGCTTTGTTTCCGACAACTTTATAAAGAGATTGGCTGCCTAGCTTTTCTTCTTCAACAGCTTCCCACTTTTTCATCAATTCTTTAAACTCCTTGATTGCTGTGTTTCTTACTTCTTCTGATGTCAGTTTCCATGAAGCCCAGTCAAATGTGCGGGTATCATGAACAACGGACCATCCATCCATGGTTACTACTGCTTCTGCCATGCTCATTCACTCCTTAAAAGAAAAAATGTTCTCCTATGTTTTTACTATAGCACATTAAGGGTATTCTAATCATATGAAAGGGTAATGAAGTCGATTGTTTTTCCATATTGTCATTTCTTTGTCATAGATTGTTGAAAAAATAGGTTATTTCCTTTAAAAATACAGGAAAATTAGCTATCATTGTTAAAAGACACACATATTATTGTGATGGAGGTTTTTTTATGGGATCATTATTTGATCAGCTCACAGCAAAAGTATCGAACTCAAACAAAAAGATTGTTTTTCCAGAAGGTCTTGATGAACGAATTCTGACTGCTGCAAGCCAATTAAGTGCTGCAGGGGTTGTAACGCCAATTTTGATTGGCAATCAGGAAAGCATTGAAAAAAAAGCGGCAGCAAACAACATTGACATTGCTTCTTGTACGATCATCGATCCGCAGGAATATGCGGAATTCGATGCAATGGTCGAAGCTTTCGTAGAGCGTCGTAAAGGAAAGGCAACAGAGGAAGATGCGCGTAAAATTCTTCTTGATGAAAACTATTTCGGCACGATGCTCGTTTATATGAATAATGCAGATGGGCTTGTAAGTGGAGCGGCACATTCAACTGCTGATACGGTACGCCCAGCATTGCAGATTATTAAAACAAAAGAAGGCATTAAAAAAACATCGGGCGTATTTATTATGGTACGTGATGATGAAAAGTATGTTTTTGCAGATTGCGCCATCAATATTACTCCGGACAGCCAGGATTTAGCAGAAATTGCAGTGGAAAGTGCACAGACGGCTCGACTATTTGATGTCGACCCGCGTGTAGCAATGCTTAGCTTCTCAACAAAAGGTTCTGCCAAGTCACCGGAAACAGAAAGAGTTGTCGAAGCGCTCGAAATTGCAAAAGAAAAAGATTCATCACTCGTTATTGATGGAGAATTTCAATTTGATGCAGCCTTTGTACCGAGTGTTGCCGCGAAAAAAGCTCCAGATTCTGTTCTAAAAGGGGATGCAAATGTATTTGTTTTCCCAAGCTTGGAAGCAGGAAACATTGGATATAAAATTGCACAGCGACTTGGTGGATTTGAAGCAGTTGGTCCAGTGCTTCAAGGATTAAATCGACCTGTAAATGATCTTTCTCGCGGCTGCAGTGCTGATGATGTTTATAAGCTAGCGATTATTACAGCAGCACAAGCAATGGAATAAGTAGTATACAGAAAAAAACAACGACCGCGGATTCATTTCTCCGCGGCGTTGTTTTTTTCTAATCGCTGCACGTTAGCAACAGTCTCATTACGTTTGATCATTTGGATATACCTTTTTTCAAATGTATTGAGTTCTGTATTTGAAAAAGGCGTCGTCACAATTTCTTCGCATATATCCTGTAACGCAATGTAGAGTCTTTTTTTCATATCCTCGACGGTTAAAGGCACTCCAAGCAAATCAGATAGTGACCCCATTACATCTGGTTCTACACTCGGGTAAATAAATTTTGTTTCCGTTTCCTTTTTTGCAATCGCATAGAAATCTCGAATAAGAGAAGCTCTTTCCTTACTGTTTCCTTCTACATCAAGATAAATTTGCACTGCAGCACCGTCCTTTACTCGCCGCTGTGAAATGCCTGCAAATTTTTTCCCGTTAATGCTTAAATCAAAGTCACCAGGACAATAGGACCCGACAATTTCATATGCTTTAATAGCGGTTGTTAAATCGCGCAGCATATATTCGACCAAACGAACCATTGCTTCATAGCAGTCATGAATCGAAAGCTCTGCGACACCTGGTATGACAAGGGATATATTTAACACACCACCATCGAGTGCAACTGCAAGCCCACCAGAATTTCGAACGACAACATGGTAGCCTTGCTCGGCTAAGAACTGAACGCCTTCATCTAGAAAGGGAAGCCTCGCGTCTGGAATGCCGAGCACAATGGTTTTGTCGTGTACCCAAAGTCGTATAGCAGATGGTGACGTTCGATTGCTTACAGATACAGCTAGTGCATCATCAACAGCAAAAGATGTAAGTGCTGTGTATTTTTTTTGTTGAAAAATTGTTTCATGGGAATGATCAAAATATCGTAATGTCGATTGACCGACAATTTCTTTCCAGTTTTTCATTTTTATCTCCTTACCCTTTTAAGCTTTCCATACTTATTATATAATAAACTAAATAAGGAAGTATTAAAATTGCAGAAAAGAACGGATGGGGAATAAATGGCGTATAAAGACGAACAATTGTCGGAGGAAAAAGTATTTAAAGATCCTGTTCACCGGTACGTCCATGTGCGGGATCGTGTTATCTGGGATCTGATTGCTGCTCCGGAATTCCAACGGTTGCGTCGAATAAAACAACTCGGGACAACAAATTTGACATTCCATGGGGCGGAACATAGTCGATTTAACCATTCACTTGGCGTGTACGAAATTGTCCGTCGAATCATTAATAACTTTCAGGACAGGCCTCATTGGAATAAAGACGAGCGACTCTTATGTCTTTGTGCAGCTCTATTGCATGATCTTGGTCATGGGCCTTTTTCACATTCCTTTGAAAAAGTGTTTAAATTGGATCATGAGTATTTTACCCAGCAAATCATTTTGGGTGATACAAAAGTAAATGAAATTCTAGAGCGTGTTAGTGTAGGCTTTGCGCAGAAGGTTGCCGATGTTATTGCAAAAACCTATGAGGATAAATTGGTGGTCAGCTTAATTTCCAGTCAAATTGATGCTGATCGCATGGATTATTTGCAACGTGATGCTTACTTTACGGGAGTAAGTTATGGTCATTTTGATATGGAGCGTATTTTACGAGTAATGCGCCCGATTGAAGATCAAGTAGTCATTAAATCAACTGGGATGCATGCGGTCGAGGATTATATTATGAGTCGTTACCAAATGTATTGGCAAGTATATTTTCACCCAGTTACAAGAAGTGCAGAAGTAATCTTGACAAAAATCCTTCATAGAGCGAAATATTTATATGAAACAAAGGACTTTACCTTTAAATTACAACCGACCCATTTTGTTTCCTTTTTTAAAGGTAAAGTGGATCTAGCAGATTATTTAAAGCTGGATGAGATGGTTGTCCATTATTATTTTCAGCTTTGGCAGGAAGAGGATGACGAAATCTTAAGAGATTTATGTGAGCGATTTATGAATCGACGCTTATTTAAATATGTTGAATTTAATCCCAATCTTCAAATGAATGAGTGGATGGAGCTGTATAAGCTGTTTCAAGAAGCGGAAATTGATCCAGAATATTACCTTGTTGTTGATTCTTCTTCAGACTTACCATACGATTTTTATCGACCTGGTGAAGAGGAAGAGCGGCTGCCAATCCATTTATTAATGCCTGATGGAAGCTTGAAGGAGCTTTCCAGGCATTCGGATATCGTTGAATCCATTTCAGGTAAAAAACGGACAGACCATAAATTATATTTTCCAAAAGATCGGTTGAATGAATTGAAGGATCAGAGGTTAAGAACGCGCATTATGGAAATTCTTTACGGGCAAGGAGCGAAAGTTGATGTTGAATAATCATGCCAAATTAATCCGTTTCTTTTCAGAAGCAAATGGCATAACAGGGCGGAAAAAATTGCAAAAAATGATCTATATTTTACAGAAATGCGATATCCCTTTTGAAGAGAAATATCAATTCCATTTTTATGGACCGTACTCAGAGGAGTTAACATTACGTGTAGAAGAGCTTTGTAATCTTGGATTTTTACAGGAAGAAAAAGAGGATAAAAGCAACTATTATCAATACAATTATAATATAACACCTGCTGGAACAGAGTTTCTGAATCAATTTTCAATGGAAATGCCGGACATGACAACAAAGGTGGCGATGCTGAAGGAAAAGAGCTCGCGTTTTCTGGAGCTTGTCTCCACCATGTTTTACTTTGATGATTTACCGCTTCAGGAGAATATTGAAAAAATCCACATGGTCAAACCAAAGCAAAAGTATAGCAATGAAGAAATTGAGGATGCAATTCGTTTTATGGAAGAATTGAAACAAGAAGGCAAATAACGTCTCATGCAGGATAGCCTTGTGCTACAATAGCAACTAGTAACAATGGAGGAGGGGCATTTATGAGCTCAGATCAATCTTCAAATAAAAAGAAGAATTCCTTTACGATCATTAAGGATGATTCAACAGATGGCCATGGAGGCTATGGTGTTGGAGCAATCAGTTTAGAAAACATGTCATCCGTAATTGTCGATCCGAATGAAAATAAAGCATACGTAGATATGGGAGCGATGCATGCACGAAGTGAAGTCGAACGTCGCGTGAAATGGTTACCGGATCGAAATGAAGTACCAAACGGCAAGCTATATTGGATCGTTTGGGTGAATGTGGAACGCGGAGACAGTGGTCCTTACTATTCCGGTGTCACCGGCTGTGAAATCCGAGTGGATCGTGAAATAAGACGTGCCTATAAATCAATGGGCCAGCATGTGACGTATATGGAAAAATCGCTCAAAGGGAAAATTATCGTTGACCACATGGATGAGCAATCGAAAAATCTGTTAAGAGATTTCCTGATAGATTTTAACAAAGATATGTGGGATAACAGTACGGACGAATTAAAAGAGGCGCTTCCACTGCAATAGAGAATATGACAATTTTGTGTCCGAATCGTGAATCATTTGTTAAATCGTTGTACTTTGTACCAATAATTTGTAAACTATTGGTACATGGACTAACTCATGTTTACTAGGACAATAAAACAGCCAGCCTTCAGGACTCAACCTGAAAAGCTGGCTGTTTTATTGCCTTCTGTTAGCGCACCATCCCACGCCACTAAGACACCAAATCCAAAATTAGCGCACCATCCCACGCCACTAAGACGCCATATCCAAAAATAGCGCACCATCCCACGCCACTAAGACACCATATCCAAAAATAGCGCACCATCCCACGCCGCCATGACATCATATCCAAAATTAGTGCACCGTTCCCAGCCCCTAACACTTATAAAACATTAATTAAACAAATCAAACCAACGTTCGAAGATACCTTTTTCTTCCTCTACCACATCTTCTTCTTCAACTAGATGTTCGGAGCAATAGTTTCTCGGCTCCGTTCCTTTTTCAAAGTACATAATTCTGCTTCCACCACAGCTAGGTGTTGCACGTGCGCCGGTCTCGGGATCTATCGGGATGCCAATTACCCCAGATGGCATAGCAAAAACATCCTGCGCCATCCCTTTGTGAGCCCCTTCCATAAATCCAGCCCACATCTCTTTTGCGTAGGCTGATTCAGCAACAAGTTCCATGTTCCGGTTATCATCGTAACCGACCCAAATGCCTGTTACAAGGGAAGGGCTATAACCAATCATCCAGCTGTCCGAATCAGTTGTTCCAGACTTCCCGGCATATAGGCGACTAAGCTCCTTCGAAATTGTTGCACCAGTTACAGAGGTATAGCCATTCATCTCGACATCAAACATCCCAGTCATCAGGTGTGTTAAAATAAATGTTTTTTTCGGGTCAAGCAATTGTTCTGATGTATCCTCATGCTCGTAAACTACTTTGCCATTCCGATCCGTAATTTTTTCTACCGTATACCCGGAAATTGACCGTCCCCCATTAGCCAGTATTCCGTAGGCACTCGTCATGTCGTTAACAGAGACAGAGGCAGTGCCTAAAGCCAATGCTGGTACAGCTTGAAAATCCCCTCTCAGCCCGAAAGTTTCAGCAGTTTCTATTAGTTTTTCAGGTCCTAGGTACATATTTGTTTTGACAGCATACACGTTATCGGACAAGGCAAGTGCTTGGGCCAGTGTTATCGGCTTATTTGCATAATACCCGTTAAAATTACTCGGTTGATAGCTGTTGCCATCACCTAACGCAAAAGTAGTTGGTTTGCTCATTAATTTCGTGCTTGGTGTATAGCCATATTGCAGTGCAGCGTAATATAAAAAAGGTTTAAAAGTTGACCCTGACATTCGCTTGGAATTCATTGCTCGATTATAAGTGCTTTCTGCATAATCCTTTCCGCCAATCATGGAGAGAATTGCACCGTCATCAGGATCCATTGCAATAGCAGCAGTTTCTACTTCACTGGAAGAATCAATTGTTGCACGTACTTGTTCTTCCAGTTTTTGCTGGTATGCACGATTTAATGTTGTATAAATGTGAAACCCGCCAGCACGAACTTCATCCGGACTTAAATCTAAGAATTTAGCAGCCTCTTGTAAAACAACATCCTGAAAATAGGGGGCAGTATCCGCAGGCTCAGGTGTAATCGAATAATCCAGCTGCTCTTCGATAGCCCCAACATACGCTGCTTCAGAAATATACTTGTCATCCAATAGATGCTTTAAAATTTGCTGTTGGCGCCGATTTGCATTCTCTTCATTGTTTAATGGGGAGTAATAGGTTGGCCCCTTTGGTATTCCGGCGAGCATCGTAGCCTCGGCTAAGGATAACTCACTTGCTTGTTTATCGAAGAAATAATGGCTTGCCGCCTCAATTCCATATGCTCCATGCCCATAATAAATTGTATTTAAATAGCCTTCTAGAATCTCCTCCTTGGAATAAAACATTTCCAGTCGTATAGTATAGAATGCTTCTGTTAGCTTTCGTGTCCATGTTTTTTCAGGGGATAAATAAAGGTTGCGCGCATATTGCTGGGAAATGGTGCTCGCACCTTCTTTTAACGAGCTATTACGTAAATTTTTAATAACTGCACCAGCAATGCGCTTCAAATCAAACCCTTGATGTTCATAAAAATGCTGATCCTCCGTTTGTAATGTAGCTTCAATAACCGCAGGAGATATGTCATCTAAGCTAACCCAGTGCTTTGTAAGGCTACCACGCTGCTCGCTTATTATTTCTTCTTCACGATCATAAATGATAGTTACTTGGTCATTTGCCAATTTAGGAGGACCTAAAACGAAGGCCACTAAATAAATTGCAGCTATTGTAAACACACCTATAGCAATAAGAGTAAGTATAATCTTTTTGAAAAACTTCTTCGGGAAAAGTTGCATGCTCGTAATCTCCAATGTAAAGTCTTGTTTTTATCATTATGGGAAAAGCGGCATGGAAATAAACTTAAGGCAGCAAAAATCCCGACTTTTGCTAGTAGGCAGAGGGAGAATTGCATCTTTTTATTGCTACTCACCGTGTTTTATCGCTATAATAGGGATATTATAGATTCAAGAGGCGATAGTATGGATGCACCGCAAAAAAAGATAAACATTATACTCAAGACAACTATTGATGATGATGGACAACTGGAGAGCAACGAACAGAGCTACCACGGAGTTCTTTTTCAAAAAAACAATATGGACGTATTGATTTTTGAAGAAACATTGGAAGATGGTTCCACCATTAAAAACTTGCTCACAATCTATCCACATAAGGTTAGTATTAATCGTTCTGGTGCAGTGAAAATGAATCAAAAGTTTCAAGCTGACCAGATAACGGAGAATATATATCACCATCCCCATGGTAAAATACATATGGAAACATATACAGAGACCATTGAATATAAGAAAGCAAGCAATGGAACAGAGGGCACATTAGCGATTCATTATACGGTGAAGTTAAACGGGCAGGATAAACGAAAACATACATTGAAATTGGCATATCAAGAGGAGGAAACGCAATGAACGTTTTGGAACAAACGGAAAATACATTGAAGCAGGAAATCGCTGTTGCTGTTATCCAAACAAAGCTAGCGACAGAAGAAGAGCTTCCTGCAATTATATTAGAAAAACCAAAGGATAAGGCACATGGTGACTTTGCCTCAAATATTGCGATGCAGTTGGCACGAATCGCTAAAAAGGCACCGCGTCAAATTGCTGAAGCTATTGTAGCAAATTTAGATCAATCAAAGGCGTCAATCGAGAAGGTCGAAATTGCTGGACCTGGATTCATTAATTTCTTTATGAAAAATGATTTTCTTGGAGAAATCATCCCAACTATTTTACAGGCTGGAGAAGATTACGGAAAAACAAATACTGGAAATGGCGAACGTGTACAGGTTGAATTCGTTTCTGTAAATCCAACTGGAGACTTGCATTTGGGACATGCCCGTAATGCCGCTTTTGGAGATGTGCTTTGTAATGTGCTTTCCGCTTCGGGATATAACGTAGAGCGCGAATACTATATTAATGATGCAGGAAATCAAATTGATAACCTCGGTTTATCTGTAGAAGCTCGCTATTTCCAAGAACTCGGTGAAGAATTTGATATGCCAGAGGATGGCTACCATGGACAAGCAATTATTGAGATTGCGAAGAAGCTTGTTGCAGAATACGGCAATGAATTTGCTTCCAAAGATCAAGCAGAGCGACTCGCGTTCTTTAAAGAATATGGATTGAAAGCATCCCTTGAAAATATTGAAAAAGACTTAAAAGCGTTCCGTGTTGAATTTGATAATTGGTTTTCAGAGCGTTCCCTTTATCAGGAAAATAAAATTCCTGTTGCACTAGATAAGCTAGAGGAAGGGAATTACACGTATGAAAAAGATGGCGCGATGTGGTTCCGCACAACTGATTTTGGTGATGATAAAGATCGTGTGCTCATTAAGCAAGACGGAAGTTACACCTATTTAACACCAGACATCGCTTATCATAAGGACAAGCTCGACCGTGGATTTGATTCTATTATTAATGTATGGGGAGCTGACCATCATGGATATATTCCAAGAATGCGCGCAGCAATTCAAGCGCTTGGCTACCCGGTTGAAAGGTTCGATGTGAAAATTATTCAAATGGTAAACCTATTTGAAGGCGGCGAAAAAGTGAAAATGAGTAAGCGAACAGGAAAAGCTGTTTCATTAAGAGAGCTAATGGAAGAGGTCGGCGTTGACGCGGTTCGTTATTATTTCGTTACTCGTTCAAATGATTCACAGCTTGACTTTGATATGGATTTAGCCCGCTCCCAGTCCAATGATAATCCAATTTTCTACGTTCAATATGCGCATGCCCGTATCTGTACAATGCTCGAACAGGCGAAAAGTAAAGGATTTACAGTCGGGGGAGATTTTAATGCTGCATTATTAACAGCAGAAAAGGAAGTAGATCTAATGAAGAAATTAGGTCAGCTTCCACAAGTCGTTGCAGACGCTGCCGAGAAGCATACGCCACATAAAGTAACACAGTATGTTTTTGACTTAGCCTCCGCATTGCATAGCTTTTACAATGCAGAGAAAGTGTTGGATGCAGATCATAAAGAAAGAACACAAGCACGAATTGCTTTAATGAAAGCTGTTCGCATTACACTTGCGAATGCCATGACACTGATTGGCGTATCTGCACCAGAGAAAATGTAATAACTAAATGTAAACCACTGAAATTTTTTCAGTGGTTTTACTATTTCAGAATTAACTTTATGATGTGGTCGCAGGCCGAAGATGTTAAATAACAAATTCCCTTACTTTTTTAACCCATTCAAAATTGTAGATGTGAACTTTGTCATTTCTTGGACAACATCAAATTCTTCTCCAAAGATAATCCAATCGTAGATAGTTCCCCTCATACACCTAGTAATTAATACAGACGCTTCTTCAGTAGTTAATTCCTCCTTAAACTCATTATTCTCAATTCCTTCCTGAACGAAAGAATTAATTACTTTATAAAGATTTCTATCTGGATCAGCTAAATAATGATTTTTGTTAATTGTTAGTGACATAGCATTCATGTATACATTTCTAATTAAGTCCTTCCCTAATTCATCACGTAAATAGATCATTTGAGCTTTGTAAAACATAAGAATCTTCTCGCTTGCACTAATGTTCTTGGGGATACCTTGTTGGAATGTGGAATAAAAATTATCAATATCCTTAAACTTTTCATTGAAAATGTCATATTTGGTATTGAAATGTACATAAAATGCCCCTTTAGATACATTACATTTTTTTGCTATTTCATCCACTGTTACATTATCAAACCCCTTTTTATGAAACAGTTCCAGTCCAGTTTCTAAAAGCGTTTTCTTTGTCTCTAAGGCTTTTAATTTTCTTGTTGTCATACGCGGCATAAATAATCCCCCTTTTACTTAAGAATAGCATAATGCTTTGGAAATATAGAATTCAACAGAATAGTCTTGACTATTGTAAATTTTACGTTTATTATTTTAATTATAATTTAAGTGACCACAGTATTTGACTTTGGTATGTGAAAAAGGTTTAAAGAAAGGAGACTAATTATTATGAGTAAATTCTAATTGGGAGGCTATATATGTAATTTTTCAAGGAAAAACTTAATTACTAGATTTCAAAAATGATAGCGCTTTCTAAGTGCTTATGAATATTTTAGGAGGGTCTGGATGGGAACAAAGAAAGTAGGTTTTCTTGGATTAGGGAATATGGGTTTTCCAATGGCAAGCAATTTAATGAGAGCAGGTTATACCGTATACGGAGTAGATGTAAACAAAGAAAATGAAAAAAGATTTGCTGAAATAGGCGGGATGGTTGGGTTCACTTCAGCAACATTAGCAAGTGAAGTAAATATCATTTTTACTAGTTTACCAACACCAAAGGTCGTAGAGGATGTTTATTTAGGAATCGAGGGTCTTGTGGAAAACGGAAAACCACCCTTAACTTTAATTGACTTAAGCACAATCTCACCAGAACTAAATAAAAAAGTAGCAAAAGCAGCATTGGAAAAGGGGATTCAGTACTTGGGAGCTCCGGTTAGTGGAAGTGTAGCTGGAGCAGAGGCAGCAACGCTGAGTGTGATGGTTGGAGGAGATAAAACAACATATGGCTCCGCATTACCGTACCTTGAAACAATCGGAAAAAATATATTTCATGTTGGAGAAGATCACGGATTAGGAACTATTGTTAAATTAATTAATAACCTAATGGCTGGAATTCATACACAGGCTGTCGCAGAAGCACTATCTATCGCAGATGCAGCAGGTTTGGACCATGAAATTGTTTATAGAATTGTAAATGTCAGTACAGGTCAAAGCGGCATTTTTACTAGAAACTACAAAAATTTTATTGCTCAGGATGAATATTATGAAGGGGCTTTTACTACAGCACTACTATTAAAAGACTTAAAACTTGCGAACCATGTTTCGAATTCATTTGAGGGTAAATTACCATTGGGTGAAGAACTAGTAAATTACCTTGAATCAAATATTGAGGAGTATGCAGATAAGGACATTTCTTCAGCCTATCTTATGCTAACAGAAGAAAAGGTGAAATTAGGTAAATAGATATATCCAAAATGGGAGGTTTGTTTAAATGACGACATTAAAGTTAGATACAGTAACCCACTATATTAATGGGGAAAAAGTAAAAGGGAATAACGATAAATATGGTTTTGTATACAGCCCATCCACGGGCAAGCGAATAGCTGCTGTTCCTTATGCTTCTGCTGAAGAAGTGGATGAGACCGTACAGTTAGCGAAAAAAGCTGCTGCAAAATGGGCAAAAACCTCTGTGGGAAAAAGAGTTGAAGTTCTTTTTAAATTCCGCCAATTATTAGTAGAGAATACAGATGAATTGGCACAGCTAATTGGGAAGGAAAATGGGAAAACGATCTCTGATGCAAAAGGGGAGATAAGCAGAGGAATAGAATCAGTGGATTTAGCAATAGGGGCACCGCAAATACTCAAAGGAGAACATTCTGTAAATGTTGGTGGGGATATAAACGCTTATTCAATGAAACAGCCGCTTGGCGTTGTAACATGTATATCACCATTTAATTTCCCTGTTATGGTACCGCTTGCAATGAGTGTTATGGCAGTGGCTGTTGGGAATGCAATGATATTGAAACCATCTGAAAAAGTTCCATATTCTGCTCAATTAATCTCAGAACTTTGGGAGAAGGCTGGTTTGCCTGCTGGAGTTTGGAACGTATTGAACGGTGATAAGGATACGGTTAATGCCATCATTACACATAGCGACATACAAGCGGTAAGCTTTGTGGGCTCTACGAAAGTAGCGGAAATTATTTATGAGGTAGGAACGAAGCATCATAAACGAGTAAATGCCTTTGGTGGAGGAAAAAACCACCTGGTTATTATGCCAGATGCGGATATTGATAAAGCAGTTGACTCCTTCTTAGGCTCTGCATATGGTTCAGCATCACAGCGTTGTATGGCTGTTTCCGTAGCAATGCCTGTCGGGCAAAAGACAGCAGATGTATTCACGGCAAAATTAAAAGAAAAGGTTGAAAATCTTAGACCCGGTTCCTATGACGATGAATCAGCTGACTTTGGGGCCGTTATAAGTGCAGAAGCAAAACAAAGCATCTTACATTCGATTGATGAAGCAGTAAGGGATGGAGCTAATGTTGTGGTCGATGGCAGAAACCCTGATGTTGAGTTTAAGGAAGGTTTTTACCTGGGGGCTACGCTATTAGATAATGTTACTCCTGATATGAATGTATACAAAGAAGAAGTGTTTGGTCCAGCACGTACAATCGTTTCAGTAGATTCAATTGATGAAGCAATACAGCTAATCAATAATCATCAATATGGAAATGGGGTTGCTATATTCACCAATAGCGGCCGCGATGCTCGCAAATTCACGCAAGAAATAGAAGTCGGTATGGTTGGAGTAAATGTACCTATTCCAATACCTGTGGGCTATCATAACTTTGGAGGCTGGAAAGGTTCACGATTGGGTGAAGGACAAATGTTCGGACCGGATACCGCTCGTTTCTTTACAAAAACAAAGACGGTCTCGGAAAGGTGGTTTGACCAATCAAGCACAGATGAAATTAACTTTGATTTTCCTAGCAGTTAATGAGGAAGGGGCCATTAGAAGGCCCCCATTTTTTTCTATGTAGTGTGTTCAAAAAAAGGGGATAAAAAGGGCCGAGGTCGGCTAAGAGTCAACGGCCTTTTTGCAGACGCGGATACTAGCACGACCTGAGCGTCGAAGGTCAAATGCTCTCGGTGTGTCATCTTTGCCGGACTTTTTAAACTTTCTCTATCGGTTTGATGATTGGTAGATTTCAAAGACTTCAACCTTATACTGACGATTACATAAGGAATTTATGAGAATATGAGGTGATCAAATGCTAGGGATTGCATTAGGGTTAGTTTTGCTAATCATCTTAGCCTACCGTGGATGGTCAATTATCTGGATTGCACCGATTTGTGCTGGCGTTGTAGCAATATTTGGTGGGCTTGACTTACTTGATGCATATACAAACACTTATATGCAAGGATTTGTCGACTTTACGAAAAGCTGGTTCCCTGTATTTATGTTAGGGGCTATCTTTGGCAAATTAATGGAATACAGCGGAATGGCACAGTCCGTAGCTCAAGGTATAATTAAACTATTTGGTGAAAACCAAGCAATTATTGGTGTTATTATGGCTTCATCTGTTTTAGCATATGGCGGTATTAGTGTGTTCGTTGTTGTATTCGCTGTCTATCCAATCGCGGTAAATATGTTTAGACAAGCGGATATTCCAAGAAAATTGATGCCAGCTACTATTACAGCAGGAATGATGACATTCGCAATGACAGCTCTTCCCGGGACTCCACAGATTCAGAACTTGATTCCTACTGATTATTTTAACACCACAGCGACTGCAGCCCCTATTATGGGACTTGCAGCCTCATTCGTAATGGGTGGGGGGTCTATCCTTTATTTGAAGTGGAGAGAGAAGAAGCTAAAAAAAACCGGACATGGATTTAAAGCGTTGGAAAAAGATCTGGAAGAAAAAGAAAAGATAAAGGGAAAGCTGCCAAATCTATATATATCTATACTGCCTTTAATATCTGTAATTGTTACGCTTAACATTTTTAACTGGAATATTGTCGTTTGTTTATTAATAGCTGTTTTATTGATCATCATATTTTCATTAAACAACATTAAAAGTTTGATACCATCGCTAAATCAAGGAGCTTCCGATTCTGTAATGGCGATGATAAATACTTCTGCAGCGGTTGGATTTGGAACCGTAGTACGCGTTGTTCCGGGATTCCAAAAATTAAGCGATTATATTCTGGGTATCGATGCAAATCCACTTATCTCCATGTCGATTGCTTCAAATGTATTATCCGGAGCAACAGGTTCAGCATCTGGAGGATTAGGCATCACGATGGAAGCTCTAGGTCACAAATATAATGAAATTGCCGCATCAACCGGAATAGCACCCGAAGCATTTCACCGTATCGCATCTATTGCCTCAGGGGGCTTGGACGCACTACCACATAATGGTGCGGTTATAACCATACTGATTGTGACCGGTTTAACACATAAAGAGTCTTACCGAGATATTGCGGTAGTAGCAATAGTCTTTCCGATTTTATCACTGATTCCAGCTATTTTACTTGCGAGTATCGGTGTGTATTAATGTATGTCCGTTAAAAAAGTAAGCAAGATATGGAAACTGTATTGTACATCACAAAATATTTAAAGCCTACCATGACTTGAATATTTTGTGATGTTTGCGTTGCGGTCATTACCAATTTCAAGATTACTATTTCATAAATAATCAAAATGTGACAGGCTATCTTTTTTATTATATAATAAATTATGAATTTAATATCTTTTACCAAAAATCTGTTGACTGAATGCTCATTCACGTATAAAGTATAGATATAGATTTCTGTAAGCGGAATTTTTCAATCAAATGTAATCGCTATCATTTAACTGTAACAAAAAGGAGGAGCCGCCAGTGGATACATTTATGCTAGTTAATTGGATTGCGTTTTTAATAATCACGTTTTATGCATTGTATTTATTCGTCAGGGTCGTCTCAACACGGATTGCTTATATAGGGCTTGGTAAAAAATCCGAGTTTGATGGCGAAATTAAGTTGCGGTTACAAAGGGTGTGGACGATTGTATTTGGCCAATCAAAGTTATTGAAGGATAAGAAATCCGGTATCATTCATGTCATGATGTTTTATGGATTTATTCTCGTTCAATTTGGTGCAATTGACATGTTTGTGAAAGGACTTTCACCAGGTAACCATTTACCATTTGGTGTGCTGTATCCAGGGTTTGTCTTCTTTCAGGAACTCGTAACGTTAATGATTCTTGTGGCGGTTGTATGGGCATTTTATCGTCGCTATATGGAGAAGCTCGTGCGGCTAAAACGTGGCTTTAAAGCTGGTCTTGTTCTTATTTTTATTGGCACATTAATGCTTTCTGTGTTATTTGGAAATGGGATGGCGCTTCTTTGGCATGGCCATGAAGTAACATGGACAGAACCAGTTGCAAGTATGATTGCACTAGTACTGGGATGGATTTCACAAGACGCTGCAACAGTATTGTTCTATATTGCTTGGTGGGTACATACGATTACACTGCTTTCATTCCTTGTTTATGTACCGCAATCCAAGCATGCACATCTGATTGCAGCACCAATTAATGTGTTTTTAAGCAAGCAAGTCCCAGGTAAATTGAAAAAAATAGATTTTGATATCGATGAAGATAGTGAGGAAGAAATCTCATTCGGGGCAGGGAAAGTAGAAGATTTTGAACAGCATCAGATGCTTGATTTCTATGCTTGTGTGGAATGTGGCCGCTGTACAGACGTGTGTCCTGCTGCGGGAACTGGTAAAATGCTGTCGCCGATGGACATTATGATTAAGGTTCGTGACCATTTAACCGAAAAGGGGGCAGCGATAACAGGAAAGTCCGCATGGGTTCCAGCTTACGCATTTAACAATACGGCAGGGAATCAGGCAAGCGCGCAAAAAGAAGCTGCAGCGACTGTTCAAAGCGCAAGTCTAATTGGTGATGTTATTACAGAAGAAGAGCTTTCTGGATGTACCACATGCCGAAATTGTGAGGATGCTTGTCCTGTAAACAATGAGCATGTTGGAACGATTATTGATATGCGCCGCTATCTTGTTATGACAGAAGGAAAGATGGATTCGGATATTCAACGAGCGGTTATGAACATTGAACGCCAAGGAAATCCATGGGGACTTTCAAAAAAAGACCGCATCAAATGGCGTGATGAAGATGAAACTGCATACATCCCTACTGTGAAAGAGCTGAAAAAGGAAGGAAAAGAATTTGAATACCTTTTCTGGGTGAGTTCGATGGGAGCTTTTGATAGCCGCAGCCAAAAAATCGCGATTGCTTTTGCTAAACTAATGAATCAGGCAGGTGTTAGCTTTGCGATTCTAGGAAATACGGAAACGAACTCGGGTGATACAGCACGCAGAATCGGGAATGAGTTTTTATTCCAGGAGATTGCCGAGAAAAACATTAAAACATTTGAGAAAAACGGTGTCACCAAAATCGTTACGATTGACCCGCATGCCTATAATATTTTCAAAAATGAGTACCCAGATTTCGGCTATACAGCAGAAGTGTATCACCATACGCAAATGCTCTATGATTTGGTGAAATCAGGGAAAATAAAGCCAGAACGTCCAATCAATGAAAAGCTAACCTATCATGATTCATGCTACTTAGGGAGATACAATGGTGTGTATGACCCGCCGAGGGAAATTTTAACATCTATCCCAGGACTTGAGCTTGTTGAAATGAATCGTTCACGGGAAAATGGAATGTGCTGTGGTGCAGGTGGTGGCTTAATGTGGACAGAGGAAACGACTGGAAACCGAATTAATGTAGCACGTACAGAACAGGCACTTGCTGTCCAGCCATCTATGATTTCCAGTGCTTGTCCGTATTGCTTAACAATGCTAAGCGATGGGACAAAGGCAAAAGAGGTCGATGAGGACATTAGTACAATGGATGTTGCTGAAATTTTAGCATTATCTATTCACTTTGACGATCAATCAAGAACAGCCTCTTAATTGATGATAGACTGATAGGGGGGAGATTCCCCTTTTCAGTTAAACGAATTAAATGAGTGAGCGTTCAATCAAGATAGTTAGATAAACAAAAAGAAAGGATGGAAATCAATGAGAAAAACAGTAATTGTTTCAGGTGCAAGAACCCCTTTCGGAAAATTTGGTGGAGGCTTGAAGCCTTTTGCAGCATGGCAGCTAGGAGGAAAGGCAATTAAAGAAGCGTTAAATCGAGCTGGAATTGAAGGCTCAGAAATCGATGAAGTAATTATGGGTACCGTCCTGCAAGGTGGCCAAGGTCAGATTCCTTCCCGACAAGCGGCTCGCGAGGCTGGAATCCCATGGGAAGTAAAATCCGAAACAATTAATAAAGTGTGTGCATCTGGACTGCGTAGTATTACACTTGCTGATCAATTGATTCGTCTTGGGGATGAGAATGTGATTGTTGCAGGTGGAATGGAAAGCATGAGCAATGCACCGTACTTTCTTCCGGAAACGAGATGGGGAAGCCGGATGGGCGATAAAAAAGTAGTTGATATGATGGTACACGATGGACTGACATGTACGTTCACAGGGGTTCATATGGGGAATTATGGGAATTCAACTGCAGAAGAATTCGAATTAACAAGAGAAGCACAGGACGAGTGGTCCTATCGCAGTCACAAACGAGCAATCGAGGCGATTGAAACAGGCAAATTTGCTGAAGAAATCGTTGCAGTGGAAGTGCCGGTACGTAAAGGTGAACCGATTGTCGTAGATACCGATGAAGCACCCCGAAAGGATACAACAGTTGAAAAACTAGCGGGTCTGCGTCCAGCATTTGATAAAAATGGAACAATTACAGCCGGTAATGCTCCTGGTGTCAATGATGGTGCATGTGCTTTTGTTGTGATGGGAGATGACAAGGCAAACGAGCTTGGGAAAAAACCGATGGCAACGATTCTTGGGCACACAGAAGTTGCTGTAGAAGCAAAGAATTTCCCGCAAACACCAGGACTTGTTATTAATAAATTGCTAGAAAAGACAGGATATTCCAAGGAAGACATTGATCTGTTTGAAATAAATGAAGCCTTTGCTGCTGTGTCGCTTGCAAGTGGAAAAATCGCTGACATTGACACTGAAAAGATAAATGTTAATGGTGGTGCTGTTGCATTAGGTCATCCAATTGGAGCAAGTGGCGCCAGAATCATTTTAACCTTAATTCATGAATTAAAGCGCCGCGGTGGCGGGCTTGGCATTGCAGCTATTTGCAGTGGCAGTGGTCAAGGAGATGCAGTACTGATCGAAGTTCCTAAGGGTTAACGCAAAGGAGGAAACAAAAAGATGGCAATAAATAATGTGATGGTCATTGGTGCAGGGCAAATGGGAGCTGGCATTGCTCAGGTCTGTGCGCAATCAGGATTTAACGTACTACTACACGACCGGGATAAGAATGCATTACAAGCAGGAATAAACGGCATCGAAAAATTGCTTGCACGTAACGTGGAAAAGAAGAGATTAACAAAAGAAGAGAAGGCGACAACCCTAGGTCGCCTAACTCCTTCCCATACATTAGAGGATGCAGCAACCTGTGATTTGATTATTGAAGCTGTTGTGGAAAATATGGATGTAAAATCAGCAGTTTTCAAAGAGGTGGATACACACGCACCAAAGCATGCAATCCTTGCCTCGAATACATCCTCCTTACCGATTACTGAAATCGCGGCTGAAACAAAACGACCGGATCAGGTAATTGGCATGCATTTTATGAATCCTGTGCCAGTTATGAAGCTTGTTGAAATTATACGCGGGTTACAAACAAGTGATGAAACGTATGAAACAATTCAAATGATGACTGTCCAGTTATCAAAAACTCCAGTAGAAGTAAAAGATTTTCCTGGGTTTGTATCCAATCGGATTCTAATGCCAATGATTAATGAAGCGATTTATACGGTTTATGAAGGTGTCGCCACGCCAAAGGATGTTGACCAGGTGATGAAGCTTGGAATGAATCATCCGATGGGACCGCTAACGCTGGCAGATTTTATTGGTCTGGATACATGTTTGTATATTATGGAAGTGCTTCATGAAGGATTTGGGGATAGTAAATATCGTCCATGTCCATTACTGCGTCAATATGTAAAAGCAGGATGGCTTGGAAAGAAATCCGGTAAAGGCTTTTATGAATATAGCTAGTTAAATAACACCCAAGAGAGGTGCAAACGGTATGATGTTAAAGGTTACAGAAGAACAGGAAATGCTTCTTAAGGTAGTTCGAGATTTTGCCAGGAAGGAAGTAGCCCCTGTAATAGAGCGAATGGAAAAGGAAGATCGTTTCCCGATTGAAATTGTGAAGAAGATGGGAGAGCTTGGATTAATGGGCATTCCTATTCCGGAAAAATATGGTGGAAGTGGGATGGATTTCACATCCTACATTCAAACGATTCATGAGCTATCAAAAGTAAGTGCGACCGTCGGTGTTATTTTATCCGTACACACATCTGTTGGAACGAATCCAATTTTATACTTTGGAAATGAAGAGCAAAAAAGGCGTTTCTTGCCAAGGCTTGCAAGCGGAGAGTACCTTGGTGCATTTGCACTTACAGAGCCAGGAGCTGGTTCTGATGCTGGTAGTTTAAAAACGACTGCTAAGGAAACAGATGTTTCTTATATTTTAAATGGGTCCAAGGTTTTTATTACAAATGGCGGTGTGGCAGATACGTATATTACATTTGCTCGGACTGGTGACAATTCCAAGGATATTAGCGCATTTATTGTAGAAAAGGATTCTCCTGGATTGATTATCGGTAAGAAAGAAAAAAAGATGGGCCTTCATGGATCAAATACAGTTCAACTAACATTTGATCAATGTGTTATTCCAAAAGGAAATTTGTTAGGTGAAAAAGGAAGCGGTTTCAATATCGCGATGGCTAATTTGAATATTGGAAGGATTGGCATTGCAGCTCAAGGTCTTGGTATAGCGGAAGCGGCTCTTGAATACGCAGTGAACTATGCCAAAGAACGAAAGCAATTTGGGAAATCGATTGCTTCAAATCAAGGGATATCATTCAAACTAGCAGATATGGCAACGGCGACCGAGTCTGCAAAATTATTAACCTATCACGCTGCAACATTGATCGAGCAAGGAGTCCCATGCGCGAAAGAAACGTCAATGGCAAAACTTGCAGCAACCAGAACAGCGATGAACAACGCAATTGAAGCAATCCAAATATTTGGCGGTTACGGCTACACAGAGGAGTATCCTGTCGAGCGCCTATTCCGAGATGCAAAAGTAACGGAAATTTATGAAGGCACAAATGAGATTCAACATATTGTGATTGCCAATCATTTATTGAAAGACTAAGGAGGAGAAGAAGATGGACTTTCAATTAACGGAAGAACAAGAAATGTTGCGTAAAATGGTTCGTGACTTTGCGGAAAGAGATGTAGAACCAACAGCGGCCGAGCGTGATGAAGAGGAGCGCTTTGATCGTGGGATTTTTGACAAAATGGCAGAGCTTGGTTTAACAGGAATCCCATGGCCGGAAAGCTATGGTGGCATTGAAGCTGACTATGTAAGTTATTGTATAGCTGTAGAGGAATTGTCACGTGTTTGTGCTTCCACTGGTGTAACGTTATCTGCTCACCTGTCATTAGCAAGCTGGCCAATTTATAAATTTGGGAATGAAGAGCAGAAGAAAAATTTTCTTACACGCTTGGCGACAGGAGAAGCACTCGGCGCCTATGCGTTATCCGAGCCTGGGGCGGGTAGCGATGTCGTTTCGATGAAAACAACTGCAAAGGAAGATGGAGATCACTACGTATTAAACGGGAGTAAAGTTTGGATTACAAATGGCGGTGTTGCAGATATTTACATTGTTTTTGCAAAAACAGATGCGGATGCTAAACATAAGGGAATTAGTGCATTCATCGTGGAGAAGGGAACAGATGGATTTGCTTTCGGTAAAAAAGAAAAGAAACTCGGCATTCGTTCTTCTCCAACAACGGAGTTAATCTTTGAAAACTGTCGGATTCCAAAAGAAAATTTGCTTGGGGTTGAAGGGGAAGGCTTTACCATTGCGATGACAACACTTGATGGTGGAAGAAATGGAATCGCAGCGCAAGCGCTTGGGATCGCCCAAGGTGCTTTAGATGCAGCAGTAGCCTATGCAAAAGAACGTGAACAATTTGGAAAACCAATCGCAGTGAACCAAGGAATATCATTTAAGCTTGCAGACATGGCAACCGAAATTGAAGCGGCTCGTCTATTAACCTATCAAGCAGCATGGCTGGAATCCAAAGGACTTCCATATGGGAAAGCATCCGCTATGTCCAAATTATTTGCAGGTGATGTGGCGATGCGCACAACAGTGGAAGCTGTCCAAATATTTGGCGGTTATGGATACACAAAAGATTATCCAGTCGAACGCTACATGCGCGATGCAAAAATCACCCAAATCTATGAAGGCACAAACGAAATCCAACGACTTGTTATTGGCAGAATGCTAACAAAATAAATAGAGTGATGACGCATGAAACAGGTGATGTCCCGAGTGATTGCACGAACATATCTATGAAACAGATTGGAGGGATTCATGATGAAGGGGGAGAAGATACTTTCTTCTGTAAAAGATCAGCAGCTCATAAAAGTACGGAGAGAACAAATTATTAAGGGTGCGATTAAGCTTTTTAAAGAAAAAGGCTTCCATAAAACAACGACAAGAGAAATCGCAAGTGAATCTGGTTTTAGCATTGGAACATTGTATGAGTATATTCGCACAAAAGAAGATGTTTTATTTCTTGTCTGTGATTCGATCCATGAACAAGTTCGCGAGCGAATTGCTCAGGCGATTGATTTAAAATCACCTTCCATTCCAAGTATGATGCAGGCGTTACGGTCCTTTTTTTACTTAATGGATGAAATGCAAGATGAAATCGTCATTCTTTATCAAGAAGTTAAATCGCTAAACAAGGAATCAAGAAAACATGTTTTAGAAAGAGAACGCGATATGGTAGGAATTATAGAAAATGTTATTAGCACTTGCACAGAAGGAAAGCTATCCACAAAAGAGGTTAGTCTGCTTGGCAATAATATTGTGGTACAGGGACATATGTGGGGATTCAGAAGATGGATTATGCAAAAGCAATTCACACTGGAAGAATACACGAATGCACAATTAAAATTAATCGAACATGCAATTAACAAGCAGATTTCATAAATTTTACGAGGGGGGGAGCAAGATGGAGCAGGTTGAAGTTTACGTGCCGAAACATCCAATTCGATTCGTAACAGCCTCAAGTTTATTTGATGGACATGATGCATCCATCAATATTATGCGCCGAATTCTTCAGGCAAGCGGGGCCGAGGTAATTCATCTCGGACATAATCGTTCTGTCGAGGAGGTTGTACACGCAGCGATTCAAGAGGATGTGCAAGGAATAGCCTTGTCATCCTATCAAGGTGGGCACGTAGAGTATTTCAAATATATGATTGACCTTTTAAAGGAGCTGGATGCTGTCCATATAAAGGTGTTTGGTGGTGGGGGAGGGACGATTATCCCGCGTGAAATTAAAGAGCTGCATGATTATGGTGTTGCCTGGATCTTCTCACCTGAAGATGGGCGTAAGTATGGTCTGCAAGGAATGATTAATCGGATGCTTAAGCAATGTGATACCTTGCCACCCGTGGATATTCAAGAAGATTTAAAAAAGCTCGCGCAGGGCAACCGAAATGCGATTGGAAAATTTATTACGTATGTGGAAAGCAATGACACGAACCCGGATGAAAAGCAAAAGATTCTCGAAGAGCTGAAAGAAAAGGGAGACAGCGCCATACCTGTACTCGGAATCACTGGAACAGGTGGAGCAGGGAAAAGTTCCTTAACAGATGAATTGATACGCCGTTTTATGAATGAAATTCCAGATAAAAAAATAGCGATTATTTCTATCGATCCAACGAAGAAAAAAACGGGCGGAGCACTACTTGGTGACCGAATCCGCATGAATGCAATTTTTAATGACCGCGTCTATATGCGTTCATTGGCAACGCGTGATTCAAGAACGGAGCTGTCAAAAGCAATTCAGGATGTGATTGATGTCGTACGAAGATCTGGATTTGATTTCATTATTGTAGAAACAAGTGGTATTGGCCAAGGTGATGCAGCAATTACTGATATTAGCGACCTGTCGATGTATGTGATGACAGCAGAATTTGGTGCACCAACACAGCTTGAAAAAATAGACATGATTGATTATGCAGATTTCATTGTAATTAATAAATTTGAACAAAAGGGTTCCGAAGACGCACTCAATCAAGTGAGAAAGCAATATGAACGAAGCCGAATGCTCTTCCATCAGGATAAAACGGCATTTCCAGTTTTTGGAACGATTGCAAGTCAGTTTAATGATGCAGGAACAAATGCGTTATTTGCTGCACTAATTGATACACTAAGTGATAAACACCATTGGGATGAAAAAATTGATTTTGACCGAAACGTTATTTCTGAGAAACAAAATCGCATTATTTCCAATGACCGCAGATATTACCTGCTCGAAATTGCAACCTATATACGCAATTACCACCAGCATACAAAAAAACATAGTGACATTGCCAGGAAGCTTTATCAGCTTGAAGGAACGAAGGAAGTTATGGAAGATGCACCTGTTAAGGAAGCCATTGATCAAACGATTGATCAATATAAAGAACAACTCGATCCTCAGCTGAAGAAAATGCTTGAGAGTTGGGAAGCACTAAAGGAAAGCTACCAGGGCGATACAATGACCTTTAAAGTTCGGGATAAAGAAATTAAAATGGACATCACAACCGAATCACTATCCGGTCTTAAAATACCTAAAGTTGCGTTTCCAAAATATGAGGATTGGGGAGAGCGGCTCACCTGGCTGCGAAAGGAAAACGTACCTGGTTCATTCCCGTTTACTGCTGGTGTGTTTCCATTTAAACGAACAGGGGAAGATCCGACTCGTCAATTTGCTGGCGAAGGAACTCCAGAAAGAACGAATCGACGCTTTCATTATTTATCAAAAAATGATGAAGCAAAAAGGCTTTCCACCGCCTTCGACTCGGTCACATTATATGGCGAAGACCCTGCGGAAAGACCAGATATCTATGGGAAGGTCGGAGAAAGCGGTGTTAATATTTGCACGTTAGAAGATATGAAAAAGCTATACGCTGGCTTTGACTTAACAGACCCGCTTACGTCCGTTTCCATGACAATAAATGGCCCGGCTCCAATTATTCTAGCAATGTATTTTAATACAGCGATCGATCAGCAGGTCAAAAAATTTACCCAGAATAATGGACGAAAGCCTGCAGAGAAAGAATACAAGAAGCTCAAATCAGATACAATCTCTGTCATTCGCGGAACTGTTCAAGCAGATATTTTAAAAGAAGATCAAGGACAAAACACATGTATATTTTCAACGGAGTTTGCATTACGCATGATGGGAGATATTCAGGAATATTTTATTGAAAACAATGTACGCAATTACTACTCTGTTTCCATTTCCGGCTATCATATTGCAGAGGCTGGTGCCAATCCGATTACACAGCTAGCCTTTACGCTTGCTAATGGGTTTACGTATGTAGAATATTATTTGAGCAGAGGAATGGATGTTAATAAGTTTGCACAAAATCTGTCGTTCTTTTTCTCAAATGGTCTTGATCCAGAATACACGGTAATTGGCCGAGTAGCCCGCCGAATTTGGGCAATTACAATGCGCGACAAATACGGTGCCAATGAACGCAGCCAAAAGCTGAAATACCATGTGCAAACATCTGGACGTTCCCTTCATGCGCAAGAAATTGATTTTAATGATATTCGTACAACATTACAGGCATTACTTGCGATTCAGGATAATACGAATTCACTTCACACGAATGCATACGATGAGGCAATTACGACACCAACAGAGGAATCCGTAAGGCGGGCGATGGCCATTCAAATGATTATCAATAAGGAATTCGGTCTTACAAAAAATGAAAATTCCTTACAAGGTTCGTTTATTGTGGATGAGTTAACGGATCTAGTAGAGGAGGCTGTACTGCAGGAATTTGAAAAAATGAATGATCGCGGTGGGGTGCTTGGTGCAATGGAGCGCCAATATCAGCGTGGTAAGATTCAAGAAGAGTCACTCTATTATGAAGGGAAAAAGCATTCTGGAGAACTGCCGATTATTGGTGTAAACACATATATCAATCCGAACCCACCAACCGATGAACAAATCGATTCCATGGAATTAGCGCGTGCTTCCAAAGAAGAAAAGGAGCATCAAATTACGGAATTAAGGAAATTTCAGGAAGTTCATAAAGCGGAAGTAGAAGAAGCACTAACGAGCTTAAAGCAAGTAGCTGCATCTGGCGGGAATATATTTGCAGAGCTTCTGGAGACAGTAAAAGCAGCAAGCCTCGGACAAATTACCACCGCTCTTTATGAAGTTGGCGGACAATATCGCAGGAACATGTAATAATAAAAACGCTTGAATGATTAGGACATCTAATAAGTATTCTTATACTATTTTCCAGCATAGTTGTTATAAGCGATGCTCTAACCATTCCAGGTGATCAGAGTGCCGTGACTGCGGAAAGTATCGGACCGAAGCCTCCCGGACGGCTATTAGTGCACATACTTGTAAAGACAGCCGAGAAGTTAGTTCGCACTCTATATCTATTCTCATATAACACCAAATCCTATAGAAACGGCATGAAAAACATAAAAAGTTGAGGGAATAATATATTTTCTCAACTTTTTATGCTTTCGTTCTAGCATATTCTATATAAAATTGTTTATAATGTAATGTATGTTTATTGTGAAAGAAAAATGGTATATTAGTACAATAAAATGATGATTATAAATTAGGCTCATAGCCTTCAATATTTTTAGCAAAGGGAGTGCATTGCCGTGAGCTTAGACAAGTATAGCCACGAAGAATTACAAGAAATGTCAATGATTGAATTAGCAAGTAAAATTCTATTTGATGAAAAGAAAGCCCTCAATTTCAGAGATATTTTTGATAAAATTGCTGAAATGAAAGGTTTCTCTGCTAGCGAGAAGGAGAATAATATTGCTCAATTCTATACGGACATGAACGTTGATGGCCGTTTCTTAACACTTGGTTCCAGTATGTGGGGATTAAAAAGATGGTACCCAGTGGAACAGGCGCAAGAAGAGCTAACGGAAGTACCGAAAAAGAAACGTGTGAAGAAGAAGACTGATGAAGAAGTAGAAGAGATTGACGAAGAACTTGATATCACAGATGCAGATATTGAGGAAATAGTTGATGACTTTGGGGACGATGATGACTTTGAAGAAGATTTTGATGAGGAAATTGACGACGAGGAACTTATTGTTGATGAAGACGAATTGGACGAAGAAAAATAGTTAAAAAGGTTCCTTGACTTTTTTTAGGACTATGAGTACAATCTTAATTGGGCTCTTTGAATCTAATAATCAAGGCGTTTCCCTAGATACAATTGGGGAAACGCCTTTCTTATTTTTGCAGATAAGAAATTAAAGGCATTTACTCAGGAAGTTTGTTGAATGCCAAGTTTTTTACATTATTTTTAGGAATACTAATTACAGAACAAGAAAAGGAAAGAAGGATGAATCGTGACTAAATATATTTTTGTAACTGGTGGAGTTGTATCCTCGCTAGGGAAGGGAATTACAGCTGCTTCACTTGGTCGTTTGCTTAAAAATCGTGGATTAAAGGTGACTATCCAAAAGTTTGATCCATATATAAACGTGGACCCAGGTACAATGAGTCCATATCAGCATGGTGAGGTTTTTGTAACGAATGATGGAGCGGAAACAGATCTTGACCTTGGGCACTATGAGCGTTTTACAGACATTAACCTAAATAAATTCAGCAACATTACTACTGGTAAGGTATATTCTAGTGTTATTCGCAAAGAACGTCGCGGTGATTATCTTGGTGGTACGGTTCAAGTTATACCTCACATTACAAACGAAATTAAAGAACAGGTATATCGAGCAGGTGAAGCGACAGAAGCTGATGTTGTTATTACAGAAATTGGCGGAACTGTTGGTGATATCGAGTCACTGCCATTTCTTGAGGCGATTCGCCAAATTAAAAGCGATGTAGGACGAAACAGCGTAATGTATATCCACTGTACCCTTGTGCCATACATTAAAGCTGCTGGAGAAATGAAGACAAAACCTACCCAGCATAGTGTCAAAGAATTACGTTCTTTAGGTATACAGCCAGACGCGATTGTCTTGCGTACAGAATTACCAATCAGCGTTGAAATGAAAAAGAAAATTGCGTTATTCTGTGATATCAACGAAAAAGCTGTAATTGAAATGCGTGATGCAGATACACTTTATCAAGTACCAATTGCACTTCAAGAACAGAATCTGGATCAGTTAACGTGTGATCATTTTGGTCTTGATTGTGGAGTAGCTGACATGAAAGAGTGGAAAAAGTTGGTATCCAAAGTTAGAAACCTTTCGAAAAAAATTGATATTGGACTTGTAGGTAAATATGTAGAACTTCCAGATGCATATATTTCTGTAGTTGAGTCATTGAAACATGCAGGTTATGATTTTGATGCAGATATTAAAGTACATTGGATTAATTCCGAAGAGCTGGATAGAGCTGCGATTCACTCAGAACTTTCCCATGTAGATGGTATTATTGTGCCAGGTGGATTTGGCGATCGTGGTATCGATGGAAAAATTGAAGCAATTCGTTATGCGCGTGAAAATAATATTCCTTTCTTTGGTATTTGTTTAGGAATGCAATTAGCTTCTGTAGAATTCGCTCGAAATGTTGTTGGTCTAGAAGGGGCACACTCAGCAGAAATTAATCCAAATACAGCCTATCCAATCATTGACTTGCTTCCTGAGCAGAAGAACGTTTCTGATTTAGGTGGAACATTACGTCTTGGATCTTACCCTTGTAAGCTTAAAGATGGTACGAAAACAAAAGCAGCGTATGATGGTGCCGATATGATTGAAGAACGTCATCGTCATCGTTATGAGTTTAATAATGATTATCGCGAGCAAATGGAAGAGCATGGCTTTATCTTCTCTGGTACAAGTCCTGATGGAAGATTAGTGGAAACAATTGAGATTGACAATCATCCATGGTTTGTTGCATGCCAATTCCATCCAGAGTTTACTTCTCGTCCAACGAGAGCACAAGGCTTATTTAAAGGCTTTATTGGAGCTTCTGTGGAACAGAGCAATAGAAAAAATTAAACCCCTTTTCAACTTAATGCTGTTTCACCCCAAAAGTTAACTTTTGGGGTTTTTCTTACGTTTAGAAATCTTTGGTTAACAGATTTGATTGTTTTTTTCTAAAAAAAGAGGATTTAACCATCTTTTGTTGAATTGAGATTATGAGTACTTTTTATAGAGTAAATTGGAAATGATAAACTATCATTGGATATTTTAACGATAAAAAATATGAAAAACAGCACGGATAAAGTTAACTTGTATGTTTAAACCAGACAACTAAATAGACAATGTGAAGACTGCTATTTTAATAGCGGGGACGTGTCAATATTGCTATCTTCTTATCATTTATAGGAGAGTATCTGAAAAATGCGCATTCATGCGCATTTCCAATTTCGTAACCCATTTTTTGAATTTCCTTATCCTCCACCCCGATTAGCCATACGTGCTGTTTTGATTCATCTTTTGACTAGTCGTAGAAAATTCGGTGATAGCTAAAAATCCAATTGCATTCGTGCTTGTACTTCTATTATTCTTAAACCTCATTTATCACAATAAATAATTCTTGAAATTGTAAATGTAAACAATGTATAGCTAATTTTTTCTTATAGGTAAATTATTAAATATTGCATGTAGTTAATTGTTATAAACAAATATAAACAAACTGAATATGTAGAGAGGACAAAAGGGGAAAGAGCGATTGCATAGAATTCATATTATAGTAGAGATATTTGTTATTAGGGGGATTAGAGGAGATGCCAAAGGAGATATTAGTAGTTGATGATCAGCCAGGTATCCGTTTGCTCTTAACTGATATTTTAACGAGTGAAGGTCATCGGGTGACTTTAGCTTCTACAGGGAAAGAAGCATTGGATAAAATCCACCAAGCGTCATTTGATTTAATTATTTTGGATTACAAGTTACCAATCATCGATGGGAGTGAAGTATTGAACCAATTAGAAAATGAAGAAATAGAAACTCCCGTAATTGTTATGAGTGGAATGGCAGAGAGTATTATTGGGGAAATGGAAACAAGGAGAATAGTAAGGTATACGATTGCAAAACCTTTTAATGTAATGGATTTATGTGCCAATGTAAGGGAAATAATTATGTAAGCGGATTAATTAGAGTTATACACTCCCCTTCAAGTATTACTTGTTGCGTGAGAAGGCGGTAGTTGGTATTCTTATAATGTACGAAAGTAAATAATGTTGTTTAGGTAATATAATCTAAGGAGGATATTTTAATGCCATTAGTATCTATGAAGGAAATGCTTGAAAAGGGTAAAAAAAATGGTTATGCAGTAGGTCAGTTTAATATCAACAACTTGGAGTACATCCAAGCAATCCTACAAGCAGCAGAAGAAGAAAAGTCACCAGTGATACTTGGTGTTTCTGAAGGTGCTGGAAAATATATGGGAGGATTTAATGTTGTTGTTGCAATGGTTAAATCATTAATGGAATCCTATGGTACTACTGTGCCTGTTGCAATCCATTTAGACCATGGTTCAAGCTTCCAAAAATGTGCTGAAGCGATTCATGCTGGATTTACTTCTGTCATGATTGATGCTTCTCATTCACCAATTGAAGAAAATGTTGCCATTACAAAACAAGTTGTAGAGCTTGCTCATATTCACGGTGTATCTGTTGAAGCTGAGGTTGGTACAGTTGGTGGAGAAGAAGATGGTGTTATCGGTGGAATTCAATATGCGGACAAAGATGAGTGTAAACAACTCGTTTCTGAAGCTGGAGTAGATTGCTTAGCACCAGCATTAGGTTCTGTTCATGGTCCATATGAAGGAGAGCCAAATCTTGGCTTTACTGAAATGGAAGAAATCCTAAACCTTGTTCAAGTACCATTGGTATTACATGGTGGAACTGGTATCCCTACAAAAGACATTCAAAAGGCTATCTCACTTGGAACAGCAAAAATTAATGTAAATACAGAGAACCAAATGGCTCAAGCAGAAGCTGTTCGCAATGTGTTAAACGCTAAGCCTGAATTATATGACCCACGTAAATATCTTGGACCAGGTACAGAAGCAATTAAAGAAACGGTTAAAGGTAAAATGCGTGAATTTGGTTCATCACAACAAGCGTAATAAAGCAATCTAAGCTATACATTAAATTGGACAGGCTGTTCCTTCGGGTTCAGCCTACCAGTCTATAGAAGATAATGGGGAGTGTGGAATAGATGAAGTTTTTTATCGATACAGCAAACATTGAAGAAATTCGTAATGCGAATGAACTTGGAATTTTAGCTGGTGTTACAACGAACCCAAGCCTTGTTGCAAAAGAAGGAGTCTCCTTTCATGAACGCTTGCGTGAGATTACAGCTGAGGTGTCGGGATCTGTAAGTGCAGAAGTCATTTCTGAAGATGCTGAAGGTATGATTGAGGAAGGGAAAGAGCTTGCTGCAATTGCACCAAATATAACGGTAAAAGTTCCAATGACTTTAGAGGGGCTGAAAGCGGTTAAAACGTTTAGCGATTTAAACATTAAGACCAATGTTACGTTAATTTTCAATGCAAATCAAGCATTGCTTGCCGCACGTGCTGGTGCGACATACGTTTCCCCATTCCTTGGTCGTTTGGATGACATCGGTCATGATGGAATGACCTTAATTGCAAGCATTGCTGAAATCTTCGAACGCCACAATATCAGTACCGAAATTATCGCTGCATCTATTCGCCATCCATTACATGTAACAGATGCCGCAATACATGGAGCGCATATTGCAACAATTCCCTATAATGTATTGTCTAGTCTTGTAAAGCATCCACTAACAGATCAAGGAATTGAGAAATTCTTAGCTGATTGGAATAAGAACTAAAACAGAAGCATCTTGTTAGCGATGTACGGACGGCGCCTCTGGGGCGAAGTCTGCGCTACAGCTTTAGCGCTTCGTGGACGCGGCTGTTTCGGCAACTAAGTTATCTACAGTGTTTAAACATTATAATTCCAAAATAAATAAAAATAATTGCATGAAATTGGAAAAAATGAAAATGATAATATTGATATGCATTCAATAGAACGATAAATTCGTTTCGCTCGGAATTTACGATATAATCTATAGATATTTCGTGCAAGCGGAAATACATAGAACAGGAAATTCCTGATTTTGTGTAACAATAATTAATCGAAATGAAGTGTGTTCAAATACTTTTTGGACAACCTCTCAGGAACGAGGTATTCAAATGCAAAAATTGTTAATTGAAGGTGGCCATGAACTAAATGGCAAAGTTCGAATTAGTGGGGCAAAGAACAGTGCAGTTGCACTACTGCCTGCATCCATTCTAGCAGATTCCACTGTGACACTTGAAGGCCTTCCGGAAATCTCTGATGTCTATACACTTGGAGACCTTTTGGAGGAAATCGGAGGAAGTGTTTCTTGGAATGGTCAGGATGTAACGATTCAACCTGAAAAGATGATTGCAATGCCCTTACCGAATGGCAAAGTAAAGAAGTTACGTGCTTCTTATTATTTTATGGGAGCGATGCTAGGGAAATTCAATAAAGCTGTTATTGGGCTTCCTGGTGGCTGCTATCTAGGTCCACGTCCTATCGATCAACATATTAAAGGTTTTGAAGCGCTTGGAGCCGAAGTTACCAATGAACAAGGCGCAATTTACCTGCGCGCCAAAGAGTTGAGAGGTGCCAGAATTTATTTGGATGTGGTAAGTGTCGGCGCAACGATTAATATTATGTTAGCTGCTGTTAAAGCAAAAGGAAAAACAATTATTGAGAATGCAGCAAAAGAGCCGGAAATCATTGATGTTGCAACCTTGTTAACGAATATGGGAGCGAAAATCAAAGGTGTAGGAACTGATGTTATTCGGATTGAAGGTGTACCATCACTTCACGGCTGTAAACATACAATCATTCCAGACAGAATTGAAGCTGGGACGTATGCGATTGCAGCTGCAGCACAAGGGAAAGAAGTGGTTATCGATAATGTCATTTCCCAGCATATAGAATCGCTTATCGCAAAATTACGCGAAATGGGTGTAACGGTTGAGGAGAGCGATGAACAGCTGTATATCGCTAATCGAAAGCCACTGAAAAGCGTTGATATCAAAACACTCGTGTATCCTGGCTTCCCGACAGATCTTCAACAGCCATTTACATCGCTATTAACTCAAGTAACAGGTACGGGTGTTATTACTGATACGATTTATTCTGCGCGTTTAAAGCATATTGACGAATTAAGACGGATGAATGCTCTTATTAAAGTAGAAGGTGGATCTGTAATCGTCTCTGGACCTACACAGCTACAGGGAGCAAAAGTAAAGGCATCCGATTTGCGGGCTGGTGCTGCCCTGATCATTGCTGGTTTGGCAGCTAATGGAATTACAGAAATTACAGGTGTCGACCACATTGATAGAGGTTATGAAAAAATAACAGATAAATTAACAAGCCTTGGAGCTAACATCTGGAGAAAAGACATGACGCAAAAAGAAATTGCTTCCTTTCAGAATTCCTAATGGACTGTGCTAAAACTGGTTAATCAATGTGATACGTAAACTCACACAGAAACGAAAACGATTTCCACATTTTATAGATATGCTTTTGGGATGAGTATATGTAAAAAATGGACCTCTAAAAGGAGATGGAAATCATGGAAAGAAGTTTATCGATGGAGTTAGTTCGCGTCACAGAAGCTGCGGCATTAAAGTCAGCACGTTGGATGGGGAGAGGCGTTAAAGCTGAAGCTGATGATGCAGCAACAATGGCAATGCGTACTGTGTTTGATACAATTCCAATGCAAGGAACAGTAGTAATTGGCGAAGGAGAAATGGACGAGGCTCCGATGCTGTATATTGGTGAAAAGCTGGGAACCGGTGATGGGCCTGGAGTCGATGTTGCTGTTGATCCCCTTGAAGGAACGGATATTGTTGCACAAGGCTCCTGGAACGCACTCTCTGTTATTGCGATAGCTGATAAAGGAACATTGTTGCATGCACCAGATATGTACATGAATAAAATTGCGGTTGGTCCCGAAGCAATAGGCATGATTGATATCAATGCACCAACGATGGATAATCTACAAGCAGTTGCAAGAGCAAAAAATAAAGATATAGAAGACGTTGTTGCAACCGTGCTTGACCGCCCGCGTCATGCAAAATTAATTCAAGAAATTCGTGAATCCGGTGCAAGAATTAAACTCATACCTGCTGGAGATGTTGCTGCTGCGATTAATACGGCATTTGAGAATACCGGTGTTGATATTCTGCTCGGATCGGGTGGAGCCCCAGAGGGCGTATTAGCAGCAGTAGCACTTAAATGTTTAGGAGGGGAGTTGCAAGGAAAACTTGTACCTTCAAATGATGATGAGATTGAGCGTTGTGTAGAAATGGGGATAAGCGACTTAAATAGAGTATTTTGCATGAATGATTTCTGTAGTGGCGATGATGCTATTTTTGCAGCTACAGGGGCTACAGATGGAGAACTACTAAAAGGTGTCCAATTTAAAGGATCTAAAGCTACCACACAATCTCTGGTTATGCGAGCCAAAAGTGGCACTGTGCGTTTTATTGATGGTGAGCATAGTCTGCAAAAGAAGCCGAACATGGTAATTAATTCTTGAATTAATTTTCAGCAAGTAGTTTTGATTTTTAAACTCGATTTTGAATGAAAGACCACCTCCAGCTAAAGCAAAATGAAAAAAGGAAGCCAGATTTGGCTTCCTTTTCTACCACTATATAAAGCTATGAAAAAGGAAAGTTTTACAAGGGAAACAAAAGATGTACTTGATTATGTCTATTTTCTTAAAAATGATATTGAATATTAGTGATTAAAAGAGTAATATAATATATGTTTAATACAGGCATAACTTGGCTAATCTATTTATACGTTAACTTATACCAGATAAGATTACCAACGGAGAAACTTAATCGATAGACTTCTACTAAAGCTTCTGTTAAACTCTGCATTTCTTCAAGGACGATCCTACCAATAAAAAGTGGAATCATTGAAATTACGAATTTATATTAGTTCATTACTGTTGTAGAAGAGCTTTTTCGCAACATTAGTGTAAACGTAGTAAAATAAATCTCTCTAAGAGAAGATGTATAGGAATAGGCATGGTGATTGAATGGAAGCATTAACAATTTCTAATTTAGAAACGATGACATTAAAAGAAATTTATGCTTTAGCAAAAGAATTTAAAGTATCTTATTATGCGAAATTAACCAAAAAAGAACTTATTTTTGCTATTTTGAAAGCACAGGCAGAAAAAGATGGATTTCTGTTTATGGATGGTGTTTTGGAGATTATTCCTTCAGAAGGATTTGGGTTTTTACGACCGATCAATTATTCCCCGAGTGCAGAAGATATTTATATATCCGCATCACAAATTCGCCGTTTTGATCTGAGAAATGGTGATAAAGTTTCTGGTAAGGTACGTCCTCCGAAGGAAAATGAACGTTATTATGGCTTATTGCATGTAGATGCAGTTAATGGTGAAGATCCAGATTCATCGAAGGAGCGAGTGCATTTTCCAGCATTGACAGCACTTTATCCGAATCGTGTAATCAAGCTGGAAACGATAACGAACAAACTATCAACGAGAATTATGGATCTCATGACTCCAGTAGGTTTTGGACAGCGTGGATTAATTGTTGCACCGCCAAAAGCTGGGAAAACGATGCTGATCAAAGAAATCGCAAATAGTATTTCGAAGAATCATCCAGAAGCAAAACTTATTATTTTATTGGTGGATGAGCGACCAGAAGAGGTTACCGATATCGAACGCTCTGTAGATCCAGATGTAGATGTTGTTAGCTCCACATTTGATGAAGTTCCAGAAAGTCATATTAAAGTATCTGAACTAGTATTAGAACGTGCAATGCGACTTGTTGAGCATAAGCGTGATGTTATCGTTTTGATGGATAGTATTACGAGACTGGCGCGAGCATATAACCTTGTTATCCCACCTAGTGGACGTACACTCTCAGGTGGTATAGATCCGGCTGCTTTCCATCGTCCGAAACGGTTCTTTGGTGCCGCACGTAACATTGAAGAGGGCGGTAGCTTCACCATTTTAGCAACAGCTTTAGTTGATACAGGTTCTCGTATGGATGATGTTATTTATGAAGAGTTTAAAGGGACAGGTAATATGGAACTGCATCTTGATCGACAATTAGCAGAACGCAGAATTTTCCCTGCAATTGATATTTTACGTTCTGGTACGCGTAAAGAAGAGTTGCTTGTTAACAAAGGGCATCTTGATAAAATGTGGGCAATCCGCAAAACAATGCAAGATTCACATGACTTCCTTGAACGCTTCCTAAAACGCTTAAAAGCATCAAAGAGCAACGAAGAATTTCTGCAATTAATGGATGAGGAAATGAAAAGAAAAGGCATGACGAAATAAATACGTTATCCGTTTAGTATGTATTCAGGAAGAAAGTTTGAAGGGCTAAGGGAGAAATTCGATGTGTCATTTTACAGGATTTTTTGAATAACCTCTATTGCAATCATTCCTTCATACTGTTATAATCTTTCTATGTGAGTTTAGAAAAGGCATTATGCCTATGACGGCTCTTACAATAACTCTGTTTCCTCAGGTCTCAGGGCAAAAAGGAGTGGAAGACATGAAAAAGGATATTCATCCAGAATACAAAAAAGTAGTCTTTCTTGATACAAGTTCAGATTACAAATTCTTGAGTGGTTCAACAAAAGAATCTAACGAGACAATCGAGTGGGAAGATGGTAACACATACCCATTAATCAAAGTTGAGATCAGCTCAGATTCACATCCATTCTACACAGGTAAGCAAAAAGCTGATAAAGTAGGCGGACGTGTAGATCGATTCAAGAAGAAATATAATATGAAGTAAAAAGCTGAAAGAGCTTGTTCAGCGACGAAAAGCATAGGTCAGAAACTTTAGAGCTCCTGAATTTTGGTGCTCGGAGTGTTTATGGGTTATGTCTCGAGTCGCTAGCGCTTGAAGCTGGATTGAAATAAAAGTCGTAGCATGCTTAATGCGACTTTAAGTTAGACGTAAAAGGGCTGAAGTAATTTGTTTTAGCTTTTAAAAGGACAGGCAAAATGTCTCTATTTTGCCTGTTTTTTTACTTTGCAGAAGGGAACGCATCGAACGGTCCTTTATGTATAAGTGCAACGAAGGCATCTGTCCAATGGCTTGCGCTTCAAAGTATAAGGTCTTCAAAAAAAGCAAAGAGCGCTTTCGTAAGCATCCCTTTAACAAATGCCAAACTTTCTAATATTATCCGAAAAAAGGGTTAGTCTTATCGAATATAGTGGTAAACTATACACTGTACATAAAGATTAGCCAACGTTATGAGAGGAGTTCTCCTGCATGTATGTAATGAAGCAAAGTGGTTGGGTTGAAGTCATATGTGGCAGTATGTTCTCTGGTAAATCAGAGGAATTAATCCGTCGTGTTCGCAGAGCGACATATGCCAATCTAACCGTCCGTGTATTCAAACCAGCAATAGACAATCGCTACGATGATACAGCTGTCGTTTCCCATAACGGCTCTTCAACCATTGCTCGTCCGATCCATAATTCTGTAGAGATTCTAGAACATATTGATGACCATGTTGACATTGTTGGGATTGATGAAGTACAATTTTTCGATTCAAATGTTATAGAAATAGTCGAAGAGCTTGCAAATCGTGGAATTCGGGTGATTACTGCGGGTCTGGATACAGATTTCCGTGGTGAACCATTCGGTCCAGTTCCCAAGCTCATGGCATTAAGTGAATCTGTAACAAAGCTAAACGCCATTTGTCCTGTGTGTGGCTCACCAGCAAGCCGTACTCAACGTTTGATTGACGGCAGTCCTGCATCCTACGATGATCCAATTATTCTTGTTGGTGCATCTGAATCGTATGAGCCAAGATGCCGCCATCACCATGAGGTTCCAAAGAAGCCCAAAAGAAATTTTAATCGGAACCTAGAAAATGCAATAAAGTAAAACGAGAGCGCCCAAATGGGTGCTTTTTGTTTGGGCAGATAGATTAAAACTTTTCTAACTGCATAAGTGCATCTAAGTCATTCACCTAAAGGCTTGTTGCTCCAGAGTGCAAGGGCTGCTGTTACCCATAAGGAACATAAAAAGAGCTGATCGTATTACGGTCAGCTCTCAATCATAAATCTTTTGTTATTTAACTACTTCAAAAGTAAAGTCTTGATGCTCATGCAAATTCTCATCATCTTTGACATGAATGTTAATTGTATATGCTCCGGCTTCATCAAACGTATGTGCACCTGTGTATTCCCCTGCCTTCGTTTCAGATGCGTCAATCCACTTTCTTTCGTCTTCATTTTCCGTGTTCCATATTTCATAGCGAACAGTAGCATTCTCGAAGGGTACTTCATTCATTTGTAAATGGACAACAAAATCCACTTCCTCGGCAAGCTTAACTTCATTTAGCTCCATTAAATGGATGACAAAACCTTCTGCATGATGATTGTGATCATGTTCAGAAACATTGTTTGATTCTGCTTGTCCATCACCTACAGTAATGGACTTCTTCGGCATCGTGTGCAAATCTCGTGCTGTTGTATGGGCATAGATTTCATAAACACCATCTTCTTCAAATGTTACTTTTGCTGTATATGTACCGTCCTCATGATTGGTTGACTCCAACATTGTACTGTCGTCTTCATTTCCTGTTAACCAATGTTCAAATACGACTTCATCAGCGTCGGTAACCATTTCATTACCATATGTAACAGTAGCTTTTAATTCAACTGTTTCTCCAACTTCTGCCTGCTCTGGCAATTCAAATTCAACATCTAATGATAGTAGTTCTCCGTCACCTTCATCCACTTGATTATTTGATCCACAAGCTATTAATGTAAAAATACAAACAAGCCAAAAGCCTACTTTTAAATACTTTGGAATCATTAATTATCCAGCCCCATTTTTATTAGTTTTATAAAAATTCAACTTCTAACAACAATCTACCAAGGTTTAACTGCAGCGTCAACAAACAAAACTGTGAACAAATTAAGAATACACGACACCATTCCCGCAAATAAGACACCACCCAATGCCCGAGTACCTCTATCACGTCCGAAAACCACCCGCCACTAATTGACCATGTTCCATGGTTATAATATAATTAGACTGTTAATCAGAAAGAGGTGTACGTGAATGTTAGATCGTTTACAAACATTAGAAGATCGTTATAATAAATTGAATGAGATGCTAAGTGATCCGGATATTATTAGTGATACAAATAAGTTGCGTGAGTATTCCAAGGAACAATCAGGTCTAGAAGATGTTGTTCAAGCTTATCGTGAATATAAAGATGTGACGTCCCAACTCCAAGATGCCAAGGTAATGCTTGATGATAAATTGGATGAAGAAATGTATGAAATGGTAAAAATGGAAATTGATGAGCTAAGTGAATCAAAAGCAGATTTAGAGGGTAAAATGAAAATCCTCCTCCTGCCAAAAGATCCAAACGATGATAAAAACGTATTTATGGAAATTCGAGGTGCAGCAGGCGGGGATGAAGCTGCGTTATTTGCTGGAGATTTATATCGGATGTATTCTCGTTATGCAGAGAGCCAAGGCTGGAAAATTGAAGTAATGGAAGCGAGCTCTACTGGTGTCGGTGGTTATAAAGAAATAATCTTTATGATAAATGGGAACGATGTTTATTCCAAGCTGAAATATGAAAATGGAGCACATCGGGTGCAGCGTGTACCAGAGACGGAATCTGGAGGTCGAATTCATACATCTACCGCGACTGTTGCTGTACTTCCAGAGGCTGAAGAAGTAGAGGTTGAGATTCATGAAAAAGATATTCGTGTTGATACATTTGCATCCAGTGGACCTGGTGGACAAAGTGTAAACACAACAATGTCTGCTGTTCGATTGACGCATGAGCCGACAGGTATTGTTGTTTCCATTCAAGATGAAAAATCGCAAATTAAGAATAAAGAAAAAGCGATGAAAGTGCTTCGCGCCCGTGTTTATGATAAGTTCCAACAAGAAGCACAAGCAGAATATGATGAAAACAGAAAATCCGCAGTTGGAACGGGAGATCGTTCTGAGCGTATTCGTACGTACAATTTCCCGCAAAACCGTGTAACAGACCACCGTATCGGTTTGACGATCCAAAAACTTGATCAAATCATGCAAGGAAAGTTAGACGAATTCATCGATGCACTTGTAATGGAAGAACAAACTAAAAAACTAGAACAAATTGGTGAATAAGATGACACACGAACAAAAACAATTCGAAGTCCTGCGCTGGGCTTCTCTTTTTTTAGAAAAACATCACCGTGAATCTAGAGTTGCAGAGATACTTTTACAATATTATTTAGGAGTAGATCGGCAGCAATTTTACATGCTGATGCGAGATCCTGTTCCAATTGAAATTGTGGATAAATTCAAAGCAGCTGTTGAAAAACATGCAAAAACTGGTATCCCTGTCCAGCATTTAATAGGCCATGAAATATTCTATGGCAGAGAATTTATCGTGAATGAACATGTACTAATTCCAAGACCAGAGACAGAAGAGCTCGTTCAGCATATTATTCAATCTACTGACACATCGGGGGGAGACCCACTGACGATTATTGATATTGGTACAGGAAGTGGCATTATCGCAATTACACTAGCATTAGAAATACCGAATTCGATTGTGTACGCTACAGATATTTCAAAAAACGCGTTAGAAGTTGCTGAACAAAATGCCAAGCAGCTAGGAGCAGATGTTCATTTTCTGCAAGGGGATTTTTTACAGCCTGCAATTGAAAAAGACATCCAGGTAGACATCTTAGTGTCCAATCCACCGTATATTGCAAAATCAGAAGCTCCTGAGCTATCGGATACAGTGAAAAATTTTGACCCGGAACTAGCGCTGTTTGCTGATGCCGATGGACTAGCCGCTTATCAAACAATAATTGCTCAGGCACCACAGGCTACAAAAAGACCAGCACAATTAGCGTTTGAAATTGGGCATGAACAAAGTGAAGCAGTTTATGCACTTATTCAAGAAACCTTTTCAGAAAGCACCATTAATACAATTCAGGATATTAATGGCAAGAATCGGATTGTCTCAGCAAAGATAAAATAAATATAAGAATTTGCTAGAATACTAGTTTAAAATCATTTTGACCTGTCCATACTGGCAATTAAGGAGTTGGAGAGGAGAATTACGAAATGAAAAAGCTAGTATTTTTTGTACTTATATGTTTTGTATTATATTTTTCGTTGCCATTAAATGGAGTAAGCAAGGAACTAAAGAATGAAGAAGATTATCAAGTAATTCCAGATGAAGCAATTCGTTTGCGAATACTTGCAAATAGTGATAATGAGCAAGACCAAGCGCTAAAACTTGAAGTCCGCGACCGTGTTAATGAAGTGGTCACAGAATGGGTACAGCACATTACGGATATCGATGAAGCGCGTGCATTAATTGAATCTCGTATTCCAGAATTGGAACAAATAGTCAAAAGCACAATTGATGAACAAGGAACAGAGAATGATTACAGTGTCGAATATGGAAAAAATATAACATTTCCAGCGAAGCTTTACGGTTCCTTTTTATATCCAGCTGGTGAATACGAAGCAATTTTAATAACGTTAGGAGAAGGAAACGGCTCAAACTGGTGGTGTGTATTATTCCCGCCTCTCTGCTTTCTCGACTTTTCAGGAGGCACAACGGTAGCGGAGGCAGCAGACGCAGATACCGTAGTAGAGGAAGAGGTTGAAGAAGAAGAAACGGAAATTAAATTTTTCTTATTTGAATGGTTTGGCTGGTCATAGTCTCTCTAGTAAATGCATAGAATGGAAGAAAAGATAAATCATAATTCTATTAAAAATTTATTTGTAGAGGTGAGACTATTGAAACTCATTCTTGCGAGAAACGTGTCCTATGAACAATTGGAAGCATTTTTTAACAAGAATCCAGATGTGAATAAAAATAGGGTATTTGAAAATGGTTATGTGGTTGAATTGAATAATGCAATTGAAGGATGTTTTATTCTAGACCAAGTAGAAGAAGGCATTTACTGGCTGAAGCAGCTGTATATTACGCAATCAGAAGCTGGAAAGCTCCCGTTTTTATTGGAGGCCATCTTAGTACTTGCAAAGGATCGTAATGCAAAAAGTGTTTATGTTCATAGCCATCAGCCTGTAGTAGACTTGCTGTTAGAGGCCCTGCAGTTTTATCCACAAACTCAAAGTCTATCAGAGGAAAAATATCCTGTAAAAGGTGGAAGTTGGTGGGCATATAATGTTTCTTAATGATTATACACATTATCCACAGTCTCTTGTGAATAATGTGTTGGGAAATTGTTTATAAGTATGTGTATTTGTGGGTAACATTCATTTGGATGTGCATAAGTGTCACTTCCAAATTTACGTTATCCACATTTTGCGTTATGTGCCTCAATCCTCTAGAATAGAATTAAGAAATGAGGTAGCAAAATGATAGAAACAAAACGCTGGAATATACAAAATGATGAAAGCTATAATAAGCAGTCTATTGCTGAAGCTGCTACACTAATAAAAGAAGGTAATACCGTTGCGTTTCCTACAGAAACAGTTTATGGATTAGGGGCTGATGCAACCAATGAAGCAGCTGTTGCGGAAATTTTCAAGGCGAAAGGACGTCCGCAAGATAATCCATTAATTGCACATGTCGCAACTGTGGAACAATTGAGACGACTTGTGGATAACTTACCGACTTACGCTGAAAAACTAATCGATGCATTTACTCCTGGTCCACTTACATTTGTTCTTCCGAGTAATGGAGCATGTGCGGAAAATGTTACTGCGGGGTTATCCACAGTCGGAGTTCGGATACCTGATCACCCAGTAGCACAGCAGCTTTTACAGTTAGCTGACATACCAGTGGCAGCACCAAGTGCCAATCTCTCTGGTAAGCCAAGTCCGACAAACGCTGAACATGTGTGGGAAGATCTTCAAGGGAAAATTGCTGGGTTAATAGATGGTGGACCAACCGGTGTGGGTTTGGAATCGACAGTAATTGATTGCACACAGGATATTCCCATTATTTTACGTCCTGGCGGAGTGACGAAACAGCAGCTTGAAGCGGTTGTGGGGACTGTTATGATCGATCCTGGTCTTGCAAATGAAAAGGAAAAGCCGAAATCGCCAGGGATGAAATACAAGCATTATTCACCAGAGGTACCTTTATTGCTTGTAGCTGGTACGGCAGCACGAATGCAAGCAACGATTGATGAGCAGCAAATAAAAGGGAATCGGGTTGGAGTATTAGCTAGTGAGCAAATAGCAAGGCAACTGCACCGCGTAGAAATTCGCAACCTGGGAGCAAATTTACATGAGATTGCATCTAACTTGTATGATGGTCTGCGAGCTTTTAAACAAGGGGATGCAGATGTTATTATTTGTGAGGCATTTTCCGAAGAAGGAATCGGCCAAGCGGTTATGAATCGCCTGAAGAAAGCAGCTAGTGAAATCATACGTTAGATGTAGTCTAAAGCTCGTTGGTGACCATAGTTCTAACCTAATAAACCTTCATATAGAACAGGAATTTTAGTGAAAGACATTCATATCTTCTGTTGGACATGCATATAGTTAACAAGCATGTCCAAGGGGGATTTGTGAATGTTTTTTTCTGGTGAAATCGCATCATTACTCGTTGTTTCCATTGCGCTTGGTATGGATGCATTTTCGATTAGCCTGGGGATAGGTCTCGTAAAATTACGTTTAAAACGAATCGCTCTTGTTAGCATGACCATCGGTGTTTTCCATATCATCATGCCGTTTTTCGGAATAATGCTTGGAAAAGTGATTTCAGAACAAATTGGAAATTTAACAACTCTAGCAAGTGGTGCTTTATTGTTTGGTATAGGTGCGCAAATGTTTTTCTCCGCATTTAGCCATGAGGTGCAGAAGAGAATGCGTCCAATTGGGCTAAGTCTGCTTTTAATCGCATTTACGGTTAGTTTAGATAGCTTTACTGTAGGACTGGGTCTTGGGTTATCAGGTGTTCATGTAATTCTAACTTTAATCCTATTTGGCATTAGTAGTGCTTTTCTTGCGTGTCTCGGAATGCTGCTTGGCAGAAAAGTACAGAGCTATCTTGGTGTATACAGCGAACTACTTGGTGGCAGTATCTTATGTTGTTTTGGATTATATATGTTATTTAGCTAATAGAAGATTCCGGCTGGGTGCTGGAGTCTTTTTTTGACAAACAATCTTACTTGGATAAGTACAACTAAGCCATTCACTCAGGAAGCTTGTGCTCTAAAGTTAATAGTTAAGGGCTCTTAAGTAGGGTAAGAACGCTTTGGTAAGAATCCTTTTAACGAATACCCAGTATTCTAATGAAGAGCTTTAATTCGAAAGGAAAAGTAAATTATTTTATCTAACAAGTTAATTGGAAATATGGTATATTTGTCGTAGAGTTCCAAGATGGAGGGCGTTTCATGAATATATTATTTGTCTGTACTGGAAATACGTGCAGAAGTCCAATGGCGGAAGCTTTATTAAAGGAAAAAATGCCCGAAGCAAGCACGCAATCCGCTGGGGTTTTTGCGAGCAACAATCTACATGCCAATGGGTTTGCGATTCAATCCTTGCAAGAACGTGGAATCCAGTGCGAACACAAATCACAACCAGTGACGAAAGAATTACTTGCTTGGGCGGACGTTGTGTTAACAATGACTACCGGGCACAAACAATCATTGATTATTGACTTTCCCGATTATCAGAATAATTTTTATACGCTAAAAGAATATGTATCAGAAGCCGATAAACAAGTATGGCAGGAATTGCAAAAGGCGTATGCAGATCTAGAAGTAAAACGTGCCCTATTTATCCAACAAAATAAGGGTGAAATGGACAGAATAGAGCTTCAGCAACAACTTCAGGAGTATCTAAGGCATGAATTGGCAATGATTCGGGGGCTTGAAGCGAATTTGATCACGTATGATATTTCTGACCCATTTGGTGGAAGCTTGGAAATTTATCGGGAGACGTTGAAAGAACTAGAAAAATATATTGACCTGCTGATTAAAAAAATACAGTAGTAGTCGGAGGAGAACGGCATGGAGAAAAGCTATAAGTTTAGTTTGCGTTTGAAACTCGTAATCTTTACGACCATATTGGCCATTATAACATATACATTTAGTGCGCTATTCATTTATGTATTATATGATTATGTACAAGCCTATTGGTCTATTACAATCGAGTGGTATACGATTATTATTTTGCTGCTTGGAGTTATTTGGTCTGGTATTCTGGCATTCTTTGCAGCGCGAGTAATTACAAAGCCGATGGAAAGTTTAGAGAAGGTTGCGTCCGAAGCGGCGAAAGGAAACTTAAATCAAGAAGTACATATTCCGAAGTCACATGATGAAATTCGTGATCTTTCCATAGCTGTCGATACTATGCTAAATAACCTAAACGCAATGGTACATAACATTGATAAGCATTTTGAAAGTACGAATGAGACTGTTATTCAGATGAAAGAAGCATCTCATTCAGCGGCACAGCATTCCGCTGCTATAGGTACTTCGGTCTATGAAATTTCCAAAGGTGCGGAAAATTCCTCAGAAGCAATCCAGAATACGGCAGAGGCTGTAGAAGTTGCTACTGAGCTAGCCAAAAAAGTGCAGGAAAAAGCAGAGCAATCGAAAGTTAAATCAAGTGCAATGCTTGAGACACTCAATGAAAGTAAAATTGTCGTGAACCAGCTCGTAAAAGGTATTCAAAAATTAGCACAAGATCAAGAACTTTCTTTAAAAGACGTTGATCACTTAAAGCAAAATGCGATACAAGTTGAATCGATTATCACAATGGTTGGTGAAATCGCAGAACAAACGAATCTGTTAGCATTGAATGCATCCATTGAAGCAGCACGTGCCGGGGAGCATGGAAGGGGATTTGCTGTTGTTGCCGAGGAAATCCGCAAGTTAGCTGATCAAAGTGCTCAAGCAGTACAGCGCATTTCTAGTTTGATAGAAGCGATTCAAGAAGATGTGAATTTAGTTGTAAGAAAAATAAACGATAATGTTATGTACGCAAAAAAAGAAGCAGAAAATGGAGAAGGCACGAACAGAACAATTGAGCAAATGTCTGGTTCGGTAAATGATGTGGCATCGGAAATTGATATGATTACAAGTCTTGTCGATAAGCAATTAGAATCGATTCAGGATACGGTAAGGCAGTCACAAGAGGTTGCTGCGATCGCTGAGGAAACATCTGCAGGAACAGAGGAAGTGAATGCCGCTATTCAGGAGCAAGTTTCCACGATGGAACAAGTAGACCAGCTAGCTCAAAAGATGGAAGAGCAAGCTCAAAGTTTAAACAAGCAAATTAACCAATTTAAGGTTTTCTAACATCTATTCGCTTAACAATGGTCATACGGTACTATTCTTTGTACAATTAGAATTAGGTGTACATTTTTAGGACGTAAACTTGGGTCCTTTGATGCTTGACATAAATCAATGGAAGGTGAAGAATAAATGGCATATGAAAATATACAGCAAGATATGACCTCAATTGTTATGCAATGGATGAAAACGGGTTATTTGCGACGTGATGAATTATTTGTAGTTGGATGCTCTACAAGTGAAGTTGCCGGTAAGCATATTGGAACATCTGGAAGCGAACAGATTGCAGCAGTTATTTTTAAAGCGTTACAAGTATTACAGCAACAAACTGGCATTCATCTTGTATTTCAATGCTGTGAGCATTTGAATCGAGCACTTGTAGTTGAAAGAGAAGCTGCCACTGCCTATCAGTTGGAAGAAGTTTCCGTTATCCCAATTCCTGCAGCTGGTGGATCGATGGCTTCATATGCATATAAGCATATGGAAGATCCAGTTGTGGTTGAAACAGTACACGCGCATGCGGGAATAGATATTGGAGAAACGATGATTGGGATGCATTTAAAGCATGTAGCTGTTCCACTTCGATTTAACGAGAAATTCATTGGGAATGCGCGTATTACTGCCGCAAGAACTCGTCCAAAACTAATTGGTGGTCACCGAGCAAATTATGAGAATATAAGATTGAATGATAGCTGCAAATAAGTTATTAATGGGAGAATCTATCTCCTTATAATATAGTTTAAAAGGAGGATAAAAAGGACCAAGAAGTTCAAGCCAACGAGCTTCCACAGAATGTGGTGACTTCGACGTTCGACACAGGACGTGTCGGTAGTTAGTTGAAGGTCCCCTGCTCTCAACGTGTCATTTTTACCGGACTTTTTGAACAACTTTTATATAGCTTTAAAATATTCTTATACATAGGAGGCTTTACTTATGGAACATGTTAAACAAGCAGATGTAGAAATATATGAAGCAATTCAAGCGGAGAAAAAGCGTCAGCAGGATAAGATCGAACTGATCGCATCTGAAAACTTCGTGTCTGAAGCTGTAATGGAAGCAATGGGCTCTGTGTTAACGAATAAATATGCGGAAGGGTATCCAAATAAACGATATTATGGTGGTTGTGAGTATGTTGACGTTGCAGAAGATTTAGCTCGTGACCGTGCAAAAGAGCTTTTCGGTGCGGATCATGTTAATGTTCAGCCTCATTCTGGTGCACAGGCGAATATGGGTGTGTATTTCTCTATTTTAGAGCCTGGTGATACAGTACTTGGAATGAATTTGAATCATGGTGGACATTTGACACATGGAAGTCCTGTAAACTTCAGTGGAAAGCTTTACAATTTCGTTGACTATGGTGTCGATAAAGAAACCGAAAAAATAGATTATGATGCTGTTTTAGCAAAAGCAAAAGAAGTAAAGCCGAAGTTAATTGTAGCTGGTGCAAGTGCATATTCACGTCATATTGATTTTGCGAAATTCCGTGAAATCGCTGACGAGGTAGATGCTTATCTAATGGTGGATATGGCACATATTGCGGGCCTTGTAGCTGCTGGACTTCATCAAAATCCTGTTCCATATGCTGACTTTGTTACGACTACAACACATAAAACATTACGTGGACCGCGTGGTGGAATGATTTTATGTAAAGAAGAATATGCGAAGCAAATCGATAAATCTATCTTCCCGGGTATCCAAGGTGGACCATTGATGCATATTATCGCAGCAAAAGCGGTATCCTTTAAGGAAGCATTATCCGATGAATTTAAAGAATATGCGAATAACATTATTAACAATGCAAAAGTTCTTGGTGAAGCATTGACTGAAGAAGGAATTCGCATCGTTTCAGGCGGAACAGATAATCATTTGCTCTTATTGGATGTAACACCACTTAACCTGACTGGGAAAGTTGCTGAAAAGGCTCTAGATGATATTGGCATTACAACAAATAAAAATACAATTCCATTTGATACGGAGAGTCCATTTGTAACAAGTGGAGTCCGTATTGGTACCGCTGCTGTCACATCGAGAGGTTTTGGTGAAGAAGAGATGAAAGAAATTGCTGCCATTATTTCATTGACATTAAAAAATTATGAAGATGAAGCAGTATTAGAAGAGGCTGCAAAACGAGTGGCTGCTTTAACAGAGAAATTTCCATTATATACACAATATGCATAAGTAGTAGACGAGGATATTCCGGTTTTCGGAGTATCCTTTGTTACGTTTTTATAACAAGAATAAAACTAAACTTGAAAGCTCGCTTGTTTTTCAGTACAATTTTAGGGATATAACTAATTCTGAAGGAGTGATCTACAATGGGAAATGTTTTTGTATTTGATCATCCGTTAATTCAACATAAATTAACGTACATAAGAGATAAGAACACAGGAACAAAAGAATTCCGCGAACTTGTTGATGAAGTTGCGATGCTAATGGCTTTTGAAATTACAAGAGACCTGCCGTTACAAGAAGTAGAAGTGGAGACACCCGTAACTATTGCCAAATCGAAAACATTGGCAGGAAAGAAAATAGGACTTGTTCCAATTCTTCGTGCTGGAATCGGGATGGTTGATGGCGTACGTAAGCTTATTCCGGCAGCAAAAGTTGGACATGTTGGTCTATACCGTGATCCAGAAACATTAAAGCCTGTTGAATACTATATTAAATTACCTTCGGATATTAATGAGCGTGAGCTGATTGTAATTGACCCGATGCTGGCAACTGGTGGGTCAGCAAATGATGCCATCCATTCATTGAAGAAGCGTGGTGCAAAAAACATTCGTCTCATGTGTATAATTGCTGCACCAGAGGGCGTTGAGGTTATTAAGAGAGATCACCCAGACGTTGACATTTATTTAGCGGCTATGGATGAGAAATTGGACGACCATGGCTACATTGTCCCTGGACTTGGAGATGCTGGTGACCGTTTATTCGGTACAAAATAAGTACTGCTACAGTGTAATAAATAGACAACAAACGGAGAATGCAACTTTAACTTGCACTCTCCGTTTTTGAATTAATTTTCTAGCAGTTTTACCATATTCGCCATTTCAATAGCGGAAATAGCTGATTCAGCACCTTTATTTCCTGCCTTTGTCCCAGCACGTTCAATTGCCTGTTCAATTGATTCAGTTGTCAGGACGCCAAATATAATTGGCTTGCTCGTTTGAAACGATACATTCGCAACACCTTTCGCTACTTCATTACACACATAATCAAAATGTGGAGTAGAGCCGCGAATTACCGTTCCTAACGTGATAATGGCATCATATTTATTAAGAGCTGCCATTTTCTGAGCAATTAAGGGAATCTCAAACGCACCTGGGACCCATGCAATATCAATGTTATCTTCAGCAACACCATGTCTTTTCAGAGCATCACGTGCACCATCCAATAATTTAGACGTAATAAATTCGTTAAATCGGGCAACTACAATCCCGATTTTTAAATCTGTACCAACTACATTTCCTTCATATGTTTTTCCCATTTTTTCTGTCTCCTTTATGAATGAATAATCATTGTATTATTTGTTTTACGATAGGTAATTAAATCTGCTATTGAGATGACTTTTAAGTCAAATTTCCCAGCCATAATTTCAAGGTCTGCTAGTCGTGCCATTGTACCGTCATCTTTAATGATTTCACAGATGACACCTGATGGGAAGGCACCACTTAGAAGTGCTAAATCAACAGCTGCTTCTGTATGACCAGGGCGACTTAACACGCCGCCTTCCTTTGCGATAAGCGGAAACATATGACCTGGCTGTTTGAAATCACGAATATGTGCGTGAGGATCTGTTAAAGCCAGAATGGTGTTCGCTCTTTCTGCTGCACTAATTCCAGTAGTAGTATCTTTGTGGTCAACAGATACTGTAAAAGCAGTACCATATGGATCCGTATTCTGATTGACCATCGGTGATAGTCCGATATTCTCCACATGCTCTGCTGGAAGAGAAACACATACGAGACCTTTCCCATGTGTAATCATAAAATTAATCAATTCAGGTGTCGCTTTTTCAGATAAAGCAACAAGGTCACCTTCATTTTCCCGATCTTCGTCATCAACAACAATAATTGGTTTTCCAAGTTTCAAATCAGCAATTGCCTCTTCAATAGTATGCATTATGAATATTCCTCCTATATGAATCCGTTTTGTTCAAGAAAATCTTGGTTGATTTCTTCACCGTGCTTCTTATATTGATTATCGAGCATATTTCGTACATACTTCGCTAGCATGTCACACTCGATATTCACGATATCCCCTTTGCCTTTTTCGCCAAGAATTGTTTCGGAGGCGGTGTGGGGAATAAGGGAAATAGTGAATCGATTCTGATTTACTTGGAAAAGCGTCAAACTGATTCCATCAACTGTAATGGAACCTTTATGCATTAAAAATGGAATAAGAGATTCAGATATTTCGATGTCGTAATAAATAGCATTTTCTTTTCGGTACACCTGGACAATTTGACCTGTACCATCAACATGGCCAGATACAAAGTGCCCGCCAAACCTTCCATTTGCTGCCATTGCTCGTTCTAGATTTACCTCAGAACCAGTTTTTAAAGCTTGTAAAGAGGTGGATTTTATCGTTTCTGGCATAGCATCCACTTGGAAGCTATTGGAACTATAATTTGTCACTGTAAGGCAAATGCCATTAACAGCAATACTGTCACCAATAGAAACGTCCTTAATTACCTTGCTGGATCCTATAGTCATTTGGACAGCCTGATTGGAAATCTTCAGCATTTTCTTTACAACACCTTTTTCCTCGATTAAACCTGTAAACATATAACTCACTTCCTTTCATAAAGAGATCGCATCCTTTGTAAACAGCAAAAGGGGCAGCGCTCGGTCAGCGATGTATGGAGGCTAGCAAGTTTCGCCAGTCCTTTGCCGCTGGAGCTGCAGGAAATGAAAAAAGCCCCTGAGTTTCCTCAGAGGCTTGTGATTAGAATTTTAATAGTAAGCGATGGAAAAAATAATGTAATACAACGAAATCGCATCCTGTTAATTGTACAAAAAGTATACAAATAACAGCACTCGCCTAAAGCATTACAAATAGCGTGCCTACCTAAAATTCCTTCTCCCATCCAGACTTTAACTGTCGGTTCTGGTTTTGCACCAGATCCACCGCTTGGTTTATAGGTTAAAGGTAGTTCAAAAATTTCCGGTAAAAATGACATTTTGAGAACAGGGGGCCTTCAACTAACTACCAACACGTCCTGTGTCGAACGTTGAAGTCATCACATGTTGTGCAAGCCCGTTCCTCACGTATTAATTGCATACGTGAGGGTACGGGGGCTACGCCGCCTGGAAATTCTCGGTCCTTTTTACCCTCTTTTTTGATCAACTATCTTATAACAACCGCACGGGTCACGGACTTAGAAGCTATGCTTCATCACCGTCGGTTGGGAATTTCACCCGACCCCGAAGGAATATGCGTATTGAATTTTGATGGAAAACTTCCCTAGCTGCATAAGTACAACCAAGGTATTCATCCAAAGGCATGGTGAATTCCAAGTTTTCTAAAAAATAGTATACCATTAGTTCTTCTGAAAAAGCAAGGTAGAAAAATCCGGCGTAATCGAAACGAATGTATAAGAACGTAATTTATTTCAAAAGCTATTGTTAAAAAAAGGGAGTGGGCGCCTATGAGAATTTTTAGCACCTTTTTATTGCTTCTACTTCTATTTATTCCATACCCTCAAGAACTTCATGCGGAAAAAGAAATGGAATCGATCATCATCGAAGTAGAAGGGGATCCAGAGATACATAAAGAGTATTTGGAAATATATCATCCATTTATCGAGGTTATTGCAGTTTATCACCAATTGTTTAATGGCATTGCAATCCAAGGAGCTCCTGCAAATCTGCAGAAGATAGAATCGCTGCCTTTTGTTCAACGTATTCACTCGGTACAGCAATATAAAGCACTTCCTTGGGATGGAAATCGTGAAAAGGGTAATGGGGTAATCCCATCTGATCTAAATAAGACTTCATTTACCGGTAAAGGTGTAAAGGTTGGGGTTATAGATACTGGGATTGACCACAGCCACCCAGATTTGCAAAAAAATTATAGTGGGGGATATGACCTTGTTGACCTTGATGAAGACCCAATGGAGACAATTCCAGAACAAGGTATACCAACATCACACGGTACTCATGTTGCAGGGATTATTGCGGCCGACGGAGAATTGAAAGGAGTCGCTCCAGATGCAGAAATTTACGCATATCGAGCACTTGGTCCTGGGGGGGCAGGAACATCTGTGCAAGTAATAGCTGCAATGGAGAAGGCGATTGAAGATGGGGTAGATATTATCAATTTATCGCTTGGGAATAACGTTAATGTTCCTGACTTTCCAACGAGTGTAGCAGTTAACAGAGCTACAGAACTAGGTGTAGCGGTAGTTATAGCAAATGGTAATAGCGGCCCACAAGATTGGACTGTAGGATCACCAGCAACTGCAGACAAAGCTTTATCAGTCGGTGCATCAACTGCACCAACAGAAACCCCTCTACTCTATGAACCGATGGCCGATCGTACAATCCCGCTTACTGAAATGGTAGGTTCTTCTCCGTGGAATTTGACAAAAGACTATCCAATTGCTGATATGGCAGAAGAGAATGGAAAGTTGAATGGGCGAATCGCATTTATAAAACGTGGAGAAACACCGTTCTATGAAATGGCAAAACGTGCTGAAGAAAAAGGGGCAGTAGCGGTTGTAATCTATAATAAAGAGAAAGGAATGTTTCGAGGTTCTGTTCAAAATAAAGAAGATCCAATAAATATACCAGTCGTATCGATAGCCATGGAAGATGGTGTATGGCTGAAAGAGCAGAATGAAGGGGAAAGTATTTATTTGGAAACTGCATACGAACATGAAGAACGAACAATAGCTCCATTTAGCTCAAGAGGACCAGTTACAGTTAATTGGAATATCAAGCCAGACGTAGTTGCACCAGGGACGAATATTATGAGCACTGTTCCAGGAGGTTATGAGCCACTTGATGGCACTAGTATGGCTGCACCGCATGTTACTGGTGCTATTGCATTAATCAAAGAGGCGCACCCAGATTGGTCGACCCAGCAAATCTTCGGAGCACTTAAAACAACCGCGCATGTAATCGGTGAAGGTAATGTTTTAGCTCCCACGATTCAAGGAACGGGAGAAATCCAACCGGAAAAAGCAATTGAATCGACAACAATCATTCACAATCCACAACTCAACTTTGGACAAATAAATGGGTATAGAGAAACAAGTGAATTTTCATTAACAATTGAGAACATGGCAGATGTTGCACAGACATTTACCTTTGATTATCCAAAGCAACAGAATGGTGTTAATTGGAAGCTGCCAATGTCATTTAGGATCGAAGCCAATCAGAAAAAGACAATCCCAATTGAACTTAGTATAACAGCAGCTCGAATGGATCAAGGTGTACATCAAGGCTGGATCACACTGAGATCTCAAGATAACCAATACAACTTACCATATATTTTTGTGAACCAAGCTGCGAATCAACCCAAAACAGCAGGATTTGAGTTTGCGATGAAAACTCTCTCTGAAGAAGCATATGAATATCGGATATATCTAACAGAACCTGCGAGACGGGTAGAAGTTGACCTATACGATCCTGAAAGTCTTGTATTCAAGAGACGACTATTAGAAATGGAAAATGTAAAAACAGGAGAACATCAAGGTGAAATAAGTAAAAAAGATGCTGGTGATACAGGTTATTATTTAGCGGTAGTAACGGTATTTCTCAAGGACGGAACATATGAAAGCAGTCCATCTATTGTATATATAGAATAATTCATTGTTCACAAGAGACAAAAAAACTCAAATAAATCAAGTGAGTTCACAAAGATGTCACATTACACGACCCAACTTTCATTTATAATGAAAGTTGGGTCACTTAATTGTAAATTTATAGATAAGAAAATGTCACATATTGTTTCAACGACAGTATTTTATCGATGGTTTAAAAATTGCAATTTATCTTAGTGTCCTAATTGACAATGGTGGTCAAGCTGTTGTAAACTTGCTAACTGTGGGGGAAGGTGTATTTTTATATAAACTGCAACTATCTTGTTAGCTGATACGACGATTTTTAGTATCATTCGACATGAAAAATGGCAGACTTAATTTCCCTTAAAGCAACTTCTGTTACATAAGCATTTCCGTGTTTTTGGCTGTGAAACAGGACCAATATTTTAAAATAATGACTGAAAATAACAACCGTTTAATAGTAAACAATTATGTTTGGAAGCGGATGCACGTGTTTTTTCAGCCTTTATTTTGTAATGAGAACATCCACAATATCGTTTGATTGTTTAGGAGAGTAGAGTACATGATGTCTGAATATGATTTGATGGTAACGAGGCAGCGTAAATGGATGCTCTTTCTTCTTGCAATTATCGTAATTGGTGCAGGGTTCTCATCGTATCCTCGAATTTTTAACGGTTTATTGTTAGGAAGCGCTGTAAGCTTCTACAATTTATGGTTACTGCAGCATAAAACAAAAGCACTGGGAAAAGCGGTTATTGAAACTGGAAAGGTACGCGGAGGATTGGGAACATTCTCAAGGCTTGCTGCAACAATGCTTTCCGTTTTGATCGCACTTCGATTTAATGAAACCTTTCATATTATTGCCCTAGTTTTTGGTCTTGTATCTTCATACATCATAATAGGAATTGATGTTGCTTTTCGATTCATTTTTCAAAGAAAACATATTAAGTAAACTAGTTTAACAGGCATAGTATGAACGGATTTATAAGTATGTAGTGTAAAGGGGGGAGAATTTTGGATCATACAGCTCCAATAGTTAATGACGTCTTTGGGATTTCCTGGCTCGACTTTAACATGTCCAATGTCCTCATGATTGCAGTTGTATCGCTAATTGTGTTTGTTTTCTGTGTGTGGGCAAGTCGCAAACTGCAGATGAAGCCAACCGGGATGCAAAACTTTATGGAATGGGTAGTTGAATTTGTAAAAGGAATTATTAGTGACACAATGGACTGGAAAACAGGGAAGGTGTTTCTTCCATTAGGATTAACGCTGATTTTTTACATCCTTGTTAGTAACCTAGTAGGTGTAGCGACTGTCGGAGTGGTCGGTCATGACTTATGGTGGAAATCACCAACCGCAGATGCAACATTAACATTAACACTATCCGCTATGGTTATCGTATTAACCCATTTCTATGGCATTAAAACACAAGGAACAAAAGCATATTTCAAAGGGTATGTCAGCCCAGTACCTTTTATGCTGCCATTTAAGATTATAGAGGAATTTACTAACACATTAACATTAGGTCTTCGTCTATTTGGTAACATTTATGCAGGGGAAGTATTATTAACCTTACTTGTAGGTATGGCAATGTCAGGCTTCTTAGGAGCATTAGGAGCAGCAATACCAATGCTGGCATGGATGGGCTTTAGTGTGTTTATAGGTGCAATTCAATCTTATGTATTTGTTATGTTAACAATGGTGTATATGTCTCACAAAGTGAGCAGTGACCATTAAATAAAAAATAATATTAGGTTTAAATAAAAGGAGGAAATTTTCAATGGAAGCATTAGCAGCAGCAATCGCAATCGGCCTGGCAGCATTAGGTGCAGGTCTTGGTAACGGAATGATCGTTAGTAAAACAGTAGAGGGAATCGCACGTCAACCAGAACTTAGAGGTGCATTGCAAGGTACGATGTTTATCGGGGTAGCACTTGTTGAGGCGATTCCAATCATCGCAGCAGTTATCGCATTTATGGCTATCTTCATGTAATTGTATTTGTATTTTATTTAAAACATAATGGCGAAGTTCGTTACCATAGAATCTTCGCCATTCCTTTATGTAACTTTCAGGTGATATGAAAATAAAATGAATCACTATAGGTAAATAGATGTGAAGTCACATTGAAAGGAGTGAAATCAGTGCATTCATACATTGACTTTATGACAATTGGAGCTAGTGTTGGAGGACTAAGAGTAGGAGACATGTTTGTCCAATTATTCTTCTTCCTTGTGTTGCTAGCATTACTAAAAAAATTCGCTTGGGGACCCCTCATGAACAAAATGCAAGAGCGTGAGGAGTATGTAGCTGGAGAAATTGAAGCAGCAGAAAAAAGTCGTCTTGAGGCTGAAAAAGCTTCAAAGGATGCTGCGGCACAGCTAAACCAAGTAAGAGAAGAAGCTCAAAAATTGATTGAGGACGCAAAGGCAGCTGGAGCAAAGCAAGAACAGGATATTGTTGAAGCTGCACGTAAAGAGGCAGACCGCTTAATCCTAGCAGCTCAAGCTGATATTCAAAATGAGAAGGAAAAAGCATTACAAGCACTTCAAGATAAAGTTGCGCACCTTTCCGTACTTATTGCAAGTAAAGTGATTGAAAAGGAAATAAGTGCACAAGATCAAGAGAAATTGATCAATGATTACATTAAAGAGGTAGGAGAAGAGCGATGAGTGAAGTTGTTGTAGCTAAACGTTATGCAGACGCTCTTTACCAACTCGGACTTGAAAAGAATACACTGGATCAACTCGTGAAGGAATTCAGAGTCGTTCAAGAAGTATTTAACAAAAATAAACAATTGGAAACTTTCTTAATGCATCCCAAAATTGATAATGTGGAAAAGAAACAACTGATTACGAAAGTGTTTCAAGGTATACAAGCAGATATTATCAATACAATCAAACTGCTTGTTGAACGCCGACGCATTAAAGCTCTTTCCAACATTATCGTAAGTTTCATTCAATTAGTGAATGATGCTAAGGGTATCGCGGATGCAACGGTTTATTCTGTACGTGAATTAACAGATGTTGAAAAAACTGAGTTGCAGCAAACATTCGCAAAACGAATCGGTAAAACTGCAATCAATTTGAAAAACATTGTAGATCCTTCCATTATTGGTGGAATTAAAATTCGCGTTGGAAACACAATCTATGATGGAACAATTAGTGGAAAATTAGATCGTATTTTAAAACGCATTGTTTCTACTAATTAATGTGAACAGGCAACGTACAGACCAAAGTTAAGCATACATACTTGACATGGTCTTCTAACATGGAATTGAATTTTATACATGCTTATTATGAACAAAGATGATAGGGGTGAAATGGTATGAGCATAAATGCTGAAGAAATCAGTACACTAATTAAACAGCAAATTGAAAATTTCGATACAGATATCGAAGTTAGTGACGTTGGAACAGTTATTGAAATCGGGGACGGGATTGCACGTGCACACGGACTTGATAACGCAATGGCTGGAGAGTTGCTTGAATTCTCAAACGGTGTTATGGGACTAGCGCAGAACTTAGAAGAAAGCAACGTTGGTATCGTTATTCTAGGGCCTTACACAGGGATTAAAGAAGGCGATGAAGTTCGTCGAACAGGACGTATCATGCAAGTACCAGTTGGAGAAGAATTATTGGGACGTGTTGTAAACCCACTAGGACAGCCAATTGATGGGAAAGGTACACTTGAAACTTCTAAAACCCGTCCAATTGAAGCGCAGGCTCCAGGAGTAATGGATCGTAAATCAGTTGATGAGCCATTGCAAACGGGAATCAAAGCGATTGATGCATTGGTGCCAATCGGTCGTGGACAACGTGAGCTTATCATTGGTGACCGTCAGACAGGAAAAACAACAGTAGCCGTTGATACCATTTTGAACCAAAGCGACCAAGATATGATTTGTATTTATGTTGCAATTGGACAAAAGGAATCGACTGTTCGAAATACTGTAGAAACGTTCCGTAAGTACGGCGCATTAGATTACACAATCGTTGTAACAGCAGGAGCTTCTGATCCTGCACCATTATTATACCTTGCTCCATATGCAGGTGTAGCAATGGGTGAGGAATTTATGTACAACGGGAAACACGTACTTGTTGTATATGATGACTTGTCAAAACAAGCAGTAGCATACCGTGAGCTTTCCTTGCTGCTTCGTCGTCCTCCGGGTCGTGAAGCATTCCCAGGGGATGTATTCTACTTGCATTCACGTTTACTAGAGCGTGCTGCTAAATTAAGTGATGCACGTGGTGGCGGTTCTTTAACTGCATTACCATTCGTTGAGACGCAGGCAGGCGACATCGCTGCATACATTCCAACGAACGTAATTTCAATTACAGATGGACAAATTTTCTTGCAATCTGACTTGTTCTTCTCGGGTGTAAGACCAGCAATTAACGCCGGTTTATCTGTATCCCGTGTTGGTGGATCAGCACAAATTAAAGCAATGAAGAAAGTTGCTGGTACATTACGTCTTGATCTTGCGTCATTCCGTGAGCTAGAAGCCTTCTCACAATTTGGATCAGATCTGGATAAATCAACACAGGCTAAATTAAATCGTGGACAAAGAACGGTAGAAGTTCTGAAGCAAGGTTTGCATAAGCCAATGGTTGTTGAGAAACAAGTAATGATTCTTTATGCACTAACAAGAGGATTCTTAGATGATATTTCAGTAGAAGATGTACTTCGTTTCGAGAGTGAAATGAATGTATGGCTTGAAAGCAATCGCAATGAATTATTGACTACCATCCGTGAAACAGGTAACTTGCCAGATGATAGCGATATGAAATCTGCTATTGAAGCATTCAAGAAAACATTCTTACCAACGACAAATTAAGTAAACGAAGGTACAAACACCTGAAAAAGTGTTTCCCTTTGTCAATAGATTTCGAAAAGAGAATAATGGACCGGAAAGAGTTGACATGACACAGCCTTTTCCGGCTCAACCTCTGTCAGGAAAGTGTGGTGAAAAAGCTTGGCATCACTTAGAGATTTAAAAGCTCGAATAGATTCAACAAAGAAAACAAAGAAAATTACTGGTGCAATGCAAATGGTATCCGCTTCAAAAATGAGTAAAGCAGAGCAGAATGCAAAAGGGTTCGTTCCTTACGCAGATAAACTACAGGAAGTTGTAGCTAGTATCGCTAATAGCAATACAGATGTATCTCATCCGATGTTGATTAAACGTGAAGTGAAAAAAACAGCCTATTTAGTTATAACCTCTGACCGTGGATTGGTTGGTGCTTATAACAGTAATATACTGCGAAACTTGGTTCAAACAATTGAAAAGCGTCATGAAAGTAAAGACGAATATACAGTCATTGCTGTAGGGCGCAAAGGATACGACTTCTGTAAGAAACGTGATCTGCCCATGTCAAATAGTATTCTTGGAATGGCAGACCACCCTACATTCGCAGACATTAAAGAATTAGCTTCTGAGACAGTGCAAATGTATAGTGACGGAGAAATTGATGAACTTAACATTATTTACAATCATTATGTTAGTGCAATCTCTCAAAAGGTAACTGCAAAAAAATTGCTGCCAATCGAGAATTTGGACGCACACTCTGCCATTAACAATGATTATGAATATGATCCGGATCAAGAACAAATTCTGGAAGTTCTTTTACCACAGTATGCCGAAAGCTTAATATTCGGTGCTTTATTGGATGGAAAAGCAAGTGAACATGCGGCAAGTATGACTGCAATGAGAAGTGCAACAGATAATGCTGGTGACCTTATTGATGACTTATCATTGACATATAACCGTGCACGTCAAGCGGCGATTACACAGGAAATCACAGAAATCAGTGGTGGAGTAGCAGCGCTTGAATAAGCTTCTTTAACAGGCTTTAAGTAAGTTAGGAGGGAAAGCGATGAGTAAAGGACACGTTACACAAGTAATGGGACCGGTCGTTGACGTTAGATTTGAAGACGGCACACTCCCAGAAATATATAACGCTTTAGTTGTCCAAGATGAAAATACAGATCTTACATTAGAAGTAGCTCTTCATTTAGGAGATAACAGTGTTCGCACAATTGCAATGTCATCAACTGACGGTGTTAAACGTGGCGCAACAGTAGAAAACCTTGGAAGACCTATTTCCGTTCCAGTAGGAGATGTAACATTAGGACGTGTATTTAATGTTTTAGGTGAAAAAATTGACTTGGATGAACCGTTAGCAGACGGATTACGCTTAGACCCAATTCACCGTGAAGCACCTAAGTTTGAAAACCTGTCTACAGAAACTGAAATTCTAGAAACAGGTATCAAAGTAGTAGACTTATTAGCTCCATATATTAAAGGTGGAAAAATTGGTCTATTTGGTGGTGCCGGTGTAGGTAAAACCGTTTTAATCCAGGAATTAATTAATAACATTGCTCAAGAACATGGTGGTATTTCTGTATTCGCAGGAGTTGGAGAGCGTACTCGTGAAGGAAATGACCTCTACTATGAAATGAAAGACTCTGGTGTTATTGCTAAAACAGCGATGGTATTCGGACAAATGAACGAACCACCTGGTGCACGTATGCGTGTAGCATTAACAGGTCTTACAATGGCTGAATACTTCCGTGATGAGCAAGGACAAGATGTATTGCTATTCATTGATAACATCTTCCGTTTCACACAGGCAGGATCTGAGGTTTCAGCATTACTTGGACGTATGCCATCTGCTGTTGGTTACCAACCAACACTAGCAACGGAAATGGGACAATTGCAAGAACGTATTACATCAACAGATAAAGGTTCCGTAACATCGATTCAGGCGATCTATGTACCTGCCGATGACTACACGGATCCGGCTCCGGCAACAACGTTTGCACACTTGGATGCAACGACAAACCTAGACCGTGGTCTATCTGAACAAGGTATTTACCCTGCTGTGGATCCTTTAGCATCTACTTCACGTGCACTAGATCCAGAGATTGTTGGGGAAGAGCATTATCGCGTAGCAACAGAAGTACAACAAACACTACAGCGTTATCGTGAGCTGCAGGATATTATTGCGATTCTAGGTATGGATGAGCTTGGCGATGAAGATAAATTAGTCGTTTCAAGAGCACGTCGTATCCAATTCTTCCTTTCTCAAAACTTCCACGTTGCAGAACAATTTACAGGACAAAAAGGTTCTTATGTGCCTGTTAAAGAAACTGTAGCTGGATTCAGTGAGATCTTAGAAGGTAAGTATGATCACCTACCAGAGGATGCATTCCGTCTTGTGGGACGTATTGAAGAAGTACTTGAAAAAGCAAAAGGCATGGAATAATAGATAATAGGTAGGAGAATACTGTAGAAATGATATTTCTGAAGAAACTCTGATGAATTATCATAGCTTTCTTCTACCAAGTCTTAGGAGGGGTTACATTGAAAACACTGGAAGTGAGTGTTGTTACTCCTAGTGGTCCGGTTTTAGAGGGTAGTTTTGATATGGTTGTCTGTAAGGCAGAAACTGGAGAAATAGGTATCTTACCTGGACACATACCTCTTGTAGCTCCATTACAAATCAGCGCTGTTCGTCTCAAGACAGGATCAGAGACGAAACATTTAGCGGTAAATGGTGGATTTATGGAGGTCCAACCAGATAAAGTGACGATTCTTGCTCAATCTGCTGAAAAAGCTGCAGAAATTGATGTACAACGCGCAAAGGAAGCGAAAGAACGTGCGGAACGTCGTCTTCAAGCAAAAGCCGATAATATCGATAAAATACGGGCTGAATTAGCACTCAAACGCGCAACCAATCGCCTAAATGTAGGCAGTTAAATGTATGAGAATCTCTTATAACGAAATGTTGTAAGAGATTTTTTACGTGTGAACGATTCCAAAGAAACACGATATCCAATCCTCTATTTTACAGCGCAGATAAGTAAACAGGTCACGCTGTTCTTACTAATGCCCGATACAAAATCCATTCTATTATTTCCATTCACTCCTGTCGATATTTCCCGGGAAATGGCGGGATAAAGCATCGGAATAACTGAATTATCTCCAAAAAATGATATAGTAATTGAGCGTATAAAAGCATTGACATTTCTTTTTAATCATGGCAATGTAACAATTAGCAACTAAACAAAGGTGGTCAATATGTTTTCAATTGGACAAATGGCTTTATTTAGTATCATTTCACATCTGCTCTTCATTTATATTTCATGGCGAATCATTCTAGCAATGAATTTTGAACCAATAATTAAGAAGGGAAGAACAACGGAAGGAAGAATCTTTCTACTGTTCCTTGCAATTGTAATTGGAACTGGAGTAAGTCAATTTCTCCTTGATATTTTAAGATGGTCTAGCGATCTAATCTATCTTTTCTAATGCGTTTATATCTCTTTCAAGATTGTGTATGAAGTTCGTTGCATGATAATCTTTTTATAAGGGTATTAATCCATTATCAGATGTGTGCAAACTAAGATATTTGGTCAAAAACTTGTCGTTATTTGTAAGGTATGCGATGTAGTCTCTCTGTCTAAACTAATGCTATTCGTTTAATACAGGGGGATTTTATTATGAGAAAACTATCAATTTTATTAGTGCTATTTTTATTAATCACTGCTAAACCAGTAGTCCACGGGATGGAATCTGACGAAATGATTGATTTAGCAAACTTTACAATAAGCAATGGGATTCCAATTGAAAGCTGGCAGGTTACAATGAAAGAGAGTGTAACAGCAGAACAAGCAGAACGGCAATTAGATAAAATGAAAAATGGTAGTTTTGTCACTAGAAGCGAAGATGGAAATGCTATAAAATATTTGCTTAGGGAAGACGCTAAACACAATGCTTTGCAAGTATCCTATACAATTGTTATTCCCAAGGACACTACGATTAAATCAGAAATCATTGTAATAATAGAAGGCACGAAATGGAACGAGGAAATTGAGGGAAATTACCTTTCCAAAAAGCGTGAGATAGTGGAGAAATATTTAACAGAAACGTCAAAAACATTTGCTTGTCTGACTACAGATTTTAGTGGTATAATGGAGTCTGATGTTCTTGTAGAGGAAATCATAAGTTATTTTGATTTACGACATATTAAGACACAATTCGACACAGTAAAAAATTCAACACATAAAAAAATTGTATACGGGTATACAGACTTATGGAAAGAAAATTTCATCATTGATGATGCCCCGTTGAACTTACAATTAGCTATAGCAACGAACGAAAAAGAAGAACTGAAATATACGATAGGAACACCTATCCTAATACATGAATATTAATATAGTGAAATTGGATCTGAAGGAGATTTATAAACATGGAGAAAATCATCGTAAGAGGTGGACAGAAACTGAGTGGCGCTGTTCGCGTTGAAGGTGCTAAAAATGCAGTACTTCCTGTGATAGCAGCAAGTCTAATTGCTAGTGAAGGAAAAAGCGTTATTAAAGAAGTCCCCGTTTTAGCTGACGTATATACAATTAATGAAGTTTTAAGAAATATGAATGCCGATGTTGATTTTGATGCTGAGAGCAACACGGTATATGTGGATGCTTCAAAGCGTTTGGAAACAGAAGCACCATTTGAATATGTACGAAAAATGCGTGCTTCTGTACTTGTTTTGGGACCATTATTGGCCCGTTATGGACACGCGAAAGTTGCAATGCCAGGTGGATGTGCGATTGGTTCAAGACCAATTGATTTACATTTAAAGGGCTTTGAAGCTATGGGGGCCGAGATTCATGTTGGTAATGGCTTTGTAGAAGCAAAAGTAGACGGCCGTCTTCAAGGTGCAAAGATTTATTTAGATATGCCAAGTGTTGGAGCAACTGAGAACATTATGATGGCAGCTGCCCTCGCAGAAGGCAAAACAGTCCTTGAAAACTGTGCAAAAGAGCCAGAAATTGTAGATTTGGCAAATTACTTGAATAAAATGGGTGCACGAATTGTTGGTGCTGGTACGGAAACAATTCGTATTCATGGTGTGGAAAAGCTATGTGGAGTAGAACATTCCATTATTCCTGATCGTATTGAAGCAGGTACATTCATGGTTGCAGCTGCAATTACTGGTGGAAATGTTTTAATCGAAAATGCAGAAAGTGAACATTTACGTTCCGTTATTTCCAAATTGGAAGAAATGAATGTAAAAGTTATGGAAGAAGATGAAGGGATTCGCGTTATTGGATCTGATGATTTAAAAGCTACAGATATTAAAACATTGCCACATCCAGGGTTCCCAACAGACATGCAGTCACAAATGATGGCATTGATGCTTCGTGCAAAAGGCACAAGTGTCATTACGGAGACCGTTTTTGAAAACCGTTTTATGCATGTAGAAGAATTTAGACGGATGAATGCAAATATGAAGATTGAAGGACGCAGCGTAATTATTGAAGGATTGTCTGATCTTCAAGGTGCAGAGGTAGCTGCAACAGATCTTCGTGCAGCAGCAGCTCTAATTTTAGCTGGTTTAGTTGGAAATGGCCATACACGTGTAACAGAGCTAAAACATTTGGATAGAGGCTATGTAGATATCGTTGGAAAATTGGCAGCATTAGGTGCAGATATAGAGCGTATTGATGAAACTAAAGAATCTGTACAACCTGTACTTGATTTATCAAATGCAAAAATAGCAGCTGAATTTTAAGCGATACGTGTAATAATATTTATATATGTATGAAGTTTGTCTAATGACTAATAAGCAATTTTATAGTAATTTAAGGGAAAACAGGTGTAATCGAATGATACGCCTGTTTTTTTGCGTGCGCAGTAGAACGATAACTGAAATATTCATTCTCGGGTATATATAAAAGTTATAGAACGGAAAATTCAAACTTCTCTTTTTGTTAACGGTGTGTTAAAATTGAGAAAAAACAAATAATAAAATTCATAGCAAGGAGAAGAAGATATGAAATTATACCTATCTGTTGACATGGAAGGGATTACAGGTATACCTGATTATACTTTCCTAACTCCAAGCGAGCATAATTACGAACGTTCACGAAAAATAATGACCAAAGAAGTAAATAAAGTTGTTGAGACGGCGTTTACATATGGTTGTAAAGAAGTGCTGGTCAATGATAGTCATTCAAAAATGAACAATATACTTATTGATGAGCTTCATCCCGAAGCATCGCTAATTACGGGTGATGCAAAGCCTTTTTCAATGGTACAAGGTTTAGATGATACATATGATGGAGCAATGTTTATAGGCTATCATGCTCGCGCTAGTCAGTTTGGTGTGTTATCCCATTCCATGATTCATGCTGTACGGAATATTTTCATCAATGATCATGCAATTGGAGAAATGGGGCTCAATGCCTATGTTGCTGGCTATTACGGTATCCCGCTTTTATTTGTATCTGGTGATGATCAAGCAGTAAAGGAGGCGAAGGAGCTTAACCCCAATGTAACCACTGTCGCAGTTAAAGAAACCATTTCAAGATCCGCTGTCAAAAGCATGACACCAAAAAAAGCAGAGGCACTTTTAAAAGTAAAGGTAAATGAGGCACTAAAGAACCGTAACCAAGTAAAAGCCCTAGTCCCACCAGAGAAGCCATTACTTCGTATTGAATTTAATAACTACGGACAGGCTGAATGGGCAAATTTAATGCCCAAAACATGGATTGAACCCGGTACAACAATTGTAGGTTTCAAAGCAGATGATATTCTGGAAGCCTATCAAGCAATGCTGGTCATGATTGAGCTCGCTTTACAGTCAAAGTTTTCATAAAATGTAAGCGCTGTATTTTGTTCGGTTAACTAAGAAACGATAATTGAATAGATGATGCAACATGAAAAAAGAATCATACGGGGGTGCTAGGTCGTGCTGAAATACATATTAAAACGATTCCTAATAATGCTCGTAACTTTGTGGGTAATTATTACATTAACCTTTATTTTAATGGTCAGTATACCAGGCTCACCATTTAATAGTGATCAATCATCAAATGAAACAATTCGGGCTAATTTAGAAGCACATTATAATTTAGATGAGCCTTATCCCATTCAATATTTGCTTTACTTAAAGTCGATTGTGACGTTTGATTTTGGGCCATCCATAAAACAGCCAAATCAATCGGTTAATGATTTATTGGCTAGAGGGTTTCCAATCTCATTTGAGCTTGGAATTTTAACCATTATTGTTGCTGTTATATCTGGCATTATTTTAGGAATCCTTGCTGCTTTACGACATAATGGTGTGATTGATTATTTAGCGATGGGGATTGCCGTTCTCGGTATATCCATACCAAACTTTATTTTAGCAACGTTACTTATTCAACAGATAGCTGTAACTTGGGAATTGTTACCTACTGCAACTTGGTCAAGCCCAGCGCATATGATTCTGCCAATTACTGCACTTGCAACGGGGCCGATGGCAATTATTGCTAGACTTACCCGTTCGACAATGTTGGAAGTGTTAACTCAGGATTACATAAAAATGGCAAAGGCAAAAGGATTGTCTCCTTGGAAAATCGTATTTAAACACGCACTTCGTAATGCGTTAATGCCGGTTGTAACAATCATGGGAACTCTGCTGGCAGGAATTTTAACTGGAACCTTTGTTATTGAACAGATTTTTGCCATACCAGGGATGGGTAAGTATTTCGTTGAAAGTATTAACCAACGTGATTATCCCGTAATTATGGGGACAACTGTATTTTATAGTGCATTTTTAATCATTATGCTGTTCCTTGTGGATATCGCTTATGGAATATTAGATCCACGCATTAAGTTCCATCGAAAGGGAGGGGAGTAATATGAAGTCTGTGAATGAAGTAAAGTCAGCACACTCTCCTTCTCAAGTCCCGGATGAATGGTTTAAGTGGAAAGAAAAAGATGAAGGTGCCGCGGAGGTTGTTGCTAGACCATCGCTATCCTACTGGAAGGATGCATGGAGACGACTACTGAAGAATAAACTTGCAATGTTGGGACTTTTATTTTTAATATTGCTGGCAGTAATGGCTATATTTGGCCCAATACTATCACCTTATGAGGTCAATCAACAAGATCTGCCAAACCAGTATCAGCCACCTTCTGCAGAGCACTGGTTTGGGACGGATAATGCTGGAAGAGACGTTTTTACTAGAACATGGTATGGTGCACGAATCTCCTTGTTCGTTGGATTAATGGCTGCCCTCATCGATGTCACCATTGGCATTATTTGGGGAGGTATTTCTGGCTATAAAGGCGGACGTACAGATAATGTCATGATGCGCATCATTGAAATTTTATATGGATTACCGTATTTATTAGTCGTCATATTACTACTCGTCGTATTAGGCCCGAGTCTCTCGACAATTATTATTGCACTTACGGTAACCGGATGGGTTGGGATGGCCCGAATTGTGCGAGGGCAGGTTCTGCAAATCAAGAATTATGAATTTGTTCTCGCTTCCAAATCATTCGGTACGAAGTCTTCAAGAATCATTCGGAAAAATTTATTACCAAATACGATGGGGCCGATTATCGTACAGATGACATTAACAGTCCCTTCAGCGATCTTTGCGGAAGCATTTTTAAGTTTTATTGGACTTGGGATTCAGTCTCCATTTGCAAGCTGGGGGGTAATGGCAAACGACTCATTAGGAGCAATTTTATCTGGTAACTGGTGGACATTGTTCTTCCCGGCATTTTTTATATCCTTTACGATGTTTGCCTTTAATGTACTAGGGGATGGATTGCAGGATGCACTTGATCCGAAATTAAGAAAGTAGGGGACACCATGGGAAAAATTTTAGAAGTTAATAACCTCCACGTGACGTTTACTACTTATGGTGGAACCGTAAAAGCCGTCCGCGGAGTTGATTTTCATTTGAATAAAGGAGAAACACTGGCAATTGTAGGTGAGTCAGGCTGTGGGAAAAGTGTTACATCTAATGCAATCATGCGCTTGATCCCAAACCCGCCGGGGAAAATTACAGATGGTTCAATTAAATTTAAAGGAAAGAATCTTGTTAAATACTCGGAAAAACAAATGCGTTCTATTCGCGGTGTGGATATTTCTATGATATTTCAAGATCCTATGACCGCACTTAATCCAACCTTAACCATTGGCACACAGCTAATGGAAGGAGTGATTGCGCATCACGGAGTATCGAGTAACGAAGCAAAGAGGAAAGCTATTGAGATGATGGATCTTGTAGGTATCTCGAATCCAGAAGAACGCCTAAAGCAGTATCCGCATCAATTTAGCGGTGGAATGCGACAGCGAATTGTAATTGCAATTGCGTTAATTTGCGAGCCGGATCTTCTCATTGCAGATGAACCAACTACCGCACTTGATGTAACAATCCAAGCACAAATTCTTGAGCTTTTTGAAAAAATTCAAATTGCAACAGGTGTATCGATTATTTTAATAACACATGATCTTGGTGTTGTCGCAAAGATTGCAGATCGAATCGCAGTAATGTATGCCGGTAAGATCATTGAAACGGGAACGAAGCGGGAAATTTTCTACAAGCCACAGCATCCTTATACACGAGGTTTATTGAATTCTGTTCCACGTCTTGACTTAAAAGGAGAAAAGCTTACTCCAATCGATGGAACACCACCAGATTTATTCTCACCTCCTGCAGGGTGTCCATTCACTGCCAGGTGTCCATTTGCGATGGAGGTGTGTGATAAAGTTTATCCCGCGAGTAAGGAGCTATCAGAATCACATCATGTAAACTGCTGGCTACAGGATGAACGGGCTAAACAGCTATTAACTGCAGTAAGGCTCTAACTCGCAAGTGCTTCGGAAGACTCGATAGGGCTTTAGCGTTGTGGAGCTGGAAGGGGCTGTTATGGATGAAACGAAAGTCCATGCAGTCCAAATCACTATTATAAAAAGGGGGAAAAGGCATGAAGAGGTTACTATTATTTTTGCTTGCATTGACAACAGTTGTCGTCTTTGCAGCATGTACTGCAAACGAAGATGCAGGACAAGAACCAGAAGAGAGTGATACAGGAGAAACAGAAACAGATTCAAATGATGCTGAGGCAGTAGAAGAGAATCCGGGTGAGAAAATTCTTCGTTTGAATAATGGCGTAGAGCCTTCATCATTAGATCCGTCTATAGGCTTTGATGCAGTTTCATGGGATCCATTAAACAACCTGATGGAAGGCTTAACAAGGCTGAACGAGGAATCTGTAGCGGCAGAAGGTGTTGCAGAATCATGGGATATTTCTGAGGACGGGCTAACGTATACGTTCCATCTAAGAGAGGATGCGAACTGGTCGAATGGTGACCCAGTTGTAGCCGAAGACTTTGTATATGCGTGGAAGTATATGCTTGATCCGGAGAATGCTTCATCTGCAGCATTTCTTGGTTACTTTATTAAAGGTGGAGAAGCATTTAACACAGGTGAGGGTAGTGCAGACGATGTTGCTGTAACTGCAGCCGATGAAAAGACATTAGAAGTTGTACTTGAAGCACCGACTGGGTTCTTCCTTGACCTATTAACAAACCCAGCGTTTTTCCCGATCAATCATCGGGTCGCTGAAGAAAACCCAAGCTGGCATGCAGAAGCAGATACATTTGTAGCGAATGGTCCGTTCATGCTGGAGTCATGGACACACGGTACAGAAATGGTATTTGCTAAAAACCCAGAATATTGGGATGCAGAAGCAGTAAAATTAGATAAGGTTCATTTTGCAATGGTCAATGATACAAATACGCAATATCAAATGTTTGAAACGGGTGAATTGGATACTGCGACCATTCCACCAGAGCTATCGGATCAATTAATTGATGGGGACAATGTATATATTGGAAACTATGGGGGTCTAGAATTCTTCCGTTTTAATATTACTGAAGAGCCATTCCAAAACAAGAAAATTAGGCAAGCAATTGCCTATGCGATCAACAGACAGGATATTGCTGACTATGTTGTGAAAACTGGTGTTGATCCTGCATATGGATTTGTTTCACCAGGATTCACTACACCTTCTGGTGGGGACTTCCGTGAAGAAAATGGTGATCTTGTAACATTTGACCCAGATTTAGCAACACAGTTATTAGAGGAAGGTATGGCAGAGGAGGGCTATGAAGAGCTCCCGCCAATTGTATTATCGTATAACACAACTGATTTGAATAAAGCAGTAGCAGAAACCGTTCAAGGTATGCTTAGCGATAATCTTGGTATTGATGTGACATTAGAAAACCAAGAGTGGAACGTATTTGCCGAAGCACAGCAAAACCTGGAGCTGCAATTCTCACGTAGTTCCTTTATCAATGATTACAGTGACCCGGTTAACTTCCTGGAAAGCTTTATTACGGACTCCTATATGAACCGAACAGGTTGGTCTAATGCCGAATATGATGAATTGATTGCGAATGGTAAATCAGAAACAGATGAAGAAAAACGCTACGAATACCTATATGAGGCAGAAAGACTGCTTGCCGAGGAAATGATTGCAGTGCCGCTTCGTTATTACAATACGGTTGTATTACAAGCGGACGGGGTAGAAGGAATCCTTCGTCATCCAGTAGGATACTTTGATTTGAAATATGCAGATAAAAATTAAGGAACAATAGCGTAAGCGATCGGCTAGCGGCGTACGGAGGTGAGATAATTCTCACTGCAGCTTTAGCGCTGAATCTAGATGCGGGGAAGGTGACTCACTTACATTGTATGTGGGTCTCTCCCATTTTCATATAAGTATATAGTATGTTTCGTTTCAAATAGTACGTATACATAATGAAAGGTGGGATTCAATGATTCATCCAATACGGCTCCAAAAGGGCGATACAATTGGTGTTACTGCACCTGCAGGACCTCCAGATCAGGAAAAGTTACAACGAGCAATTGCATTTTTTAACGAGATGGGTCTTCGTGTAAAGCTAGGAAGAAATATTAAGCAAACACGAGGGTTTTTAGCTGGAACAGATGAAGAACGACTTAGCGATTTGCACGACATGATTATAGATACGGAAGTAAAGGCAATTATTTTTGCGCGCGGTGGCTACGGAACTGGTAGGCTAGCAGATTGCATTGATTATGAATTGATTAGGCAAAACCCCAAAATAATCTGGGGGTATAGCGATATTACGTATTTACATACAGCGATTTATCAACAAACAGGGCTCATCACTTTTCATGGTCCAATGCTTGCATCGGATATTGGAAAAAGCGATTTTGATCAATTTTCAGCACAGCTGTTCAGGCAATTATTTACCCCAACACAATTAGATTATTCAGAGGTTATTTCGCCGCTTAAGGTTTATGCAGCCGGAGAAACGGTTGGGCAGATGGTCGGAGGAAATCTGTCTTTACTCGTCAGTACACTTGGTACCCCGTATGAAGTGGAGACAACAGGCAAGCTTTTGCTATTAGAGGATATTGGCGAAGAGCCTTATCGTATTGATGGGATGCTGAATCAATTAAGGCTAGCTGGCAAGCTTTGTGGTGCGCATGGTATAGTGCTCGGAGATTTTTCGGAGGTGAATTCGAAGGTTAACCCGTCCCTGACACTGGATGAAGTATTTACAGATTATTTTTCAGATTTTCATGGACCTGTAATGAGTGGATTTAAGATTGGACACTGTTTCCCTCATTTTTCTGTACCACTAGGAGTATGGGCTAAACTTTCAACAATCGAAAAACGGTTACGAATCGAACCAGGAGTGAAATAAGCTTCGATTAACAGAACGAAGTGGAGGCGAGCGAATTGCAAATAAAATCAATCGAAACATACCGAGGAGCAATTCCATTACATACACCTTTTAAAACGGCGTTACGCACCGTAACAGTCGCTGAGACGATTATTGTGAAAGTAACTTGTGCAGATGGGATTGTCGGTTGGGGAGAAGCACCACCAACACATGTTATCACAGGTGAGAGTCTAGCAAGTATTGATTATGCGATACATTCTATTTTTAAACCATTACTCATCGACAACCCCCTTCAAATGCGAGAAATAATTTTTCGGAAAATAGAAAACAGTGTGTTACGTAATACGAGTGCAAAGGCCGCAATGGATATGGCACTTTATGACTGTATCGCAAAGCAGGCAAATCTTCCACTCTATCAATTTATTGGAGGCGTTCAAGAATCGATTGAAACAGACTATACGGTGAGCGTGAACACGCCAGAGGAAATGGCTCGGGATGCAAAAAAATATAGTCAAAATGGATTTTCCATTTTAAAAATTAAAGTAGGCAAAGATCAAATTGCAACAGATATTAAGCGAATTCAAACGATTCGAAATGAAATTGGTTCAGGCATCCAAATTCGTCTAGATGCAAACCAAGGCTGGCAAGCAAAAGAAGCTGTTCGAGCAATTAGACACATGGAGGAACTCGGGCTAGGAATTGACTTAATTGAACAGCCAGTTATCGCACGTGATTTAGAAGGATTGAAATATGTGACGGAAAATACAGATACGTTAATTATGGCGGATGAAAGTGTATTCTCAGTGGATGACGCAAAACGTGTTCTCGAAATGGGGGCAGCAGATTTAATCAATATTAAATTGATGAAGTCGGGGGGAATCCATCAAGCCATCAAAATTGCTACACTTGCTGAGGCTTATGGAGTAGAATGCATGGTCGGAAGCATGATTGAAACAAAAGTTGGTATTACAGCAGCAGCACATTTCGCGGCAAGCCATCCTAACGTAACACGCTATGACTTAGATGCTCCTCTAATGTTAGTAAGTGACATTGCAATTGGAGGAATCAGCTATAAAAATAACCAAATCATATTGGGAAATGCAATAGGTCTTGGGATCCAAGCGATTGATGAAAAATTTCTTGTAGAAAACGTGTAATATCGCGTGCAGATAAACATCCACTATGGTGATAGCTATTATAAATGGAAGAAACGTGACCTCGTCTCGTGACAGAGAGAACGAAGCATGAGAAAAGGGCCGAGCAACCACGCAGGGAATACCCACCCACAATTGTTCGCTTGTGCCATTCTCAAAAAGAAAGGAGTTTACTTATGGTTAATCAAACGTTTGAACAATTTTCTGATGAAATGTGGGTTATTGCTGTTCAAGTAGCTACTGTCTGGACAGAACCGCAATCTGCGAGAGCTGTCGATGAGACAGGTATATCAAACCCTACAGATATCGACGAATGGATCAATCAACTGTCCTATGAGGATAGCCTTGCGCTTTGTAATGAAGACCGTGTGCAAACGCAGGCTTTATACGGAGAGCCTGTACAAATTACAGCAGTTAAAGAAGAGTGGGCTCATGTGGTTATCCCCTCACAGCCGTCACATAAAGATGAACGTGGCTACCCAGGCTGGATACCATTTAGGCAATTGAAAAAAGTATCAAAAAATGAGTGGCTTACTGAGCATATGGCAGCTGTAAAACAAGATAAAGCTTGGCTTGAATCAGACGCTGGAACAAAAGTAATGAAGCTTAGCTATATGACAATGCTGCCTGTTAAATCAATGGATAATGTACGAACAAAAGTGATAACGCCACACGGGATTTTAGTTTTGCCAACAGGAGCACTACATATTTTTCCATCAGACAATGGAATCGCTAAAGGAAATGGTGATGATATTGTTAAAGCGGTCGAACCGTTCCAAACACTTGATTATTTCTGGGGAGGGATGAGTTCCTTCGGCTATGATTGCTCAGGTCTGGCATATACCGCTTATAAGGCGAATGGCTATCAAATAGCGCGTGATGCCGGAGATCAGGCAAATGCGGGTGTACCAGTTAAATATAATCAATTACAGGCTGGTGACTTACTGTTTTTTGCTTATGAAGAAGGAAAGGGAAGACTGCATCATGTCGGTATCTATTATGGACATGGTAAAATGCTGCACTCTCCACAAACAGGCAAAGGAATTGAAATCATTACCCTGGCTGGAACAAAATATGAAAAAGAACTATGTGCGGCAAGACGTTACTGGAAGGAGAGCAATTAACATGAAAGAAAAAATATTGGAAGTCAAAAACCTTAAAAAATATTTTGACATGGGTAAAGGTACAATGCTGCAGGCTGTAAATGATGTGAGCTTTCATGTAAATAAAGGAGAAACCTTTGGCTTAGTTGGGGAATCTGGCTGCGGAAAATCGACAATTGGCCGTACAATCCTTGGGCTATATAATAAAACAGCTGGAGACGTTATTTTTGATAATGAGAATGTCCATGCATTATCTGAAAAAGAGCGATTTCAATTTTACCGGAGAATGCAGATGATTTTTCAGGATCCTTATGCATCTTTAAATCCAAGGTCGACGGTAAGGGAAGTGATCTCAGAGCCAATGGAGGTTCATGGACTATACAAAAACAAAAAAGCGCAATTGGAGCGAGTGTACCAGCTATTAGAAGAGGTTGGTTTGAATCGGGATCATGCCAACCGCTATCCACATGAATTTAGTGGGGGACAACGTCAACGAATCGGAATTGCACGTGCCTTGGCACTGAACCCGGATTTTATTATTGCAGATGAACCGATTTCCGCTTTAGATGTATCTGTTCAAGCACAAGTAGTCAATTTGTTAAAGGAGCTTCAGCTGGAAAAGGGGCTTACCTTTTTATTTATTGCTCATGACCTGTCGATGGTAAAGCAGTTTTCAGACCGCATTGGAGTTATGTATTTAGGAAATATGGTAGAGCTGACAGAAAGCAATCAGCTCTATGAAAAACCGCTCCATCCATATACACAAGCATTGCTGTCAGCTATTCCAATTCCAGACCCTGATATTGAAGAGAAACGGGAACGCATCATTTTAGAAGGCGAGCTACCGAGCCCGACCAATCCACCAAGTGGGTGTGTCTTCAGAACGCGCTGTCCAGCGGCAATGGAAGTATGCTCACAAGTGAAACCAGTATGGCAGGAGATAGAACAGGAGCACTTCGTAGCCTGTCATTTGTATGATGAGACAATCGATCATAAAAAATCCATTAAAGTTAAACCCGAAACGTTACCTGTTCATTAATCCATTCATAGCTTTCTCCAGCATTATAAAATTAAAGGTCTATTTTAGCTTTGCAGTGTATAGATTTATTAGTAGAGGCTGCTCAGAAAAAGGGGAATTACTTTATTTTCCTTTTAGAACAAGCACTAGTAGAGCAACTAGAATAGAACTCTACTTTAATAATTGCAAAGGGGGAGAGCTGTGAACAAAAGAAAACACACATATTATTCCAATTCTGTAACAAAATCCTTGAAAAAAAAGAAATCGTCCTTGGAAAAGCAAATAATGAAAAAACAGCAACGGAAATTGGAGTATACGAAAACACAACCAGCACCACTCAAAAAAATTATTCCTTTAAAAAATCGAAAAACACGGTATTTCGATAATCGGAACCAATCGACATGGAAGATCCCTACTGCGATTGTATTATCCGGGCTATTGTTATTCATACTTGTTATCCCTGCGGTTATCGTAGCGATGTTTGGTGACGGAAAGCAGGAATCTATTGCGACACAGGAGAAAGAAACAGAAGCAACGGTGGAATTAGATCAATCACCAATTTCTGTAGCAGTAATGCGACAGGCGAAAGATACAGTGGAGGATCTGCCACTGGAAGATTATGTAGCTGGAGTTGTTGCTTCAGAGATGCCAGCTACATTTGAATTAGAGGCATTAAAAGCACAGGCTCTCGCTGCCCGAACATTTACAGTTAATCATCTATTACATGGTAATGCAGAAGGTAACTATGACGTAACCGATACGGTGAATCATCAAGTTTTTAAAAATGAGCAAGAGCTGAAGCAATTATGGGGTAAAAAATACGCTGATAATATGAACAAAATAAAACGAGCGGTTCAGGAAACAGAGGGCCAGATTTTAACTTATAATGATGCACCAATCAATGCAGCCTTTTTTTCTACGAGCAATGGGTATACAGAAAACTCTGAGGAATATTGGGAAAATGAGGTTTCCTACTTAAGAAGCGTTGAGAGTCCGTGGGACCTTGATTCACCAGAATACCTTGGTCGAGAAACATATACAATTGCACAAGTGGAAGAAGCACTTGCAATTGACCTTCCAGAGGGGGCTCCTTTATATATCGAAATGGAACGAACGGAAAGTGGGCGGGTCAGTAACATTGTAATTGAAGATAATAAGTTTACAGGCAGGGAAGTTAGAGAAGGACTTGACCTTAAATCGAGTGACTTTACGGTAACGCAAAACAACGGTCATCTTATTTTTACAACAGAAGGCTTTGGTCATGGTGTTGGAATGAGCCAATACGGTGCAGATGGAATGGCTAAAGAAGGCAAGACCTATGAAGAAATCGTCCAACATTATTATCAGGATGTTGATATTAGTACAATAAATGAAACAGCACCAACCCTCGTCTCGAAATAGACGAGGGTTTTTATTGTGAGGTAAATGAAATGTTTGATTCTGTATCTAAAATTCTATGAGCGTTCACCTTGATCAGTTGAACATATACTGGGGTTCAGATATCCATACCCATGATGAGTTACCGAATGAGCATGCATTTACACTTTTGGGTAACTCATCCTTCTTATGAGTTACCGAATGAGCATGCATTTACATTATTGGGTCACTCATCCTTCTTATGAGTTACCGAATGAGCATGCATTTACACTTTTGGGTCACTCATCCCTCCTATGAGTTACCGAATGAGCATGCATTTACACTTTTGGGTAACTCATCCTTCTTATGAGTTACCGAATGAGCATGCATTTACACTTTTGGGTCGCTCATCCTTCTTATGAGTTACCGAATGAGCATGCATTTACACTTTTGGGTCGCTCATCCTTCTTATGAGTTACCGAATGAGCATGCATTTACACTTTTGGGTCGCTCATCCTTCTTATGAGTTACCGAATGAGCATGCATTTACACTTTTGGGTCGCTCATCCTTCTTATGAGTTACCGAATGAGCATGCATTTACACTTTTGGGTCGCTCATCCTTCTTATGAGTTACCGAATGAGCATGCATTTACACTTTTGGGTAACTCATCCTTCTTATGAGTTACCGAATGAGCATGCATTTACATTATTGGGTAACTCATCCTTCTTATGAGTTACCGAATGAGCATGCATTTACACTTTTGGGTAACTCATCCCTCTTATGAGTTACCGAATGATCATACTCCCTCTTTCACCGGTCTCGCATAACCTCTGTACCGAACTCACATTTACCCGAGTAATTTCTTACCTTTCCTCAATTCTAAAAAAAAATCCATAAAATCTATAAATTTTTTTGGGAGTGATGTATATATTCTTACTTTTCTGCTCACAATGGTTGCTGAGGTGATAAATTATGAGTGAAGAATTTAAAGGCGGTCCAAAAAATAAATGGAGTCGCATTTATCGCAAGAAGTGGTTTTTCCCAGCTTTATACTTGACGATTGCAGCTGTTTTATTGTCGGTGGTTGTGTGGTATCAAAATTTAGATAATCAAATCACAGATACGACAGAAACCGAGAACCTAGGTGAGGAATACAGCCCAATCCCAAATGAGGAGGGTGCAGAGCCGGTAATTGAGCAGCAGGAACTGATTCAAATGCCATTAGAAAACTCAGATCAAGCAGAAATCGTAACTAAATTTTTTGATTACAGCGCAGAACAAGAAGATCGAGAGAATGCTCTGGTGCTCTACAATAACAGGTTCTATCAAAGTACGGGAGTTGATATCACATCAGCTGATGCAGAAACATTTGATGTTGTAGCAGCTTTATCTGGTACTGTTGAGGAAGTAAAAGAGGATCCACTCTTAGGGAACGTTGTTATTCTATTACATGGCGAGGATGTAAAAACGTATTATGCCAGTTTAGAAGAGGTTAGTGTTTCTGCTGGTGCAGAAGTAAAACAAGGTGAAAAACTTGGTACTGCTGGTAAAAATATTTTTGGTAAAGATAACGGAACGCACGTCCACTTTGAAATCAGAAAAGATGGAAAAGAAGTGAATCCAGAAAGCTTTTTCAATCAGCCTGTAAGCAGCCTTGAAAGTATTACAGAGGAAGCTAAAGAAGACGCTGCAGTAAATGAAGAAGATGCTACAGTAGAAGAAGATTCTACTGTGAATGAAGAAGAGCAAGCAGATGAATCGGATCAAGTAACAGATACGGATGGGGAAGTAGAAGAGAATCCTGAAGATACTCCAAGTGATGAAGCTGATGACTCTGAAGAAGGAACAGATGAACAATTAGAAACTGAAAATGAATAAGACGAAAATACTCCGGAAAAACGTTTCTGGAGTATTTTTTTCTTTAAAGATGAAAAATCGATTATTTAAAAGCTGTATATTTATGCGTAAATTGTCGAACGATATTATATTTTCAATACAATAAATTGTGATAAAATATTATTGTTTTTAGAAATAATTTTTTTGGGCAAAAAACTAATAAACGTTTTCCTGTTTTAGGAAAAGGAGGAATAAGGTTGGTTATTGCAAAGTTTATGACTCCGTATTCGGAGCTTACAATAACAGAAATGATGAATATATTAAACTTGGAAAAGGATGCAGCGTCAGCAAAAGAATCGATGAAAAATATTTGTTTGCATTCAAAATCACAGAATATCCAAAAAAAAGGCATGGAATATTTGTATATATACGGATTTATACAAGAGCTTGAATTATTAATCCAAAAAAACCTAGAGTCGGACAACCCGTCAAATCGACTATGGGGTGGGATTTATCGTATTATGGTTGATCAGCGTTGCTTTAAGATTAGTCCGATAGAAACGCTGGATCAATTGGCGTACTTTAGGGGTCGCTATTCTACCAAAGAGCCGGAGTTATTATTTTTAATTGAATTGATTCAAGAAAAAGCATACCAGCATCTCAATCAATTTGATAAAATCGGGAATTTAATGGTTACACATCAACAATACTTTTCAGAAATTGAGGAAAGGCTGCTAGTAGTCTTTTTTAAAATAAGATTATACAAAATCAATGTAGTGTACCATATTATGCGAAATGAATTAATCATGGCTAGGAAATACGCCTATCGTGCATTAAATATGCTTGATAGTCCACAACTTCACGCACATGTACATACGTATTTAGGATTATCCTATACGCATGACGCGTATGAAAGTGGAATATATCATTTGGATCAAGCACTAAAAATTTCCGAGGATAATAATTTATATTATATGATTAATATACTCGAAAATTATAATATTCCGTTTCTATCTGCACATTACAAGATGGTAGAGAACATTCGTACAGCAGATAAAGGAGAACAAGCCCATATCGAATTAGCAAAAGGCAACAATGAAAAAGCAATCGATATTTTAAGTGAAATACCAAGCAAAACACCGTTTCAGCTTTATTATTTAGGAAAAGCAAAGCGGGATAAAGGATTATTGATGAAATCCTACAATCATTTTATCGGAAAACGTAGTGATTATTTTTTCAGTAAGCTACCGTTAGATGCGATGAAAAAATTATAGTGCAGTATACTAGTGGCATGATACTTTGTTCTTTTGAGCGAGGTATCTTTTTTGTTCATAGTCATAGCAGTTGCAGTTATCACTTCGCTTCTAAGTAATTGCAGTTTATAGGGAATAACCTCAAATTTATTCGAGTGGATACCATTCTATATGCCTCATAAGAGCATAACAGCAAAATTTTTTCGAAAATACATCTTGTCCCTTTCATTTATCCTAATAATTTTAATCATAAAGCATGAACTCCGCTAATAAGATGTTACAAACCATGCAAACGAACTGTCTGAGGTGAGAGCTTGTGTGATTTAGAAATCTTCCTTTTACTACACGCTCCTCATGGAATATTATCTGATAACCGTTGTTTATTCATAAAATTGTTGGTACATACTCCATATTCTACTTAGTGTTATCTTTTCATTAATATCGATATCTCGTTGTAACGCCATGTCTCAGTACCTACACCTCGGAAGTAATCAACTTAGGGAGGCGAACGGTGTGCATGATTACATCAAAGAGAGAACGATCAGGATAGGAAGGCATGTCGTGGAGACAAGAAAAACAGTCCGAACGATTGCAAAGGAATTTGGTGTTTCCAAAAGCACAGTTCATAAAGATTTAACAGAACGATTGCCGGAGATAAATCCAGAGCTGGCAAATCAAGTAAAGGAAATTCTAGAATATCATAAAGCAATTCGACATTTACGGGGGGGAGAAGCGACAAGACAAAAGTATAAAATTGATGGGAAAAAAGTGCCAGAGGAAAAACCAGCCGGTTGAATGAGCGTAGGAAATTTGATGCACTTTTGTAAAACACGACATCAATAAATTTGTTTTAACTAGTATACGCCCGGATAATCCATCCGGGATCTTCTATTATTTGCTCTCTATTTACACCTCCTATCCCTTCTCTAAACAGTGGAAAAATCAACCATGACATGCACTTACAGCTTTTTCTGCATCCTTCTACAAACTTGCCTATTTTTATACACAAAAAAATTTCACAAAGAGCAGTTAATTGTTGAAATTTGTGGTAAAATATTATACTAGTAGCATTGTGTCAAAATGACCATGCAAGATAGTAACGCTAGGAGGATCTAGATTCATGTTTTCTAGAGATATTGGAATCGACCTTGGAACTGCCAATGTTTTGATTCATGTAAAAGGAAAAGGAATTGTATTAAATGAACCATCTGTTGTAGCAATGGACCGAAATACTGGAAAAGTATTAGAAGTTGGTGAAGAAGCACGACGTATGGTTGGACGTACACCAGGAAATATTGAAGCCACTCGTCCATTGAAAGATGGAGTTATTGCTGACTTTGATGTAACAGAAGCTATGTTAAAGCATTTTATAAATAAAATTAATGTGAAAGGATTGCTTTCGAAGCCAAGAATGCTTATTTGCTGCCCAACGAACATTACAAAAGTGGAGCAAAAGGCGATTAAGGAAGCGGCTGAGAAGTCTGGCGGGAAAAAAGTCTATTTGGAAGAAGAGCCGAAAGTAGCAGCGATTGGCGCTGGAATGGAAATCTTTCAACCGAGCGGTAATATGGTTGTAGACATTGGTGGTGGAACGACAGATGTAGCTGTTCTTTCCATGGGTGGAATTGTAACATCGGAATCCATCAAAATGGCCGGTGATAAGTTTGATATTGATATTCTTCAGTACATTAAAAAGAAATATAAGCTTTTAATTGGTGAACGTACGGCAGAGGATATTAAGATTAATGTTGCTACCGTCTTTAAAGGGTCACGTGATGAAGAAATGGAAATCAGGGGCCGTGATATGGTGACTGGATTACCACGTACGATTACAGTAGGTTCAGCAGAAATCCAGGAGGCACTAAGTGAGTCTGTATCCCTTATTGTACAAGCAGCGAAAACGGTGCTTGAACGTACTCCTCCTGAATTATCTGCAGATATTATTGATCGTGGAGTTATTCTAACCGGTGGTGGAGCATTATTACATGGTATCGATCAGCTCTTAGCGGAAGAATTGAAGGTCCCTGTATTTATTGCTGAAGACCCGATGGATTGTGTTGCCAAAGGAACGGGAATCATGCTTGAGAATATCGATAAAATAGAACGCAGCAAAATTGGTTAATTTGATATAAAGAGAAGGATTATTATCTCTTAGTACATATCTTACACGTGCGAGTTCAAAATGGAACTAGAAATTTGGTATGTCATTTTTACCGGACTTTTTGAACACCCTCTTGTAATTTACTCATATGGAAAAGCAGTGCCCTGTGGAGGAGGAATGAAACATGTTACGAGGCTTTTATACAGCAGCAAGTGGAATGATATCACAGCAAAGGCAACAGGAAGCTTTAGCGAATAATATTGCAAATGCGAATACACCAGGTTATAAAGCAGATCAGACAACCTTACGTGCCTTTCCTGAGTTATTGCTAAAGGAAATGGGATCGCAGGAACGTCTTTCTACGACACAGGGAGGATTGCAATTTCCTATTCAGAAACCGATTGGTTCAATTAACACTGGTGTTTATGTACAAGAAACAATCCCCAATTTTGTCCAAGGTGATATTAGAGAGACTGGTATAGCTACCGACATCGCGCTTGTAGATGGAACGATGCCCGATGATACGGGTTCCTTGTTTTTTACGGTGCAAAACGAGGCTGGAGAAGTTCGCTATACGCGCAATGGAAATTTTACCGTTGATGGCGAGGGTTTACTTGTAACGAATCAAGGATACTACGTACTTGACAATGCTGGTAATCCAATTGAAACGAATGGAATGGAATTTGAGGTTTCATCAGAAGGCGTCTTACAAACACCTGAGCAAGCAGTACAGCTTGGTATTTCATACACCGCAGATGTCAACGGAATGGCGAAGGAAGGAAATGATCTTTTCACTGGTGATGCAGAACAGATTCCAGAAGGAGCAACTTTTTCAATTCATCAAGGTTTTCTTGAGCAATCAAATGTAGATACACTGCAAACCATGACAGATATGATGAATGCTTACCGGATGTTCGAAACGAATCAGCGTGTACTAAGAGCTTATGATGAAAGTATGGGAAAAGCAGTTTCCGAAATCGGTCGAATTGGGTAGGGGTTAAGGAGGTATTAACATGTCTCAAATAATGAATCAAGCAGCTGTAACGATGAACCAGCTGCAGCAAAAACTAGATATTATCGGTAATAATATGGCAAATAGTCAAACAACAGGTTACAAAAGTCGCCAAGCTGAATTTTCTTCACTGCTTTTTAATCAAATCAATAATTTATCTGCAGCAGCCAATGCTGAAGGTCGTCTAACTCCAGATGGTATACGGATTGGTTCTGGAGCTAAAATTGGTACAGTGAGTAACAATTTAGCGCTGGGTTCCATTTTAGAAACAGGAAGAGCTCTTGATGCTGCATTAAAACGAGAAAACTACTTGTTTGAAATCCAAATGGATCAGAATGGTCAGAATGAGACTTATTATACCCGAGATGGTTCTTTCTTTCTCAGCCCGGTAAACAACAATCAGGCAGTCATGTTAACGACCGGTGACGGTCATCCAGTAATTGGTCAAGATGGTCCTATTGTTCTTGCAGAAGGATTTGATTCCATTGCAATTCGGGAGAACGGTCAAATTGTAGTAACAAGAGGCGGGCAAAATGCCGTTGAAGCACAGTTAGCAGTTGTAGAAGCGGTTCGACCAAGTGTACTCGAAGCAGTAGGCGAGAACATGTTTCGTCTTCCTGATCTTGATAATCTCGGATTTGAGATGGATGAAATAATCGTGGAAACAGGTGCAAATGAAGATATGATACAAGGTGGCGCACTCGAGCAGTCAAATGTGGATTTATCGAAGCAAATTACCGATTTGATGACGACACAGCGTTCCTACCAATTTAATGCTAGAACTATTTCAATGGGTGACCAGATGATGGGACTCGTTAATCAGCTAAGATCCTAAAATAAGATTAACCCTTTTACCACGCATTAAAGGGCTGTAATACCCAAATGAGAAAAATAAGATTTGAATGTGGGGAACAGCTCATAAATTTCTGATTCTGTTCAACTAACAATCAGTGGAGAAAGAAAGGAACCTCCCACTGATTGAAGTTTCACTTTATTAGGTGATCATACCTGATTATGTTACACTTTAAATAAGAAAAAGCGTTTAGATATGTAGGGGAATAAGGAGCAACAAACTATGTCAACAAATCAATCTGAAAAAACGTCTAGAAGAGCTCTGAAAGAAGAAAACCATGCAACCAAGAAGACGAAAGCACCGAAAGAGTCTCCTAAGGCTAGTTCAGCTTCAGATAAACAGTCTAGAAAACAGCAAAAGCTAAAACAAAAGGCAGAAAGATTGGAGAATAGAAGACCGCGTCGTCGTATTTTTCCAATTTGGCTACGGATTATCATTGTTTTAATTCTTGCTGCTGCTGCATTAGTTGCTGGATTGATGATTGGCTATGGAATTATTGGTGATGGTGTTCCCACGGATGCACTAAAAAAAGAAACGTGGCAGCATATCATTGATATCGTTACAAAGGCAGAATAATTAACTAGTACCTATATATGTAAGAACAAAGGCTATCGCATAAAGGTTTGCGGTAGCCTTTGTTTCATGTTAGGTGATTTTCCTACCTGTCACAAGTCTAAAAATTAAAAGAATCAACGCTATAACGAGCAGTATATGAACAAGTCCGCCTGCTATTTCAAATGAAAATCCAAGTAACCAAAAGATGATAAGCAAGCCAATAATAGTCCAAAGCACAGCTTATTCTCCTTTCTGAAAGTGATTATTTAAGAATTCTTATATATTCTAAGTACCTTTTATCGCTTTGTTTCAAACATATCAACTGTTATAATGAAATAATATAAAGCCTATAAGTGATGAAGGAGCAAGATAGCATGTTGAACATAGAACAAATTAAAGAAATTATCCCGCATCGATATCCGTTTTTATTGGTTGATAAAGTAACTGAAATGGAAGAAGGGAAACGCGTTGTTGGTCTTAAAAATGTGAGTATTAATGAGCCATTTTTTCAAGGTCATTTCCCGGATTACCCGGTCATGCCAGGGGTTTTAATTGTCGAGGCGCTAGCACAGGTTGGTGCAATTGCAGTATTAAACATTGAAGGAAACAAAGGCAAGATTGGCTTCCTTGCAGGAGTTGATAAATGCCGATTTAAACGCCAAGTAAAACCAGGTGATCAGTTAAAACTGGACGTAGAAATTCTACGAATGAAAGGCCCAGTTGGTAAAGGAAAAGGCATCGCCACCGTGGATGGCGAGCTGGCTTGTGAAGCAGAAATTACCTTTGCAATTAAATAAAGAGAGCACCCTTTTCATTTGTTTGAAAAAAAATATAACAGTAAAACCATAACTGATTCGTCTGCACCATGAAAATGGGATTTTTATCAATAATTTCATCATTAATTCGTATGTCTTCTTTAAAAATGGTTAAGCTAATGGCGATAGTGAACATCTCAAAGGAGGAATTAATGATGAAAAGCAAATTGCTTATCAGATTAGGTGCACCTGTTTTAGCATTATCCTTAGTCACAGCATGTGGCATGGGGAATGACGATCAGGATCCTGTTAATGAAGAAGCTCCACTAAATGAAGAGGGAGATATGAATGAAATGGATCCTGCACAAGAAGAAAACACTGATCAACAGGATGGCATGATGGAAGATGGTAATCAGAATGAAGCACCGAATGACAATTTACGTGATGAGGATAGATAAAGAAAGAATCTTGAGCTAGGTTCTGAGAAAAGCCAATTTTGCTTACCCCTTTTATGAATTTTGTGATAATTGGGTAGCTGAATTACAAAACAACCTCGTTACTTAAGCAATTAAAAAGCAGAACTAACCACAAAGGAGTTCTGCTTTTTTAGTTTATTTCAATTGAAGCTGATGACCAGTTTAGGCTTATTGAGCAAATTGTTCGATTCTATTTCTGAGAAACAGCGTGTAATAAATTTAAATCCTGGTCGTTCACTTTAAAGCTTTACATCAATCTGGTTTCCTAATGTTGGATGTGGAGGAGTGGAATCCTGTAACATTTCCATAAGCTGTAAACCTTGCTGTTCAGCAACATTCTTAATGTTATCCATAATTGCTAAGCTTGCATCTGTACGAACTTGATGATTATTCATTGCCATAGACATAGCTGCGATATCCATTTAAAATCCCTCGCTTTAACGTATAAAATAAAGTGTTCGCTACAGCGAGTATATCATACATGTTCTACAGTTGTTCAGCATTGGCGAATTTTTTATTTTTCTTTATTATCTTCTTTCTTTTCATTCCCTTGCGCTTCTTTCATATCATTCGATTGCAATTGCGAGCCTTTTTCTGTTTCACGATCATCAAGTTGTATTTTTTGTTTCTTTTTGTTGTTGGTCATTTATTTGCCTCCTTCTTTCACTTTATACTTAACAATACCCTTTCAATTAAGATTAAAAACAAAAACAGAGGACGCAAGTAATTTTAATTATGGTGAAAGCGTTTCGTTTTTAGTGAAATCTTTTGATATTTCTAGTAAAATAGCCTTAGTCCATACTATATAGTTATATTATGGTAAATAAGTTAAAAATAGGCGGTGGAAGGATGGAAAGGCTATATATTATATCTTCTGACACAAAAGCAATTATGCGTACTGCATCTTCATATTACCGATCGAAAGTATTAGAAGGCAACGAAGATAAGTTTTCCATTAAAAGTCCAGAGCAGATCATTGACAATAGTTGTCTTCTTTATGGTGCCGATTTAAAAGGGAGAAAACAAGCAGTAAGGAAAATCCTGTCCACAACCTCCAAATTACCAGTCCCCATTTCTCCAACACGAGGCGTATTTATGTTTCCAACATCATCGACTAAAAATAAAGATTGTGTCTGGATAGCTTTCCATCAGGTTAAATTTTATGAACAACGGGCTGATAGGACCTATATTGGATTTTTTGATGATACAGGAATTTATGTAAATGCCTCAGAAAATTCAATTGATGCACAGTATAAACGAACGAGTCAAGTTATCGTACATTACAATAGGCGAATTTTGTTTGGTTTTGGAAGTGACATGTATTAACGAGAAATGTACCATGGCTGCTTATAGAATGAGTAAAGCTAGAAGCGATAAAAAGTGAAACGTTTGCTGTGTTAAAACGTATATAAAAATGAAGTTATTTATAATCGGCACACGATTAGATTCTGATGCACAGCGATGATGTGTCAATTTTATAAAAACGGGAAATATAGTAAGAGCTTTTTATATTATAAACTGATTGTATGATAAGGAGGTGGTAATCCATATGTCGATATCACGTATTTTTAAATGGATTACTGGAATATTTGAAGCACTATTAGGAATTCCTATACTTGGAGGATTGTACATTCTTTCAAATGCATGGACACCACTATTTGTCATGCTGATTCTCCATATTATTACATTAATCCTTGCGAAAAAGGATAATGGATCTGGATTTGGTAGCGTATTTGGAATTATCACATCAATCTTCGGCTGGATTCCGATTGTTGGAATGATTATGCATATCATTACAGCTTTAGTCCTTATTCTTTCGGCATCAAGACCGGAGGGTAGACAATACGTTTAATTTCAGAAAAGAATCTTCAGGGCTTTTGAGTATGAGCGATAGTTTGGGGATATAGAGTTAATAGCGAGCTTGATAGAGCAATTAAATTGAAATATAAAAAATACTGCTATTGCGATAGCAGTATTTTTTATACTTAGTTAAATAGACCACCAATGAAAGCCGTCTTTTGCAAGTAACTCATCTGCTGCTTCAGGCCCCATGGAACCTGAGCGGTAGTTAGGGAAATCAGCAGTCTTGTTTGACCATTCATTAATAATCGTGTCAACGAACTTCCAAGATAGTGCAACCTCATCCCAATGTGTAAAGTTTGTCGCATCACCAATCATGCAATCATAAAGCAGCTTTTCGTAAGCTTCTGGTGTGTTAATTCCTGGAACTGGATTATGATTATAGGCAAGTTGAATTGGCTCTGCAAGGGAACCGGATCCTGATTTCTTCGCATTTAAACAAAGCGTAATCCCTTCGTTAGGCTGAATATTAATAATCAGCAGGTTAGGGTGTCTATCTTTGTCCTTTTTATAATATAAATTCATTGGGATGTCGTTGAATTCAATTACAATTTTCGTTGACTTTTCCGCTAAACGTTTACCAGTACGAATATAGAATGGTACACCAGCCCAACGGTAGTTATCAATGAGCAGCTTTCCAGCTACAAAAGTCTCTGTATTGGAATTTTCCAGCTCATCAGCCTCATCAACATATGCTGGAACTGTCTCCCCACCGATTTTTCCAACGCCATATTGTCCACGTACAAAGAAATTGTCTATTTCTTTTGGATTGATTGGACGAAGTGCACGAAGTACTTTTATTTTTTCAGACCGAATTTCATCCGTTGTTAGCTTAATTGGAGGCTCCATTGCTAGTAAAGCAACCATTTGCAGCATATGATTCTGGACCATATCTCTAGTAGCTCCAGAAGTGTCATAGTAGCGTGCTCTTTCTTCTACGCCTAATGTCTCACTTGAGGTAACTTGGACGTTTGAAATAAAGCGGTTGTTCCATAAATGTTCAAAAATTCCATTAGCAAAACGGATAACTTCAATATTTTGAACCATTTCTTTACCTAAATAGTGGTCAATCCGATAAATCTGATCTTCATCGAAAGCTGCGCGTAACTGCTTATTTAACTTTCTGGCAGATTTTATATCTATTCCAAATGGTTTTTCAATCACAAGTCGTGACCAACCAGCAGAATCCTTTAATCCGTATTCTTGTAATTTATTAGCAATTGTTCCAAAGAACTCTGGTGCCATTGCTAGATAAAAGATACGGTTCTCCTCTGTTTCATATGCACCTTCTAATTCCTTTATTAATGCATTTAATCCACTGTAGGAAGAATCATCAGTCACATCGAATGATTGATAATAGAAGTGGGATACAAATTCCTCAAGATCTTCCTTTGGAGAAACTGCCTCTTTAATGGAATTCGATACATTTTCGCGTAAAACTTCATCTGTCCAAGGCCGGCGGGCCAATCCAACAACAGCGAAATTTTCACTAATTTTGCCACTCTGATAAAGGCGATATATCGAAGGGAACAATTTTCGTTTCGCTAGATCACCTGTTGCTCCAAATATTACGATAACCGATTTTGGCTGCAATTCATTACTCATGTTTTCGTTCCCTCGCTTTTACTATATATATACATCTATTTTATAGGAAATAAAATATTAATCAAATAATGGATACTTAAATCGAGAACTTCTTAAATGCCATACACTGCTATTATTTGAATAGCATCCGAGATTTATTTACTAACTGATTGATAACGCCTGAAAACATCAGACCAATTGCTATTCCTCCCGAAAGCAGCATGACCTGAGCAGAAAGCTGAACACCTGTATAATAATCATTTTCCACAAAGTTGCGCATCGCATTATAGGCGATACCACCGGGAACGAGCGGGATAACCCCAGATACGGTAAAGATAATAATCGGCTTTTTAAAAATCTTAGCACATGTATGGCTTAAAACAGCAACAAGCATTGCGGCAAAAGTCGTAGCTGGTACGGCATCCATTCCTGCCTCAACCAAAACATAATAAAGAATCCAGCCAAACATACCGACTAGCCCGCATTGGACGAGCGCATTCCGTGGAGCATTAAACAATATCCCAAAACCGGCAGAGGCTATAAAGCTTGTAATAAGCTGCTGCATAATAATCATGTTTCAACCTCCAAAATGAATACTCTGTTTTAAACAAATGCAATAATAAGTGCAACACCTGCGCCGATAGCAAATGCTGTCAGTAAAGCCTCCACACCTTTAGAAAGGCCAGAAACAAGATGGCCAGCCATCAAGTCACGGATTGCATTCGTTATATGTAAACCTGGCACAAGCGGCATGACGGCACCGATAATGGTCTTATCTAGAGCATTCCCGAAGCCGCAGTATAGAAATAATAGGGCAGATAAGCCAATTAAAAAAGCACCGAAAAATTCAGCAAGGAAACGAATTTCTATTACTCGCTCAAACCCAAGCATTCCTGCAAAGCCGAATGCCCCAGCTATACTGCTAGGAATAAAATCATTCCAAGTACCGCCGAACATAATGGCGAAGCATCCACTCACAAGTGCTGCAGCAAGGATTTGTGCCCAGGCAGGGAATGTTAATTTTGCCTGATCAATTTTTTCCAGCTGTTCATATGCTTCCTTAATATCTAATTCTCCTGCTGTAATCTTTCGTGAAATATTATTTACCTCTGCAATTTTATGTAAATCAGTAGACCGATTCGTCACACGAAGGAAATTAGAAGTTCCTGCTATATCTAATGAAAAGCTAATACCAGTTGGTGTTGCATAGCTCTGTGGATTTTTAACACCAAAGGCAGTGGAAATACGGTCCATAGTATCCTCGACACGATATGTTTCGGCTCCGCTGACTAACATGATTTTTCCTGCTAATATGCACACTTTTTCAATGGTAATTTGTTCAAACATAAAACCACCTGCCTCAAAAGCAATCGATTTGTTTATATTATAAAGTTTTGCCTGTGGGAATGAAAGAAAAAAAGCTCCTCGTGTTAGGAGCTTAAGCAACATTTATAAACATCAGAACTAAAGCAATGATTGGAACCGCATTGATAAGTGCAATAGCAATTATAGAAAACTGGTTCACTGCTTGTCTTCGATCTTCTTCAACATCTACTTTTCGCTGCAGGAAAATAAAGAACATCGCAAATGCCATCAAGATAATAATAATGAATGCTGGAACATAAAGGTCTTCAATAGATAATGGTACTGCATGAATGATGGCATAAATAATCATAATAAGAGGAACACTCTCGCTGATAGCAGCTCCAATGAAAAAATTTGTCTGCGCCTTAGCTACTTGCTCTGGATCTGCTTTAATCTTATCCAGGTTAATTTTGAAGACAATTAAGATACCGATGACAGCAATAATCGCAGCAGCAGTAAACAAATACGGACTCAAAATTAGAACACCACCTTTAATTGTAACCTTTTAATCAGAGTATTTTGAAATACCCAATAATAGTAGCACAAATTGCAATGTATGTCACCGAGAAGTGCACCAATTGTCGGATTAACGAGAAATCTGCTTGCAAATCTCATTATAATTTGCTAATTGCTACCAACTTTCGATATAATTTAAAGCAATTAAAGGTATTTAAAGGGGAAAAATTCACGTACTACATCAAGAACTGGCAACAAAGAACAGTAGGAGAATTCTATGTTTAATTATATTGATTTATTAATTGCATTTCTTATCGCATTCACTGCAGCTTTATTACTTACATATCCAGTAAAAATGTTTGCAATTAAAATCGGTGCGATGGATAAACCGAACAGCCGTAAAATACACATCAATGAAACGCCTAGGCTAGGTGGTTTGGCGATATTTATTGGTGCTCTTTTGGGGACACTTTATTTACAGCCATATCACCAGCACTTACCTGAAATTCTAATTGGTTCCATTATTATTCTTATTACAGGTGCGCTCGATGACCGGTTCACGATTAAGCCCATTTTAAAATTGACAGGGCAATTGGCTGCGGCATTCCTTTTAGTGTCTTCCGGGCTAATTATCGAACGAATTACAATCCCGATATTTGGAGTTGTCGAGTTCGGATTTTTAAGTGTGCTTATTACAATACTATGGGTTGTAGGTATTGCAAATGCGATAAATCTGATTGATGGCTTGGATGGTTTAGCTACAGGTGTTACAACAATTGCCATGACAAGTATATTTGTAATGGCATTAATTGATACACAGATAATCGTTGCATTTTTAAGTATCGCATTAATAGGGGCCAACTTAGGATTTCTATATCATAATTTTTATCCAGCGAAAATTTATATGGGTGACACCGGTTCGAATTTTCTTGGATATATGATTGCGGTTCTTTCAATGCTTGGATTGTTTAAAAATGTTACATTTTTCAGTTTTATAATTCCAGTTATCATATTGGCAGTGCCAATTTTTGATACATTGGTAGCGATTGTACGGCGAGCTTATAACAAAGAAAGTATTATGGCTGCGGATAACAAACATCTTCATTATCAGCTTATTCAAGCCGGATACAGTCACCGGAAGGCAGTCATCATTATTTATATTTTCAGTGCGTTATTTGGGGTAATGGGAATCTTGTTTTCCAATGCCAGTCCAACCTTATCCCTTATTATATCGCTCTTCGTTATTTTACTGCTCTATATTTTTGCCGAGCTTGCAGGAATTGTTATGGGTGGGAAACGTCCGATCGTTAGCATTTTAAGGAAAATTTTACGGAAAATAGAACGGTCACAATAAAGAGGCTTCCTAATTAGGAAGCCTCTTTATATGTGGTGTTTCTAGTCAAAGCATTGATTTTCTTTTTCTTCTGTGCTGCACATAGATTGCTACAAAGCCAATGATAATTAATATCGCTCCAATTACAAGATAATTGTAAGTCGTTGTAGCAGTACTTGGAAGTTGTTTACCATCACCTGAGTCGCCCTTTGCATAACCGATATTCTTAGTCGTTCCTCCGTTAGACTTGTTTCCGGTGTTTTTACCGACATCTGAACGATTGTCGTCAATTGGGTCTTTATCTTTTGGTTCTTCCTTATCGTCATCTTTATCCACTGGATTCGGATCTACAGGGTCTTTGCCTTTATCATCGTCTGTATCTTCAAAAACAGCAAATTGACTAAAGTGATCTACACCAACGGATACCTTGCCATCTTGGTATACAGAACCAGGAATTATTTCCCATTGCCTTGTGTCCTCATTCAAGAAGTATACATTTAATTTATCGACGTTATTAACTTTGTCTGGATTAATCTTGAATAGAAGCGCTATTGGTTCCTTAAATGTATTGATTGCATCTTCGTTTGCTTCGATTGTTAGGTCATATACAGGACTAACTGCTTTTTCAACATCATCCTGTTTTTCAAGATTAAATGAAATATCTTTCTCATCCGGTAAATTTACCAATGGACTCTGCATTTCAATATGATGGTTCTGAATAATCAATGTTGCTTCTTTTGCTTTCAAAGCAGCAATTTGTTCTTTTGTTATTTCGATGCGTACGGATTCCGTTTTGCCTAGGTCAATAACAAGTGTACCACCATCCGCTAATTGATCGATAGCTTCATTAGAAATAGTAGCTATTCCATCCGCGATTTGAGGAGCTGCGACAACAGTCTCTTCTTTAGGTTCAGGATCTGTAATATTCTCCACCTGGATGGTCTTGACAGCTTCAATATCATTACGGTTCTTTGCATAAACGGTGTATGTTCCATTTTCACTAACTTCAAAAGCTTTCGTATTAAGGTCAATTGCATGGCCGTTCTTGGCAAAATCCTCCGTTGTCTTTTCACCGGCATGCCATTTTAATGCCGTTATATCTGACTCGCTATCTGTTGCAACTGAAATTGTAACAGGACCTTCCGTTGGTTCTGTAGTAGAAGGTGAAAGCGTAATTGTAAATTCCTCATCAACAGGTTCTGTAATATTTTTCACCGTAATCGTTTGAACAGCTTCGGCTCCGTTACTATTTTTCACATAAACGGTGTATGTCCCGTTTTTCGTAATATCAAATGCTTTTTTGGTTAAATCAATCGCATTTCCTGATTTTGTGAAATCTTCAATAGAACGTTCACCCTCAAGCCATTTCAATACTGCTAAATCTGCTGCACTGTCTGTATCAATCGAAATCGTAACTGGCCCTTCTGTTAACGCAGTTGTTGAAGGCTTTAATGAAATCGTAATGACTTCATCACCAGGCTGTATTATATTTTCGATTACAATGGTTTGTACAGTTTCTAATTCATCACTATTTTTTGCATATACTGTGTACGTCCCATTTTCTGCAATATCGAAAGTCTTCGTGTTCAGGTCAATTGCGTTTCCAGCTTCCGCAAAGTTTTCTTCTGTAAGTTCGCCTGGAAGCCATTTTAATGCAGTAAGGTCTGTTTCACTGTTTGTCATAACGGAAATGGACATTGGCCCTTCCGTTGGTTCCGTTGTAGAAGGGATTAACGTAATGCTAAGCTCACCTTGTACAATAATATTCCCAACAACAATGGTTTGAACAGCTTCAGCCCCGTTACGATTCTGTACATAAACGGTGTAAATACCGTTTTCATGAACATCAAAAGCCTTTGTATTCAAATCGATGGGATTCCCAGCATCAGCAAAATCTTCCACGGTTTTGTCACCTTGTAACCATTTTATTGCATCCAGTTCTGTTTCACTGTCAGTCTCCACAGCAATAGAGATCGGTCCTTCTGTCGGTTCTGTAGTAGAAGGGGAGAGGGTGATTGAAAATTCCTCAACCGGATCTGCAATATTTTCTACTGTAATCGTTTGAACAGCTTCAACTCCATTACTATTTTTTACATAAACGGTATAGATATCATTTTCATGAACATCAAAAGCTTTTGTATTTAAATCGATAGGATTGCCAGCTTCAGCGAAATCTTCCACGACTTTGTCACCTTGCAGCCACTTCATTGTAACGAGATCTGCTTCACTATCCGTAGCCACAGCAATAGAAATCGGTCCTTCTGTCGGTTCTGCAGTAGAAGGAGAAAGGGTAATTGTAATTACTTCTTCAATCGGCTCTGTAATATTCTCTATCGTAATGGATTCAACAGCTTCAACACCCTCACTATTTTTAACGTAAACCGTGTAAGTTCCATTTTCCTCAACGTCAAAAGCCTTTGTATTTAAATCGATCGTATTTCCTGATTCAGCAAAATCTTCCGCAGTCTTATCACCTTGCAGCCATTTCATCGCAACCAATTCTGCTTCACTATCGGTATCTACAGAAATCGTAACCGGTTCTTCTGTTGGCTCATTAGTAGAAGGTGTTAAGGAAATCATGATTTCCTTTGCTTCTTCTGTAACGTCCAGTTCGAGTTGTTGCTGAGTACTATTTGCAACAATGTCAGTAACCGTTAATGCTAGTGTGTTTTTACCACTTGTTAGGCTCGTTAACTGGACTTTAAATGTGCCATCTTGTTCAAGTATTACATCATTGCTTTCTAAAACGTGACCATCCTCATCAGTTAGCTCATACTCAGCAGATAATTTTTCATTTACATCATAAGGTAATCCAAAAATTCTCTCAACAGTCCTCTTGAAATCAATAAATTTATCATCAATTGATCCTGTTACAACAAATTCATTTCCATCAATTGCTTCATCTACAGAATCGAAATCAATCTCAGGAGCAGCTGTCTTCACAAAAAGTGGTCCATCGTCTGCAAGGAGTGTGATATTTTGATTTGCTATATCCCATGAATTGAAATCAACGGTGTATACGCCATCCGGGATGGTCGTTTCTTGCTCAGTCTCCCAATCATAATATGTTTCACTTATTGGAAGCTGCCATTCACCAGCTGGTAATGCTTGCATGGCCAAATAACCGATATAACCATCTCCGTAAATGCCGCCATTTGGATCGGCTGCATCCCATAGCTCGATGGACATGAGCTCTTCATCAGCTGATAATCCGAATTCTAAGACGGTTTCATCATGCTGACCATCACCATTTGGTGAAATTGCGTAATCGATGAGTTCGAAGTATGATAGTCCACTTGGAATTTCTGTCGAAAATTCAACAGCAAAAGGTAATCCTAAATTTGTTGTCCCATTCGTAATATGGATATATCCAAGCAGCTCATTTCCAGGAGATTCTTCGCCTGCTGGGACTGATAACGTAACATCAAGTGTTTCCGTGCCATTTAAAGTAAAAGATGGTTTGTTTACGGTAACGCTCGCATCAGCTAATTCACCAGTTGCTGCTTTCGTTACGTCAACACTTACATCATAATCACTGGATTTGCCAATTAAGTCACGTACTTCAATCTGTTTTGTTATCGTTAACTCTTTTTCTTGATCTGGTGCTACTCTTCCAAATGTGATGGTTCCTTTTTCGTAATCAAGCGATTGTTCATCGAAGGCAGTAGTGTCTAATGCATATGCTAATGCTTCTGCATTTGCAGCGGCTAAAGGTTGTACACGGCCAGGCCCTTGTGCAAAGACATCGTATTGCTCTGTATCCAATTGCTTCGCTGTATTTGATAACGCAACTTTAATATCATATGGTGTCCAATCGGGATTTTTTGATAAAAGTAATGCTGCTATCCCTGCAATCTGAGGTGCAGCCATACTCGTTCCCGTTTTCCGGTCATATGCTTGTGTGTACGCTGCATCTGGATAATCCTTTCCGTAAGCAGGGACTGTAGCCATAATATTTGTTCCTGGTGCGGAAACATCTGGCTTGATATCAAACACTGGCGTGGATGGTCCACGTGAACTGGATGAATTTATTTGGTCGCCTTCAGTAGAGTTAACCTGGTAATCACTAAACGTAACCTTGCCAATATTGTCCGCTGATGCTGCGATTGCTTCTCTTAACGCTTGGCCATCTGCAGTTGAAATATCAAATGCTGGAATATAACCAAATGAACTTCCCAGCAATACATTAGCAGGTCCTTCACCATCGATATTGTTATGAATTAGGATACCGATAGCTCCAAGACTTTTGGCTACATCTATCTTATCTACAAATGGAATCTCCCCACGCGCAACCAACGCAACTTTTCCTTCCACGTCAATTCCTTCATAGTCAGATGCTGCACCAACTCCTGGAACAGGTACTACATCATATGTACCCGATAATGCATCTGCAGGATCCTCAGCAAAATTCCAACCCATTAATGCTGCATCATATTGTTGCTCATAATCACCAGCACTGGTATCTACGTTTGCTTGAATCGTTTCTTCTGGTAATGTGGAGTTTCCTACAGAAATTGCGAGCGCAGCAGATGCAGGATTTCCAACTGAACCACGACCTGGACCACTATTTCCTGTTGCGATAATTGCTGTAACCCCAGCTAATGTGGCATTGTTAATAGCAATTGCATCTGGAGCAGTTTGACTATTGCTGCCACCACCTAATGATAGATTGATAATATCCATGTTTTCTTCGACGGATTTATCAATTGCAGCAATGATACCAGACGTAAATCCACTTCCATATGCACCTAGTACACGATATGCATACAGGTCAATTTTTGGCGCGATTCCTTTTATGCCATATTCATTGTTTCCTGTTCCTGCAATGATACCCGCAACATGTGTCCCGTGTGATGTATAAAAGGAACTGCCATTTGCACTGAATTCTGGCATGTGATCTGGACGGTCTTCAGGAGTAGTCTCATATGGATCATCATCGTCACGTGGACGAGCATAATCTTCCGTGTGTTCGATGAAGTTATGGCCACCTTTATAAATTTCTTGAAAGTCAGGGTGGTTATAATCAATACCAGTATCCAGAACGGCAACTTTCACACCTTGTCCTTCATGACCTGAATCCCAAAGTTCAGGAACTTCAAGGTGGGGAACAGTATCAACCATCATCGGACCTATCTTATTATCCCCGGCAAGTTCAAGAGCGTGAACTTCTTCATCAGGATTAACACTGACAACGCCATCTATTGTTAATAGTTTATCAATATCATCTGCTTTCAATTTCAGTGACATCCCATTAAAAGCTTGGGTATACGTAAATCCTTTCTCATAGTCAATGTTGTCTGCTTTTAATAGTTTTTCAAATCTAGCTTGTTCATTAATAACTTTATTTTTTACAGTTGTTGCCTGTGCTCCGCTAAGCGTTTTTCCTTCTACTGTTTTCTTTCCTTGTTCTAGTGCAACAGGAGCTTCAGATAATTGAACAATAACAGCTGTTTCTTTATCACTAGATAAATTTTGTAAAGCTTGGTGTAAAACAGGTTCCTGATTTAAGATTGCTTGTTGCTCTGAAACAGCCTTTTTTAGCTGCGATATTCTATCATCAACGTTTAGTTGTTTTGTCGCATTGCTATTTGTTTCAGCTGATACAAGTAATGGATTAAATAATGAAAGAATAAGTGTAAAGATTAATAAACTACTAAATAATTTTTTAACATATCTCTGTTTCAATCATACTTCCTCCCATTCCCGTTTTAATCATATTTTCTATATAACCGACTAATTCCTCATATGAATCAATCCCCTCTATAAAATATTTAATTTTTTGACAATAATACAATTTTATAGTAGCACAGCTCTATTACAATAGGAACAAAATTTTCCAATATAATAGCAATATAAATAATATTTAGTTAATTAAGACCATTGTTCGACATTGTACGACAGGTGAGGGTTAGGTCTTTTTCTCTAAATTATTGAACTGCAATTACACAGAGCTAATCGAAAATTGGGATAGACAGCGAACTATGTATAGTGATGTAGAATGGTGGAAGGAGCTTCTTTAGCGCCCTAAAATTAGACAAATTTAATTAAAATATTAACCTCAAAATAAATATAACACCTCCATGAAATCTGATGAGAAAGTATTGCGTTTTTTACTTAATTGCATTTTTCCCGTTTTTGATTAGGGAGTAATAATAAATAATGGTAAAATAAAACCCATAATAAAAATTTAAATCGAATAAAGGAGAAAAAGTATGAATGAAAGAACCACATTAGAGAAATCATTAAAACCACATTGGGTATGGGCCATTGCTTTAGGGTCAGCAATCGGCTGGGGGGCATTCGTTCAGCCTGCAACGTGGATGTCTACAGCTGGTCCACTTGGAGTAATCATCGGTTTCGGTATTGGTGGTTTATTAATGATGCTGATAGCTGTCAGCTACGGTTTCTTAATCAAAAGCTTTCCTGTTTCAGGAGGAGCGTTTGCATATACATATGTTAGTCTGGGACGTACACATGCATTTATATGTGGCTGGTTTTTAACGTTTGGGTACCTTTGTATTGTGGCACTCAATGCTTCAGCATTTGCATTAATGATTAAGTTTACGTTGCCGAAGCTTATTGAAAATATATATCTTTACGATGTTGCAGGCTGGAGTGTGTATGGGACAGAAATTATAATTGCAACGATTGCGCTTATCGTATTTGGCTATTTCAATATAAAAGGAACAGGGATGTCTGGCAGAATCCAGTTTATCTTTTGTTGTGTGATGGTTATAAGTATTGTTGTTTTAACACTATTAGTTGGGATACAGCCAGGTACTGGAATAGCTAATATGCAACCATTTTTCCCAGCAGAAACAACTGCATTCGCAGCTGTTATTTCAATTGTAGCAATTGCACCATGGGCATATGTTGGATTTGACACAGTACCACAAACAGCAGAGGAGTTTAATTTTTCCTCTAAAAAAGCATTTAGTTTAATTATTTATGCGATATTCTTTGCTTTCTTACTATATAGCTTGATGATAATTGCGACATCCATGGCAGAGCCGTGGCAAGGTTTAGTTGCCGGCAATTACATTTGGGGAACCGGGACAGCTGTTCAAAGTCTATTAGGAATAGGTGGTTTGGCTATTTTAGTCGTAGCATTGACGATGGGAATATTTACAGGGTTAATTGGTTTTATTCTTTCTTCGAGTCGCTTATTATTTGCTATGTCACGAGCGAAGATATTACCAGAAACCTTTTCGAAATTGCATCCTAAATATAAAACACCGTATATTGGTATTATATTTGTTGTGATTTTGGCGATGTTTGCACCATGGTTTGGCAGAGAGGCATTGCTTTGGGTGGTCGATATGTCATCAGTAGGGGTAACGATAGCTTATTTTTACACTTGTTTCACTGCATTTAAATTATTTAAATGGAAAAAAGATGCTAATTTCAATGAACAATTAAACACAGTTTCACCATTCAAAAAAGTTGTTTCCTTTATTGGATCGCTTACGAGTCTTGTGTTTCTGGGGCTTTTACTGGTTCCGGGTTCACCTGCATATTTAGGTATTGAATCAAGGATCGCCCTGGCAGCATGGATTTTTCTTGGGATTATATTTTATTTGATGAAACGAAAGCAATTTAATAAAGTACCTGAAAAGGAATTAAATTACTTAATCTTAGGTCAGGAAGAAGTTAATGTGAAAAATAGATAATAATACAATCGAAATTAAAAAATCGGGAACCTTGTTCATTGCAAAGGTTCCCGATTTTCTTAATATCAAATTATAAACTCCAGTAATGATATCCTCTTGCTTCTGATTCTTTTCTGTCAAAGATGCTTTTAATATCAATTAACACTTTTGAATCATTTTTGTAAAGCTCTTCCACGTTATCTAAACTATAAGATTCCTGGAATTCTTTGTGAGGAACAGCAAATACTACACAATCCAACTCTGTTAATTCCTCTTGCTCTACTAAGCGAATGTTAAATTCATTATAAACCTCTTCGTTCTCAGCAACAGGATCATAAACGAGTGTCTCCACACCGTATTCCTCTAATTCGGTAATAATATCAATGATCTTTGTATTGCGTACATCTGGTACATTTTCTTTAAAGGTAAGCCCGAAAATAGCTACGCGTGCACCATCGATTTCTTGTTTTGCTTTAATCATTTTTTTAATGATATTGCTTGCAATGTATTTACCCATATCATCATTAATTTTTCTTCCAGAAAGAATGATTTGCGAATGATATCCTAGTTGTTCGGCTTTATAGGTGAAATAATATGGATCGACACCGATGCAATGCCCGCCAACTAATCCAGGTGTGAAATTAAGGAAATTCCACTTTGTTCCTGCAGCTTCTAAGACAGCTTTTGTATTAATATCCATTTTATTGAACACCATTGAAAGCTCGTTCATAAATGCAATATTGATATCTCGCTGAGAATTCTCAATTACTTTAGCTGCCTCAGCAACTTTAATGGATTCTGCTTCAAATACACCGGCTTCAATAATAGATCCGTAAAGGTTAGCTATTTCACGAAGTGCAGACTCATCCGAACCAGAAACAATTTTCGTGATTTTTGTTAATGTATTTACTCTATCACCAGGATTAATTCGTTCTGGAGAATAACCAACTTTAAAATCAGTTCCAAATTCCAGACCAGAAACTTCTTCAAGGATTGGAATACAAACTTCTTCTGTTGTTCCAGGGTATACCGTTGACTCATAAACGACGATGGAACCTTTGGTTAAATTTCTTCCAACGGTTTCACTTGCACCAATCACCGGATTTAAATTAGGGGTCTTGTCGGTATTGATTGGAGTTGGTACAGCGACAATGTGAAATTTACAAGATTGTAATTCTTCCTCTTCACTCGTGAATTTTAGGCTTGTTTTTTTGAGCGCTTCATCGCCAACTTCGTCTGTTACATCAATTCCGCTTAAATATTTATCCAATTTAGCCTTATTTACATCAAAGCCAACAACATCAAATTTCTTAGCTAGTTCTATTGCCAGTGGTAGACCAACGTATCCTAAACCAATAACTGCAATTTTCTCTTCTTTTGCTTGTAATTTCTTAAACAATTCCATGGTATCGTTGCCTTCCTTTATCTGTTTGGTTTAATTCATATGAAGCTTTAAAATAAGTAGTGATTTCTGGTTAATAAACTGGGGAATGTTTTTATTCTCAATTCATCCATTGCACTACTATCTTTCAATATGCTTATCAAAATTACTATACATCTATATATTGAACTTGTATAGCAATTACTATTATACAGATTTTGACTATTTATTGCATTTTTTTATTGAAAAATTGGATAGTAAGTGGCGATATGATAAACTAACAATAGCAAATGAAAAACTAATATGAACCTTAATATACGGCTATTTAATCTAATAGAAGGAGCGCATAAGATGAAAGTAACCAAGGCTATAATTCCGGCGGCGGGATTGGGAACTCGTTTTCTTCCGGCAACAAAAGCTCAACCAAAGGAAATGCTTCCAATTGTGGATAAACCGACGATTCAATATATTGTAGAAGAAGCAGTTGCATCTGGAATAGAAGACATTATTATTATTTCTGGTAGAGGAAAGCGTGCAATAGAGGATCATTTTGATAAGTCTTATGAGCTTGAAGAAAAGTTGGCACATAAAGGGAACTACGAAATGCTTGAAATGGTCAAGTCTATTTCGAATTTAGCCAATATCCATTATATCCGACAAAAAGAACCAAGAGGCTTAGGTCATGCGATTGGATGTGCACACAGCTTTGTAGGAAATGAACCATTTGCTGTTTTGCTTGGAGATGACATTGTGGAATCAGAAGTACCATGTTTAAAGCAGCTTATCGATGTGTTTGATAAAAATCAATCTTCCGTAATCGGTGTACACGATGTACCAATGGAGGATGTATCAAAATACGGCATTGTTAAGCCTTTAACGACAGATGATAATAGTTCTTCCGTCCGAGCGATTGAATCATTAATTGAAAAGCCAAGCCAAGATGAAGCTCCATCTAATTTGGCAATTATGGGAAGATACATACTTTCACCTGAAATTTTTGATATTCTTGCAAAACAAGAGCCAGGGAAAAATAACGAAATTCAGTTAACTGACGCCTTAAATAAGTTAAACGAAAAGGAACAAGTACTTGCATATAACTTTACTGGTGAACGTTATGATATTGGTGGGAAATTAGGATTTGTACAGGCGACCATTGATTTTGCCTTAAATCGACCAGATTTACATAATGAAATTAAGGCATATATGGAGCAAAAACTGAAAAGTTTAGATCATTAATAAATAACAGCTACAAAAAGGGATCTGCGTTTATCAAACCAGATCCTTTTTGTAATAAACTTTATAACATCAATTTCCATTATATTAAAATACCTTTACAAGAAAAGGGCAATGTAACATGAAATCGTACATAAGATACCTCAATTGTAATGATTTCGACAATTTATTTATTGTTGCGGCTATGGTATAATTCGTTCAGTGTATTTTCGGTTTATTAATGAAGTAAGCCGGGCGTAGCTGTTCTTAAGTAAAGCCAAAACTTAGACTTTCTTTACTAAAAAAGGATGACGATTTCGTGGAGAAGAAACGTGTTTTATTTTTTATTTACCAAATGGGTGGCGGTGGAGCTGCTCGAACATTATTGAACATTATAAATAATATCGATAGATCGAAATTCATTCCAATACTTGTTACGTTACAATACGATGGAAGCTATGAAAAATATTTAGATCAAGATGTGAAATTTATTAAATTGAAGACGAAACGATTAAGATCAGCGGTTCTTCCGTTAGCAAAAGTAATTCGGGAAGAAAAAGCAGCTATCGTATTCAGTACGATACCGAATTATAACACGATAGCCATTTTAGGAAACCTTCTTTCTTTTTCTGGTGCGAAAAATATCGTGCGGGAAGCAGCTTTCTTGGGAGGTAGTCCTGCTGCTGATTTTAAATTAAGATTATACGGGCTTTTATATAAGCTTTCCAGTCGCGTGATCGCACTCTCACACGGTGTAAAAGAGAATATTGTAAAACGTTATAAGGTAAAACGGGAAAAAATAAATGTTATTTACAACCCAGTTGATATCGAACGTATTCGAATTAATATGAAAGAGGGAATACTTCCACAGGAACATGAAACCATTTTTACTGGGAGTGAAAAAGTAATCATCACTGCAGGAAGGCTGGTTCAGGATAAGGATCAACAGACATTGATTAAAGCGGTTGCCGATGTAAGTCGGCGCTTGGATGTGAAGCTTGTTATTCTTGGTGAAGGTGAACTGGAGGATGAACTAAAGCGACTTGCTGATAGAATGGATGTTGCTGATAAAGTGTTCTTCCTTGGTTTTCAACAGAATCCATATGTTTATTTCGCACATGCTGATGTTTTCGTACTATCCTCCAAGCGAGAAGGCTTTGGGCATGTTCTTTCAGAGGCACTAGCAACAGGGACACCTGTCGTTTCAACGAAGGCTTATCCTGGAGCTGAAGAAGTATTAAATGATGGGGAATACGGGCTAATGTGTGAAATTGGGAATGCAGAACAACTGGCAGAAAAAATTTATGAAACATTAACCTGGACAGTGAATAGGCGTGAGCAGGCTATCCAAAAAGGACTGGAGCGTGTGAATACATTCCGCGCACAGACGATTGTTAAACAATATGAAGACGTATTTATGAAAACACTAAATAAAACGTATTAAAAGTTGAACAGGAGTTGAAGGAGTATGCATACTCCAAAACGTGTTGTTCAGTTAACAACTGTACACCACCCATATGATCCAAGGATCTATCATAAAGAATGTAAATCATTGCAAAAAGCCGGCTTTGATGTGACGTTAATCGCTCAATCAGGCGACCAGGATTCAAATACAGATAAACCGATAAAACATATACCATTAAAAAAATATAAAAGCAGATTAAAAAGAATGACAGTTGGGGCATTCGCAGCATATAAGGAAGCAAAAAAATTAAATGCAGATGTCTATCATTTTCATGATCCAGAGCTTTTGCCAATAGCATGGCTATTAAAAAATAAAAACAATGTCGTCATTTATGATATTCATGAAGATTATATTACAAGCATTCTGCAAAAAGATTATATGTCAATGCCGATCAGAAAAATGTTTGCGACAGTTTATAGATTAATGGAACGCTTTTTTGCTCGTAACTTTGAATTATGTCTTGCGGAAAAATACTATAAGGATATTTATCCGACGGGGACGTGTGTGCTAAATTACCCGACAGTTAATGCAAAGTTTTTAAATAGCAAACGTGAAACCCCCGCAGAGAATAAAGTCCTGTATACTGGAAATGTGTCCATTGTACGAGGGGCAATGTTTCACGCTCGCATACCGGTAATTGATGAAGAGATTGAGATGCATTTCGTAGGTAAATGTCCAAGTGACCTGGCAGAAAAAATGTACGAAGCAGCCGGAGATAAGAAAGCAAACTTAAAAATTGAAGGAATCGATCAGTTTATCGAAAAAGAAGTTATTGAGGATCGCTACCTTCAGACAAATTGGCTTGCAGGGATAGCTCTTTTTCCTCCAACAGAGCATTATATGAAAAAAGAACTGACCAAGTTTTTTGAGTATATGAATGCAGGGCTGCCGATAATTTGCTCAAACTTTCCTGTTTGGGAAAAATTTATGGAAACCTATCAGTGTGGAATAGCTGTTGACCCATATGATGATGAAGCGATAAAAAAGGCAATTTCTTATCTTAAAAATAACCCTGAAGAAGCAAAACGTATGGGGGAAAATGGGAAAAGAGCTGTTGCAGAGGAACTAAACTGGTATACAGAAGAGCAAAAATTAATCTCCTGGTACCATGAATTACTTGATTTAGAAAAGAAAAGTATGCAGGAAGAAGGAATCGGTGATTAGATGAAACAAGATCCACTTATATCGGTAATTACCCCTGCTTATAATGCAGAGCGGTTTATCGGAGATACGATTGATTCTGTTTTGGATCAGACGTACGCTAATTGGGAAATGGTGATTGTGGATGATCGTTCCACTGATAATACAACGACGATTGTGGAAGAATATAGAAAGCGTGATAATCGAATCAAGTTAATTGTTCTGGAGGAGAATAGCGGTTCAGCTGTAGCACGTAATACAGCAATGGAGAATGCTAAAGGACGCTATATTGCTTTTCTTGATAGTGATGATCGTTGGTTACCAGAAAAATTAGAAAAACAGCTTCATTTTATGCAAGAGAAAGATATCGCTTTTTCTTTCACAACGTATGTTCGAATCCTGGAGGATGGAACGAAGACAAATGCGGTCAGCAGTACACCAGAGTCCGTTAATTATGATGACTTAATGAAACGATGTGTTATTGGCTGTTTAACTGTTATGCTTGACAGAGATAAAGTTGGTCATTTGAAAATGGTCAATATCCGAACAAGGCAGGATTATGTTTATTGGTTAACCATTACGAAAAAGGGTTTCCTTGCTTATGGACTTCCCGAAATATTAGCCGAATACCGCCTTGTCGGCAATTCAATCTCAAGTAATAAGTGGAAAGCTGCAAAACGAAACTGGTATGTTTTCAGGAAAATTGAAAAACAAAGCTTGCCGAAAAGTATATGGTACTTTTCGCATTATGTAGTGAGGTCTATTATGGATCTTATTAAATGGAGAACGAAGCGGTAGCCTTTCGTTTATTCAAATATAATTATAATAAATTTATAATGCGTTAAATCAAATTATAATAAAATTTTTCACTGAAAAAGAAAATAAATATAATTATAATAAATAGAGAAATGAACCGAAGCTTTTAGGTTTTAAATATTAGGCGGTGTCATGAATAATGAAAAATTATATGCAAGAAATGCTGAAAAGAAAAGATTTATTATTTTACTTAGTCAAATCCGGTTTGAAAGCAGAACACCGGAATAGTTACTTGGGATATTTTTGGTGGTTGCTGGATCCGCTATTGAATGTATTGGTGTACTACTTCTTAGTAGTAATCGTACTAGAACGTGGGGGAGACGTTCCAAACTATCCACTCTTCTTAGTTATCGGGTTAGTCGCTTGGCGCTGGATTAGTACAAGTATTAATTCATCATCCAAATCCATATTAAGATACAGCTCGATTATTAATCAAGTGTCTTTGCCAAAAGCGCTATTTCCATTATCGTTTACATTAACCCAATTATTTAACTTTGCATTTGGTTTAATTGTAATAGCGTTATTCCTAGCAATTTATGGTGTCATACCTACATGGCATATTGCATACCTGCCACTGATTATTTTTATCCAATTAACGGTACATTTGGCGTTGGGCCTTGTTCTTGGGTTTATTACGATTTTTGTTCGAGATATTGAGAATCTAATGACATATATTACGCGTATTTTCTTCTATGCTTCCCCGATTATCTGGGAAGGTGGACGTTTGTTAAGCAGTGGAAAAATTCCTAGTTGGCTTGAGCCGCTAATCGTGTACAATCCGGTAGCGATTATTGTTACTGCTTATCGTGATATACTAATGAACCATCAAACACCAAACATTATTGGACTAGGAGTTCTTTTTCTGATTGCTATCCTAGTAGGGATTTTCATGATCTATTATTACAGTAAAAATGAACATAAAATTATTAAGGCATTATAACTGCCATATTTATAATAAATGAGGGGTAAACATGCAGGATCAAATGAAACATAATACGCACGAATCGCCAGAAAATGTTATCGTTGCTAAAGATATAGGTGTTTCCTTTAATGACCGTGGCTATCAGGATGATATAAAATCACGTGTTTTTGGCATGTTCGCTAAAAAAGAGAAAAAGAAGAAAGAAAAAGTTTGGCCATTGAAGGATATAGACTTTACAGGTCACCAAGGGGAAATCCTTGGTATCATCGGTTCAAATGGAGCTGGGAAGACGACGTTAAGTAAAATCATTGCAGGAATTTTGCAGCAGGATAAAGGGACAATGCAAGTTGACGGCAAGGTAACTGCATTGTTCTCATTTGGAATGGGCTTCAATAAAGAGCTGACTGGAAGAGAGAATGTTTATTTAAATGGCATGATGCTCGGAGTCAGTAAAGAATTGATCAATCATTATATTGACGATATCCATGAATTCTCAGATATCGGTGATTTTATTGACCAGCCAATGAAATATTATTCCAGTGGTATGAAAGCAAGACTCGGATTCAGTGTAGCTGCTCATTTGGAGCCAGAGGTGCTTATCCTTGACGAGGCGTTGAATACAGGGGATGCACGCTTTAGTAAAAAAGCGGCTCTAAAAATGAAAGAGCTTGTTAAACAAGCGAAGATGGTAATTATTGTTACCCATAGTCTCAGATACGCGCAGCGAAACTGTGATCGATTAATGTGGATCAATCAGGGCGTGGTAAAAGAAATTGGCGATCCGAAAGAGATTATTGCACATTATAAAGCAACGGTTCCTATGCCACCTAAACGCAAACGAAGCCTGGAATTAAACAAAACACAAAGCTCGATTAAGGATAAAACAATTGTTCGGGCTACAAATGTGGGTATTTCCTATGAACTTAATACAGGCACATTCTGGGCGTTAAAGGATGTTAATTTTGAAATAAAAGAAGGCGAAGTAGTTGGGATTATCGGTCATAATGGCGCTGGAAAAAGCACACTTTGCAAAGTGCTGACAAATATCTTGAAGCCAGACCGGGGCGATATTCAACTAGAAGGGGAAACCTCTTCCCTTTTAGGGTATGGAACAGGATTTAATGCACAATTATCTGGAAGAGACAATATCTTCTTGAATGCGATGCTTCTTGGAATACCCAAAAAAAGAGTACAAGCGAAGTATGACGAAATAGTAGAATTTTCAGGGCTGAAAAAATCTATAGATAAACCGGTCAAACAATATTCATCTGGTATGAAATCAAGGCTTGGTTTTAGCATAGCTGCTATATTGAAGCCTGATATATTTATTATTGATGAAGCACTCTCAACTGGTGACATGGCATTTCAGCAAAAGGCAAGTGAACGAATCCAAGACATGATGTCTCATGCAAAAGCGGTTATTATCGTTTCGCACAGTATGAACTTTGTGGAAAAAGTATGCACTAGAGGGATCTGGATGGAGCGTGGACAGGTTCGTTTTGACGGAACAGCGGAAGAGGCTGTCGCTGCATATCGGGAATCACTTGGAATAAGTAAAACTGGAAACGCAAATAAAAAAGTTGTAAAACAAATAAGAAAGCAAGTTTTTAAACAGGATTCTTCAAAGAAGCCTGTAGAAAATAAAGAATAATGGTACCGTTTGGTGGTGACAAGAAGTGATTCGTGTAATGAAAAAGGTAGTCTTAGCCCCTGTTGACTGGGTTGTATATACCGTTTTAAATGAAAAGCAGCGAAAGGCTCTGACGGACATTTTTACAGAGGAACAGAAGAAGCAAATAAAACGAATAATAACTGGAAGAAAACAGGCCGAGAGACAAAAGCTCAAACAAATTAAGTATCATCTGTACAATCTAGGGTTTACAGAAAAAGCGCTTGGCGCATTAGAAGATTATTATACCAACATAAAAGATCCACAGCTAAAACGCCTAGCCGCTTGGGAGCTAACATTGTGGCACGCAAATCAATATACAAAAGAAGGTGCTGGAAAAGCACTAGAATATATTGCAGCAGCTAAAAATGGCGAGAATGATGCGGACCAATTACGGCGAATTGCTATTGTCCAAGCTGAATGTCATGAAATGTGCAATGAATTAGAAAAAGGCAAAGAAGTTATTAACGGCATGCTTTCGACTCAGAGACATGCAGACCTTTATCTTGCAGCTGCTAATTTAGAAGACGCTCTTGATAAACGGATGGAATGGGTCAACAAAGTAATGGAGTTATATAAGTTACAACCGATTGGATTTACACAAACAGATCGCTCGCCAGTATATGATGACCTGCAAACCATAGCTTTGGATCGGAAAATTGAGGATGGGCCAAAGGTGTCTGTCATACTGCCAGCATTTAAGGCTGAGGAAGGTATACGGGTTGCTATTGAATCGATACTTTCGCAAACATGGCAAAATATTGAGCTTCTAGCTGTTGACGACTGCAGTCCGGACAATACAGCGAAAGTTATCGCTGAATATGCAGAAAAGGATTCACGCGTAAAAGCTCTTTCAACCCCGGTAAACAGTGGACCATATGTTGCTCGAAATATTGCGTTAGACCATGCAACTGGAGATTTTGTCACCATTAATGATGCAGATGATTGGTCACATGCGGAAAAAATAGAGATACAGGTTAAACATTTGCTTGACCATGAGCATATCATTGCAAATACATCTGAGCATTCAAGGTTAACGGAAGAAGAGCTGAAATTATATCGTCGAGGTACACCAGGCAAGTATATTTTCCCAAATATGTCTTCTATTATGTTCAGACGCAAGCAAGTTCTTGAAAAAGTTGGCTACTGGGACAGTGTACGATTCGCGGCAGATGGTGAATTTAAGCGAAGACTGATTAAAGTATTTGGAAAAAATAGCTATGTTGATTTGAAAACAGGTCCACTATCATTACCAAGACAGTCCGTTACATCGCTTACAGGGAGCTCTGCATTTGGATATAACGGCTTTTTCATGGGTGTAAGAAAAGAATATGTAGAAGCTTTGGAGTATTATCATCATACAGCAGAGACACTGCGTTATCCTTTTCCAATGACAACCAGAGTTTTTCCAGTTCCAGAGCCAATGTGGCCGAAACGAGAGGAAAAAACGGACGGCAAACGCTTCTTTCATCTTGTAATTGCGACGGATTTCCGAATAATTAATGAGGAGCAAATCAGCTACATTAAGGAAATTTATGCGAGAAATGACGGACGAATTGGTCTCGTGCAAATCAATCAATACAATGTTGCTCCATCTAAAACAATAAATGATTCCATTCGCAATATGCTTGATGAAGATAGATTGCAAATGCTTGTATATGGTGAACAGATACAAACAGATAAGCTAATGATTTTGAATCCGATTGTTTTAGAAGCATATCAAAGGTACGTACCCACTGTTTTTGCAAAGTCATTAGATGTTATTGTGGACGAATTACCAAGCCATGAAGGCTATCATATTTCTAATTGTTTAAAACACTTAAAGCAATACTTTGACCAATCGGGAACCTGGTATCCCGCAACACTTGAAATCAAGAATGCCTTGATAGAACATCATACAGAAGCGTCAGGTGAAATCAACTTCAGTGAACATGCATGGGAGAAGAGCTGGGTATATGATGAAAAAACAAACTGAAATGAATAAGCCCGAAGAACAGAATACGGCATTAGCTGATCAATTGGCTGAATTAGAAGCAGACTTAGAAAAAAAATTAGCCAAAAAGAAAGCAAAGCAGCAGAGTTTAATGGAATATAAGCGCGAATTTATGCAGGCACAGCACCTGATAAAAAAACTGGCAAAGTATAAACGTGAAGGGAAATCCCTTATTAGATCGATTCCAGCCTATGCATTAGGCAGAAGGAATATCAAGCAGGTCTACAGCAAAGCATATAAAAGAAAACATGCCGAAAATCAACTGAAAAAATACAAAAAGCATCTATACGATTTAGGGTTTATTGAAAAAGCTTTAGCCGATTTACAACAATTGCTCGTAACTACCGATAATAATTATTTGAAAAAAGCAATCGCTTGGGAGCTAGCCTTATGGTATGCGAATAAGCTTACGAAAGATAGTGCAAGCATGGCTCTTAAATATATTGCTATTTCAATGGATAAAGAGAATAACCAAGAGACTCTCAGAAAAGCGGCGATACTAAAGGCTGAGAGCTATGAACTCCTAGGTGAACAAGAAAAGGGAATGAGACTTATTACAAATCTGCTCGTTTCAGATAAACATGCAGATTTGTATGTAGCCGCAGCGAATTTAGAAAGAACGATTGAAGGTAGAATTGAGTGGATCAATAAGTGCTTAGCTCTATACGAATTACAGGAGATTACATTGTCACCTGATGCTGGCACGGGTGCTTATTATAGATTAAGAACCAACCCGATTCAAAGGAAGCATGCAGCAGATGGGCCGAAAGTGTCGATTATCATTCCTGCTTATAATTCTGAATCGGGAATTCGTGTAGCGGTTGAATCCATGCTGGCCCAAACGTGGGACAACCTTGAAATATTGGTTGTAGATGATTGCAGTACAGATGATACAGCAAAAGTGATTGCGGAATATGCCACAATGGACGAAAGAGTAAAACAGCTCACTACACCAAAGAATAGCGGGCCCTATATAGCTCGTAACATTGCTTTACAACAGGCAACAGGCGAATTTGTAACGATTAATGATGCGGATGATTGGTCGCATCCAGAAAAGATTGAAAGACAAATGAATCACTTAATGGAACAGAAAGATATCATTGCAAACACCTCTGAGCATGCACGACTGACAGAAGAACTTAAGCCCTATCGAAGAGGTATGCCAGGGAGATATATTTTCTCAAACATGTCATCGATTATGTTTAGGAGGGAACCTGTGCTTGAAAAGGTTGGTTATTGGGACAGAGTCCGATTCGCGGCAGACAGTGAATTTAAAAATCGTTTAATTGCTGTCTTCGGTAAAGAAGCTGTAGTGGATTTAAAAACAGGACCATTATCATTTCCAATGCAATCATCTGGTTCACTAACTGCAAGCTCTGCTTTTGGGTACAATGGATTTTTAATGGGGGCACGCAAAGAGTATGCTGAAAGTTATCGGTTTTACCATAATCAAACAGACACATTCTACATGCCTATCCAACCCGAAATAAAACGGTATCCCGTGCCAGAGCCGATGTGGCCAGAGAGGGAAGAAAAACAACTCGGAAAGCGACATTTCGATATCGTCTTCATCTCGGACTTACGATCAAAGCCAAATCAATATATCGTTCTACAAATAAAGGCATTACAAGAAATGGGTATGCGAACAGGGCTGATTCAAATGGGGCAATATGATTTGAAAATGCCAAAAGCAATAGATCATTCTATCAGAGAACTGCTTGATGGCGATTCTGTACAAATGCTCGTATATGGAGAACGGATTTCCTGTGACATTTTAATTGTGAACGATCCTGCTATCTTTGAGGAAAAGCAACGATATGTACCGAATCTAGATGCAAAAGTTGTTCGAATTATTATTAACCAGCCTCCTGGAAATAGGGGGGATAAAAATTACGATCTTCGAAGGTGCTCCAGGCATATCGAAGAATATACGCACACAAAAGCAAAGTGGTACCCAATTAGTGAGGAAGTCCGCTATAACTTGTTGGAAAACCATCGTAAAGAATTAAAATCGATTCCATTATCCACTGAAAACTGGATGAGTGAAAAATCATGGAATCAAATGTCATTTGCATCCTTTATAGAAAATTGGTTGGTGGATGAGAATCCATTTAAACTGGAATAAGGCAAAGGTGGATGGTTGGATGATCGAAGGTAATGATAATCAGCTTGATATGGAAAAAAACGCTGTTTCGATAGAAAAGCAACATAACAATGAGGAATTAATCAAACGATTGATTAAAACAGAAGCAGCGATTAAAAAGGCAGAAGCTGATATTAAAAATAGTGAAAAACAGATACAGCATATAAAAAAAAGCAAGACATGGAAACAAACAGCTTCGATTCGTAACGTATTGCAAGCAAGCCAAGATCCACAAATAATGGATTTAGAAAACGAGGTTGAATCTATTCGTCATGAATTATATGCTGCCAAGGAAATAATAAACACGCTTAAATTAGAATCTGAGAAGCTAGATTATAATCGTCTATGGAGAATGGCAAAGGAAAAGAAGGACGAAGGCACATTAATAGCGTTAATGGAAGAGGTCATGGAGCGAAAGCAAACGTATGATGAAAATTACAATTATCTGTTAAAGGCAGCCGCTCGTTTATTTATGCATGAGAAGAAGGCATACAAACAGCTTGTTTATCCAAAGCTTCTTTCCGGGCTAAAAGTAGAAGATATTCCAGAGTTCATGATCAGGTCAGGGCTTTCAGAGGAAGAGATTTCATTAAAACCGGCTTCCTCTTACCGTGCCAGTCTAAATATGCGCATGCGGGAGCATCAGCTGCTGGGAACATTACCAGAAATGCTGCTGGATGATAAAAAGGTTGCATACCGATTTATGAATCGATTAAAAATAAGAACACCAGAGATTTCAGAGCGCACGTACACATTAGAAGAAATACCTGAAAAGAATGGGATAGCAATCAAACCTAATGATGGAGCAGGTGCTCGCGGTGTATATCTCGTTTATAATAATAATGATATAATAGATATCAAACAATCAAAGACAATTGCTAATTGGCAAGTTTTAAGGAAAAATATGGAGAGAGACATAGAATCCGGTCGAGTTAGCAATAATGAATGGTTCTTCGAGGAACTAATATTGGAAGACAAAGATAAAAAAATACCTGCCCGCGATATTAAGTTTTATTGTTTTTATGGAAAAGTAGCGCTCATCTTAGAAATTGTACGCTACCCGGAAATAAAGCATTGCTGGTGGACAGCATCAGGTGAACGAATTGGAACTGGAAAATATGATGAAAGCTTATTTAAAGGCAAAGGTGTAACAAATGCTGAAATTGAGATGGCTACAGCGATTAGTGCTGAAATACCTTCTCCTTTTATAAGAATCGATTTTCTAAGGTCTGATGAAGGATTGGTGTTTGGAGAATTCACACCAAAACCAGGCAATTACGATGAGTTTGATATTCCGACAGATAAATGGCTAGGAGATTATTTTATTGAAGCACAAGGTCGATTAACCAATGATTTGATAAATGGCAAGGAATTTATTCATTATACGAATTTAAAAACAGATGTTCGTTCAAAAGATTGAAATGGTGGAATGTAGGAGGAAATCAGATGGAAGAGAATCGTGCAGAATGGTTGTCACACCTTTCCAATGAAATTGTTTCAGATGCACATGGAAACTTATTAGATGCATATGTTGTTGCGCTTGAAGGTTGGAGAAGAGGTTTAACACTTAGATGGCATGTAAAAGACTCTGAAAAATTTAAAGAGATGAGAACATGGTTTGTAGATAAACCTGGGCAATTATTTTCTTTAACTTCGAAAGATAGAACACATTACTTCTTTCGCACACGAGGTGACAAAGTGACCAATGAAGCTGTAGATATTGGACGAGATAAAGAAAAGACGAAGCAAGCCTTACTCAAAAAGGGGGTATCTGTGCCAGAAGGCAAGCAGTTTACAGAAGAAGCTTCAAATGAGGAAATAGTAGATTACACATCCCATCTAGGTTTTCCAGTTGTAATAAAACCTACTGATGGCAGCTTCGGCAGAGGTGTTATCTCTAATATTACTAGCAGTGGTGAATTTGAGCACTCATTGGAATATGTACGTGGAAATCTTGGTTACCAAGACGTAATTGTAGAACAATACATACCTGGAAAAGAGTACCGCATATATGTTGTTGGTGATAAGGTAGTTGGAGCGATGAATCGGATTCCACCAAATGTTACGGCTGATGGAATAAATTCTATTAAAGCATTAATTGAAATTAAAAATGAGGAAAGAGGACTTAACCCTCGGTTGGTAAGTTGTCCAATTCTTGTGAATGAAGAAGTGGAAGATTTTATCGGGCGAAAAGGATACACCCTCGATACAATCCCGGAAAAAGGATTACATGTTGCACTTAGTGAAAAAACGAACATTTCAATAGGTGGCGACCCAATCGATGCATTGGATGAGTTACCTGAATATGTGAAAGAGGCCTCAGTTAAGGCACTGCATGCTGTTCCGGGTCTTGAACATGGTGCGGTTGATCTGATTGTACATCAGGATAATTCAAATGTCTATATTATTGAGCTAAATCCAACTGCGCAACTAGGTGGTTTGCTCTATCCAATTCAAGGTAAATCAAGAGACATTCCAAAAGCAATCATTGATTATTATTTTCCAGAAACTAAAGGAATAAATACTGCTGAAGTAAATACATTTTTTGATTTCCATGATGTGCTTGATCCGTTGCAATCAAGAGATGCATTTGTTACTACGGTAACTCCATGTCCCCAAGAAAAGCTATTTACAAAAAAATATATTGTGAGTGGAGATGTCCTCGATATTGGGTACCATCGTGGATTGAGAAAACAAGCCTTCGAGCGTTTTCTCCACGGGTATATCATGACACTTGAAGAAGGCGATATTGAGGTTGTCGTGGGTGGCACTGATCCAGAAATGGTAGATGATTTTAAAAATGGATTTTGGGAAGACGAAGAACGCGGACAAGTCATTGAAATACAGGTAGAAGACTATTACGAACCGATTAAAGTCGGCTTTGAAATAAAAACAGATTTAAAAACACAAATTGAAGATTTGAAGATGTATAAGCAAGAGCTTGAAGCCACAGAACGTGAACTCAAAAAAGCAGAATTGAAACGGAGGAAGTACTATAGTAGTTTATCTTGGAAAGCAACGATGCCGATTCGACTCGTAGGATCAATCACAAAAAAATTCAAAAACTAACAGGATGCTACTTAGGAGGAAATGGAAATGAAAGAGAAGCAGCTGGGAATTAGTTTGCCACAGCTTACAAATGATATTGTGAGAAATGCTCGAAAAACTCGATTAGATGCTTTTGCGGTTGCCCTGGAAGGCTGGCGAAGGGGGTTGAAGCTCAAGTGGTATACAAAAGACTCCGAGCATTTCAAAGATATGATTATTTTTGGGGTTAACCCTCCAGGTAGATTGTTTTCATTAAGCTCGGATACAAAAACACATTACTTTTTTAGAACACGAGGAGACCTCGTTTCTAATGAAGCAGTTGAAATAGGATCGGAAAAAGATGATACAAAGATTTACCTTGAAAAAGCCGGCGTGCCTGTTCCCAAAGGAAAAGGATTTGCACCAGATGCAACAAATGAGGAAATAATTGCTTACAGTAAGGAATTAGGCTACCCACTAGTATTAAAACCAACCAATGCAAGTTTAGGTAATGGGGTTGTTACAAATATTAGAAATGATGAACAGCTATTAAAAGCAATTCACTATGTGCGTCATGAATTAGATTATGATGAAGTCATTGTTGAACAATATGTAATTGGTAAGGAATATCGTGTATATGTTGTGGAGGATAAGGTAGTTGCGGCTTACAATCGAGTTCCAGCAAACATTACTGGCGATGGGGAACATACGATTGAAGAGTTAATTGATCTGAAAAATCTCGTAAGAAAGCAAAATGCACGTTTAAATAGTTGTTTAATTTATCTTGATAATGAGATTTTAGACTTTATTATGGATGCTGGTTATACTCTGGAAAGTATACCTGAAAAAGGTGAATTAATCTATTTAAGGGAAAAGACGAATGTATCATCTGGGGGGGACCCGGTTGATGTTACTGATACATTGGCAGAGGAGTATAAGCAGATCGCGATCGATGCGTTAAAAGCTATTCCTGGCTTTCCACATGCTGGTGTCGATATTATTGTGAACGAAGGTGACGATGTTACCGCATCCGCAGTTGTGATTGAATTGAATCCAACAGCACAAATTGGTGGTGCGCTATTCCCAATTGAAGGGAAATCAAGAAATATTCCAGGAGCTATTATCGATTACTACTTTCCAGAAACTAAAGGAACAAATACAGAGAAATCAAGGATTTATTTTGATTTAATAACCGTTTTAGAGCCCTTAGAAAATAGAGCTGCACTTGAAGTAGAGGTAGCGCCTGCGCCGTTAGGTAGACTTTACTCTAGGAAGTATACGGTTTATGGGGATGTACAACGATATAAATTCCATAATTGGTTAAAACAGCAAGCACTTGACCGGAATTTACATGGTTATGTGAAAAGTAAAGTATTCGATGAAATAGAGATTGTTGTTGCAGGAACAGATAAAGATTCAGTAAATGCATTCAGAAAAACTATTGATCAGTATCCACAAGGGTCTAAAATATTGAAAATAAATGAAGAGAACCATGAGCATCCTGTAACAGTTGGTTTTGAAATAACAGAGCAATACAATAGCTACAACATAAAGTCTGTACAACATGCCTTAAGAAGTATGAATAAGGACTTGCAACGTTTGACGAAACAAAAAAATAGAGTGGAGAAAGATATTCAACATATCTTGAATAGTAGTTCGTGGAAGTGGACGGAACCAATAAGAGAAGTTAAATCATTGGTTAAGGAGAAAAAGTAAATTCAATTATCTAGCCCCGTGTTGACTCTATTTTAAGGATGGATATTCTTAGAGAAAAATATCAAAATAAAGGTAAATATATTCGAAGAGTGACGTAAGGAAGATAATAATATTATAATTAAGGATGGAAACTTTTAGTAAAGAGTGAAATTCTTATAAGAAGAATATCCCGATCTTCAAATAAATTTAAGTGTGAGTAATATTTATTTACTCGAAAGGTGAGAACTATGACGCAAAAAGTAATTGGCATACTTGGAGGGATGGGACCGGCAGCGACATTGGAATTATTTACAAGAATAATTGATAATACAGCAGCTGAAGCGGATCAGGAACATGTAAATATGATAATAATTAACGACCCTCAGATACCTGATCGATCGAAATATATTTTAGAGGATGGAGCTAGTCCTATTCCAAAGCTAATTGAAAACTTGAACAAGCTTTTCTATGCTGGGGCAGATGTAGCTGTCATACCTTGTATGACAGCTCACAGTTTTATAAATGAACTAAATAAAACCTCTCCTATCCCCATTATTAATGCAATAAGTTTAGTTGAAGAGCACATTCAAACTGAATATCCAAGTTTTAATAAAGTTGGTTTATTAGCAACAAATGGCTCTGTTCATTCAGGTGTATATCAACGGTATATTTCAAAAGAAATAGTTGTTCCTGAAAAGGCAGGACAAATGGAAGTTATGGATATTATATATGGAAATGAAGGAATAAAATCAGGAAATACTTCTAGTGAAGTAACGGATCGAATAAGAGATGTAACAGATAAATTGAAAAAAGAAGACATAGAAGCTGTAATTGCTGGATGTACAGAATTAAGTTTAGTTATGGATGAAAAAAGTATTGATATTCCAGTCATTGATCCGATAACGCTGCTTGCAAAAAAAGTAGTAATGCTTGGAAATAACTATGCTACGAAATTGAATAATCGATAATAGTACGAATTGAAATAAACAAGCGAATGTAGAGTTCAAAAATCAGCTTGATTTAATAGCAAGAAGGAGTAGATTAGATGAATTATGAACACAACTGGCTCCCGGAATTAGAAGGAACAGTGCCAAAAGAAGCTTATGGTTATGCTCTAAGCAATTATACAATAGCTTATGAAGCATGGCGCAGGGGTCTGAGTATTACCTTTGAAAATCTTTATCATAATAAAGGAATGTACTATCCGATATATTCTATTTATAACAACGATAATAAGGTACAATTTACTCATACAAGACCTCATCTTGTTTCAAAAGATGCTGTTGATATATGTGTGAACAAGCAACGCACTAGAGAAACGTTGGATGCCCATAATGTTCCAGTACCTAAAGGAAGACTATTAAAAAGTTTGGCTTTCGACCAAGTCAAGAAACAAATTAGTGATCTAAGTTTTCCTTTAGTGATAAAGCCTCTGGCTGGTGCAGGTGGAAGAGGAGTTATTACTGGAATTGACAGCTTTGATGAGCTGATGGAGAATATACAATACTTGACTGAAAAGTTGAACTATCATCAAATCATTGTTGAGGAGTACATTACGGGAGAAGATTACCGGGCTTTTGTTATTGGAGACAAAGTAGTTGGAGCCTTCCGCAGACTTCCGCCACATGTCATTGGAGATGGAAAAAGTACAATAAGGGAATTATTGAAAAAGAAGAATAAATTTAGAGTTAATATTCCAGGTACTTATGATATGAAAGTACTCATCAATGAAGAAATCAAAAGGGAATTAAACAAACAGAACTTAACGCTAAAATCTATACCAGAAAAAGATCAATTTGTAAGATTAAAGACCAAAAATAATGTATCTTCAGGTGGTGATCCAATCGACGCCACCCATGAACTGTCAGAGGATTTAAAGGAAAATCTAGTCAAGGCTGTACAAGCTATTCCTGGTTTAATTCAAGGTGGAGTAGATGTAATTTATGATAAAGAATCAGGAAGATACGCCATATTGGAAATTAACACAAAGCCTTCGATTAGAAATCACCTGTATCCAATAAAAGGAAATGCACATGAGATACCAAAATCAATAATAGATTACTATTTCCCTGAGACGAAGGGTAAATACTTGAGTGAAACAACGCCGAAATATTACTTTGACTATTCATTTGTTAAAGAGTACTTGCAAAATAATAGGTTGAAGAAATTTACGCTTCCAACCCATCCTTATGAGCCTAACTTAATTTCAAAACTGATTACATTCCAATCAGATCACGAATTGGCCAAACTGAAGCAGATGATAAGAACCAATTTCCATAAGTTAAAATTCAATGGAGAAATGAACTTAATTAGTACAGACCAATACGAAATAATTCTTGCTGGTAATTACCAAGATGTTGAGCAATTTATTGACTTTTTAAAATCCAAGAAGTTTATTAGCAATGTCCAGAATGAACATTATCAGGGTGGAGTAAGAGTCGGATACTCCTTTAATTATAAGCCATCTGAAGAAGAAACCGTAACAGATGCAGAGGGAACTAGCTCTTTATCACCCATCGAAGAAAAAGATATTTTAGCTTCCATCGAGGAAAAAGATAAGCGAATAAAGGAACTGGAAAACGAAATTATTCAACTGAAGAACAGCAAGTCTTGGACCGTTACTGCTCCTCTAAGAAAGCTTAGCAAAAAACTTAATAAGTGATTTATTATCAATAATTGGACTAAAGGAAGGGATTCTGAAATAAAATGCAGACAACTCTATATTTAAATATCCCAACAATAGGGATTACAGGAAGTTTTGGAAAAACAACGGTTAAAGAAATTACAGCAGCAATCTTGTCAGTAAAATATGAAACATATAAGTCACCTAAGAATTTTAACTTGGTGGATCAGACGAAGAAACATGTTAAAAACATTAATGATGAGCACGAAGTCGTTGTTATAGAGATGGCAATGAGTAAAAAAAATAGAGGGAAACGCCAGTGTACTGTTATCCAACCCAATATTGGAGTAATAACAGCAGTAGGACATGCTCACTTTGAGCGTTTTTCTTCTATAAAGGATGTAGCATTGTCGAAGTCAGAAATGATGAAGTACATGAAACCAGAAGGAACGCTATATTTAAGTAATGATGATGAAAATTCTAAGTTAGTCGATACACAGTATTTTCCTGGTGAAATTATAAAGGTAGGATTGTCAGAAGGGTCGGATTACAGGGCCACTAACATTAGGTTCAATAAAAAGGGTATGGAATTTGAGGTTGTTCTGAATGGTAAGAGTGAAGCCATGTTTGTACCGCTTCTAGGTGAGCACAGTGTAGTGAATTCCTTATTTGCTATTGGAATAGCTGATAAGCTGGGTCTTACTCCAGATGAAATAAGAGAAGGTCTGGGAAGGGTAGAACTTCCACGTGGTAGATTAACATTAGATTATTTAGAAGGAAATCGTACGCTTATTGATGATTCTTATAATGCCAACCCTGTTTCAATGGTTTCCGGATTAAAGGTACTCAATGAGTATATTGACAGTCCTAATAAAATTGCGTTATTAGGTGATATGGCAGAAATGGGGTCCTACACCCGAGAAGGCCATGAAAAAGTTGGTAAGTCATTGATAGACTTCACTTTAGATAAAGTTTTCTTATATGGTGACAGCAGTAAATGGATATTAAAAAAAGCAGAAGAAACAGGATTCCCGAAAGAGAAATTATTCCACTTTGATGACATAGAGAGTTTAATTGAGGAAATCGAGAAGTCATACAGTGCAGATACTGCATTACTAGTTAAAGCCTCTAGAGCTACAAAGCTTGATCAAGTAGTTAAGCACTTATTGTCTAAGTATAGTATTTAATTTAAATTGTTTGCAGCATTTTTCCAACACACAGCTCTTTATAATCAAGCTTCTTTTTATCGCAGTTCATCCATTGTATAGAAGTGTTCCAGTTAGCAATAAAATTGAGGGTTGAAAGCCTCATGCCCTCATTATATCGCTAAACAGGCGGTACCAGAGGGATTCACCACTAAATTAGTGATGATCACCAAACATTCATTGTAGTAATTACCGAAAAAAGTCATGTGGTATACAACAAGCAGGTAATAAATTTGAAGTTTATTAAATTACAAGAGGTAGGTTAGACGTATGAAAGTATTAGTTATATATGGTGGAGAATCAAGTGAGCGAGAAGTATCTTTAAAGACAGGACAAGGTGTACATGACGCTTTAAAGAGAAAAGGATATAACACGGAGCTGTTTGATTATAGCAGAGAGCGGATTCTAGGATTAGTAGATGAAATAAATAAGACGGATGTTATCTATATAGCACTCCATGGTAAGGACGGAGAGGATGGAAAACTCCAGGCACTCATTCACTTATTGAATAAACCATATGTAGGATCAGATTTATCAGCTTCAAGTTTGGCTATGAATAAGTTTCTTACAAAACAAGTGGTGAGTACGGTTGGTATACCTACCGCGAAAAGTATAAAAATCTCAAATGATGATAATATCACTGAAAAGATAAGTGGTATCGTTCATGATTTTACTTTCCCTTTGATTGTCAAACCAAATAGAGAAGGCTCGAGCTTTGGCTTTTCGCTGGTAAAGCATTCATCGGAATTGGAAGAGGCAATTGGTACTGCACTTCGTTATGATAATGAAATCTTAGTAGAAGATTACCTCAAAGGCAGAGAGTTTACTGTTTCTGTTATTGAGAAAGATGGGGAAACTGTGGCGCTCCCAGTCATAGAAATTATCCCGAAGAATGAGTATTATGATTATGAATCTAAATATTCAAAAGGCGGAAGTCTTCACGTTTGTCCTGCAGAAATAAGTGAAACGCTGGAACAAGAAATGAAAGATTATGCTGTACGTGCCTATCGTTTAATTGGTTGTAAGGACTATTCTAGAGTTGACTTTATTGTTGATGAAACTAGAGGTGCTTTCTTACTGGAAGTAAATACCTTGCCAGGTATGACTCCAACAAGTCTCCTTCCAGATTCGGCCAAAGAATTTGGATATGATTATGACACCTTAGTAGAGCATTTGATAAAATTAGCGATGAGTAATCAAACAAAATAATAAAGACAAAGACAGTATTAGGGAGTCGGAAAATGAAAAAGTATATACATGCAGCAGCATTGCTTCTTTTGTTTCTTGCCATTCCAGTTGAAGGTATAAATGCCGAAACTTCGAATGAGCCGGCGGGAACTCAAGAGAATGCATTAGTGGGAAAGGAAGCGTTGCATAAGCTTGGGTTCTATCATGTAAATATAGACGATGCTTCTGGGGGAGAACTGCAATCTGCAATCAAAGAGTTTCAATTGTATCACGGGTTATCGAATTCCGGAATGGTAGATGAGGAAACAGAGATGAAGATTGAGTCCGAATTACAGGAATCTTACTTTTTCGGTGATAGTGATCCAGAAATTTTAGAACTTCAACAAACTCTAATTACGTTAGGTTATGGAGAGTGGGAACCGTCTACTGAATTTGAACTTTCCACAGAGGGAGCCGTTCTCGCATTTCAAGAGGACCATACAGATTTAATAGTGACTGGGGTACTCGATACAAAAACACAATTAAAAATTAAGTTAGAAATTGAAAAAATAAAAGAGGCTGCAGCGCCATCAGAACCTGAAGTAGAGGGTGAATCAGCTGCAGACTCGGTAGAATCAGCAGAAGAAACAACTGCAAATAAAGATTCCAAAAAACAGGAAGAAACTTCAGGAGCAGCTGTAGAAGAAACAAGAGCAACTGCAGCTTCTGAGTTAATGGCAGAACCGGAAAACACACTACAGAGAGGTATGCGTTCCCAGGCAGTTAAGGAACTTCAAGAAAACTTAGTGCGTCTAGGGTTCGGAGATTGGGATACAACTACCTATTTCGGATCAACAACTGAAGGTGCAGTTAAAGACTTCCAAAGCTATCATGGTTTAACTGTAAATGGAATCTATGATACTAATACGCAGGAAAAGCTAGAGTTCGAATTATTGAATACCTACTTTTACGGTAACAGGAGTACAGAAATCTTAGACCTCCAAGACCGTTTAATCATGTTAGGTTATGGAAATTGGAATCCGACCGTCCGATTCGGTCCGACCACAGAAAATGCTGTTCTCGCATTTCAAGAATCTTACTCCGACTTAAAAGTTACTGGAGTGCTTGACACAAAAACACAGGCTAAATTGAAACTGGAAACAGAAGTACTGAAAAAGGGTTTGCGCTCTGATGAAGTAAAAGAACTCCAAGAGAATTTAATTCGTCTAGGATTTGGAAACTGGAATCCTACAACCTATTTTGGCTCCACCACAGAAAGTGCACTCAAGGACTTCCAGGAGTATCACGTACTGTCTGTGACCGGTACTTTCGATGAAGCCACAGAGAACAAACTAGAGTCCGAATTACAAGACTCCTATTTTTACGGTGATAGAGACAATGAAATCATCGAAATTCAAAATCGTTTAATCATGCTGGGCTTTGGAAATTGGGATCCGACCGTTCGGTTTGGGCCAACTACTGAAAGAGCAATCCTAACGTTTCAAGAGTATTACGCAGACTTAAAAGTCACCGGTGTAATAGACACAAAAACACAAGCAAAATTGAAGCAAGAAACAGAAGACTTACTACATAAAGGTGTACGTTCAGATGCGGTGAAAGAACTTCAACAGGAGTTGATTCGTTTAGGTTTTGGAAATTGGAACCCAACAACTTACTTTGGTTCTACAACCGAAAAGGCTGTTAAAGCATTTCAAAAATATTATGGCTTAAACGTAAATGGAATCTTCAATAGGATAACGCAAGACAGATTAGAGGAAATTGGAAGTTTGCCTTTAGGTCCGGGTCTAAAGAGGCCGGATGTTAAAAATTATCAGGAAACATTGATGCAGCTGGGCTTTGCTACCTGGACAAATGCGACAGAGTGCTTTTGCGCAAAAACGGAAAAAGCGACTAAAGAATTTCAGAAATATCATGGTCTGCCGGTTACTGGAATTGTAGATGAAAATACAGAGAAAAAGCTAGAGTCCGAGTTACGAGATTCCTATTTTTACGATGATCGGGATGCGGAAATCGTTGAGCTTCAAAACCGTCTAATTGCTTTAGGGTTCGGAAGTTGGAATCCAACTGTTCGATTTGGACCTACGACTGAGAGAGCAGTGATAGCATTTCAAAAGTACTATTCCGGTTTAAAGGTTACTGGAGTACTTGATACAAAAACGCAAGAAAGAATAAAGTTTGAAACAGAAAATGTTTTACACAAAGGCGTCCGTTCAAATGCAGTTAAAGAACTGCAAGAGAATTTAATACGTTTAGGATTTGGAAGTTGGAATCCAACTAATTATTATGGATCTACGACTGAAGGTGCCGTAGAACGATTCCAAAAGCATTACAGTTTAAATGTAAATGGAATCTATGATACTATAACAGAAGAAAAGCTAGAGGGAGTTTTAAACAGTCCTTATCAATACGGTAAAACTAGCAGCAACATTCGTGTTCTTCAAGAACAATTAATTAATCTCGGCTTTGGCAATTGGAATCCAACGAATTTTTTTGGAACTATAACTGAAGGGGCAGTAAAATCATTTCAAAAACAACATGGCCTGCCTGTCAGTGGTATAGCAGATGAAATTACGTTAAGAGAAATCGAAAAGGCAGTCAAAAATAAGGTAGTAAAAATATTTCTAGACCCAGGACACGGTGGTTCGGATCCAGGGGGATCTGCATATGGTCTTCAAGAAAAGACAGTTGTGCTTGATATAGCATTAAAAACGAGAGCTATATTAACGAATAACTATCGGGGAATAGAAGTGAAATTATCCAGAACCAATGATAGATTCATTCCATTGAATGAAAGAACGGATATGGCAAACGAATGGGGTGCAGACTACTTCGTGAGTTTCCATACTAATGCCTTCAACGGAAGTGCAAGAGGGTTTGAAACGTTTATTTACAATGGAAGTGTATCGAATGAAACAAAACAAAGACAAAGAGATATTCACAATTACTTAATTAATAGAATTAATGTGAGTGATAGGGGAATACAAAGAGCTAATTTCCATGTATTAAGGGAAACTAACATGCCGTCCATATTATTAGAATATATGTTTATAGATAATATTGCAGAAAACCATCTATTAAAAAGTGCTAGTTACCGAACATCACTTGCACAATATACTGCTGATGCCATAGCACGTTCATATGGTTTAAAACGAAAGTAAATAGTATAAATTTAGCCGTATCCCTTCAAAGGTGATACGGCTGTTTGTTTGCTAAGTATTTTGACTAAAAGAATAGACTTTTCAAAGGCGATGATAATTTTTCATATTTTTCCTTGAAACCAAGTAGTCGACGGCCGATAATATTAATGTGAAAGAAATAATAAAATAAGGAGATGGAAAATGGGGAAATATGCAAGTGTAGTGCTGTCTTTTCTATTGTTTTTATTAATTCCAGTTGGAGCTATGAATGCTGAGTCTACGAATGAACCAGCTAAAGCACTAGAAGATGTATTAATATTAAAAGACGAATTACATAAGCTAGGGTTCTATCATGGTAATCTAGACGATGTTCTTGAAGAAGATTTACAAACTGCTATAGAGCTATTTCAAGAGTATCATAGATTACCAGCTACTGGAATTGTAGATGAGGATACAGCGAAGAGATTAGAGTCCGAATTACAAGAATCCTACTTTTATGGTGACCGGGATGCAGAAATTGTAGAAATCCAACAAGATCTAATGAGCTTAGGGTTTGGAGAGTGGGTCCCTTCTGATGAATTTGAATCTTCCACAGAGGAAGCAGTTCTTGCATTTCAGGAGTACCATTCTGATTTAAAAGTTACTGGGGTACTTGATACAAAAACTCAAGCTAAAATTAAATTAGAAACAGAGAAGGCAGAGCAAACAGACGTGGGAGAAACAAAGCCGGAGGAACAGGAAGAACCAGTAGAAACTCCCGAATTAGATGAGCAGGAAGAATCAGTAGAAACTTCAGGAGCAGCTGTACAAGAAGCAAGAGCAACTGCAGATTTTGTGTTAATGGCAGAAACGGAAGACACACTACAAAGAGGTATGCGTTCCGATGCAGTTAAGGAACTTCAAGAAAATTTAATACGTCTAGGGTTTGGAAATTGGAAAACAACTACCTATTTCGGTTCTACAACTGAAGATGCGGTTGAAGACTTCCAAAGCTATCATGGTTTAAATGTAAATGGAACCTATGATACCAATACGCAGGAAAAGCTAGAGTCTGAATTACAGAATACCTACTTTTACGGTAATAGGAGTTCAGAAATTTTAGAACTTCAAAACCATTTAATCATGTTAGGTTATGGAAATTGGAATCCGACCGTCCGATTCGGTCCGACCACAGAGAGTGCTGTTCTAGCATTTCAAGAAACTTACTCCGATTTAAAAGTTACTGGAGTGCTTGATACGAAGACACAAGCAAAACTGAAACAGGAAACAGAAGTACTGAAAAAAGGTTTGCGTTCTGATGAAGTGAAAGAACTTCAAGAGAATTTAATTCGTTTAGGATTCGGAAATTGGAATCCAACAACCTATTTTGGCTCCACGACAGAAGGTGCACTCATGGACTTCCAGGAGTATCATGGACTGTCTGTGAACGGAACTTTCGATAAAAATACGGAGAGAAAGCTAGAGTCTGAATTACAAGTATCTTATTTTTACGGTGATAGAGATTCAGAGATTGTAGAACTACAATATCATTTAATCATGCTAGGTTTTGGAAACTGGGATCCGACCGTCCGATTTGGACCAACCACCGAAAAAGCAGTTATTGCATTTCAGAATACCTACTCTGGCTTGAAAGTTACTGGAGTGCTTGACTCAAAAACGCAAGCAAAATTAAGACTTGAAACAGAGGGGTTACTACAAAAGGGTATGCGTTCAGATGCCGTTAAAGAACTTCAACAGGAGTTAATCCGTCTAGGATTTGGAAACTGGAACCCAACAACCTACTATGGTTCTACAACGGAACGTGCAGTTAAAGACTTCCAGAAATATTATGATTTAAACGTAAATGGAGTCTATAACAAGAGAACGAAGGAGAAGCTAGAGGAAGTTGGGAAGTTACCTTTAGGCCCAGGTTTAAAGAGACCAGATGTCAAAACCTATCAGGAAAAACTGATGCGTTTAGGCTTTGCGACATGGACAAATGCTACAGATTGTTTCTGTACACAGACGACAAATGCAACTAGAGAATTTCAAGTGTATCACGGGCTGCCGGATACCGGTGTTGTAGACGAAAGTACAGAGAAAAAGCTAGAGTTGGAATTACAGCAGTCCTACTTTTACGATGATCGGAATACAAAAATCCTAGAACTCCAACATCATTTAATTACGTTAGGTTTTGGAAATTGGGATCCGACCGTCCGATTTGGGCCTACGACTGAGAGAGCAGTTCAAGCATTCCAAGAGTACTACCCAGGCCTAAAAGTTACTGGAGTACTAGATACAAAAACACAAGCAAGATTAAAGTCTGAAGTTAAAAATTCATTGCAAAAAGAAATGCGTTCTGAAGCGGTGAAAGAACTTCAACAGAATTTAATACGTCTAGGTTTCGGAAGTTGGAGCCCCACGACTTATTATGGACCTACAACTGAGAATGCGGTCAAAGACTTTCAAAAATATTTTAGCTTAAATGTAAATGGAATTTTTGACACGAGAACCCAGGAGAAACTGGAGGAAGTTCTAACTAGCCCATATCAATATGGAAATACTAGTAATGAAATCCGTGTTCTTCAAGAAGACTTAATTGAACTAGGCTTTGGAAATTGGAATCCAACCACATTTTTTGGCAGCAAGACGGAAGAGGCTGTAAGATCATTTCAAGAACATTTTGGTCTTCCTGTCAGTGGAATAGCTGAAGAGGTTACGTTATCCAGAATAGCTAGTGCAATTAATGGAATTGATTACACAAGTTATGACATATCACTTAACCAAGCAGTACAACTCCAGCTTCAATTGACAAATCCGCCACCTCAAACAGACAAGCATTATGCGTATGTTTCTAAAGCATATATCGAAAATAATAAGGTCACTGCAGATGTTTTAAATGTAAGAACAGGTGCCGGGACTGCTTATAAGGTAATAGGACAGCTTAGCGGCGGAACGAGTGTAAAGATATTAGAAGAAGTAAATGGCTGGTATCGAATTGAATTTAGAAGTTCAGAATTTGTTAATGCTAGTAAAGAAGATGTTCTGTACTACCTGGATCCAACAAACTTCTTGGATGACGCTCAACAGAGGTTTCAATTCCTTAATCTTGCAAGAGTAAGCGGTGCCTCAGCTACATTGCTGAATGACTACCTTCGAGGCAAAGGCATTCTTAGAGGACATGGACAAACTTTCATTGAAGCTAGTCTTCTGCATGGTGTAAACGATATTTACTTGCTATCCCATGCGCTATTGGAAACGGGCCATGGACAATCTGAATTAGCTAATGGTGTGGAAGTTGGTAAGGATAAAAATGGTAAACTAGTCCTTGTCACATCTAGTAACAGAAAAAACTTAACAGATATTAAAACCACATACAATATGTTTGGTATAGGGGCTAATGATGGAGTAGCTCTTCGAAACGGAGCAATTCGTGCATATGAAGAGGGATGGTTCTCTCCAAGAGAAGCAATAATTGGCGGAGCCGGATTCATAGGCAATAATTATGTAAAAGCGGGACAGAATACATTATACAAAATGCGTTGGAATCCAGCAGCGATGGCACTGAATAATAAAGCGAGTCATCAATATGCAACCGATGTTGGCTGGGCGTCGAAGCAGACAAGAATTATGTATAATTTATATCAAGAAATAGGGATTAACACTTTTTATTTGGATATTCCGGAATATAAATAATTTGAAATAAGAAAGTATCTAATCTCATCAATAATAGATTAGATGCTTTTTTTTGCGTGCGTCCACGATGGTCTATAACTAGCTTGATAACATCTTCTTTTTATGCGGTGGTACTTGATGTTTATAAATACTATTAAACTCAACCATCAGTATTGTGATAAATAATCACTTATTCTATTAGATGTTCCAAAATGAATCATAGCTGCTTCAATTGCAAGGCTTTTATAACAAGTTGTTTAGATTGAATCCGTAAATATGGTTTGAGAGTGTTTTTTCGTAAACTGGAACTTTTTTAAGGACCTTCCAGTTGTGATTGTTACATTTCTGTTATTCATAATTGGGCTATCATTTCATGTTTGTACGAGAAACCATTTTATAGATTACTTATAATTATAGATCTCTTATTAAAACTATATATGTAAATTTTTTGCTTTTTCGCCGTTGAGTTTTTAGTTTAAAAACTCATATAGCTGTCACTACTAGGTAAAAACTATTAATATACCTAGGATCTTATTGCTCCTTTACGTAAATTTCCAAGAAAAATATAATGTGTTTCGATCTGCTTTAGAAATACCTGAACCATGGTATGTTTTTCATCATGAATCAGATAAAGAAGAAAAACCTTTACACATTTATATCGAATATAGAAAAGGGGCAGAATTTTCATGCTCTAATTGCGGATCTCCAGGATGTAAGGTACACGATATTCAGGATCAGGACCGTACATGGAGACACCTTGACTTTTGGCAATATTTGACGACACTACACGCAAGAATGCCTAGAGTAAAACTAGTCAATGACGCTTTGGACAAAGTTCGGTGCCAAGAACAGGCTACACAGCCCGAATTAAAGCACTCACGATACATATGGTTAAAAAACTAGGAAAACCTTATCGTGAAACAAAAGAAGAAATGTGCCGAATTAAAGAATATGGATTTGGCAAATGGCCGTGCATACCATATGAAACTGTCTCTACATGAGATGTTTCGTAGATCACCAATAATCTCTGAAATGTATTTTGACGAATGGTATGGCTGAGCTATTCGCTCCTAACTGGAAAAACTAATGATCAAGCTGATACAATCGCTTAATAACCACAAAGACGGTATTCTAAGATGGTTCAAAACCAACATGACCAAATAGGCTGCTTGAAGAAGTAAACAGCTTAGTTCAGGCCGCTAAAAAAAGGCACGCGGATATCGTACGGCAGAGTTTCATAGCTATAATTTAAGGAACCGTGAACAAAATCAACTTGGAACATGACGATGGTATCCTTTTGTTGTCAAAAAAAAATGAGTAACTGTACGGAACCATGTATCGCTCGCAACCGAACTCATTCCCTTGCCCGGTTTTTGGTTTAGTTTTTAAGCTTTCTTATAGCTGAATCTCTCATTTGTTGAGTGACCAAATGCTAGACTCGAATAGAGTCTAGCAAATTACTTTTTCAATACTAGAAGAGCTCTTTTTAATATTTTATGTTAAAATAAATAAGAATATATCAAACTACTAAGTAGGTGCACACTTATGTGGAACATAAGCGAATTGCTTATAGCATTTCTAATTTCCTGCGGGACAGCATTACTTGTAACACCTTTAATTATAAAACTATCCTTTAAATTTAATATCGTTGATAAGCCAGACAATAATCGTAAAATGCATAAAGGTCCTAAACCGAGTATGGGTGGGCTTGGTATTTTTATCGGTACAGCCGCAGGTTTTTGGTATTTACAGCCTGCAAGCCCAGAGATGAATGCAATTATACTTGGTGCGTTTATTATGCTGATAACAGGAATAATTGATGACATGTTTGAAATAAGAGCGGCCTATAAATTATGTGGTCAGATTGCAGCTGCTGTAGTAGTTGTCTCATCTGGATTAATTATTGATAAGGTGACCTTGCCATTTACTGGAACTGTGTTTTTAAATGAATATGTCGGAATTGCTTTGACGATCTTTTGGATTTTGGCAGCCTCTAATGCGATTAACTTAATTGATGGTTTAGATGGACTGGCTGCTGGGGTTTCTATAATTGCTTTAATCAGCATACTCATAATGGCTGTAACAGATTTCAGATTTATCGTAGTGGCTTTATGTGTTATTTTGATTGGAAGCTCTTTAGGTTTTCTTTTCTTCAACTTCCATCCGTCTAAGATTTTTATGGGGGACACAGGAGCATTGTTTCTTGGGTATTCGATCGCAGTTGTATCGATGCTTGGGTTATTTAAAAATGTAGCGTTCTTTAGTTTTATCATACCGATAATTGTTATTGCCATTCCGGTCTTTGATACATTGCTGGCTATTATAAGAAGGATGATGAATCATCAGGGAATTGCTAAACCAGATAATAAACATATCCATTATCAGTTGATGAAAAGAGGGTATTCACATCGTGCTTCCGTTCTAATCATCTATGGTTTTAGCGTATTCTTTGGAATCATGGCTGTAATCTTTAATAGTGCGACACTATTATCATCATTAGCTGTATTGGCATGTATAGTAATAGGATTCCAGCTGTTTTCTGAAATAGCTGGGATAACCATTCATAATCGCCAACCAATACTACGGGGGATTCGTCAGCTTACAAAACTGCGAAAGCCTAACAGAATGAAATAAAAGAAGCATCTAATCTACTAACACTAGATTAGATGCTTCTTTTTTAATAGGACTCTGAAGTACTTTCAATCGTTGAATCTTGATTATTTACAACGGATGAATTAATTTCTAGATGATCCTGTAATAAAGCTTTTGTTTCCTCTAAAGATGGTTGATCAAGTGCCCAATAATATTTATTTGCAGGCTGATAATCGTATCCTTCTAATGATAAAGTATTAATCTCGATGTTCTTTCCTTTTGTACCGTACGTAATAAATGTTTTCATATCGCTAAACGTCATATTTGTCGTCATATTATCGCCAACAGCTTCTAACAAATCATCATAATTTAAAATAGAATTAAGTGACGTTGCTTTATTGATTACTGCTTTCATAATTTCCTGTTGTCTCTTACCACGCTCAATGTCATTATCGAGCTTTCTTGTTCTTGCAAGTGCAAGTGCTTCTTCTCCACCAACGTCTTGAACACCCGGCATGAGGTGAATTGAATCACGCTTATCCATTGAATCGGATTCTTTGAATTCGTATGGCACGTCTACGGATATCCCGCCTAAAGCATCGACAACATCTACAAATGCATGGAAGTTAACTTTTACATAATAATCGACAGGAATATCGAGTAAGTTTTCAACCGTTTCAATCGCACCAGTAGTTCCGCCGAAATAATGTGCATGATTGATTTTATCCTCATAACCAACTTCTGGAATGTAAACTAATGAATCACGCGGGATACTTAGAAGATTAACGCTCTTTTCATCTTTATTGAAAGTGGCAAGCATTAAAGCATCTGTTCTTGCACTGTCAGCATTCCCCCGATGATCATTTGAGTCGATACCCATGATTAGCACCGAAACATTATCAATATTTGGATCAACAAGTGCATCCCTTAATGGGGATTTTTCTCTTTCTGTCTCTACATAGGAGTCTGACATTACGGTATCCGCTTTTATATACAAATAAGTACCATAGCCTAGTACACTAAGAAAGGCAATTAAAATTGGTAGCAAGATAAAATAAACTTTTTTACGTATTTTTCGTTTATGTCTTTTAACGATTCGAGTCTGGGTAATTCGATTATTACTCATTATGTTTTCTCCTTAAATAACAATTCTATTAACTACTCATCCAAAAACATACTACAATTTATTTTACTATGAAAGTAGCAATTCGTAAATTAAATTTTAATTACAATGTGAAGGATAAATAGTTTCCATATGTATTAGACGTTCAACATCTGAAAAGGATACATTATTTCTTATATTTCTATTGGTTGTTATTCATATTTCTTTTAATCTCTGATGTTGAGATACCTTCAGTTCTTGGGAAATATACAACCTCACAATATTCCTGTAAAAAATCAAACTGTCCTTTCCAGTCATCTCCCATTACAAAAATATCAATATGATAACGTTTCACATCATCGATTTTTTGATCCCATGAATACTCTGGAATAACCTTATCAACGAAACGAATCGATTCTAAAATCATTTTCCGATTGTCAAAAGTATGATAAGCCTGTTTATTTTTTACTTTATTAAATTCATCTGTAGAAATTCCTACAACTAAATAATCCCCTAGATCCTTTGCGCGGCGTAGTAAATTGATATGACCAGCATGAATCAAATCGAAAGTTCCATATGTTAGTATTTTTTTAATGGGTTACGCCTCCATTTTTTACTGATGATTTTAATAATTATCATATCATAAATGTGAAACTAAAACTTACATAAATCGACTTTTTTAGTACAAATAGGACAGACGAAGCTACAAGTCTGTAATCAAATGGTTGAAGTCCTGATATTAGGATTCACGTCAATAGTTGTTCAAAAATATTTCTGTAAATAAACTTAGGATATTATTAGTAACAATTTCCTTATTTTTCTTTTAAAAAATAAGGAAAGATTCTTACCGCCATTTCTATTAAACTCTAAATTCCCTGCACATTATTAGTTTCGCTCAGGCTGATAGGCTGTTAAATCTAAATCAACATCTTTTCCTTCAGCTATTGAAGCAGCTAATGATCCAACATAAGGTCCCATCGTTAAGCCGGATGCACCTAGCCCGGTTGCAATTACAATGCCTTTTACCTTATCAAGCATTCCTAACAAAGGTAAGCCGTCTGGACTCATGGGGCGAAATCCGATTCTCGTTTCCTGAACAGTACCACTGGAAAGACCAGGTGCCACGTCTAAAGCATTTGATAGAACCTCATGAATTCCGCCAGCTGTCGTTTTATAATCAAATCCAGAGCCTGTTTCTCTTGTTGCACCGGCAACAACTCTAGCATCATCAAATGCTAACATATAATGACTCGACTTTGGTAATACAACTGGCCAATTGGATGTATCCTCATTTGGTAACGTAATATGAGCAATTTGCCCACGCTGGGCATCAACTTTCAAATCAATACCAATTGGATCTAATAATTGTGGTGTCCACGCACCTGCTGCAGCAATTACAACATCAGCCTGAATTGTTTGGTTTTGATACTTTACTCCAGTAATGACGTCTTGTTCTTTCACAAGGGTTGCTTCCCCTTGAAGGACTTCTGCTCCATGTATTTTAGCTGCACGTACCATCGCATCTCGTAGTAACTTTCCGTCAACCCGTGCTGCACCAGAAATAAAGACAGCCTCTAACTGTTCGTTTAAAGGTGGGAATAATTCACGTGCTTCTTGAGCGGACAAGCGCTTAATGTCTCCAATTTCTGGAGCGTTTTCATATTTAGCTTTAACTTCTTTTTCAATTGCATCTAACTCATGTAAGTCTGAACGCACACAAAGGGCTCCAATTCTTTTATAGCTCACATTATCTTCTCCATCGTTCTTTAATTGATCGATAAGGTGCGAATAAAATGATGCTCCTCTTCTTGCAATCTGATACCAATCTTCGTCCTGCACATGTGAAGAAACCCAAGGACAGACAATTCCTGCACCTGCAGCCGTTGCCGCTCCTTGATGCTTTTTATCAATCAAAATGACATCATGATTATTTTTTACTAATTGATATGCCGCACTTGCCCCTACAATACCACTGCCTACAACAATAATTTTCATAATAGAATTCTCTCCTGTGCGATCTGGATTTTAAAAAATTCAATGTATTCTATAAAAATTATACATCACATGTTAATTGATTGTGAAATAATTAAATATTAATCCATTTAGTCTGAATTTTCCCCCTACCAGGGTGTTTGCTACTATGGTATTTTAAATGTATAGATAAAATGACAGGAATAAAAAAGGAAAGTTTGAAAGGTTGTTAATAGATGACGAGGGTGAACATAGAACAAATTGAAATATTAAATACAACAAAAAAAGACTTCTTACATTATCATTTATATCCCCGATTGAACAGAAAACAACAAACTTTTGTTGTGTTAGCTGACACGGCAACACTTATGCATGCGGAAAAGGATAGAATTTATAAACAAATCGTTCAGTCAGCAGACTATGTTGTTGCCGGTGGAGAAGGAATTATCAGTGCTGCAAAATATAAGAAAGAGCCGTTCAAAGAACGAATTGAAGCTTATGATGTCATGCTTGATTTAATCAAATTTGCTCAAGTGCAGGGTTTAAGCTGTTACTTTTTAGGTGGGAAAGATTATATAAATGAAAAGGCTGTGTTAGAAGTAGAGAAAATGTTTCCTGAGATAAGTATTGCTGGCCATCATCATGGTTCAATTTCGATTGAAGATTCACAAATCGCAACAAATATGAAACAGGCAAACCCCGATCTTATTTTTGTATCATTAAAGAAAGCCAAACAAGAACAATGGATTGCTACATATAAAAATCAGTTTCAAAAAGGTATGTTTATCGGAGTAGGAGACAGCCTTGAGCTATTAGCTGGTGAAAGGGAGCAAACACCACGTAATTGGAAAAAGCTAAATTTGGAATGGCTGTATCGATTGCTAAAAAAACCTTCTCGGTTCAGTCAAACAATGAGGAAAATTGGATTTCTCTTGCGTCTGGTTTTGAATACTACTAAACTTGGCTAGATTTCAAGGTTGTTTTTACATCTAATCCCAATAGTAAATAGTGTTTATTTTTAATTAAACTGATTTTCATTAACTTACTATTACGTATGTAAATGATTCGTTAATCATTTGTTAGAAATCAGTAAAAATGCATTTTTCTGTATCTATTTATGATTAAATAAATATTGTCATAACGAATAGGGATTATGAAAACGGTATAGTTGATTTAGTTGATATTTCAAAGTCAGGATAAGAAAAAATGTAATGATTTGACTTTTGAGTAGTTTGCAAAATACTGGAATAAGGTATTTATTGGCAGAGTGCAGATAAAGTGTAGGAAACTGCAGTAACGCAATTTAATGCAGTAATTCAACAAGCTAATACGGTAAAGGGTCAAGGTAAGGTAACAATAGAGGATGAGTATAGGGAGAGAGAAGATACGCTCTTGCTCCATTATTTAATAATTTAGTAAAGGAAGTGTTTCTATGTGTGAGACAAAGATTTACGGTCATCGTGGTTGTATGGGTATGTTTCCAGAAAACACACTGCTTGGATTTAGGAAGGCAATTGAGCTTGGTGTCGATGGATTGGAAATTGATGTCCATATGACAAAAGATGGTGAAATTGTTGTCATTCATGATGAAACATTAGATCGAACAACAAATGGATCTGGATTTATAAAGGATTTAACCTTAGATGAGATTAAACAGTTTAGTGCTGGGGTGAAGTATACGCACTTTCAGGATTATGATCCAGCGAACTGGGAAATGGAACGTGTACCAACGTTAAAAGAACTATTAGAGCTGCTTGAGCCTTATCCAATTGATTTGAATATCGAATTAAAGACATATCAATTTCATTATGAGGGTATAGAAGAAAAGGTTCTTTCAATAGTAGAACAATATGGGAATAGAAGAAATGTAATTTATTCTTCTTTTCATTTACCTACATTATTACGTATGAAAAGTCGTGATAAGGAAACGAACATTGCATGGCTATTAGACCAGCCAATTACACATCCACTCGATTACATGAATGTATTTGATTTAGAGGCATTACATCTATCAAAAAGGATGACATTATCCGATCCGTATGAATGGAAAGGAATGCTTGATAAAATTCGAGTTTGGACAGTAAATGAAAAAGATGAATTGAAGCAGTTATTAGACCTCCGGGTAAATGCGATTATTACAGATTTTCCGGAAAAAGCTCTCTTTTATCGAAGTGAAAGATTGACATTTTCATAGAAGTTTCTTACTCGAAAAGATACAATAAGACGTTTCGTTATACTGATTTTCTAGAAATAAAACTTGGATTTAAGGATAAATATGCCAAATCGGAAGATAGGAACTGCTGAATGATTCAGGGCTCCTATCTTTGTGTGAATACCTGTCGAAATGGGTTATACATAATTTTTAGGAATTAAGGGCGATATCCAACATTTTTTATCCTAATTTTATAAATTTATAATTTCATAGATGCTTAGCTCCTTTATCTCAGCGATTTCAGCAATAGGCATTCCTTTCGCTAAAAGTTTCCTTGCTACTTTTCTCCAGTAAATCTTTTTCTTTATAACGTTCTACCTAGGAAGAGATACTTACAATTAAGAACATTATCCCCAAATAAAACTGCTTGATTCAACATTCGCTTAAATTTCAATGGAGTTGTCCAATTATCTTTACCAATATAAAGAATGATTGGAATAATCACTGATAGACGGAATGTTTTTCGAGTTACTTCCTTTGCATCACTGCTTTTGATTACTTCTCGCCATATTTCAACCAAAAAGTTATGGTTATAAGCAAAATTCTGTTTAATGTTTTTATTTTAGCCTGATTTGAGGTAAGTTGATACTAAGAAAAATCGAGTCTAATAGTTATTTCCCGGGAAATATCGACAAAATCATAGTGATAGACTAGTTAGTTTCTTGAGAAAACAGGGTTAATATATCCACTATAATTTAATTGCGCTACCTCTAGAAAAACATCTATGGGAGCATGGAAATAGTGTTTGTTGTTGAAATTTATAAGGCTTATCCTAATCAATGGCAGTTCTTATCCCAGATCGAAAAAACTGTGGCGAAGAGATTGAGGATATTGTTAAAAATAACTCTCTAAATAAAGGAGTCGTTTCTAAGGTAAAGGAACAAACTAATATTGTGAAGATGCCTAAAAGATTAAAAGTTATCAACAGTAATGGGAACCATATACCTAAAAGTAGCTTGCCACCAGTATTGATAAATAAAACAATACAATTAGCAACATTTACTAACCCTGAATTCTTTAAAGCCAAGTCGAAGAGATTATCAACATATAAGATACCAAGAATAATTGATTGTACAGAAAATTACACAGACTACATCATCTTACCAAGAGGGTGTTTGGATCGTTTAAAAGCATTAATGCTGGAAAATGGTACTGAGCTATTAGTGAAAGGAAGATTCAGACCTGTTTTTGGAATCCTCTTTACTAGCTGTTTTAAAATATTCCTGTTCGAAACCGATTTTTATGGTATAGTATACATAGAAGAATAAATTATTCATAAAATAATAAGGACCGAAGATACTGCTAATATCTCCGGTCAGCAATGAGTCGCTCCTCTTCAAGAGAGGCAGCGCAGTAAGGATAGACCTCGCCGGACTGGTAATCTCAGAGAGGTCTATTTTTTATGGTCGATGATTACTACAACGAGTGTTGCGAACGCAATCATGATAACCATTGTCTCGAAAACAGACATAGGCAACACCTCCCTTCGTTATAGCATATCGCATGACACTATAACGGCAAAAAGTGCGCCGACCTCCCATGAGAAAAAGCAACTATTGCATGTAATCATTATACCTTTAAGTATCAAAAAGAAAAAGAACAAATGTTCTTTTGTGACCTGCCGCTATTGCCTTGTAATCCAATACTAAAAGAAGAGCTACTAAATTCAGCACTCCTCTCTTTAATCTTTCTACATCCTCTTCACAGAAATAGCCTGAGAATAACTCGTTACTCTACACCCATCTAAATCTGCTTCATTAAGCAGTCCGAGTTCGATTGCAGCGTTTACCTTTCCATCATCAGGTTTTTTAACTACTTGAATGAGGTCATGCATTTGTAATTCTTCTAGTCGTTCAACTGTATCCATCTCTTTAAACTTTTCTGTTTTTCGAATCTGTCGCAGAAGTCTGTAGTCTCCTTCGGTAAACTCTCCCTTTTTATTAGGTCCACTATATTTATCCATATGTGTATGGAAAGAAGCTTTCAATTGACTCATTTCAGATTCGATTTCTTTCTTTAACTTGTTCAAATCATAATAACGGGCTAGCATATCCTCTGTTAAGAGCAAATTATCTGTGTTCATTATACCCCTCCAAAAAATATTGTTTGTAGAGTTTATTGATGGGATAGATGAATTATTCATTATTTTTGGAAGGTGTTTTGAAGCTTTCGATGGCATGAATTACGAAATTTGCAGATGGAAAAGGATTGGGTTAAAACAGAGATATAGTGATATTAAGTAAAGAAAAATTCATTTATGAGTCAGAATGCTAGTGCTCAATTTCGGCACTAGCATTCTGATTAACTATATTTGTGAATTGCATCTAATGTTTTTTGCCGCGCATGCATTAGGTCTTCATTGTTAAGCAGTTTGTAGGTTAATAAATCCAGCAGGAAGAGACCGGGTATCTGAGAATTAATGAACTTAGGATCATCAATGTATTTATAGCTTGATATAAGTATAACTTCGTCAGCAAGCTCACTTAATACAGTTTGCTCGAAATTCGTTACAACGATAATTGTAACGTTATTATTTTTTGCTATTTTTGCTGAGTCGATAACTGGTTTCGTTTTACCAGAATTAGAAAAGCAAATGAGCAAGTCGTTTTCCTGTAGCAGGCTGCTTTTCATTAATAAATCATGTGCATCCGTCACAGATTCAGAAGCAATCCCCATTCGATATATTCTACTGTTGAATTCATGTGCGATCAAACCAGAGTTTCCAATCCCACAAAATAACACCTTATTTTTGTTTAAAATGAGTTTTACGATTCTACTTGTTTGTTCTTCGCTAAAGAACTCCTGTGTTGATTTAATAATTGTTTGGTAATAATTGTAAACTTTTTCAAATGTGTGATCGCTTTTTCTGTTTTCCGTACTGTTTCCAATTAAGGAAAATTTCATTTGCTGGAACGTATTGAAATCAATTTTTTTGCAAAATCTGGTTATACTAGCTGGAGATACTTGAATTTCTTCAGATAAGTCGATAATGGTTTTATCACGTATGGAAGCTTTATTGGCGAGTAAATATCTGGTGATTTTTTTATCATTATCAGTTAATGAAGAATTGTATTTTTGAATCCTATTCTCAAAATTCAACAGATTCATCTCCTTTCTTAACTCTAAGTAATTTTATCATACCATCAAATATTATATTGACATAGATGAAAGCGTTTGTTAATATTTTTTGTGAAAATAATTTTCTGGAGGTGTAATATTTATGAAAAAGTTTTTCGGTAAAGCGCAGCAATTTGGGAAATCATTTATGTTACCGATTGCTATCCTACCTGCAGCAGGTCTATTACTAGGAATAGGGGGTGCTTTATCCAATCCAAATACAGTTAATGCATATCCAATCTTGGACCAATTCTTGCTCCAAGCGATTTTTACAATAATGAGTTCCGCGGGTAATATTGTGTTTGCAAATTTACCGGTTATATTTGCAGTAGGGGTTGCCATTGGACTGGCAAGATCAGATAAAGGTACAGCTGGCTTAGCTGCTTTAATTGGTTATTTAGTTATGAATGCAACGATAAATGCTATCCTAATTATTTCTGATAAATTAGCTACAGATAGCCTTTCAGCAGTTGGACAAGGTGTAACACTAGGGATTCAAACATTAGAATCAGGTGTGTTCGGCGGGATTATTGTTGGTATTATGGCAGGATTATTGCACAATCGATTTAATAAAATTGAACTTCCACAATTCTTAGGTTTCTTTGGAGGATCGCGGTTTGTTCCAATCATAACTTCCTTTTCTGCAATCATTCTTGGAACGGTCATGTATTATGTATGGCCAATGATTCAAAATGTCATCTTTAATTTTGGAGATATAGTTAATGCGACCGGTTATATCGGTACATTTTTCTATGGTTTTATACTAAGAATGTTAGGGCCATTCGGGTTGCATCACATTTTCTATCTACCTTTCTGGCAAACCGGTTTAGGTGGTGCGTTAGAAATTGGAGGGCAATTAATCCAGGGAACGCAAAATATATTCTTCGCACAATTGGGTGATCCGACAACGACAAAATTCTTTGAAGGTACATCACGTTTTATGTCTGGACGATTTATTACAATGATGTTTGGTTTATTAGGTGCAGCATATGCGATTTATCGTACTGCAAAGCCTGAACATAAAAAAGTTGTTGGTGGGTTAATGCTTTCAGCTGCATTGACATCCTTCTTAACAGGGATTACAGAGCCATTAGAATTTTCATTCTTGTTTATCGCTCCATTACTTTATGTGATGCATGCAATTTTTGATGGTCTAGCATTTATGCTGGCTCATATTTTCCAAATAACAATCGGGCAAACATTCTCTGGAGGATTTATTGACTTCATTTTATTTGGAGTATTACAAGGACAAGCACTAACGAACTGGATGTACGTTATTCCAATCGGAATCATTTGGTTCTTCTTATATTTCTTTACGTTCACATTCTTAATTAAGAAGTTTAACTTTAAAACGCCTGGACGCGAAGACAAGAAAGCAGAAGACGATACTACTGTTCAAACAGTTCAAGGTTCTGGAGAAGAACGACCACTAGCAATCATCCAAGCATTGGGTGGAAGAGATAACCTAGTTGATGTCGATAATTGTGCAACGAGATTGCGTGTCACTGTTAAAGATGGGGAAATGGTAAATGAAGCAGCTTTACAACAAACAGGAAGTAAAGGTGTTATTGTTAAAGGTGAAGGAGTACAGGTAATCTACGGACCACAGGTATCAGTTATAAAAAATGAAATCGAAGAAGAACTAGAGAAATAATAGGAGTTGAACGTTTTGAAATTACCAAGTAATTTAATTGTATCGTGTCAAGCATTGGAAGATGAACCACTTCATTCATCCTTTATCATGAGCAAGATGGCGCTTGCTGCTGCTCAAGGTGGAGCAAAAGGAATTCGAGCTAATTCAAAAGAAGATATTATTGAGATAAAGAAAGAAGTCTCCCTTCCTATTATCGGAATTGTAAAGCGGAATTATCAGGGATCAGATGTCTATATTACTGCCACGAGTAAAGAAGTAGACGAATTAATTGAAAGTGGCTGTGAAGTTATTGCGATGGACGCGACCATTAGCGAAAGACCGAAAGAGTCATTAGAAGAATTAATTAACTATGCGAGAGAACAGGCACCACATGTTGAATTAATGGCGGATATATCAACCATTGAGGAAGCAATTATTGCTGAAAAACTAGGCTTTGATTACGTTGGAACAACATTGCATGGCTATACGAAGCATACAAAAGGGAAGAAATTATATGATCAGGATTTTGCCTTTTTAAAAGAAGTATTGCAAGCAGTGGAAAAACCAGTAATTGCGGAAGGAAATATTATAACACCAGATATGTTGAAGAAATCCTTTGAACTTGGAGTATATGCAACCGTTGTTGGTGGAGCAATTACAAGACCGAAAGACATTACAAGTCGATTTGTTCATGAAATCAAAGATATGCTTTAATAGAAGATAGTGATTAATTTATAATAGGAAGGAATTCACACTATGTTTAAAAAACTGTTTAAGCAAAAAAAAGAAGAAAATATAGTTGCACCATTAAACGGAAAAATTGTACCTATGGAAGAAGTTCCTGATCCAGTCTTTAATCAGAAAATGATGGGAGAAGGAATTGCAATTGTTCCGGAAGAAGGAATGGTTTATTCCCCAGTTAACGGAAAGATCATTCAGCTTGCTGAGACGAAACATGCGATTGGACTTATTACGGAAGGTGGGGTAGAGATTCTTATCCATATCGGACTGGAAACGGTTGGATTAAAAGGAGAGGGATTTACCACAAAAGTAAATGTAGGAGATGAAGTAATCGCTGGGCAGCTGTTAATGGAAGTAGACCTGGAATATATTGGTGAACATGCATCGGACACTATCACACCTATTGTAATTACAAATAGTGCAGAAGGTAATAAAACGTATCGCTTTACATCGGAAAAACTTGCAAAAGCAAAAGAGACGGTTATCATTACAGCTGAAGATAAATAGTTGTTATTAGAAATATGTGGAGGGGAAACACATGGTAGAAGGCAATCGGTCGATATTTATAAAGAATGCAAGGCTCTATTTGGAGGATAAAGTGATTCCAAATGGCGGAATTTATATCGAAAATAATCGCATTCAGTCCATTCATGAAGGTAAGGATCTACCACATAAACTTGATCAACATGTTCACATTATTGATGCAACTGACCTAAATGCTATCCCGGGATTTATCGATGGACATATCCACGGTGCGAATGGAGCGGACACCATGGATGCAACAGAAGAAGCGTTAGATAAAATTGCATCGCTTTTACCAATGGAAGGGACGACAAGCTTTCTCGCAACGACGATAACGCAGTCACCTGAGCATATCTCTAAGGCATTGGAAAATGCTGCACGTTATCCAAACAAACCAGGCCAAGCAGAGATGATAGGGGTCCATTTAGAAGGGCCTTTTGTAGAAAAAACAAAGGCTGGCGCGCAACCAAGAGAGTATATTATTAAACCAGATTTGGAACAATTTAAGAAATGGCAACAGCAATCTGGAGGGAAAATAAAAACGATCACGATGGCCCCAGAGCATGATGAAGAAGGTCTGTTTATTAAACACCTAGTACAGTCTGGTGTGAATGTTTCAGCAGGACATACAGATGCTGGATTTGCTGGAATAAAAAAAGCAACAGTACATGGTGTTAGCCAGTTAACCCATCTTTGTAATGCAATGAATGGAATCCATCACCGTGATATTGGTGCGGTCGGTGCGGCATTTCAACTGAATGAATTACGAGCAGAATTAATTGCAGATGGCATTCATGTTGCTCCAGAAATGCTGCAATTAATTTATAATAACATGGGTAGTGAGCGGATTATTTTAATCACGGATGCGATGCGTGCTAAAGGACTACCAGATGGCGATTATGAGCTTGGCGGTCAACCGGTTAAAGTAGAAAACGGGAAAGCTGTATTAGAAGATGGAACACTAGCGGGAAGTATTTTGAAGATGCATGATGGTGCGAAGCAAATGCTGAAGCTAACCGATGTTTCGATTCGTAATATTGTAGAAATGGCATCCGTTAACCCGGCAAAGCAAATTGGAATTTACGATCAAAAAGGCAGTATTTCACTTGGGAAAGACGCTGATATTCTATTGGTAGATGATGAACTTAATATAAAATTTACCATTTGCCGTGGGGAAATTTCATTCGAATAAACACTTTGTTGATATTCCATGTTATTATCAAAGTGTATACAAAATTTGACAAGAACTGCTAAGTTCTGCAGAAGTATTTCATTTGGAGGAGATTGGAAAGTGAACGTTATCAAAGTAAAAAACTACGATGAGATGAGTGAAAAGGCAACCGAACTTATTGTAAATCGTATCAATACCTTAGAGAACCCAGTACTTGGTTTAGCAACTGGTTCAACACCAGAAGGTCTCTATCAACGAACAATTAAAAAGTTTGAGCAAAAAGAAGTATCGTTTAAAAATGTAACTACTTTTAATTTAGATGAGTATGTCGGATTAGATAAAGATGATTCAAATAGCTATTATTATTTTATGAATGAAAAGCTATTTCGTCATGTAGATATTGCAATGGATCGTGTTCACGTTCCAAATGGTGTTGCTCAGGATTTGGAAAAAGAATGTATGGAACATGAACGAGCAATTGAACAAGCAGGTGGGATTGATGTTCAGGTTTTGGGGATTGGCGGAAATGGACATATTGGTTTTAATGAACCAGGAACTTCCTTTTCTAGCAGGACACATGTTGTTGACTTAGATGAGTCCACGATTCAGGCCAATGCGCGATTCTTCAATTCAATTGACGACGTACCAACACAAGCAGTTTCTATGGGAATCGAGACAATCATGAACAGTAAAGAGATTCTGTTACTCGTTTCTGGTGAAGCAAAAGCAGATGCAATGGCAAAATTGCTGAATGGCGAAGTGTCTGAAGACTTCCCGGCTTCTATTTTGAAACAGCATGAAAACGTAACAGTCATTGTTGACGAAGCAGCATTGACTGTTGCAGAAAGTAAATAATTATTTCAACGAGCGCTCGCATTGAGCGCTTTTACTTTTCCATTAGCACCATACCAGGCGAAATAGCAGCAGTTAGGACACCATTCTTGGCAGCGAAGGCACCATCCCATGCAGTTAAGACACCATTCACAAAAATAAGGCAACATCCCGCGCAGCTAGGACACCATCCGCAAAAATAAGGCACCATCCCGCACAGCTAGGACACCATCCGCAAAAATAAGGCACCATCCCATGCAGTTAGGACACCATTCTTGGCGGCGAAGGCACCATCCCATGCGGTTAAGACACCATTCCTCGCAGCAAAGACACCACCAATCGCATTTGAATTCCTAACTTAATTCGTGATTAAGATAGAAATAAACAGGGTACAGTAAGAAAAGAAAATACAAGCTTGAATTCAATCCCTTACCTTAACCGTAGACAAGTTTTACATTTCCCACCCTCCTTATTAAATTATGTCAACAATAATAATGCCAATTTGCCACTTTCTTTTAATTGAATAACCTACCATACTCGCTTACGATTAATAATGATGCAATTTTGAAAGGAGAATATTAAATGGCTGAACAAAAAGGAATTCGTGCCAAAGTACAACGTTTCGGAAGCTATTTGAGCGGTATGATTATGCCGAATATTGGTGCTTTTATTGCATGGGGAATTATTACAGCTTTATTTATACCGGATGGCTGGTGGCCAAATGAAGATTTGGCAGCATTAGTCGATCCAATGCTTTATTACTTATTGCCACTTTTAATTGGTTTTACTGGTGGGCGTATGGTTTATGATTTACGTGGTGGAGTTGTCGGTGCTACTGCGACAATGGGTGTTATTGCAGGAGCAGACATCCCAATGTTCTTAGGAGCAATGGTTGTTGGACCACTCGCTGGGTATTTAATGAAGAAAATTGACCAGGTGCTCCAGCATCGAATTCGTCAAGGTTTTGAGATGCTTTATAACAACTTCTCAGCAGGGATTCTTGCTGCGCTTTTAGCAATTGTTGCTTTACTTGGAATTGGACCATTAGTAGGCGCATTGAATAAAGCCTTAGCTGCTGGAGTTGAAGTTATTGTCAATGCAGGTTTATTGCCTCTTGCCAATATCATCATTGAACCTGCAAAGATACTATTTTTAAATAATGCAATCAATCATGGAATTTTAAGTCCGATTGGAGCGGATCAAGCCTCACAATTTGGAAAATCAATTCTATTCTTATTGGAAGCGAATCCAGGACCTGGTTTAGGTATCCTGCTTGCCTTTATGATCTTTGGAAAAGGTGCCTCCAAAAGCTCTGCTTCTGGTGCGGCAATTATCCAATTCTTTGGTGGGATTCATGAAATTTACTTCCCGTATGTATTAATGAAACCAGCATTAATTTTAGCAGCTATCGCTGGTGGGGTTAGTGGTGTGTTTACCTTCCAATTGTTTGATGTAGGACTAAGAGCTCCTGCTTCACCTGGTAGTATTTTTGCCGTATTGGCGATGACAGCACAAGATAGCTACGTCGGTGTTATCCTTGGTGTGCTCATTGCAGCTGCTGTTTCATTTGCTGTAGCAGCAATTATATTGAAAACAGGCAAAGCTACTAATGATGATCTTTCTGAAGCTACCAGTAAAATGGAAACAATGAAAGGGAAGAAAAGTTCAGTTGCTGGATCATTAAACCAAGCTACTGAAGAGCAAGTTGAAGGAGCAGCAGTGGAAAGCAAGCAAGCTTCCGATGTAGATAAAATTATCTTTGCTTGTGATGCTGGAATGGGCTCCAGTGCAATGGGTGCTTCCTTATTAAAAAATAAATTTAAAAAAGCAGATATTGATATATTTGTGACGAATAAAGCGATTAATGAAATTCCAGATGATGCGGATATCGTGGTCACGCATAAGGATCTAACGGATCGTGCAAAAGCAAAGGTACCAGCAGCTGAACATATTTCCGTAGAAAATTTCTTAAATAGCCCAAGATATGATGAGCTAGTAGAACGTCTTAAAAAATAAGAGAAGTTTCGAATAGCAAGGTTGAGGTGGTGAAGGCTTCTGAACATTTCTAATCGTGAGCGTAAAATCCTTGAAATTTTATTGGGAAATCCTGAGGGTATAACTGTAAAAGATATTGCCAAGGAATTAGAAGTTAGTGCTCGAACCATTCATCGTGATTTAAAAAACACAGAAGATATTACAAATCACTACAACCTAATATTAGAAAAAAAATCCGGTGTTGGCCTTCGGTTAGTTGGCATGGAGCAGGATCGAAGGCAATTTCTCTCAGCATTAGCGAATGTTACTGTCTTTGACTTTACACCAGAAGAAAGACAATCGATTATTTTGGCTACCCTTCTTGAAATGAAGGAACCAATAAAGCTGTTTACGCTAAGCACAGAATTAAAAGTAACGGAAGCAACAATCAGTCATGATCTTGATCAATTAGAAAAAGAAATAGCATCCTATCGTCTTATTTTGATTCGAAAAAGAGGGTACGGAGTGGAAATTGCCGGTGACGAGGCGAATAAACGTGCAGCATTAAGCAGCTTGATTTCAAAGCATATTGATCCATTTGAGTTCGTGTCATTGATAAAGGATAATATTCAAAAGAAATCACAGGATCAATTTTCTGCGATTTCCAATAGGCTATTAGGTTTAGTAAATCCAGAGCATCTAATTGTGATTCGACAACGGGTGGAACAGGCAAGAGAAGAATTACCGTACGAATTAGCAGATAGTGCATTGATTGGGTTGGTTGTTCATTTAGCGTTAGCGATTGAGCGACTGCAGAAGGGTGATTCGATTCAATTTGACCAAGCACAGCTAATGCAAATGGAAGGTACAAAAGAATATCGTGTTGCTGAAAAAATGATACGTGATATAGAAGGCCCCCTTGGGATGGCCATCCCCGATGATGAAATTGGCTACATCACGATGCATTTAATGGGAGCTAAATTGCGGTCTGATTCGAACTATATTGACATGTATCCTGATGAGGATATCGTTTTTTCAGCTAATCAATTAATTCGTTCCGTCAGTAAGCAAATCAATGTACCGCAGATGAACAATAAACAGCTGCTAAATGATTTAGTTGCCCATCTGAAGCCAGCTATTTATCGATTAAAACAAGGGATGACAATAAAAAATCCATTGATTAGGGAAATCAAGCAGGATTACGATGAGTTATTTCATATGATTACGGCAGCTGTTAAGGATACGTTTCCAAATATGGAATTCCCGGATGATGAAATAGGATACCTTGTTCTTCATTTTGCAGCGGCATTGTTAAACAATGAAAAAGCAGTAGATTTACAAGCGTTAGTCATCTGTTCGAGTGGAATTGGTACTTCAAAAATGCTAGCGACAAAGCTCGTTCAGCGTATACCAGAGATTAAGCATGTTGAAAATGCATCTATTTTTGACTTAAATAAATTAAACGTGGAAGCTTATGATGTCATTGTGTCGACGATTCCGTTAAAAGAATTTGACCACGATTATTTACTCATTTCTCCGATGCTTACTCAAAACGAGATTCATCAGGTGAAAAAGGAGATAAAGAAAAGAAAGCTTACGGTTCATATGAATAATAAAGAACCACGAGTAACGACAGATAGCAGTAATTTTACTGTTCGCATGGAAGCACTGCAAAATTATTCACGAGCAACTCTGGATCTTCTAGATTCATTCCAAGTTTATGACGTTACGGATAATTTAACAATAGACTCGGTATTACGTTTGGTTTGTAAGACGTTAGCAGAAAATAAAATCATACAAAGTGAAAAAATTGTATTTAAAAAACTGCAATTAAGGGAACAGATAAGTGGATTAGGAATTCCAGCTACGTCCATTGCACTTTACCATACACGTTCCAATGCAATCCACAAGCCGACGTTTTCCATTTATAAATTAAACCACCCGCTTGCTATCCGCGGAATGGATAACAACCAAATGGAAATGGATACGGTAATCGTTATGCTGGCACCTGAGATAACCCATCAAGAAGTCCTGGAGATCTTAAGCTTTCTAAGCAGTTTGATTATCCAGGATCAGACAAGTATTTCTTTATTTGAATCCGGAGATGAACCAAAGATAAAACAGTATCTTTCCGAACAACTAGAGCTATTTATACATGAAAAAGAATTAATTTAAGGAGTGAGTTTTATCATGGCAAAAGAAATTTTAAGCAAAGATAACATTCAGTTAGATACAAAATTAGCTAACAAAGAGGAAGCAATTCGTTTCACAGGTAAGATCCTAGTCGATAATGGGTACGTTGAGCCAACTTACGTGGAAAAAATGCTTGAACGTGAAGAGCTAACTTCTACATTTATGGGAAATAGCGTTGCTATCCCACATGGTACAGAGGATGCAAAGGAATTAGTAAAGGAAACAGGGATTTCAGTTGTTATCGTACCAGAGGGTGTGGATTTTGGTGACGGAAACACGGTGAAAATCTTGATTGGTATTGCTGGTAAAGGTGATGACCATTTGGAAGTTCTATCAAAAATTGCGATTGTACTTTCTGAGGAAGAAAATATCCAAACAATTGTTAACGCAACGACAAAAGAGGAAATCATAAGCATTTTTGATGAGGTGAACTAAATGCTAGCAGTACATTTTGGAGCTGGAAACATCGGCAGAGGCTTTATCGGGGCTCTGCTCTATCAAGCGAATTATCATACAACGTTTGTCGATGTTAATGAAGGCATTATTAACGAAATAAACGAGAAGCAGCAATACAATGTTGTGTTAGCAGCAGAAGAAAGTGAAACATTAACGGTAAAAAATGTTTCCGGAATCAATAGCATTACAGATCCAGATAAAGTAATCGAAGCAATTGGGAAAGCAGATCTCATTACAACTGCTGTCGGACCAAACATTTTGGCCATTATCGCAAAGTTAATTGCAGAAGGATTACAGAAACGAATCAAGACAAATAATAAGGCCTTAAATATCATTGCTTGTGAAAATATGGTTGGTGGAAGTTCACTGCTTAAAGAACATATTTACAAACAAGTAACAGCAGACGAGCAACAACAATTTGATGAAGTGTTTGGATTTCCAAATGCTGCAGTAGACCGAATTGTTCCAAACCAAGTGAATGAAGATCCATTATTAGTCTCTGTTGAACCATACTTTGAGTGGGTTGTTGAAAAACCAGCATTCAAAGGTGAGGTACCTGTAATTGATGGTGTCACATATGTGGAAGATTTAACGCCATACATTGAACGGAAATTATTTACGGTGAATACCGGTCATGTCGTGCCTGCATATATTGGGCGCTCCCTTGAATATGCAACCATCAATGAAGCAATGCATGATGAAAAAGTACAGGAGATCATTAAGGGAGCTTTAAATGAGTCTGGTGAAGCACTGATTCAGACCTATCATTTTGACCGCACCGAACATCAAAACTATATTGATACGATTATCGGTCGCTTTATGAATCCATATATCTCAGACGAAGTAACACGAGTTGGACGTGGACCAATTCGTAAGCTAGGTCCACGAGATCGTATCATTCGTCCCGCAAGTTTATATATGGATGTAACAGGAAACGTGCCAACTTATCTCGTTCAGGTGATTGTAGCTGCATTACAATACAAAAATGCTCAGGATGAAGAAGCAGTAAAATTACAGCAAATGATCGCTGAACAAGGTTATGAAAAAACGTTGCAAACTATTTCAGAACTGGATGCTAATCACCCATTGATTGCAGCAGTGATGAAGGAAGTATAAGCTTAAGAGACACGTGGGTGCACGTGTCTCTTTTCTATTTTTAATCCCATAAGCGTCCACCCCCCGCAGCCTCCGCAGCTAAGACACCATTCACAAAAATAAGACACCATCCTCCGCAACTAAGGCACCAATCGTAAAAATAAGACACCATCCTCCGCAACTAAGACACCATTCGTAAAAATAAGACGCCATCCCCCGCAGCTAAGACACCACCCCTCTCAGCTAAGGCACATCAGCCCCACCCGTCGGCTAACACATTCTGATTTTAAATTAGTACACCTATTTAATTTTTGCTATACTAATGAACATAAAAGGATAAGAACAGGAGAAGTTGACATGGCAACCACATTACTAGCTAGAATAAACGAACGGCTTCACCAATTTTCCAAAACGGAGAAGAAAATTTCTGCGTACATATTAAATCACGCAGAGCTAATTCCAAACATGACAACGAAGGAACTGGCGAATAAGGCAGATGTAAGTGAAGCAAGCGTTATTCGATTTGCGAAAACAATTGGCATAGGGAGCTTTAAGACATTTAAAATTTCCTTAGCACAGGAATTAGCTGTAAAAGAAGGATATATCACGGACTTTTCAATTTTGCAGAAAAAGGATTCCCCATACGAAATGTTCCAGAAAGTTGTCCATGTAAACAAGAATGCGATTGAGCTGATAATGGAATCCTTAGATAAAAAAGAGCTCGATGATGCGGTCACGTACCTAAAAAATGCGCGAAAAATTATTTTTTATGGTGTCGGAGGATCTTCGATTGCTGCAATGGATGCACTATACAAATTTACGAAACTCGGATATCAAGTGGAGTTTAATTTAGACTTTCATTACATGCTATCAAAAGTGCCGCATTTTAATAGTGAGGATGTTTTTGTTGCGATTAGTATGTCCGGCAGAACGAAAGATGTTCTGGACTTAGCGCGACTGTCGCAAAAAAAAGGAGCAAAGGTGATAGCAATTACAAATATAAACAAGTCACCACTGTATAAAGAAGCAGATATTCGATTAGCAACCCCGAATGTAGAGCAGGATTTTCGGATTGGCAGCATCACATCAAGAATGACCCAGCTGACAATTATAGATAGCTTATATATTAGTATTTTTAATAGTATTGGTGAGAATGTGCTGGACGAATATCAAGAAGCGAGAGATCATGTTGTGAAATTAAGAAGATAGCTTCTTTTTTTACTTGAAATGAAATTTAATTTCATAAAATTCATTATTTATATTGACTTTTAATTTCATAAATAGGTAAAATAGAGGTGAAAGAAAGTAGAGGAGGCAAAAATTATGCTTGAAAAATTAACAACGGAAGCGCGAAATCAACATACGATGCATTTAGATGAAATGACTACGTTGGATATTTTGCGCACGATGAATAAAGAAGATCAACAGGTTTTAACGGCGATTAAGGAGCAACTTCCACAAATTGAGAAGGCTACGAAATATGCAATTGAATCATTCAACAAAAACGGAAGACTTATTTACGTTGGGGCAGGAACAAGTGGTAGATTGGGAGTTTTAGATGCTGTAGAATGTGTTCCTACATTTGGTACGTCCCCAGAGATGGTACAAGGAATTATTGCGGGTGGAATGAAAGCGCTTTATGAAGCGGCTGAGGGGGCTGAGGACGATCCAGAACTTGGAGCAAACGATTTAAAGAGCATTCAACTGTCAGAAAATGATACGGTCATTGGAATTGCTGCAAGCGGGCGTACCCCTTACGTTATCGGAGCATTACAATATGCGAATTCGAAAAAAGCGAGTACAGTAAGTATATCCTGTAATAAAGACGCAGTAATGAGTCAATACGCTTCGGTGGCGATTGAACTTCTAACGGGATCTGAGGTACTAACTGGTTCTACCAGATTAAAGGCTGGCACTTCTCAGAAGATGGTCTTAAATATGATTTCTACTGCATCGATGGTAGGGATTGGTAAGGTTTACCAAAACTTTATGGTAGATTTAAAGCCGACAAATGAGAAATTAGAAGAAAGGTCCAAACGAAATATTATGGAAGTTACTGGAGTCGATTATGAAACTGCAGCCTCTTATTTTGAGAAATCGAAGCATCAGGTGAAGATAGCAATCGTTATGATTTTATTGCAATGCTCCTATGAAGATGCTATTAACAAGCTTAAGAACTCTGACGGATTTGTGCGACGCGCATTAGCAAAGTAAGAAAAAGGAGGGGTCAATTATGAAGAAAGAACAAAGAATGGCTACAGATATATTAGAACATGTTGGTGGAAAAGACAATATTCAGCGAGTCGCTCATTGTATGACAAGGTTGCGTTTGTCATTAAAGGACGATTCGAAAGTGAATATGACTGACTTAAAGCGTGTAGAAGGTGTGATGGGAGTTGTTGAGGATGAAACGTTACAGGTCGTTATTGGACCTGGAACCGTAAATAAAGTTGCTGCTGAGATGAGTCAACTAACCGGGTTTGGTATCGGTGAAGATGCAACACCAGATGATTTAACATTTGAAGAAAAAGCAGCCCTTGATAAACAAAAACTCAAAGCAAAAAATCGAACACCATTTAAAAATTTTCTGCGTAAGCTTGGAAATATTTTTATTCCACTTATTCCAGGTTTGGTTGCTTCAGGGATTCTTAATGGAGCAGCTAACTTTGCAGTGAATGCAGGAGTAGACAGAGAACAAACATGGATGCAAATTTTACTTTTGCTTGGAAGCGTTGTCTTTGCATCATTAGGAATATTGGTTGGTTGGAATACGGCAAAAGAATTTGGCGGGACACCGGTATTAGGCGCCATTGCAGGAATGTTCTTATTTAGCCCGCTGCTCGCAGATATTACGATTTATGGTGAAGCCCTAACTCCTGGTAGAGGCGGTTTGTTTGGTGTTATTTTCGCCGCCTGGTTAATGACATTTGTTGAGAAAAATGTTCGTAAAGTGATGTGGGATGCAGTAGATATTATCTTTACACCTTTGATCACATTACTTGTTGTCGGATTTGCTTCATTATACGCCGTTATGCCAGTAGCTGGTATTTTGTCAGATGGTATCACGATGGGGCTAACTGCTTTAATTGATACAGGTGGGGCGATAGCAGGAGCAGTACTAGCAGGATTTTTTCTGCCATTAGTTATGGTTGGTTTACACCACGGCTTAACACCGATTCATCTTGAATTAATTAATGTCTATAATGAGACTGCATTGTTAACCATTTTAGCGATGGGTGGAGCTGGACAAGTTGGCGCAGCGATTGCGATTTTTGTAAAAACAAAGAATACGCGTCTGCGAAATATTATCAAAGGGAGTGCTCCAGTAGGATTCCTGGGAATTGGCGAACCGTTAATGTATGGAGTAACATTACCATTAGGAAGACCGTTTTTAACAGCTTGTCTGGGAGCTTCCGTTGGTGGAGCATTCCAAGCAGTTATGAGTACAGCATCATCGGGAATTGGCGTTTCTGGTTTGTCCCTAATCCCACTCATAACAAATGGACAATATATAAGCTATTTCCTCGGACTCGTCATTTCGTATGCGTTTGGATTCCTGTTTACGTATGCATTTGGCTTTAAGGAAAGCATGGCAGATGGTATTTAATAGGCTTTAAGATTAGGAGGTTGCTTTAACCTCCTATCTTTGCTTACATCATAATTAAATGGAGGGAATCAGTGTGTTAGGAATTTCTGTTTATCTAGGGAATGAGCCAATTGAACAGCAGACTCCCTATATTCGTAAGATGAAGGAAAGCGGATTTCAGTCGATTTTTACATCGCTCCATATTCCTGAGGACGATCACTCGACCTATAAGGATCAGCTTCAGGCACTTGGAAAAGTAGCAATTGAATTAGATATGGAATTGATGGCAGATATTTCACCGAATTCATTACAGGCACTAGGGTTTAATTGGGAAAATGCGGATAAATTACTAAATTGGGGACTATCAGGTCTTCGGATCGATTATGGTGTGGACGAGCAAACGATTATTGATTTGTCTCACAAAATGCGCATCGCACTAAACGCAAGTACGATTACAGCGGATTCGTTACACGATATGAAAGCAAAGGGGCTAAACACTGAAGCAGTGGAAGCTTGGCATAATTATTACCCGCGACCAGAAACTGGACTTGGACTAAGTGATTTTATCCAAAAAAACAGGCTGTTCAAATCAGCAGGGATTACTGTAATGGCATTCATTCCTGGGGACAAGCAATTAAGGGGTCCGCTATATGAAAAACTGCCAACCTTGGAACAGCATCGCAAGCACTCACCTTTTACTGCCTTTTTGGAATTAGAGAAACTGGCAGGGGTGGATAAAATTGTGGTTGGTGACGTTGAATTAAGTGAAGCGTCATTAGAACAATTTCGCGACTATAAGCAAGATGAAATTGTCGTTCGAGCTATTCCAGATAAACTGACAGACTCTGAAATCCTTAGCAAATCAGTGAGTCCATTCACCAACCGGGCAGATAACGCGAGAGACTGTATCCGTGCAGTTGAATCGAGAGGTTATGCGCAATTTGGAGAAGCAGTTGTTCAGCCCCGCAACTGTGTGGAACGATCAGCTGGCTCCGTTACGATCGATAATGAGAAATATATGCGTTATCAAGGAGAAATTCAAATTGCATTAGCCGATTTACCAGCAGATGAAAGAGTAAATGTACTTGGAAAAGTCATTGACGATGATTTACCATTGCTTCCATGGATTAAGGGCAACCAGAAGTTTCGGATTAAATGGGTGTAATCAAGGTATCTTTAGCAGAATGTCAGGAACAAAGGGGGGAATAAGGATGATCATTAGATCAATCGCGGAAAGTGATGCAGAAAATTTTGTTGAGCTAAGTAAGGAAATCGATGCATCTGGCTTTATGTTACATGATCCAGGAGAACGCGATACGACGATCGAGCAACAACAAAAATCAATCGAACGGATTCTAACTGAAAAAAATACAGTCTTTTTAGTAGCTGAAGCTGATAACAAATTGGTTGGCTTTATTGCAGCATTCGGTGGGAAACTGATTAGAAACAAGCATTCAGCATACCTTGTTTTAGGCATTCTCGAAGCATATCAAGGACAAGGAATAGCTACAAAATTATTTCAGCGAATTTTTGAGTGGGCAAAAGAAGTTGGGATTTCAAGATTAGAATTAACAGTTATAAAAGAAAATATAAAAGCATTTAATTTATACCGAAAAATGGGATTCGTTGTAGAGGGAGAGAAAGTCAATTCCTTGATGATAGACGGTAAACCGGTTAATGAGTATTATTTATATAAATTGATAGGGACATAAATCTCATTCAAAACGGTATTTTACTTGTAATCTGCATGAGGAGGAAGCTAACAGTCTAAATAGATTAGATTATTAGCTTCCTTTTTATGGATTGCTGTAGATTCACCTACATTTAGGTATGAGGGACTGAAGGGGAATTAATTATTTTGCAGTATATGGTTCTTCATTACTCTTATGTTGTGTTTGAACGAGATATAGCTTCTATATTGTGTGGATCTCCCTAAATTAGTCAACGTAAAAAAACATGTTATACTAAAATAAAATTTCAATTATTTATTTCAGAAGGAGGTTCAGCAATGACAGCAAATAAAGAAAAAGTATCCATGGTGTCCTCAGTAGATAAAGCAATTGATATATTATTAGTTTTGGGTGAAACAGATAATAAAACAATACGAGAGCTAGGGCAGCAATTAGATATTACGAAAAGTACATTGCACCGAATTTTACAAACATTAGAAGTGCGTGGTCTCGTAAAGAAAAATAATCTCACTGAGAAATATGCGCTAGGTTATAAAATCTTAGAATTAGGTTCTCATTTAAAATTGCAAAATGAAATTAGGGAACTGGCAATTACGCATATGGAGAAGCTGCGTGATAGGATTGGAGACACGGTTCAATTAGCAATTCTAGAGGAAGATGAAATTATGATAATTGAAACGGTGGAAGGAACAAATGCATTGAGGGTTTTTGCGCAACCTGGTCAAAAATACCCCATAACATATGGTAATTTTGGGAAAGTTTTTCTAGCCTATCAAACTCCATCAAATGTTTTACATCACATCAAGAACAACCCATTAAAGAAATATGCTTCAGCTTCGATAGTGGAAGAGGAAAAATTTATAATCAAAGTTAACGAAGTGAGAGAAACGAAAATCTCAATCAGTGTTGATGATCCAATTGAAGGTGCATTTAGTATGGCAGTGCCAATCGTAAAGAGAAATGGAGACATTGTTGCCTCTTTAGCAATAGCCGGGGTAAAGACACAGGAAAATTTAGACAACATAGATCAGCTGCAAGATATTATAAAAGAGTATGCGGAACGGATTTCGAATGAACTGAAGTGACTTTATTATTTTTGTACTAATTTTTTACATAAAATCTCTATTACATCATTAACCATGACTTCACCTTTATAAATAGGGAGGTCTTTTTTATTTACAAAAAACGACTATCAAATAATAAACACCAATAAATTCCTCCTTGATAAAAGAAAGAATATTTAGTACAATAATAAAAACAGGACACTGTCCCGAAAAAAACGGAGGTAATAAAATGAGTAAAGTAATGCTTGTCGGTTTAGGTGAAGTCGGAACACATATTTTAGAGTTTCTAGTTCGAGATCCAAAATGTCCGGAGTTGGTGGTGTGTGATTTCAACCAGGAAGTTTCTGAGAAAAGAGTGAACAATGCATTAATCGGCGCTGCGGTTAATCGGTTGTATCCTAAGGTTACCTTTGAAAGAGTCGATCTTTCTGAAGAAGATGCTACAGCTGATATTGTCTCTAAACATAATCCAGATCTCGTGATTAACTGTGCAGTCATGCAAACATGGCATGTTATTCGAAAACTACCAAAAGAGCAGTACGAAAGGTTAAGTTCGGCTACTTTAGGTGCATGGCTTCCGTGTCAATTAGGACTTTCTTACAAACTAATGAAAGCGATTAAAAAATCTGGAGTTGAACCAAAAGTAATCAATACGTCATTGTCATGTCTAACAAACCCTGTATTAGCTAAAGTAGGATTAGCTCCAACAATTGGGATCGGTAATGTTGAATTGATTGAACCGGCATTACGCGTAAATATAGCTAGAAAGTTAAATGTTCCAATGGATATAATTAAAACGTACTTGGTTGCACATCACTTATGGTGGGTATACCCTCGGGAAGCAGGTTATAAAAAAGGACCTTATTTCTTAAAAATTATGGTTAACGATAGAGATGTCACAGACCAGTTTGATACGGATGAATTAATGTGGGAATCGATTAAGTTATATGCACCGGGGACAGAATTCACAACTGTTTCAGCTAGTTCAACTATTAAAAATATGTACGCACTGTTAAGTTCAACACCGATATTTACCCATTCACCATCACCAAATGGATTGCCAGGCGGATATCCAATTCTTCTAAGTAATCAAGGGGCTGAGCTTGCCTTACCAGAGGGGATTACAGAAGAAGAAGCTATTAAAATAAATGAAGAATCATCAAAAATGGATGGAATCGAGAGAATTGAGGATGATGGTACAGTCGTCTTTGCCGATTATGCTCATGAAATATTGCGTGACATGATTGGATTTGACCGAAAATCATTTAAAGCGGAAGAAAGCTATGAGGTTGCAATTGAAATGATGACTAAATATAAAACCTTCGCAGCAGGTGCTGTAGTTTCTTCTTAAGGGTACAATTTTTTGCGAAGTTGCCTGCTGATGCAGCCATATTTTTTATATGAACCCTTTACAGAATCTATAGACTTGAAGAAAGCAAGGAGACTAGTCCTTGCTTTCTTTTTTATAGAACACCGCTTTAGATTGTTCCTCAATATTGATAACCTAGAGAAATCTAACTAATAATCAATTTTTCCTTCGCATATAATCTAATAGATAATCAACTATAAACACTGGTGGAGGCTAGTTATTATGTACGTTTTAGGAATTGATGGTGGTGGTACAAAAACAAAGGGCATCATAGCAAAGTCGAATGGAGAAATAATTGCCGAAGCAACAGTAGGTCCGACCAACCCAAATAGTGTAGATAAGTGGAGTTTGAAAAAAGAGTTGCAGAATCTATTTACTTTATTAAAACAACAGTGTGATTCTTGCTTTTTCCAATTAAAACATGTATTTGCAGGGATGTCAGGTGTTGGCCATCCAACAACGAAAGAGATGGTGCAAAAGATTCTTGTCGACTTACTACCAGATCATGTGCATGTAACAGTAAATATAGATGCTATTAATGCTCTCTATTCAGGTACTTTAGGTAAACCGGGAATTGTACAAATTGCTGGCACAGGCTCCATTACATTTAGTATAAATCATGACGGTTTATCTGACCGTGTGGGGGGATGGGGATATTTAAGTGGGGAGATGGGAAGCGGTTTTGCACTTGGACGTGATGCTTTAGAGGCAGCTTTCTTAGCCTATGATGGATTAGGGACTCCAACAGCAATTAGTAATTTCCTACTTGAATATTTCCAAGCGGCTAAGTTACCCGATATTATCCATGCTGTTTATCAAGAAAAAAACCAGAAAGAACGTGTTGCTTCATTGAGCAAAATAGTAATGAGAGCAGCTGATAATGGTGACCAAGTTGCACAAGGGATCATTCAAAAAAACGCTGTACATATGGGCAAGTCAATTGCTTGTTTACAAACAAAGCGATTTTCAAAAAAGGATAGAGTCCCGGTTGTGCTAACAGGTGGGATTTATAATCGACTTGACCTTTTCCAAGCAATAATCGAAAAAGAAATTCGTCAACATCAATTGGAATCAATACTCACAGTTCCTAAAATGGAACCTATTGGCGGAGCTATTGTTGCTGCGTGGAGGGAAGAAGGAGTTACCGTTAATTCGAGTTTTGTTAAGGTTTTTACAAGATAACCAGTAGTTTACATGAATCAAGTCTTTTTACCTGCCGAGAGTTTGTGCTAGGTATAATGATTTATTTGTTTAATTCTAATAATTACAACTTGTTTAATATTTTGGTTTAATGTAGAATGAAACTGCAATCATGTGAAACATTTAAAATATCGTTCCTATCACGAGAAATGGATAGTTATTTAATATGAGGGAGGAATTTTAGTTGAGTAAAATGAATCTTGAATTAGCAAAAAAACTTATTGAGGGTGCTGAACAAGAAGCAGCAAATATTGGAGTTTCAATGGTTATATCCGTTGTTGATGAGGGTGGAAATCTAATCGCAGTACATCGTATGGATGACGCATGGCTGGCTAGTGTTGACATAGCGCAGAATAAAGCTTGGACTTCTGTTGCGTTAAAGATGCCAACATCAGATTTAGCTGAAGCTACTATTCCTCAAGCTGAATTGTATGGTTTAAACACAACGAATAACGGGCGGATCGTTCTCTTCGGGGGAGGCATTCCATTAGTTGAAAATGATCAGGTTATTGGTGCTGTTGGCGTGAGTGGCAGCTCTGTAGAACACGATGTTCAAGTGGCTCAGGCAGCAGTGGATGCTTTTGAAGATATGAGATAGGTGTAGTATATAATTGTAGAATAGAAAACAGTGAATCAGTGGAATGATTCACTGTTTTTCTGTGTTTTATTAATAAGTTAAATTAAGGCAGACTTTGCAATACTTAATAATAGCGTTAAAATAGGTATAAAGAATTATATAATAAATGGGAAGATGTAATAGAAGAAAGGACGTTAGCTAAATGGATAAACTGCTATTTAATATTCCACCTACAACTTACGCCTCCTTAAGTGAATCTGAACGTTACCTGCTTGAATACATCCATAAAAATATTGATGATATCGCAACAATGTCAATTGTTACATTAAGTGAACATGCGACTGTTTCAACTGCAACAATCGTTCGCCTAATGAAAAAGTTAGGTTATAACGGATATACCTCATTCAAATATCGACTAAAGCAAGATAAGAAAATGATAGACGTAGATGATCAATTAGGGGATATTGATGAAAATATTAAGCGAGCTATAAGGAAAAATGAAGAAGAAGTTTTAAAGACAATTCAACTTCAAAGTATTGGCCAAATTGAGGATACCGTTCAAAAAATACATGATGCCGATAAGATCTATATATTTGCAAGAGGGTTCTCTGAAATGATTGCAAAAGAAATGACGGTCAAACTTCAGGTGATGGGAAAAACATGTGAAAATCATGACGATCCAAACATAATCCGTATTAAGTCAAGTAAAATCAAGAAAAGCGAGCTTGCGATTTTTATTTCTTTATCTGGAGAAACGTTGGAGCTTGTTGAAGCTTGTAAAAATCTAAACATAAAACAAGTTACTACAATTACCTTAACGACAAATGTCAACTCAAGCTTAAGCAGACTGTCGGATATGACGCTTTTAGGTTATAAAAGCGACTACTCTCTCTTTCCTGAATATGAAGTTCGATCGAGGCTTTCATTAAACGTTATCGCACGGGTTCTTCTAGATGCATATGTAATTCGAACAAATAATTATTGATACTAGGAATGTGATGTTCCTAGTATTTTTTTGTGAAATTAAATCTCCTGAAAACCTTTACAGATTTTGAAAACATTTACATGAATAGATGTGCAATAATTAATTTAACAAGATTTATATAACATTTAAGAAGGTGAAGCAATGATTTATACCTGCACCATGAATCCTGCAATAGACCTGTACGTTGCTCTTGATGAATTAAGAGCTGATACTGTAAATCGTACCATTGATGAAGATTATCAAGCTAACGGTAAAGGTGTCAATGTATCTATCATGTTAAAAAAATTAGGTATTGATAGTGTGGCTTTAGGCTTTATTGCTGGTTTTACCGGGAAGTACATCGAAGATTTTTTAAAGGAACTTGATATTAAGACAGATTTTGTTTTGGTAGATGGAATTACACGTATAAATGTATTTGTAAATTCCGCCTCCGAATATAAGATCGTTAACCAAGGACCTTTTATTTCTAGTAAATATCAGGAATTATTACTAGGCAAAATTAGAAATATTCCACACAATAGTATCTTAGTTGTTTCAGGTAGTTTACCAAAAGGTGTCCCCGAAACGATTATTATTGATATAGCTGAAATTTGTAAAGAGCGAGGCATTAAATTAGTTTTGGATACTAGCGTTCAGGCAGTTATAGATACACTTGACTATAACCCTTATTTATTAAAACCGAATGAAGACGAATTGGCTAATCTGTTTGGGAAGGATTACTCCCTTTCAGAAAATGAACTAATTGAATATGGTAAAGTTCTTTTATATAGGGGGGCTGAAAACGTTCTAATATCTAGAGGGAAGGATGGAGCGATTTTCCTTTCAAAGGATAGCCTAATGAAAACAACTTCACCTCATGGGAAAGTTGTTAATACCGCCTGTGCTGGAGATTCTATGCTTGCTTCATTCATCGGTAAACAAATGATAAACAAATCCTTAGAAGAATCTCTTATATATGCTACAGCAATAGGTTCCTCTACAGCTTTTTCAAAAGGACTTAGTGATTTGAAAGATATACCAAAGCTAGTTAAAGAAGTTTCAATAAAGAACATTAGGGGGGAGTAATTATGGTACGCAGAAAAATTGTGGCAGCGACAGGTTGTCCAACAGGTATCGCACATACATTTATGGCTGCAGAATCATTAAAAAAAGCAGCAGAAGAAATGGATATTGATATAAAGGTTGAAACTCATGGTCAAGTCGGTATTGAAAATGGTTTGACTGAAGAGGAAATTCGTGAAGCAGATGGAGTTATCGTGGCCGCAGATAAAGATGTGAATACGGAGCGTTTTCATGGGAAACGTCTAGTAGAAGTTCCAGTTGCGCGTGGTATTCGTGATCCAAAAACATTGATTAAACAAATTGTCAACGAAGAAGCGTCGATTCATCATGTAAAAGGACATACAGTAAAGACAGAAACAGATGACTCTAAAAAAGATAAAATAGAATCAGTATCTAAAGGTAAGAAAAATATTATTCATTCTATTTATAAAAACTTAATGAACGGTGTTTCACATATGCTTCCATTTGTTGTCGGTGGCGGGGTGTTAATTGCGATATCGTTTTTATTCGGCATTCATTCTGCAGATCCTAACCATGAAACATATAATGAATTCGCAGCCTTCTTGAATAAAACTGGGGGTTTAGCATTTAGCTTAATGGTACCAATACTTGCAGCATTTATTGCTGAATCTATTGCCAAACGGCCTGGTATGGTTGTAGGTTTTATTGGTGGATTACTCGCAAATGATGGCGGAGCTGGTTTTCTTGGAGGAATTATTGCAGGTTTTGCTGCTGGTTATATCATAATTCTACTTCAGCTATTACTTAAGAAACTTCCTCAGTCCTTGAATGGTTTAAAATCAATATTCTTATACCCTTTACTAGGAATTTTCTTAATTGGAGTAGTTATGACACCATTGATGGTTCCAGTGCAGGAATTGAATACAAGTATGATGGAATTTCTATCTAATATTCAATCAACAAACCCATTATTACTTGGAATAGTAGTAGGAGCTATGTCCGGATTTGATATGGGCGGCCCTTTTAATAAAGCAGCTTATCTGACAGGAACTGCACTGCTTGCGGAAGGAAATCTCTATTTTATGGCAGGAGTATCGGCAGCTTGTATTGCTCCGCCATTAATTATTGCATTTGCAACTGTATTCTTCCGCCGTTATTTTACGAAAGAAGAACAAAATGCAGGATTAGTAAACTTTGTTCTTGGATCAACACATATTACAGAGGGTGCAATTCCTTTCGCTGCTAAAAACCCTATAGTTGTAATCCCGATTATTATGTTGGGATCATCCATAGCGGCAGTACTAACTTATATGTTTGGCGTTCAAGTACCTGCACCACACGGAGGGTTTTTAGTTCTCCCAGTAGTTACAGGAGCAATAAAATGGGTTTTCTCCATTTTAGTCGGTTCACTTGTAGGTGCAGTAATATATGGACTATACCGTAAAAAAATTGCAAACAATTTACCAGTAGAGGAGTAACTATAGATGAAAAAAATGATACAACCTGAATTTATTCAATTATATGCGACAGCATCCTCACAAAGAGGAGTATTTCAAGTCATTGCAGATATCGCTATTGAAAATAATATTGCATCTTCTGCAGATGAAGTGGTAAAAGGGCTTCAGGAAAGAGAATCTCAAAGTACAACAGGGTTCCAAGATGGTTTTGCAATACCGCATACTCAGTCTGAGGCAATAACTAAGCCAGCAATTGTTATTGTCCGAACTGAAACAGGTATTGATTGGGAATCATTTGACGACAAACCAGCCTTCTTTTTCCTGTCATTACTAATTCCAAAGGAAGAGGCAGGAACAACACATTTACAAGCGTTATCATCTTTATCTCGCGTTTTGATGGATAATCATGCTCGTCAAAAGTTTCTTGATGCGCAAACAAATGAAGAGCTTGCCGAACTTGTAGAGCAAGCAATTACATCTAGAGAGGATAATTAATTATGGCACTTATTTCAACAACACCAATGCTTGAAAAGGCGAGAGCAGACAAACATGGAATTGTTGCGTTTAACGTTCATTCGTTTGACAGTATCTTCTGGGTATTGGAAGCAGCGTCGGATCTGAAATCACCGGTTATTTTACAGACTACAGTCGGAACAGTAAAGTCACTTGGTGCTAAAAATATTGCAGAAGTTGCAAAAACTGCATCAGACCATTATGGTATTCCAACTGGTCTCCATTTAGATCACTGTACAGATTTTGAAGTAATTAAGGAAGCTATTCGTGCAGGTTATACCTCGGTAATGATTGATGCATCTATGCACCCGTTTGAGGAGAATGTTTCACGCACCAATGAAGTTATAAAACTTGCAAAATCTCTTGGAGTTAATGTTGAAGCAGAATTAGGAAAAGTCGGTGGAGTAGAGGACGATATTGTTGTTAGCGAAGAAGATGCAGAAAAGGCAATTCCATTAGAGTGTAAACAGTTCGTAGAAGTTACTGGAGTTTCAACACTTGCTCCAGCAATTGGAACAGCACATGGAATATATAAAGGTAAACCAAATATAGACTTTGAACGAATTTCTGAAATAGCTAATTTAGTAAATGTCCCACTTGTACTACATGGCGGCTCAGCTGTACCAGATGAAGATGTTCGAAGGTGTGTATCACTAGGAATGGCGAAAGTTAATGTATCAACCGAGCTTAAAAATGCATATTCAATAGCGATACGTGAGCACTTTGAAAAAAATCCCGAAAGTTTAGACCCACGAGCTTATTTACAAAAAGCAAAAGATGCAGCGATTGAAATGGCTAAATCAAAAATACGTATGGTAGGTAGCGAAAACAAAGTAGTACCATCTTTTGTATAGGAATTCCTTTTAACAGATCTTCCTCATGTCTTTTGGGGAAGACTGTTATTTAATTAATTATTTTATTGAGAGATTGGAGGTAATAATTTGAGGTTAATCGCTATTGATTTGGATGGTACTTTGTTGTCAGCTGATGGAACCATTAGCTCAGCAAATAAAGAAGCTATACTTGATGTACAAAGGAAAGGTAATATTGTAATTATTTCTTCAGGACGTTCATTTCATGATACAAAACAAATTCTTCAAAATGCAGATTTAAAATGTCCAATAATTATAGGAAACGGTGCTCTATCTTTTCATTCTAATTCTCTTATTCAGCGTCTTACCCTATCTATAAATATTTTGCAAGATTTGCTGGTTATGCTGGAGAAAAGTAATTTATATTACGAGATTTATACAAATAAGGGGATTTTGCTTAAACAGAATGGAAAAGAAATTTTGAATAAGGAAATACAAAATTTGCAATTTGACACTGACTGGGCAAGAGATTTAGTTGATATACAATACAAGCAGCATGGTTTAATTTTTGTGAAAAATTACTTAGATACAGACTTTTCCAATTTAGATCCTTATAAAATTTTTGTGTTTTCCTTTGATGGAGGAAAATTAAGTAGATTAGAAAAAATTTTGTCCCATAGAAAGGATATTTCTATTACTACTTCTGGTTCCCAGAAACTTGAAATAGGAAATGTAAATGCCAATAAAGGAAATGGATTAAAAATTATGGCAAACTATTTCGGTATACCATTAGAAAATACTGTTGCAATAGGTGACAATTTGAATGACCTTTCAATGTTCGAGACTGCTGGCATAAGTATCGCTATGGGAAATGCAGAAGATGTGGTGAAAGAAAAGGCTACATATATTACGAAGAGGTATGATGATGATGGGGTAGCATATGCTTTAAGGTGTTATGTGTATTAGCTAGAGAAAAATTATATTTAAGTATCTTGATGCCAAGTTAGATTTACTATCCAAGAACCACTATAAGCATACTTAGATTCTTGGATAAGTATGCTTATAGTGGTTCTTGACAAGTTACGGTAAGTAATATGCTTGTGACTACTTAAGGTATCGTGATTAGAATAAATGACAAGACTTAGAAGAACAATTACTACTGAATTAGAGAAAATATGAGAAAATAGAAAGTTAATAAATGCCCAAGTTTACCCTAGAGACGAGAAGTCATATAGCATCCCTTTCTCTAGCTTTAACCTATCCCCGAAGTTTTCAATTGTTACAGTTTTAAAATCCTTTCAATGTCTTCGGCTAAAACTTCAGGATACCAGTTTAAGCAATTAGCGGTTGAATACGTAATAGCTAGTTTAAATGCTTCCTTAAGAGAAATATTTTGCTTAATACTGTTAATTAAAACACCAAAGAAAACTAATAACGGGCGAATTGTTCTCTTCGGTGGAGGCATTCCATTAGTAGAAAATGATCAGGTTATAGGTGCTGTGGGCGTGAGTTGCAGCTCTGTAGAACACGATGTTCAAGTATCTGAGGCAGTAGTAAATGCTTTTGAAAGTTTAAAAGTATAATTTAATAGAATAAGTGCATAAGTAGACATAAAAAAGCAGTGAATGATAAAAAATCATTCACTGCTTTTCCTTATTGCAAGTACATTAGATTATTTAGTTATACTAAAAACACCGTCCGCTCTTCCGACAATAACTTTATCAGCCATCCCTGCAAACAACCCTGTTTCAACAACACCTACAAGCATTTTTAAATCCTTTTGCAATGCTTCGGGTTCTAGAATTTCATCAAAGGAGCAGTCCAGAATGTAGTTGTCATTATCGGTAATAAACACTTCTTCATCTTTATGGCGCAATGCTGGTCTGCCGCCTAATTTTTCAATGGTTGTTGAAGTTCGTTCCCAACCGAAAGGCGTTACCTCTACAGCTAGCGGAAATGCTCCCAGATGAGTTACAAGTTTTGATTCGTCAACAATAACAATAAACTCTTTTGCAGCAGCTGCGACAACTTTTTCGCGCAGTAATGCACCGCCTCCGCCTTTGATAAGCTGCAGGTTTTCATCGACTTCATCAGCACCATCAATTGCTATATCCAATTGCTGTACCTTTGAGAAATCAGTAAGTGGTACACCGAATTCTTCTGCCCATTTGGCTGTCGTGTTAGAAGTAGGGATAGCAGTAATATCTAGTCCTTCTTGTACACGTTCACCTAATCTTTTCACCATCCAGTACACAGTAGATCCAGATCCTAGGCCGACTTTCATGCCGTCTTTAACTAAATTCGCTGCCTCTTCTCCAACTAACTTTTTTAACTCGTCTGCATTTTGCATCTTGTAACATCTCCTATTTGTGAAAAAAATTATAAAATAACTTCCACGTTCAATACTGATTCAACATGCTTAACAACATTTTCAACTGTAAAACCATACGCTTCAATCACTTTATTACCTGGTGCAGATGCTCCGAAAGTGTCAATTCCAAGAATTCTTCCTTGTTCACCTGTATAGCGTTCCCAGCCGAAAGTGGTTCCCATTTCGATTGCAACACGTGCTTTCACTTGAGGAGGAATTACTTCATTTTTATATGCTGCATCTTGTTGGTTGAAGCGATCCCATGAAGGCATGCTAACAACGCGTACATCAATTCCTTTTTCTTTCAGTGCTTTCTGGGAATTAATCGCCAGTTGAACCTCAGATCCAGTTGCTAATAATAGTGCATCAGGTGTCTCTTTTTCTGAGTTGCTTACGATATAGGCACCTTTTTTAACACCTTCATAGGCATTTTCTTTTGTTGATTCCAGTGTTGGTAAATCTTGTCTTGTTAAAACAAGTGCTGTAGGCTGATCTTTTGATTCCAGTGCTAGGCGCCATGCAGCAGCGGTTTCGTTAGCATCAGCAGGACGAATCGTGGATAGTCCAGGAATGACACGTAGTGCTGCTAAATGTTCAATTGGTTCATGTGTTGGACCATCTTCACCAACGGCAATAGAATCATGGGTAAATACATAAGTTACAGGTGTTTTCATAATGGATGCCAGGCGAATAGCTGGGCGTAAATAGTCATTAAAGACAAAGAATGTACCACCATATACTTTTAATCCGCCATGCAGAGCCATTCCGTTTAAAGCAGCTCCCATTGCATGCTCACGTACACCAAACCAAATATTTCTTTCTTTGTAACTATCCCGTGAGAAATCGCCTTCACCATTTATCATTGTCTTGTTGGATCCTGCTAGGTCAGCACTTCCGCCAAAGAAGTTAGGTACTGTTTTTGCAATAGCATTTAAAACTTTACCAGAAGATGCTCTTGTAGCAAGCGTATCCTGACCAGCCTCAAAAACTGGTAATGCTTTCTCCCAATCTACTGGAAGCGCATCATGTATTGCCAGCTGAAGCTCTTTTGCTAGTTCTGGATATTTTTCAGTATACATCTCAATCAATTGATTCCATGCAGCTTCTTTTTCTTTACCGTTTTTACCAATTTTTTCATTGAAATCGGCATATACCTCTTCCGGGACATAGAAGGCTTCGTGTTCCCAACGATAAAATTCTTTTGTTAGCTTTGTTTCCTCTGAACCAAGCGGAGAACCATGTGATGCTGCAGATGCAGATTTATTTGGTGAACCATAACCAATTACAGTTTTGATTTCAATTAAAGTTGGTTGTGTTGTATTTGCTTGTGCTTCCTTAATTGCTTTTCTGATTTCATTGATATCGTTTCCATTTTCAACACGGAGAACCTGCCATCCATAGGCTGTGAAACGTTGCTCGGTATTTTCAGAGAAAGATTTATTTAACTCACCATCTAAAGAAATATCGTTAGAGTCATAGAGTGCAATTAATTTGCCTAACCCTAAATGCCCGGCTAATGAAGCAGTCTCATGGGATATTCCTTCCATTAAATCTCCGTCGCTTACAAGCGCATACGTATAATGATCCACGACAGATAGGTCTTCTTTATTAAACTTAGCAGCTAAATGTGCCTCAGCCATTGCCATACCAACAGACATTGCGATACCTTGACCAAGTGGACCAGTTGTTGCCTCCACTCCATCTGTATGATGTACCTCTGGGTGCCCTGGGGTTTTTGAATCCCATTGGCGAAACGCTTTCAAATCATCTATTGAAACGTTGTAACCAGCTAAATGAAGTAGGCTGTATAAAAGCATTGATCCATGACCTGCTGAAAGGACGAAACGGTCACGGTTAAACCATTTAGCGTTTTTTGGATTATGGTTCATGAAATCTGTCCATAGCGTGTAAGCCATTGGAGCAGCTCCCATTGGTAAACCAGGATGTCCAGAGTTAGCCTTTTCGATTGCGTCGATTGATAGGGTGCGAACGGTATTAATGGATAAGTTCTCGATGTTTGTTGACATTAGTAAACGCTCCTTTAATTTATAAATGTTATATGTTTCACATAACTATCGTATAATGAACCGTTTTCAAAAACAAGCATTTTATTGTACGTAATTGTGAATAATATATGTACAAATTTGTATTTTCTGTGTAAAACACAACGTTGTACATTAAATGTTCTGTTTTTTGGGATGAAAACGAATTCAATTTATGTATAATAGATGGTAATATAAAGCTAAAGGAGGATTACGAGTGGTACTGAGCGATCGCGACAAAAGGGTCTTAAATGATTTGATGAGTAATCCAAGTATTACAAGTATGACATTAGAAGAGAAACATTTATTAACAAGAAGACAGCTTGGCTATAGCTTCACGAAGATTAACGAATGGTTAAAAATAAATAGTCTTCCAGCAATAGAAAGAACCAGGAAAGGTCAATTTGTGATTGATCAGGCTGTTTTTTCAAAGCTTAATAGTAGTTATGAAGGTGCTGTGGCTTCAGCGATATTTACGGAAGAGCAACGTGTTCAATTAATTATTTTAATGTTGCTAAGCTCCGAAGAAGAGCTGTCATTAAATCATTTTACAATCGAGCTGGAAGTTAGCAAGAATACGATTTTAAATGACATGAAACAAGCTCAAGTATTCTTAGATGAATACGATTTGACAATTCGGTATTCAAGGAAACATGGATATTTGATTGAGGGTAATGAGTTTCAAGTCCGTAAACTACTCATCCATATTACACATCAAGTACTGCAAATGAGTAATGGGAAAAATAGATTAGAGGATTTATCTGGCATTCAGAATGATTTGTTAGATGAATTTAAAAGGCGTATTGAGAAAGTAGAGAATAAGTTAAACTTAAAATTTACCGACGAAAAATTGGTAACGATGCCATACATTTTGATTCTAATATTAAGAAGAATACAAAAAGGCTGTGAGATAAAATCGTTTTCCATTCGCTATGAGGAGTTATCGGATACGAAAGAGTATCAGGCTACTGAGGAAATTTTATATGATTTTAATGAAATCCCAGTAACAGAGCGCTTATTCATCACATTGCATCTTTTGACGACAAATGTTTATTGGTCTGAATACATTAATGAGGAAGCAATTCCAAATCTAGTTCCAGCTATTAACGATATGCTCAGACAATTTGAGAAGAGTGCTTGTATTTATTTGCAGGAGCGTAATCAGTTATTAGACAAGCTTTTACAGCATCTTCAGCCTGCATATTACCGAATAAAATATCATCTTACAGATACAATTAATTTTCAAGGGTCTTTGAGCAAGGAGTTTAAGGAATTGCATCATCTTGTAAAGCGTTCCATTGGACCGCTTGCAGAGCTGATCGGTGATGACATTCCTGAAAGCGAAACCACCTATGTTACGATGCTTATTGGTGGGTGGATGAACAGACAAGGTGAAAGTATTGAAGAAAAAATAAAAGCAGTTGTGGTTTGTCCGCAAGGTGTATCGGTTTCAAAATTAATGTTTAATGAGCTGAAAGAATTATTTCCAGAATTTGTTTTTTTGGATTCCTTGTCCGTACGAGAATTTCTCGATTATAAGTTAGATTACGATATTGTATTTTCACCAACCCAATTAGAAACAGAGAAAAAGTTATTTATCTCAAAAGTATTTCTTGGGCAAGATGAACGTTATCGTTTAAGAAAGCAAGTGATGCTTGCGATTCATGGGTATATTCCAAATGATATTAATGTTTATCATATTGTAGATATTATTAAGAAGCATACTGCAATTAATAATGAAAAGGCTTTAATAGAAGATTTAGAGCAATATTTTAATCGTGACGATGATTCAGCAGTGGTAAGGCAGAATGCTGCACAACGGGAAATCGATTTGGATGAATTAATTGTGCCAGAGAATATCACGTTAAGAGATTCAGTTGATTCATGGGAAGAGGCGATACGTATAAGTGCCGATCCATTAATTAAAAAAGGCAAAATACTTCCAGAGTATGTGCACGCGATGATTCACCACTCGAATGATGATCCGTACATCGTAATAGGTACAAATATAGCAATCCCACACGCTGCTCCAGAAGACGGTGTTAATGAGGTTGGTATGACTTTATTACGTTTAAAGGATGGTGTTCAGTACAGCCAGGATTATAAGATTAATCTAATTTTCGTTATTGCCGCAGTGGATAAAAAGCAACATATACATGCTTTAATGCAATTAATGAATTTGGCAGGATCTGAAGAAGATACAAACAAAATAATCAATGCGAGTTCTATTGAAGAGGTTCATGAAATTATAAAATTTTATAGTTCTGACAGAAGTTTGTAAGACAGAAGCAAAAGAATAGGAGTGCAAAGAATGAGTGAGTTATTTTTCAATGAATCTGTCATTCTACTAGATGTGGAAGGCGATAATAAAGAAGAGGTATTAGCAACAATTGGCAATAATCTAGTGGAAAGAGGTTTAGTGAAAGAAAGCTTTGTTCCTGCGATTATTAAACGAGAAGGTGAGTTTGCAACAGGGCTTCCAACAGCAGGAGTATCTGTAGCAATACCACATACAGATGTGGAACATGTAAATAAAAAGACGATTAGTGTCGCCGTTCTAAAGAACCCAGTTGATTTTGTGATTATGGGCGACGATAGTGAGACTACACCTGTACAACTAGTTTTTATGTTAGCAATGGATGAAGCGCATTCACAGCTTTCTTTACTCCAAAAGTTAATGCAAGTTTTTCAAGAAGAGGATACATTGAAGTACCTAGTAAACCAAAAAGACAAAACAAAGGTTAAAAGTCTTTTGGAGGAAAAGCTAGATTTTGTAGCACTTGAAGGAGGTGAGAGATAATGGCGAAAACAGTATTAGTAGCATGTGGAGCAGGTATTGCAACATCAACAGTTGTAAACAGTGCAATTGAAGAATTAGCGAAAGAAAACAACATTAAAGTTGACTTAAAACAAATCAAAATTGCTGAAGTTGGTGCTTACGTAGATACAGCTGATCTATTAGTTACAACTGCAATGACGAAAACAGAATACCCATTCCCAGTAATTAATGCACGTACATTTTTAACTGGTATTGGTGTTGAAGATACAAAAAAACAAATTTTAGAAGAACTTCAAAAATAAGTAGCAAAACATAAATCTCGATAAGCTCTTAATGTGATATCGAGATTTATGTTGAATTTGTTAGGGGGTATCATAATGCAAGCATTCGTAGATTTTATTCAAGGTTTTTTAGGTTTAGGCGCGACTGTTATTCTTCCAGTAGCAATCATGATTTTAGGTCTTGTGTTTGGTCAGAAGCTCGGCAAAGCGATTCGTTCAGGTTTAACAATCGGGGTTGCTTTTGTTGGTATTTTCTTAGTTATTGATTTGTTAACGCTAAACTTAGGCCCAGCAGCACAAGGGATGGTTGAGCGTTTAGGAGTAGATTTAAATGTTATTGATGTAGGATGGCCGGCGACATCATCAATTGCATGGGCATCTGTTGTAGCGGCATTTATTATTCCACTGGGATTAGTTGTAAACGTTATTATGCTCTTAACGAAGACAACGAAAACAATGAATGTTGATATTTGGAACTACTGGCATTATACATTTATGGCAGCAGTTGTGTATACAGTATCAGGTAGTATTGTACAAGGTTTAATTGCAGCAGTTATATTCCAAATTGTTTGTCTTAAAGTTGCAGACTGGACACAACCAATGGTTAGTGATTTTTATGAATTGCCAGGTGTTTCCGTTGCAACAGGAAGTACAATTTCCTATGCACCTTTTATTTATTTAGTAAAATTAGTACAAAAAATCCCTGGATTGAAAAATTTACATGCTGATCCAGATTCCATTCAAAAACGTTTTGGTATCTTTGGAGATTCCATGGTAATTGGTCTGATTTTAGGTGCAGCAATTGGAGCATTAGCAGGGTACAGTGTTGGTGATGTTATTAACATTGGTATATCAATGGCTGCTGTAATGGTCCTTATGCCACGTATGGTTAAGATTTTGATGGAAGGGTTAATGCCTGTTTCAGAATCAGCACGTGAATGGTTAAATAAACGTTTTGGTGATCGAGAAATTAATATCGGGCTGGATGCAGCAGTACTGTTAGGACATCCATCTGTAATCGCAACCGCTCTTATTTTAACACCAATTACAGTTTTAATTGCAGTTGTATTACCTGGTAATGCTGTACTGCCATTTGGTGACTTAGCTACAATTCCATTTGTTGTTGCATTCGTAGTAGGTGCAGCTAGAGGGAACATTATCCACTCGGTTATTGTTGGTTCGGTTATGATTGCACTTTCACTTTATATGGCGACAGATATTGCGCCGCTTTTCTCTGACATGGCTTCAACTGCAAGCATTAATTTACCTGAAGGCTCAGCAATGGTTTCAAGTATCGACCAAGGTGGTAACTTAGTAAACTGGATTATCTGGAGAGTCTTTGAGATTTTTAACTAGAAAGATTCATTTTTTCTAAAGTTATGAAGTGTTTGATTGTGAAACCTTTCACCAAAAGGCTATATACAACTAATTAATTGATCGAGTTAAACAAAAGCAACAGGAGGAATTCATAGTGAAAGCATTAGTAAAAACAGAACTCGGATTTGGTAACCTAGAAATTCAAGATAAACAAGAACCACAAGCTGGTAAAGATCAAGTGAAAATTGAAGTGAAATATGCGGGTATCTGTGGATCTGATATTCATACGTATGAAGGACATTATAAGGTTGCAACACCTGTAACACTCGGCCATGAATTTTCTGGTGAGGTAGTTGAGATTGGAGAAGGAGTAACGGAATTTAAAGTAGGTGATCGAGTTACTTCAGAAACCACTTTCTATATTTGTGGTGAATGTGAATACTGTAACTCAGGTGACTATAACCTTTGTAGCCACAGAAAAGGTCTAGGCTCACAACAAGATGGTGGTTTTGCCAAATATTTAGTTGCCCGTAAAGAAAGTGTCCATCAGTTGCCGGAAAATGTAGACTACCAGTCAGCAGCAATGACAGAACCATTAGCATGTACACACCATGCAATTGAGAAAACAGAAATTAATACAGGAGATCTTGTTGTTGTCATTGGACCTGGTCCAATTGGACTTTTAGCGGCTCAGGTAGCTAAAAGTCGTGGTGCTACGGTAATCATTACAGGACTAACAAATGATAAAGTTCGTCTGGATAAAGCAATTGAGGTAGGTATTGATTATACCGTTAATACGCAAGAAGAAGATCTAAAAGAGTCTGTCCATAAGTTAACAAATGGTTATGGTGCTGATGTAGTCTTGGAATGCTCTGGTGCTGTACCAGCTGCGAGACAAGGTCTGGATATTCTTCGCAAAAAAGGTCATTATGCGCAAGTAGGTATTTTTGCACAATCTGAAATTCAATTTGATCTTGAAAAAATTATTCAAAAAGAAATCCGGGTTGTGGGCAGCAGAAGCCAAAAATCAGCTGATTGGGAACCATCACTTGCATTAATGAATGATAGAAAAGTAAATGCAAAGGCTTTAGTAACACATGAGTTTAACATTACCGAGTGGGATGAAGCATATCAAGCGATTAAAAGTGGAGAAGCAATTAAAGTTTTGTTAACGCCTGTGGATTGATTAAAAATCTAGTAATCTTCCAGCAAAGGTCTGAATTACATTATACCTTGTAACAAAGGTGAGGGGGAGAATGAAATTGGATAAGCAACAACTAATTGACATGATTGATTATACATTATTAACTCCAACTGCAAGTAAAGAGGATATTAAAGCATTCTGTGAAGAAACAATCGAATATGGCTTTAAAACTGTTTTTGTGAACCCATTTTATGTATCGTACGCGCATAGTCTGTTATCTCCACACAATATTAAAGTTGGAGTACCAATAGGATTCTCACTTGGTGGTGCAACAACGCATGTAAAAGTGGAAGAAACAAAAGAGGCAATTAAAAATGGTGCTGAAGAAATCGATATGTTAGTTAACTTGGGAGCTCTTAAGTCAGGCGAATATGATGTGGTAAAAAATGATATTGCAGAAGTTGTTAAGGCATCTCAAGGATTAACAACCAAAGTTATTATTGAAACAGCATTATTAACGGATGAAGAGAAAGTGAAAGTAACGGAAATAATCATCGAAGCGGGTGCTGACTTTGTAAAAACAGCTACTGGCTTTAACGGTGGTGGAGCAACAGTTGAAGATGTTAAATTACTTCGTTCCGTAGCGGGTGACAAAATAGGGGTAAAAGCTGCTGGGGGAGTTAAAACGTATGAAGATGCAGTTAACATTGTCGCTGCTGGTGCAAATCGTATTGGTGCAAGTGGTGCTGTAGCAATTATCAGTGGCGGTGTTTCAGAGGCTTCATATTAAAAATATCGTGCTAAACGGTTAAGTATAATACTTAATCGTTTTATCACGCATTAACGGACTGTAATATTTTTTCTCAAAGCTTGAGAAAACTAAAACGTGAAGAAGGTTGTGGGAGAAACATCCCATAAATTCCCGATTCTGTTCAAGGGCCTTTAGGTCATACCCTTGAGGTACTAACATTCAGTGGGGAGGAAGGGAATCCCACTGAATGAAGTTTCACTTTATCACTTTTCATAGAAATGAGGGTTAGTATGGTAGATACACTTTTAGACTTCATGTTAGGCCCACTAAGAGGGATAAGTGAATTCTATTTTGAATACCAATTAATTTTTAACACGATTATCGTTGGATTCGCAGCATACAAACTGTTTTTCAGCAAAAAAAAAGAAGTAAAAAATGAGTCTGCAAATTATTAGATATATTGAGGTGAATGGGATGAGAGCGTTAAATCTTTATGGTGTACAAGATATTCGTTTTGAAGAGAATACACCAATTCCAGTAATCGAAAATGATACCGACGTTATTATTAAAATAAAATCAGTTGGAATATGTGGATCCGATACATCTAGATATAAAAAACTCGGCCCATATGTAGAGGGAATGACGTTTGGCCATGAGTTTGCTGGTGAAGTAACAGAGGTTGGGCCAGGAGTAAAAGGAATTAAAGTTGGTGATCGTGTCGCAGGATGCCCTGCATTTGTTTGTGGAGAATGTGAATATTGCCTCAGTAGTGAACCAGCACGCTGTGAAAACCTTAGTGTAATTGGTGCACGTCACCCTGGTGCTTATGCTGAATATACAAAATTACCTGCAACCCACATCGTTCCCCTTCCAGATAATGTTGATTATGATACGGCTGCATTGGTTGAACCTTCTGCGGTAGTAGCACACGGATTTTACCGTACTAAAATTCAGCCAGGTGCAGAGGTTGCTATAATGGGTGTTGGGAGTATCGGACTTCTAGCTGTACAATGGGCAAAAATTTTCGGTGCGAAAAAAGTATATGCAATTGACATTGATGACAAAAAACTACAAATTGCGAAAGAGCTTGGTGCTGATGTAGCAATCAATTCATTGGAAAAACCCGCCCATGAGCAAATTATGGAGTATACAAATGGTAGGGGTGTGGATTTAGCCGTTGAATCTGCAGGTTCACCAATTACATCTGCCCAAGTATTTGCCTTACCTAAAAAAGGTGGAGAAGTAGTATTTATGGGAATTCCATATGCAGATATTAACATTGAGCGTTTCTACTTTGAAAAAATTGTTCGTAATGAATTGACCATTTATGGATCATGGAATGCAATCTCAGCACCATTCCCTGGGAAAGAGTGGTCATCAACTGTTCACTATATGAGTACTGGCCAAATTAATGTGAAACCAATGATTTCTCATAAGTTATCTTTAGAAGAGGGCCCAGAAGCATTCCAGAAAGTTATAAATAGAGAGATAGACTCGGTTAAAGTGATTTTTAACCCGGAAAAAACGGAAGTATCTAGTGAATTAAATGTTGAAGAATTTACGATAGGAAAATAAAATATTTTATAATATGTAACCTATAAAAGGTTAATGTATTTTTTTCAAGGTTAACAACACAATCAAGGTTTCTTCTTAAGAATCTTTGGTTGAAATAAATCAAGGATTACTACTATACAGGGTACCTATAGGAATCTTGTATAGTATTTTCTGTTATAGCGAGAGTAATTAACATATAGAATATCATAGGGGATAGATTAATTTATATAGACAACAAACAAAATATCTGATTATATATAAATAACAGAAATCAATTAAATTACTTGGATGTGTTTACAAATGATGAAAATAGGGATATTAACAAGTGGTGAAGATGCACCTGGAATGAATACTGCAATTAGTGCAGTCGTTAAAGCGGCCAATTATCATAATATTGATGTAATGGGAGTTAATTATGGTTACAATGGGTTGATAGAAGGATCTATTTATCCGTTAACTGCATCTGATTTGGAAAATATTACTGATTCAGGCGGTACAATCTTAAAGACATCAAGAAGTACGGAATTAAGTGAAACAGAGAAAATGAAAATACAAGATACATTGGAAAAATCCGGAATAAATGCTCTAGTTATAATCGGAGATGATAAATCCTTTGAAGCGGCTAGGAAAATTCAACAACAAGGTATAAAAGTAATAGGTATTCCTGCAACAGTTGAAAATGATATAGTCTATACAGATTATTCTATCGGTTTTGATACAACTGTAAATACCATTCTAGAATGCATTCATAAGATTAAAGACACAAGCTTTTCTCATGATAAGACAACTATTGTAGAGGTGATGGGCAGACACTGTGGAGACTTAGCTTTGTTCTCAGCTTTAGCCGGTGGGGGAGAGATCATTTCTACACCGGAACGGAAATTGGATTTAGATTCAATCTGTTCTACATTAGCTATGAGAATAAATGATGGAAAAAGAAACAATATGATTATCGTAACAGAAGAATTACATGATATACAGGAATTACAAAAAGGTATCGAAGAAAGGCTGAATATTTCTGTAAGAACATCTACATTGGGATTTTTACAAAGAGGTGGAAACCCATCGGCTTTTGATCGGGTACTTGCAAGCAGGTTGGGTATTGCAGCAATAGAATTATTAATGGACGAGCAAACTGGCAAAGCTGTAGGTATTAAAGGAAATAAAATAATAGATGTAGATTTTGATAAATTAAACATTGAAAATGGAAATAAACTAGAGAGTTACCGTTTATTGGAAACACTTTTAGATTAAATAGATTGATATTCTAGAACCATGGTTGTTAGAAATGTTGTTTTTATGAGTGTCCCATTCTATACGCTCTAGATATAATAGCTATCGTTTATCTAAGATAAATGATGGCTTTTTGTGTCAGGAAAACTATCTGAAATCGCAATAATTTAACCACTAACAACAGGCACCTATTATTTTAAACCTACATTTATAAAGCTATCCTGCGATGAAAATATAAATTCCTGCAAAATCCGACAATTTTTGTAGTTGACAATCTAATTTTTCCAATCTATAATGAAAGCGTATTCTAACATATGACACACATTGTAACAAATGTTACAAGATTAAACTTTATTTACGTAATGTAACAATTGTTAATTATGAAAGAACTTATTATCAAAGCTAGGTTTATTAAGTATGCGTTTTTATTTCAGAAGATTCTGAGGGGGATTTGTAATGTCAATTTATCATGAACTTCAATTAAGAGAACAAGAAAATAACCCAATCAAAGTAGGAGTTATTGGTGCGGGACAAATGGGATTTGGACTTATTACCCAAATATCTCGCATTCCCGGAATGATCGTCGGTGGAGTTTCGGATGTAAACGTTGAAAGAGCTCAAAAGGCAGTTGATTATTATCAGTCTCAAGAAAATAAGAAAGTAAATACATTGGTATCTTCAGATTATCGAGAAGTCATCCAGTCATCCAATGTGGAGGTAATTGTAGATGCTACTGGAGTACCTGAAGTTGGAGCAAATATTTCCCTGGAAGCTTTAAATTCTAGGAAACATCTAGTCTTATTAAATGTAGAAGTTGATATAACAATAGGTTCGTATATGAATTCATTGTTTCAATCTGCTGGACTAGTTTATTCAGGATCTGCTGGAGATGAGCCAGCTGCAATCGTTGAATTATATGAATTTGCCAAAACGATGGGAATGGAAGTCGTTGTTGCTGGAAAAGGGAAAAATAACGCATTAAAAACGACAGCTAACCCAGATACTGCCGCAGCAGAAGCAAAAGCTAAAAACATGAGTCCGCATATGCTAGCAGCATTCCAGGATGGAACCAAAACGATGGCTGAAATGAATTTATTAAGTAACGCAATCGGCTTAGTGCCAGATAAAGTAGGAATGCATGGCGTCGATGCTAATCTAGATGACGTTGCACAAAAACTAGATTTGAAAGAAAATGGCGGCGTTTTAAACAGCTTAGGAGTAGTAGAATATGTTAACGGTTTAGCACCAGGGGTTTTCGTTATTGTTAAAAGTGACCTAGAACCTGTTGATGAGGAACTGCGCTATTTATTAAAAGTAGACAAAAGTCATGGAAACCATTATACATTATATCGCCCATATCATTTAGCTAGTTTAGAAACACCCGTTACAATTGCGAAGGCTGTCTTACATCATGATACTTCTATTCATCCGCTTGGAGCTCCAATCTCAGAAACTGTAACGGTTGCAAAACGAGATATTAAAGCAGGCGAAACACTAGATGGCATTGGTGGTTATTCTGTTAGAGGTGTATTAGAAACACATCAAGATATGGAAGTGAATGGTCACATTCCTATTGGTCTAATTAGTGGTAATGTTGTTGCTAAAAGGGATATTAAAGAAGGTCAATTTTTAACACACGATGATGTAGAACTTGATCCTTCAACAACCGTATGGAAATTAAGAGCTTTGCAGGATCATATGTTTCGTGTTAAATAGTTTTTTACTGCCTAAGTGAAATTAATATTGGGTTCCTGGTGTAGGAAGATGATTAAGTTACAAGTCAACAAACACATAAAGGGAGGATAAAATCATGATGAAAACGAAAGTTCTGGAAATTGGAGCACTAGTACCAGATTTTAAAGAGGAGAGCTTATTAGTACTTTTTAATGAAACTGCTCCCCTTGAATTAAAAGATATCTCAGTAATTCACCGTTTTGAAGAACAACCTAAAAATGCTCTGCAGGAAGGAACAACACTTGTGATTGGTGATAAAGAATATACAATACAAAAAGTCGGGGATGAAGCAAATCCAAATTTTGAAAGCCTTGGTCACGTTTCGATTTATTTTAAAGACGATGAAACGGAAGAAATCTTACCAGGGGCAGTTTTAGTAACACCTAGTGAATTTCCAGAGTTAAATATTGGTGATTCAATTGAAGTTAAATAAGGTGGATACGCCCTTATAGTGCGTGGTTAACCACCTCTAAACGAGCATTTCCTTCTATATTACGTTATAAGAGAGGATGGAATTAAGATGGATTTTATGATCGCTATTGCTGATGGCTTTATTGGAATGTTTCAGGCGGGTGCAGAAGTATTCATGGGTTATATGACGGGGATTATACCTTTATTAGTAACGTTAATCACAGCTGTTAATGCGGTAACAAAAATGATTGGTGAGGAGAAGATAAATCGATTCCTGCAAAAAATTACGAAATATGCCTTATTACGCTATACCCTTGTACCACTTATCGCTGTATTCTTTTTTACGAACCCAATGTGTTATACAGTTGGACGTTTCATGCCAGAAAAATATAAACCAGCATTCTATGATTCTGCGGTTTCATTCGTGCATCCAATTACCGGTCTTTTCCCACATGCAAACTCGGCTGAATTATTTATTTGGCTAGGAGTCGCAACAGGGTATGCAACCGCTGGCGGCAGTCAAGCACAATTAGGTCTTATGTTCTTATTAACTGGTTTACTTGTGATTTTAATGAGAGGTCTTGTAACGGAACGAATCAGTGCCTATATGTTTAAAAAACAAGGTTATGAACGAATCCTTAACGAGAAATAAAGTAGAAACGCAGAGGGGGAAATCTTATGGCTAACCATAAGACGGTAATAGTGTCCAAAGGAAAAAATGGCTGGGGTGGACCATTAGAATTAACACCAACCGATGAAAAAAAATATGTCATCAGTGTTACTGGAGGGGGAATCCATCCAGTAGCAAGAGAGATTGCAAGACTTGCAGGTGCTGAGGTAGTTGACTCATTTAAAAATCCAGTAGCAAAAGAGCAAACATTGGTTGCGGTTATTGATTGTGGTGGGACAGCACGGTGCGGAACTTATCCAAGACTAAGAATACCTACTGTTAACGTTAAAGTAATGAGTCCATCTGGACCGCTTGCGAAATTTATGACAGAAGATATTTTTGTCTCTGGTGTAACTGTAGGTGATGTCGAGCTCGCTGATAGTGAAACAACCGTTGCTGCAGTACCAAAAACAGAAGTGGATGAGGCGGAAGTAAAGAATGCTGAAAAAAACAAAGAAACTGTAGCGGCTGCAGCTGAACCAGTAGAAGATAACAGTACAAACAATGAAATTGAGGGTAATAAAGGTGTTATGGGAATCATTGACAAGATAGCCAAGGGTGCGGGTAGCTTTATGAATATCATGTACCAAGCAGGTCGTGATACCATCGACACAATCATTAAAAATATAATCCCCTTTATGGCGTTCGTTGCAACGTTAATCGGGATTATCAACTATACAGGTATTGGAGAAATATTAGCAAATGTATTTGTACCACTTTCAAATAATATTGGTGGGCTAATTATTTTAGGTGTTATAACCGCGCTTCCATTCCTGTCACCACTACTTGCACCAGGAGCTGTTATCGGTGCAATTATCGGTACATTAGTTGGAAATGAAATTGCAAACGGTAACATTGATATGAGCATTGCACTTCCCGCATTATTTGCAATTAATGCACAGGTTGGAACTGACTTTATTCCGGTTGGCTTAACACTGGGGGAAGCGAAGCCGGAAACAATTAGTGTTGGAGCACCAGCAATTCTTTTCTCCAGAGTAATCACTGGACCACTAGCAGTTGTTATTGCTTACTTTATGTCGTTTACACTGTAGAAAAGATGATGAAAGGAGGATTAAAATGCTGCCAGATTCATTTCGATTTGGAGTTCTTCTAGAAGCCGGAAAAGCTGAAGTAAGAGAAGGAAGGCTGCCTGATTTAAAAGATGATGAACTGCTGATTAAGCAGGAAGCATGTAATATTTGTACAACCGATTATCAACAATGGCAGGGGAAACGTGAACATCAAGGATACCCCATGGCTGGTGGACATGAATGCTCAGGGATAATTGTCGCTAAGGGAGAAAAAGTAAGTAGCTCTTTAGAGGTTGGAGAGCGGGTCAGTGTGCTATATGACTACTGCGGGGATTGTGAGAAGTGTAAGAAAGGTGACATCACTTCTTGCAAAAGCATAAAACAATTTGGGAAAAATTATTCTGATCAATATTTTGGGATTTTTGGTTTTGCGAATTATTTTATCCGGAAATCCAAAAGTGTTGTGAAAGTTAGTGATGACTTATCTGCTTCTGAGGCAGGATTTGTTGAACCGTTATCATCCGTATTAAAAGGAATTCGAAAACTGCGGATTAACTCAGGACTGGACACTGTCGTTGTTATTGGTGGCGGTACAATGGGATTGCTTAATGCAGCAGTCGCTCAAGCAATGGGGGCAAGAGTCATTGTCTCGGAACGTAATCCCAAAAAAGTAGAGAAGATTAAACAAATGGACTTAGAATTAATTGATGCTGGTGAAACTGATCCAGTGGAGGAAGTTAGAAAACGAACAAATGGCAGCGGTGCAGATATCGTGATTGTTGCAGTCGGTACTTCTTCTGCAAATGAGCAAGCTTTGAATATGATCAAAGATGATGAAGGGAAGGTTCTTTTGTTTGCAGCGGGTTATCCAGCACCGGATTTAAATGTAGATTCCAATGAAATTCATTATAAGCAATGTGAACTTATTGGTACGTACGGCTCAAGCCTCGAGGATTTCAATAATGCAGCAAAAATGCTAAGTGAGCGCCGAATTGATGTAAGTCCTTTAATAGAAGAAGAGATTCCATTATCCAGAATTCAAGAAGCCTATGAAAAAGCAAGTACACGCGGTAATTATCGTATTTCTTTTTTGCTGCATGCATAAGCGTAGAGAAAAATAATCGGAGGGTGAAAAAATGAAATGTTTAGCAATAGCCGATTTATTTATAGATAAACAAATGATGGAAGAAGGTCTTATTAGTTTAAAAGAGCTAGGTATTGATATTACCGTCAAAGAATGGAAGCATAAAGATTTGGAAGCGTTACAGAAGGATAATATTAAACTAGAGTATGAAGGCAGTGAAGCAATTGCGCTTCCTTCTGAACTAACAGATGGCCTGGAAAACTATGATATTATCATTACCCAGTTTGCACCGATTGGAAAAGCAGTCATTGACCAATGCAAAAACTTAAAATTATTAGGTGTCCTTCGGGCGGGTATTGAAAATGTGAATAGGGAATATGCTGAATCAAAAGGTATTACGGTTTTGAATACACCTGGGCGCAGCACTACAAGTGTATCCGAATTTGCTGTTGGTATGATTCTAAGTGAAATCCGTAATATTGCCAGAGCTAACTATAAATTAAGAAACGGTGTGTGGGAAAAACATTATCCAAACGGTGTGCTTGCTCCCGAACTAAAGGGCTCAACAGTAGGTTTGATTGGATACGGTGCTATAGGCAGGCGGGTTGCAGAATTACTTCGCCCTTTTGGCAGTGAAATTCTATTCTTCGATGATTATTACCAAGGTGATACACCAGACACAAAAGTTGAAACCCTAGAAGAATTAGTGAAAGAAGCGGACATTATTTCAATGCACTACCGTCTAACGGAACAAACAAAGAACATGATTAATAAAGAACATTTTAGCATGATGAAAAATAATGCAGTGCTCATTAATACGGCTCGTTCTGGATTAGTTAACGAACAGGACTTGGCAGAAGCATTAAGCGAGAAAAAAATTGCTGGTGCTGCCGTGGATGTATATAATGTTGAACCATTGCCAAGCGATCATCCTTACAACGGACTGGATAATATTACGATTACACCACATATTGCAGGCTCAACAATCGGTAACTTTGCTAATTCGCCAATTATATTAAGTGAACGAATTATCGAAGCTTTAGAGCTGACAGTTCATTAATCAGAACAATGGGTGAACGGTTAAATTCTTCATCCATTGTTCATCAACCTCAGTTTCAATCTATCGAATAAATAACATCAATCAGAGCAGGAGGCGAAAAGATGGATCCCTTAGCATTCCTAATGTTATTAGTAGTTGTTCTTGTTATTCAAGCGTTTACGGGAATTTTACATGTGAAATATTATCAGAAAAAAGTAAAGAAGATTACCCAACAATATAGTGAAGGGTACCTTGGTGTGGGGATGACGAAAAAAATGTTTCGCGTTGGAAAGGTAGCTATTGTCGTTACAGATAAAAAAGGAACCATTCAGGAATGTAATATTTTATCAGGACTTACAGTTCTTTCAAGATTTGCAAAGTATAAAGAGTATGTTGGTGAAAATATAAAGGTTATTGATTGGGAGAAGAAGAAGCATAGGCTAGTCGTTCAAGATGCTGTTAAACGAGTAGAAGAGCAAATGAAACGAGAAGCAAAGGTAAGCTAAAGGAAGCAATTATAAAGGTAGAATGTTTCATAGCAAGTGTTAAAATGTAAGTGTTAAAATTAGAAATTTTTGTAAAAAACATGTAAACTTGGTACTGGAAAAGAAGTAATATTGAGGAATTTTGATATCGTTCTAAACTGTATGGATCTGGAGCAGTATTTAATCTATCAAATTCCCTCTCAGCTAAGACAGTAATCTAAATAATTTTCAATAAGAACAGGGTGTAGGAAATGTCCTATCTAGACGATCGGAGATTAATGGTTAAGATTGCAAATCTATATTATGAAGCAGGTGAAACCCAATCAACTATTGCAAAAAAAATTGGAGTAAGTCGGTCATTAATATCGAAGTATTTATCAAAATCAAAGGAATTAGGTATTGTTGAAATTATTATTCATGATGAGGATTATAGTACCGTATCAAGTTTAGAGACAAAGCTAGAAAATCAATACGGATTACGTGAGGCAATTTGTGTGCCTGATACGGAACAAAGTAATTCTAAAATTCAGTTGGGAACGGCGGCAAGTAAATATTTGCATAGAATGATCAGGGATGATCAGGTTGTTGGAGTGTCTTCCGGAACAACTTTATATGAGGTTGCAACCGCAATGTCATCTAATCAGCATTTCCCAAATGTATGCTTTGTTCCTATAGTTGGGGGAATGGGAGACGAGCGTGTAGATATACATGCAAACCATATTGTTGCTAAGCTTGCGGAGGCATTGAAAGCAACCTATCACCTTTTACATGCTCCAGTTGTTGTTGATTCTAAAGAGACGAGGGAAATAATTCTGAAACAACCGTCTATAAAGAATACATTGGAATTGGGAAGCAAGGCAGACATTGCGATTGTAGGAATAGGCGGAACACCAGAGCATTCAACCATGGTTCGATCCTATATTAATTCTGGTATAACAGATGATCTGGATTTTGATGAAATTGCTGGTGATATTTGCTATAACTTTATTAATGAAAATGGAGAAGTAGTAAACAATTCCTGGAATGAAAAAACAATTACACTTGAACTAAATAAGTTAAAGCAAATCCCCCTAGTTGTTGGAGTAGCTGCTGGAGTCGAAAAAGTGAATGCTATTAAAGCGGCATTAAGAGAAGATTTAATTGATGTATTAATAACCGATGAAAAAACTGCTAGATTATTACTGGAAGGTTAGTATTATAAGGATGCTAACCTTTTTTAGTGCGCTAGTATTAGAATTGTACTGCGAAAGAAAGTAATAGTAGTCTTTGACCAGAAGAAATTTCTGCATAATTCATATAGTAGGAGCTGCTGTCTGAGTATGCAAAAACAAATTCTAGTACATCTCTATTTTAAACAGCTGAAGATAATTGACAGCGTTTCATCTGTTCTATATGATAATGTACAAACGTAATATGATAGAACAAATATAATTTTTTCAAAGAAAAGAGCGGTTGTATGTTAGATTGGGAAGAACGACGTTTAATGGTGAAGATAGCTAAGTTATATTATTTTGAAGGTTGGACTCAAGCCCAAATCGCAAAAAAACATAATGTTTCCAGACCTGTCATTTCAAAACTGTTAAATGCTGCAAAAAAAGAAGGAATCGTGGAAATCTATATCAAAGACGAGACAATTCATACGATTGATTTAGAACAGCAGCTTGAGAAGAAGTTTGGATTAAAAGAAGTTATTGTTGTCTCTACTGCAGGTTTTACGCAGGAAATGGCTAAGAGGCAGCTTGGAAAAGCAGGAGCATCCTATATTAGTAAAAACCTAAAGAATATTAAAAACATAGGTATTTCTTGGGGAAGTACACTTTTATCTTTGGTTGAAGAATATCCATATGAACGAAATGCTCATATTCGTATTGTACCAATTATTGGTGGAATGGGTAACAATTATGTTCATTTACACTCCAATCAGCTTGCGTTTAATTTAGCGCAAAAAATGAATACATCCTGCATGTATCTTTATGCACCAGCAATGGTTGAAAGTGACGATTTAAAAGAGATGCTCGTTCATACAAAAGATATCGCTATGGTATTAGAAGAAGGTCGAAAAGTTGATATGGCTGTCGTAGGGATAGGAAATCCATTTAAAGATTCAACTTTAGAAGTGATGGGATATTTAAAGGAAAGTGATTTAACTTCATTAAAAAAGGCAGGAGCAGTAGGTAATATCGGATCTTGCTTTTTTAATGAAGTTGGAATGGAGATAGATCACCCCTTAAATGATCGTTTTATCGGTTTAAATATAGAAGAGATAAAGAAAATACCTGAAGTAATTGGCATTGTTGAAGGTTCACATAAACTGGAAAGTATAGAAGCAGCTCTTGTTGGTGGATGTTTAAATGTTCTTATAACAGACGATCGTACTGCACAAGCTTTATTAGATAATTAAAATAGATGCATCCCTTTTTCTTATAGAAAAGGGATGCATTTATTTGTTGCTACAAAAAATTAGATTCAATTTATGTATAAAATAATCAATTGTTCTGATTGGTTACGAATGTTAATCATGATATTATACAAAGATATGACATTAAGTTGTGATGAAAGCGAATACAAAATCGATATTATTGGTGATAAGATAGAATTATTAAGTAACTGTTAATAGTGGATTTACTTTCATACCGGTTAGTAATGCAGTTAATGTAAGCGATATCAAATAATAGGATCGTTTTGGGAGGGAGTTCTAACTTACATAATAAATCGATGAGAACAAATGAAATTCGCTTAACTAAGGAGGTATTGATGAAAAAGCATATGAAGATTGGTAAGCAAATTTAAATTAAATAGAATTATATTTTTCACTCAAGGGGGAAACAACATGCAAGGATTCGTAGATTTTATACAAGGTTTCTTAGATTTAGGTGCTACCGTAATTCTACCAGTAGCAATCTTTTTGCTTGGCTTATTTTTTGGACAAAAGCCTGGAAAAGCATTTCGTTCGGGTTTAACTATTGGAGTTGCTTTTGTAGGTATATTCTTAGTGATAGATTTGCTTGTTTTAAACCTTGGTCCTGCGGCACAAGGGATGGTAGAACGATTAGGGGTTAACTTAAATGTTATTGATATTGGTTGGCCAGCAGCTTCATCTATTGCTTGGGCATCCCCGCTTTCAGCATTTATCATTCCTTTAGGGTTAGCTGTAAATGTTGTTATGCTGGTTACAAAAACAACCAAAACGATGAATGTTGATATTTGGAATTTTTGGCACTATGCATTTATGGCAGCAATGGTTTATGCACTAACTGGAAACGTTTGGATAAGCCTTGCCGCAGCGATTATCTTCCAAGTTATCACACTAGTGATGGCTGATCGCTTAGCTCCAATGGTTGCTGATTATTATGAAATGCCAGGTGTGTCGTTAACTACTGCAACTACACTTTCTTACGTCCCGATTGGTATTCCAATCGTAAAGCTGCTTCAAAAAATCCCTGGGTTAAAGGATTGGGATGCAGATCCAGATTCAATTCAGAAAAGATTTGGTATTTTAGGAGAATCGATTTTCATTGGACTCGTACTTGGAGCAGGGATTGGTGCATTAGCTGGATATAGTGTGGGTGATATTATTGAAATCGGTATGTCGATGGCAGCGGTAATGGTTTTGATGCCGCGAATGGTAAAAATTTTAATGGAAGGATTAATGCCAGTATCGGAATCAGCACGGGAATGGTTAAATAAGCGATTTGGAGATAGAGAGATTTATATTGGACTTGATGCAGCTGTGGCTCTAGGTAATCCCGCAGTAATTTCAACAGCATTGATTCTTGTTCCAATAACAGTCGTATTAGCAGTGATTTTACCTGGTAACGCATTACTTCCGTTTGGAGACTTGGCAACGATTCCGTTTATTGTTGCATTTATCGTAGGTGCTGCGCGCGGAAATATTGTTCACTCCGTTATTGCAGGAACCATTGTAATTGCTATGTCACTCTACATGGCGACAGACTTAGCTGTGATATATACTGATATGGCGGTGAAAGCAGAGTTTAATATGCCTGAGGGAGCTACCATGGTTTCAAGTATTGACCAAGCAGGTAACTTAATTCATTACGTCATTTATAAAGTAGTTGAACTTTTCCATTAAATAATAGCTAAAGGAATTCATTGAACACGGTTCATTTAGGACATAAATAATACCACCTCTCTTCCATTTGCAGAGAGGTGTATTTTTGATTACGATAAGAACATATGTCACTTTAATGTTGACAAAATGCTATTCATAAGTTATATTTTATACAAATGTAACTACTAAGAACAAATGTAAAGGAGGTTGGAGATGATTCAATTTGATTTACAGAACAAGGTAGTATTTGTTTTTGATGGCGATCATCAAGTAGGCAAAGAAATTATTCGGTTATATACAGAAGCAGGGGCAAAGATATTGTTTTTAAGCAGAACGGCCCCAGAGGATGAAAGCATATTTATTTTAAAATATAAAGATGGATCTTCTAGTAATGATATAGGTCCAGTGAATCTTGAAAATAGTTCATTTCTTCAAGGATTACCAGATTTACATCAAATTGATATTATTATTAATAATTTGGAAACGGATACAGGAAAGGAAATTATAGATATAACCCCTGAGGAATGGGAGAACGTAATGTTTATTAATTTGGATGTACCTTTTCAATTAATAAAAATGATAACTCCATTGATGGAAAAGCAAAATGATGGAGTAATCATTAACGTCTCCTCAACGAGTGCGATAGATGGGGGGAATGGTGATACTGCCTATGCTGCTAGTAAGAGTGCATTAGAATCCATGAATAAGGCCCTATCCAGAGAGTTAGCGTCAAGTAACATTAGAGTCAATGCTGTAAGTGTTGGGAAATATGACACAAGTGATTCTATTCCATTGGGGCGCAAAGTAACAGCAAGCGAAATTGCCAATATCATATTAATGCTAACAACACCGATGGCGAGCTATATGAATGGGCAAACGATTCTATTAGATGGTGGAAAAACACTAGCTTAAGAATGGCTATTAAAATAGGGTGAATATATGGAGCGGAAAAAAGCAATCTTGGTTATTGGCGGAGCGGCGGGAATTGGAAAGGATTATGTGAAAAATAGAGCGGCTAGGGGAGATTCTGTAATATTTACAGATCTAAATAAAGAGGCTGGGGAAGCATTAGTTAATGAATTAGCTTTAAAAGGTAAAGAAGCAACCTTTTTTCAGCATGATGTAACCGATTGGGAGAATACGAAGGGAATAATAAATAAGGTGATCAAACAGTTTGGAAGAATAGATACGCTTGTACATTCTGCAGGCATTACGGTATCTAAATCTTTTGAAGAGCTGACCTTCCCGACGTGGAAAAAAACAATTTCCGTAAATTTAACAGGATTATTCTACGCTGTAAAAGCTGTAATCCCGGAAATGCTGCATCATAAAGGCGGTAATATCATTATCATCGGATCAGGATCAGCTATTACTGGAACTGGCGGTGGTGTTCATTATGCAGCATCAAAAGGTGGAGCGTTTGGATTAATGAGGGCTATTGCCAGTAAGTACAGTCACTTAGGAATAAAAATTAATCTTGTTGCACCAAGGGTAATTCAAACCGAAATGCTTGATCGGCTATACCCGACAGAAGAGAGCTTGGAGAAATTAGTACAGAAAATACCCGTAAGAAAAATTGGAACGTTGTCTGATACAACGAATGCAATAAATTTCCTGGCTTCTAAAGAGTCCGATTTTATACAAGGACAGGTGCTGCTAATTGACGGCGGAAGAACATTTTTATCATAAAAACAAAGGGAGAGTGAACAGAATGGAACAAACCAAAACATTAAAACTCGTTCCAGAACTATCAAATGAAAAATTGAAAGGGCTTTACAAACAAATGTGGTTAATTCGCTACTTTGATGAACAAGTAGATCAATTCTTCGCAAAAGGAATGATTCATGGAACAACTCACTTGGCTGTTGGGCAGGAAGCAACTGCTGCAGGTGCATGTGCATTGCTTTCCGATGAGGATAAAATTACAAGTACACATAGAGGACATGGTCATAGTATTGCAAAAGGCGGCCGTGTCGATAAGATGATGGCAGAATTATTCGGAAGAACGACTGGATATTGTAAAGGAAAAGGCGGTTCCATGCACATTGCGGACTTGGATAAAGGTAACCTTGGAGCAATGGGGATTGTCGGTGGTGGAATACCTTTAGCTGTTGGTTCGGCGCTTACAGCACATATGAAGAAGCTGGACTATGTAACGGTTTGTTTCTTTGGTGATGGTGCGTCGAATGAAGGAAGTTTTCATGAAGCGATCAATATGGCTTCGATTTGGGATTTACCGGTCGTGTTTTTCTGTGAAAATAATCAGTATGGCATGTCTGGTAACGTAAGTGAAATGACAAATGTGGAGAATATTGCAGATCGTGCTGCTGCATATGGTATTCCCGGCGTTGTTATTGATGGAAACGATATTATCGAAGTCATCAATGCTACCTATGAGGCGACAGAACGTGCGCGTCTTGGAGAAGGACCAACATTAATAGAAGCAAAAACTTATCGCTGGAAGGGCCATTCGAAAAGTGATGCGAAAAAATATCGTACACGTGATGAAGAAAAGGATTGGAGAGATAATCGGGATCCAATCAAACGATTCAAGGAAGACTTGGTGGAAGCTGGAATTGCAACGGAAGATGAGTTAGAAACGCTGAAGAAAGCAGCTAAGCAAGAGATGGATGATGCAGTTGAATTTGCTCAGAATAGTCCAATGCCGTCACTGGATGAATTATTAACGGATGTATATGCATAGGAGGGGATTTTAATGAGAGAGATAACTTATTTAGAAGCTGTCAGAGAAGCAATGAGTATTGAAATGCGTAAAAACGACGATGTATTTTTAATGGGTGAGGATATTGGTGTTTATGGTGGAGCATTTGGTGTATCACGTGGAATGATTGAGGAATTTGGTCCGGAACGTATCCGTAACACACCGATTAGTGAAGCAGGAATAGCAGGTGCAGCAGTAGGTTCTGCATTAACGGGAATGCGCCCGATTATGGAATTACAGTTCTCGGATTTTATCACAATTGCACTGGATCAGATTGTAAACCAAGCTGCGAAATTACGTTATATGTACGGTGGAAAAGGAAAAGTTCCAATGGTTGTTCGAACACCAAGTGGCTCTGGAACAGGAGCAGCAGCACAGCATTCACAAAGTTTAGAAGCTTGGGTTACCCATATTCCAGGGTTAAAGGTAGTACAGCCATCAACTGCATATGATGCGAAAGGGTTACTGAAAGCAGCCCTGGATGATGATAACCCAGTTATTTTTTATGAACATAAACTATTATATAAAACAAGCTCGGAAGTGCCGGAAGAGGAATACAGCATTCCATTAGGAAAAGCAGAAGTGAAGCGTGAAGGAACAGATATTACAATTGTTGCTACTGCTATTATGGTTCATAAAGCACTAGAAGCAGCAGCGGAGCTAGAAAAAGAAGGAATCAGTGTCGAAGTTGTTGATCCGCGTACCCTTGTTCCATTAGATACAGAAACGATTATCAAATCAGTTGCAAAAACAGGGCATCTCGTTGTCGTGCATGAAGCGGTAAAACGTGGTGGATTTGGAGGAGAAATTGCCAGTATGATTGCTGAAAGTGAAGCATTTGACTATTTAGATGCACCAATCAAGCGATTAGGCGGTGTAGAAACACCGATTCCATATAATCCAGAATTAGAAAAAGCCGCCATTCCGCAGGTACCGGATATTGTAAATGCTGTAAAAGAAACGTTAACGAAAAAAGCTGTGGCCAAGTAAGGGGGAGCGGACATGTTAAAAGAAGTGTTTATGCCGAAATTAAGTAGTACGATGGAAGTTGGTACCTTACTTGAATGGTTTAAAGAAGAAGGAGAGTCCGTTGAAGTAGGAGAACCTTTATTTGAAATCATGACGGACAAAATCAATATAGAAGTAGAGTCCTATGAAGAAGGAATTTTGCTGAAAAAATATTATGATGTGGAAGATGAGGTTCCGGTAAATGAGATTGTCGCATTCATCGGGGAGGCAAATGATAAGGCACCAGATAATCCGCCAGCAGCAAGTAATGAGGAACAGCTGGAAGAAGAGGCTGCAGCAGAAAAAGCAGTTTCACAGGAGGAAGCTGCAACGAGTGGAGCATCAATCAGTAAAGTACGGGCTACTCCTGCAGCAAGAAGGGTAGCTCGAGAAAATAACCTGTCCATAGAAATCATTCAAGGAACAGGTTCAAATGGTCGTATCCATGAACAAGATGTCATAGCAGCACTAAACACGGATTCTAGTAAACTTGTAACCCCTCTAGCAGCGAAAATTGCAGCAGACCAAGGCATTGACCCTGATTCTATTCAGGGAACAGGTGCGAGAGGGAAGGTCGTTAAACAAGATGTGTTAGGTCAGCAAAATACTTCAGCTCAAGAAACAGGAGAGCTGGAACGAATCAAATTAAAAGGTCTTCGTAAAGCTGTTGCGGATAAGATGTTACAAAGTGCACGCTCTATTCCACATGTAACGTTAACAACAGATGTCGATATGTCAAAAGCCATCGAGGTACGTAAGGCATTATTGCCAACAATCGAAGCGCAAACTGGCTATCGGGTATCCTATACAGAAATTATTATGAAAGCTACTGCAAGTGTACTGAAAAATCATCCAAGAGTGAATGCATCCCTTATTGATAATGAAATTGTTATGAATCAAGCAATTAATCTAGGATTGGCAGTTGCTGTTGAAGATGGATTGATTGTTCCTTCTGTACCAAACGTTGACAAAGCAGGTCTGGCAGAATTAACAACGCTAAGTAAAGGGCTTGGGACGAAAGCGAGAAATAACAAACTGACACCAGATGAAATGCGAGGAAGTACGTTTACGATAAGTAACTTAGGAATGTATGCAATAGATGGCTTTACTCCAATTATTAATGCACCAGAAACAGCAATTCTAGGTGTTGGCAGAATCGTAGAGAAAGCCGTAGTGATTGATCACGTTGTTGAAGTGCGACCAATGATGGTATTAAGTCTTTCTTTTGATCACCGAGCAATTGATGGTGCACCTGCTGCAGCCTTCTTAACAGAGCTAAAAGAACGTTTAGAAAATCCATGGACATTATTGGTATAGGGGGCTGGGAGCAATGCAAAAGTTTGATGTAGCAATCGTTGGTGGTGGACCTGGCGGTTATGTAGCAGCCATTCGTGCAGCAAAGCAAGGACTAAATGTCGCTTTAGTTGAGGGAAGAGATTTAGGTGGGACATGTTTGAATAGAGGATGTATCCCATCGAAGACACTATTAAAACATGCGGAAGTACTAGATCAAATTAAGAATGCACAAGCGTTTGGCATCACCGTAAATGATGTTTCCTATTCGATTGAAGCAATGGTAAAAAGAAAAAATACGGTTGTAAACACGTTGAAAAATGGAATCAAAGGATTGCTGAAACAAAACAAAATTAAGGTTTTCGAAGGCTATGGCGTCGTATCAGAAAATAAAACAATAATTATTTCTTTAGCTAATGAAAATACGACCATTCTAGCAGAAAATATTATACTTGCAACTGGATCCAAACCATTTGTACCTCCGTTACCTGGTTTAGATGAAGTTTCTTACCATACAAGTGACACGATTTTTGATATTGAAGAGGTCCCATCTAAGCTGGTTATTGTAGGTGGAGGTGTAATTGGATTAGAAATTGGGTGTATTTTTAATCGCTTGGGTACAGAGGTAGAAGTTGTCGAGATGGCTGAAAGTATCATCCCGAATGAAGACGAAGATGCAACGAAATTTCTAACAAAGCAATTGAAAAAAAGCGGCATCTCCATTCATACAGGAACGAAGATTACCGGGTTTAAACCGAATAACGGAAAAACAATTGTGGAGATGGAAAAAAATTCGAAGAAACAAATGATTGAAACAGATAACGTTTTAGTTGCAGTTGGAAGGGAACCAAACGTAACAGGAATCGAAGACCTTCCTATTGCGTTTGAAGGGAAATTTGTAGATATAAATCAATCCATGGAAACGTCAATCTCTGGAATTTATGCGATTGGTGATTTAGTTGGAGGCTACCAGTTAGCGCATGCTGCAAGTGAAGAAGGAATCAGGGCTGTTAAACATATCGTAGGACAGGAAGTTCATGGAGAAGCAATTATCCCGCGTTGTGTCTATTCATTCCCGGAAATTGCAAGTGTAGGTTTAACAGAAACGGAAGCAAAAAAAGCAGGATATCAGGTTAAAGTTAAAAAAGTCGATCTTGCTGCCAATGGAAAAGCAATTACTGCCAATGAAAACAATGGCTTCATGAAAATAATTGCAGATGAAAAATACGGTGAAATTCTTGGTGTTGTGATGGTTGGTGCTCATGTAACAGAGATGATTAGTGCAGGTACTGCGTTTATGCATTTAGAAGGTACGGTAGAGGAAATTGAAAGTATGGTTTTCCCGCATCCGACCGTTTCAGAAGCATTGTTTGAAACCGCAGCAGCGTGGATGGGAAATGGTATCCATTATAATTAAGAGATAAACGAAATAAAACGGATAAACCAAAGACTAGCAATTCATTTCTGCTAGTCTTTTTGGTATAGTAGTTGCAATAGCTTATATCTACATAAAATGACTTCAAGAGGGGATGGATATGTTGAAGGAGAAATTCTTAGACTTATTGGCACAGAAATATGATAGTGAAGAAAAAGTAGTTACAGAGATTATTAATCTGGAGGCCATCCTCGATTTACCAAAAGGAACAGAGCACTTTGTAAGTGACTTACATGGGGAGTACCAAGCCTTTCAGCATGTATTACGAAATGGTTCCGGTAAAGTGAAGGAAAAAATCAGGGATATTTTTAAACATGAATTATCGGAAGAAGAAATTAATGAATTCGCGACATTAGTCTATTATCCGGAAGAAAAACTGCAATTAATACGGGATCAATTTGACAATAATCAAGAATTAAATGCATGGTATTCCAAAACGATTGATCAGATCATTCGGCTCATTCCCTATGCGTCTTCTAAATACACTCGATCCAAGTTACGTAAAGCATTACCGAAGCAATTTGTATATATCATAGAAGAGTTGCTTTACAAAACTGATGAATATACAAATAAAAAGCATTACTATTCCAAGATTGTCCAAAAAGTAATTTCACTTGGTCAGGCGGATAAACTCATTATAGGTCTTGCCTATACGACGCAACAGTTAGTTGTCGACCATCTTCATGTAGTGGGGGACATTTATGACCGTGGTCCTGAACCAGATAAAATCATGGAAGCGCTTATCAATTATCATTCCCTGGATATACAGTGGGGAAATCACGATGTACTATGGATTGGTGCTTTTTCAGGGTCGAAGGTTTGTCTAGCTAATATACTCCGGATCTGTGCGCGGTATGACAATTTGGATATTATTGAAGATGTGTATGGCATCAATCTTAGACCACTTTTGAATCTTGCAGAGAAGTACTATGAGGACAATCCTGCATTCAGACCAAAAAGACATTCCAATAAACAGCAATCCGCAGAAGAACAATTACAAATCACCAAAATACATCAAGCAATCGCAATGATTCAGTTTAAACTCGAGATGCCAATCATAAAACGACGTACTTACTTTAATATGTCGAAAAGGCTTTTACTAGAAAAAATCGATTATGAAAACAATGAAATTACGATTCAAGGAAACACCTATTCCTTGGAAAATACTTGTTTTGCAACCATTAATCCAGACCAGCCTGATGAATTATTGGAGGAAGAAAAACAAGTAATGGATAAGCTATTATTTTCTGTCCAGCATTCAGAAAAACTAGCAAGGCATATGGAATTTTTAATGAAAAAAGGCACACTTTATTTAAGATATAATGGGAATTTATTAATACATGGCTGCATGCCGATAGATGAAAACGGGAATATGGAAAAAATGGTTATCGAAAATAAAGCATATGCAGGTCGTGAGCTACTTGATATTTTCGAGCAATATTTGCGATATGCTTTTGCAAACCGCGAGGTAACCGATGACCTTGCAACGGATATGGTTTGGTATTTATGGACTGGAGAATATTCCTCCCTTTTTGGGAAAAGGGAAATGACTACCTTTGAAAGGTACTTTATTAAGGATAAGGCTACACACAAAGAGAGAAAGAACCCATATTATTATTTGCGAGAAAAGGAGGAGATTTGCAGAAGGATTTTAGAAGAATTTGATCTTGATCCAGATCAAGGTCATATTATCAATGGCCATACACCAGTGAAGGAGATTGACGGAGAAAATCCGATCAAAGCAAATGGTAAAATGATTGTCATTGACGGCGGCTTTTCAAAGGCTTATCAGCCAACAACAGGAATTGCGGGTTATACATTACTATATAATTCGTTCGGTATGCAATTGGTTGCCCATCAGCATTTTAGCTCGAAGGAAGATGTTTTGCGAAATGGTAATGATGTGCTGTCTGTAAGACGATTAGTAGATAAAGAGCTAGAGAGGAAAAAGGTGTCCGAAACGAATGTTGGCGAAAAGCTGATACAGGAAATTAATATGTTGAATAGTTTGTTGAAGTACAGGTATATGAAGTGAAGGTAATAATGCACTTATAAATACACTATTGACAGGGAATATAAAATGAAAATACACTCATTACTACTGATATCAGTGGTTGTGGGTGTTTCTTGTTTTGTCCGTGAGCGTGTATGGTAACTTTTATTGTTCAGTCATTGCAGGAATATAATGACTACAGTACAATTAAAAGTGTAAAATTTACTTTAGTAAGGAGGAAAAGGATAAAGTGTCTGCGGAAGAGAAGATTATTGAGGAAATTGAAAAATTGCCTAAAGAAACGAAAAAGCATGTATTAAAAAAGCTTCATGAAAAGTATTTTACTAAGCATGAAGTGTTTGTAGCAGATGAAAACTATGATTTCTGGCTAAATGAAAAGGATGAGGAATATGAATCCGATATATAGTCAGGGTGATGTATGGCTAGCAAAGGTATACTTTAAAATGCAGGAGCAATTTAAGCATCGACCAATTGTTATAGTAGGTCGGGATATCACGATTGATATTGACATAATTATTTCTCCTATAACAAGTAGTGAACCAAGAAATGAGTTCGATGTAATCATTCATTATTGGAAAGAAGCCGGATTACGACACCTTTCAGTTGCTCGCACGACAAAGATTCATGCGGTACCTCGATCATCATTGATCAAAAGAATTGGATCTCTACATGAATATGACCTTCAAAGAATTCTTCAGAAGTGCAGAACACTTTTTTAAACTTCAAACGTTTATCGGCCACTCTTTTAAAGGGTAGACTAAAAACATGACTTCTAGTAGCTTTATTGGGTACACATGAAAAAAAGAGATCGGAAGTCAATCACTTCCGATCTCAAATTTTATGATTTAATCCGTTTAAACAGTACATTATTTTCTAAGTGAACGTGCTGGAATGTATCTGTTTCTAACTCAGCTAATCGTGCATACGTTATTTGATAGGAATTGCAAGCTCCAGCCGGAGGGATGAAATCATTTGTAATTTCTCGCATTCTTTTTAAAATGTTCCCCTGTGATTCGTGCTCATCCTCTAAACCACCATTCTCTATATGAATCTGCTCTGCAAGCTCTTGACTTGGATTTTTTTCATATTCCTTAACCAACGGAAATACTTCATTTTCTTCTTTGACCATATGTGCTTCCATATCCACTTTAAAATCATTATATAATCTGTGCAGTTCTTGAAGATGGGGATGAGCATCTCCATGTACACGAAAAATTTTGGTTACAAACTGTCCTAATGGAGAAAGTTCTTCATTTAAATAAGCATGGTGTTTGTGGACAATATGATCTACTAATTCGGAAAGTGGCACCCGGTCCCAATCGATAACTTCATGATCTTCTTTACTCCAGATTTCAAATGCTGTATTCAATTCTGATAGAACGGCTACTTCATCCATGTTTTTTTCAGTAAATACTGTACCTAATGGGCGATCCCCACCACAGCAAAAGTCGATACGTCGTTTCTTGAATAAATCACTCGCTTTTGGAAAAACCTTCACGATTTCTGCTGGTGTATGCTCAACTGTAAATGAATTCATAATATGACCTCCTATTTATCAATCTATCTTTATGATAAATGAGGTTGTTCGTTTTTTCTGTGATGGAAATCACATGGATTAAGATTATCCGATCAATTTAATTATATTCTAATAAAATAAAAATAATCCCTTGTAAAACGCTTACAACTATTATATACTTTTACTAAATCGGTTTACTAAATCGATTTAGTAATGAATTTTAGGAGCAAACAGATGAAAAAGACGACAATAGCTGATGTTGCAAAACATGCAAACGTATCAAAAAGTACAGTATCTCAATATCTGAACCAGCGCTTCGACTATATGGGGGAGCAAACAAAAGAACGGATTGAAAAGGCAATTGCTGAGTTAAAATACAGTCCCAATATTTTGGCAAGGGGTCTGAAGCAAAAATCTTCCACAACAATTGGTGTTATTGTAGCGAATATTTTACATGTGTTTTCCACACAAGTTATCCGAGCTATTGAAGATTTTTGTAATGAAAAAGATTTCCACGTTATTGTTTGTAACGCAGATGATGACCCGGTTAAAGAAAAACGGTACATTGAGATGCTTCGAGCAAAACAGGTGGATGGGATCATTGCCTTTCCTACTGGAGAAAACGTTGAGTTATACAAAGGAATAATAGAAGAAAATTACCCAGTAGTTTTTATGGATAGATTGATTCCTGGGATTACCATTAATACGATTTTACTGGATAATGAACAAGCAGCATTTTTAGCGGTTGATGAATTTATAAAAAAGGGACATGAGCGTATAGGAGTGGTTTCTCCTCCATTAACGCAAAACGTTACGCCAAGATTTGAACGTATGGAAGGGTATAAAAAGGCATTAGAGAACTATGGCATCCAGTTTAATCCAGATTATATTCAAAGTGGAGAGATAGAGGAAATGCACAGGAAATTAAAGCAAATGATGTGTTTGCCTGTGCCTCCAACTGCAATACTTGCAATAAATGATCGTACGTTAATTGAAATATTAACGTACACAAAAGAAGAACAGCTGCGGATACCAGAAGATTTGGCATTAATCAATGTCGATGATGTATCTTTTGCAGGCATTTATAATCCAGCACTGACAACAATAGCCCAGCCGGCATTTGAAATGGGAAAAAAGGCAGCGGAAGTTCTTTTTGATTTGATGCGTGACAAAAATGTATCTGCCGATGCGAAAGTATATCGTTTTAAACCAGAACTAATCGTAAGAGAATCTTGTTAAAGAAAGGTTGATCAGCCGTGAAAAATATAATTAACACTGTTGCATTAGAAGTGAAGGAAGTATTGGAAAAAACCGATTTCAATGAATCAATGAAACTTGCAGAGGAAATTGATCGTGCCAGTCGGATATTTATAGCGGGAACAGGACGATCAGGACTAATTGGAAAAGTAATAGCTATGCGATTAATGCATAGCGGCTATCCAGTATATGTTATTGGTGAGACGATAACGCCAAGTATCGGTTCGGATGATTTACTGCTCATTATCTCGGGATCAGGAAGTACCAGTTCACTTATAAATTATGCTGAGAAAGCAAAAGAGATTGATGCCACAGTTGCATTAGTAACAACAAATAAAGATTCGAAGATAGGAAGCATAAGTGATTATCTCCTTACCATTCCAGCAGCAACAAAGAAACGTCTGGACTCTGAACCACCTACCATCCAGCCGCTTGGAAATCAATTTGATCAGTCGGCACATTTGCTGCTTGATGCAATTGTTGTATACCTTCTGGAAAATAAGCCAGATAGAAACAGCCATGCAAGCTTAAATCAAAAACATACAAATCTAGAATAATAGGGAGTGTTCGTAAATGAATTTAGTAGAACAAATTCAGCAACATAAAATAGTAGCTGTTATTCGAAAAGCAGATGTGAACAACATTGTTCCGATTCTTAATGCTTTATACGAAGGGGGGGTCTACTCAGTCGAGATTACTGCAGAAACTCCAAATGTTTTGCAAGTAATTGATACCGCTGTCAAACAAGTAGGGGATAAAATAAATATCGGTGCTGGAACAGTACTTGATCCAGAAACAGCAAGATCTGTCATTATGGCGGGAGCGAAATTTATCGTATCCCCAACACTGAATCTCGAAACGTTAAAGTTAACAAATCGCTATGGAATTTTAAATATACCTGGAGTCCTGACGCCAACAGAAATTTTGACCGCTTATGAAAGCGGTGCCCAAATGGTTAAAATTTTCCCGGCAGATGCATTCGGACCAAATTATGTAAAAAATATCCTCGGTCCATTACCGCATGTGAAGGCAATGGTTACTGGTGGAATTACACTTGAAAACATAAATGAATACCTTTCCAAAGGAAGTACAGCAGTTGGAATTGGAAGCAATCTTGTAAATGCAAAACAACTAAAGACAGATGAAGATTACCTTCATTTAATACAAACGGCAAGAGCGTATGTAGAAAAGGTAAATGAGCTTGAAAGATAAATATCAATATTTATAAGGAGGCTTATCACATGAAAAATCGTAACTATACTTTTATTATGATTATTTTTATATCCATTGCTGCTCTATTGGCTGGCTGTAATACGGATGACGTAGAGGCAGAGGACGATGGAAAAATTAAATTGATTACAGCTCATAATCAGACATCACCAGATAATCCATACCAGGTCGGTTTGCTGAAGTTTAAAGAAGTTGTTGAAGAAAAATCAGATGGGAAAATTGAGGTAGAAGTGCATGCCGGTACAATTGGTACGGAAGAATCACAGCTAATTGAAAAGCTGCAGCTCGGGGCGGCTGACCTTGTTGTTGTTTCACCAGGTCTAATGACACAAACGGGAATTCGAGAAGTGGATATTTTTTCTGCCCCATATTTGTTTAATAGCTATGATCACTGGTTAAGAGCAGTAGATGGAGAAGTTGGAGAAGAGATGGCAGCTATCATTAATGAAAAATCCAATAACTCTTTTAAACTATTAGGCTATTGGTCAGCGGGGGTTAGACATTTCTATGGAAAAGTTCCTTTGGAATCCGTAGATGATTTGAAGGGAGTTTCTCTAAGAACACAAACATCTGGAGTTATATCTGATTTCTGGCAGAAGACTGGTGCAATTCCTTCATCTATCTCATGGGGCGAGTTGTATCAAGGCTTGCAGCAGGATGTTGTTGACTCTTCCGAAAACGCTTACCCATTTTTTGTGCAACAAGCACATCACACTACTTCCAATGGTAAGTATATAACGGAAACAGCTCATGATTATACAACAAGACTTGTCTTATTCAATGGAGAAAAATTTGATAACTTCCCAGAAGAATATCAAGAAATTATTTTAGATGCTGCTGAACAATCTGTAGTTGCTGAACGTGAAGCAACGAATGCACAGGATATTGAATATAAGGAAAAGGCCGTAGATGATGGAGCGATTATCAATGAGATTGATAGAGAGCCATTTATTGAAATTGCCCGGCCAATCCTGAATGACTTTGTAAAAGAAATTGAAGCGGAAGAATTACTGCAAAAGATAAGAGAACTAGAGTAAATAATCGAAGGAGGTCCTATCATGAAACGTTTCGTAAACGTACTTGAAAAAGTACAGATTATCACCGGTGTCACATTTCTATGTATATTCTTTCTCGTCATTATGCTGCAAATCGTAACCAGACACCTTGGTATATCCGTTATTTGGACAGAAGAGGTAGCGAATTATTCCTTTATTTGGGGAATCTTTATGGGTGCTGCAGTAATGGTGAATCGCAGAGAACATTTTAATTTTGATTTCTTAATCCGAAAATTAAACGGAAAAAAAAGAATGTCCTTAAGTATATTCAATGATTTAGTTCTAATTGTTTTTAATAGTTGTATATTATTGCTCGGTTTGCAAGTTGTAACAGAATTCTGGAATTATACATGGGCAACGATACCAGAAATGAAGATGGGATATGTTTGGATTGCTATTCCATTAATGGCAGGAACGATGATTATTTATTCCGTGTCCCACCTAATTGATCATGTCCAGGCAGCTAAAGTGAAGGAGGTAAGTGAGTGATGGGATTTTTATTAATTGGTTTATTTCTTGTATTAATGCTCATCGGTGTTCCAATAGCGTTTGTTATCGGGATAGTCGCATTGCTCGGTATTTTTGGAATCCCTTACACACCTGAAGCTACCGTGCCAATGTCCATGGTTAATGGGCTGGATTCATTTGTGCTGCTTGCGGTTCCATTGTTTATATTAGCTGCTAACTTAATGAACTCCGGTAAAATCTCTGAAAAACTGATCAATCTTGCTTTAGCAATTGTTGGACCAATTCGTGGAGGACTTGCACATGCCAATATCCTTGTATCCATGATGTTTGCCGGTGTTTCTGGTGCAGCACAGGCAGACACCGCTGGGGTTGGGAAAATATTGATTCCGAGTATGCTCCGAAAAGGCTATGATAAGGAAACGGCCGTTGGGGTAACGGCAGCATCATCAACAGTTGGAGTGGTTATACCGCCAAGTATCCCAATGATTATTTTTGCAGGTCTGACCAATGCATCAATTGGAGCATTGTTCCTTGGTGGAATCATACCAGGGATCCTAATTGGCTTAGGAATGATGGTTTTCGTTTACTTCATGGCAATTAAACGGAATTACCCAAGGGATGCGCGTGTTGAGGTTAAGAAATTTATGAAATTATTGGTGGAGGCTATTCCAGCACTGCTCACTCCGATCATTATTATTGGAGGGATTATTACAGGCTTCTTTACTGCTACAGAAGCTGCGGCAGTTGCTTCATTATATACACTGCTTGTATGTATGTTTTACTATAAAACATTACGCGTAAAAGATTTACCAGGTATTTTAATGGATACCCTTGCATTAAGCTCCTTATCCTTGTTTGCCCTAGCAGCAGCAAGTGCGCTTGGAGAATTAATGAGTTATTACCAGCTCGGAACGCTTGCACAGGAGTTCTTTACGAATAATGTTGGAACAGAGTGGTTATTTATTATCATCGTGATTGCATTTTTCTTGTTTGTTGGGACGTTTATGGATGCGATTCCAGCAATGATTTTATTTGTACCTGTCATTCTTCCGACAGCATTGCAGTTTGGAATTGAGCCCGTTCATTTGGGATTGATTGTCGTTATTACATTGGCAATTGGATTGATTACACCACCATATGGGCTATGTTTATTGCTTGCTGCGAAGATTGGGAACATGTCCATTGAAAGGTCGTTTATAGCAGTAATCCCGTACATTGCAATTATTTTGGTCGTGTTGCTGTTTGTTGCCTTCTTCCCGGAAATCGCATTTTTTATACCGAAAATGATTAATCCTGGATTATTTTAGCAAAAGTTAAAGCCCTGTTAGGAGAGATAATGATGGAAGATAAACAGATGGCTGCTGAAGCATCTATACAATATATAAAAGATGGGATGACGGTCGGACTCGGTTCCGGCTCCACCGTCAATTTCATGCTTGAAAAGCTTGCTGAACGTATTAAAGAAGGACTTACAATCAAAGGTATACCTTCTTCGTTAAAAACAGAACGATTTGCGAAACAATTAGGAATTCCACTGACTGATTTTTCTAATACGACAAAGATTGATATCGCAATTGACGGAGCTGATGAAGTGGATCCGAACCTCCACCTTTTAAAAGGTGGTGGCGGGTCACTTGTCAGAGAAAAAATTGTTGATCAAGCAGCTGATAGGCTTATTATTATTGTGGATTCATCAAAGACTGTATCTAAATTAGGAGACTCCCCCCTCCCAGTTGAAGTATTGCCATTTGGGTTTGAGGTGACAACAGAACAAATCGCCGCATTTGGATGTACTCCAGTATTGAGAAAAAGAGATGGTCAACCATTCGTATCCGATAACGGAAATTATATTGTAGATTGTAAGTTTGCCAGTATTGAAGATCCACAAGCACTGCATGAGAAATTGAAACAGATCACAGGAGTCGTCGAAACAGGTTTGTTTCCACAAATGGCTCATAATGTGATCATTGCAAGAGAAGGAAGGATTGACATTTTAGAAAGGTAAATGTCAAGAGGAGGCAGCTAAAAATGAATGATGTGATTACAATTGGTGAAGCAATGATTGCATTTAGCCCGCAATCAACAGGACCAATGAAGTACGTAAATATGTTTGAGAAAAAGGTTGGTGGAGCAGAGCTGAACCTAGCAATCGGCTGCTCGCGCTTAGGACTGAAAGCTGGTTATATTAGCAGATTAGGCAATGATGAATTTGGCAAATATATTTATAATTTTGCCCGTGGCGAAGGAATAGATATGTCACAGGTCAAATTAGTGGATGGATATCCCACATCGTTAAATTTTAAAGAAATTATGGAAGATGGAAATGTCCGAACGTTTTATTATCGTGATAAATCTCCAACATTAGCAATGCATCCGGAAGATTTAGATGAAGGCTATTTTGAAGAGGCAAAGATCCTCCATATAACAGGGATTTATCCGGCAATTGGTGAAATTCATATTGACGTTATCCATAAAGCAATCGAACTAGCGAAGAAAAACAATCTATTAATTTCTTTTGATCCTAATATAAGACTTCGGATGTGGAGCAAGGAAGAAGCAAGTCGTGTGTTAGCTGAAATCCTCCCCCATGTTGACATCTTGTTAGCAGGGGATGAAGAGATGGATATTATTATTGGTGAAAAGGATCCCAAAGCAATTATTGAAAAGACGAAGGAGATGGGAATTTCCTATATAGCTGTAAAGCAAGGTGAAAATGGATCTGTCGGCTATTACAATGAGGAAATTGTGGAAGCACCTCCTGTTAAAGCGAACAAGGTTGCTGATACGGTAGGAGCTGGAGATGGATTCAATGCGGGTGTGCTTTATGGAATCCTGAATAAGTGGCCGCTTGAAAAAACATTACAGTTTGCAAATACGATCGGTTCGATGGTTGTCAGTGTTGTTGGCGATAATGAAGGACTGCCATATTATGAAGATGTTCAAGGCAAACTCGGTGAAATTGAACGTATCGAGCGATAGAAATGGGGTACAAATAATGAAACTGCAATTAGCATTGGACAGACTTACTGAACATGAATGTTTTCGTCTGGTAGAAGAAGTAGAGGAATATATTGATATTATCGAAATAGGGACGGGTGTTATCAAAGAATATGGCATGGCGATTGTAAAGGAAATGCGAGCGTGTTATCCAGATAAGCTGATTCTTTCCGATATGAAAACATGTGATGCGGGCAGGCATGAAGCATATCAGGCCTTTAAAGCGGGCTCAGATATAATGACAGTTATGGCATTAGCTTCTGACTTAACGATAAAAGATACGCTGCAGGCAGGTGAAGAGATGGGGACTCAGGTAATGGTTGATTTGCTCGAAGTACGTTCAAAGGACCGAATTACAGAGCTTGAACAGCTGGGTGTAAGTCTCGTTAGCCTCCATGTTGGAAAAGACAAGCAATCAGAAGGCGGTTTTACAACTGATTTGTTTTCTCTAGTAAAGGAATCGTCTTTTAAAATAGCGGTTGCAGGGGGAATCAATTTGGAATCATTGTCTGAAATTGTTCAAGAGGAACCAGATATCATTATTGTTGGAAGTGCGATAACAGCGGCAGCTCATCCGAAAATTGTAGCTAAGGAAATGAAAAGGCTAATCAGTCGGTGAAATTTAATAGAAAAGCTAGTTTGCTATTATCCAAAAGAAGCTAGTTCGCTACACCATTTTAACACTGGATGTGGAGAGGGAAATTAAAATCTCGAATCGGGGAATCGATAGATAAAATGTGAAAAAATGGGCTACTGAGAATGTAGCTCATTTTTGGTGATTTATAGTATACAATCACGTAGCGTCTGTAATTCCAGTAGTCCTCAAATTTTTATCATAAACTGATAATGTGTACATCCAACTTCTATCCGTCCAGCATATTTTTGTGCTATATTAGTAGACGTAAACACTTACAATTAACTATTTTATATATGCAGAGTAGTTTAGCAGAAGGAGCTGTTACGATGGGTAAAATTATTAAGTCAGAATCCTTGCATTTACAAGCCTATCATTTGATTAAAGAAGCAATTATGGAAGGAAATTTAAAGCCTGCTGAACGTGTCGTAGAAGCTAAGGTCGCAAGTACGTTAGGGACTAGCAGGGGAACCGTAAGAGAAGCGATTCGTATGTTAACGCAGGATGGCTTACTAATATATAATGATGGGTTCGTAAAGGTGTATGAGCCAACAGTTGACGATGTTGTAGATATATTTCAGTGCAGGGAAAGTCTGGAAGTGTTAGCGATCCGTCTTGCTATTAAGAATCTGACCGATGAAGTGAAGGAAAGTTTAGCTCATAATTTACAGGAAACGAAAAAAGTGAAACCGGATTCTCCAGAACTTGGTCAGCTGGATCAGCAATTCCATACAATTATTACCGAAGCATCTAACAACGGCCAACTGATTAATTTGCTTGAAGTTATTAAAGTAAAAACACATTATATGCGAAAGAGTATGGTCGGAGGATCGTTTTACCCTTCTTTTATTGAAGACCATGAACAAATTTATGAATGGATGCTTAACGGGAATGAAGAAGAAGCAGCCAATCTAATGAGTGTCCATATTAAAAAGGCTCTGGAAGGTGTCTTGATGCATATCAAATCTTAATCCAATCAAAAATGGATTAAGATTTTTTATTTTATTATTTATTTTTGGTTGACAGTTAACTGTCGGGTGAATATAATTGGAAATGTAATATTTTGAAAATAATAAAGATGGTAAAAAGTTAGATGTTTTTTAACCTTATATGGACTTATTCAAACAAATATGCTGTCATTCAAGGCTTTGGGGAAAGGGTGAAAGAAATGAAGGAAGGATTGAAAGTTGGGGATTGGGCCGTTCTTGAAATAGTAGTGACGGAAGATATGTTTGCACAATTTGGCGACGAATTAGTACATCCCGCTTATTCCACCGCTTCCATGGTCTATCATATGGAATGGGTATCAAGAGATCTGTTGCTTCCCTATCTGGGGGGACAAGAAGAAAGTGCAGGAGCAGCTGTAAAACTCAAGCATATCGCCCCATCAGCACTAGGTACGAAAGTTAAGATGGAAGCTGTTGTAACAAGTATTACCGAAAAACAAGTGATAACAAAGGTTATTGCTAAAAATGAAAACGGTATCATTGGTGAAGGGGAAGTAAAGCAGGCAATTCTGCCAAAAAATACGATGCAAAGCAAATTAAATGAACAATTGCAGTTAAACAAATAAATGGAGGTAGTCTTCTTGAAACAGCTTGAAATAGTCAAACCAATAGAGAAAAATACATTTGAAACAATAGCAAATCATGAACAAGTGATGTTCTGTAATGATCCGGCAACGGGACTTCAAGCAATTATAGCCATTCATGATACGACACTCGGTCCTGCATTGGGCGGAACAAGGATGTATCCATATGAAAGTGTTGATGAGGCACTGGAGGATGTTCTTCGATTGTCAGAAGGAATGACCTATAAGTGTGCAGCATCTGGCCTTGATTTTGGTGGAGGAAAGGCGGTCATTATTGGTGATCCCAAAAAAGATAAATCCCCTGCACTATTCCGCGCATTCGGACAATTTGTTGATTCTTTGAACGGACGTTTTTATACAGGTACAGATATGGGAACAACAACCGATGATTTTGTGGAGGCATATAAGGAAACCAATTTTATTAACGGAATTCCAGAAGCTTATGGAGGCAGCGGAGATTCTTCTATTTCCACCGCACGTGGAGTGATTCATGCCTTAGAGGCAACCAATGAATACTTATTTAAAAATAACGATTTAGGAACCAGAACATATGCCATTCAGGGATTAGGAAAAGTCGGTTATAAGGTGGCCGAACAATTACTGGAAGCTGGAGCGCAAATCTATGTCACGGACCTTAATCAAGATGTGTTGAGACAGATTAAAACAAAAGCAAAAGATACAAACGGTGAAATCCATGAGGTAGAGAGTAACGCTATTTATAGTACGAATGCAGATATCTTTATTCCTTGTGCAATGGGGGCAATCATTAATGACCAAACCATTGGTCAGCTAAAAGTAAGAGCGATTGTTGGTTCAGCGAACAATCAGCTCCAAACTCTAAATCACGCAAAAACACTTCACGAAAAAGGAATTTTATATGCCCCGGATTATATTGTTAATGCCGGAGGACTAATTCAGGTTGCGGATGAATTATATGGTCCGAATTCTAAACGAGTACTTGTAAAGACAAAAGCAATTTACCGTTCGCTTTATGATATTTATCAGCAAGCAGAAATGGATGCGATTACAACAGTAGAAGCAGCAAATAGAAAAGTACGCAGCGTATTGGATGAACAGCGAAATCGAAACAATTTTTATTCTCGCAAGCGTAGACCGAAATGGAATATAAGAGAATAAATATTTAATTTTATATAATCTAAAACCCTATGTGAACGAAAAGCTTACTTATAGAATCTAAAAATAAGAGTCAAAGAGGTGATGGACATGAAAAGAGACATCCAGGAAGAATTTCCAATGGTGCAAATCATGGACCAAAATGGAGAACTAATAGATAAATCATATCTTAATCAAATTGATCATGCATTAGCACAGCAATTTTACCGACAGCTAATCTGTATGCGGGCATTTGACCAAAAGGCAATTAACCTGCAGCGCCAGGGCAGGCTCGGTACTTACCCAGGCTTTGAAGGGCAGGAAGCAGCACAGGTGGGAAGTGCTCTAGCACTCGATGAAGATGATTGGATGTTGCCAACATATCGGGATCATGCGGCAAGTATTAGCTTTGGAAAATCTTATACTATTTTATCTTCATGGAATGGACGAGTGGAAGGGAATCTTCCACCTAAAGGAAAAAATATATTACCACCTTCCGTTCCAATCGCAACACAGCTTCCACTTGCAGCTGGAATAGCGATGGCAAATAAATATAAAAATTCTTCACAAGCTGTTATTGCTTATTTTGGAGATGGCGCAACTTCAGAGGGTGATTTTCATGAAGGATTAAACTTTGCTAGTGTATTTCAAGCACCTGTTGTCTTCTTTAATCAGAATAATCAATATGCCATTTCGACTCCAATCTGGAGACAAATGAATTCCAAGACGATTGCTCAGAAGTCAATTGCCTATGAAATCCCAGGTATTCGAATTGATGGGAATGACATTTTTGCAGCTTATTTTGAAACAAAAAAAGCGTTAGAACGAGCGAGAAATGGGGAAGGACCAAGTTTAATTGAAGCCGTAACATGGCGATATGGTGCTCATACCACTGCAGATGATCCGACGAAGTATCGTAATCAAAAAAAAGAAAATGAAAAACACCGTCAAAATGATCCGGTTACAAGATTGGAACTATTTATGAAAGCGTACGGTTTTTGGGATGAAACAGTCGTAGAACAGTTAAAAGAGGAAGTAAAGGAAGAAATTGATAGGGCGGTTAAAGATATGGAGACGATGCCACCAGCGGATGTGAATGATATTTATGATTACATGTTCGAAAAACCGACATGGACGATTGAACAGCAAAAGGAAGAATATATGAACCATTTGCGAGGGGTGAGATGAGATGATAACGATAGCGAAAACGAAACAATTGACGCTTATTCAAGCTATCACTGATGGAATGCGTACCATGCTTAACGAAAAAGAAGAAGTCGTGGTATTAGGGGAAGATGTTGGAAAAAATGGCGGTGTCTTTCGGGCAACGGATGGCTTGCAGGAAGAGTTTGGAGAAAAGAGGGTTTTTGATACACCATTGAGTGAGGCAGGAATCATCGGATCCTCGATTGGGATGGCAATAAACGGACTGTTTCCAGTAGCAGAAATTCAGTTTTTAGGTTTTATTTACCCTGCATACGAACAAATTATGACACATGCGACGAGAATGCGCTACCGTACCAAAGGTGCCTTTACCGTACCACTTGTGATTCGTGCACCATATGGAGCAGGAGTACGTGCTCCAGAAATCCATTCAGATAGTATGGAAGCATTATTCACCCATATGCCAGGGATAAAAGTCGTTTGTCCATCTAATCCACATGATGCAAAAGGACTTCTTATTTCGGCAATAGAGGACCCAGATCCGGTACTATTTCTTGAGCCACTAAGATTATACCGTGCTGTCAGAGGTGACGTTCCAGAAGAAAAATATGAAATTGAAATTGGAAAAGGGAAGTATTTGCGAGAAGGAGACGATGCAACGGTGATTGCCTGGGGGGCAATGGTACCCGTTGCAATGAAGGCAGCCGAACAGGCAGCAGATAAAGGGATTAGCTGTGACGTCATTGATTTACGCACGTTGTATCCGATTGATAAAGCTATTATAGCCGAATCTGTGCAGAAAACCGGGCGCTGTGTCGTTGTTCATGAAGCTCCAGCAACCGGGGGATTAGGAAATGACATTATTTCGATTATAAATGATACTTCATTTTTATATATGAAATCACCAATTGAGCGTGTCACTGGTGCGGATGTTCATGTGCCTTTTTGGGCTCTGGAAGAACATAATATCCCGACACCAGCACGTGTAACGGATGCTATTTATAAAGTGATTCATTTTTAAAGGAGGTGGAGTGAATGGTAGAAGTAAAATTACATGATATTGGAGAAGGAATGACAGAAGGGGATGTACTAGCTTATTTTATTCAGGAAGGAGATCAAGTTGAGGAAGATCAGCCAATTGTAGAATTGCAGACAGAAAAAATGGTTGCCGAGTTAACAGCGCCAGCCAAAGGGGTTGTTAAAAAAATATATATTGCTGAGGGAACGACTATCCCTGTAGGAACAACGATTTTGACGATTGAAGCAGAGGGTTCTATTGAGAAGAAAGAGGCTGCAGAAACACAAAAAGAAGAATCAAATCATTCTATACAATTTGCAGCGAGTGATAATGCAAAAAAACAAACGAAACCCGAAAAAATAAACGGGCCAACACGAATAAAAGCAGCACCATTTACGAGGAAGATTGCGAGAGAACTTGATGTGGATATCGAATTTGTAGAAGGAACGGGGAAATCTGGACGTATTACCATAGAAGATGTTCAGCAGTTTGCTCAAAACAGAGAGAGCGCTGCAACAAAAGTCAAGCCTGCTGTTAAACAGTTAAAAAAGCAATTTTTTCAAGGGACAGCAGAAAAGCAGTCGGTCAGTGAAAAAGAGGAAACGGATATTATTCCGTTTAAAGGCAGGCGCAAACAAATCGCAAAAAAAATGACAACATCCATCTTTACGATCCCACATGTTCATCACATGGAAGAAATTGATATGACTGAGTTACTGCAGTTCAGAAAAGAGATTAAGCCTCATGCCGATGTATCTGTTGCAGCATTTTTTATTAAAGCGCTCACGATAGCATTGAGAGAACATCCAATCTTTAATGCCAAACTTGATGAGAAAAAAGAAGAAATCAGATTGGAAAAAGGGGTTCATATGGGCATTGCAACGGATACGGAAGAGGGGTTAATTGTTCCAGTCGTTAAAAATGCGGATAATAAGTCAATCCGCATTATTAACAAAGAAATGAAAGAACTGATGAAGAAAGCAAGAGAAAATAGACTGACACCGAAAGAAATGACCGGAAGCACCTTTACGATCAGCAATGTTGGACCAATGGGAAGTATCGGTGCAACGCCGATCATCAATTATCCAGAAGTCGCATTAATGGCTTTTCATAAAACGAAAAAAATACCTGTTGTAAACGAAAATGATGAGATCGTTATCAGATCAATGATGAACGTGACGCTCACATTCGATCACCGTGTTACAGACGGAGGAAATGCAATAGCCTTTACGAATAGGTTCAAGGCATTGCTTGAAAAACCAAAACTGCTACTAGTAGAACTCAGTTAATCTAACAACAAATTAAAATGAAGGAGATTCATTATGTTCCGAATTAAATCTGAGCAAATGCCGTCGTTGCCTGAGGCTATCCTCGTAATCTCAGCTATCATCGCTATTATGAGTGTCAGTATTATCTATTTCGAAGCTCCTCCACATATACCTTTAACGATTTCATTGTTATTGTTAGTTATTTATGGAATCATTAAAAAGATCCCTTATGAAAAATTACAGGAAGGTTTTTCAGAAGGGGCTACATCTGGAATGGGGGCCGTTTTTCTTTTCTTTATGATTGGTATTTTAATAGCTGCATGGATTTATAGTGGAACTATTCCGACTTTAATTTATGCTGGATTCGAATTAGTGACACCACGTTTTTATTATGCCATTGTTTTAATCGTAACCTCTGTCGTTGGAATTTGTGTGGGGAGCTCTTTAACAACGGTGGCAACAGTCGGATTAGCTTTTATTGGTATATCCCAGGCTCTTGATATTTCACTGGCAATCACAGCTGGAGCAATTGTATCTGGTGCATTTTTCGGTGATAAGATGTCTCCGATTTCAGATACAACGAATATGGCTTCTAGTATTCTGAAGGTTGATTTGTTTGACCATATACGAAATATGATGTGGACAACAGTACCGGCATTCCTGATTGGACTGGTGATTTTCGGAATTATATCACCGAGTATTTCAACTGCAAATTTCAGTGAAATGGAGTTATATCAGCAAGGGCTTTTGGGGACAGGGCTGATTCACTGGTATAATGCGGTCATTCCACTTGCTGTCTTAGTTATTTTCTCTATCTTCAAGGCCCCAGCATTATTATCGCTTACAGCTGGTACAGTAAGTGCTATTCTTATATCATTTTTTCATGCTGTTCCTTCAATTGGTGGGTTACTGGGAATATTATATGGAGGTTATGTGTCAGAGACAGGTATTGAACAAATCGATTCTTTACTGACACGGGGCGGAATGGAAAGTATGTTTTTTACGATTGCAATCATTTTGCTAGCATTAGGAATGGGAGGATTATTGTTTAAGTTAGGGATTGTCCCAAGACTATTTGAAGCCGTGGAAAGAATTTTGCAATCTGCTAAGTCCGTAATCATTGGCTCTGCTCTTAATGCTATCGGAGTCAATGTGCTGGTAGGGGAACAATATTTATCTATTCTATTAACAACAGAAACGTTCCAGTCGCAATATCAAAAACTCGGTTTAGCAAATAAAAATCTATCAAGAGTGGCAGAGGATGCCGGTACGGTAGTTAACCCACTTGTTCCATGGAGTGTATGCGGTGTATTTATAGCAAGTGTTTTAGGTGTACCGACTTTATCGTATTTGCCATTTGCTTTCTTTTGCTTGTTATGCCCAATTCTGACGATTTTTTTTGGAATTACTGGGAAAACACTAACCTATACGGAAGCTGCTGCAGTAAATCCTGTTCAGCTTGAATCTGTTGAAAAGAGTAAGATGGGGTAATAGGTTTCAGGAAGATAATAAATAGAAGGGAGGAGCTGATGCTTCCTCCCATCTCTGCAAAGTACGCAAAAAATGGCTGATTATTCAAAAAATATTGACTGTAGATTATTCCATGTTTATAATGAAACTCAACTTAATCTATACTGAGAAATATTATAAAATATAAGATTAATTTATACATTTGCAGTTAATTGTATACACTAATTGAATTTTATGAAAAGGGTGAGGTAATTGACATTCATACTAGATACATCCAAGACACTTCAAGTTCAAGTGTATGAATATATGCACGACAAAATTGTAAATGGAAAACTAGGACCTGGGACACGAGTTGTGGAGCAACAAATTGCAGAAGAAACAGGCGTAAGCAGGAGTCCCATACGTGAGGCAATAAAGCAATTAAAAAGTGAGGGGCTTGTAGCAAGTCATCCCCGGGGCGGAGTGAGAGTTTTCAGGCCTACGAGTGATGATTTTAAATATTTATATGAGTGTCGTTTAAGTTTAGAGCCTCTGGCTGCATCACTTGCAGCTGAACGCAGCAATAATATACAGTTAACAGAAATAAATGAACTGCTTAGGAAAATGAAGGACATTATGGAAGCAGAAGATTTTGAGCATATGAAGAAGTTAAGTAGAAAATTCCATGATTTAATCTTGGAATGCAGTGAAAATCCTTTTCTCATCAAAATGATGAATCAGCTTCATTCCTTGATTCTATTCTACCGAAACATTATTCTTACAAAAACAAGCAGAATGGTAGAAGGCTTCTTTGAACATGAAGCAATCTGCTTAGATATTTTAAACAGAGATGCAAAATCTGCAGAGAAACATATGAGAGACCATATTCAAAAGGATTATAATTATTACCTGGAACAATATGGATACAACTAAATGAATTGGTAAATGATTCATTTACTTCATTATCATAAATCAAAAGGAGTGGATTTACACGTGAATTTCCCTGAAAAAGTAAGCATTCGCGACGTTACGTTAAGAGACGGTCTTCAAAATGAATCCGTTTTCATAGAAGCGGAGAATAAGCTTGGTGGTTTAAATGAGATTATTGATGCTGGATTTAGACGTATTGAAGTTACTTCCTTTGTCCATCCAAAGTGGGTGCCAGCCCTTAGCGATGCTGATGAGCTGGCGAAGAGACTTCCTAAAATTCCAGGTATTCAATATGATGCTTTGGTTCCAAATATAAAGGGTCTCGAACGCTTTTTGAAGACCAATATTGATACTGCGGTTTTCTTCCTTTCAGCCAGTACGAAACATAATGAAGCCAATTTGAATCGGACGACAAATGAATCGCTGGTACATGTAAGTGATTTAATAAGCAAAACAAGAAGTCATAACCGAAAAACAATGGGGGCAGTTGCCACTGCTTTTGTTTGTCCATATGCAGGAGAGGTTCCTTATCAAGAAGTTGAACGAATCGTTACGACAATGGTTGAAAATGGCGTGGATGAAGTTGGTTTGGGAGACACTATAGGGAAAGCAACACCAAAAATGATATATGAATATTGCAGTCGTATTAAAGACAAGTATCCTGACCTGACATTAAGTCTGCATCTTCATGATACTTATGGGTATGCGCTCGCCAATATTATAGCAGGTATTCAATCAGGCGTTTATATCTATGATACAGCACAGGCAGGATTGGGCGGGTGTCCATATGCACCAGGAGCACCAGGGAATGTGCAGGCAAGTCAAGTAGTAAACTTTTTGGAAAGGCAGGGAATAGAGACTGGAATAGATATTGATAAGTTAAAAAATACGGATCAGATGTTTCAGGATATGGTAAAAAAGCAAACAAGTGTGTAATTATTTGTATACAATATCTGAATATTAAGTATTCAATAAGTTTATCGAGTTAAGAGAGGATGGGCATAATGAAAAAACCACTAGAAGGAATTAAAGTATTAGAATTAGGAAACTTTGTAGCTGCTCCTTTTGTCGGAAAGATCTTTGGTGAATTTGGTGCTGAAGTAATAAAAGTAGAGGATCCAGGAAAAGGTGACTCTTTAAGAAACTGGCGAGTCATGCACCATGATACATCTGTATGGTGGTATGTGCATGCAAGAAATAAAAAATCCATTACGATTAACCTTCGTGAAGAAGCAGGACAGGAAATGATAAGGGAATTAGCAAAAGAGGTGGATGTGGTAATTGAAAATTTCCGCCCTGGTACACTTGAAAGGTGGGGAATCGGTTATGAAGATTTAAAACAAGTAAATCCAAGCATTATTATGACTCGAATATCCGGTTATGGTCAAACCGGTCCATATCGGGATAAAGTAGGATTTGGCAGTGTTGCAGAGTCAATGGGCGGCCTGCGTTATCTAACAGGTTTTCCTGATCGTCCACCAGTTCGTGTCGGTTTAGCTATTGGGGATTCTGTCGCTGCTTTATACGCAGCACTTGGTACACTGATGGCACTTAGAGTCCGAGATAATGTACCATCAAGAAAAGGTCAACACGTTGATGTTGCACTTACTGAATCTGTTTTTTCTCTATTAGAGGGTGTGCTTCCTGAATATGACCTAAAAGGGATCATTCGAGAGAGAACTGGAGCTACGCTGGAAGGAATAGCACCATCGAATACGTATCTTTGTGGAGATGGGAAATATATCGTGATTGCAGCAAACAGTGACGGTATATTTAAACGTTTTGCGAATGCAATGGAACGTCCTGAACTTGCGGAAGATCCCGTGTACGCGAGTAATCAAGGCAGGGCAGAAAATGTTGATTATCTTGATAAGATTATAGAAGACTGGACAAAGCAGCATACTCAAAAAGAGGTACAGCAAATTCTTGATGAAGCCCGTGTACCAGTAGGACCAATTTATAGTATAGAAGACATCGTAAATGATGAACAATACCAGGCACGAGACATGCTCCAAACAGTTGAATTGCCGGATGGGAAAAGTGTCAGAGTCCCGGGGGTTGTGCCAAAATTATCCGAAACACCTGGCGATATTGGAACTATTGGACCTGAATTAGGTGAAAATAATTCAGAATATCTACCGAAAATAAAAAGTAAGCAATAAACTTAAAAATTGCTATAAACAAATTATATGGATATTATTTTAGCTTAAGTGACAATGGGAGTGGTGGATATCGTTAGGCAAACCACCACTTCATTCAATTGACTTTTTTAAGAGGGTAAATTATAAGTCTATTACATTTAATCTAACTCTATTTTTTGGAATAATCCCAAATATCTATATATGAATTCGTTAATCTATTGATAATGGATGATTGATCACATGCTACTTGGATAATAACTTATTAATGAAAACAAAATAGTAATGAAGACTCTACTAAATTGTAAACGATTTCAATGTTTTTTTATAAAGGGGGAAGGGCAATTATGTTAGCTATTTTAGGTTTTCTGATGGTAATCACATTTTTGTATCTTATTATGTCAAAACGTGTGACACCTTTTACTGGTCTGATTATCGTACCGGTAATCTACGGGATTATTGGAGGCTTTGGTTTTCAACTGGGTCCCATGATGATGGATGGTGTTTTAAATACAGCACCAACAGCACTCCTGATCCTGTTTGCAATTCTATATTTCGGTATCATGATTGACACGGGATTGTTTGAGCCACTCACAAACAAAATTATAAAGATAGCAAAAGGTGATCCATTAAAAGTTATTGTAGGGACAGCTATATTAGCAGGTATAGTAGGCTTAGATGGTGATGGTTCCACTACGATTATTATAGTTGTGAGCGCTTTTCTTCCAATTTATATAAAACTGGGGATAAAACCTATTATTTTAGCATCTATAACGGTATTGCAAATTGGTATTACAACACTAGTTCCTTGGGGTGGCCCTGTCGGTCGGGTTGCAAGTGTTTTGAACTTAGATCCTACAAGTCTATTTAGGACAATGGTACCTGGGATGATTGTTAGCCTGATATATATTGTTTTGGTTGCATATATTATTGGCCGGAAAGAAAGGGCTCGACTCGGAATACACAATCCTTATTTGAACATGAACGATCAAACCGAAAGTATGATGTCTGCTGCTGTAGAAAATGTGGTAATAAAGCGTCCCGAACTAAGATGGCTAAATTTTATTCTAACTATTGTTATCATGGCAGCATTGCTTTTGGAATGGCTGCCACCAGTAGTGTTATTTATTCTTGGGACTGCTATCGCATTATTAATAAACTATCCATCGATTATCGATCAACGCGAAAGAGTTCAAAAACATGCTCCCAATGCATTATCTGTTACGAGTATCATGCTTGCTGCCGGGGTTTTTGCCGGTATATTGAAAGAAACACAAATGTCCGCAGCTATGGCGCAGAGTTTAATCACTATAATCCCCGACGGAATTGGATCCTTTCTTCCAATTGTAATTGCCGTTCTTAGTATTCCCGGACTCTTTTTAATAGGCCCCGATGCTTTTTATTTTGGCATTATTCCTGTAATATCGGAAACTGCTTCCATATATGGGGTTAGTGAAATGGAGATTGCTATTGCATCGTTATACGGAACCTCTTTTGGTTTTATTGGTCCGCTGGTTGGAGCAATGTACTTGTTAACAGAGATGACAAAGGTTAATTTAGGGGATGTCCAAAAATATGCTGCTAAGTGGGCAATAGGTGTTTTTCTGATATATATTATTATAGGTGTAACATTAGGGCATATTTTATTATAAGTTTATGCGAAGAATGGTGTGAAATAGGATACTCTGTTTCCTGAAAATTCTTAAATACTATTAAACAACTCTGTTTATTACAGTATTATTGAAAAAAGAAGAATGATAGTTTTTTCCTTTTTTATAAAGTATTTGAGTTTTGTAGCATTAAAATAAGCGTTAAAATCTACATTCCGGATTGAAGTCATTTGTTGTTCTTCGAGGTTTGATTATGGCCAAAGAGCCTCGACTGAGACATTTATTTATGGTCAATTTCTTTATATTACTTCAAATCTGAAGGAATTGGCCTTTTTTATTTTCCGATAGATTCCTCAAAGTATTCGATAAAGCGTTGCTTGCTTTTGGAAAGATAACGATCCTTTAGCCAAATGATTGCGGACTTGGAAATAATCGTCTCGTCTTCAATGGCAAACCCTTTTATTCCAGCATTAAAATGTTTCTTGAGTATGGATGCTGGTAAAATCGAAGCTCCGACTTCCACATTGACCAATTCGAGAATCATGTCCACATCTGGACAAACTGTCACGATATTGGGAGTAAGTCCTCGTTTTTCAAATTTATCCATAATCAGCTCATATTGACCAACACCACTAATTCTTCTTAATAATAGTAAAGGTAAATTGGCAAGTTCGTTCATGGTAATGGTTTCGGATTCATAGGATTTTGCCCATTGCTCAGGCATAATAGCTACATAGTTTTCTTCTGGCAGAAAGAGGCTTGAATAAGGTTCCATATCTAAAGGGAGCCGAACGATTGCCAAATCAATGTTTCGATTATTAAGCTGTTCTGCAAGAAGATAAGAGTCCCCTTCTCTTAATTCAAAGGTGACGTTTGGATATTTTTCACGAAAAGATTTTATTCTTTGCGGTACATGAGAAAAAAGTGTCTTTACACAGCCAACAGTCAATTGTCCCTTTAGACCTTCCCCTGTTTCTTTCACCTCTATAAGCGCTTCATCAAAAAACTTAAAAAAATAATCTGCTTTCTTGTATAAAACTTCCCCAGCTTCAGTAAGTTCCATTTTCTTGCCATTTCTTTCAAACAGCGGGACACCTATTTCACTTTCTAATGCTTTTAAACTTTGACTAAGAGGAGGCTGTGCCATATGAAGTATTTTAGCTGCCCGTGTAATTTGTCCCTCTGTTGCAATTGTATAGAAATAACGCAGTTGTCTCATATCCATCTTTCTCCACCTCGATATCTCTTATGATAGTAAACCAAGTATGTATAAAGAAATAATAGTATCAAATAACGAAAAAGTCAAAAAATTAATTCATCTAATCCCAGATTCATCTTATAGCAAATTATATATAATAGTATATCTAAAATGTATGATAATCATATATTTTAGATATTTTTCATATATTTGATTCCATGTTACTATACAAACAAGGTTGAATTATTGAAATATTTTAAAAGCATATGCAAGGTTTGATCTCTGACCACAACGATATGTAATCATTTTATTTTTTTAACACATTATGAAAACGAATACATTTTGACGGTCTAGAAAACAACTTTGAAAAAATGGAAGAAAATCAGATCGAAATTAAAGGAGGATAAAGTAATGCCAGCTAAAACAGGACAGCAGTACATTGACAATTTAAAGAAAGCAAATAACAACGTATATATCCATGGGGAGCGAGTAGAAGATGTGACAACACATCCAGCGTTTAAGGGTGCAGTCCAATCCATGGCAAAATTGTATGATTTACAATATGAGAAACCTGAAAAAATGCTTTATACATCTCCAACAACCGGTGATAAAGTAGGGAAGACCTTTATGGCACCAGAAACAATCGAAGACTTAATCGAACGTCGAGAAGCGATTATGGAGTGGCAGGGCATTACAAAAGGTTTAATGGGACGCTCTCCAGACTATTTAAATTCAGAAGTTATGACAATGGAAAAAGCATATGACTATTACGGCAAAGGAAATCCGCAATTTGCTGAGAACGCTAGAAAATATGCAGAATACGCTAGGGAAAATGACATCAGTCTTACACATACATTGATCCACCCGCAAGTAAACCGTGCAAAAATTCAAGCGGAACAAAAAGATGCTAATGTTGCTTTACACGTAGTGGAGAAGAATGATGATGGAGTTATTGTTGACGGTATTCGGTTACTTGCAACACAAGCTGGTATCACAGATGAAATTTTTGTTTTCCCATCGACGGTAGTAAGAACAGGAGCAAAAGATGATCCTTATTCACTTGCTTTTGCAATACCAAATAATACGCCGGGATTGAAATACCTTAGCCGAGAATCATTTGATTATGGTAAAAATGGGTATGATCATCCAGTAGCCTCCCAGTTCGAAGAAGGGGATGCAATTGTTTCCTTTGATAACGTACTTGTTCCTTGGGATCGTATTTTCATTCTGGAAGATTCCGAGATTTGTAATGGCGCATTTGCTGAAACAAATGCTGTTGTGCACATGTCCCATCAGGTTATTGCAAAAGATGTTGCAAAAGTGGAATTTCTGCTTGGTGTCGTGCTTAAGCTGATGGATTCAATCGGTATTGACGGATTCCAGCATGTAAAAGACAAAGGGACAGAAATCATGCTTACGCTGGAAAATATGAAGTCTCATCTGTACAGAGCTGAACACAATGCAAAAATTGATAGATGGGGCATGATGACACCAGACTTTGAAGCATTGAATGCTGCAAGAAACTGGTTCCCACGCGTATATCCGCGTCTAGCAGAAATCTTAAGAATACTGGGTGCATCTGGATTAATGGGGATTCCGACGTATGATGATTTTGCTAGCGCGGAGCTTGGACCAATCTTAAACAGAGCAATGCAAGGTAAAAACGTGGAAGGTTTCGAACGTGTTCAATTATTCCGTCTTGCATGGGACATGACGATGAGTTCATTTGGAAGCCGTCAGACACATTATGAGTACTACTTCTTTGGAGACCCAGTAAAAATGGGTATGGCTTACTTTGACAATTATAATAAAGAACCATACAAAGAAATGGTCGATGAGTTTTTAGAAAGCCAAAACATTAAGAAACCATCCATATTAACAAAATCAGGAACACAAACAGAAAGTGTTTTAAAATAAAAGTATTTTAAACAAAAAATGTCATAGAAGTAATGAATGGAATTGAATAATATGAATGTAGGCTAGAAAACAATGCAGCAGGAAGGAGAATTCTGTAATGGAAGTGATTAACTTGACTCACTTGGATGACCAAATATCTCAGAAACCTCATATTATGGCAATCGGGTTTTTCGATGGGGTGCATTTAGGGCATCAAGAATTAATAAACCGTGCCAAGGAACTTGCGAGAAAGCAAAATGTTTTATTTACTGCGATGACATTTAGCCCACATCCAGATGAAGTTTTAAAAGGGAATAAGAATCGTAAGTACTTGATGACATTACCTGAAAAAATTAAAAAAATGGAAGCCATGGGAGTTGATAAGTTATTTGTTATGGAATTTGATCGCGCTTTCGCTTCATTCCTTCCGGCTGACTTCATCCAGAGATATATATTGAATTCAAACACGAAACACGTCGTTGTCGGTTTTGATTTCACGTTTGGTTTTAAGGCGCAGGGAAATACACAACTACTCCAGAAAGAATCGAAAAAAAGTGGGTTTGGTTTATCGGTTATCCCTAAAAAAACCTACTTGCAGGAAAAAATAAGCTCTACGCTTATAAGAAGATTGGTCCAGGAAGGGAATGTGAATGTGGTGCCTTATTATATAGGCTCGAATTATGAGGTGAGCGTTAACATTCTTCCGTATAAAATCAATGGAAATATAGTTGTGCAGCCAAGTGATAAATCTATTTTTCCGAGACCTGGAACTTATGTAGTGAAAGTGAAACAAGGAACAACAACCTTACATGGGGAGTTTTATCAATTTTCTAATTCAAGAGCAGATAATGTATTGAAATTGAATGAACCGGCTTACGAGTTAGGTGATGTTTGTTCAATTGAATTTATTAGTAGGGTCAACGTATCAGAGAGTCTTTCGGTATAATTTTAAAGGAGGAGTTTTAATGGATAGCAGAGAATTTCGGAATGCAATGGGGAGATTCGCTACAGGTGTAACGGTAATCACAACAAATGATGGCACTGATGCTCATGGAATGACAGCGAATGCATTTATGTCTATTTCACTAGAACCAAAATTGATAACGATTTCAATTGATAATCATGCAAATATGCTCAAAAAAATAAAGGCTTCAGGGCAATATGCAGTAAACTTTCTTTCGGATCAACAGCAGGACATCTCCATGAATTTTGCTGGACAAAAGAAAAAAGAAGACGGCGTTGATTTTGGCTTCATTCAAGGTGTGCCAGTTATTAAAGAATCTTTAGCTTCGGTTGTTTGTGATGTCGAACAAGAAATTGTAGTTGGTGACCATACACTGTTTATCGGTAGCGTAAAAGATGTAAAAGTAACAGATGGTAATCCATTAACTTTCTATTGCGGTAAATACGGTGATTACAGACAAAAAGAATACGCTTAATGAGAGAACCTTTGACCAAATTCGCCAATTCATATAATATGAAGACACTATGAATAATACTAAACGAGTAAGCAAAAAACAAAAAGCATACGACTATATGAAATCAAGAATTATGGAAGGTTTTTATGCCCCCGGGCAACGGATTGTTATTAATCAACTGGTCAAGGAATTAGCAACAAGTGCAATTCCAATTCGAGAGGCTGTACGTTCGTTAGAAGCAGAAGGTTTAATTGAATACCAGCAAAATATTGGTCCAGTTGTAACACCGATTGATGAAAGTAAATATACGGATACGCTTTCCACGTTGGCTGTCATGGAGGGATATGCTACAGCATTGAGCAAAGCAGCACTTACTGGGGATCAAATTACAACCTTGAAGGACTTAAATCAGCAAATGAAGGAGGCGTTAACAGAGTTTGAGTTTGGGAAATTTGGAGAGCTAAATCGAAAGTTTCACGATTTAACGTACGGTAGCTGTCCGAATCAGTATTTGATTGAGTCTATCCGAAAGACATGGATGCAGCTGGATTCCATCCGTTTGACGGGGTCAACATTTAATCCGAAAAGAGCTAAAGAGTCTATTGATGAACATGAGCATATTATTCAGCTGCTAAGCGAGAATGCAGATTTTCAAGTAATCGAATTAGCAGTTAGATCGCATAAGTTAAATACAGTTCAATCGTTTCATGAAAGAAAAAGACAGCCAAATGGCACTACGTTTATATAGGGTGCCATCCTTGATGTTTTTTGTATAACAGTATTATGAGAAGAAATGAAAGCGTTAAATTTGTGAGGGACGGTAAATTTATTTTAAGAAATAAAGAATAACACTTCAAATCATATATTATTTCGTATATAATCGTAATAGAAAGAAAATTCAATCGAAGGAGTGGATCATGTGTCAGTGAAACATGAAGAATTAGTAAGCAAACACGAAGAACTAGCCAACAAACTAGATGATATTAAGCTATATATAAACGGGGAATTCGTTGATGCTGAAGATGAAGGAACGTTTGACAATATCAGTCCTTTTACGAATGAGAAGATTAATAGTATTGCATCAGGTCAAGCAGCAGATATTGACAAAGCTGTTCAAAGTGCAAAGAAAGCATTTAAAGGTGAGTGGGGAAATTTAAAACAAGCTGAACGTTTGGAGTATGTATATAAAATAGGTGATCTAATTGAACAGCATACAGATGAAATCGCTTTATTAGAATCATTAGACACTGGTCTTCCGATTGCACAAACAAGAAAACAAGTATCACGTTCTGCAAATAACTTCCGTTTTTATGCAGATACAGTGAAATCTCAAATGTATGGTGAAGTGTACCAAGTAGACGATGAGTTCATTAACTACACAGTACATTCTGCAGTTGGTGTTGCTGGATTGATCACGCCGTGGAATGCTCCATTTATGCTAGAAACTTGGAAAATCGCACCTGCATTAGCAACAGGTAATACAGTCATTTTGAAACCTGCTGAATGGTCTCCATTGACAGCTAACCGGATGGCAGAAATTATCGATCAAGCTGGACTCCCTGACGGTGTTTTCAATATTGTACATGGCTTTGGTGAAACGGCTGGAGATGCATTAGTTAAACACCCTGATGTACAGCTTATTTCCTTCACTGGGGAAACAACTACAGGTTCTACGATTATGAAAAATGGCGCAGATGCGTTGAAGCGTTTCTCCATGGAGCTTGGTGGCAAATCACCAATTATCGTATTTGAAGATGCTGACCTTGATAGAGCACTTGATGCAGCCACTTGGGGGATATTCTCATTTAATGGGGAGCGTTGTACGGCAAACTCAAGACTGTATCTACACGAAAGTATTGCAGATGAATTTATCGAAAAATTAAAAACACGAGTCTGGAATATCAAAGTTGGTGACCCGTTGGAAGACGATACACAAGTTGGACCACTTATTAAAACAGAGCATTACAACAACGTAAAAAACTATCTTAAGATTGCTGAGGAAGAGGGTTGTGAAATAATTAGTGGTGAGATTCCTACAGAATTAAGCCGAGGCAATTACGTAGCGCCAACTATTTTGTTGAATGCTTCCAATGAAATGCGTGTCGTTCAAGAAGAGATCTTTGGACCTGTAATTGCAGTAATGACATTCAAAGAAGAAGCAGAAGTAATTGAAAAAGCAAATGATGTAAGATATGGACTTGCTGGGTATGTATGGACAAACGATATCAAACGCGGTCACCGTGTAGCACATGCCATTGAGTCAGGCATGTTATGGGTAAACTCCCAAAATGTGCGTGATCTAAGAACGCCATTCGGTGGTTCAAAAGACAGTGGAATCGGACGTGAAGGCGGACACTATGCATTTGAATTCTATACGGAACAAAAAATTATCCATGTAGCTATTGGTGATCATCATATACCGCAATTTGGAAAATAAGATCAAAACAGAGAGAGGGGAATCTAAATATGAACTTTGATATTAAACGTACAGGGCGTGCGGTGCTTCATGTTACAGACCTGGATAAATCGAGAGAGTTTTATGATGCACTTGGCTTAATTGAAACAGAATCAGATGATGAGAATATTTTCTATCGAGCAATTGAAGACCATAATCACCATTGCCTTTGGCTAAAAAAGAAAGCCGAAGCGGCTGTTGAGGTAGTTAGCTATCGCGTTAATGCGGAAGATGATCTGGAAAAGCTGGAATTATTCTTTCAAAGCCAAGGTACAGAAGTAAAATGGATGGAAAAAGGTTCACAAAAAGGAATTGGTCGTACCATTCGGATTCAGGATATTTCAGGAATTCCTGTAGAATTTTATTTTGAAATGGATAAAGTGGAGCGTATGCTGCAGCGTTTTGACATTCACGTAGGTGCAAAAGTACAGCGAATCGATCACTTCAACTGTGCAGTTCCTGATGTACAAAAAGCTTATGACTATTATATAAAAGAACTTGGCTTTGCTTGCTCTGAATATACGACATCAAAAGGTGAAGATAATATTTGGGCAGCATGGTTACACCGTAAACCAGGTGTACATGACACTGCGTTTATGAATAGTGTAGGACCACGCCTTCATCATATTGGTTTCTGGTTAAAAGACCCGATGAGTTTGATTGATGGCTGTGATTACTTAGCTGCCAAAGGATTTTCTGCATCCATTGAACGAGGACCGGGACGTCATGGATTGTCTAACGCATTCTTCTTGTATTTAAGAGATCCAGACGGACACCGTATCGAATTGTATAATGGCGATTATTACACTGGTGATTCTGACTTTGATCCAGTCGAATGGGACTTAGATGATCCGCAGCGTCAAACTTTCTGGGGACATGAAGCGCCAGATAGCTGGTTTGAAGAGGCATCAACATTCCTCAACGTTTATACAGGTGAAAGAGTTGAAACAAAACAGCCAACATTAGAAAAAAGAAAGCCCACAACAGTAATATAAATTAACTATATATTTAGCAAACTAACAGGAGGTTTTTATAAAATGAGCAATCGATACGAGGCTATTAAAAAGAGATTAAGAGGATCCATTGCACCAGTAATTACGCCATTTAAAGCAAATGGAGATATCGATTTCGAAAAACAGTCTGAATTAATCGAATTCCAGATTGAAAATGGAACACATGCCATATCTGTAACCGGTACTTCTGGAGAACCGAGCTCTCTTACTACTGAAGAACGGGTTCAAGTAATGGAAAATGCAATCAAAACAATAAATGGACGAATTCCATTTGCCCCAGGAACTGGGTCCACTAACCATGATGAAACAATGTACTTAACAAAGAAAGCTGAAGAAATGGGTGCAGATGCTGCAATGGTAATTGTTCCTTATTATAACAAACCAAACCAGGAAGCATTGTACGATCATTTCAAAACAGTAGCTGATTCTGTAGAGATTCCGATTATTATTTACAATATACCAGGACGTACTGCACAAAACATGGAAGTAGGAACGATGGCACGTTTGGTAAAAGATTGTCCTAATATTGTGGGAGCGAAAGAATCGAATAAAGATTTTGAACATGTGAATCGAGTATTGCTTAATTGTGGCAGAGACTTCCTATTGTATTCAGGAATTGAACTGTTATGCTACCCAATGCTGGCAATTGGTGGGGCAGGGTCCATCAGTGCCACAGCAAACGTGGAGCCTAAGAAGATAGCAGAAATGCATAATGCCTGGGAAGAAGGAAATATCAAACGGGCACAGGATCTTCACTTTGAATTAATGAACCTGAATGATGTGCTGTTTAAAGATACAAACCCTGCACCAGTTAAAGCAGCACTTGGCATGATGGGCATGATTGAACCAGTTTTGCGTAAACCAATGGGCTTGCCTTCAGAGGCACTGCAAGAAGAAATTCGCGAAACACTTGTTGAATATGGAAAATTAGAAAAAACAGCTTCGGTTTAAATAGATAGCTTTATAGGAAGAAATTGAATCAAGACCAGTAAGCTACTGGTCTCTTTTTCTTCATAGGCAACATCGTTATGGACCCAATATTGTTAAAGGAGTGCTGTTATTATGAGTAAGGTGAAATTTAAACATCAAGGGATTCAGCAGATAAAAGAAGGAATCTATCAAGCGGATCAGAATCGAATAGAATTCGATGGAAAACAGTGTCCGCTAAATGAATTATCACTAGATGTACCTGTGTCCGGAACAGTTTATGGAACTCTATTAAATTATAAAGGTGAGTATGCCAAGTTAGAGTCTTCGATGAACGACGATCCATATAAAGCCCCACCGAAAGCTCCTATACTATACATTAAACCTATCAATACACATATCGGATATGATGCGGCAATTCCTTTACCAGAAGGGTTTGATGAAGTTTCGATTGGAGCTGCTTTAGGTGTCGTAATTGGTAAGCCAGCTAAAAAAATTAAGAAAGAAAATGCTTTGGATTATGTAGCTGGTTATACAATCGTAAATGATGTAAGCATTCCACATGAAAGTTTTTATCGTCCTGCCTATAAAGAAAAAGCAAGAGATGGATTCTGCCCAATAGGACCATGGGTACTTGACCGTGACGCTATCGGAAATCCGAATGAACTCGGAATCCGCGTTTTGATCAATGGTGAATTGAAACAGGAAAATACAACGTCAAATTTAATCCGTTCAGTTGAACGATTATTGGAAGAGGTAACAGACTTCATGACACTTTATGAAGGAGATATATTATTAGTAGGTGTGCCTGAAAATGCCCCGCTAGCAAAAGAAAACGACAGCGTTAAAATTGAAATTGACGGTATAGGAACATTAACAAATAAGGTTGTAAAAGAGAAAGTAGTTGTAGGAGGCGGTATTGTATGAGACACGCACGTGTAGCGTATAATGGTTTAATTCAGAATGCAATGGATACAGAAGAAGGTATTCAATTAGAAGATGGTCGGATTGTCGAGGAATCAGAAGTTACGTGGCTCCCACCAGTAGAACCTAAAACCGTATTTACGCTTGGTTTAAACTTTGCTGATCATGCTGCTGAACTTTCGTTTAAAGAAGCACCAAAAGAGCCATTAGTATTTTTAAAAGGACCAAACACGTTCATCGGCCACCGTGGTGAAACGGTTCGTCCGGGAGATGTAACATTTATGCACTATGAGTGTGAATTAGCGGTAGTCATCGGCAAAACGGCTAAAAATGTCAAAAAAGAAGAGGCATATGATTATGTTCGTGGATATACGGTAGCGAATGACTATGCGCTTCGAGATTATTTAGAAAACTATTATCGACCTAACCTTCGTGTGAAAAACCGTGATACATGTACACCGATCGGACCGTGGTTGGTCGATAAAGAAGATATTGATGACCCAATGAATTTGCAGTTAACTACTTATGTAAATGGCGAAATTACGCAGCAGGGCAGTACCGCAGATATGATCTTCTCTGTTCCTCATTTGATTGAATACTTAAGCGGGTTTATGACATTAAATCCAGGAGATATTATTCTGACTGGAACGCCAAAAGGATCTGTGGATACGAAGGTTGGCGATGAAGTGATAACAGAAGTAGAAGGAATAGGCAGACTTGTCAATACAATCGTTGGGGAAGAAACCTTTCAAACGAACTAATTGAAGATAACTTCATTAAGGTAAGGGGGACTAACGATGCCACATCTGATTATTGAATACACCGCCAATCTAAAAGAAGAAACAGATATACCGGGGCTTTTAAAGAAGGTTAATGATTCCCTGCTCTCCCATTCTGCCATCATTCCAATCGGCGGTCTCCGTACAAGGGCAATCGAATTAAATGACTATCGCATAGCGGATGGAACAGAAGACGATGCATTTGTACATGCCACCCTAAAGCTTGGCGGCGGCCGGACAGAAGAAGATAAAAAGGTACTTTGTGATGATCTATTTGCTACAATAAAAGAACACTTTGCGGATTTGTATGATAAACGTTATTTAGCATTATCATTGGAATTACATGAATTTACAAATCCTACTTATAAGCAGAATAACATTCATGCTCGGTATAAAAAGTAATATAAGGTAAGTCGCACTACTAATCATCCTAATGAGAGAGGTATCAGAATATGCAGCAATATGAAATGTTTGTTGGTGGGAAATGGTTTGGAAAGGATTTAGAACAGATTGATGTAATTAATCCGGCAACAAATGAACCAATTGGAACAGTACCTAAAGGCGGAAAAGAAGAGGCTAAGCAGGCGGTGGATGCCGCGTATGGTGCACTAAAAGAATGGGCTGCAAGAACTGCAGAGGACAGAAGCAGCTACCTTGTGAAATGGCATGAACTGATAAAAAAAGAAAGAGAAACGATAGGGAAAATCATGACAGAGGAACAAGGCAAACCACTAAAAGAAGCAATTGGTGAAGTAGACTATGCAAATGGATTTATATCATGGTATGCCGAGGAAGGAAAGCGGGTATATGGCGATATTATTCCGGCATCCCATCCGAATAAACGTATTTTCGTGCAGAAACAGCCGGTTGGCGTTGTCGCAGCGATTACTCCATGGAACTTCCCTGCCGCAATGATCACCCGTAAAGTTGGACCAGCACTTGCAGCAGGGTGTACCGTAGTTATTAAGCCTGCTACTCAAACCCCTTTAACGGCATTTAAATTGGTTGAGTTAGCTGAAAAAGCTGGTATTCCAAAAGGTGTTATTAATATAGTAACTGGCAGCTCAGGTCAAATCGGGAAAGTGTGGAATGAAGATAGCAGAGTTAGAAAATTAACGTTCACTGGCTCAACGGAGGTAGGCAAAATATTGATGAAAGACGCTGCCGATACAATGAAAAAGATCTCCCTTGAGCTTGGTGGCCATGCCCCATTTGTTGTGATGGAAGACGCAGATTTAGATAAAGCAGTGACAGGCGTAGTCGCATCTAAGTTCCGTAATGCTGGTCAAACTTGTGTATGTACAAACCGAGTATATGTGCATGAATCGATTAAAGATAACTTTCAAGCAAAGCTGACAGAGGCTGTGTCCAAGCTTAAAATTGGAAATGGTCTGGAAGAGGGGACAGATATTGGCCCATTGATTGATCAAAGCGCAGTAGATAAGGTAAATGAACAAGTTAAAGACGCAGTAAGCAAAGGCGGGAACGTCACCTTAGGTGGAAAGAATTTAGAAGGATTATATGTGGAACCTGCAATTGTTATGGATGCAACAGATGACATGCTTTGTATGTATGAAGAAACATTTGGGCCGCTGCTTCCCGTTACAACATTCAGAGATGAAGCAGAAGTAATCGAGCGAGCAAATAATTCACCATTTGGATTAGCTGCATATGTATTTACAGAGAATATTGGACGTGCTATCCGAATAAGTGAAGCACTCGAATATGGAATTGTCGGATTGAATGACGGAGCACCGTCCACACCACAAGCCCCATTTGGCGGATTTAAAGAAAGCGGGCTTGGTCGTGAGGGTGGTTACTATGGCATCGAAGAGTTTCTTGAAACGAAATATATTTCACTTGCATTTTAATAAGGGGGCTAATGCAGCTCCCTTTTGTTTCTATACGTCTTAGCGAATATTGGTTATCAGGCAGGTGACGAAAATGAGTGTAGATCAGAAAATAGATCGAAATAAAACAGATAACGAGGGAAGAATCTACTTAGATGATGAGCGGGTAATTTTAACCTCGTCGGCTGTCTTTGGGATTCTTCGCAAAGATCTGATGGACAATATATCTGAAGAGAGGATGAAGGGGTTTTTAATCCGTTATGGATGGAACCTTGGAAAAAATGATGCGAAAAATGTGCTTAAAAAGAATCAATCTTCTATTGAAGAGCTCTTGAAAAAGGGACCTGAATTACACATGATGAGAGGTTTTACAAAAGTAAAACGAGTCGATTTACAACTGGATTATGATGAAGATGGGCAGATAGAAGGTGTTCACGTAGAGGGATTCTGGTCTGGATCTTATGAAGCAGAGGAATTTATCGAGCAGTTTGGCAATTCAGATGCTGCTGTATGCTATACCCTAGTTGGTTATGCAAGTGGCTACTACTCCGAAATATGCAAAAAAACGGTTGTATTTAAAGAAGTGGCATGCAAAGCGATAGGCGCCGATAATTGCTATTATGTTGGAAAAACAATACCTGAGTGGAACGGTTCAATTGAAAAAGAATTAAAGTACTATCATGATGAACCAATTGTTCGGGAACTTGAGATCACCTATGAAAAATTGCTTGAGGAACGGAATAATTTTGAAAAGACGTTTACCATTCATGAGCGTCTTACACAAGAATTTACAAACGGGAATGATCTACAAACGATTGCAGATGCGATCTATGAAGAGATCGGTATACCAATATTAATAGAAAATGCAGACATTTCACCATTAGCAGGTTCGGGATTTCCCTCTGACTTTTTCACGAATGGTTATTTGGATTTTAAGTCAGCAGTACATATCCAACAAAAGGAAAAGGATTATCAGACAAGGGAAATTTCTGATGGAGTAAACCAATATCTTACAACGCCAATTATGCTGCAGCGAAAGTGTTTTGGTTTCTGTTCGTTTATATACGAAGTAAATCAACCGGTTACTAAAGTCGACCTCATGATTTTAGAAAGAGTTGCTTCTGTCTGTTCGCTTTACATTTTAAACGAGAAAACAACATTTGAAGCAGTAGAACGGATAAAAGGGCACTTTCTCGATCAGATTATCGACGGAGGTCATCTCACAGAAAAAGAAATTCTAACAAGAGGAAAATATATACAAACAGATTTAAATGCTCCATATTGTATTGCTGCATTGAAATATGATAATGGAAATGCTGGTTCAGAAAACGGATTGTTTATACATGATCAAGTGATTGAAAGTGTACAGCATTTCTTTAAAAACCGGTTTAATGTGTTAATTGGACAGCGTTCAGGCATACTCGTTCTTCTTATTCAAAAAGATCATAACCAGAAGACAATGAAGGAAGTTTGCCAGTCACTGCTTGATTATTTAAAAAAGGAATTTCCGCCCAGTGTTTTTCGAATGGGGGCAAGCACATTGTCTGAAAGTATTCAACAAGCGAGTGAGTATTACAAAGAAGCGATGACAGCGCTGAAAATGACCGATGCATCAGAGGAAATCATGTTTTTTAAAGACATCAGTGTCGCAGGTCTGCTCATACATTCCAAAGATAAACAGGCAGTGATACAAAAGGCAAAACATCTTCTTGGACCAATTTATGCGAAGAAAGATGAAAGCGCCGAATTAATTAAAACGCTATACGTATTTCTCGCAAACGGAGGAAACCTGGAAAAGTCTATGGATGAGCTGTGTCTTTCGATGAGCGGGTTAAGATATCGAATAAGAAGGTTAGAAGAAATGTTAGGAAAAGATCTTCGCCAGCCTGCTGTAACGTATGAACTTTTACTCACGTTACAAGTTCTTGATGCAGAGGAAGAAATCATTTTAAAGTAAAATGGAATTGAACAGAAATTGTTCGTTTTATCCATAGAGGATAAACACTAATTGTTGTAGAACGATAGTTGCCTCCTTGATAATCTTACCTTAAGGAAAAATTATACCATATTATAATATCTATTATTTTGGAGGTTATACAACAATGATGAATGGCAAGGAGTATTTAGAAAGTCTGCGCGATGGTCGTCACGTATATTTGAACGGTGAGAAAATTGATGATGTAACAACCCATCCAGCATATCGCAATGCCGCAAGATCGATAGCCCAGCTGTATGATGCCATGCATGATCCAGAAAAAAAAGATACGATCACAACGAAATCAGATGTTGGTGATTTTCGTACACATAAGTTTTTCAAAGCATCTACAAGTGCTAAAGAATTGCTTGAAGCGCGTGATGCAATGGCCGAGTGGACGAGATATAGCTATGGATTTATGGGACGTACTCCGGATTATAAAGCAGCATTTTTAGGATCGCTTGGTCCATATGCAGATTTCTATAAAGGATTTGAAGATAATGCAAGGAGATGGTATAAAAAAGGACAGGAAGAAGTTCCTTTCTGTAACCATACGATTGTAAATCCACAATTGGACAGACATAAGCCACTTCATGAAAATAAAGATGTATTCGTACGGGCTGTTGGAGAAAGAGATAATGGTATTATTGTAAGCGGTGCCAAGATGGTTGGAACTTCTGCAGCTCTTACCCATTATAATTTTGTTGCGAACTACTCCCCACAAGATTTAGGTGAAGGTGACCAAAGCCATGCATTAATCTTTTTTGTGCCAATGAATGCGCCTGGTGTAAAAGTAATCAGTCGTCAATCTTACGAAGAAATGGCTGCAAAGCAAGGCAGCCCATATGATTATCCATTATCAAGCCGTTTTGACGAAAACGATGCCATTATTATTTTAGATAATGTTCTGATACCATGGGAAGACGTTTTAACTTACAATAATGTGGAAATAGCAAATGGGTTTAGACCACAAACAGGCTGGCTGAATCGTTACACATTCCAAGGCTGTACGCGCTTTGCGGTGAAGCTTGACTTTATGGTTGGCATGCTGCTTAAAGCAACTGAAGTCGCTGGAACGAATAACTTCCGCGGTGTACAGGCAAGAATCGGTGAGGTCATCTCCTATCGCAATATGTTTTGGGCTATTTCTACAGCAATGGCACTTGATCCAGAAGATGGTCCAGAAGGTTATAAACTCCCGAATTCAACCTATGCAACTGCATATCGTACATTTGCACCGACCGTATGGCCAATCATCAAAAATACATTTAACGAAGTAGTAGCAGGTGGTTTGATATCTCTCCCTTCGAGCACTCAGGATTTCCTTAACCCTGAACTGCGCCCGTACATTGACCAATACTATAAAGGAACGGGTGTAAGCGCAGAAGAAAGAGTAAAGCTTTTGAAAATGGTTTGGGATGCAACAGGAACTGAATTTGGCGGACGTAATGAATTGTATGAAATAAACTATGCCGGCAACAACGAAGGAATACGATTGGATGCACTGAAGATGGCTAATACAGCAGGCCAAACAGATATATACAAATCATTCGTTGAAAGAGCAATGAATGATTACGACCTTAACGGTTGGACAAATGATACGTGGGTTAATCCAGATAAGGAAATACAAAAACTGTTTATTTAAAATCCAAATTTTATACTTCCTTCTCATGTGAGAAGGAAGTGTTTATTGTTTATCTAGTAGTAGTAGTAGATGGAAAGGTGCGATTAGGCGTCATAGTGGGATGGCATGTTGCGATAATATTGGATTAGGTGTCATAGTAAGATGGAATGGGTGCGATAGTATTGGATTAGGTGTCATAGTGGGATGGAATGGTTGCGATAGTATTGCGTTTGGTGTCAAAGTATCCTTAATCTCATTGAAAATATTTTTATATCATGCTCTAATCTAATCTGTTTAAAACTTCCTACCATTTATATAAAAATATTAAATTTATATTGTTTTTATATATAATATTATATATAATTCAATATATTATAACTAAATATTTAAAAATGTAAGCGATTTCCTTCGAGGCAGTTTTTGTCTGACTAAATTTTAAGCTTAGACGAAGAAATTAAAGTTATTAGTGCATGAAAGAGAGGAGAATACTTATGCAATTCAGTTTTATTAGGAATATAGTTCTGCTGATTGTGTTGTTATTTTTTGTATTGGCACTAGCTTCCTGTGATAGCACACTGGCTTTCAAACCGGAAAATTCAGTAGAGGAAAATCATAATTTAATTGTTTCTCACTTCCAGCCAGGGAATCACCCTATTCAAACAAAAATTTTTAATGGTCTTGCTTCTGATCTGCATGAACAGACAGACGGAAGAATTACGATGGAATTTTATCCATCGAATACATTAGGTGATGCCGGGTCGCAATATGATATGGCTGTAACAAGAGAAGCGGATATTGCATTAAGTGTTTATGGTTACTCACCAGGAAGATTTCCGCTCGTGACAATTATGGAACTGCCTTTTCTAGCGGAGTCCGCCGAACATGCATCGGAAATACTAATGACATTATATGAAGAGTTTCCGGAAATGCAGGAAGAACATGCAGACACGTACCCATTATTTCTTTTCTCTGCCGAACCAGCTCAGATTATAAGTAAAGATTTTAAAATTGAAACACCAGACGATATGAAAGGTCTGCGTGTGCGTTCTCCATCCCCGATGGCAAACAAAATTATAGAAGCATTAGGGGCTACACCAATTTCCATGCCAATGGGAGATGTTTATGAATCGTTGGAAAGAGGCGTAATTGATGCAGCCGTCGTACCTTTTGAAACCCTTTACAATTATAGCTTTCATGAAGTAACAAATTACATTACTATCGGCGACTTCTCTGCGACACCATTTTTTAGTGTGATGAGTCAGAAAACGTATGATAATTTCAGCGAAGGGGATCAGCAAATACTAGATAATTTAATAGGTAAAGAGTTAGCAAAAAAAGCTGGAAGTGTCTATGATGTGGACGGAAAAATTGGCCTTGAGACGGCAATTGAAAGTGGTGCTGAAGTGATTGAACTAGAAGGTGATGCATTAATCCCATGGCAAGAGGCATTGGAGCCAATGGTTGATGAGTGGATTAAAGAAAGAACGGAAGAAGGCTATCCTGCTCAGGAAATCTATGACCGGGCAATGGAATTGAAAGAGGAACTGAGTGAGAGGGAGGAGTAGTAAGGTGGAGAGGATTATAACGAAATTAAATGCTGGACTACTTTATATTGCCCAAGCTGTTTTAATTATTATGGTATTCTTAGTCACCGCAGATGTGCTTGGCCGCTGGCTGTTCAGTCAGCCAATAACGGGAGCCGTAGAACTTACAGAACTTGGACTATCCATGGTTATTTTCTTGAGCATTGGTTATACCCATTTAAAAGAAGAACATATTTCAATTGACTTCTTGGTGGAACGATTCCCTGAAAAAGCTCAATGGATAGTAGAGGGGTTTATTAATTTAATTATTATGGCAGTGATGGTGCTAATGGCTTTAAGTCTGTTCTGGTATGCTGAGCGCTTGCTTACTTCTGGTACAGTCACAGGAGACTTAGGCCTTCCAATCTACTTATTCGCTGCAGTGTCAGGAATTGGATCAATTGTATTTGCCTTAACTGCATTATTATTAGCTATCAAATACGTTGCAAAGGTGGGTGGAAAATGAGTCCAGAAATTATTGGTTTCTTAGGGATTATTGCGATTCTAATCTTATTTTTTTTGAAAATCCCAGTGGCTATTTCCCTAATTATAGTCAGTTTGCTAGGAACAACTTTAATTAGAGGCTGGGATGTTGCTTTTGCGCAATTGGGAAGAACCCCATTTGATACGTCCAGCAACTATTCACTAAGTGTTATTCCATTATTTATTTTGATGGGTATGATTTTATCATATACAGGAATTGGGAAAGACTTATATAGAATGGTGGATAGTTGGATTGGGCACTTACATGGTGGTCTTGCGATGGCGACAATTGGCACAGCAGCTATTTTCTCATCTATTTCAGGCTCCCTAAATGCAACGACTGCAACAGTAGCAAAAATTGCCTTGCCGGAAATGAAAAAATACAAATATAAACCAGGGTTATCGACTTCAAGTGTTGCTGCAGGCGGAACACTTGGCATTTTAATTCCCCCGAGTGTTATTTTGATTTTATACGGAATCCTGACAAGAGAACCAATTGGTGCGTTATTAATTTCGGGTATCATTCCAGGTATTTTACAGATTGTTATTTTTATCATTACAATTTATGTTCTTGTTCGTAAAGATCCTTCCATTGCACCGCCGAGAGAGGGGAAAGCAAGTAATGCTGAAAGGTTACATACGCTTAAAAATATTTGGCCATTTATGGGGCTGTTTTTAGTTAGTATTGGCGGTATTTATTTAGGTGTTTTTACTCCGACTGAAGCAGCTGGAGTGGGGGCGTTTGGCGCGCTTTTGTTTGCTTTAATTTCCAGAAAACTTACGTGGGAAAGTTTGAAAGGATCACTAAATGAATCTGTTCGATTAACTGCGTTTATTTTCTTTATTTTGATTGGTGCTAATTTATTTGGCCAATTTTTGGCAATCAGCAGAATTCCTGTCATGCTTACCACATATGTTGGAAATCTTGATTTGAACCCATATATTATCCTTATCGGTATTCTTGTTGTATTGCTTTTACTTGGGTGTTTTATTGAAAGTTTAGCTTTAATCGTGATCACATTGCCTATCCTTTATCCGATTATTACGGAATTAGGATTTAATGGGATTTGGTTTGGTGTAATTATGATTATGGTTATTAACATCGGTGCATTAACACCACCGCTTGGAATAAGTGTATATGTTATTAAAGGCGTAGCAAGAAATATTCCGCTGCAGACGATCTTCAGAGGCGTCGTTCCGATGATTATCGCAATGATTGTATGTGTAGCGATTCTAGTTGTTTTTCCCCAGATCGTTACTATATTGCCAGATTTGATGAACTGATCATTTTTAATGGATAACCAAGCGGAAAGAGAAACTTGCTTATCCATGTTCAATGAAGGATAGAGATGCTAGTCGGTCTCTATCCTTTTTTTAGATAGGATTTAATTATCGAAATTTGATTGTAGAACCTTGGTAAGCTAAGAGCATTTACTGGAGAAAGATGCAGCTATTATCGCGTTCAAAAAACTCACTCACCCTTCTTAATCTCATCCAAATAACTATAAATCGTAACCCTCGACGTATTCAATTTCTCAGCTACTTTATCAATAGCTCCTTTAATCAGAAATATCCCCTTTTCATCCATGAATTTTACAATCTGTATTTTTTCTTTCCTCTTAAGATGTTCAACATCATAACCTTTAATAATGGAATCAATGATTTCATCAGCGATCTCGACGACATTGTCTCTCTGAACCTCAGCTGTTGGTTTAGTTTCCTCTCCAAATGTCATCATATCCTCAACGAACTCTTGTACATGGGAAAGAGAATTTAAACGATAATTAATACATAGTGCTCCTTTGACTTTTCCAGATCCATCTCGGATCAGAGATGTAGAAGATTTTATAGATTCTTTGTTGTGGTCAGATGTCTCGTAACCCGCCACAAAATCTTCATTAAATTGTCCAGACAAGAGTACTTCTCGAATCAAATGATCAAATGATTGACCAACTTTCCTGCCAGTAACATGATTGTTTACAGCGAATATCACAGAGTTTTGAGGAGTTGTTAAGTCGTGAACAACAACCTCACAATTTCTTCCAAACGTTTTAGCAATCATTTTTGCTGCAGTAATATAGGGGTTAAAAAATTCTATCGACACTAAAATCACAATCTCCTTCGTTGTAAAACGTATAATTTTTTATTGACTTGCATTAATTTTATAGATAAAGTTATATATATAATATATTTTCACCTCATTATATATAAAAAATTACATAATAACAAGTTGTAGGAGTGATCATGCATGAAGGTGAAATACAAGTGCAGCCAATGTGGTGAAACTCATGATCCACAAACGTTTATTCACAAATGTCCATGTGGAGGGCTTTTAGATATAACTCCGTTTGATGTCGATTTTCCACTTGAAAAAATTAAACAACGAACACCTTCTCTGTGGCGTTATGAGGAAGCACTTCCGTTCAGTAAATCTCAGCAGGTTACGTTAGGAGAAGGCTTTACATCAATGGTTTCAACTGATGATTCTAATAACGTTTTCTTTAAAATGGATTATATGATGCCTACCCTTTCATTCAAGGATCGTGGTGCATCCATGCTTATTACAGCGGCGAAAGCGTTACATGTAAAGCGAATTGTAGCAGATAGTAGCGGGAATGCAGGAACAGCAATTGCTGCTTATGCATCCAAGGCTGGTATAAAGTGTGACATATTCGTTCCAGCTAGTACGTCACCAAATAAATTAACCCAAATTAAAGCGCATGGAGCACAATTACATTTAATCCCTGGAACGAGAGAAGATACGGCAGAAGCTGCAGTAAAGGAAGTAGAAGAAAGTGGAAGTTTTTATGCAAGTCATGTTTACAACCCTTTTTTCTATCAAGGAACCAAAACCTATGCATATGAAATTTGGGAGGAGATGAATGGGAATGTTCCGGATGTGATTGTCGTACCAGTTGGAAATGGCACGCTGTTGTTAGGGGCGTACTATGGCTTTAAAGATTTATATGATAAAGGATTAATTCCTAGTATCCCTAAATTTGTTGCCATTCAAGCGGAAGGGTGTGCACCTTTACTTAAGGCATTCCAAGCAGGTTCAGAGCACATAGAACCCATTGAAACAGTAGGAACACAAGCAGAAGGGATTGCAATTGCTAATCCAGCAAGACATTACCAAATCTTGCAGGTCATAAAAGAAACTGGTGGAGAAATTATAGCTGCACCAGAAAATACGATTGAGAGTGCAAGAAAAGCGCTAGCACATCAAGGGTTCTTCGTCGAACCAACATCGGCTGCAACTTATGCAGGATATCTTGCATATATCGCGCAAGAAGGAAGCAATGTGGAAAATCAAACGATGGTTATTCCTTTATGTGGAGCAGGTATTAAGGCGGCTAAGTAAATAAAAGGTGATGCGGGGGGATGTTAAAGTGAAGCCAATCCATACAGATTATTCGAAGCAGCAGGGGGCCCATTACGTTCCAGCGATGGAACATAATGGGGTACTCTATATATCCGGACAATTATCGAAGGATCCTAAAACAGGTAGGATTCCTACAGGTGGTATAAAAGCAGAAGCCGAACAAGCATTAGCTAATTTAGAATTAGTTTTAAAGGCCCGTGGCTTACAGCGAGAGGATGTTATTTTCTGCAGAGTTTACACGCCAGATGTTGCATACTGGGACGAAATTAATGCGGTATATGCGCAGTTTTTCGGCGATCATAAACCGGCGAGAGCTATTGTACCTACCAATGCCTTACATTTTGGCTGTCTAGTAGAGATAGAAGCGATGGCAGCGATCGGGGAGGGGAAATAGGTGCATTATAAAGAAATAGACACACCTGCACTTTTGATTGACTATGCTATTCTTATGAAAAATATGAAGGACATGCAAGTTTATGCGGATAACCAAAATGTAAAATTACGCCCACATACCAAAACACATAAAATGCCTAAGCTAGCTAAAATGCAAGAAAAATATGGTGCTTCTGGTATTACGGTTGCAAAAGTAGGAGAAGCAGAAGTGATGGCTGCACATGGTCTAGACAATATCTTTATTGCCAATGAGATTGTAGGCGAACAGAAAATCCAGAAAATCAGAGATCTGTCGAAATCAATAGCTATTTCTTTTGGAATTGATTCCATTTATCACGTAAATGAAATAGAGAAAGTTTTTGAAGGTGCAGCGGAAAAAGCACAAGTATTAATTGAAATTGAAGTAGGGGAAAATAGATCCGGTGTTATTGAAGAAGAAGCATTTAGAGAATTAGTGAGCGCAGTGCAAAATAGCAGCAATATAAATCTGAAAGGCGTTTTTTCGCATGATGGCCACACATATGCAGCGGAAAATTTGGGGCATTGTAAGGAGTTATATACTGCCAGTGTAGATAGGACGCTGCATTTTGCAGGTATATGTACAGAATTAGGAGTTCCACCTGAAGTGGTAAGTATCGGTTCTACACCACCATTTTTATTCGGCTTTGATATTCCGAAAGGTGTAACGGCGAGATACTTAGCGGATCAAACTGGACTGCTGCAGAAATCGGTCATATCACAGTGGAGAAAGATGGTTTCACTTGTAATTGTGGGAGAGTAGGATGCTTGGAAACCATTGCATCTGCAACAGGTATAATACATCAAGTGAATGAATTCATTCAACAAAACCCTTCTAGTGAATTATCTCATTATTTCCAGAAAAAAGGAGAAATATCGACAAAGGATATTTTTAACTTTGCGGGAGATCATCTATGTCAACAAATCATTCAACGGACAGCTGATGCTCTGGGGGTTGTTCTCGCTAATTTATCTGTAGTCATTAATCCATCCGTTATTACGATTGGTGGAGGACTATCAAAAGCTGGCGATGCCTTTATAATAGCCATTGAAAAGCCCTTCAAAGGTATGCTTTGGCATGGGTAAGCCAGATCTGTAAGGTGAAAGTTGCGAAGTTAGGAAATGATACTGGAATCATAGGAGCTGCTAGAGTTAGTAATCTTTATCTCTAATTTTATGAAAACCAAATTTTGTATAGTAAGGCTGGATAAAGCACTCGGCATTTTTGATTGGTGGAGCCATATGAACAGGTTCACTGTCCTGGTTGTGTGCTAGAGTGGGGTCAATTATCCCGCCAGTATCTGCAGGACAGTCCATCATCCCAGTTTTTATGAAGGGCATTGAGACAAGTCATGAGCGGTGGGACGATGGACCTGTCCCCATGGTTTAAACAGTCTTTAATATTTGTCACATTTTTTCCGTGTTATAATCCGATTGTCTGTCACTTTTTCCGGTAAATTGCGTATATTTTAAGTGTTATTTTGCACCTTCAATTTTAAACCCAGCTGTCTTTATAAGAAGATAAGCTGGGCTTTCTTAACTAGTTATCGCTTAAAGGAAGTTAATAAATAACTCCTAAAGTGACAGGTAAACTCTGCGATAAGTTTTTTAAATGTTCAATCCATTTAAATTAAAAGGGGTTGTTTTTTGTATCCGCAAGCAATGGGAATGAAGTGAGGTTTTAAAAGTATAAGAAGAACATCAATTATCGGATTTTAAATATGGTTTAGTTACTTTTTAAAGAGATTACAGAGATTATAAAAAGCTTGAATTTCCGTTTTCTCCTGCATTTTCTGCTTGATCGTTAAAATTACCAGTTCTTCAAGAATTTCATTTATAATTTTAATTGCTTGGCTATGGGGTGAATTTTTCATTGGTTCCCTTCTGATTTTGGTTTATAGATATAAACAAGTGACACTTTTTTATCGCTAATTAAGCCCCAGATGTAGAAACGGTTGAGGGCTTTTTTAATTCTTTTAGTCCATAATATTAATGGGTGATAAAATTGAAAGCAACAGACTTGAAACCAAACGGTTTGATAAGGCTTTAGATGAGATCCTGGATATATTTAACAACATAGAGGACGATGAACCTATAATCAATTTTAATGTTGAAGTTCTCGAACTGATTGAAAAAGCTAAGAAAAAATATGGGATCGAAAAGGTTAGTGAAAAAATATCAATGCAGTTGTAGGAGAAATGCTTTCTTGGTTTGACTTGGAAGATATTAGTTTGGAAGAGGAAGAATCGGAGTGAAATATGTTTGCTCCGATTTTTTATGTGATATAGACCTGTTGTTAATAGTACAGGAGCGGAGCAGCAGAATACAGATAGTCTACAAATAATTAACAATTTTTAAATAAATACTATCATAGCTTCGTTTTCATTCATGTTAGACTGCTTTTGATTGATTGTCATTTCACGTTTAACATGCTTAGGTGTATCTAACTGTTCTTCTTGTTTTAGTAACGTTTCAATCCGAACTCCTTATATAGAAATGACTTTGAAACCCCAGAATTGTAGAAGAAAATGGCAATTGCAAAATGAGGGAAATTGTATATTTCCCTCATTTAAATATAAATGGTTTATTAGGAACAGTTTTGGTAGGTAATGTTAAACGGCTCCTATTTTATTTTTATAAAGTGGTTAAGTTCAATGCTGTATTGATATTATTTAAATCTAAATTGATTTGTTCGTTTGTATCCCAAGCATGGTACCATCCTTTTTCTGCCATATATGCGGAAATTTGTTCATGCATATCAAGAGCTTCCATTAAATGGCGAGTGAGCAATTCTTTAATTTCCGGCGTTCCTGCTTCCGTAACAGCCATGGCATAATTTCTAGCTCCACTTTTAGCTGCAATCAATAAATCCATTGCAACCACTTGATCCGATAGTGCATTCATGCCAGTTAATTTTTCAATGATTGGTTTCATGTTCATTCATCTCCTAGTTTACTGCTGAGCGTTGGAAAGGATAGAAGCGTATTCTTGTAATTGTCTCGTAGATACATCAATGTCTTGCTGCATAATATCTTTTAATTGCTTATCTGTAACTAATGCTTTCATCGTTTTGGACTTAGTCAAACAATTGGTCTTAAATGCAGCCATCTCATGGACCTCAAGAACTTCATGTAAGGCGTAGTTCATTTTTCATACCTCCTTCCTCAAGGTTTCAACACGACTTTTATACAATCATCCATTTTTGTGTCAAAAATCTCATAGCCATGCTTTGCTTCACTAAGTGGAAGTACATGACTCACGACATCTCCTGGATCAATTTTTCCGGTCGAAACTAATTCAAACATATATGGCATATAGTGAATTACAGGTGCTTGTCCAGAGCGGATATTGACGTTTCGGTTCATAATATCTCCCATTGGGAATCCATTATATCTGCCACCGTAAACGCCAGTAACTTGGATTGTCCCGCCTTTACGTACTGCCTGTGAAGCCATGATAAACGCACTAAATGCTCCGCCTTGAAGTTTCATTCCGCTAGCAAGGAATTCTAAATCAGTCATTTTACCGTCCATACCAACTGCATCAATGACAACGTCAGCGCCGCCATTCGTCATTTCTTTCAAATGCGTTCCCGCATTTTCAAACTTTTCAAAATTTACAATTTCAACTTTGTTGGTACGTTTGGCGTGTTTTAAACGGTAATCTACATAATCTACGGCAATGACACGCTTTGCTCCTTTTAGCCAACAGAATTTTTGAGCAAAAAGACCAACCGGACCACAACCAAAAATAATTACTGTGTCTCCACCTTTTACTCCCGCATTGTCAACACTCCAAAAACCAGTAGTCATCGCATCGGCAATAACCGTTAGCTTTTCATCTGGTTCTTCACAAGTCTCTGGAATTTTGAAATGAGTAAAGTTGGCAAACGGCACTCTTAAATATTCAGCTTGCCCACCTGGGTAGCCACCCGTCGTACCAGAATATCCGAAATAAGCACCCATATCACCATTATCATTAGAATTATCACATTGGCTTTCCAAATGGTTTTTACAGTAAGAGCATTCACCGCATGCAATATTAAAAGGAATAATGACACGGTCTCCCTTTTTTAGCGAAGTCACACCTGGGCCAACTTCTTCGACGATTCCCATTGGTTCATGGCCAATAACATAGTTTTCTTGCAGGTTAGGAATCATGCCATGAATTAAATGTAAATCAGACCCACATATAGATGTACTTGTTACTTTAATAATCATGTCATCTGGTTTTTCAATCTTTGGATATGGAACTTCTTTCACTACAACATTTTTAATACCTTGATACGTTACTGCCTTCATGCTATACAGCCTCCAGTGTTAGTGTTCATCAGGTGTCCGATCAAACATACCTTTTCTATTGGTATCAACAGGAAATAGATTCATTTTGCCAATCATCAATGTGTTGTTGGCAGAGAGTTGATCTAGTTTATACTGTTCACTTAGTTCATTTGGATGGAACCATTTTTTGTCAATCATAAGTTCTGTAATTTCTTGGTGCATGGCAATACCTTGTATTAACTGGTTTCGTAAGAGTTCTCTAACTTCAGGTGATGCAGATTCGGTTAATGCAACAGCGGTATTTCGAACACCTTCTTTGGCACGAAGGAGGAAATCCATGGCAAATGTGGTATCAGCTAACTCAGGTACATGTAATGAGTTTATAGGGTCTAAATAGTCATTATTCAATGAATTTTACTTCCTTTCAATTTATTATTGGTGTTGGGCGGCTTTGAGGAATAGGAGCTTCAAAAGGTGCGCGGTTATAGATTGCCTGTAATTCTCCAAGCGCTTGCATGGATTGTTCAACATCCTTTTGCATTAATGCTCTCAAATCCTGATCAAAAACCAGCCCTTGCATTAGTTTTGATTTTACTAAACACAGGGTTTTAAAATTAATAACTTCATGTAGATCCAAGGACTCATGATCGGCTAATTTTTGAATGTCCATTTTTGGTCCCCTCCTTATTCATTTATTCAAAGGTATTGTTCCTAATTCACGATAAATCATTCATTAATATTCTTGGGGGCATGATGACAAAACGCGTATACTATACCCTAAGAAGTTTTTGGAAGGAAAAGCCCTGATATTTCTACGCTAAGAAAAAATATCAGGGCTTTTTATGTTATGAGTGTTATATATCTATTAACGTTTTTGATGCTTATTAGTTGGATATTTATTTTAATTTAGTGAAGGTATTGTCCAATATTGCACTTAAAGTAACTGGAGCTTAGTTAAAGATCTATTACAAATTGATTCGATTCTTAAACAATGGGGGCAAAAGCTTAGATATAAAGTGTTTCCGTCATCTAAACAACAACGTTGGGAACATGAAGAACAAAAGATTAACAAAGATAAAAGGGGTTTCGGAAATTGTGGAACTATTAGTAGCTTAACCATACCGAAACCCTTTAAGATTTAATTCAGTAGTTTTACAAGCAAGGTGAAGAAAAAATACGTTGGACAAGATATTTGGCAGCGATTTTTTACAGCCAAAAATTTAAAAACAGCCCGAACTGGCGGTATACTTGTCGGTATTTATATACTCCATGGCAATGGTTATTATTGGGATGTGTGCACTTGTTGTTCTGCCCAATATCCAGAATACCCAAAATGTGTTTTCAAGTATGGCCTTTGAGACGTTGCCTACAGGACTTCTTGGCATCGTTTTTGCCGCAGTTGCTGCAGCAATTATGTCAACCGCATCTGGAATACTTGCTTCTTCAACTTTAATTGTGAAGGATATTTTAAAAGACCATTTCTTCAAGAATATTAAGGATGTCAATTTTTACTTCTATCACGTATTACGACAATGGTTATTAGTATTATCCCTATTGTCATTGCATTATGGATACAAGAGTTGCTTGTAGCGATTGATGTTGCTTACGCATTACTTGCTGGTGCAATCTTTATTCCGATCATATTTGGGCTATTCTGGAAAAAAACTACAGCAAAGTCTGCATTTTATTCCATTTTGATTAGCTCGTTAGTCGTCTTAGGTAGCCTTGCTATTGAGGGCTTATCTTCAAGTAACCCGATATTATATGGAATCGTAGTTAATATCTTCGTTATGATTATTTTGTCATTAACGGATAAAACGAATAAAGGCAATGCAGAGGAAAGTGAAAAAGTGGGAGTTAGTAATTAGGAAGTATTGATAAGTGGGGTACTAACATTGCAACTTAAAAAGGCAGGGGAACCTGATGAAATTACCATATGATATATATATGGCATCTGATGTTATTCAACAGTATCAGAATCGTAATTGATGGTGGGCTAGGAGCACAATAACAGGACGGGACAGGTTCCCGGTCCTTTTTTTGATGGATTAGGGATGGGTATAGGGATAGGGAGAACAGGACAGAGGGGCAGGTTCCTCGGACGAGTATGATGAAGATGGGTTCTGTAACGATCGTATAGCAAGATGGGCATCTCTAGCTCTATTCGTGCAGCAAAACGCCACCCCACTGGTACCAAAATATCTATCAACCTGGTACTTTATCTAACATGCAATAATTGACATACTAATCTATATATTAATAATTTTAAAACCAATTGAATTTATTTATTCAGAAGGTTCCCTGTCAAATCGCTTTACGAATTCTAGCAGAAAAAGGTAATATTCGAGTAAGGTACCTCGTTCTTTTTCGGTTGAAAAAAACCAGGACAAGATACCTGTCCCTGTGTCCTACTTTTGAAACAGTAGCCATTCCAGTTGCTGATGGCGGGGAAGGAACAATGGATAGTTTGATCGCTGCGACAAACGGAAAGAAGGTTGACGTTACAGTCAGTGGCCCATTGTTGGAACCCGTAAAAGCCGCTTACGGGGTTTTAGGGGATGAAGAGACATGTGTCATCGAAATGGCAAGTGCATCCGGATTAATTTTGTCCCAGAAGCGTTGCGAAATCCGATGCTTACCACAACATATGGAACAGGGGAAGTGTTAAAAGCCGCCCTTGATCACGGTTACAGAAAATTTATTTTGGCCATTGGTGGTAGTAGCGCTACCAATGATGGGGGAGCTGGAATGCTTCAAGCTCTGGGAATGCGTCTTTTAGACAGAAGAGAATCTGGTTGGATATGGTGGAGCAGAGCTTGGTCGTATCGCAAAAATGGATGATCGTGAATTTGATAAACGAGTTAACGATTCAGAGTTTTTGATCGCATCGATGTTCAAAATCCCGATCCGATCAGGGCTCCACCAGTCCATCTCATTGGCCACCATTCGTTCCTGCGAGAGAGATCGGCAACCATGAATAGTGATCCTACAGTGGCAAACCAGCTGAAGGCGTGAAATAGTCCGTCTGACATAAGACCGATTTGCGTTGTTGACCTATCGTAAAAATGATGCCAAGCTAATAACTGGTGAGGGAACGCCCAATCTCTTTTTTACCTTTTTGAAATCATTTCCTTAATAGACCAAGTAATTCTTTGTCAGTAGAGTTTTAATAAATATTAAGCAGAACATTCCCCGTTCCATATAATCTTAACTTGCATCTATCTGAGACACCTCAATTTTTACTGTTTTATAAATGGAAATTCATTCTAATTTTTATGAGTAATTTTAATTGAATTACACAACCTAATCATCGTAAGAACTAAAAAATATTAGGAGGTTTTATTTCACATGGCACAACAACAAAACCAACAACAAGTACAGCAAGCTGTTCAAGCTGCTCAGCAGGCACAACAAGCAGTGCAACAAGCACAGGCAAGTGCAAATCCACAACAATTACAACAAGCACAACAGCAGTTACAGCAAGCTCAACAACAAGTACAGCAAGCTCAGCAACAAGCAGGGGCTAATGCACAACAACAGTTACAGCAAGCACAGCAACAAGTTCACCAAGCACAACAAGCAGCACAGCAAGCTCAAGCTAGTATGCAACAAAATCCAAATCAAAATCAGTAATAAGATAAACAGGTGTGGGTTAGGTTAGGGGAAGTCCAATAACAGGGCTTCCTTTTCTCTTAATATTGTTTTTAGGCTTTATGCGTATACATTGGTAAGGTGTTACTGAACTTTCTAAACCAGTATTATTGCCAAATTTAATCTTGTGCTCTTACATAATTAGCCCAATACTTTATGGGGAATGATTAAAACATCTGAAGAAACTTGGACGGGTGTTAGTACTGTTAATATTGAAGAATCCCAAATAACGTAACAGTCGTAACATGGAGCCAATATCAGCTCGTTGATAATAGTCTTCACTAGAATGAAGCCAATATAGGGGAAGTATCCTGTGTGGTTGACCTAACCAATTCAGATGAAATTAACAAGTTAGAAAAAAATGCTGAAAAGGAAATTGGGAAAGGAATAGAAGATAGCGTCAAAGAAATTCAAGAAGTGGGTGCAGATGTATTTGGCTTTGGTGAGGAATTTTAAAAAAATAATTTTTAATACTGGAAAACGGTTGAAAACGATTGGAATGAAGTCTTTTCAAATCGATTGGAAGTGAATATACAAGTAGATGTTCAAATTAGGAGAACTGGTACTAGAACAGGAGGGGCAGGAAGATGGTTAAGGCAATAGCGATTACTATTTTAGCTGGATTTATTTATCAATTGGATAAATAAATCTTTGATCAAAAAAGAAACAAAGTCCATGAAAGATAAAATGATGTGAAGGTTAGTACTGCCTTGAAATAAAGTAATACAAATCTAGCTACTTTCTTCTTGCCACTCTGCAAACACTATAATTTGCTTAGCCACTATTTATCAAGAACAATTTCGACTTTCTGCTTTAACTGCTTTACCACTATTTATGATACGGTTCCCCGAAGTATATCTAAATGAGGTTTTTATGTATTGCGATTAAATTAAGTAGAACTTTATAATTATCTATTAATTAAGATGTAAAAAGTATTTTTAAAATAATCCTGATGACCAGGTGTTTTTGCCTTTTTCTAGATTTTATATGTATTGAGCTAAAGGATATACACCCAATCAATAAAAGGAAATTTAAATATCCTGCATTTACACCCCATTACAAAAGACGATTGGATATCCTTGCGCTTCCATGAAGACCAACTAAATTTTGTGGCAACGAATGAACATGCAAAACGAATCTTCGAAAAAGTAGGTTTCCAAGAAGTAGAAGGATTAATCATTGAAGGTGAACAGGTTTCCCACTTTACCTTTTAACATAACGGAAAAGAGCTAAGAGGATTTCCTCCTAGCTCTTTTTTAGATTACATATTACTTTTTAAACGTTTTAAAATCCGATGATAATCATCACGATCAATCCCTGGGGCAAATTGCTCTGGAAGTTCTGGGAAGTCGGGCACAGGCGCACCCTTAGGCATTCCATCAATTACTCTCAGTGTTTCGCCAGTTTCAGGGTTAGCCCCTTTCCAAATTTGGTTGATATCCCGATAGTCCTCTTCTCCCCATGTATACAATACATTGTACAATCCTTGATCCATAAATTTTTTGGCGTGATCAAATTTATTATTATCCAAACTTGGAACAGGCAGCATCTTACCTACTTCTACGCCTGTAGCTACTTCGATTGCTTTTGCATAAGCAATGACGTGCGTCCCTCCGCGAACGAGTAGGTAGCCAATCATTTCTAAAGCGGTTGGATGAGTTGTCATTTCGTAAACACGCATTT
>NZ_QWEH01000020.1 GCF_003515705.1 Oceanobacillus profundus
CCCTGCATCCTCCACCATATTTCATCTTAATACTTTATTTCATACCGCGGGGTGGAGCAGTCTGGTAGCTCGTTGGGCTCATAACCCAAAGGTCGTAGGTTCAAATCCTGCCCCCGCAACCAAAAATATAAAATTAAATTAACTTGAAATAAGCTAAAGCTAGAAATACTGGATAAATGTATCCGCTAGTTTTAACATATATTATTATTATTGGTCCGGTAGTTCAGTTGGTTAGAATGCCTGCCTGTCACGCAGGAGGTCGCGGGTTCGAGTCCCGTCCGGACCGCCAGATGCCGGCCTAGCTCAATTGGTAGAGCAACTGACTTGTAATCAGTAGGTTGGGGGTTCAAGTCCTCTGGCCGGCACCATTTATTACAGTAGGAGCCATTAGCTCAGTTGGTAGAGCATTTGACTTTTAATCAAAGGGTCGAAGGTTCGAATCCTTCATGGCTCATCTCATATGCGGGTGTGGCGGAATTGGCAGACGCGCTAGACTTAGGATCTAGTGTCTTCGGACGTGGGGGTTCAAGTCCCTTCACCCGCATTTTATTACTTGTCAAGCGTATAAGTAATTCAGCGGTAGAGCATTATCTTGCCGTTTCAATTTTCTTACTCAGCACTATAGGCGCCCGTAGCTCAATTGGATAGAGCGTTTGACTACGGATCAAGAGGTTAGGGGTTCGACTCCTCTCGGGCGCGTTATTCCGGGAACTTTAGCTTGGTAGAGCTCTTGGTTCAGGACCAAGGTATTGCAGTTTGAACCTTGTTTTCCCGATTATCTTTCTACATGGGGCCTTAGCTCAGCTGGGAGAGCGCCTGCCTTGCACGCAGGAGGTCAGCGGTTCGATCCCGCTAGGCTCCATTTGAATATTGGCGGCGTAGCTCAGCTGGCGAGAGCGTACGGTTCATACCCGTGAGGTCGTGGGTTCGATCCCCTCCGCCGCTACCATTCAAAATTAAATAATTGCATAATGGCGGTCGTGGCGAAGTGGTTAACGCACCGGATTGTGGCTCCGGCATACGTGGGTTCAATCCCCACCGGTCGCCCCATTATATTATGAAGAAAATATTAGGACCCTTAGCTCAGTTGGTTAGAGCTATCGGCTCATAACCGATCGGTCGCAGGTTCGAATCCTGCAGGGTCCATTATAAGTTCACCGTAATGTGGAGGTATACCCAAGTCTGGCTGAAGGGATCGGTCTTGAAAACCGACAGGCGGGTCAAACCGCGCGGGGGTTCGAATCCCTCTACCTCCTCCATAAATAAATAGTTAATTAAATAATTGGCTCGGTAGCTCAGTCGGTAGAGCAACGGACTGAAAATCCGTGTGTCGGCGGTTCGATTCCGTCCCGAGCCACCATTATAATGTGGAGGGATAGCGAAGTTGGCCAAACGCGGCGGACTGTAAATCCGCTCCCATCGGGTTCGTAGGTTCGAGTCCTACTCCCTCCACCATATTATATATTACAATGCGGGTGTAGTTTAGTGGTAAAACCTCAGCCTTCCAAGCTGATGATGAGGGTTCGATTCCCTTCACCCGCTCCAATTACCCTTTTCTTTGGGCCTGTAGCTCAGCTGGTTAGAGCGCACGCCTGATAAGCGTGAGGTCGGTGGTTCGAGTCCACTCAGGCCCATTCCTATACATTCTTACATTGGATTAAATTCCATACAATTGTATGTTATTATATACTTTTACATTTGCGCCCTTAGCTCAGTAGGATAGAGCAACAGCCTTCTAAGCTGTGGGTCAGAGGTTCGAATCCTCTAGGGCGCGTATAAACTATTCCACAGTAGCTCAGTGGTAGAGCAATCGGCTGTTAACCGATCGGTCGTAGGTTCGAATCCTACCTGTGGAGCCATTTGGGGAAGTACTCAAGAGGCTGAAGAGGCGCCCCTGCTAAGGGTGTAGGTCGTGTAAGCGACGCGAGGGTTCAAATCCCTCCTTCTCCGCCAGTATTTGGTTCACCAAGTGATAAGGATTTTGGTTTGTTTTTTTATCATAGGTTTAAATTCTGTTATCCCCTTAACTATATAATGAAATATCACTCCACAATTATGTAGGTCCACTACTTTTAAATCTTTTCCAAACTGATTGAAGTAATTCATACACAATTACATATAAAATGAGGAAAAGAGCATAACTCCATTCCTCATCCATCACCATTTAATCTAACTCTATTTCAACTATTTCTCCAGTATTCATATTTATTGCTATTTCATATTTTACTCCTTGGGCAGTTATAACATCCACCTCATAAACCCTTACACCTTGTTTTGTGTCTAATTCTGCCTTTACAGCTTGACCAGGTACTTGTGCAAGTGCAATATCTATTGCTTCTTGAATAGTGATTTGACGTTGAAACTGTGGGGATTGGTTGTAATTTATTTGGTCATTCCATCCTTGATTTTGCCAGTGGTGTTGAGGCTGGTTATATAGATTTTGGTAATTCCAATTTCGATGCATCATGTATCATGCTCCTTCTTTGAATTCATTCAGTCACATTTTATGCATATGTCCCGAGTCTGTGTTGATGCCCGAATAAAATAGTGAAGAAGCCTATTTTAGTTTAACCGAACTATTGCGTTACATTTGATCAATAATGGAATATATCCAGCGCTTCTCCTGTCTTTTATAATATAGTATGATAGTAATGGAGGTCGATAGCATGGATACGATTATTTTTGATGTAGATGATACATTGTACGATCAAGCAGCATCATTTAAAAATACATGTAAGAAAATGATTGATGTATCTTTTACAGATGAGGAATTAAATAATTTTTATATCATAAGTCGCAAATACAGCGATGCATTATTTGACGATCAAGTAGCTGGGAAACTAACCGTTCAGGAAATGCATATCCGCCGGATTAAGGATGCATGTACGGAGATTGGTATTGAAATGACGGAGCAACAAGCAATAGATTTTCAAGAAGCCTATGTAGCTGAACAGCGACAGATAGCGTTATTTGATGAAGTTATGGAACTGATGGATATTCTCATAGCGAATAATAAGCAAGTTGCTGTCTTAACAAATGGAGCAGAAGGGCATCAATCGATGAAAATTAAACAATTAAGGTTAGATAGGTGGATCTCTAAAGAAAATATGTTTATTTCAAGTGGCATTGGTCACGCGAAGCCATCCAAAGAAGCGTTCGAAGTTCTTGAGCATAAACTTGGGTTGGACAAGAATAGAACGGTTTATATTGGGGACTCGTTTGCAAATGATATTGTTGGTGCAAAACAAGCGGGCTGGCATGCTGTGTGGATGAACCATCGAAAGCGAGATATGCCGGAGGGTACTGTTAAACCAGATAAGGTAGTGTATAGTGCGAGAGAGTTATTGGACTTATTTTCAGATGAGTTGTTATGTAATGATGCAATAGTTAACTAAATATTTCGCTCACATCTCTAATAGAGTTTGTGGGCTTTTTTATTTGAAAACATCTATTTCTTTAAAGATTATATTCATGTACCAAAACCTTTCTATCTGCTATAGTATAAATTATATTCAGATTATATTAAATAATTAGAAAAGGGGTAATTACGTTGGACAATAGATTGCAGAGTATTCTTCAATTGCTAATTTCCTCGGATGAGCCCATGAGTAGTTCGCAACTTTCGCTTAATCTGCAAGTGAGTTCAAAAACAGTTCGAAATGATATTAAAGAATTAAATCACTTTTTGCAGAAAATTGATATGCAGATAGTCGGTTTCCGAGGAAAAGGATACAAGCTGAAGGTTGAGAATGAAGAAAAACTAAATAAATTTTTAGATGAAAACATGAGAAAAGAAGGTGAAGCAATTCCTTCTCATCCTGGAGATCGTGTGAAATATTTAGTTGAAAGTTTATTATTGAGTTCCGATTATATTAAGATAGAGGAACTTGAGCAAAAACTATTTATAAGTCGTTCAACTTTACAAGGCGACTTGAAAAACGTTCGTAAAATACTAGAAGTTTATAACTTAAAACTGATTAATCGCCCATATTATGGATTAAAAGTTATTGGTGACGAAACCAAAATCAGATATTGTAGTTCTCAATATATCTTTAATCAAAACCAAGAATTAATAGAGGAATCTCCTGCCTGGCATATAATTCTACCAGAGGAAGATTTGAAAGTTATTAAGAATAGTATCTTAAAAAATATAAGACAACACAAAATTATCATTTCGGATATTAGTTTGCACAATTTAATAATGCATGTTGCTATAGCATGCAGACGAATAAGAGAAAATCATGCGATGGAAAACTTCCTTGAAGAATCGCAGGAAATAAGGTCTAAGAAAGAATTTATAGTTGCGAAACAGATTTTAAAGCAAGTTGAAGAAATTGGGGTATGTTTTAATGAGAAGGAAATCATGTACTTAGCTATCCATCTTCTCGGGACACGAATGGAAAGTTCAGATGAAAAAGCAAAAGCTCTATCCGTTATAGACGAAGAGATCTTTGGATTATCAAAAGAAATAGTGAAACGGATTGATAAGAACTACAATTTTAATCTTTCTGAAGACCAAGATTTGCTTTTAGCATTAAGCCTCCATTTAAAACCAGTAATTAATCGTTATAAATATCAAATGAACCTTCGAAATCCATTGTTGGAAGATATAAAGACAAAGTATCCGCTATCATTTGAAGCTGCATTAGCAGCTAAGGATATTTTATATGAGAAATATGAGTTGATTATTGATGAGAATGAAATTGGTTATTTAGCTCTTCATATAGAAGCAGCTCAGGAGAGGCTTAAAAACAAGACGAGGAATGTGAGGAAATGTTTAATAGTGTGTGGATCAGGCTTAGGAAGTGCACAGTTACTGTTATACAAACTAAAAGACAAATTTAGGGACGATCTTGAAGTTATTGGAACAACGGAATATTATAATTTAAATCAACAATCACTTAAAGAAGTCGACTTTATTGTTTCAACGATTCCAATTGAGGAAGCATTAGATGTCCCGGTAATTTATGTAAATACCATATTGAGTAGGAAGGATATTAACAAAATTGAAAGTGTATTATCAAAAGATGCATCCATTATTAATAATTACCTTTTAGAGCGTTATACGTTTTTAAATGTGGATTTTGAGACACCAAAAGAAGTAATTCGGTATCTATGTGATAAATTATTAGAAGATTATAAGATAGATGAAGATTATGTTGATTCGGTTTTACAAAGGGAACGGTATGCCCCTACAAGCTTTGGGAATTTGATCGCAATTCCACATCCGCTCGAACCAAAAACAAAAAGTACATTTTGGTCGATTGCAACTTTAAATAAACCTATCTTATGGGGAGATAAGCAAGTTCAGATAGTCATTTTAATAAATATTAAAAAAGGCAATCAGGACTTATGTGAAATGTATCAAATCTTGGTTAGGTTACTGGATAATATGAAACTTCTTTTACAACTTTTGGAATGTACGTCCTTTGAACAGTTTAGGACTTTAATGGACACTGTTTAAAAACTAGGGGAACAAACGGTTCACTTTTTTTGCCTGAAATGAAACTTAGTTTTTCCACTGTCAAAGGAAAATATCCCTCTACTAATGAAGGCGTTTACCATTTAAAATAAAGTATACAGAATTGATTAAAAGAAGGGGATGAAAGGTAATGAGCCCAATTAAATTAACGGTGATTGGAGGGGGCTCTTCCTATACACCAGAGTTATTAGAAGGAATTATTAACAATCAGGTGTTACTGAATATATCGGAGGTTTGGCTAGTCGACATTCCAGAGGGTCAACAAAAATTATCTATTATAGAAAGCTTATCCAAGAGAATGGTAGACAAAGCGGAAAGCCCGATTAAGATCGTAGCGACTTTCGATCGAAGAGAAGCTATTAAAGAATCGGATTACATTATTACCCAAATACGAGTGGGTCAACTAGAGATGAGAAAAAAAGATGAATATATTTCTATTAAACATGGTGTCATTGGGCAAGAAACAACTGGTGCAGGCGGTTTTATGAAGGCATTAAGAACGATTCCAGAAATTCTAGATATATGTAGAGAGATTGAAGAACTTGCTCCTAAAGCATGGTTATTAAATTTTACAAATCCTGCTGGCATTGTTACGGAAGCCATATTAAAACACAGCAATGTAAAAGTAATTGGGCTTTGCAATAATCCGATTAATTATTATAAAAAATTCGCTAAAACTTATGGTGTGGATATACGTGATGTGAGTATTAATTTTATCGGAATAAACCATTTAATATGGATTACAGAATTGTATATAAAAGGGCAGTCAAGATTAGAAGATATTTTAACTGGAAAATCCGATGTTTATGAGGCAAAAAATATTCCATCTTTTGGCTGGGATTTAGATTTCCTTCAATCACTCGGGTCCTTACCGTGTGGTTATCATAAATATTATTATCTAACAGACCAAATTCTTGAAAAGCAGTTAGAAGAATATCAACAAAATAAAACTCGTGCAGACGAAGTACAACGAATTGAAAAGGAATTATTTGATCTATATAAAAACAAAAACCTGAAAGAAAAACCAAAAGCATTGGAGCAAAGAGGTGGTGCCTATTATTCAGAGGCAGCCATAAATCTAATCAAATCGATTCATTTGAATACGAGGGAGATTCACACTTTAAATGTGAGGAATAATGGAGCCATATCTTGTTTACCTGATGATGTGAGCGTTGAAACAAATTGTGTCGTAGAAAAACATCAAATTACACCAATTCAAATAGGGGCTGTTCCACCGCAAATACGGGGACTTCTTCAAGTTGTTAAGGCATATGAAGAACTTACGGTAGAAGCTGCAGTTACTGGTAACAAAACAATTGCATTACAAGCATTAACACTACATCCATTAATTCCATCAGCAAATCGTTCAAAAGAAATTTTACAAGAGATGTTAACTGCGAATAAACATTATTTACCCCAGTTTAGTTAGCAACTATATTGATTGAAGAAAGGATGGACTCTATGAAAATTACTTTACTATGTGCTTTAGGGATGAGTACGAGTTTATTAGTAGAAAAAATGAAAAAAGCTGCAACTGAAAAGGAGATTGAGGTGAAAATAGAAGCACATTCTGTGGATTATTTGGAAGATCATTTGAAAACTGCAGATGTTATTTTACTTGGCCCGCAAATTCGCTACAAAAAAAATGAACTTTTTCGTAAGGCTGAAGCAGCAAATGTACCAATAGGCATTATAGATATGAGAGCATATGGCACAATCAACGGAGACAAAGTATTGGAACAAGCAATGGAATTAATGAAGTAGTTTCTAAAAAAAGGGGGAAAATCAATGAATGGGTTCAATGCGTTTATGGAAAAATATTTCATGCCCGTTGCCGGAAAGTTGGCGGAACAGCGACATTTAAAGGCAATACGAGATGGAATCATTTCAACTATGCCACTATTGATTATTGGTAGTCTTTTTTTGATTATTTCTTCTCCACCAGTACCTGCATGGTCCGAGTTTATGTCACCATATGCCCCTGCATTAAATATTCCAGTAAATGCAACATTCGGGTTATTAGGGCTCGTAGCAGTATTTTCAATCGCATATAGTCTTGCAAAAAGTTACGGAATGGATGAGCTGTCTTCAGGTGTACTTAGTTTAGCTGCCTTCTTTGTTGCCACTCCACTTACAGAAGACGGTAATATTCCATTAAGCTTAATGGGAAGTCAGGGATTGTTTATTGCTATTCTTATCGCATTATTTACAGTGGAAGTCTATCGTTTCTTTGAAGTAAGAAATATTATTATACGAATGCCAGAGGGGGTTCCGCCATCTGTATGGCGTGCTTTTTCTGCTCTTATACCGGGGGCTGCGATAATTTCCATTGTCTGGGGCCTCGATCTTCTATTGAAATCTACGTCTGATCTATCGTTACATGGTGTGGTTGGTGCTGTACTAAGGGAACCTTTAGAAATGGTGGGTAGTAGCATATGGGGAGCGATTATTGCTATTTTACTCATTCATTTATTGTGGGCTTTTGGTATACATGGTATATCCGTTGTTGCTAGTATTATGGCTCCAATCTGGTACAGTCTAACGGAACAAAACGTGGCAGCACAACAAGCTGGCGAAGAACTACCCTACATTATTGGTCAGCCATTTATGGCAATTTGGTGGGCTGTTGGTGGTTGTGGTATGGTGCTTTCTCTAACGATATTGTTTGTATGGCGTGCACGCTCTAAACATCTGAAAAGCTTAGGAAAAGGTTCTATTTGGTCAAGTGTTTTTAATATTAGTGAACCCGTCGTATTCGGTGCGCCAATTGTAATGAACCCAATTCTTGTGATTCCTTTTATTCTAGCTCCATTAGTTGTTGGTCTCTTAACGTATTTTGCAATGTCGATAGGACTTGTTGGTAAGCCCTATATTATTGTGCCATGGACCACACCACCTCCTATTTCTGGAATCCTTACAACAGGTGATTGGCGTGGTGGAGTATTAATGCTTGTCAATATTATAGTGGCTTTGTTTATTTATTATCCGTTCTTTCGATTATATGATAAACAGCTGTTACAGGAAGAATCTACTTTAGACGTAGCTGCTGCTACAAAAGAAGAAGCAGGAAACAAGAAATAATGAAGAAATCTTTGATATTAAATGCCGACGATTTTGGTCTTACTCCAGGAGTTACCGCAGGAATTCTTTATGCATATCAACATGGTATTCTTACAAGTACAACCGTAATGGTAAATACTGAATTTGCTAAAGAGAGTTTAGCAGAGGCAAAGCATTTTCCGAATCTTGGTATTGGCCTACATTTTGTTTTAGATTTTGGTAAACCTATTTCTGCTAACGTAAATAGTTTGGTCGATCAAAATGGTGACTTTTTAAAAGGAGAAGAACTTATACAATCTGCAAAAAGACAAGATATTAAAAAGGAACTTCAGGCACAGCTTGATTTGCTTTATAAATGGAATGGCCAGGTGACGCATATTGACAGTCATCATCACATGCATCTTCATATCCCTGAAGCTTGGGAAGCAGTAATGGAAATTGGACAAAAGTACAAATTACCTGTTCGGACATTTACTGAGAAGGAACTACCGGGGAGTAAGGTAACTACTAGTGATTATTTTCATTATGATTTTTACGGAGAGGAACATGTTTCATTGAAATATATGATGGAAATTATTTCTGAAATGAAGCTCGGTGTTACTGAAGTTATGTGTCACCCTGCATTCTTGGATCCATGGCTAATGAAAACAAGTAGCTACAATCTTACTAGAATGAAAGAATTGGGGATACTTGTTGATAACAGATTAAAACAGTGTTTACAGAAGCATGCCATTGCATTAATCAATTATGGGGGGCTGCAAAATGAAAATTGAAGAATTTTCTATGTATATTATCTTACACGCGGGTGATGCCAAATCACTTATGCATGAGGCATTACAGAATGCAAGAAATGGAGCATTTGAGCAAACGGAATCAAAAATGAATCAAGCCACCTTAGAACTACTGAAAGCTCATAAATTCCAAACAAAATTTATCCATGAGGATGCCAAATTTAATCTAGAGCGTTTGCCTGTCTTATTGATACATGCACAGGACCATTTGATGACGGTAATGGCAGAAAAAAATCTTATAGAAGAGTTAATCATGATGTATCGGAAACAACATCAATTAGAAGAAAAAATAGAGCTTGTCGTGGAAAAGATCGGAGGCTTATAGAACAAACTCAATTTTAAAAATAAAGGGGTGTTTCTGATGAAGAATATTAAAAGTTTTATTACAGTTGTTGCATTTATGTTAGTTACGACATCCTTGATAACTATATCTAGCGCAGAGGAAAATAATAATGTTACAAAAAAGAAATCGAGAGTGACGCCTGGAATTGAAATTTTTTTAGAAGATCATATCAATTGGGTCAAAGATAAAAAGGTTGGATTAATAACAAATCCGACTGGAGTTGATCGTAATCTTGTAAGTGATATTGACCTATTGTATAACCATTCAGAGATTAATTTAACTGCATTGTTCGGACCAGAGCATGGAATACGTGGTGACCAAGAAGCTGGGGAGTATGTTGATTCCTATGTTGATGAGAAGACGGGGCTGCCAGTTTATAGTTTATATGGTCCAACATGGAAACCTACGGAAGAGATGCTAGAAAACGTTGACGTATTGTTGTTTGACATTCAGGATATTGGTTCCAATGTGTACACCTATATTTATACACTAGGCTTTGCAATGGAAGCAGCAGCAGAATTTGATAAAGAACTCATCGTTCTTGATCGTCCAAATCCAATTGGTGGAGAAAAGGTCGAAGGGCCACTACGATCTGAATCCACGGTAAGTTTTATGGGAAGGTTTCTCTTACCGGTTAGACATGGAATGACTGTTGGTGAACTAGCTACAATGTGGAATCATGAATACAGCATGGGCCTGAACTTAAAAGTAGCCAAAATGAAGGGGTGGAAACGGTCGATGCATTTTGAGGATACTGGTCTACCGTGGGTTATGACATCCCCTAATATTCCCACAAAGGAAACCGCATATCTTTATACAGGAACAGAATTATTGGATGATACTTCTTTGTCAACGGGACTTGGCACTACGAAACCCTTTGAGTTGGTGGGAGCACCATGGATCAATGGTGAAGCATTGGCAGAAGAAATGTATAGTAGAGGCCTTGCCGGGGTTACCTTCAGACCAGCCTACTTTACTCCGATGTTTGGAAAATATGAAGGTGAACTAGTAGGTGGTGTGCAAATTCATATAGATGAACCTTCAGCAATTAATCTCGTATCTCTGGGACTGAATTTAGTAGACGCTATGCGCGACCAGAACCCGGAGGAATTTGAAATGACTCCCAGTTATGCAAATCTAATTGGTGACCCAGATGTTCCTGAAATGATTTTGGATAATGAACCAGTTAATCGTATTATAAGTTCCTGGGAGGACGAACTCAATAATTGGATTGTAGATGTCCGCAACAACTATTTATTGTATAATCCATACCCAGAGGATGCAGAGCCATATAAAGAGCGGGAAGCTCTAGGCATTTTTCCATTGGATTTGGCAGCTTCACCAGGCGAAATGGTAGAATTAACAATAAAAGGATTTGATAAAAATGGCGAAAGGCTGGATATTAAACCAAAAGATATTGAATGGGAAGTCACAAATGATATTGGATATGTAGAAGATGGAAATTTTTACGCTACATCTGGAGGTATAGGTGAGGTAGTGGCTACCTATGATGATTTTACTGCATCACGCACGGTAGAAGTATCGGCTACACGTGTTGAAAATATTCGGTATGGTATTCATTCAAATTATTCTCGAATTGTTGTCGATTTAAATAAAACTGTTAATCATTATGAAGTAGAGGAAGTCACCGGTAAATTACTTTTAAAGATCCCTTATGCAGAGATCGGTAAGGAATTGAATGATGAAGGTGGAACTATTTTAGTAGAAAATAGCCCAGTGATTAACCATATTGATTATTATTTGAAGGACGGAATGTTTATTAGTGAATTTAATCTAAAGGTTGACAAAGTTGACTATGAACGACCTGGTTATGCAGGGAGAATTGTATTTGATTTAAGGCATTAACATCTTGAAAAGTTTTAATTATAAAAACTTAGTAGCCTTGACTAATAAGGCTACTTTTTTGCAATTAAATAATATGTATAGAGAGCTTAGAGAATGCAGAGTTTCCAATTGTGATAGAGTAGACAAACTGGAGCTAAGGATATTGGATACCCCCTCTTCCGCTTGCGAAATAAAACTAAAACGTTTACAATATAAATATACGAAATTTAGTATATTGTGTGTTGAAAAACAATCTAAAAGTCTACCAAACAGAGGAGGATTTAAATGCACTTGCGAGATATCATAACTGATAAAGAACGTCTTTTTATAGATAAAGACGTGCCTGAAGTATACAAAACGGATTTCTCTTATAAAGAAGTTGCAGCTGTACATGCGGTTGCGCTCCCAAATACAACACAAGAAGTAATCGACTTAGTCAAGTTTGCTAATAAGGAAAATATCCCAATTATTGCTCGTGGAGCTGGTACAGGTGTAGCAGGCTCTCAAGTTCCAATAAGCGGAGGAGAATTAATTATTGATGTTCATCAAATGAATCGTATTCTAGCACTAGATGAAGAGACGATGACATTAACTGTAGAACCAGGGGTTCAGTTAAATGAAATTCAAGCATTTGTTGAAAATAGAGGTTATTTTTACCCACCAGATCCGGGCTCAAAAAACTCTACTATTGGAGGTAATATTGCTACAAACGCAGGCGGTATGCGAGCAGTAAAATATGGTACAACGAAAGACTATGTTCGTGAATTGGAAGTTGTCTTGCCAGAAGGAGAAAAGGTTACACTGGGAAGTTTAAACATAAAAAGTAGTTCTGGATACGATTTGAAGAACTTATTTATAGGTTCAGAGGGGACATTAGGAATAACAACGAAAATCAAATTAAAAGTGTTACCGCTGCCAAAATATAAAGAATCGGTTCTATTGGCTTTTCATACATTAAAAGATGCGACAAATGGTGTATTAACTATTCTTCAAAATGGCATCGAGCCAACAGCATTAGAATTATTTGAAAGAGGAACGATTGAATATAGTGAAAAATATACAAAGGTTTTATTACAAAGTCAAAAGGGTGAAGCATATGTCTTAATGACAATCGATAGTAATGAACAGGAGACTGTATTTCGCAAGATTAATACTGTGAATAATATTTTAAAAGGTCAAGCAGCAGAAATTATTCCTTTACTTACCCAAGAAGAAGAGGAAAAGGCTTGGTTACTTCGGGATAATATATTGGTTGCGCTTATGCAGTTTACAGAATATGAAATGCTAGATGAAGTTGTGCCGATTAATAAATTTAGTGAGATGATTGATTATACAAAAGAATTACAAACAAAGCATGGCTTGAAAGTAATCAATTTTGGGCATGCGGGGGATGGAAATATCCATACTGTTTTAATGAAGGAAGGTTTAGATGAAGCAACTTGGCAAGTAAGACGACAAGCTCTATTAGAAGATCTTTATAAAAAAGTTAATGAGTTGGGTGGATTACCTTCAGCTGAACATGGGATAGGCATTATAAAGAAACCTTATCTAGAAAAAATGCGTAATCCTGTAGAATTGGATTTGATGCGTAAAATTAAAAATGCGATTGATCCAAATACCAGATTAAATCCAGGGAAGTTATTTTAATATAGGAACTTTTTAATTCGATAACCCCATTGATTTACCTGTTGTAAACGCTTATAATTATAATATACAAAAAATAGTATATTGATTTGAGGTAATGATATGTGGGAAAAATTATATTCAAAAAATGGGTTAACGGCCAAAAATATTGCAAAAGAATTATTAGACGTGGAGATTGGTAATAAGATTCCTAGAGTTACTGACTATAGTGTGAAGTTATCCATCGGTAGAGGAACCGTACAAATTGCGCTAGGTTTATTAGAAGAATTAAAAGCAATTCGACTGGAGGCAAGAGGGCATCTAGGAACATATCTAGTAGATAAAGATATAGAGCTATTGCAGGAAATCGCTGGTATAGCACCATTGATTGGTTCCATGCCGCTGCCATATTCAAGAAAATATGAAGGGCTCGCCACTGGCATGGTGGAAGCCTTTGAATTATCTGGCAAAAGAATTAATTTATCTTACATGCGTGGAGGTTTAAACCGTATTGAATCTATCCGCACAAAGCGAAGTGATTTTTCAATTGTTTCGAAAATGACAGCAGTTAATAGCTTATCGAATTATCCCAACTTAAAAATCATGAAGGAATTTGGCATTAATAGCTATGTATCAGCACATAAAATCTTTTTGGCTGATCAACATGAAAATTCGATTCAAAATGGAATGCGAGTAGGAGTCGATATGGATTCACCTGACCAGAAAGAATTAACGTTCAATGAATTCAAGGGGCTGGACGTAGAGTATGTGCATATTAATTATATGCAACTTTTAGATATGCTAGATTCGAAGCAATTAGATGCTGCTATCTGGAGTATAGATGACAAACGAATAACAAAATCTTTTAAAGCAATAGATTTCCAATTGCCGGAAGCCAAGAAAATAGCAGAAGAAACATCAGAAGCAGTTATTATAATCGATGGTGATAGAGAGCAAGAAATTGCTGAAAAGTGGGGGACTGTTGAAATAAAAAGCATTTTAGAAATTCAAAAGCAAGTTGAGTCAGGGGATAAAATTCCACGGTATTAACAATGTGCAGACAGGAACAGAGAAATCAGGAATCTATCCCCTGTCCCACTTAAGGGAGAGTGATCCAGTTGTTAGTAGATGGAATTACCTATATGCACGAGCATACAACGATTGATCTATCGGAAATTAAAAATAATGAAGATTGTCAGCTGGATGTATTTTCGGAAACAGTTCGAGAATATACGAAGCTATATGATAAAGGTGTTCGTAACATTATTGATGTAACGAACTTTGGAATGGGGAGAAATATTCCCTATGTCCAAAAAGTAGCCGAAGAAAGTGGTATAAATATAATTTCTTCAACTGGCTTTTACCAGGAGAAGTTTTATCCGATTCAAGTATTCAGGGAAACAAGGGAAGAGCTTGCGTTAAGAATGATTAAAGACATAAATGAGGGTATAAAAGGAACGTCTGTAAAGGCTGAAATCATTGGAGAAATTGGCACGAGCCATCATAAATGGACGGAGACAGAAAAAAAGGTATTTGAAGCGGTTGTTATTGCACATAAAGAAACAGGAAAGCCGATTACAACGCATACGACTTTAGGAACACTAGGTCATGAACAGGTAGCATTTTTCAAAGAAAATGGGATTGATTTAAGCAGAGTTATTATCGGACATGTCGATTTAACCGGGGATAGAGACTATATTCTCCACATGTTGCGAGAAGGAGCATATGTTGAATTTGATACAATCGGCAAAGAGAATTATATGCCGGATCAAGTGCGAGCAGATATATTAAAGGAAATACAAGAAAGAGGCTACATGGATCAAGTCGTTTTATCAATGGATATAACAAGAAAGTCACATTTAGAGTATCAAGGTGGACTTGGCTATGCATATTTATTAGATGCATTTATTCCGATGCTGGAACGTTCTGGAATTACAGAAGCTTCCATTGATAAATTGCTGGTAAAAAATCCAATCACGTTTATGAAAGGCTAAGGTGATTTTAATGCAAACAAGTCCACTAAAAAGTATTTCCTTAGAGGAAGCACAGCAAAGACAATTTTTATTAATCGATGTGATTACAAAGCACTTTAGAGGTGACGAGATACTTTCGCTTGGTGATTTGGGTGTGGTAAAGGGCTTGAATAAACCGACTTATACCAAAAAGGTAGAGGAAGTATTAGCAGCGTTCTTTGGTGTTGAGCGGGCGAAACTAGTACGTGGAGCTGGAACCGGTGCATTACGCTATGGTTTTATGAGTTTCTTAAAACCGAATGATAAAATTTTAGTGCATGACGCTCCTATCTATCCAACTAGTAAAACAACCTTAGAATCAATGGGGATAATTCCGATTGCAGTTGATTTCCATAAACATGAGGAAATCAAAGCAGGGATTGCTGCACATCCTGATCTAAAAGGTGTACTGATCCAACACACGCGTCAGCAAATAAATGATCATTATGATTTTGCCGAAATAATTGAAGTTATTCAATCGGTTGAGCCATCTCTGACTATTATTACGGATGATAACTATGCTGCGATGAAAGTTGGTCAGATTGGAGCACAAATCGGAGCTGATTTATCTACCTTTTCTCTGTTTAAGTTATTAGGGCCAGAAGGTGTAGGTCTAATCGCAGGGAAAGCAGATTTGATCGAAAAGATAGAAGCATTTAACTATTCTGGTGGAAGTCAAATTCAAGGATATGAAGCATTAGAAGCATTAAGAGGTCTTATTTATGCACCTGTCATGTTAGCAATTCAAGCTGGAGTTAATGAGCAATTAGTCAAACAGCTTAACCATGGAGCTATCCCTGGTGTGAAAAGCGCCTTTCTCGCAAATGCTCAATCGAAGGTACTACTGGTGGAATTCGACGAACCAATTGCAGATCAAGTACTTCATCATGCTAATGAACTTGGGGCTGCACCGAATCCAGTAGGAGCAGAATCGAAATATGAATTTGTACCAATGTTCTATAAGGTGTCTGGTACGTTTTTAGCTTCTGATCCATCATTAGAGAAAACGATGATTCGGATAAATCCTTTACGAAGTGGAGTTGATACCGTTCTTAGAATCCTTACCTTATCCATTGAGCAAGCAAAGCAGCGAAGTAAATAGGGAGGAATTAGCTTGAAGAAAAGAGTTATAATAATCATCCTAGATAGCTTAGGTGTTGGGTATATGGAGGACGCCAAATACTACCACCCACAGGATATAGGAGCGAATACATTCTATCATATTATGGATGCGGTTCCATCCATACAAATCCCTGCCCTGGAGAAACTAGGGATTAACAAGATTGTGAATCATCCAGCCTTAAAGATAGGTGAGAATCAACTTGCCAGCTATGGTTGCTTAAATTTGATGCATAACGGAGCGGATAGCTTTGAGGGTCATAATGAAATCATGGGCTCTAAACCGAAGAAAACATATTTAGCACCCTTTATTGACAATATGGAAGAGGTAAAGCGAGCATTGGAAAAAGAAGGATATAATGTGAGAATACCAGATGCTAATCTAGCTTATTTATTAGTAGATGATTTAGTTATTGTTGCGGACAATATCGAAACGGACTTTGGTCAAATTTATAATGTAACCGCACCACTTGATTATATATCCTTTGAAGAGGTATTAAGAATTGGCCAATGTGTACGTAAACAGGTGAAGGTTAATCGTGTTATTGCACTCGGTGGAGAAAATGTAACACCCCAGCATTTACGAAAATCAGTAGAGAGAAGAGAAGATGGCCTAGTAGGAGTAAACTCACCAAAATCAAATGTCTATAAACAAGGGTATCAGGTACGTCATTTAGGATACGGTATATCACCTGAATATCAACTACCTACTCTGGCAAAAAAAGCTGGTCTGGATGTATCGCTAGTTGGGAAAATGCAGGATGTCATTTATTGTGAAGGTGCTACAAAATTACCCGGAGTTGATACAGAACAAGTCATGAAGGAAATTATAAACGAAATGGACCATGTGCAGCATGGTGTAATTGCAGCCACGATTCAGGAAACAGATTTAGCAGGGCATGCTCAAAACCCTGAACGGTATGCAGATCGGATTGAGTTAGTCGATCGCTATTTACCAGAAATTATCGAAAAAATGACGGAACAAGATCTTTTAATATTGAGTGCTGATCATGGAAATGACCCAACGATTGGCCATAATCAGCATACCCGAGAAAAAACGTATTTATTAGCGTATCAGAAGCAAAAGGAGTCTAAATATCTTGGGGAAAGAGAGACATTATCTGATATTGCAGCTACAGGTGCAGCCTATTTAGGGTTGGATAGGACAGAAAATGGTACGTCATTTCTTCCTTTAATAAAGTAGAGAGGAGGTTTCCGTATGTTCTTAGATGCAACATTAAAACAGAATAGAAAATTAATTGAAACAGCGATTGAGTTTCATCAGCAAGGACTAATTTCGCCGAACACATATGTACTGGACTTAGATATGGTGAAGCATAATGTTCAACTGTTGTCCAAAGAAGCCAAAAAACAGGATATTGAATTATTGTTTATGACAAAACAGTTTGGCAGAAATGAATTAGTTGCTAACGCTATTGTTGAAGCTGGTATTAAGAAAGCGGTAGCAGTAGATCCTTGGGAAGCAATTACATTAAATCAATATGGCATTAAAATTGGCCATGTTGGACATTTGGTGCAAATTCCAAAGGGGATGATTCGTACAATCTTGCAATTAGAACCAGAATTTGTAACCGTTTTTAGTTATGAAAATGCATGTCAGATTAGTGAAGTTGCGGTACAAATGAATAAAAAGCAGAAAATATATTTACGAATTGCCGATACAGAGGATTTTTTGTATAACGGACAAAATGGAGGATTTACATTATCCCAACTGCATCATGATGTGGAAAATTTAATGCGATTAACAGGTATCGAAATCGCAGGATTAACGAGTTTCCCATGTATATTAATTAAGGATAATTCACCACAGGTAACACAAAACGTTTTAACGATGCAACAAGCAAAGAAATTGTTAGCTGAAAAAGGTATCCATGACTTAGAGATGAATATGCCAAGTGCCACCTCTACAGCTACGATAAAACTATTAAAAGAAAATGGCGCTACACAAGGGGAGCCGGGTCATGCTATGACTGGCACAACTCCTTTACATGCCTCGGGTGACCTGCCTGAAAAACCATCGATGGTTTATGTAACCGAGGTATCTCATATATATAATCACCAGGCATATGTGTTTGGAGGTGGCTTCTATCCACGATCACGTATGGAGGGTGCTTTAGTTGCAACGGATAAAAGGAATTTGCAAAGAGTTTCAGTGATTGAAAATGACCCAGCAAATATTGATTATTATGGAACATTGGAAACCGAGGATGTACATGTTGGCGATACCGTTATTTATGCATTTCGTACACAGGTTTTTGTAACAAATGCCCAGATAGCAATCGTTGAAAATATAAATGATGATCCAAAGCTTATAGGGATTTATGATTCAGTAGGACATGTCATTCCAACTAATAATATAGACGAATAAATGATGGCTTTTGAAATCTATAAATGAAAGGAATGGTAAGTATTACAACAATAACCTGTTATGAAGAAAATATGGAGGGAGCTATCATGCCAGGCCTGATAGATAAAATCCAGCTAGCAAAAGGAGAAATAGGCAGATCTGTAATTGCAGTTAATCCAATGATAGTGAATGAAATAAGGGATAAAAATAGGAATATGCTCTATTTCGGAATAAAGAATACGAGTCAAATTCCGGAAAACATAATCCGGCGGGTTCGGACACATACGAATTTTGCTTGGCTAACAATTGATAAATCTGCTGATAAGGGGAGGGCGATAGATACGGATTTAATAAACCCATTAACGTATCGCGCTATGACCGGTTCAACTAGTGGTGGACCTATCAATATTTTAAAAGGAATCAACGATTTTGTTATAGGTACAGACGGTGGTGGTTCTGTGCTTGCTCCTGCAATGAGCTGCCAGCTTCCATCCATAATTGGTGCAGGAACTGGGCTGTTTGTAAAAAATAAAAAGCTGTCCACTGACCAATATGAATTTACAGGGAGTATAGGTGTCATTGCAAAGCGTATTTCGATGTTAAAAGAAGTAATGGAATGCATGCTTGAACAAAAGTTAACGCCATCTTCAGAGAAAAGGTTAAAAATTGTAATTCCTAAAAAGGGATCTATAATCGGTCCCGATCAGATAGATATGCATGATAAAGTAATGGAACACTTAGCTTCTATTCAATTGAGCAACTATCAAATCGAAGAGATTGATATGAATGGAATTGATGAGAGAAAGACAGCTATTGACGTCATTCGTTATTGTTTGCAAGAGAGACAAGCGGATATGATTCTTACCTGTGAAGGACCTGTTGACGTATATGGATATGGGGAAACCATCCCACAGCATTTTGGAGAAGCAGGTATAAATTTAACCAAAAACCATGGTAAATACCTTATTCGAGCTGCTAATATGTGTCAAACGACAGCTATTACTGTTCCTACAAGTACGTTGGCTAGTGGCATCACGATAATTGCCAAAAGCGGAATTGCTCATTGTGGATACGCTTTTGATTTAGCCCAGCAGTTGGAGGGAGCTATTCATTTGCCGGAGATTTGGAGAAGATACTACCTGGAAAATGATCAGCACGTTTCGCGGTTAGATTTTTGGTAGTGGTTATTCATCATACAATTAGAAGAATTGGAGGTGTTTTTATGAATTTACAGGCTTATAAGGAAAGGCTACAACTTTTGCTCGAGCAAAAGGTAATTTCTAATACTGCACATGAAGTTGCCTTACAGGCATTCACGCAAATCATGGGGGTTGTTAATAAAACGGATATTGACCAAGCTGAGATGCTCTTTACCCACCTGCCAATGGCACTTACAAGAATTGATGCAGGAGAGGAAGTAGAAGAACCAGCAGGGGAAATAATGCGTGAAGTGGAACAATCAGAACATTTTGGATTAGCCAAAGAGCAAGTCGCAATGATTGAGGATAAGTGGAGTCAACCTTTACCACAGGGAGAAAAGAAATTTCTTTATATGCATTATGTAACAGTATTAAATACGAATTTATATAAGGAGGAGTTACGATGAAAATTGTTATTGGTGGGCAAGTGGAGAAAAAAGAGATTGAAAGATTAATAAAGGAGTTGGATCCTACAATTGAAACCGTTGTCAAATCTGACTTAGAAGCGGCAATGGAAATGAAAACAGGTAAAGCAGATTACTACTTTGGTGCTTGCCATACAGGTGGTGGTGGAGCATTAGCTATGGCGATTGCAATGCTTGGAAGAAAACAGTGTGAAACTGTATCAATGCCAGGGAAAAAGCCTAAAGAAGAGAATGTTATAGAAGCAGTCAAGAACGGAAAAAAGGCTTTTGGGTTTACAGGTGATCACGTTGAGACAGCAGTACCAATGATATTAAATGCGATTAAAACAAATTCATAGAATAGGAGGACAAATAAATGGAAACATTGTTTGTCATATTAATAGGTGCAGTGGCTGCTATTTTAGCGAATCAAAATATTGCGGTATTTAATGATGGTTTACGACCAATTGTTTCAGAACATATTGATGGAAGCTTAAAACGTAGAGAACTTGGTTTAACTGCATTTGCTATGAGTTTTGGTTTGGTAATTGGGTTTGGGATACCATTTACCTTATCAGCAAGTATTATTTTAATCCACAGTATTTTGTTAGGAACCGATATTATTGGACTAATAACACCTAAGAACAAGTGGGGTACGCCGATTGCAGCAATCATCGGTGGTCTGTATGGCTGGGGACTTCTAACTGGTCTTGAAGGATTTGTTAAATTATTTGAATACCTTCCAGTTAATTTCCTTGAGCCACTTGGGGAGGTTGGGACTCCTGTGGTTGTTACATTTATGGCTTTCCCTGCACTGGCAGTTGCGTTGCAATTCAGTATTAAAAAAGGTATTTTAACTTTTGCAGTAGCAGCTATTGTTAGACAGCTAGCCGTATTTGTAAATGAACAAGGACTACTTACAATTGGTGATAATGTGATTACATTAAACCAAGAAGGTATGGCTTTAATTGTCGGTATGATTTTCTTATTTGCTTACGCAATGAGAGAAAAAGCAGAAGAAGGGTCCTCTGTGGATTTAGCCTCTGTTTTTAGTGAAAAAGTATTACGTATTAAGAAAAATGTTGTGTACTTTATGATTATCGGTGCTTTAATTGCTGGAGCTACCAATCTATTATTGATGGCTGGTGATCCGATTTCACTTAACTTACTTGCAGAAGGCAAACAAACGGATGCTGGAATTGCTGCAGCAGCAAGAGCAATTGGATTTATTCCATTAGTTGCAAGTACGGCAATAGCAACTGGTGTTTATAGTCCAGTTGGATTTACCTTGATTTTCGTCGTTGGTTTATTTGCACCAAATGTGTGGTTAGCAGTTATTATTGGTGCCGTCGTAATTTTTGCGGAAGTAATGCTATTGAGTTATATTGCTAAATTCTTAGATAAATATCCGGGTGTCCGTAACTCTGGAGAGAACATTCGCAGTGCCATGACCAAATTACTTGAAGTTGCGTTACTAATTGGTGGTGCGAATGCTGCAAATATGATTGCACCAGGATTTGGTTTCTTCTTTATTGCTGGATTCTATCTGTTGAATGAAGCTGCTGGGCGTCCAATCGTTCGAATAGCAGTAGGGCCAGTGGGGGCAATAGCAGTAGGGATTATTGTTAATATTTTAGTATTGCTTGGAGTTATGAATATACCTCAATAAGGTAGGGAAGCGAGACAAGGTGCAATGCGCCTTGTCTTGTTTTATTCATTATGGAAATCTTATGCTAACTCTCTTTGTGCTATAAAGCTGCGTCATCCCTTTTTACCCCTCTAACAACAATCCCATTCGCGCTAGACCATTCAGCATAATAAATCTTGCTTAAATCCTTATAACCCTTTTCAGCCAATTGAGCTCGTAACCATCTTTCGTCTTTTTGGATATTTTTCAATGCTTTCTTTTCGATCCTTCCCTCATCGACAAGTAGATGAGTTAAAGTAGCCTTTTTGGGTTTAATTGATAGCATTTCGGCAGTTACTGGGGATGATAATTCATTTTTCAAGACACTTAATTGTCCGCTCGGCTCCAGAACTGCGTATTTTACTTCTTGTAAAGAAAATATACCTTGTTGCCTCAGCATTGTTCGGAGCTGCTCGGATTCTAGTTTGTTCTTTTTCAGTGTTTTTACATCCAGTTCTCCATCTTTTATGATAATAGAAGGTTCCCCTTTAATAACCGTTCGCATTCTGTCAAATCTTCGTACAATCAGTTCTATTATATAAATTAAAGCCGCCCATAATCCTATCGCATACAGTACTTGCCATACAGTTACCAGATCATCATAAATAGATTCCTCGAGCAGGCCACCAAGAACTAATAGATAGACAAGGTCAAATGGTGTTATTTGTGAGAGTTCTTTTTTTCCTAAGAGACGGACAACAAGCAGCAAAGCTAAAAGTCCGCAAATTACTTTTATGCTTATGGAAGTTTCTATGATTCATCCCGCCTTTTGAAATGCTTAGTTAGTTTAATGTTGTATTACCCTTTCTTCTGTTTCTTAATCCTGAAGTCTATTAGCTGCTTTTCATGATAGAAGCATAATCGATTTCGTTTCATATCCATTGATTCGTGATACATACATAGTAAGAAAAAGGAGGCAAACATATGACAGCAGAGGTAGCGATAATGAATAAACAAGGTATTTCGTTGGCTGCTGATAGTGCAATCACAAGTGGCAGAGACGGTGTACAAAAGGTTTATAATACAGCAAACAAATTATTCTCCTTATCAAGTGAACATCCAATCGGAATAATGGTTTATGGTGCTGCATCGTTTATGGAGGTGCCTTGGGATGTCATTATTAAATCGTATCGCGATAATCTTGGTGAACGGAAATTCGCTAATTTGACCAACTATTTGGAGGACTTTTTTAATTTTTTACGACAAGATGAGCGATTTAAAAATGAAAATGTAGAAGAAATAGTCATTTACCGCATTTTTTCTGACAATCTAAAGCGTATTGTAAAAGAAGTGGAGGACATAATCAGGCATGAAAGGAATAAAGATGGGGACATTTCCGCTGAAAAAGTAACGGAATGGTTAGTAGACTGTATAAATGAGAATATACAATCGTACCAAAAGGAGAGAAAAACCTTTTTGGAGATCAATTATGGTGCATTTAAAGAAAAATTCGGCTCTGTTATTGATGAGATTAAAGATGAGCTGATTACGTATGAAATCCCCAGTGAACTGACGGAAACATTTTACGAGCTTGCTTTTGAAGCAGCAAAGAAAGATTATTTCAGTGTAGGAAGTACTGGATTTGTAATTGCTGGATATGGCGAAGAAGAAATTTTTCCGCAATTATTAAACTACCGATTAGAAGGCTTTGTATTTGACCAATTGAAATACAAAAAGCTAAAGGAAAAAAGAATTAGCTATACGACAGATAAAATGGATGGAACAGCTGCTGTTACCGCTTTTGCGCAACGAGAAATGGTCGATTCATTCATAGGCGGAATGGAACCGAATATGGAAGATGTTATCTTTGACATTATTGCTAACGTGTTAAAAGACTATCCAGAGCAAATTCAAAAGCATGTATCGATAGATTTTACCGAGGAACAAGTTACAGAACTGCAAAGCTTGGGTAAAGAAGTGTATGAGTCGATAGAAGATGCAGTAAAGGAATACCAGCAAACAAATTATGTTGAGCCATTACTTGGTGTTGTGCGATCCTTGCCAAAAGAAGAGCTGGCCGATATGGCAGAAATGCTTATTAGTCTTACTTCCTTTAAAAGACGAGTGACAAGAGCAACAGAGTCTGTTGGTCCACCAATTGATGTAGCTGTCATTACAAAAGGTGATGGGTTTGTATGGATGAAACGGAAAAACTATGTGAATTCTGAAATTAATGCTCGATTTTAAAATCAGAAAGGAATGAGCTTATGGTTTCCAAAGAAAAGAAGTCATCAAAGGATTCGTTTTTTAGTTTGCCGACAGAGGATCGCCTCGACTTTGAATTGGAAGATAAAGAAAAAGAGGAAAAAGAAACAGCAACAGAAAAAGTATTTGATAAATTGAATGGGAAAAATAAAAAGAAGTAGATTTTACACTTCGCCACTAAGAGGTAGCGCATGAAATATATTACAATCGGAATACAAACCTATTAAAAACTATTTTTCATGTTTACGTAATTTCTATCGTGGAACACAATTAATGTACGAGCAAGACTATCAACTATTGAAAGGAGCTGTTAGAAAATGGCTAGAAACAATAATGGTAAGATGTCTCGTGAACAAGCAGGAAAAAAAGGTGGAAACGTAACCTCAAGAAATCATGACCAAGAGTTCTATGAGGAAATCGGCCAAAAAGGCGGAAAGGCCACTGCTCAAAATCATGACCAGGACTTTTATGAGGAAATCGGTCAAAAAGGTGGAGAAGCAACCGCCAAAAATCATGATCAAGAGTTTTATGAAGAGATTGGTCAAAAAGGTGGAGAAGCAACTTCAAAAAGCCATGACCAAGAGTTTTATGAAGAAATTGGTGAAAAAGGCGGTAATGCCCGTGCACGCCAACGGAGAAATAACAGCAACAACTCATAATAAAACTTAATAGAAAAATATAGAAGCTGAGTGAGCAAGTATGCATAAGATTCTTGCTCACTCAGCTTTTTGTTGAGGATAATATCTATGCCGTTTACAAATTCGATTATTTTGCTTGTTACCGTTAACCATCATGGATGACGACCTTCCGTAAAATAATTTGACCTCATCATCATTCTGGGCAAACTAAGCTTCTGCTTGTGTCATCCTTTTTCTTTTGATAATTTGAGTGGCAATGACAATTGCGAATAAAACGATACCGATAGCATCAGACAACATCCCCGGTATTACCAATACGACAGCAGCTATTGCTGAAATCACCCTTAATACCCAATTTAAATTTTCCAGCAAGTATCCTTCTAGTGCGATAGCTAATGCCATAACCCCAATAATTGCTGTAATCGCAATCAATAGGATACTTAAAGCGTCAGCATCTTGCATCAGCATCTCAGGCGAATAAACGAATACATAGGGTACGAGAATCCCAGCAGCTGCGAGTTTCAGTGATATGAATCCAGTTTTATTTGGTTCTCCACCTGCCAGTCCTGCGCCGGCAAATGCTGCTAGGGCTACAGGAGGGGTTAAGTTTGCCAAAATACCGAAATAAAAAACAAACATATGTGATACAAAAGGCTCGACACCGAACTGTACCAACGCTGGTGCTGCCATGGAGGACGTAATAATGTACGTAGGTATAGAAGGTAGCCCCATTCCCAGAATGATGGACGCAATCATCGTAAAGAATAATGTCAAAATAAGTGTGTCGTTACCAAGAATAAGAATTGCCGAGGTCATTTTTAAGCCAAATCCTGTTAAAGAGGCTACACCTACAATAATTCCGACCATCGCACAGGCCATCGCAACACCAAGTGCACTGCGTGTTCCATCTTCCAGCGCTCGAAAAAGGCCTTTCAGATTCATTCGCGTTGTTGCTCTTAGTAAAGAAATGACTACAGTCGAAATGATTGCCCATGCTGCAGCGTAAATGGGTGTAAACCCACCAAATAACATATAAATGAGGATAATAAGTGGAATGAGCAAATGTCCTCGTTCTTTTAAAACATCTTTCATTCTCGGAAGCTCTTTTCGGGATAATCCTTTTAAGCCAAGTTTTTTGGCGCGTAAATGAACAACTGTAAGAACGCCCATGTAATATAAGATCCCAGGGATAATGGCTGCGATAGCAATTTGTGCGTATGGCATCCCTAACGTTTCTGCCATAATAAAGGCAGTCGCTCCCATTACCGGTGGAAGTATCTGACCACCAACAGAGGCTGCTGCCTCCACAGCTCCTGCAAAATTTTTGGAATATCCGGTTTTCTTCATTAGTGGGATCGTAAACGAACCTGTCGTTACGACATTCGCAATGGCAGAACCATTAATAGAACCAAGAAAACCACTTGAAACAACGGCAACCTTCGCGGGACCTCCGGCAGTATGTCCAGAAATAGCCATTGCGGAATCATTAAATAATTGTCCCATTCCGGTGCGATTTAAAAATGCTCCAAACAAGATAAATAAGAAAATATAGGTAGCAGAAACACCTATTGCAGTCCCGAATATACCTTCTGTTGTTAAATACAAGTAAGAAGCAATGTCGTCTATTTGGTATCCGCGATGGGCAACTACTCTAGGGAGATATGGACCGAAATAGGCATACAAGAGGAACAAGGTGCAAAGAACGGTCAGTCCATTCCCAACTACTCGCCGTCCACCTTCAAGGACAAGCAGAACCATTAGTAAACTGAAGATAATATCGTTTTGGCTTGGCAATCCAGCTCGATTTACAATCCCCATATAATCGGTGAAAATATAAACGATGGTTGCAATCGATAGGATAGCAAGCAAAAAGTCAATGATTGTTGCACGAGTCTGTGGTGCATTTTTACGTGAGGGATACAGTAAAAATACAAGAGCCATTACTACTCCCGTATGTAATGCGCGGTGTTGTAGTGTAACTAAGGGTCCTGTAAATGAAGTAATCAAGTGGAATAGGGCCAAGGAAACTGAGATAATCATAACAAGCCTGGCCATCCAAGGTATATTCAATTTTCGGAACCTGGCTTCTGAATCGTATTTTTCAACAATCTTTTGTTTTTCTTCTTCTGATAATTCTTCACGAATGATTCCTTGCACGTCCTTTTCCGCAAGCTCTTCTAGTGACTTTTCATTTTTTTTAATGGAATTACTCACCTGAGGGATACCTCCTTATTGAATATCCTTAACAGTAGCCATTTATAGACTTGTATTTGTTCATAGTGGATTTGGATATTTATGTCTTCCGGAACGTAGTCGGATAACGGATACCTTTGTTCATTGTTTTCGAGATAATAGTTTGAAATCGCGACATAGAACAGGGAATAATGGGGTATAACCCGATCTATTCCAGTAACTTGGATAAATCCATTCGGAAGAAATTCTACTTTACCATCTGTATCTGGAGTCCCTGCCCCATAAGACTTGTACAATGTAGACTCAAGACTTAGATTTCCATTTTCGATTATTCGATATGTTTCCTTCCAAGGTGTCAATTCAACAGAATGTCTCCACCCGATTGTTAATTTATCCGAATCCCAAGGCAGAAAAAGTAATGGATTTTCTTCTCCATCCGTTAATAAAATACCTGATTGGACGGGAATCACGCTGATCCCGAATCCAACCAGCAGAATAGCAAGTATCAGCGTTATTTTTTTAATCATTTAGCCAAAACTTCCGCTTTTATTCTGTTATCCCTTGTTCTTCAAAATATTTAGCTGCACCAGGATGGAGTGGTGCTGGCAGGTTTTGTAATGCATTCTCTAATGTGATATCGTTAGCCGCATTATGTGTGTTCTGTAATTGATCAAGGTTATCAAATATAGCTTTAGCCATTGCGTAGGCCATATCATCTGAAACTTCACTATGTGTCAACAAAACATTGTTAACACCTATGGTTGATACATCTTCCTCCATATCATATATATCCTTTGGTACAGTCGTTGGAAAAAAGGAAGGATAGTCTTCTTGCATTCCGAGAATGATATCTTCAGCAATTTCTACAATTACAACATCCTGTGTTGTCTGAAGCTCGAGCACACCGGCATTTGGCAATCCAGAAGAAATAACGACTGCATCGATATTTCCATTTTGAATCCCTTCGACTCCTTCAGAAAAGGAAAGAAAATCGGCGTTGATGTCATCGTATGTCATTCCGTATGCCTCCAGCACACGTTGCGCACTGATTTCTGTTCCAGATGCAGGCGCACCAACAGCAACTCTTTTTCCAGCTAAATCTTCAACTGTTTTAATGCCAGAGCTTTCAGTCGCTACAATTTGTAAATAATTCGGATAGAGGGAGGCAAGTGTACGGATGTTTTCCTGAGCACCTATTTCTGTAGCGCTAGCAACTCCTTCATAAGCATCCTGAGCTGCATCTCCCATCGAAAATCCGATTTCTGCATTTCCTTGGTTAAGGGTTGTTGCGTTTGCTGTAGACGCTGCTGTAGATTGGCTGTTCGCATTAGCACCTAAATCTTGGAAGATATTCGCTAATGTTCCTCCTAGCGGGTAGTACACACCAGATGAACCACCTGTAAGAATCGTAATAAACTCACCGTCTAATACATCTTCAGCATTTCCGCTTTCGCCAGCAGGACCAGAATTACTAGTATTATTACACGCGGCAATTATCATAAATATGGATACGAACACGAAGATGGATAAAATTTTTTTCATTAAAATACCTCCAATGGTTAAGTAGCTTTACTTAAGAAACAATCATCGTACAACAATGTGTCTAGTAAAATATGGATACTGGAAATAGTTATACACCTCCTATGTTTAGACTCTATGCTTTCATTTGAAAAACTTTCAAATCATGTATGAATTTAAACAATAATTTTTTTACTCTAAATAAAAAGTCCAGTTCAAAGAAGACTATAAAAAGTCTTTGAACTGGATCTTATCTGTGGGAAGACTTCGGAAAGAAGAACTGACAGATTAGGCAGCTTGTATTATATATTTTGTTGATAATTATATGTTATGTTTTTCTTTCAATATTAGAACATCATGATTATGGATGGAGAGCTTAACGGGGAGACATCCAGTGTTTAAATCATTTTTGAAAATAGAAATTAAAAGAAAAGAATAAGAGTTAGCTACTGTAAATCATTTGAATGCAGGTATAGAAATGAACAGATGTAATAAGAACATTACAATTGGAATACAAGCCCATTAAAAACTGTTATTCATGTTTAGGTAATAGACTACGTGGAATACAATTACTGTACGAGCAAAAATATCAACTATTGAAAGGAGCTATTAACATGGCTAAGAACAATAATGGTAAGATGTCTCGTGAACAAGCTGGCAAAAAAGGCGGTAAAGCAACCGCAAGAAATCATGACCAGGAATTCTATGAAGAAATAGGTCAAAAAGGCGGCGAAGCAACCGCTAAGAATCATGACCAGGAATTTTTTGAAGAAATTGGAGAAAAGGGCGGCAATGCACGTGCGCGTCAACGGAACAATAACAACAGCAACAATTCATAACTAAAAACTTTAATATGTATGGTAAAGAAGGAGAGGGGATCTACCCTTTCCTTTTTGTCTATTTACGATGTAAGCTCGCATAGCAAAACAGAGACTCACAAAGTGGAGGTCGAATGACTGTCCCGGGCTTTATGAGTCTCTGATCTATAAGGGAACCGCAATAGTTGGCTGCCTTTTCTTACTCTTTACGTTTTAGTAACCTTTATTATTTTGAAGCTGAAGCTGTTTTGGCACGTGTCTTTGGAGTAGTGCCTGAACTTCTTTTTGCAGCTGTTCTTCTAGCGCTGGAAGAACCGGCTTTTGAATTAGCTTCTGTTTTCTTATTTGAACTTGCAGACGGGTTTTGTTTGTCCTTCTGCTCATCCTTTGGATTTTGTTTCTCTTTTGTTCTATTAGATTGTGATTCAGAATTGTTTTTTGGATCTTCTTCATCCGATTTAGCTTCATTGGGCGACGTATTCTTTGCAGGATTAAGCTTATCCTTTAGCTCTATTGTTTTATTGGTGGCATTTTCTTTGATAGCAGCATATTTATCCATTGCTGAATCACTGATTTCACGTGATTTATCTACTGCCTTATCTTTAGCAGAGCCTACTTGATAGGTAATATCTCCGCGCAGCTCTTTTCCGGACTTCGGAGCGAGTAATAGGGTGGTAGCAACACCGATTCCCCAACCGATAATACCACCTCTTATAACATCTTTTTTTGTATAAACTTTATCAGATTCCTTGCTATTATCTTGAGTATCCTGTTTGTTTTGTTCAGTCATGATTTATTCCTCCTAGTAAATTTTTTGATTTGCTAGCTATCGCTAGACAGTTTACCTTCCAATTTTTCCAATCGCTCGAGTAACTTTTGATTTTCCTCTTTTAATTTATCCTGTTCCTGCAACGCTGCTTGCGAGTTTAGGTATGGGTCTGTTTCCCACCAGTCCATTCCAATCTCTTTTGCTTTATCAACGGATGCGACAATTAATCTGATTTTGATGGAAAGCAGTTCCACATCTGCAATTCCTACCCGTATATCTCCCGCAATGACAACCCCTTTATCCAATACTGTTTCGAGAACGTCAACCAAATTACTGGACCCACCAGTTGTTTGTGGGGAGTTTCCATTAGCCATGTCTTACCCTCCCTGTGAAATCCTGTTTCAATCTTCATTCAACCTATAGTAAATTTCCTAATGGACCCAAATCAATGTTCAAATCTTCATCTGTAAAATTAAAAATTTCTTTTAATTCTTCCATTTTCATATCTAAATTCATTAACGCTACACCGAGTTTTTCAATTTCCTCTTCCGTCAGATTCCCTCCGTCCACGCGGCGAATTGCTTGTCTTTCCACAAGTTGACGTAATAGCTCGATGACGGTAAGGACGAGCTGGGCAAGACCTTCTTCAGCACCTTCTGGGTCAAGTTCAATTCGTCCGCTTTTTTCTGGTCGATGGTCAAGACCTGCTAGAGATGCTGGTTGATTATTAAGATTGATGGATGACACGATCCAACTCCTCCTTTTCATAATCAAATTGTTTTGATGATAATTTTTCAGCAGTTTCCTTATTCGACTCAATTAGTGTTTCAACCGATGAAATCAATACGCGCAAATCAAGATAGACTAAATCGATTCCAGCGATAGAGAGGATGAGGTCTCCTTTAATTGCTACACCTTTATCCAGAACTACATCGAGTATATCAATAAGACCAACCTCTTTATTTTCCAATTCCATGTGTATCCTCCAAACTAGCTAATTCTGGCAAAATGGTAGGATGGCCATGGTCCTGTAACCTCGAAGTACCAACCTGATTCTGCCCATTTGTCCTGTAGCTCTTTAATGCTAGATTTAAAGTTGGTTATTTCGGATTTATCCACCATATAGACACTATTCCAGCACATTTCCTCTTGACGGCCAGTTACATCCTTATTCCAATTTCTTTTCACTTCGTGGTCGACGCTTAATGCTGCTAGTTTCTCATGAATCGTTTCTGAAAAGACATGTGTTTCTTTCTCTGTCTCTTGATCAATTAGTTGATCAAGCCTTCTTTTTTCCAAGTATTGTCGACCTGGTGACATGGCAGCAATTTTTTCTTTTTTAGATTCTATTGTTTCATTATTACACGCCACTATTTCTTTTATTTTATCTCGCTCACAATAGAGTTTTAATATCCATTCTTCTTTATCAGCGATGTTATCAAGTAATTGAAGCATACGCTTTTGATGGGTATTGATTGTGTTTTTTAGACTTTCCAGACCAGAATAGATGGTACAGAATTTCATCGGTATGATGGGATATCGCTCATACAGTTTCATCAATGTTTCGTGATGATGAAATGCTTTCTGATGGAGCCAGTTTACATCATTTGTTTTTTTTTCGAGCTCCTCTTCACTGTATTCCACTGGATCTAGCTCACAGACAATTGCTTCGACATTTTCGAATGGAAGTCTATAAATCTGCGACTTCTCATCTAACCCTTTAAGAGAGGGAAGGGGAGCCGCATCTATTCCGCCAGCTGGTATAATTCCATATAGATAGATTAATTTCTCCATATTCCATCCTCACTTTTTTCGTTTTGTTAACTCATTTATTTGTTCCATTTCTCGTTTTTTAGCAATCTCATAACGTATTAACAGTTCTTTCTCTGATTGCTTGTAAGAATCCTCATCAATTTCTTCAAGCTCATACATCATCTGCAGGTGAATCAATTTCTTTTGGATATGTTCCAGATCGTATAGCTCTTTTTCCACTTCTTCTTGAACCTTTTCCCCAATTTTTACAATTAAGTTTATCGGCGAAGTGAAGATTTTTTGAATCATGTCGAGGGTTCCTCTATTTTCAATTTAATATTGATAAAGTTATACGCTGGCCATGGTCCTGTATATTTAAATTCCACTTTATCCTGCCATCTATCATGAAGTTTATTTACATGTTCATCGAATTCTGCCTCTTTATCACGGTCTATCAGGTATGCTGCATTAAGAAGCATTTTTTCACCGATTGGATCATTGATTTCATTCGCTTCAGCAAGAGGTACTAATGAATCATGTATTTCTGATTTGATTTCATTCTGCAGCAATTGAAAGAAGTTCTTCGCCATCTCCCCAAGTTGAATCCGATCAAAGTATCCGGCAGCCTCAGATTTGGAACGAACTACCTGTTTTTTCTTCATAACATCATCATTTTGCATGATGTTTTTCTCTAGCCAATCTTTCTTGCCGACAACCTTTAAACCAACCTCGATTTTCCCTTTAATTTGAGGGAAAATCTTCAACAACTGAGGGTAGAGGCTTTCAGCTAAGGCGATGACATCTTCTTCGGTTTGAAATAAATTTCCAAAACTAATTGGTACGACTGTGTCCATTGTTTCCATTACCCTTGAAAGCACTTCTTGATGCATCATTAGATTTTCTTTACTAGGATGATAGATTTTCATAGGAGCTCGTGTGACAACCATTGCTGCGTCTTTATAATGAACGGTGTAAATCTCTCTTTCTTGTCCTTCAAAATGAATGGTTCCAAACGTTGTTTCATTATTTGTCTGAATACCACAAAAAACATATATTCCTTGCTCTTCACTCATCTCATTCACCCTAACGTAATTTTTTTGCATTCTTGTACGAGTTGCCTTTTCGCCCGTTGTTTATGCTTGTCTTCCATACATGCCTGAAGAGGGAACCATGTAATGTCAAAACACAACTGATTAAACTCTTCATTTGAACCGTTAATTGGTATGTCATACCGTTTTGCTAATTCAGCTATCATGATGGATGCTCTTAATGAAGGCCCTTGAAAATCTTGACTCGTATGACAAAGTTTCCTGATTTTCATCATAAATTCAACGATTGCTTGTGCTTTTTCCCGCTCAATCTCTGTTTTATTGATTACGGCTGTAATTTCAGCTTCTTTTTCCAACGAACCAAGTGTCAGTGTTACCATCCGGTCCAGCAGAGCATCCTGGGTTTTATAGACACCAGCATATTCTACAGGATTACTAGTAAAGATAACGGAGAAATCCGGGTGAACTTTTATAAAGGATCTTTTTTGCTTGGTTCCATAGAGAGGTAAAATCTTCTCTTCCAGAATAGGTAAAAATATATTATTAATCTCTGGCTTGGAACGTGTAAATTCATCATATACAAGTGTGTAACCTTTTTTCACTGCTTCCAGTAACCGACCGTCTGACCAGGATTCGGTAACATTTTCTTCGATTTTATGAACGCTTCGAACATAATTATCCTTTAATTTTCTGCGTTTATAACCTGTAAAAGCACCAATAAAATCTTCTGTTGAGAGATCTTTATTTCCATTGATCAACATGACGGGACGTTTTCTCTGTTTCGCTATATGAAGAGCGAGTGTTGTTTTGCCAATTCCCGAAGGACCAGTGAAATGGAGGGGATAGCCGGTATCCAGATATCGTAATGACCGTTTAATAATCCCTTTGTAGTAAGCTGAATGTTCATATAAGCTAGTTTGGCTTGTCTCTGTGTCATCGGTCATGTTTAATCCTCCCGTTCACCTAAGCCTGTTCCTCTAAATCACTTCGGAACCGAAGACTGATTCTTGAAAATCCGGTAACCTCGGATTCCGTATCGAGAAAAACTTCGTATAATCCAATCATTTGGTCATTGGCATATTTTTTCATATATTCTTTTTCCTCGATGACTTCTACTAATGCCCGCCAGCTGCTCTCGCCATTTTCTTCTTGTTTTTTCACAGAAATTATTTTATGTGGAGGGGCGATATTATCGTTAAAAAACTGCTTTACTTCCTCCATTATTTTCATATGTTTCACTTCCTTATATTGTTGTTGTAAGTATGACTGGAATTAGAACATGTACGATATTCTAATTCCAGTTTGTAAGTTAAACGTTATGCTTCTTCCTCTTGATACTCCAAACTATCTCCGCGTGCAGATAAACGATCTGAGAGACCATCTTCTTCAAAGTCATCTTGCAATAAACCAACGGCCTCTGCATATCGTAACCATGTATCGACACTCGCAATAACAACTCGTGCCTCAATGGTAATTAATTCAATCCCTACTACGGAAACCCTTGCGAAAGCATCAATTACAATCCCTTTATCTAATATGCGGTCAATTACCTCTGCTAAACTTGAACTATCGGTTGACTTTTGAATAGCCATTTATAACATGCTCCTTTCTGGATGTTGAATTTACTTACGATTAAGCTTTGCATTATTTAACGTCTGCATAATGTTTAATACTTCTTGGACCTTTAATTTTCGTAGAGCTTTTAATAGATGCAGCACTTTTTATATGACTTACACCCTTGATGTGATTCACACCACGAATACTTGAGTCTGATCCTGTCCTTTTTCTTAATTTGCTCTGGAATTTCTGTCCAGTTTCTTTGGCACCAGCTACTTTTTCCTTCACCTGTAAGAGCGCATGCTGCATTTTGTTTTCTGCTTTTTCTGCATTAGCATGAATCTTTTTTGCATTTTCATCTTTCTTTTTCTTCAGCTTTTCTGCAGCTTTATGCGCTTTGGATTGAATGCCTTCTGTTAGCTTATTACGGAATTGTTCAGCCATTTCGTCTTTCATTTCTGATTTTACTGCTTGCTTGATTTCCGTCGGATCGTCTGCTCGTTTGATTATGTTTTTTACTTTTGGCATTGCAATGCGAATCCCTTTTCTTACTTTAGGGAGTAAAAAAGGTGCAGTAGTAGCTAAAAAAGTAATCCCACCAGCAATAAATGAAGCTTGTACACCGGGTTTTTCGATTATTTTCTTCGGTGTTTCCATAGAAAACCTCCTTAGCAGGGGCCAAATTGTATTGGCTTTGCAATTAAATACCCTTCCATACGTATAAGAAACTCGGTAATTTTAACTTGGTATCGGAAAATGGGAGGATTGTAACAATAGAGGTATGAAAGAATTGAAGCATACTGCTTTATATGGGAGCTAGAATTACAAAAATTACATTTGTATTAAAATTATGAAGTCCTGCAAATCTGTCCTATAAATATAAATAAATTTACATTAAATTATTATTGACTAAATATTCATTCATTAAAATGGATATGAGGGTACGAATAAATTAATGGAGGGATAAACAGAATGGTCAAGTTCTTAAATTGGTTTTATACAACTGAAATTCACTTGTTTCGTTTGTTAAACCAATACTTTGAAAGAAAGTATGTGAACACCTTTTTTCGAACGGTTACGCATTTTGGTGGTGCAAGGTTTACGATAGCCACCGTACTAATTCTAATGCTTTTCACCTCTGGAACGATTCAATTACTTGCGATTGCTAGTGCAGTAGCTTTAACACTTAGTCATCTTCCAGTTGCACTTCTAAAAAAGCTGTTTCCTCGCAAAAGACCATATGTAAGCTTAGAAAAAATACATGTTATGGAAAATCCATTACAGGATCACTCCTTTCCTTCAGGACATACAACAGCAATATTTGCAATCATAATTCCATTTATATTTTATTATCCTATAATGACCACCGTTTTACTGCCATTGGGCATTGCTGTTGGATTATCGCGGATTTATTTAGGGCTTCATTATCCTACAGATGTACTTGTAGGGTGTTTATTTGGGACAACAGTAGGCATGTTATCACTTTCTTTTATTCGTATGCTTATCTTGTCATAAAAGTCGTTTATACCTATTTACATGTTAATTTTTAAAAACTTAATGTGGGGTGGATGGGCTTGAAAATTGCTATTTTTACAGATACCTTTGCACCAGAAGTGAATGGGGTCGCTAAAACGTTAAAACGCTTAACCGAATATCTAGATGAACAAGGAATTGAATACCGCGTGTTTGCACCTAAAAGTTCGAATGAAGACTTATATTCAAGTAATGTTCATCGTTTTCTTAGTTTACCTTTTTTTCTATATCAAGAATGTCGATTAGCATTGCCGAAAATGTCAAATGTAAGAGAGGAATTACAGCTATTTCAGCCTGATATTATTCATGTTGCTACTCCATTTAATATGGGGCTTTGTGGACTGCATTACGCGAAAAAGTTAAACATCCCGGTTGTAGGATCCTACCATACCGATTTTGATAAATACTTGGCCTATTATGATATGCAATTTTTATCAAGGGTACTTTGGAAATATATGCACTGGTTTCATCGCCCGTTAAAGAAAATTTTTGTTCCTTCAACAGATACAAAAGAACAATTACAAAAGCGTGGATTTACAAATTTATCGATTTGGTCTCGCGGTGTAGATATATCAACGTATCATAGTAACTATAATGAGCAGCGTGTTAGAGATGCATATCAGATTAAAGAAAAATACATTCTGCTATATGTTGGAAGAATTTCACCAGAAAAAGATGTTAACTTACTGCCAGACATTAATAAAAAGCTGCTTCAAAAAGGAATCGATAATGTTCACTGGCTAATAGTGGGTGACGGACCATTAAAAGATGAAATGGAACAGACTGCCTCGACAAACATGACGTTTGCAGGCTATATAACTGGAGAGGATTTAGCAGAAATTTATGCAGCGGCGAATTTATTTGTTTTTCCTTCTGCCACAGAAACCTTCGGCAATGTTGTACTAGAATCGATGGCATGCGGAACACCCGTAATTGGTGTTAATGCTGGTGGCGTTCGAACCATTATTAAGGATGGCGTAACAGGAATTTTATGTGAAGAGAAGGATAATGATGCTTTTACGGAAGCGATCATTCGTATGCTTTCCAATCGGGTGGAGAGAGAAACAATGCGATTAGAGGTAAAAAAATATGCGAAAACGCAAGCTTGGGATGCGATTTTTGATGGGCTTTTAGAAGAGTATGAACAAGTGGTACAGGAAGCTGGTTATAGAGTGCTTGCTTAACAGTATAGGTAATGTGCCCAGTTTTTGTATTAAAACGAAATACTGGATCAGAGGCTGAATTCATACATGATGAGTTTAGCCTCTTTTTTCTTTTCATGAGATAAACGCTCAGAAGCTGACAGTTGTTCAGAACCAATTTAAACTGCCACCCTTGACATTCGAATTGAACCATACTAGAGTAGTAGGTTAATTGTTTTAATTGGGGTGATCAATTCGTCGTCTCTTGATAAATGAAAATTAGAATGTGAAACATCATGGGTTAAGGAGTATTGGTATGTGTGGAAATTTCAGTTTTATATGAGGATAATCATCTGTTGCTTGTAGAAAAGCCAGTAAATATCCCGGTGCAAGCAGATAGAACAGGGGATAATGACTTCTTGTCGATGCTGAAACAGGACCTAAAAATTAGATATCAAAAACCAGGAAATGTTTTTCTTGGATTAGTGCATCGTTTGGATCGCCCAGTTGGTGGAACGATGGTTTTCGCTAAAACCTCCAAAGCAGCTTCACGAATGTCGGATTTAGTTCGGAGACAAGCAATCGAACGAAAATATATGGCTGTTGTAAGAGGGGTGCCGATACAAGCAGAGACAAAATTGGAGCATTATCTCTTCAAAAACACTCGTAAAAACAAAGTTTATACGGTAACAGCCAATCACGAAAAGGCTAAGAAAGCGGTGCTTGATTATAAAATGATCGCAAGGACAGAAGATTTAAGTTTGTTGTCCGTTCAGCTCCATACAGGAAGGCCGCATCAAATACGTGTTCAGCTATCTGCTAATGGAACCCCAATATTTGGTGATCAAAAATATGGACAAAAGGTTAACCGACCTGGACAGCAAATCGCGCTATGGGCAAATTTATTACGATTCGAGCATCCGGTAAAAAAAGAAATGATAGAGGTTCATTGCCCTCCGCCAGAAGAGCGTTATCCGTGGAGTGTTTGGAAAGATATTCATAAAGGAAAGGGTAATTTGAATTTAGCAATCTACTAAAACACAATAATCGCGCTGGAATAGATTCCAGCGCATGATAAAATACTTATTTTGCACAAAAAAGTTAGACTTTTATTCACACCTCAATCTTACTCTTACTTCAATTCTTAATAATTGCATCTGTAATTTCAGCCGTATTATGAGTCCTGGCAAGGTCAAATGCAAATCGAATGATTCGCTCGCATCCTTTTTTAGTAAAGAGTGCAGTTTGAATGGCGACGTCATTACTTCCTTCTCTGCCTGAGAAGTTTCTGCCGCCAATACCCGAATACTCTCCTTCGGAATCACTTCCTCTTCCTTGGCATTTTTTGTTGCTATTTCGATAGCGAGACCATCTAAAATTTCGATAATTTGATAAATTCCCTTGACCTCTTCCTTAACAATAAGACTCGTTCGCCTCAACCATCTATATCTTCTTTTTTTCAGCACGGAAATCGTGCATGATATCTAAATTCATATTATACCTTTGGGAAATTAGATACCATATCTTAAATTAGTGGCAATGCATTTTATACCTAAATTAGGAAGTGTTATGAATATATACATTCCTGCAAAAAAAAACATTTACCGGTATAGCATTAAGTTTATTCACCTCGAGTTTTGGACATAATTATGGAAAAAAGTATAAAACACATCCACATTGACGTTGTGTGCAGATAAGAAAGAAACTTTCTTAATCTTTATCATGAAGGGAACTTGCCGTAAAGACTATCAATCTGAGATAAGAATATGGTGTAGCTCTAAATATGTTGGATTTACTTATTCTTTATATATTAGGAGGGGTTATGGTGACGGAAAAGGAGAACAATCAAATAACAAAACAAGCAAATACAAATAGTACAAGACGTGCCTTTTTAAAAAATTCAGGATTAACAGTTGGTGGGATTGCAATTGGTGCGACATTTGGTGGCTTACTTGGCAATTTAAGGGGTGGGGAGGTGCAAACAGAACAAACTCCGCCGCCGGTCGCTGAAGTTGCTAACCCAAATGTTGCCTTAATGTTTTTTACCCCGGATGAATATCAAACAACAAATGCAGCGGTCGAACGTATTTTTCCAGAGGGTGAGAATGGCCCTGGTGCTATGGAATTGAATGCTGCGATATATATTGATCATCAACTTGCTAGTCAATGGGGAGTAAATGCAAAGGATTATCGGCTGGGTCCATTTTATAAACCTGAACCAACACAAGGTGAACAAATCAAACTATTACGCCAAGATTTATTCCGCTTAGGTTTAAAAAGACTGGATAATTACAGCAACGAAAATTATGAAAGGCAGTTTCTAGACTTAGAGGCAGGAGAGCAAGACGACGTTTTAGCTGCTTTTGAGGAAGGCAAAGCAGGTTCGATTTCTGGTGTTTCTACAACTGAGTTTTTCAAATTGCTCAGACAGTTAACGCTGGAGGGTGTTTATGCAGATCCGATGTATGGTGGCAATAAAGAGATGCTGGGGTGGGAAATGCGAAAGTATCCTGGTACGAGAATGGGTTATATCAATGAAATCCAAAAAAAGGATTTTGTTGAACTGGAACCAAACAGCCTCCAGAGTCATATGGGACATTCATAAGAAATAGGTTGTTCAAAAATAGAAAGGGTTGAGAAACATGGCTACAAAATTACCAAAAGAACCTGTTGTTGTCATTGGGATGGGTTGGGCAGGGGGGATTATTGCCTCTGAACTAACAAAGGCTGGAATCAAAGTCGTCGGACTCGAGCGAGGGAAAGAGAGGAAGATGAGTGATTATCTTATGGTCCATGACGAACTCCGCTTCCAGCATCGAGAAGAATTAATGCAAGACTTATCCAAAGAAACCGTTACACATCGTAATAACAGCAAGATGAGAGCACTCCCAATGCGCCAATATGGTACGTTTATTGTTGGGGATGGCCTTGGAGGCGCAGGTAGTCATTGGAATGGACAAACATATCGTTTTCTTCCATACGATTTTGAGATTAAAACGATGACGGAAGAAAGATACGGGAAAAACAAAATCAAAGCTGATTATCCACTTCAGGATTGGGGCATTACATATGACGAGTTAGAACCATATTACGATACCTTTGAAAAAATGTCCGGTATTTCAGGTGAGACGGTTGAATTATATGGTCACCGTTCAAATCCTTATCCAACCAAACCAATGCTAAAAACACCCGTACTAGAGGAATTTGAAAAGGCAGCCAAAAAACTTGGTTACAAACCTTATATGATGCCTTCTGCGAATTTATCCGAGAATTACGAAAACCCAGATGGAATTGCACGTGCAGCTTGTCAATACTGTGCGTACTGCGAAAACTTTGGTTGTGAGTATGGCGCAAAAGCGGACCCGGTTGTAACTGTTCTGCCTGTTGCACAAGAAACGGGTAACCTTGACCTGCGTACACATGCTAATGTAACGCGAATTTTAAATGATGGGACGAAAGCTACTGGTGTTATTTATGTGGATGCACTTACCGGGGAGGAATTTGAACAGCCTGCAGAAGTAGTGGTCGTCGCAAGCTATGTATTTAATAATGCAAGACTTCTGCTTAATTCTGGACTCGGTAAACCGTATAATCCAGCAGACGGGACAGGTGTTATTGGCAAAAACTATTGTTACCAAGTAAGTTCCGGGTACTCTACTTTATTTTATAATGATAGAGAATTTAATCTATATGCTGGTGCTGGGGCATTGGGGATTGAAATTCCCGAATTCACAGGTGATAATTTCGACCATGCGAATGAGAACTTTATTCACGGAGCAGGAATCCGTTCTACACAATACGGGAACCGGCCAATTGCCAATAATAACGTGCCAATTGGAACGCCTTCGTGGGGAAAAGAATTTAAGGAACAATCGATTAAGTACACAAATAGCATCCTCCAGGTCAAATCACAAGGTGCCAGTATGCCTCACCGGCAAAATTATATTGATTTGGATCCTACTTATAAAGATGCATACGGCATGCCGTTATTGCGCATAACGTATGATTATACAGAACAAGACAAAGCGTTAGTGAAGTACATGGCAAAAGTTACAAGATCGATCGCTGAAGAGATGGGTCCAGATCATATAGATACAGTTGGTGAACAAGCACCCTTCAACGTAAACGTCGATACGAACACCCATAATACTGGGGGCGTTATTATGGGTGCTGAACCTGAAACGTCAGCAATTAACTCTTATCAACAGATGTGGGATGCTGAAAATGTATTTGTCGTCGGGGCTTCAGCATTTCCTCATAATAGTTGTTTCAATCCGACTGGTACATTAGGTGCTTTATCTTATAGAGCTGCAGAAGGAATTGAAACGTACCTTAAGCAAGGCGGCTCTCTTGTTTAAGTTTTTTAATCCGTGGTTTCTTTCATTGCTATTGATTATTTGTTAGTTGACCTCACCTAAGTAAGCTCTCATATTTAGGTAGGAGTATTCCTCTCCATTATATAAAGAGATTAAAATACCTGCCTTCTATTGTGGAGCAGGTATTTTCCTTTAAAACAACAATATCATCAAATAAATGGATGAATGATTCAAGACTATGATTGTCATTTTAGGGACATATTAATGTTAACTAAAAGGACTTTTTGAACAACCTCTAAAAAATGAAAAGTAAGGTGGTACATATAATGAGAGTCAATTGGAAAGTTTTAATCTTTTCTAGTTTGGTTTCGTTAAGTTTATTATCAGCTTGTACCGTTGATAATAACGATTCGAATGAGCAGCAGAATGATGTAAAGAATAACCCAACCCATTATGAAAATGATGCGAACCTGGAGGATAAAGAGAATCAAGAAAACAAATCCTTTATCCATGATGAAGATCCTGATCAAACAGATCAAGAGTTACAAAAGGGAGAGGATCTAGAATTCGACAGTGACAGAGGTGCGGAGTAAAGCTTTGGGAGTAGATAAAAGTTATCTTGTAGGAGAAACAGCTGATAGGATTTATTCAATATACCTTCACAATTCCATTCATTTTAGAAATCTGTGGAAATGTGAAGGTAGCGTTTATTTTAGGGGGGGAATTGTGGGTTTTCATTTGTTTCATTTAATTCAGTACGAATTTCGCCTACTTAGCTCAATTTCAGTATTTTTTTGATCTGCACAGGTAAAGCCTTTTTTCCTCTCCTTCGGTAGTAGTTATATAGGATATCCATTTCTTTTAAAAGGGTTCAATTTTATATTTCAACAATATTTAAATCTAAAAAACTGTACTAGTTTAACTGCAAAAAATAAGTGGAATATCCATTAATAGGTAGTCACCATTAAATTGCAAGGAGGCTCGTTATGATGAAAAAACATCAACTTTATATTGAAGGTAAGTATACAGACTCTACAGGGAACGAATGGCTGGATATTATCAATCCGGCTACAGAAGAGGTAATCTCTCAAGCTCCCAGAGGTACAGATAAAGATGTGGATAGAGCTGTCCAAGCAGCTTTTGATGCCCAAAAATCCTGGGAATTAAAACCAAACATTGAACGCGGGAAAATCGTACGTAAATTAGGTGACGCGATTCAGGAGAAACGTGATACCTTTATTGATTTGCTTCAGGAGGAACAAGGTAAAAATTACGACCTTGCGCAAGGTGAAGTAGATCTGGCGATTGACTATTTTCACTATATGTCGGAATGGGCACGTCGGATAGAGGGCGACATTGTTCCGAGCGATCGTCCAAATGAAAATATCTATATTTATAAGAAGCCGATCGGTGTTGTAGCTGGTATTGTACCATGGAATTTCCCGGTATTCATTCTTGCCAGAAAAGTGGCATCAGCACTTGTCACTGGCTGTACGCTTGTTCTAAAGCCAAGTCAGAAAACACCAAATACAACAATGGAATTTACGAAGATAGTTGATAAAATGAAGGAAATCCCTAAAGGTGTGTACAATGTTGTGACTGGTACTGGTTCAGAGGTTGGGAATGCATTGGCAAGCCATGAAAAAGTTGCGATGATATCCATGACCGGCAGCATTGCAGCGGGGACAAAGGTAATGGAAGCAGCTGCATCCAATATTACGAAAGTAAATCTAGAATTAGGTGGCAAAGCACCTGCTATTGTCACGAAACATGCAGATCTGGACGTAGCTGCTGAAAATATTACGACATCCCGCCTTGCCAACAATGGCCAAGCCTGTACAAACGCGGAACGCATCTATGTTCAGGAAGATATTGCGGACACCTTTATAAATAAATTGAAGGAAAGGTTTGAAAGTCAGACAATTGATAATCCACGGCAAAACAAGGAAGCTGATATTGGTCCGCTAATTAGCGGTGACCGGCTTAAAACAGTGGATGATATGGTGCAAAAAGCGAAAGAGAACGGTGCTGAAGTAGTTATTGGCGGTGAACGTGCAAATCAGGACAATGGGTATTTTTATAAGCCGACAATCTTAACGAATGTGACACATGAATCCGATATTATGCAGGAGGAAATTTTTGGACCTGTTATCCCAATTGATACCTTTCAAACACTTGATGAAGCAATCGAAAAAGGTAATGATACGGTTTATGGTCTTTCTTCTTCTGTCTATACAGAAGATATGAATGAAGCCATGCGTGTAATTAATGAGCTGAAATTCGGTGAAACATATGTCAATCGTGAAAACTTTGAGGCGGTACAGGGGTATCATGCAGGAATGAGAAAATCTGGCCTGGGCGGAACAGACGGAAAACATGGTATTGAAGATTTTCTTGTCACCCATGTAGTTTACATGCAATATAACAAGGATAAACAGTAGGAATACACTCGGACAATTTTATTCTGTTTTGAGAATGCATAATGGATAAATGGCAATGGCATACGAAATGACGTATGCCATTTTTGTTGTTATATCAATGTTAAATTGTCTTTCAGGGTTGCTTAGACATCAAAATTTTTAAAAGGTTTTACATATGTTAATCGTTATTGTTCAATAAAATATCTATCAAATGGAGGTGTTAAAAGCGTCGTTAAATCTCTCCTAATACAGCAGTTAACGAGGTTGTTTGGTTAACAAAAATAGATGTGACAACAATATATTAGAATATCATTCTGTTACCATATTACTTCAATTTCCTGGATTATTTTTTATACTTCAAGTCTAAAAAATAATCTGGTCTAAACGTTTTAAATAAAAGTGGTTGATATTAAAGGATTTTAGTTGTAAAATAAAATAGACGAGTGGTACAGAAGGTGATATAATGAATCCGCGAAAAAAACAAATAACCGATGCAGCACATCGATTGTTTTCCGAAAATGGATTTGCCCAAACATCGATCCAGGACATTCTGGATGAAGCGCAAATTGCGAAAGGGACGTTTTACAATTATTTTGCTTCAAAAAATGAATGTTTGATTGCCATATTAGAAACAGTTAACGAAAAAGCAGAGCGAAGACGGATTGAACTTGCGCAAGGCGAAAATAAAGCAGACGAAAATGTTCTCGTATCACAAATTGCTGTTCGGTTAGATATGAACCGTTACCACAATTTGCTGGCTATTTTTGGTTCAGTTGCATGTTCAGATGATAATGACTTAAAAGCATTCTTTAAAAAGAACCAAACAAAGGAATTGAACTGGATTGCTAAAAGACTGGTTGATGTTTTTGGTGAAGAAGAGGCGCGCCACGCGGTAGATCATGCTGTCATGTTAACTGGCTGCATTCATCAGATCATACGTGTTTGGAATTTGGGTGCGAATACAGAAATGGCCACCGAAACGGTTGTTCAGTTTGCGCTTGATCAATTGAAACCTGTCATTCGTGAGGGAAATAAAAAAGCTTTTTTTCCAAAAAATTGGCTGGATTTAACGATTGACAGTTTATCAACGGATTATATGGAGATGAAGCAACAATTAATTATTAGATTAAGTAACCTTACTAAGAAGCTGGAAAAGGAAGAAAAAGCGAAAAATAATGAGTATGTTCAGTTTTTGCTTAAGGAGTTCCAGTCAGAAAATCCGCGTCTTTTTTTGCTGGAAAGTGTATTATTATCACTGAAGCATGTTTTTGAAGGCTCAAGTTATGAGCTTGAAATAAGTCAAATCGTTAAAATGGCATGGCAAGTACTAGACAGTTTATAGAATAAACAAAAATGGTTGGATTCTATAGTTTAAAAGAATCCGACCTTTTATCTTTATGAATTCATGGTGCTTAAAAATGAGTGATATTCATAAACTATACGTTAGTTCCTATTCGCCGTTACATGTTAAAGCGGTTGTTCTATAAATTTCGTACCCTATCCCATTTTTTGTAAATTAAATATTCGTTTAAATAAGAAAGAAGGTTTTAATACTATGGTTAAAAATCAGTCCGGCGCACAACCGGATGAACCTGTATTCAATAAAGCTCCACTTATTGCTGTATTGCTTTCTGGAGCTTTTGTTGCGATTCTGAATCAGACACTTTTAGCTACAGCTTTACCCCATATTATGGCGGATTTACAGCTGGATGCGAATACCGCTCAGTGGCTGCAATCTGTTTTTATGCTTGTAAACGGAATTATGATCCCAATTACAGCGTTTTTAATTGAGCGTTTTACAACCCGAGCATTATTTCTCACTGCAATGACTATCTTTGGTTTAGGTACATTAATGTGTGCTATTGCTCCGGTTTTCTCTATTTTAATGGCCGGGCGCGTTCTCCAGGCTGCTGGTGCAGGAATTATAATGCCATTAATGCAAACAATCATGTTCATGATTTTTCCAATTGAAAAACGTGGATCAGCAATGGGTATGTTCGGCCTGGTTATTGCATTTGCCCCAGCGATTGGCCCAACTTTATCCGGTTTGATTGTCGATCATTTCCCGTGGAGAAGTTTATTCTATGTAATTCTTCCGATTGTCATTTTAGATATCATTTTTGCTTATCTTTTGCTTAAAAATGTTACCAATAGGACATTCCCTAAGCTTGATATCTTATCCATTATTTTATCAACTTTAGGGTTTGGTGGTTTGTTATATGGATTTAGCGCCGCTGGTAATAGTGGGTGGACAAGTATGCAGGTAGTCTTATCGCTTCTCATTGGTGCACTTGCTCTCGTGTGGTTTATTTTCAGACAGTTGAAGTTAGAACAACCAATTCTGGAATTCCGGGTATTTAAATATAGTGTATTTACAATAACGACAGTCCTTGGTATGGTGCTATTTATTGCCATGATCGGTGCTGCTGTTATATTGCCGTTAATGATGCAAAATATGCTCGGTTTTTCTGCGTTAGAGTCTGGATTAGCATTGTTGCCGGGCGCTCTGTTAATGGGGATTATGAGCCCTATTACGGGACGTTTATTTGATAAATTTGGAGCAAGATGGCTATCCATTATAGGGGTGACCATTCTCGTCATTACAACATTTATGTTTGCGATTTTTACAGAAGAGACAACATTCACGTATATCGCAGCTGTTAACGCGATAAGGATGTTTGGTATTTCTATGGTTATGATGCCGGTGACGACGGCTGGATTGAACCAGCTTCCAACCAAGTTAATTCCGCATGGAACAGCAATGAACAATACCATGCGACAGGTTGCAGGATCTGTTGGTACCGCCCTTCTTGTAACGGTAATGACAAGTAATAGCATTCCAGATCAGGGGGTTGCTGGAATGTTGCATGGTGTTAATATCTCCTTTATCGTTGCAGCAATTTTTGCTGTTATTGCATTAATCATGGCATTCTTTATTAAAAACTCACGTCCAGAGAATCCTGATGATATTAGGCCGAGATAAAAAATAATCTATTGCCATCCAAAAACACTGAGAGGTAAGAAAAAATAACTGGTTTTCGATTCAACCATGAAAATAAAAGACGCATGAAATCAGGATTTTAAATCAGATTTCATGCGTCTTATTTATTTTAAAAGCAGAACAAATAGGGAAACCTTCCTCGCTATGTTTTGCAAACTGGTGAGAGGGAACATTTTAAACAGATATCATTATAAAGGAGAGGTTATAATATGAACGTACTCGTTATTGGAGCGAATGGACAAGTTGGCAGGAAGATTGTGAAAGAACTGGCTGATTCAAATCATAAGGCTACGGCAATGGTACGCAAAGAAGAACAGGTAGATAAATTAAAAGAAATCGGAGCAGACAATGTCGTGCTTGCCAACCTTGAAGAAGACTTCAGTTCTGCATTTGACGATGTGGATGCAGTGATCTTTGCAGCAGGTTCCGGCGGTTCAACTGGTGCAGATAAAACAATGACTGTTGATTTATATGGTTCGATAAAAGCAGTAGATTATGCTATGGATAAAGGAGTCAAGCGCTTTGTTCAGTTAAGTTCAGTTGGCTCTGCCAATCCAGATGAACAAGAAGATAAAATCAAACATTATATGGTTGCCAAGGGAGTTGCGGATCGCCATCTCCAGCAAACGGATCTTGATTATACAATTGTTCGTCCTGGTCCTTTATCTAACGATGAAGCAAAAGGGGAAATTAAGATTTCACATGAATTCCCCGACATTGGTGATGGCTCCATTCCAAGAGCTGATGTAGCACATATTCTTGTCGATGTGCTTGATCGCAACAACACGTACAGGAAAACATTTGAGGTAATAGAAGGTGAGAAAGAGGTCGGAGAAGTATTAGAGACTGTATAAGCGGTAGTTCAAGTAGAACTGAAAAAGCTCCGTGCTATTCCTTCATATTTTAAAAGGGATACGGGATTCATAAGTTGAATACTTGGTCTTATCTGGATATAGTAGAAAGGAAGGTAATGAATATTACTTTCCTTAAATACACGAATCTAGTTCCACAAACAATTCATGCAGATGACGGGAATGATCAAATTGTTTATAGAGAAAAAGGAACCTTATTATATTCAGTTTTATCGTATGATCAGACAAATGATTTTTGATGGGAAATTTCAACCAGGGGAACACATCAACGAAACCCAGTTAGCAAAAGAGTACAATGTCAGTAAGAGTCCTATTAGGGAAGCAGTACGGATTCTTGAAAAAGAAGGACTGCTAGTTGCTGATAAATCTAAAATGCTCGTTTATAAGCCAACCATTACAGATGTGGAGGAAATTTATTATTGCCGTATGGCGCTAGAATCCTTCGCTGTTAATCTGACAACGAAACTTGCGACAGATGACGAGCTTTCAAAAATAGAAGCCACATTAGCTGAAACCGAAGCTGCTATTAGTAAAAAGATGGAAGCCAATTCGATTATCTTCCTTAATGAACAATTTCATCAATTAATTCTTACCTTTACGAAAAACAACCGCTTGCAAAAACAAGTATATGATTTAAAGGGGTTAATTAATTATTATCGGATATTAAACTTCCAGGGTAATGAGCGGGCCGTGGAAATCTTGGAACAACATCGTCGAATCTTCTATTATATGAAAGAAAGAGATGAAACGAACGCCTCTGCCGAGATGGTCAACCATTTAGAACGTGATTTGAAACATTTACTTCAAATTATGATGGATTCAACTAGAAATCTATGAGTAGAATTTAACTTATATAAGCCAATGAAGCTGTGCCCTAATAGGGTACAGTTTTTATTTTGGTGAATATAATCCATGATTGCTAAAAGACAGACTTTATTATATAGTTAAAATAAATTCAAAGAGTCGACCGACGACTTTTGAGAAATTAAATGTAGGAGGCTGCGAAAATGAAGAAATTTAAGATTGCATCGATTCCAGGAGATGGAATTGGTACAGAAGTTGTTCCTGCTGCTACAGCTGTTTTGAAAACGGTATCAGAGATTCATGGTGGATTATCATTCGAGTTCACGGAGTTTCCATATAGCTGTGAGTATTATTTGGAGCATGGCGTGATGATGCCTGAAGATGGATTAGAAAGATTAAAAGACTTTGATTCCATTTTCTTAGGGGCTGTCGGTAATAGTAAGCTCGTGTCAGACCATACTTCATTGTGGGGGCTTTTGATCAAGATTCGCCGCGAGTTTGAGCAACAAATTAACATTAGACCAGCAAAGGTTCTGCGTGGTATCAAATCTCCACTCGTTAACCCTAAGGACTTTGATTTAATTGTTGTCCGAGAAAATAGTGAGGGAGAGTACAGTGAGGTTGGTGGGAGAATTCTTCGTGGAGAAGATGAAATCTCTATCCAGAACAATATTTTTTCCCGAAAAGGAACCGAACGTGCAATGCGCTATGCATTTGATTTGGCGTCAAAAAGGAATAAACATGTGACGAGTGCGACAAAATCAAATGGGATTGTCCATACGATGCCGTTCTGGGATGAAGTGTTTAACGATGTTGCTACAGATTATGCAGATATCCAAACGGACTCTCAGCACATCGATGCTTTGGCAGCTTTCTTTGTTACGCGTCCAAATAAATTTGATGTTATTGTTGCCAGTAATTTATTTGGCGATATTTTGACTGATATTGGTGCAGCGATCATGGGGAGTGTCGGAATTGCACCTGCTGCAAATATCAATGTGAATGGAAAATACCCATCCATGTTTGAACCAGTTCATGGGTCAGCTCCAGATATTATTGGAAAAGGCATCGCCAATCCAATTGGGCAAATCTGGACAGCTAAAATGATGCTCGACCACATGGGTGAGGAGGAGATTGGAACCGTTCTCTTAGATGTGGTTGAAAGTGTTACGAATGACGGAATCGTCACACCGGATATCGGTGGAAAACATACGACCACAGAAGTTACGGAGGAAATTATTAGTCGGTTAAAAGCTAGAGCTTAATATCTTGAAGAACACATTAGTTTAGGAATCTATTGAATGATAAAGATAGGTTCCTATTTCTAATTATGTGTAAATGTTCTCTATAAGGTGGAACAGAAGCGGATATTAGAAAACATCATGCTAATTTTCGTTATGGAGTAAGAAAAGCATTTGTGGAATGAGTTTCCCTTTTTAACCTTATTTTATCTGGACAAATCCATATAGAACTTCCCTATAAGTAAACAAAGAAATACTTATAACCCCGTCTATTGTAGCAATTATAATAAGATGCTATACTTAATTCAATTTATTAATCCGGGTAAGTTAATTGGTATACTGACATATACTTAGAACGAAAAAAGGAACAGCGAATAAAGTATTATTCATGGCAGGTTGGTGGATGCATAGTAAAGAGCACCACAGGTGACTTTTGATGACCCAACGAAGGAAAGGACAAAAAAGTTATTCAAGAATTTTCATAGAAATACTGGCATGAATAAGGAGACATGTTTCCAGCAGCGTGATGAGAATAGTTCTGCAATAGGAAGCTAAAATATGGGGGAGAAAGTAATGTCATATAAATTAGGGATACTTGATCAAAGCCCAATTTTTTCAGGGAAGTCGGCTGAAGATGCATTAGAAAGCACGATTCAATTCGTGCAAAAGGCAGAAGAATGGGGATATGAACGCTTTTGGGTTTCTGAACATCATCAGACACTTGACCTTGCGGGTACATCACCTGAAGTACTTATTTCTCATTTATTAGCAAAAACGACTACGATCAAAATTGGCTCAGGTGGTGTGATGTTGCAGCATTATAGCCCTTATAAAGTAGTAGAAAACTTCCAGCTTTTATCATCACTTACTCCAGGAAGAGTGGAGCTAGGGGTAGGAAAAGCACCGGGTGGTTTTTCTTTATCAACGAAGGCTTTGCGTTACGGGGCAGCGGGTAGTGATATCGATTTTGATGAACGTTTTACCATACTTAATCAATTCATTCATGATGCATTGCCCGAAGATCATGCATTATATGGTGCAAAGGCTTTGCCAAAGCCAAAGAGGAAGGTGCCTGTTTTCCTTTTAGGAGCAAGTTCAAACAGTGCTAGACTTGCTGCAGAGCAGGGTGCAAATTTTGTATTTGCGCGTTTTTTAAATGGGAATGATGACATTCTTCGGGAAGCTGTACAGGAGTACAGGAATATTTATCCAGAAGGAAAGTTTATTGTTGCAATTGCATCTTTCGCTGCGGTAACGCAAGAAGAAGCAGAGGAAGAGGCACGACATTATAAAATTTATAAAATCCATCTTGAAAGTGGTCGCTCACTATCGGTTCAGTCGCTTGAACAAGTGGAATTATTCCGGGAACAAACGAGGGAATCCTTTGAAGTTAAAGAGCAAGAAGTGGATATGATTGCAGGAAGTCCTGCATTTGTAAAAGGGGAGTTAGATCAATTAGCAGCTGCTTATGCGATTGATGAGTTTATTCTGCATACACCCATTCAGCATGAACAAAAGCGCTTGAAATCATTTGAATTATTAAGTCAGTTGGCGGTTCCGCTATTGAATAAAAACTAAACGTAATTTGGTATTTGTATAAATAAGGGCAGGGCTAGTGTTTTAAATTATGCTGTAATTGGATGTAGGAAGTAGTTCAATTACAAGGCTGGTATAACAGTGTAACTGTACCAAGTTTTAAGTTATTCATGATCAAGGGGAGAAGAATAAATGAAAAAATTAGTGATATTCTTGTCAGCTGTGTTCCTATTTTTTGCTGCGGGGTGTGGAGAAAGTTCCAGTAGTGAAGGTTCAACTGAAGATAAAGTCATTACAGTTGGAGCTGTACCTGATGGTTACCCACATACTTTTAAGGAAGATGAAGAATTTAAAGGCTTTGTTGTCGATGTGTTCAACGCTATTTTTAAAGATATGGGTTATGAAGTGGAATGGGTTATAACGGATTGGAATGGGGTACTGGCAAATTTACAATCTGGAAAAGTCGATACAGCTATTAATTTTGCAGCAACAGAAGAGAGAGCGAAAACATATAATTTCACAGATCCTTATTACAGTTCGAAAGCAGTAATTGCTACAGCGAAAGATGGGGCTAACATTCAGTCATTAGATGATTTAGAAGGGAAAAAACTAGCTAGTATTATGGGAACTAACTTTGAAAATGTATTAAAAGAAAATTACCCAGAAGAAAATTATGAACTGGTCATTTATGAATCAGTTGATGTGGTTTATACAGATGTAGCTACAGGAAAAGTAGATGGATTTATATACGGCAGGGAGCAATTGATGGCACAAATTAGTGAAAGAGACATTCCATTACAAATTGTAGGTGAACCATTTGGGGACCAACCGGTTGCTTTACCATTTCAAAAAACTGAGGAAAATGATGCTTTAATTTCAGAGATTAACCAAACAATCGAGAAACTAAAAGAGAATGGAGCATTTTCCGAGATATCTTTAAAATGGTTTGATATCGATTTACTAGAAGAATAAGAAAAGGAAGTGGAAAGATGACTAGCAAAAATATGAAACTTGGAATATTAATACAAGGTCCCGGTGGCCATATGAATTCTTGGAAATCTGAGGATGTGCCGGCAGATGGAAGTATTAATTTAAATCATTATATAGCAGTGACGCATAAAGCAGAGCAAGCTGGATTTGACTTTGTATTTATTGCGGATGGACTACACATTAATGAAAAATCGATTCCTCATTTTCTAAATCGATTTGAGCCGTTGACATTGTTATCGACACTTGCAGCGGTCACAAAACATATTGGATTAGTTGGGACGATTTCGACAACGTATAGTGAGCCATTTAATGTTGCACGTCAATTTGCTTCCTTAGATATAATTTCAGGCGGGCGTGCTGGTTGGAATGTTGTTACATCACCCTTGGAAGGAACTGCATCGAATTTTAATAAAGGGAACCACCCAGAACATCGGCTACGATATCAAATGGCAGATGAGTATTTAGAAGTTACGAAAGGATTATGGGATTCTTGGGAAGATGCTGCATTTGTAAGAAATCGTGAAACAGGGCAATTTTTTGACAAGGATAAGATGCACCGTTTGAATCATAATGGTGAATTTTTTACGGCACAAGGTCCATTAAATATTGAACGTTCTAAACAAGGGCAGCCAGTTATTTTCCAAGCGGGATCATCAAAGACTGGAATTGCATTTGCTGCCAAACATGGGGAAGCTATTTTTACGAATAAATCGACATTGGAAAGTGCGCAGGAATATTATCGTACATTAAAAAACCAGGCGGCAGAATATGGTAGAAAGCGAGAAGCGATTGCTGTTTTACCACAATTGTCTCCAATTATTGGTGCAACGGAAGAAGAAGCAGAAGAGCAATACAATGCGATTAAGCATTTAATTGGTATTGAGGAAGCTTTGCATTATTTAGGGCGTTTCTTTGACCATTTTAATTTCAGTCAGTTTCCACTTGATGAGGCATTCCCGGACATTGGTGATGTCGGGAAAAACAGTTTTCAATCGACAACAGATGAGATTAAAAAAATGGCAAAAGATGAGAACTTAACGTTAAGAGAGGTAGCATTACGTGTAGCAACTCCTAAAAATGAATTTTTCGGTACGTATGAACAAGTAGCGAACAAAATGATCGAATGGGTTGATCAGGATGCGGCAGATGGCTTTGTATTGAGCATGTATGTACTTGGAAAGCAGTATGAAGATTTTCTCGAGCATGTTGTTCCAATTTTAGTGGAAAAAGGTTACTATAATCGCGGTTATGAAAGTGATACATTACGAGGAAATTTAGGGCTGCCTTTTATTGAAAATCGCTATAAAAAAGAACATATCAAAACGAAGTGAGGGATAAAGTATGCCAAACAATCAATCTATCGTAGTCTGGTCTAAACAGGGTTGTAGTTATTGTAATGAGGTAAAAACGTATTTAGAGGAAAAAGGGTTACCTTATCAAACGATCGATGTCACAGAAAATGATGATCGAAGAGATATTTTAGAAGCAAAATATGGGATACGCCATGTTCCAGTTGTGGAAATCGGCCAAGGAAATGCATATGAAGCAGTGACAGAAGTTGGTATTGAACATTTAGAGAAGACATTAGCGAGTAATTAAACGAAGTACCCATATTTGTTGATAGGGTTACTGTTTAAGAGAGGGGGATGGTTGTGCGTAATATGAATATTGTAATTGTTTCGGGAAGTCCTTCATCGCTGTCGAGATCAGAGCGAATTCTTTACTATCTAGGCGAGCTTGCCGAGCAAGAAGGTTTTTCCGTTAAACATATTTCTGTAAAGGATGTCGATGCGGAGGACTTACTTTTTGCAAACTTCAACAGCACTAAAATCAAGGAAATCGCCAATGATTTGGAAAATGCAGACGGTGTAATTGTTGGATCCCCGGTATACAAAGCTTCATACTCTGGCGTATTAAAAGCATTGTTCGATATGCTGCCACAGGATATTTTACAGGATACCCATGTACTACCTGTGATGACCGGGGGGAGCTTATCCCATTTATTGGCCCTGGAGTATGCTTTGAAACCGTTGCTGGCCACTGTGAAAGGTCATAATTTAAAGGGCCTTTACTTTCAAGACAGTGAGATAGATAAAACAAGTGATAATCCGATTTTAGATGTGGATATGTTGAATCGAACGAAAAAACAGCTTGATTATTTTTTGGGGAAAGTGAAGCGGAAGGAACATGCTTAGTTAGAGGAGGTCTACTTTTTAGTAGATCTTTTTTTGTTGGAGAGGGAAAGAGTAAAAGCAGGATAAAAAAAGCATCTTGCAATTTCACAAAGACATAAAAAAGTTCCCCTGCCCGAATGACAAGCAGGAGAACGGTTTGTTATCTATTTTTCAACGCTTCCTCAATATATTGCACACCTATTTCCGTAATCGCTTCATACTGGTTTTCTTGACCAATTTCCACGACAGGTACGTGTCGAACACCGTATTTTACTTCTAGAATGTCACGTCTGTCATCATGATCGGTTACATCAATGTCTTTGTATGTAATGCCTTTTTCATTTAAATATTGCTTTACCTCCGCACAGTAACTGCAACCTTGTTTGGACCAAACGACTACGTTTAAATCTTTAATTGCCATTTTAATTCTTCCTTTCTTTTATTGAATTTTTTCATATATCAATTTTTAACAAACGTTTTGCATTTTCATAGAAAATCTTTGCTGAAAGTTCAGGTGCTAATTCATAGCTTTGATAATGCTTTATCGCATAAGCATAAGGAACATTTGGATAACAGCTTGCAAATAAAAGTTGATTTTCCAATCCTGACTTTGCAGCTTCTATGTATTGATTGCCTCCAGGGAAGGTGAGGTAAAAGTCGGGACATAAGTAAATGTTTGGAAAATGTGTCGCAACTGCGATAGATTCTTGAACAAATGGCCATGCTGCATGCGAGATAATAATTTTTAAGTCTGGATATTTCTTTGCTACACGAATAAGCTGCTTTGGATGGATATAATCATAATCAGGTGCTTCGCTTGTCAGCGAGATGAGCAAGCTTAATGTTATACAATAAGGGAAGTCGTATTCTAAACAAGCTTCAAAAATGGGATCTAAGCTTTCATCGCCTATCGGGGTTAATGGTTTGATTTTTGATGGAATTGCTGCAACCCCATGAAAAACACCAGTTTTCCCATATCGGTGAATGGTAGCTACAGCTTCATCGACTGTCATATCTTCAATCCCAATAAAGCCGAAGAATCGTTCCCCTTGAGGGCTTGTTAAGAAAGCTTGCAATTCTTCATTTGAGCTTCCTTGTTCATTATTTCTACCGAGAATTACCGAATAACTAATTCCCTGCTCATCCATCTCATTTAGTACATCTGTAACAGTAGAAGACTTTGTTGGTGCAAGGTTTTCCAATTGATGAAAAACGCCGTGTAATGCTGTCTTGCCGTTTTCAAACATTGCTTCCCACTTTGGAATCGGTGCTTTCATTTTAAAATCAATCACCATAGGCTTGTATCCTCCTTTCTTATCTTGCGGTCAAACCACCATCAATGACGCATTCAGCCCCAGTTGTATAACTGGATTCATCAGAGGCGAGATAAAGAACGAGATTGGATACCTCTTCTTTTGTTAGCACCCTGTTCAACGGGCGGTCAGTTGCCACTGCGTCTCCACCGGCTTGTTCGGAAAACATGCCTGTATTTACTAGGCTGGGATGAATGGAATTCACACGAATCTGATACTGTCCCAGCTCCAATGCCGCTACCTTTGTCATTCCAGTCACAGCGAATTTAGAAGCTCCATAAGCAATGCCTGCTGTTCTTCCTCTTAAGCCACCAATGGAGGAAATATTTATAATGGAACCATGCTTTGCTTTTTTCATTGAAGGGACGACAGCTTTCATTCCTAAGAAAACAGCTGTTTGGTTAACATCAATAACCTTTCGATAGGCTTCTTCAGGGAAGTTTTCTAGATGTTCGCTATAATTAATTCCGGCATTGTTTACTAGAATATTCACTGGGCCAAATGTTTTCTCTGTCTTTGCAACGACCTGCTCCCAACGTGCAGCATCTGTTACATCGTGCTGTAAAAACAATACCCCCTCTCCAAGCTCAGCTTGTAATGCTTTTCCTTCCCCAGTGGCGACATCGGTGAAAACTACTTTCGCACCTTCTGTCATGAGCTTTCTGACATGGGAGGCACCCATGCCGGATGCCCCGCCTGTTACTATTGCTACCTTACCGCTTACTCTCCCCATGCAAAATCCCCCAAGTAATTATTGTTCGTCTTGACTGATCGTTACATCCTCACCAAACCATTCCATCGATAAATCTCGAAATGTACCATCAGCTTTTAATGTTTCTACTGCTTCATTAATTTCAGCAATAAGCGCTTCATTTTCATCTGTCTTGGCAAATGGAAGGGAGACTAGTTTCTCTCCAAATGCTTCCCCAACCACCTGCAATGGGATTCCTTTATCTTTTATTTGTGCTAACAGGATTTCTCTTCCAGTTACAAATGCATCCACTTTTCCTGATGCAACATCCTGATGAATAACATCTGGTGTTTCATAATTGATAATTTCTATTTCATCATTTGGATCCTGCTCTTTTAATACATTTTGATAATTGGATCCCGTTACATTTCCAACTTGCTTACCTTTAACATCCTCTAGGGACTGTATCGTGTCGTTATCTTGTGCTACTCCAAGAGCAGCTCTGGAATAGTAGTAGGGTTCTGTAAAGGAATACTTTTCTTCTCTTTCTGGTGTTTGTGCAAAGTTCGCAACCGTATCAATTTTCCCGGTTTCTAAGGAAGCGAGCACACCAGTCCAGTCCGTAACGACCCATTCAACCTCATACCCGATTTCAGCGAAAATAGCTTCTATCATATCAACGCTAAAGCCCTCTAATTTTTCATTTTCATAGAAATATTGTGGATAGCCATCGGGTGTTGCGCCCACCTTGATTACAGTATCATCTCCTGCTGACCCGTTATCTGTGTTTTGTCCACATGCGCTTAAAAAGAGTAATATTAGGACGGAAATTAAAATCATTCGTTTTTTCATGTTCATGTATCCTCCAACAACTTAAGTTTCTCTTACGTAAGGTTTACTAATACGGTTTTCATACCAGGATTGTAAGCCGCTATATACAACGGTTAGTCCCCAATAAATAAGTGCAACTGCCATATAAGCTTCAAAGAAATTAAGCGTAGCTGTTGCAAGTAGCTTTCCTTGGGCGAGTAATTCTGTTACACCAATGGTAAATGCGAGTGAGGAATTTTTTAATAAACCGAGAAATGTATTTCCTGTTGCAGGAATCGCATTTCGTGCGGCTTGTGGCAAGATAATTCCTCGTAATGCTTGGGGGTACGTCATACCTACCGTTAATGCAGCTTCTGCTTGCCCTTTATCTACAGACTCCAGCCCAGCTCGAAAGATTTCTGCAAGGTATGCTGAAACATTTAAGCTAAATGCAATAAGTGCAGCTGTTGTAGCACTAATTGAATTAAGCGCGGGGACTAATTGTGGCAAGCCAAAATAAATCATTAAAAGCTGCACGAGTGGTGGAGTCCCTCGAAAGAAGGAAATGTACACCTTGGATAATTGCTGTAAAATTGGAATTCGATTCACTAGAATTAAAGAAAGGAAGATTCCGATTATAATAGCAAACAGCATGGAAACGATTGATATATATAGGGTAACTGGTACATATTTTAATAGCTCAGGAATAATTTCAATCATATACCCAAAATCAAAATTCATATAAGACACCGCCATCTTTCTTGTAGTTATAGAAGAGCAAATTTGCCATTTTCTATATCCTTATCTAACTCCACGGAGGAGTGCTTTTGATAGTTCTGTAAAAATTTCTTTGTTCTCTCATTTTGCGGGTTATCAAAAATTTCTTCAGGTGTGCCTTGCTCTACAATTAAACCATCATCCATGAAAATGACTTTATCTGCGACTTCCCTGGCAAACTTCATTTCGTGGGTTACGATAATCATTGTTTTCTCCTTATTGGCGATACTGGATATGACACGCAGTACTTCACCAACCCATTCTGGATCCAGCGAAGAAGTAGGTTCGTCGAATAGAATGGCGTTGGGACCTACCGCTAATGCCCGCGCAATGCCAACTCGCTGCTGCTGTCCTCCAGATAGGGAGATCGGGTAGCTATCTGCTTTGCTTAAAAGTCCAACTTGATTCAATAAATGACGTCCGATTTCGTCCGCTTGTTTTTTGTTTAATTTCTTTGTGACTCTTAATGAATGGGTTACATTTTCTAGAGCTGTTTTATTTTTAAAAAGGTTGTAGTGTTGAAACACCATCGATGTTTGCATGCGCAATTTCTGTATTTCTGATTTGGTTGCCTTCGTTGTATCCACTGTTACATCACCGATTTCAATCTTTCCAGAATCAGGTTTTTCTAGGAAATTGATACAGCGGAGCAATGTCGACTTTCCAGAGCCAGATGGACCAATAATGGCTACCACTTCACCCTCAGTCACTTGAAAGCTAATATCCTTTAAAACAATATTATTTTTAAAGCTTTTCTTTATATTTGAGATCTTTATCATCGTATTTCATCCCTCCGCTTTATGAATAACTTTGATTATTCCTAGGGTTTTAGTTGGTTTTGAGATTATCGATTAGTATATCACGCGTAACTTAATCTAACAATAACTCTCCTTATAGAAAAATAAGGTCTCCCTTATAGAAAGGTTCTATATAGTTAGGCGGATAGTGGTGTGAATTGATAACTCAGCTTTTATCATATATGCCTAAACTGTTCTTTTGGTTCAAATTAGATCTGGAATGTGCATTTCTCTGCTTCAGTTTCTCTTGCTTCCTTCTAATTTAGCGATTTCTAGTAATTCCGTATAATAGTTTGGTGTTTCTTCTGTGTAAAAAATCATGTTTGTTTTCAGCGATAGATTTGATACAAAAGGTAAATTCACATGAACTAGTTCTTGACGGGCCAGTTCATTACGTACACTGATTTCTGGGAGAAAACCAATGCCCGTTCCACTTACCATCAAGCCTTTTGCAGTTTCCATATTATCTACTTCATATTGGATAATAGGTTTGACACTTAGGTTTTGAAATAGATTCCGTATCATGGACCAATCTAATGATCCACATTCAAAAAAGATAATCGGTTCTTGTGCTAATGCTTCGATGTTAATTGAATCAAAGCTTGCAAAAGGATGGTGAGGCTGTACAAACAGGTTGATTGGACTTTCCAATACTTTTTCAGATGTAATAAGCGGATGAGAACTATTCCTGACAAAACCAATATCAACTTCACGATTCAATACTTTATTTTGAATGGCATCACTTGACCCTGTAACTAGCTTTAGTTGCACGTCCGGATGTTTCTTTGTAAAAGCGGGTATGACTTTTGGAATTAAGTAATTGGATACGAGTTCTGTGCATCCAATTATTAACTGATCGGATAATTCTTTCACTTTTAATTGTTTCTTGCCAGTTTTATAGTATTGAATAATTTGCTCAGCATAAGGAAGGAATTCCTTTGCTTGCTCTGTGATCACGAGCTGCCTGCCAACCCGATCGAAAAGCTTCGTATCTAACTCCCGCTCTAACGTTTGGATTCGTGCTGTCACGGATGGCTGTGATAAGAACAGGGCTTTGGAGGCTTTGTTGATACTGCCAAAGTGATTCACTAACACAAAGGCTTCGATGTTTTCGATATTCATGATTTAAGTCTCCTTTAATTCTTAGTAATCTTATCAACATTATATATATAGGGGAGGAGGATGTCACTGGTAAGATGGAACGGAGAAGGAAAATAAAAATCGGCAAATATGTTATTTGCCGATTTTTATGGTGAAAAGGATATTCTGCGATTCAAGAAAATAAATGCTTTTCCATGTATAAATAGTTATTGACCTGAGCTTAGTTCCGTTTTTACTTGCTGAATCTCTTCAGGTGTCGCGGGTTGTGCTGGTTTATAATGACCATTCTGCAGTGCATAGCTATACACGGTCCGTTGGCGGGATTCGTCTCCATTACGTAAACTCACAAGTGTTTGTCTGAGTTGCGAATTATTTGCTTCACTTATATAGCCTGCATAGCTTTTTAGACTTGCATTTAATCCATTTAAATAATCGTTCACAATATCTTTATCTTGTAGCATGCTTCTTTCCTCCTATTGTAGAAATGGTAACAGCTGTTGTTGTGCCTGCCTTGCAGATTGTGCGTCTCGTTGTAAAATCGTTTTTAGTTCTGGGTCTGTTGCAGATGCCGCGTAGGATTCTAATTTGTTCGCAATCATTCCATGTTCACCAATCATTTTTCGTAAATTTTCTAGTTCGGTTTGTGTTAATTGATTCATGCAAAAGCTCCTTTCGAGTGGATTCATCGTTAGTTTAACCAGTAAAAGTTTGGATATTCTTCTATCCGGAATAGCTGTTTTTCGTTTGATAGTGGTAAGTTCGTCTTAGGTAAGTTTATTTGAGTAGAGATTGATTAGCGGTCAATGGAAGGAAAAAACGCGGTATTGGGATTCCTGTCTACCCAATATCGCGTTATATCAGTAAATTATATCTTTTCCCAAGCTCAATTCGTTGATTCTTTGTTCCTCTAATAAATACCTTAATCGCTCCTTCATTTCGTTGGAAGTGACAACACAACTTAAGATGGCAAAACGTGTCTTAATTTTCAATTCATATTGATCATTCACTTCCTTGGAAAATCCATAATATCGGTGATTCACATCGATACGTACAAACTCAAATGATTTAATCTTCCTCCATGGGACAAAGCGTGCGCCACATAAGACTCCATCCTGTACGAACACAAACATATTGAAAAGGTTAGACAGATGGAAAATTGGAAGGATGAGTAGTAGGTATATAGACCAAAAGAAATCCAAAAAATAGCTTGCAATGAGCATCGCGGTTAAATAAATAAGTGTTAAAGCGTAAATCATAATCCCAGTTTTTTGCTTTGAGTAGGTAGGAGGATATACAGGTTTTTCCGGGTGTTTTCGAATGGTATTAAATTCCTCGAACGAAGCAGGAAATACTATTTCTTGCTTCATTTTGATTAGCGTGATAATAAACCGATAACTGTATACGAAAATAATTGCTGCAAAAATCAGTTTCACGAATAATTCCATGTCCTCACCTCCATTATTTTCCTTCTATCTATAATACGAAAAGGAAAGACGGGAAGTTTCAGTAAAGTGTAAATTTCTAATAGAGTGGGGAAGAGGGACAAGCTAAGCTGTCCCTTGAGATTCCTAAGCATAATGCCCACCAATCTTCTTGCTGCGCTCCAACGTAATCCCTGCATCTGTATAACTGGAAGCGCGGAGAATAGCAGTGGATCCGTATTTATCACGAATCGCATCCATTACATAGCCGATGTCATTTTTCTTTGCGCGATCCTCAAATAAATCGAGCTGGACATCGGTCTGATCGAATAGCTTTGTTAAGGTGACGTATACATGTCTAATCATGCTTTTTCCATCATAAAATTCCTGAAATAATTGCATGCAAACTCCATACATATCCATGGTCACATTGGTAGGGATATCAATCGATCGGGAACGTGAAAATCCACCAGCTGTTTCTTTTGAATAGGAAATGCTAAGCTGGATGGTTCTTCCTGCCGTTCCTGCTGTGCGAGCCCTGCGACATACTTCCTCACAAAGATCAAGAATGCAGTAAGAAACTTCTTCTCTCGTGTAGTCCCGAAGCAAAGATATGCCATGTCCGAAGCCTTTTTGCTCTTGTTTTGTGAAGTCGCCAAAAACAGGGCTTAAATCAATTCCCCATGCATGCCAATAGAGTTGTTCTCCCATGACGCCAAAGCGTTTTTGTAAAAGCTCTAGTTTATAATTGGCGATTTGCCCAAGTGTGACAATTCCCATGCGGTGTAAGTTCTTCATCATTCGATGTCCGATTCCCCAAATGTTTTGAACAGGAGTTGGCCAGAGTTTTTCTGGTACATCCTCGTATTTGCATTCTGCAATCCCTGTTTTTTTAGCGTGTAAATCCATGATGACCTTTGCGAGAAATTTATTATCCCCAATCCCAATAGAGGAAGTAATTCCAAATCGGTCCAATATGTCACGCTGTATCTTGTATGCAATCTCCTGACGACTTCCGAAAAGCTTTTGCAGGCCATTTACGGTAATCCAAACTTCGTCAACCGAATATTGATGGATTGCTTCTGGTGGTGCGTAATCATGCAGTAATTTTGTTATTTCAACGGATACGTTTAAATAATCAGCCATATGGGCTGGCACAACGATAATGTTCGGGTCGTCTGGTAATTCGAAATAACGACTTACATTACTTACCCCATATCTTTGCTTTAAGGCAGGGGATGCTGCTAGTATAATACTCCCAGATCTGTTTGGATCTCCAACGACGGCAAGCATAACCTTCATCGGATCCTCATTTAGTTTCATTGCCTCGACGCTTGCGTAAAAAGAACGCATATCAATACAAAGCACATCATGACGGGGGTAAGAAGAATAGTCCAATTGACTCACTCCTTTAGAACGTTTGTTCCTAGTATATGCAAGAAAATGTAAATTATCAATGTTAATAAATAACAGTATATATGTTCGGTTTTTGTGGTATAATAGAACAAACGTTTCTATTTAAGGAGTGCGATAAGATGAAATTATTAAATCATGCTGTTCATGAGAAGATAAAGCTGGAAATGATTTATATGGCACGTAATGGTAAGGTTTCGCAACGATTTGTGCGTGTATTAGAGATACGTGAAGATCATATTTTAGCATATTGTTTTTATCGCAAGCGGGTCCGTACGTTCAAAATAGAAAATATTTTGTCGGTACAGAAAGCAAACAGGAAGGCGGCAAGTGCATGATACATGATCGCGGATCGAAGAAATGGACAGCACTCATGCTGCCAGAGCATATCGAAATGTTAAAAGCTTTACAGATTGAATATAATTATAAAGAAAAACCGATATTAGACGAACAACAGGTGGAAGAAAACGCGATAAAATTGCAGCTGGCAATCCATGATAACCTGACAATAGAGGTTAAATATTATAAAATGCATGATTATCATAAAGTAAAGGGTAAGCTGTTGAGCGTTGCTTTAAATGACTGCATTGTATTTGATAATGAGGAACGGACGAGAGTGAAATTTAGTGATATTATGGATGTTTTGGTCGTTTAGTTTTCTCATTTGCAACGAAGTGAAGTCTCGCAATCGATAGCAGCATTATAAACGAAAATGGAAAAATGGGAAAATATGTTCTGTTAAAAATGATGTATTATTGCTACAATAGAACTTGTACAAGAAGGTTTTCATGGGTGGTGGCTCACCCCTTTTAATCGAAAGGGGGTGATGGATGATGACGGTATATGAGGCGTTGGTTCTAATGATTTCATTTGGAGCTTTAATTGTGGCTGTGCTGTCAAACCAAAAAAAATAGCCACCCCATAAGCCTGACGAGCAATTAGGGTGGTTATTGGTATAGCTCTAATGTGAGTCGCCCCCTTGAAGGGCTATTGTATGGTCGTTAGTGTAGCAGCACTAGCGACCTTTTTATAGTGTATGCAGATTTCTTACTTTATTATAACCGATATTGATGAAAATGAAAAATCAGAGGGTAATAATAGGGGGTTTTTCACGTTTAAAATAAATTATCCAATTGTTATAGCACCACTCAACCTCGCTATGACACTAAAAACAAACCATATAGCACCACCCGACCTCACTATGACACCAAACGCAAACTTATAGCACCACCCGACCTCACTATGACACCAAACGCAAACTTGATTTTATGATTGAAATTTTAGGAAGTTTTAGAATAACTAATTGCTGCTAAGCTCTAATAAAGCTATAATCGAAGCAAAACGGAAAATGGTAAATGTCCTGAGTATGCCTGTTAAATAGATTAATTACAATTACGATGTATTGGAGCGACGCCAGATGAGTACCAAAAAGCTACTGATTATAGTTGGCATCTTTTTTATTTTTCTTTTCATTGCTGTTCCAGCTGGCTTTCTTTATGTGCTAAACAATGGAAATCCATATACGAAATACCTTGTGAATAAGCATGTTCCAACACGTCTGGAGGAGATGGGGTATACAGAGGATCAAATGGAGGAGGCACATTATGTAGAACCGAAGCACTTAACGAATACGGATTATTATCAAGGACATTACATGGTTGTATTTAAAGATGAACCGAATATAACGTATTATTATGGAGTAACGAAAAAAGGAAAACAGGTTCAGCAATTTTGTGATAAAGACATCCTTTCAGCTGATGGCGTGACCGAAAGTTTTGAGGGAGAAACGAAGTATAGTGAAAAAGAATGTCAGCATTCCTTGGATAATAGGGGGAAGATAGAATGAATTGCTGGAGAGAGGTATTTCAAGTTCGTCAAAGGTCAGGTTTTGTCTGTTACATGCTCAAGTAACAATAAATAATTCCAGGATGAGAAAAGCTTCTCGGATAAGAGAAGCTTTTTATCATGTAAAGTATCTTATTTACGAATCGACTCCGTTTCATTCCAAAATAATTCCTTAGGAACATATGCGTATCCTTCCATTAAACGTCGAGAGGTTCTTGCAACAGCGGTTTTTTCGAATTGAATATATTGACCATTATCTATAAATGTAATAAGGAAATCCATGGAACCAGACGGGTGACCGATGATGATCTCATCAGCATCTGGATTATGACAGCACTCATAAACGATTGTCCCAGTTAGTTTAGCTGCAGCAGCAGTGCAAAGTCCACCTGTAACGGGGAAGGTTTTGTGCATTTTTTGCATGGACATTGCTCGAGCGGTTAAATGAATATGCTCTCGTTTAACAAACTCGCCGTGTACCGTTGAATAGGTTTGACTAGGAGAAACCATGATTACTTTAGGACTGGATGGCGTTTCTTTTGTTGCGTCATGCGCATCGCTTACGAAACCAAGTTTTTCAGCAGCTGTTGAGCGTATTTTTTCCAGCATGCTTAAATGTTCTTTCGTAAGGTCTGTCGGCTGTTCTGTACCAGTTAAACCTAACTGATTTGCATGAACGAATACAACAGGTGCGGTTACGTCAACAACGCTGACTTCAACTTCTCCTGCTTCTGTTAAAAGTATTTCTTTTCGCTTTCCTGTAGGGAAAAGCTCGCCCGTTTTAGCCCCAGATGCATTTAAGAAGTTTAACATGATTTTTGCCCCTACTCCTGGTACACCGTCAATCGTGTAATCACCAGTTGAACGAGCTTTGCCAGACTCCACAGGAACTTTAGCTTCGATAATTCCATTCGTGTTCGTATTAAAAATCCTAACGGTGGTGTAAGGTTCCTGGGCAGCAACTAAACCTTCATCGATTGCAAAAGGGCCCACACCGCTTAAAATATTTCCGCAATTGGAGTTATAATCTACTTTTCCTGTGCCTACTCCAACCTGTCCAAACGTATAATCGATATCAGCGTCAGGTCGAGGGGAAACGCTGACAATCGCTAATTTGCTCGTAAGGGAATCGGCTCCCCCGAGACCGTCAATCTGTCTTTCATCTGTCCCGCCATATATCGATAAAATTACCTTGTCCCTAGTCATGGGATTTGACGGCAAGTCATTCTTTAATATGAAAACTCCTTTGCTTGTTCCGCCACGTATGATGGCAGAGCGGATCTTTTCATAATCTCGCATGTTTCATCCTCCTTGTCTTAAAGACCAAGTAAATTTGTTGGCCAGTATATATCGAGGGCCGAGCTCAATAATGAAATACCAATAAGTACAGCAATAATAGATATACCGGTGTGTATAAAATTCATCCTGGATTCAAGTATTAAAAACAGAATTAAGAAGATTGCAGTTGCAAGCATTAATCCTCCAATATAAATGAGTACTAAATAGCCGAGAATCCAGCCTATATATCGAAGTGGTGCAAGTAAAGAGATTTTAATTTGTTCTCCTTCCTTAACCTTTTGTTTATAGAGCTTGTAAACCTCTGTAATTAAATAGATTAATGTCAACACAGAACCTGCAATGGATATATATAAAGGGAAAAACTGCGCTAATTTACTAAACGTTAAGGCTTCTATAATTGCTAGCGTAAACAGGATAAAAAGAAAACCACTGAATATAAGATTAAGGTAATCTTTGTTCATCTTAATTGATTCCTCCTTGTTCGTAATCCTTACTGAATCGTTTCATTATTGCTCCTCCTGAAAGAAGTACGACGATAATAACAGCAAGGAAAATAACGATTGGATTTGTAATCCATTCCCAGCCATATCTTTCAATAGAAATCCAATAATACCGTTCAGCAGGCAGGGCAAGGACAAAACCAATCAGCAGTGGTGGCCTTGGCCAGTCCAAGATGGTCATAACATAGCCAAGCAAACCAATCATGACAAAAATAATCAGGTCTCCCCAAGACATCGTACTTTGATAGGCACCGATTACAAGTAAAACGAGAAGGAAAGGAACGATTTTTTCTCCAGGTACAAAACTGATCTTCGAAATCGGCCGAACTAAAATCATACATAGCAGTGCTCCAAAAACATTAGCAAAAACCAATGTCCACACAATCGATAAAGTTACGGATAAATCAGTAGTGAGCATTTTCGGACCAGCTTCTAATCCCATCAGCGTTAGCCCACCCAGTAAAATCGCCGTAGTACCACTGCCAGGTATCCCGAAAAGCAATGTTGGTACTAAGGAACCCCCTTCTTTTGCATTGTTTGCACTTTCTGGAGCGATAACTCCACGAATATCTCCTTTTCCAAAATGGTTATTTTTCACTGTCTTTTGGCCAGCCCCATAGGCAATCCAATCAACAACACTGCCGCCTAATCCAGGGATGAATCCAATTAAAACTCCGATTACAGCACTTCGGAAAACAAGGAATTTATTTTTTAATGCATCCATAACGCCTTTTAAAATGCCGCTTTGTAGTGTTGCATGATTTGCTACACTGCCTTTATTTGTCAGCATGGTGATGATGATAGGAAAGGCGAATATAGCCATTGCGACTACTGGTAAAGAAACGCCTTGCGTCAAATATAACGTGTCGAATGTGTACCGATATTCAGGAACAGCTGGTGCACTGCCGACAGAGCCGATTAGTAAGCCAAGGATTCCAGAAATGATACCCTTCAAAGGCGATTTACCAGCTAGTAAACCAGCCATGCTAAGCCCCAGCATGGTTAGCATAAATAATTCAGGTGAACTAAAAGACGTAATTAATGGTCTGGCAAAAGGGATTGTTAAATAAAGCGCAATCCCACCAATGACTCCTCCTATCATGGAACAAAAGAAGGCGGCCCCCATTGCCCTGGAAGCTTCTCCTCTTTTGGCTAAAGGAAATCCATCCATGATGGTTGCCTGTGAGCCAGATGTTCCAGGTATCCCTAAAAGAATTGATGGAAAGGTGTCACCGGTATGAATAACAGCAATCATTCCAATTAAAAGAGCCATTCCTACATATGGATCAAGACCAAAAACAAATGGAAGCATTAAAGACATGCCTACTGTGCCGCTTAAACCAGGCAGTAATCCAACAACAACCCCAATACCGATACCTATAAACATATAGACAAGTCTTGAGGGATCTAATACAATAAATAGCGCTTCAATTGCACTTTCGATCATGAAACTACCTCCCCTCTAAAGCTTTTTAATATCAATATCAAAATTAGTTCGTAAATACTCGATAATCTATTGCTTGGTTTCTTGCGATATAGAGAAGGATTGTTTAATCTGCGCGTTCAATTCCTCACCTACATACGTGTTATATCCCTCTAAGATTTCTTCAGAATGGGTCGCAAATTCTTCGTCATTAATTAGAGCTTCCATCCCTTTTTTCAGTAAGTCCTGGTAGTTACCTGGCGCGTCATTGTGCACCCAAATTACTTTATTCAATGTATAAGAAGCACCTACCGTTTGTTTGTACGCATCCCATACATCTCCACTTGGCTCCTCTCCATAGATATCTACGTAGATTTCTTCAATGGTTGGAAGATCAGGGAATTGTGGATCCCGGATGAGATCCCCATTAGCATCAATCTGTCCTAAGCTATACAAAGGTACTGCTCTGTCTTCTTCTACAAGTGCTTCAACACTGTTCTTATAGGCAGTTGTTGTTTGGTAATCGATGTTACTTTCTCCTTGCTCAAATGCAACGCGGGAAGGTCCACGTCCTTCATACCCAAGAACAGCTTTTACATCCATCTTTAGAACTTCGAATGATAGCAGTGTTACTAAATCTAAGCCTGTTGGGGAAATACCGGCATAAAACAATTCGTCTTCTAATGACATTAAATCTTCCATTCCACCCTTGGCCAGTTCTGGTTTTGTGTAAACAACACCACCAGATGGTGCCCCGATTAACGGTGTGAAATTACTCAAATCATAGTCTACAGAAGACTGCTCTAACATAAATGGAACATGGGAAGAAGCGCTTGAAGTAAGAATGTTTAAGCCATTTGGCATACGTGAATTAGCATATTCATTTGTTCCGGTAATGCTTGCTCCCCCAGGGATATTTTCAACTTGAACTCTAGGTTTGCCTTCAAGGTGCTTTGCAAAGTAAGGTGTCATAAACCTGGCGAAAACATCGGTACCGCCACCAGCTTGAAAAGGTACAACAAAGGAAATGGTCTGTCCATGGTAAGAATTGTTACCCCCATTTTCCTGATTACTTCCTGTTGCCTGCAGTGTATTGCAGCCCATAAGAAAAAAACATATGATGAGCGTTAGTACGAGAATAGAACGTATCTTCAAAATATTCATCTCCTTCCGAATTATCTTAGTCAATATAGTAAACGCTTTCAGTGTATAAGTAAAATAATGATATTTTATTTATCTTCATAAAAAAACTTGATAACGAAAGGGGACTTCTTCCATAATGGAATTAACATAAAGCAAATGGAGGGAGAGCATGGATCAAAAAGATTGGATTTTAATGAAAACGCTTTACGAACAAAGGAATATGACACGTACCGCTGCCAAATTATATGTATCACAGCCTTCTCTGAGCTATCGGTTGAAAAACTTAGAAGAGGAATTTGGGGTGCCGTTATTTTTTAAAACGAAACAAGGAATAGGCTTTACTTCAGAAGGTGAATATTTAGTCCAGTATTCCAAAGAAATGTTAAAACAGCTTCAATTGATGAAGGATACAATGAGCAATATGGAGGAAGAGGTATCAGGTATATTACGCATAGGAGTATCCAGTAATTTTGCACAATACTTACTTCCGAAAGTTCTAAAAAACTTCTCTAAAAATTACCCGAATGTACGATTCAATGTAAAAACCGGATGGAGTACACAGGTGATTGATCTTCTGAATAATTCAAGTGTGCATGTAGGGATTTTAAGAAGCGATCGCGGATGGCAAGGGGAAAAGATGTTGTTAAGAAAAGAACCGCTCTATCTCATATCCAAAAAGAAATTGAATATGGACCTGTTGCCGGAGTATCGATTGATTAATTACAGTACAGACAGTTCATTGAAGGATAGCATAACCGCTTGGTGGGCAGATCAATTTTCGGAACCAGCAAATATAGAAATGGAGGTTGATCGGCTAGAGACGTGTAAGGAAATGGTTAAAAATGACTTCGGATTTGCAGTTGTACCGGGTATTTGCCTGAAGAAGGATGATGGTTTGTACCAGCAGGAAATATGTTTCAAAGATGGAAGCCCTGTGACAAGGGAAACGTGGCTGATGTATAATCAATCCTTTGAAAATCTAACCGTAGTGGACCGGTTTGTCAATCATTTGAGAGAATGGAATGGAAAAGATTAGATTTTCTTATCGGAATGATGAGAAAAAAAGTATTAGACACGAATGTAATTTTTGATTAATGTATAGGCAACTGCTGATGTAAAAGGGGAGAAGAAAGTATGGCATTATATAAGCTTGGGGTATTAGAAGGAGACGGGATTGGACCGGAGATTGTCCAAGCAACAATTAAGCTTGTCGAAGCAATTATGGAAAAGCATGATGTAAAAGTGGAGTGGGTTCCACTTTTAGTTGGCTGGAAAGGCATAGCAGAAACCAACCATCCATTGCCAGAGGAAACGAAAAAAGCGTTGGAGAATTGTCATGCTTGGCTGCTTGGACCGCATGATTCAGCTTCTTATCCTGAAGAATTTAAATCGATCCGTAATCCGAGTGGTGAGCTGCGCCATCACTTTGATTTATATGCGAATATTCGTCCGGCTAAAAGCATTCCAAGTATCAAGGGTGTTGTAGAGGGAGCAGATCTCGTAATCTATCGGGAAAATACAGAAGGATTCTATGTTGATCGCAATATGTACCGTGGTGTCGGAGAATTTCAGATTACAAAGGATGTTGCAATTACAACAGGTGTTTTTACAAGACAGGCCATTGAACGGATAGCCCATGCAGCCTTTCAAAAAGCTATGCAGCGTAAGAAGAAAGTAACAATCGTGCATAAAGCAAATGTCATTCGGATAGGGTCGGGCATGTTTTTAGATATTTGTAAAGAAATCTCAAGGGAGTATCCAGAGGTCGAGGTTGACGATTACCATGTGGATGCAATGTGTGCACATGTGGTTCGGCGAATTCAGGATTTTGATGTTATCGTTACAGAGAATATGTTCGGAGATATACTGTCCGATTTAACGGGAGAGTTGATTGGCAGTTTGGGACTTGCACCTTCGATAAATACAAATCAAGAGATCGCTATGGCACAAGCAGCTCACGGATCAGCACCAGATATTGCTGGAAAAGACCTTGCTAATCCAATTGGGATGATGCTATCTACGGCTCTATTATTCGAATGGATGAGTGAAAGGTTTGGGGACAGCAGGTTAGAGATAGTAGGTAATAAGATTGAAGAAAGCTTGCACCGAACGCTATTGGATGGAATTAAAACGAAAGATTTAGGTGGAGATAAAGGTACCCAAGGGTTCACTGCTGAGGTTTTAAATAGAATTCTCTAGTTATAAAATAAATTTATTGAATACGCTAAAAAAACAGTATTTTATTTATGTTAAAAACAGCCCTATACTGAGCATAGAAGATAAATTTAACTAGGGAGGATTAAGCATGAGTAACCAAAACAAAGCTTACGATGTAATTGTTGTGGGAACAGGAAATGCAGCACTTTGCTCAGCAATCGCAGCAAAAGAGAATGGTGCCAATGTACTTATTTTAGAACGTGGACCAAAAGAAAAACGTGGTGGAAATTCCTTTTTCACAGATGGGGCTATTCGTTTTGCCTATCAAAACAAAGATGCACTAGAGCCCATATTGAATCAACTATCCCCCAAAGACTTTCAAAATACGGTTATGCCAGATTATGATACGGAAGATTACTATAATGATATTATGAATGTGACGGAAGGAAAGAGCGACCCTAACTTAGCGCGACAGCTTGTTGACAAGTCGTACGATACGATTCAGTGGATGAAGAGCCAAGGTGTGCAATTTGAGTTAAACGAGAATCAATCCTTTAACAATAATGGAGTGCAGCAATTTTGGGGAGGTCTCCCAGTAAAAACAAATCGCAAAGGTATCGGGCTTATTGAAGCACTTATTAATAAGGCTGAAGATTTAAGTATAGAAATTCGCTATAATACGAGAGCTATCGGGTTACAGACAACCAACCAAAAGGTAAGCGGTATCACCGTGGTGGAAAATGGTGAGGAAAAGCAAATTCCTGCAAAATCAGTTGTGCTGGCATGTGGAGGCTTTGAAGCAAACAAAGAAAAACGGGCCAAATATTTAGGGGGAGAATGGGAGAAGGCTAAGGTAAGAGGGAGCGAATACAACACAGGTGATGGTTTAGATATGGCGATAGAAGCTGGAGCGCAGCCATATGGAGACTGGTCAGGCTGCCATGCGCATACGACCGATTTTCAAGCTCCACAAGTCGGGGATTATGGTAAACCAGGAGATATTTATAAAAAATCTTCTTATCCACTCGGACTAATTGTCAATATCAAAGGAGAACGCTTCGTGGATGAGGGAGCAGATTTTCGGAATTATACGTACGCAAAGTATGGAAAAGAGACGCTGCGCCAGCCAGAACAAAAAGCATTTCAATTGTTTGATGCGCAGGTTCGTCCTTTGCTGCGAGCAGAATATAATTTAGAAGAAGCAACGTGTATCAAGGCGAACACAATTGAAGAACTTGCTGATAAACTGAATATTGATAAAGCTAGATTCATAGAAACGATAGAGGAATATAATCAAGCGGTTCAACAAGAGGAGTATAACCCAGCCATCAAAGATGGAAAGGGAACGAAGGGCATTACGCCATCAAAGAGTAATTGGGCGCTTCCGTTTAATCAGGCACCATTTTATGCCTATCCGGTAACATGTGGAATTACCTTCACATTTGGAGGGATTCATGTTAATGAAAAAGGAGAAGCACTAGATAAAAATCAATCACCAATTCCAGGGTTATTTGCAGCAGGTGAGATAGTAGGGGGCTTATTTTATCATAACTATCCAGGAGGATCTGGATTAATGTCTGGTGCTGTATTTGGCAAGTTAGCGGGAGAGTCTGCAGCGAATTATGTGCTTGAGCCCGTGGGGGCGACTCATAAAGAAAATTAATAGATATGAGGCACTTTGAAGAAACAAGGATTCCCAGCATTCTATTGCTGGGAATCCTTGTTTAGCTAATAATCGGCTGGAATCTAATTGAAGTATTAAAACCTATCCAACGAAAAATAACCTATATCCAATGAGCTCTTCCCATGAATAACCATCTGGCTTAACAGCTCTCCCACACCACTGCTAAACTTAAATCCATGTCCTGAAAATCCGCAAGCAGTTATGACATTTTGATAGTTTGGAAGTCGATCGATTATGAAGTTTCCATCTGGTGTGTTTGTATAGGTGCATACTTTTCCTTGTTTGTGCTTTAAGTCAGCAGACATATATTGGTGGATAAATTGTGTGACATCTTGCTTGTCTTCCGGATATGTACCAAATGCTTTTAATGTCTCTTTTGTTTGGACAGGGTATCCTCCATCATGTCTTCCAATTTTAATGCCAGCCCCGTCAATACTTGGAAAGCCGTAGTAGATTTCAATTGCATTATCATAGGACCAAGCTGGGAATGTATGCGAATGGTATATTTCTTCCTTTGCCTCAAACCAGGAGAATGTTTTTCGCACCGGTTGCAATGGCAACTCGTAACCGAGTAAGGATAAAATCTGGTTTGTTCCCTTTCCAGCTGTTATAATGAGCTGTTTTGCTTCAATATGCTGATCAGCTAGCTCAATTGTTGTAAGATCGTTCGTTACATTCAAATGCTGTACCTGACTATTTGTGTATAGATTCGCACCGTGTTTTATTGCAAGGTCACGGTAGGCAATAATAGCTTCTTCACTCATTAAAACTCCTGAATTCGTTTCGAAGCAACCAATTAGAGAATCTGGCAGATGATAACCGGGCCATCTTTTATTTATCTCTTGGGCGGTTAATATCTCAGCAGATAACTTATATTTTTCAACAGATTGAATGACATTTTGTAAAAAAATAGATTCCTTAGAACCAATATTTAATACCCCTGTTTGATGAAAAAGCTTTCGATTTGAAGCTTGTTCAAGCTCATACCATAATTCTTGTGAACGTAATGCCAAAGGAACATAGCTATCACCTTCCCCATAAGCATGCCGAATAATTCGAGTTTCGCCATGGTGAGACCCATTAGAATGAGGCGGATTATTGGAATCAATTAAAGCTACTGTTTTGCCATTCTTGGCAAGATAATATCCGGCTGCCATCCCCATAGAACCAGCACCGATTATTGCAACATCGTAGATCATGATTTGCGCTCCTTTAATTTTTATACAATTATTTTAATCGAATATACAAAGTAGCTCAATCCAAATCTACTAAAATTAGTTTGATTGTTAAGGATTAACATCTTATATAAATAGAAATGAGTATAATTATTCATTTGCTATGCAACATTTTTTAAGATATTATGGTATAATCCATAAACGGAAGTATTTTGAATTGGAGGCAATAGTGTGTCACTCGTGAAAGATTTTGAAAATATAAAAGATAAACTTATTAAAATTACTAATCAATTGTATGAAAATCCAGAGCTTGGAGATCAAGAATTTGAATCTATGAAGCTACTGGTTGAATATTTACGTTCCCACAATTTCGAAGTGGAAACAGGCATTGTAGATCGTCCGACAGCTTTTCGGGCAGAGTTTTCCAGCAAAAAGCCAGGACCAACAGTTGCGTTTCTAGCAGAATATGACGCGCTGCCTGGAATTGGCCATGGCTGTGGTCATAATTTAATCGCAACGATGGCAGTTGGTGCTGGAGTTGTTCTTAGTAAGCATGTACAAGAAATAGGCGGGAAGGTCGTTGTTCTTGGAACTCCTGCCGAGGAAACAAATGGAGCGAAAGTACCAATGGCTGAGCAAGGAACTTTTGATGATATTGATGTGGCGATGATGGTGCATCCAGCTGATGTTTCTTCTGAAAGTGGACCGATGCTGGCAATGGATGCTCTGCAATTTGATTATACTGGAAAAGCATCCCATGCAGCTGCTTCACCTGAAGAAGGGATTAATGCGCTGGATGCTGTTATTCAATTATTTAATGGAATCAACGCATTACGAGAGCATGTTCCGTCAGATGTACGAATGCATGGCATCATTACGGAAGGGGGACAGGCCGCAAACGTAGTGCCGGAGAAAGCTGTCGCTCAATTTTATATTCGCGCAAATGAGCGCAAGGTTGTAGATGAGGTAGTACAAAAGGTAAGAAATATTGCAGATGGTGCAGCATTAATGACAGGTGCATCTGTTGCAATATCAAATTATGAATTGAGCTATGACAATATGGTCACAAATAATGTATTATCGGACGTATTTACTAAAAATTTAAAAGCGCACAGTCCGCACCCTGTCTATCCAGCTGTAGCTGCAACTGGTTCGGCCGATATGGGAAATGTAAGTCAAGTGGTACCAGCGATCCATCCATTTGTTGGAATGAATAAGCCTGGACTTGTATTCCATACGAAAGAGTTTGCAGATCAAACGATTACGAAAGATGGCGAGACAGCAATTGCTGATGCAGTGCTTTCCTTAGCACAAACTGGTTATGACATTATGACGGATCAAGATTTACTATCCGCCATAAAAACCGAATTTGAAAAACGATAAGTTCAGTTTTTACATGGTTACAGGTAGTGAATTGCCGCTTCTTAGCTGTTTGTAGCGATTCACTGCCTGTTATTTTTTTATATACAACACGTGAGCATATACAGAAGGAGAGATTTTTAATGCATGACGATACGATTTCTAATGAAGGAAATCTGAAAAGAAAGAAAAGGAAATTTGAATTCCCCCATGTATTCGCATTGTTATTTGGCTTAATCATTATTACCGCTTTATTTACATATATCGTTCCAGCTGGTGAATACGAACGAGAGGTAAATGATGCAGGAAGAACAGTTGTAGTGGACGGAACGTATCAGCAGGTTGAGTCAAATCCGACTAGCCCTTTTGGGATTTTAGAAGCTGTGCATAAGGGGATGGTTAATGGAGCTGAAATCATCTTTTTCATTTTTATTGTTGGTGGAGCTTTTGGGATTCTGAATGCTACAAAAGCAATTGAAACCGGACTCGCGAATGTTTCAGCAAAAATGGCCGGAAAGGAAATTTATCTCATACCGGTTGTTATGTTATTATTCGCACTGGGCGGTGGAACATTTGGGATGTCGGAAGAAACAATTCCATTTATCTTAATATTAGTTCCATTAGCAATCAAGATGGGATTCGATTCGCTTGTCGGAGCGGGAATGGTTATAGTAGGATCCTGTGCAGGCTTTACAGCATCATTTATGAATCCTTTTACGGTTGGTGTGGCTCAGGGAATTGCAGAAATACCGCTGTTTTCCGGGATGGGAATTCGTTTTATTATCTGGCTTATTTTTGTCGCATTTAGTATTGCATTTGTCATGATTTATGCCAAAAAAGTTAAGAAAAACCCGGAAACCAGTTTGATGTATGAGATTGACAAGCGAAGGACTATGGATGATGCTGAACATGACCCTATAATAATGCAGTTAACTCCTAGACATGCGATTATTATTGGTCTGTTATTTTTAACGATTATTGGACTTGCGATTGGGGTAACTTATTTTGATTGGTATATCATGGAAATCGCTTCCTTGTTCCTGCTGATGGGCGTTATCGCAGGTTTTGTTGCTAAGCTAAGGGTGAACCAGATTGCTGAATCCTTTGTAGACGGCTGCCGAGAACTTGTTGTAGGTGCACTAGTAGTCGGAATGGCTTACGGTATCCTGGTCGTACTAGAGGAAAGTAATACAATTGATACGATTTTATATAGTCTATCGGGTGCAATTGGTCAATTGCCAACAACATTTTCTGCGATGGGAATGTATGCAACGCAAAGCTTTTTAAACTTCCTTGTGCCATCAGGTAGCGGGCAAGCTGCATTGACAATGCCTATTATGACTCCATTATCTGATTTAACAGGTGTAAGCAGGCAAACTGCTGTACTGGCATTTCAATTAGGTGACGGGATTTCGAATGCAATTACTCCTACATCTGGTGTTCTAATGGCATCGCTCGCATTGGCAAAAATACCATGGATAAAGTGGATTAAATGGGTTTGGCCTGTTATAGTGTTATCTTATATTGTTGGGGCGATCATTATTACGATTGTGCATTTGTTTGTTTGGACGATCTAGAGTTTGGTGTGTTAGTGTGAGATATATTTTTTAGAGTGAGTGGAATTTTAGAATTTGCAAAGTGATATAAAAATAAAAAAGAGGCTGGGACAAAACCCCAGTAATTAAAAAGAGTGGTACTCGCCAATAAGTTGGTGAGTACCGCTCTTTTTATGCATACAAAAAGGACACCTTTTGATAAAATTAAAGTTACCAGACAATAATTTT
>NZ_QWEH01000021.1 GCF_003515705.1 Oceanobacillus profundus
TGGGAGGGTGGTCATATCCAAAACTGGGCAATGGTTATGAACCAACTTCTTCTTCAAGTTGAGCTAAAAGATAGAGTGTTAAAGTACCTTGAGTAAGAGGGACTTACACACTTTATTTGACAAACCCTTCGATTGGATATTGATGGGTTTAACAAGACAAGTAGTCCCTTTTGATGGAATGTATTTGATAAAGTAGCAAATCCGCCTTTTGAACAGCCTTTCAGTATTGCTACCGATTTTTTAATTGGATTTCTTTTTAAATAACAAACCAATGGTAACCACCATTGGTTTGTTATTTATTCAATTTGTTTCTTGTAAACTTATCGTAAATTTCTTGCTTTAATTGGTCGATTTATTGCCCATCTACTATTCGTTGCACCATCAAGGCGACGTGACTTTAATACTTGACTTGATCCACATCCACAACCTTTTTTTCGAATCTTCTGTGCTTTTACAGAAATTCCACTCATCTTGACACCTCTTTTCCTATTCACTAAATTAGTATATGTTTCCAATAAATAAAGGTAAAGGCGATAGTATACGTCCAATTAGTCAATATTCATTTAAATTAGGTCGTTCGCCTGAACAAGCTATACATATTTACATAGAATATAATGAGTATCGATATATGATAAGCGTATCGAACTCACTACGTTGTAAAACACGGCATAGAGATAAAGAATCGTTAAGCACAAACTTACCGATAGCCTTCTGTTAATTACGACGTTATGGAAAATAAATTATCTGACGATGTTTTTTCTGCAAAGCTGCATATGGCTGCTCCTTCATCTCCTGACTGAGCCATTACGTTTCTCATTTCATATGTCAAACCTCTTTTTTAGGCTAGCTTATTTCCAGTAGTCATCTCATATGTTGACAACAAAAGATACTCATTAAAAGTATCTTTTTTTTTTGCATTCATCAAGGTCGATAAGTAATTTTATAGTGTTTTGATATAAACATAAAGTTGTGAAAGAAATATGGTTAAAAAAATACAATTTAGAGGAGGGTATTATGCAACCACAAGCCAAGCTTTGTACATTTATTACATTACGGAAGGGAAACAAGGTGTTTATATTTTTTTCCTAAAAAAATTGGCATGTCTAAATCTCAAAATTTATTTTTGGTATATATCATAAAGATTCTTTCCTAATTTCTTAATAATAAAACCACTATTAGATTTCTCTACTTCATTTAATTTACTAAAAAAATGCACAATCTCCGTATTTGTAAGCGATGGAAAAAAATGCTTCACTTTCTTGTTTTCTTTTAAATAGAATGTTTTTTGTGAGGAAGATAATCTTCTGGAAGATGGTGTTAGTTTAATGGTACTTAATAAACGTAATATTTCAACGTAGGAAAATTCTTCGTTCGACCATTCATAGTACTGATTTAAATATTTTTCACTCTCTATTACGTGTTGTTTGTATAGATGATCAGCGGAATGCTTATTTAGTATATTCTTTAATATGTTATTAACCTCGTGTTTGTTTTTAGCTTTGAACCCTAATTCATTTGGAAATTCCACGTCAAATTCTTTTGAAGTAACTGGTATATATGAAATGATCGGGCTTCCAACTAAAAAAGCCTCGATGCTTGAAGTACAACCATTTTGGATAATTACTTTAGCAGCCATAAGCCACTTAACAATACTTCCTTCATGAATTACATGTACATTATGGTGTTGGGAGAATGTTTCCCGATAAGCGTTTATATTCTCTCCTGGATGTGGTCTAACAACAAAGTTAGTATCAGGAAATCTCACACACACATCTTTGATCAGATTCAAGAAATAATCGTATAAGCGCTTTATATACAAAGTAAGCTCATCTGTATTTTGGTTTTTCTTTTCTGTTATAGAATTATACAGTGTAAACCTAGTATTGATCAAAACAAAGTCATGATATTTTTTTCTTATATCTTCAACCTCTTTTTCATAGAAAGGTTGGAACTTTGATTTTAAAAGATCGAACCTTGGATGGCCTACAATATGGCATTTACTTGCAAATTCCTGTGTAACTTTGGTAATGGTTTCTTTTTGAAATTCTCCCCAACAATATTCTTGTGTTACCAATTCAAGCATTTCTGACCTCATCCTGTCATCTAGGTACTGTGTTGTATTGCTCAAAATTAACCCCTCTTCGTCCAGTTCAACTATCATATGTCCGTTATTTTTTGCATTTGTTATAATTCTTTTTCTAAATCCTTTTGGATAACCTTTTGAAAAAAAGATTCCATTAGGATATGTTGCTGATGCTAACTCAACCATTCTATGTTCACCAATAATGACACGGTAACCTTCTTTTACAGCATAATATGCTAAAAGCAACTTAGCATCTAATTCTCTGACTTTTATTTCTACCGGGAGATATAACCAGCCTTTATGATTACCCAATTTAATCACCTCGTAACCTTTCTATAGAAACAACATAGTCGGCAGAAAGTAATTTTTATTTTTAGCATAAGCTAAGATTAGGTTTTTTTTAATATATCAATAAGTTCCTCAAAATCCTTTTGATTATCTTCGATTATGGAATCCAGGTAAGACGATAATTCTTTAACAGATGATTCCGATTCATCACTTCTTACACCTATATCATGTTGTTTTTCCAAAAGTATTAACATAAAACTAATAAACATATGTAATGTATTTTTTTCCAAAAAAACAAAACTGTTGTTTTCTTTCCTATTGTCACTTCCTAATTCCTCCAAATGTTCCTTCTTATACCCATCTATTAATTGTTTAATTAATTTTTCTATGTTTGAATTGTTTTGGTTATTATTCATTCCCCTCCTCCTCCACTATTGTTCCATTGACATTAATCTGGTTGAAGGAACTAATTCCATCTTTTGCTTCATCCCCATAAGTAAATCCCATTATACTGCCTGCATAGGTAGATTTCGGTAACCATTTCATTTGAAAATTTGAGAAAGTAAGTGTTTCAGAAGGATTAAGCACACTTTTCCCAACAGGCTTTAGCCAATACTCCTGTTTATCCATTGGATCATTTATCCGTTCCCACGCATTTGTCAGTCTCATTTTTTGCTTGGAATCCTTATATAAATATTTCCCAGAAAAGTCAAAGGGAGAATCTTGGGACACTTTTATACATATATATGGATTAGTGAGCGGTCTTCCTCCTACATTCTGTATATGAAAAGAACCTAGGCAGTAATTTTCGATTCCCGGTTTATGAAATATATTTAGTGAATATGAGAAGTAGCTGATTACGTGGAACTCGTTCAATGCTTTCCTTTCTGTTACCAAAGATTTAATTTCATTTAGATATGAAGTATTCATTTCCTGCCATTTTACGATTTTTTGTCGTATTTCATCAGTTCTTTTCATGTAATAATTCACCTCCATAAAAAATAAAGAGAGAAATAATCCTCTCTTTATTTCTATGCTTGAAGATTAACACTTATCACCACTGACAGTATTATTACTTGGGAAAATTACCGGGCATTGAGGTGGGATTGTAGGTGCAGGGCATGGAGGGATTGGAAGTATATCCCTTGGTTGACAGAAGTCTGCAACAATCTCCAGTGTTACATCAAAAACTGATTGAATACTTTGGCAAAGACGAACAGTAACTGTCACATCTAGCTCATCAGGAGTTGCTGTTGTTGTAGGATCACAAATTGCTGTACAAACAAAGCAATCTAAATCTGTGTAAGTTACATTAACATCTGTACCTTCTGGTGCACACAGAATTACTTGTTCACAACGTGTAAATTCGGCAGTACCGACTTCTACAGTCGCACCTCCAAGTTCTGGTATTAAGTCTACGAAAATTGTTACTTCAAAGTTCTTACGAATGTTCACCAGCTGAAGTGTTACCTGTGCACCATCGATAACGAATTGCTGATCTACTCGATCTAAAATGACAATTGGATCCACAGCAGTAGGAGCAACTGCACAGGTTACCGTATCGATGTCAATGTCGTCACACTCTAATTGAGCGCCAGTAGCAGGGTTAACTGGTAATTCCAAATCAGCCAGGCTTAAATCAAACGTTGCTTCGTTTAGAATCCAGTCATATACCTTTTCTGTGTTGATACATAGGAGTTCTTGACCCCCTGTTAAGTTTTCTGCTTGCATAGCTGCAAACACCTCCGAATAAGTTTATTTTCTTTCATTCGTAGCATATGAACAAATGCACCAAGCCGTATAATGATTTAGCGGAATTTCATGATATTAAGTAAGGAAAATATCATAAATATCAAAGCGGTCTGCTGCAAACACAAATCATACGTGATTTTCTTTAGCTTAAAAAAAATAAACGATGCATACGATTAGAATAATGAGAGATCAGAAAAAGAAGTATTTAAATTCTGCACATTTGTCACGTATTGGTGTTTCATCAATAGTATATTAATGTGCTGTAAAAGGGTGATTAATGATGGAGCAATTCAAATTATACAATGCTCAGGAGATTGAAGAATTGAATCAAAGACTCAATTTCTACAAATATACGCTCGAATCATTAGAAATCGGAGATATGATAGATGATTACGTTAAGACGAAAAATGATTTTCATCTTTTAAAATTAAAATTTACTGAATTTGAAGGAGAAGTGAGAATAATGGAAGATAATTTCCAGCATAAAATAAATGAATACGAACATCAGGAAAAAGAACTTTCCGCAAAGATTAATTCCATGAATGATTCGGTAATTCAATTAAAGCAAGATATTAATAAGATAATGGAAAAGGTCAATCAAGTCCGTTTTACGGAACTGCTTGAAAATATAAATCATGTTATTTTAAAGCAAGATAACATGTTGGTAGAAGGTAAAAATGATATCAATCGATTAAGAGGAGAAATTTTACAATTAAAAGAACACATGCAATCAAATACTCAAAAGCACCATACAAACAACATTCAACATTCCCCTAGACAATCAGAGTACAGACAATTACAGAATATGCTTGAATCTTCCAGATATATTGAGCAAGCACCAAACCAAAAAAAAAATGAGGTAACAAAGTTCCGAAATTTCATGCAATCAACAACCAGAGATCAAATCGTTCATCCAATTGACTCTCATAATGATGTTCAAAAACCTACTCTAAAGAGTAAAGGGAGGAAGACTTATCGGCATAATCCGTATGAATTAAATAAAAATATCATTACCAAAACCACAGCATCAAATAATCAAGAGAAAAAAAAAGACGATAATATTATTCAAGAAAATGATTCTTTAACTACTCATAGCGATAATCTGGCTCTAACTGACGAAAATATAGTTATGGAACATCAAACAGATCACATAGATGTTGAGAATCATTTTGAAACGAATAAACAACAAGATGATTATTCCAGTGTTTCGACACAGCCAAGAGAAACTACTGCCAAAGAAATTCCTGCTAATGAAACCTCCAATGATGAAGAGAAGAAATCGAATAATCAAGAAAAAAAATCCGACAATAAAAAAGAATTCACTTCCTTTTTTTCTCTCTTCAAAAGTAAGGTTTAGCATGGAAGAGAAAAAGATAATTATTCCTCAGGGTATATATAATAATATGCTGAAACATGGGAGGTCGAGTTTACCTTTCGAGGCATGTGGTTTGTTATCGGGTAATAATCATAAAATAAATTCAATTTGGCAGTTAGAAAATAGGCTAAGGTCTGATAGACGATTTTTTGTAGAAAAAAGAACGATTGAAAAAACCATTCAAGAAATTAAAAAACTGAGCGAGCAGGTATTAGCTGTCTATCACTCCCACCCTACTACAGCACCTGTTCCTTCAGTTTATGATATTACCAATCACCCTGATAATAAAGTAAAAATGGTGATTATTTCTTTTAAAACAAATCCTCCATTTACTAAATGTTATCAAATTGAAAAAAACAGCTATGAAGAATGCCTTTTTTGTATAAATCCCTCGCTATAGCCCGACCTTTTTTACAACATATATACTATAATGCAGTATAACATCCAAGGAGTTGATAAATTTGAAATCCAAAAAACTGATTAATCAAAAAAATAATCATAAAATGATAAAACCTTCTAATACACCAATTGTGATCGATTCGTCATCCATTAAAAGAAGACCGATAGAAGTAAGTGGAAGAAGTGGGTGCTGCATGAAAATAAGGTAATTAAGAAGACCATTATTCATTCCTCCGAATAGGATTAATTGTGCGGTCTTGTATATGAACTAGTGTTTAACATATAGATTTGAGGCTATTAAACGAAGGGCTGATTATCAATATCTGGATATAGAGAAAGTCGATTACCTACTTATCCACAGTGTCTAGTATAGGATTTCAGTCCCTTCCAAGAAAGCCTCTTCTATACTCTGAGCAATATTTATACAGTAATTAATAGTTAATAGTTATACCAATGGAACCTAAAAAGTTGAGAGAGTAATGAAACGAAGAGGTCTAGCAATTCAGAGAAAGTAAACACATATAATATGAGAATAAAACAAATGAAAATAATCTTAATCTACCATTAACAGAATACATTATAGAGCAACTTACATAAAAAAGAGAGCAGGTAACAATAACTATATATTAATAGAGTATAATAGATTAAAACTCCCTAAAAAATTACAGAGTTGAGTGCTGAATAATTATAGATACAAATCTTGACCTTTTATAAATGGAAATCCCGCTCTATTTATAGAGGCTAAAATCACTTCAAAAATCCATTCCCAGCTAGTTAAAAAAGCAGTTTTTTGATAAAATTTATCAAAAAACTGCTTTTTGCTGATTAAATGAAAGTAGGTATTTTTAGTTGAAGGATAAAACACTCTAAACTCCTTCCCATAAGTTCAAACGATAATTCAAAAGTTTTCTAATGAAAAGATTAGAATCTAGAGTATATCCCAACTGACCGGAGTGCCCTTTTCCACATCTCGAACTACTGTCTTTCCTAATACTATATCATAATACTTCGGTGGGAGACCATAGCCAGGACGTATTACTCTAAGATTTTCCTTTGTTAATATCTCACCAGCTTTCATATCCTGAGTTACATATAGAGAACGCCGATACTTTCCTGATGATTTTTCAGCATCAGATGGACCATATTGTACTTTCCCAAGTGATTGCCAAGCTCTTTTTGTTTCCGTAACCAATGCTTCCAATTCATGAGGTTCGAGGGAAAAACTTGCATCTACTCCACCATCTTTTCTGGAAATAGTAAAATGCTTTTCAATAATAGTTGCTCCTAATGCAACACTTGCAACAGCTACTCCACTCCCCATGGTGTGATCAGATAAGCCAATCTGACATTGAAATAAATCCTTCATATGCGGAATTGTACTTATATTGGTGTTTTCTGGTGACGCTGGGTACGTGCTTGTGCATTTGAGTAAGATTAGATCCTCACTGCCTGCTTCTCTTGCAGCATTTACAGCTTCCTCTATTTCTGCAGCAGAGCACATCCCTGTTGAAATGATCATTGGCTTTTTGGTTCTAGCTACTTTTCGTATTAAAGGCAAATCAGTACATTCAAATGAAGCAATCTTATAACAGGGAACGTTCAGCGATTCCAAAAAATCAACTGCTGTTTCATCAAATGGGGAGCTAAAACCAATCATACCCAATTGTTTACAGCGTTCAAATATAGGCTGATGCCATTCCCAAGGTGTATATGCTTCCTGATATAGCTCATATAGCGATTTGTTTTTCCAAATACTTTTCGAGTCATGAATCATGAAGTCATCCTTGGCCTCATTTAATGTCATTGTATCTGCTGTATATGTTTGTATTTTTAACGCATTTGCTCCAGCCTTCGCTGCCGTTTCCACTATTTCCAGGGCGCGTTCTAACGACTGGTTATGATTTCCGGACATTTCTGCTATTATAAATGGAGGGGTGTCCGGACCTACTTCCCTCCCCCCCAAGCTTATCTTTTTCATCATGTACCTCCTTTCAGATCAGTTAAAAGTTCAATTCTCACTTTTGCCCAATTTTCTTTGAATAGTGCCATAGGGATAACATCCAAGTATTGATTATCTTTCCACACATGGTCGACAAATCTGCCTTCAACTATAAATCCCAATTTCTTATGATAACGAAAGCTTCCACTATTCGTATGAATAACTTCCGCACATACCTTGTTCATCCCTACTTCATTAAAAATTTTATCCAGAGCCAATATTCCCATAATGGTTCCAGATCCTTTAGGTGCAGTTTCTTCGCCTATATAAAAACCCCAATAACATCGAGCGTTTTCTTTATTAATATTCGTAAAATTAACTAATCCTAAAGGAAGGTTTTTATGATAATACAAAAAAGTTTCCCTAAGCGGATCTGTTTTCAGACTTTCAAACCACTTGCAATGTTCATCCCATGTGATTTGGTGATCCGTATACATAAATGATTTAACCCGCTGAGAATTACGCCATTGAAGTACAATTTTCAGATTCTCAGAATGGATTGGTTTCAATTGAAAATCTTCCTGATTAATCATCGCTATTCTCCTTCAAGTAACCGTTCAACAACAAGATTATCACTAAAGTCACCCATAATTGACGCTGTAGCATTCACCATCTCAACCAGCACAGTTGGAAAATTGATTAATTTTAATATATTGTTTGCGATATCCTCTTCATCCACCTTCTCACTAACACCTAAATGCCATACTGCACCTATTTCTGATAAATACGCCAAAATTTCAGATTGATTCTCAGCAGTTTCAATTGTGATAGCAGGTAAGCCTACATAACATCTTTCCCACGTTGTACTTCCGCCTGCTCCAATTGCCAAATCAGCTTCTGACATAAGTTTGGCTAAATAGTCAATCTGATAGTGGATTTTTATATTAGGGAGTTTTTCACAGTATTTCTTGATAATTGAATATTTCTCATTAGAAATCCCGACAACAACATCGACAGCAATCTCTGGACGATTGATTATTTTTATAGCCTTGATTGCTTTCATTGTTTCATTTGTAGGATCACTCCCACCAAACGATATCAGGATGCGTTTTACGGTGACATTCTTATTTTTTACAAATTGTAAATCCCTAAATTCCTGTCTTAATAAGAGATATTTTGGCCCCAATAACGTTGAGGTAGATTCAGGTATCAATTCTTCATATCGCTTTTCTAGATTTCTATAAAGATTTTGATCTAACAATATGTCACAGTCATGCGAACGATTGGCCAAATCATCAATCACCATTATTCTTTTTACTCCCGGTCTTACGCTACGTTCCCATTTTTTTTCGATGCCATAGTGATCAATTATTAACCAGTCAATTTCAGGCTTCTTGCATATCGCCTCAATCGTTTGTAGTGCGTCTGTTTTCCAATTTAGATCTAACCAATTTTCATTGCTAATCTCATCTTCGTTAGCCGATATATTATTTTCGGTTGGTGGTAAGGAAATGACGGAAAACCCTTTGTTTTCTATATGTGCGATTAAGTCACCGGGTAATATCCGACAAATAAACGTGACATTTACGCTTCTCTTACGAAGATCCTCTGCCAAAACCAGGCATCTCATGACATGGCCAGTTCCAATATTGGTCGATGCATCAGCTCTTATAAAAATATTCATGGATTCACACTTTCAATCTTCTTTTTGTTGGATATTCGTATTAATCAACTGCCATTCTGGAAATGTATCGAGTAATTCGATGGTATCTTCCATTGTAAACTCCGGATTATATGGATAAAGAGTTTCAAAAATTTTATTTATGAGTATAAAGTCCTCAATCGTATCTACCGTCCAACGGTGGTGGCTATAGTCTTCGTTATTGGAAACATTCGTTAAATTGAAATCTAAAGGATTGTTTATCATATATCTTGTTACATGCTCACGATCTGTTTTAGATGTTGCCTTGTCATATGCCTTTTTTAAGGCCTGTAAAGAAAATACTTCAGTATCCATACCTCTTGGCAATGTCCGTTTTAATACATTTGAAGAGTATTGCAGAGGATGTTTATGGAGGAAATAATCTTGTATAACTTTATCTATCTGTGTTGGATCAATAATTGGACAATCAGAGGTTAAACGGACTACTGCATCTGCCTTTACATGACTAGCTGCTTTATAATATCTTTTTAGTACATCACTCTCTGACCCTCTGTAATACGGTATTTTTGCCATCTGGCAGAAAGAAACAATCGCATCATCCTGAAGTTGGTCAGTTGTTGCGACAAGGATTCCATCTATATAGTTAGATCTACTTACCCTCTCCAACTGATACGCTAACAAAGGCCTGCCAAGTACTTTTTTAAGAACTTTTCCTGGTAATCGAGTCGAACCCATTCGTGCCTGTATAATTGCTACTACCTTCATTTTTCTCACCTCAGGTCACCAGAATAATAGGAAATCACTTTTTTTACTCCAGCTATTAGGTTATCAAATTCTGTAAAAGTTAAAGCATTTCCTTATTGCATTTTTCAATATATTTAACCATTATTGTTAATTTGAACTTATAATAACTTATTAATGTAATAAATTTAAATTGTCTTTTGGTAAATAATTTATGAAAAAAGACGCAAAGTTACTCAGGGATGCTATTTAAAAATGGTTTCATTTTTTCTTTCCATAGATGATCAATAATTTTTAATGAATTCTTTGTTTGATCAAATCCAGAATTAATCTCGCTATCTAACATATTATAAACATCGTCAGAAGGAGGAATTTCACTTAAATATTTCCTCCACTCATTAATTTTATCAGGTAGAAATTCTGCCAAACTAAAAACAGAATTAGGAGCAGCTGAATAGCCCAGCCCATTAATTGTGGTAAGATGCCCAGTCCCCCTACCGTCTTCAGCAATAAGTAAGCTAGGTTTACGAGTTCTTAAGAACCAAATATGTGCATGAAGTCTAAATCCAACATGCAAATCAATTTTATCGTAGTAATTTAACTTTTCTGCTCCTCCAGCTAAATCAATAATTTGAATTTGGTTATCTAACCAGTCTTTTGGTAATAAAGAACCTAACTTTCCAAAATAGCCGTGAAATACCAATTTAACATTGCAGAAGTACCTTTTTTTTAGGTTCATAGCTATTTCGTATGCCTTTGAGAGGTGATGCTTATTATGTGGCATCGAAACGGCAATATTTTTAATTTTATTAGGATGTTTAAACGGTAATCCTAAAAAATCAGTATCAAACAACCCCAGGTCTCCAGTAGTACCATAACATGAAATACCATTACCTTTTAAAACATTTTCCGTATAAATATCTCTGCACGATATTTTATTTGTCCCCATCTTTTGGTTAAAAAGTTTTTTAAAGGTTCCAATTTCAGTTGGATTTAGCTTAAGGGTTTTTGACTGAGAAACAGTACCAGGATACTGACTCCATCCAGCGCCGATAGTGTAAAACGGTATTTTATGATCAAGAGCTATTTTCACATAATCATTTCGGAATTTTGGTGCAACAACTTCGCCTAGTGCCGTTGGTCTTAAAGCTGGAGCTAATATAGCGCTATAATTAAACTTTAAATTATCGGTAAGATTTGCATCTGCAATATATGCGGTATCTATTTGGATATCATTTCCTTTAAGCTTTTTTAAAAGTTTTATTAGACTTTTTCCAATTAAATCATCTCCAGAATTTCTCGACCCTTTTGAGGGGTACGTAGACAGCATTAAATATTTCAACTTTTTGACCTCCCCAAACTGTTTAATAGCAGACAAAACTTTGGGATTTTATTGAAGAAAGTCGAGATTTAACACTAAGTGTTATTTATATCTCAATGATACTCACAGAGACCCCAAGTATTTGTTTAAAAACTTTTCTGGATAATTGAGATGAACTCTTCGAAGCTTTGATAGTTGCTACTACTGTACCACCTTCATTTTCTTACCTCAGGTCACCAGAATAATAGGAAATTACCTTTTTCACTCCAGCTATTACATCATAATGGTCTTGTTCAGACATTGTCGGAAACAATGGTAGTGTTATGATTTCTTCATATATTTTTTCAGCATTAGGGCACAAACCATTTTTGTAACCCAACTGTTGATAATATGGATGCAAATGTACCGGAATGTAATGAACGTTCACCCCAATATTCTCCATTTGTAAAGCTTTAAATATTTCGAGCCGATTTGTTTTTAATTTCTCTGTATCCAATCGAACAATATATAAATGCCAGCTAGAAATACATTCATCTTGCTGATATGGAGTTGTAATTGCGTCTATACCTGAAAAAGCTTCAGTATATTTTTTCGCATACTCTTTTCTTTTTTCAAGAAATCTGCTTAACTTTTTAAGCTGATTTGAACCTAACGCTGCTTGAATGTCTGTCATCCGGTAATTATATCCCAGTTCTTGCATTTCATAATACCAAGGTCCCTGGTTGTTTTTTAGCTTCGAGGAATCACGAGTTATTCCATGACTTCTAAACAGTTGCAACCTTTCATAATAATCTTCATTGCACGTCGTGATAATTCCACCTTCACCTGTAGTAATGTGTTTTACAGGGTGAAAACTGAACATCGTCATATCACCAATGGATCCGATACGCCTATCTTTGTAGGTAGCACCTAATGCATGCGCAGCATCATCAATGATAATAAGTCCATATTTTTTTGCCAGCGAAATAATTTCATCATACTCCGCTGGTTGACCAGTAAAGTCAACTGTTATTATCGCTTTGGTTTTTTCTGTGATAAGGGATTTAATGGACTTAGGGGATATATTATAGGTTTTGGGATCGATGTCTGCAAATACCGGCTGACCTCCAACGTACAGAATACAATTAGAGCTTGCTGCGAAAGTCATAGGTGTGGTTATCACTTCATCATTGTCTTTGACTCCTGCCGCAAAGCACGCAGCATGTAATGCTGCAGTACCACTGGAGAATGCTACTGCATATTTTGCTCCTACAAAATCCGCAATCTCCTTCTCAAATTGAGAAATGGCTGGTCCAGTTGTAATAAAATCACTTTTTAATACATTGTTTACGGCTTTAATATCTTCATCATCAATACACTGCTTGCCATACGGCAAATAGGAATCTCTTATTGGAGTGCCGCCATTAAGTGCTAATTCTTCTTTTTTATTCATCATTTACTCCTTCCTTTAGATTAGATTCGTTGTTTTAATCCATTCTTCTGTCTTTTTAATCCCTTCTTCTAAACTATATTTTGGTTCCCAGTTCAATAGTTTCTTAGCTTTACTGTAATCACATAACAATTTCGGTATTTCACTCTGAGGATGGATATGCGTGATATGTTTAATATGGTCTTCATCCTCAACCATTAACTTTGCTAAAGCATTTATACTGATATCTTTGCCAAGACCGGCATTAACAATTTCGCCATCTACTTTGTTAGAATAACCAGATTCAACAACAAAGCGTGCACAGTCTTCTACATACAGCAAGTCGCGGGTTTGTTTTCCATCACCATATATTTGCAATGGCTTACCAGCTAACTTGTTTTTTAAAAAGATTGCGACCACCCCGCCTTCTCCCCCTGTTTTTTGATATGGTCCATACGTATTGAATGGACGTATAATTGTTACGGGAAGATCGTAGGCATAATAATAAGACAACACCATATTTTCTGCAGCCAGTTTCGATCCGGCGTATGGTGAAGCGGGTTTAACCGCATTCGCTTCATTTATTCCCTCTTCACTCCAAGCACGTTCATACACCATACATGTGCTCATAAATACAACCTTTACATCATTTTTTTTACATTGCTCCAGAATATTGAAGGTGCCAATTACATCGTTATTGAAAGTAGTTCGCGGATCATCAATACTATCTTGCACATTTATACTCGCAGCTAAGTGATAACAAATATCAAACTTATTGATGAACAAATGATTGAGAATGCGAATATCTTTTATATCTCCATTGATAAACTCCATAAAATTCTTTTCGTTTCTCATATCCTTTACATTTTCTATGCGTCCATTTGAAAGATCATCCAAGACCCATACTTGATGACCATCTTTTAATAGTCGGTCGACTACCCATCTTCCGATGAATCCCGCACCGCCTGTTACAAGAATTTTCAATACCTTCACCCTTTCATAAAACCCCTCTAAAACATCATATTTACAGCTGACAAAATATGTTCGGGTTCAACTTAAAGTTCAACTATTTGAAAAGGTCTTGGGAGACTGGTGATATCCAGATCAATTTATATAGAATAGAATATTATGCTTAGTGATATATTTATCATGCAATTATAAATAAAAAATACATCGTGAATCCGACATTAATTAATCTTCACTGAATAACTATTACCGGTCATTCAATTTAAAATTATACAAGCTTGTTTGTTTTTATTAAGACGATGGATTGACATCCTCAGTTTCAAAAAACTAACACCTTAGCCCTGGAAAACTGTTAACCTGAGAACATATCACAAAGAATGCACATAAAAATCTTTAATGGTTTTAAAAACAACGAAAGAGAAATGCCAAAAATCAAACCATCTAAAGTAAAAGCTAACTGAATCCAGTAAATGGACACAATCAGCTTCTTTCTTATCATTCTAATGACTGTTTTATAAAATTATGCCTTTTCTCGAATTCTCTGCTTTTCTTTTGTATTACCTTCCCCTATTGCCCAAATATCTTGATACATCATTTAGCTCCATTTCTTGCTTGCACTTACATCAGTATATGAGTAAACATGAATAAAAATGGTGACTTCCTAATTAAACCCTAGCTTATTAGCCTACTAATTAACCTTTTTAGTCGTTCACCAGACATGCTGAAATCAGGATAAGCAACACGAAGGAAATTTTCTTTTTTCTCTTCTACTTTATTTTTATAGTTTAAATCAGTGAAATATTTTATTACTAATTCTCCTAACTTTTTAGGATCTTTTTGAACCAAATCATCCAAACTATTATAATAACCTGTATAACTTGGTAATTTCTTTTCCAATACAAATAAAGGTTTTTTTGCAAGCATAGTTTCTAAGCACACTGTAGAAGGATAAGAAACGATAACGTCAACATTTGGAAGGATGTCATATAAATCGTAGTCTTGTGATGAATAAACAAATGGAAACTCTTTAGTGAGATCGTGTGGAGTTTTAATAGGATAGTCTTTAATCACTATATTTAAATGTAGTCTTTTAGAAATTGTATCAATTAAGATCCTCCATTTAGCAATATCGCGATTCCCCCTAACGACAATCATTATTGTTTTTTTATTTTTATCAAGCCCTAGTTGTTTATAAAACGTAGACTTTTTTACTGTGGATGGCTGAAATGCTTGATCAAATCTTGGATGCCCAGTAATGGCAACAGTTTTTTTTGAGACACCCAATCGCTTATACCATTCCACCTCATAATTGCCATATACAGCATCAATCGTAGCGATTTTAGGTATAAAACCAAACTCATTTGCAAGGATTCCATGCTGTATACAAATAGTTGGTATGCCCCTTTCCGCAGCAACTAACAATAAGATACGACTTATATAACTATGCGTACTAGCTACAAGTAAACAAGAGACAAGAACTTCATCATAAAAATGAATGGACCGTTCAATACAATTTACTATTTCAGCTATTTTTTTCAAGAATAACGTTTGGAAATTTGCATCCTTATATAGATGGTGATTTTTATAGGTTTTGAACATGGATTTCGCTTGATTTTGCAGCCTAATTATAGCCTTTTTTGTATCTATTTTATAGTTACTTAAATAGTTGACTTGAAGATTAAATAGCGTTCTCTTTGTAACACCACTACTAGATTTTTTTTTATTGTTTTTACTGCCCGCCATTACAATCATTGTTTTTGAGCGATCAAAATAATCATCGAATGTCTTTGCCGGAAACCGGAGTATTGTATCATAATTTACTACTATTTTTCCGTTTTTACCTTTGACTAATTGTTTTTTCTTATGAGACTGCATGTAGTTATTAAATACCTCCTGAATTTCCTGTTGATCTTTCACCTCATTTTTTAATCGTGCTGTGAATTTATCATCATACAAATCCTTCCAAAGCTCTGTATTTTTTCGGATTAAACTAGGAAAATGACATATAAATGATAAGGAAAATCCTCTATAATTCAACTTTTGAAAGTCGCGAAGAAAATCAAGGTATAGTGACCAGTAATTTTTTACATAGGTATTCATAGTATCCTCCTATATCAATATATCCCTCGATGACATTTTCAACTCAAAATCAACAGCAATTACGCTGTTCAATACGTATTCTCTTGTGGGAGTAAGAAAAGTTATTTTCTTACTTTTTTAAATACACGAAGCGTATAGAGTTCTAAACCAGCTTCTTTACAGTTACTTTCCGCCACCTGTTTAAAACCAAAATTTTCGAAAATTTTCTTATAGTTTCTTGCAAAAATGTGCCAATGTGAAGTTTTTTCTGCTTCAACGGTTATTAGGTAATCCCCTGTAATTCTAGCTATTTCCTCAAAAATCCACTCACTGTCTGGATGGATATGTTCAAAAACTGCCATCGAAAATACTAAGTTAAAAGTATCAGGAAGAAACTTTTTAATTACATCCTCTACTGGAGAATTAATAATTACCGCATCGTCCGCAAGTTTTGGGTACATTTCCTGTAGACATGTAGCCGCTTCTTGACTAATTTCAATGCCAGTCATTCCTTTATAACCATGCTCATAGAGGTGATTCAGATTACGACCAACGTTACAGCCAATCTCAAGAACCTTTCCCTTTTTCTCTACATATTTTTCTACATACTTCAATAAAAACTCGCTTCTTTCCAGTTTATTCGCATATCTCATTGGAGTACTGTTTTTAACCCAATGATCATGAATTTCGTTAAGTTTTGATTCTGTCACGTTAATACCTCCACTTTTTCATACAGGATACAATATAATATGTAAAAAAAAAGAAAGCGTATTGGCATATGATAGAGGGTAACAACCTAAAAATGATCGACTTATCCTCATTTTATTGGTTTGATAAAATGGTTTAATAGGCTTGTTGGTCATATTTTTTAGTTTCCTAAAAATATTGTTTGAAAAAGCCATTACTTTTTCAAAAAAGCCCTCTATCCCTAAAGATATTGAGAGCTAAATCATTTTTATAAAGTAGCTTGTGAAATAATGCTTTCAATTTATCAACGGGTGTCCTTGATGGATCATAGTATTTATAAGCAATAAAATCATCTTTCATTTTTTCCACTTTTTTAACGTTAAATTTAGCTTCTAAATCGGTTGTCAGAGCTTTCACTAATTTGCTAGGATTATCTCTGTATCTGCTATAACTAATTTAATCATTTAAGAATTTCACAAAGTCTCTATATGAGGATTAATAATTCTGTTCCAATTGGTTAACCCCTTACTTTTCACAAATTAGATAGTGAAGTTGAACTAGAAGTACCTATACCCTAATTTGCCAACCGATTAATTAAGTCGACCAGCCTATCACCAGAGGGTTTCGCTGCAGGATATGCTTGGGATAAAAATGCTTCTCGTTTTTCTTCAACTAGCTCTTTAAACTTTTCATCTATAAAATAATTATTGATCATTTCAGTGATTATTAAAGGGTCTGGTTGTGCTAATTCACCTAAAAAGTCAAAATAACCGGTATACGTCGGAAAAGGGGTGGACAAAACAAAAACTGGCTTTTTAGCAATCATAGCCTCTAATCCTACAGTAGAAATATAAGAAACGACTAAGTCACTATGATGAATTAAATCATATAATTGAAAGTGTTTAGATGGATAGACGTCGGGAGATTTAGCAGTCAGTTCATGTGGCTTCAAGTACCGAAAATCTTTAATGACAATATTATAATTGTCTATACCATCAAAATTATCAATGAAAGTTTCCCATTTCTCCATTTGTATTTTACCCCTGACAATCATTAATATCATTTTCTTATTTGGCTTTAATTCTAATTGTTTTTCGAGCTCATTTTTAGAGATAGAAGGACCTTGATGAATAGCATCAAACCTTGGATGTCCAATTATTTCTACAGCTTGATCCGATAAACCTAATTGCTTAAACCAGTTGACTTCAAAGTTTGAATAAACAGCATCTACATCCGCTATCTTGGGCATGTAACCAATTTCATCTCCAATAATGCCATGCTGCATACATATCGTAGGAATTCCCATCTCAGCTGCGACCATGGCAATTGTTCTACTCTGGTAATAATGTGTAGAAGAAAAAACAATACAGGAGACTGGATTCATTCTAAAATACCTATTGGTCTCCTCAATACGATTGACTATACCCTCTATTTGCATATAAAAATATTGTTTGAATGTTTCGTTATTAAACATTGGATGATCGGTGTAAGTCGATATAATTTCATCCACTTTACCTTTTAAAATTTGGATATTCGAACTTACATTAACCCTGTATTCATCTAAATAATGAGAGGGAATCCCTGCTTCTGGAATACCTTCAATTACTTTCGGCTGTTCCTTAGGGTTATAGTCTTGAAGAAAAATAGTGTCTGCAGAAGGAAAATGTTTTGTCATTATCTCTTTCGGAAAACGCATCAAATTATAGACATCATATAAAACTACTTTTCCATTTGCATGGCTTGCCTTCTTGAATAATTTGCTGCCTTTTCGGTTTATGTGGGTTTGTTTATATGAACTGAAAATTTGTTGCATTGTTTTTTTATCTTTCACTTCATGCGATAAAGATTTTATAAATTCCTCTGATGATAAATGTTCCCAGATATAATTATTTCTATGATTCAGACTACGAAAATGACATAAGTAGGGGATAGAAAACCCTTTATACTTTAAATCCTTAAAGGCTTCTAAAAACTCTACATACAATGACCAATAATTACGTGAAGTTGTATTCATTCGATTACTCCTTTGTATTCCTAAACTGTTGGAATCCACCAAGTTAGATCTCGGAAAGCGTACATCTACTTTTAACTTATCAGCCTATTAATCAAGTTTTTCAATCGCTCCCCAGACTTGGTGGAACTCGGGTACGCGTATCGAAGAAACTTGTTCCTCTTATTCTCTGCGTAGCTTCTTGACTGAACATCTGTAAAGTATTTCCTTACTTCATCACCTAATTTTCTTGCATCTGACTGAACCAAATTACCAAGACTTGTATAATATCCTGTATAGCCGACGAAGGTCTCCTCTAAGATAAATACGGGCTTCTTTGCTAACATTGCTTCCAAACCTACTGTAGAAGAATAAGCAACCACAGCATCAACATTAGGGAATATGTCATAAATATTATAACCCTGCGTTGAATAAACAAATGGGAATTCTTTTGTTAAAGCATGAGGTTTTTTACTTGGATAATTCTTAATTACTATATTAAGATTAACTTTTTTGGAGATTGTTTTAATTAATGATCTCCAACTGTTATTATCTTTGTCTCCTCTGACAACAATCATTAATGTCTGTCTATTTGGATTCAATCCTAATGTACGATTGAACTTATCCCGAGTAATAACAGAACGTTTATATACCTGGTCAAATCTAGGGTGACCAATAATTTCAAGTGATTTACCAGGTGAGCCTATTTTTTTAAACCAGTCTCTTTCAAAGTTCCCGTATACAGCATCAATTGTGGCAATTTTCGGTATATAACCAAGTTCACTCGAAATAATTCCGTGCTGCATACAAATAGTAGGTATTCCTTTTTTTGCTGCTACTAAAGCTAATACCCGACTTTTATAACTATGCGTTGTTGATACAACAATACAAGAGACAGAAACATCATTCAGAAAGTTTATCGACATTTCAATTTGATTAATAACCGTTGCTATATTATTTAGCAACCATTCTTGAAATTGATTATGCTTATAGAGATGATGATTTTTATAAGCTTTAAGCATAACTTTTGCCTGGTTTTGAACTTGTGAGACCACTTTTTCTGTATTCGTTGCGTAATTATTAAAGTAATATACGGGTAACTTATTCATTATTTTGTTTGGTCTTACAACATTCTTTCTCTTTACATTTTCTTTTTTTATAATTATGGTGTTTGATAGAGGTACAGCTTTTTTCTTCTTCTTAATTTTAGTTGTTGATTCAGGTTTATTTCCTTTAGTCTTGCTAACGGCTGCGGCTGGTGGCTTAGCCTTTTGGCCCTTACTTTTGCCAGTTGAAAATAATTGGATTGTATTCGACGGATCAAAATAATCGGTAACTGTATCCTGTGGAAAACGGAGCAATTTGTCAACATGTAATACTACTTTACCATCCTTATTTTTCACAGATGCTTTTTTCTTGTGTGAGTATACAAACTTATTAAATACCTCTTGAAATTCACTTTGATCATTAACTTGATTTTTTAACTTTCTAGCAAACTTAGCATCCTGCAGTTCCTCCCAAATTGGTTCTCTGTTTATAATAAAGCTAGGCAAATGACATAAATACGGTAATGAAAAACCTTTATAATTTAACTTCTCAAAATCCTTTAGAAAGTCAAGGTATAAAGACCAATAATTTTTCACAAAAGTATCCATATGACTTCATAACCTCCTTTAAATTAGTTCTTCTTCCTTTAGCAATTCACGTAATTCATTAACGTTTAATGGTGCTTGATTCATCGAACTGTATGTTCCATGATTACACTTTTTCGCATTGTTGTATCTTACCTTTTCAGTTCCTGGAATAATATACATATCTTTTAATTCCCAAGCCTCCCTAGACTCATCGTAGGTCATCAATTCTTCATACATTTTTTCCCCTGGTCGCAACCCCATCACCTCAACATTAATTTCATCCATTTTCATATCGTGTTCTTTACATGTTTCTCCTATTAAAATATCAGCTAAATCTCCTAGTCTAATAACAGGCATTTTTAATACAAAAACCTCCCCACCTTTTGCTTCTTTCAAAGCCTTTATTGTCAACTGTGTGGCCTGATTCAACGACATCATAAAACGAGTCATATCCTTATCAGTAACTGTAATTTTCCTATTTTTAAGAATTTGCTCCTTAAAAAGTGGGATTACTGAACCTCTTGATCCCATTACATTACCAAATCGAACACTTGCGAATATCGTCTGTTTCCCGTTTGTGCTATATTCAGTAGAAGAAATTAACCGTTCTGCAATAAGTTTAGTCGCACCATACGTATTAGTAGGAGAAATAGCTTTATCTGAACTCGTAAACACTACTTTTTTTACGTTTTGTGAAATTGCAGCTTTAATTACATTATTAGTTCCCTGTACATTCGTTTTAATAGCTTCATATGGATTGTATTCACACAGATCAACATGCTTCATTGCTGCTAAATGCAATACATAATCAATATCATGCATAGCAGCAAACAAGCTATCATAATCACGAATATCTCCAATTACCAACCGTAATTTTTCATTATTATCTAGCTCATATCGAAGTTTGTGCTGCTTAAATTCATCTCTGCTAAATATTTTTATTAATGTTGGATTTTCTTTCATGATCGATTGCACTATACTTTTACCTATCGTTCCGGTACCTCCGATAACCAATACTTTTTTTTCACTAAAATACACATTAGTTCCTACTCTCTTTATTTAAATATTCGTATACTGCCATAGGTGATTCCATAAATACGGTAAAAATAACACAGCAAAGTTCTAAGTTAATCTCAAAATATATCTGCTAAAATCAAAATCGTCCATGGTCTGCGAAAGTCTTTGGCTCCCTTCGAGCTTACAATCTAGCGCATACGCTGTGCTATGTTGAATTTTTCTATTATTTTCACTAAATTTATGATGCACTTTAAACAATTTTAGTCTTGTACAGTGTGATACTATATATATTCATAAAGAGAATATGAGTTAAAGACTCTAACCTATTAATCACTTTTTTTCTTATATATGTGCGGATTTCCCAGCATTGCATATGTAATTTGGTCGTTGTTTCTTTTCATTAATACTATATAAAATTCAAATAGGCACCTTGATATATTTAAAAATTATATTAAACGTTCAGTAAAACGCTTGTGGGAATTTAAAATATACACCTCATCAAGTGTTTTATTAACACGGACAACTGTTCATATCATTTTGGCTCAAAATCGATCCTCCTAATAGAAGGGAATCGGTTCTATGAATATTTAGAAGCAGAGAAAATTTAAGTTATAATAGCAGTGGTTGATGATATGTGAAATTAACAACTTCAAGCACAACAGAGCTTTCTGCCATAAGGAATCATTTGCCCCTAAAAGCAATTTCTCACACACTTGGTTTATGCAGTTTCTACAAAGCATGTAACCATAAAAAAAGAAGCTGCTTAACATAGCTTCATTGGAAAACTGTATTCAACTAGTTTAGTGGAGACACTCTTACAGGAAAAGTTTATCAATCTATAATAAAATAAAATAAACTTTATTATTTTATAGCTATCCAGTATAGCTCATAAAGTAAGAAGTGACCTTAAGACTCCTTTTCATAACTTATTTCTTTTGAAGTATATCTGACATAATCAATATCAACTGATTAAACCTTTCCTCATCGTTTCCTAGCTTCCTAATATAGTGTCTAATCTGTTCTTGCACCGCAGGGTCATCTAAAGCATGGCGTAACATTATCAAAATAACATCCTTGGATGCTATTTTTTGCTGGCTTTTATCTTCATCGATTGACTCTGTCTCTTGCTGTGATTTATGTTCATCCTCTTCTTCCGAGTATTGTTCCTCCTGACTTATTGAATCATTTTGGAAAAATTGTTTGATATAATCTTTAGCCATATTTCCAGCTAATTTAACCTCTGACGTATTTAAGGTTTTCATAATTCCTTTCACTTTATCGTATAGTTCCGACATACTATTATCCTCCTGCTGTCCTTTCGTTTGTGTACTACGTACCACTGGATTTCTTACCTCACGAAATCTGCCGGAAGAAGTTCTTTCTAAATGCATAACACGATTATATTTCAACTGCTTCACCCACCCCTTTTGATCCTCTTTACATAGTTACGCGACTATAATTAATTTGCCCGTGTATACGTCTAGTTTTGTAATAATTTTTACGAAAATCCACAATGAAGTAGGATTATTTGCCGTGACAAATTCTTGAGAGGATTAAACCAGATAATTTGAATTTATAAGATTAAAGACTACGTTATTCAACTTTTAAAACATAAGAGAAGTTTTATCAACACAAAAAAATCTGCCCCAAGGTGATCATGACGATCTTTTGAGCAGAAGCGACAAGCAAACAATCAATTATTATGTTTTATCTTTAAAATAATCAGCTATTTCCTGATGAAAGTTGTTATTTTTTTGTTGTAAATCATTAATTATCTGAAATAAATCCTCTGTCTCTTCATCATTCATATCCTTAACTCCAGATTCAGAAGCAGTTTCATTCATGACTTTTGTTTCATCCACATTGTTATGACTCTCTTTATGATTGCTTTGTACACTCTCCCTATTGATTAAATGAAGATAAAGCAAGAGAGAAACCATACTATTCTGTTTCATCGTTACTATTGTTTTGCCATCGCTACTGGACATTACCGATGGACTATTTTCTAATTCTTCTTCAAGCATTTTAATAACTGAACGTTCCAATAATTCTTTTATTTTATGATTCACTTCAACTTCCCTCTCCTTCTTTTAACCTGCAATATTAATGGAATTAATTGCAGAGATACCATCTTGCTTCCCTTCAAAATAAACAAAACCGTCAACACGTATAGTAGTACCGAATGGAATGATGATTTGAAAGTCCTGAAATGACAATTGCTCAGTAGGGTAAATTTCTTTTGCTTGGACAGGCTTTAATAAGTAATGGGTAATTGGGTCAACATTTCCTAATTCAATACGCTCCCATTCAAAATTATGGGTTTGTTGATTTTGGTTAGACGACTTATATTTTCCAGTAAACTTAAATTCATCTTCTGTAGTAATTTTGAGAAGTATTCTTGGTAATTCCACTGGAGTTGCTGACAAGTTTTTTATGTGAAAATCTCCAGTAATTTGATGTGTTGAATACTGCTCATAATCCAATACGACAGTTTGATTAAAATAACAGAATGCTGCACCTTCGAAGCTTGATTTATTAAGATTTTTTAACTTTTCCTTTATATAATTCTGGGTTTGTCCTAATTCAGCTTCCAGCTGGGAAAACCTAATTTTTAAATCCGTATTCGTAACCATAACAAACAATCCTCCCTTTTGTATTGATGGAAAAAGTAGAAATGTGATTTCTCTCTTTAAACATATGCTGCAAACTAGAAAAATATTATCGTTATAGTAGTCAGATTACCTGGTAGGTGTCGTTCAATAATGGCCACTTTTTGCAAAACACACGAAACTGAGATAATGCTCTAGTTCAGCTTCTCATTTTGTTGTATGGGTGAGATTATCATCTGTTCTAGCTCTCTGAGAGATGTTTGTTATCCCATTTAAACCACTCAGTGTTGTGACAGCAATGACCACCAGATTGATAATTCATAATATAGTTTCATACACCACTAACCTCAATTTTATAATATCCACAAGAAGTAAAATCACGGAGCTTTTTTACAAACGGTTAAATTTTTTCTTACATCTCATACTCAAATTCTGCTTCTAACCGTCCTTCACTCTTACAGCCCGTTTTGGACGAGCTAAAATTCGTGTAAACAGGGACGAAAGATGATTAACTGCATAAATAAATAGTAGGCAAACAGGATTGTTCAAGGAGTGAAATTGAAATGAAATTTAATAATAATTATCAGATTACGTCTCTCTCTGCAACAAACAATACAAAAGCAGTAGAGATATCTAACCATAATAATGTTAACAAAAACACTGTTTTAGCAGGGTATAATACATCTATTGGTAACCAAGTGAAACACATTAAAGTTCCATTTTCCACTTATATAAAAATTGACGATTTCCTTCAACAGCCAATTTTCGTTCATACAGCAGAGCGTTCATTTAACTTCAAAGATCAAACTGGGATGAATCCTGACTTTGAGACATATCACCTTAATACATCCACTTATTATCATGAGCAGCCATATGGCAGATTGGCTTTTTCTAACGTACATGCAATGATGAATTTAAATAAAGAGTCTTCTAAAGTATCTAAGAATAGTAACAACATCCAGCAAGAAATAACGAAACCTTTTAAACAGAAATCAAACTCACTAGAAGAGCATGACGTTTTTAGGAATGCATTTCCATATGCAAAGTTTCTTATTCCAATAGTACTTGGGGAATATGATATTGAAATCGCATTAGAGGAAAACACATTAATGGATAAAGGAATCATGGAGATTTTGGAAGTTTCAACAGAGGTTGTATTGACAAATTGTAAATTCTTACCTTCCAAATTCAATTATTCGTCAGATCAAACGAAACGGACAGCTTCAAATGGCGTCTTATTTATTGAAGGCTTTATTCAAGAATCAATGGAATATCTCCCGGCAATTAATTGGGAAAAGATGTCACCAAGGGAATGGTTAAAAAAAGTTTATTATCGAGTAGATCAGAAAATAGCGGTAGATCTAAAGATTCAATTGCTGCAATTAGTTCAATTCTAAGATTGCCATAATAAAATTCCACGTTAAACTCTTACTATTTGTCCATTCATAATTCTACTTACCGAATATCTTATTAATGTAAAACTACTAGATTGTTAACAATAATAAATAGGAGGAATTTTATTATGGTAGGTTTTGGTCAAAGCTATTTAAATAATACTATCGTGAATAGAAATTACACGAAGAAAGCTTCAGATCCCGGCAAAGTAAATTGTGGAGTTAAAGCGCGTACAGAGGTTCAACTTCCAGATACTCCCGCTACTCCTGTCGTTAATCCAGATTTAACTGGTGCGTTTATTAAAGTCCCGCTTGTTCTAGCTGAGACAACACTTCAAGTCGTAGTAGAAGCTGACATTCCGCTTGATCCGCCAGCATGTGAAATTAAAAGAGTATTAAAGGATGTCTTCTTAACACAATGTAAACTCGTTCCTGTAGGTCCATTTACAGAAATAAACGACTCAGGATTCTTCACTTCTGAAGGAGCTAAGTTATTCATAGAAGGATATATCCGTAAAAACATCGAGTACGCACCAAAAGGCTGTAATAGCGCATTACGTACTTTAACAGCCAAGGTTCCATTTTCCGGTTTTGCAGATTTAACTGGTGATCTGATGAATTTACCGATTTTCGGCTTTGGAGAGCAAAGAAGAGCACAATTTCTTGATCCTAAACATGGAGAATCTCCTCGTTTGGATAAATATTACTTCCAGAATAGTGTCGTTTACAATGAACAGCCATTCTGTGAACTTATTAGCGCGGAATTCTTTGAGCTTGACTTTTCTCCGAATTCATTTGACTCACACAAAGGCAAATGCTCTAATAACGACAGTTTTAACAAATTACGGGAAAAAATCGTTACCGATCTTACTTTAAAAGTGTTACAAGTTCAACAAATTCCACTTAATGGTGGCGGAGTCGCTGGAAACAGACACGAAGACGATTGCTAAGATTTATTTAACACAAAAAGATTAATAAATATGCCATTTAATTATTGGTGAAAACAAGTTGAGCTTAGTAATGGCTCAACTTGTTTTATGATTACATGTATTGATGGAACGGACAAGGTCAAATGATGTATTTATCGAAGGCTTTATTCAAGAGCCAATGCTATTTCTTATTGCTATTAATTGTCACCATAAGAATGATTAAAAATTATTTTTTGGAGTAGGCCTTTAGTTCAACTTAATAAATTCCATAGAATCTGAGATGATGAAATTTCAATTTACTAATAAAAATCAACGATTGACTCCTATTATTAGTCTAGTCATAATCTTACTAATCGAATATCTTATTAATGTAAAGGTAATAGACTATTAACAATAATAAATAGGAGGAATTTTTATTATGGTAGGCTTTGGTAAAAGCTATTTAAATAATACTATCGTGAATAGAAATAACACGAAGAAGGCTCCAGATCCCGGTAAAGTAAACTGTGATGTTAAAGCACGTACAGAGGTTCAACTTCAGGATACTCCAGCTACTCCTGTCGTTAATCCAGATCTAACTGGTGCACTTATTAAAGTCCCGCTTGTTCTAGCTGAGACAACGCTTCAAGTGGTAGTAGAAGCTGACATTCCGCTTGATCCGCCAGCAACGGAAATTAAAAGAGTATTAAAGGATGTTTTCTTAACACAATGCAAACTCGTTCCTGTAGGTCCATTTACAGAAATAAACGACTCAGGATTCTTCACTTCTGAAGGAGCCAAGTTATTCGTAGAAGGGTATATTCGTAAAAACATCGAGTACGCACCATATGGCTGTAATAGCGCACTACGTACTTTAACAGCCAAGGTTCCATTTTCTGGTTTTGCAGATTTAACTGGTGATCTAATGAATTTACCGATTTTCGGCTTTGGAGAGCAAAGAAGAGCACAATTTCTTGATCCTAAACACGGAGAATCTCCTCGTTTGGATAAATACTACTTCCAAAATAGTGTCATTTACAATGAACAGCCATTCTGTGAACTTATTAGCGCGGAATTCTTTGAACTTGACTTTTCTCCACATTCATTTGACTCACACAAAGGCAAATGCTCTAATAACGACAGTTTTAACAAATTACGTGAAAAAATCGTTACCGACCTTACTTTAAAAGTGTTACAGGTTCAACAAATTCCACTTAATGGTGGAGTCGCTGCAAACAGACACGAAAACGATTGCTAGGAATTATTTAGTACAAAAGATTTAATATGTAATCCTTTTAATTATTGGTGAAGACAAGTTGAGCTTAGTAATAGCTCAACTTGTCTTATGATGATAAACGTAACAAATCCTAGTCCTTTGAATCTGTAGTTTTTTTGATTTTATGAAGCATTTCATGTGCATTAGAATAATGCGGGAGGAAGATCAATGAACAGTCTAAAGATGCGACAAAGCCAAAAAACACGTGAGAGAGGTTTCTTTGAAGTTTACTTCTCAAAATCAAGTATTAAGAATAGAATTTATATCATAGTATTTTAACGACCCGTCCTGTTAATAAGAAAGGAAAGCAATTATATGTTTTCTTTAATCAGAGAAGAAAAAGTATACGTATTATTGATTTTTTTAATTCTTTACATAAACGTTTATATCACATTTAGTTGTATATACCTTCTATTAGATATTTTAAATGTTGGGACCTTAGTTAATTCCTTTTCATTTAATGAATCACAGAGCTTATTCTCACAAAAATTATTGAATTCACTATACCTAAGTGCAAGAACTTTATTTTTCGATGGCTATGGTTACATTGTCCCTTATGGTTGGTCTAGGATTGTTGCGCTCATTGGAGAAACAGTTGGTTTTTTACTACCGGCATTCTTCATAATCAAGTTCCTCCCTTTAAAAAATATCAGGATGGAACGAAACCAATTTCCGATATTGAAACTAATAGTACGTTCCCTTTTGGTTACTTTAGGAGCCCTTTTAGTTTCATTTGGATTGGAGATTTTTTTAGTTCCGAATAATATCATTGATGGTGGGATCGTTGGAATTTCAATAATAATGTCCTATTTAACGGGCATTAAATTAGAGTTATTTTTGTTGATATTAAACGTTCCCTTCCTGTATTTAGGTTATAGGCAAATCGGTAAAAAATTTGTGGTAACTACCTTATTTGGATTAAGCGTTTTATCACTAGGAACACTTTTTCTATTGAACGTACCTGTTCCAACTGAAAATCCATTACTGGCATCAATTTTTGGTGGAGCCTTTTTAGGAGTTGGTGTTGGAATGGTAATCAGGTCCGGTGGTTCTCTTGATGGTACAGAAATTTTGGGAATTCTACTTAATCGAAAGACACCCTTCTCTGTTGGTAAGGTTGTTTTGTTTATTAATGTTTTTATTTTTTTCAGTGCAGGTTTTGTTTTCGGTTGGGATAGAGCAATGTATTCACTAATAACATATTTTATTGCCTCAAAAATGATTGACTTTACAATTGAAGGGTTCAAGACTAGTTTTTAGACTTCCCATTGTGTAACTATTACTGTTCAAATTGCTTGCCAAAAGTTTTGATATAGAATTCATATTCTTGTATGCAGTATCGACTAATGGATGATTAACAAAGAATATATTAAAAAATCAGATGACAGAATTAGCACGATTACGATTTACTACGTTGTTTTAAGATGGTATACCTTTATAAAAGTTATATAGCCAAAATAAAAGACCAAATCATTGTGTGACTTGGTCTTATAATTGATGTGTGACTTGGTCTTATAATTGATGTGTTACTTGGTACAACTGCTATTAATTTTGTACTATTAGCTTTTACAGTAAGTTAATTATTAATAACCTCTTCTAGTACCTCCATCACCTTATATGCACCAGATGATACATTGGAACATGCAACAAATGTAATTTCATGAGTTGGATAGTACGCTGAGTGAAAGTTAACACCTGGATCATAGCCCATCATGTGATATTTCACAATTCCTTCTGGTTCTTTTGCTATCCATATCCCATAACCATAATATGTGCTATCTTCTTCATGAACAAAAGGTGTCAATAGCTTTTTCGTAAAAGATTCATCAAGTAGCTCATGATGAATCAATGCATGCCAAAACCTAATCATATCTGGTGCTGTGACAAATGCACCTCCATCTGAGCCTCCGCGAATCGGCAAAGAATACAGATTCGTGCGCCACGACCCATCCACCTCATCAATATAACCGAAGGCAGTTCTTGCCGGAAGTGCATCAAAAGAAAAATACCCCGAATTCAACATGCCAGCTCGTTGAAAAATATGTTCATGTACATAGTCGGTAAACTGCTGCCCACTCACCTTTTCAACTACAAGTCCCAATAATATATAACCAGCATTATTATAATGAAACCTTTCCCCTGGTTTGCCTTTCATCGGCTTATCTTGAAATAGTGGCAAAAAGTCAGCTGGACGACGCAATATATACATCGGTGTCTCTTTCCATAAAGCTTCAAAGTCATCCAGAACTTCTTCATCAAAGTAATCTGGAATTCCGGATGTATGTGTTAGCAAATGATGAATTGTTATGGAATCATCCCAATGCGGAAAGACAACATCAATTGTATTTTCTAAATTTTCTTCAAAACTTAATTTACCAGCTTGGACAAGTTGAGAAATTGCAATTGCTGTGAAAAGCTTACAGCCGGATGCAATACCGTACCTCGTATTTTGTTTGTTTTTCAGCTTGTCTGATCGATTAGCATAACCTGAACTAAGCTCCACATTCATTCCATTGCTATCTTTAACAATAATTGTTCCTGAAAAATTATTTCTTTTTTGCAATTCCACAAGCTTATTTTTCATATAGACAATCCTTTCTTTGTACTTAGGAGATAAGCTTAACAAACAGCGAGAGATTAAATAACATTAATTTTATAAATATTCCTACAATCACTCCCATAGATAACATTACCACATTTTTCTTGAATTTTTTATAAAAATATACAAAATATGAAACTTCTAATCTTCGTTCAACGTACAACCTATCAAGAAATAAGAAAAGGGGTATTAATCAATGTCAGAAGCAGCAATGGAGTTAGTTGATGTACGGAAGACAATTGGCAAGAAAGAAATTATTAAAGGACTCTCTTTTACAATCCAAAAAGGAGAGGTGTTTGGCTTTATTGGTCCAAATGGTGCGGGAAAAACAACAACGATTCGAATGATGGTTGGGTTGATGAAGCTAACAGATGGTGATGTCCTCATCCAAGGGAATAGTATTAAATCTAACTATAAGGAAGCTGTACGCGAGGTTGGAGCAATTGTTGAAAACCCAGAAATGTATCCATTTATGACAGGTGAACAAAATCTAGCCCATTATGCCCGAATGATACCTGGGATAACAAAGGACCGAATCAAAGAGGTCGTAGAAATTGTCGGACTCGAAAAGGCTATGAAGGAAAAAGTTGGCAGATATTCCTTAGGGATGCGCCAACGTTTAGGTATTGCACAAGCACTTTTACATAAACCTTCGATTTTAATATTAGACGAGCCAACAAATGGCCTTGATCCCGCTGGAATTCGTGAGATCCGGAGATACATTCGAAAATTGGCAGAGGAGAATAACGTTGCGGTTATTATTTCAAGTCACCTTTTATCAGAAATCGAGTTGATGTGTGACCGAATTGGTATTATTAAAAACGGTGAGCTCGTAGCCACCCAACAGGTACATGAAAATGTAGCAACCGATAATTTAATGCAGGTTAAAATCGAAGTATCACCTAGCGAAAAGGCAATAGAAATATTAAAAACTGAGTTTAAAATTCAAGCCGCTCTGGAGGGTGCAAATCTTCTCTTCCAGCTAGAAAAGGAAAAAATACCAGAAGTTATTAACGTGTTTGTAAAACATGATATATCTGTTTATCAAGTAAGCATTACAAAAGCATCGCTTGAGGATAAATTCTTTGATTTGATTGGAGAGAATACGATTGAGTAATTTTTTAAAACTTATTTCGAATGAACTTAAAAAAATCTACGTTGTGAAATCAACATGGATTATGTATATAGTATTAGCTGTGATTATAGTTGGCACTGGAATATTAAACAATACAGTTGGGGATATTCAAAACAGCTATGAATCGGATTCATGGCGTACACAGCTAGAAGAAGAAAACGCAAATTTAACACAAGAAATGGAAGATGAGACTTATTTAGAAACCTATAACTCGATGGTGATCGAGCAAAATAATTACTACTTAGAAAACGATATTCAGCCTTCAGGATATGGTGCATGGCATTTTATTATGGAAAACAAAATGCTCTTATCCTTAGTAAGTTTATTAACGATTATTGTTGCAGCAGGAATTATAGCGAATGAATTTAGATGGGGAACAATTAAACTTCTTCTGATTCGTCCTATTTCACGCACCAAAATATTAATTTCCAAATACGTATCTGTACTATTATTCGCCTTATTTACCCTATTATTTGTCTTAATTTTCTCTGGTATTACAGGTGCTATTCTCTTTGGTATCGAGGGGATGAATCCATATACATTGCTAGAAAAGAATGGCAGCTTGGAGTACGTATCTGTTATTGGTGAGATTATTTCAGGTTATGGTTATCAACTTATTATATTACTTATGATGGCAACCTTCGCATTTATGATTTCAAGTGTATTCCGTAATAGTGCACTCGCAATCGGACTAGCGATTTTCCTTATGTTTGTTGGAAACCAAATTGTCTTCTTTTTTGCAGAACGCTCATGGGCAAAATATATCCTGTTTGCGAACACAGACTTGAGTCAGTATGCGGATGGAAATACACCATTCATCGAGGGCATGACATTAGGTTTTTCAATTACAATGCTTTTAATCTATTATATTGTATTTATGCTGCTTGCATGGATTTTCTTTACAAAGCGAGATGTTGCAGGAAACTAATTTTTTCAAACATTTAAGTCTAAATTGGAGTTTATACACAGGATGATGATCAAATCCTCATTAGGTCATCTTCCTCTCTCCTCCCCTTTTAATACTTTCTTGTTTCACCTTCATTGAAATCACCTGCATTCTCCCTTGCAACTTCCCAAATACAAATTGTAACCCAATTTCATAAAATCATTGATAATAAACATTGTTTCGAATATATTTAATATGTATGATTTTTCCTGTCCATTCAATATTCATTTCATACATAACGAATTTTTCATAATTTGAAGTACTTTTTTCAAATTTTACGAAACCTTTATTATCGTTTATTCGTATATAAAGTAAAGCACCTATAAATAAGGGATGGATGCATATGATGCTATTTGATACACCGATCGAAACGATTTACTTAATAACGCTAATTGTAGCGGGAATATTAACCATTCTTTACCTCTTATTTGGTGATATTTTAGAAGTCATCACAGAGGCAATCAGCTTTGTTCATCCAGTTCTCATTTTATCTTTTATAACCTTTTTCTCTGCCTCAGGTTATATTTTTGAAGTTCTCACATCATTTAATAGTTTGCTTATTATTGGTATCTCGATTGTCTTTTCTTTCTTATTAACTACATTGCTAAATGTATTTGTTTTAATTCCCATTTCCTCAGCAGAAGAATCGCTTAGCTATACAGAGGATTCCTTAAAAGGAAGAGTAGGCAAAATTATCATTCCAATTCCAGAGAATGGATTTGGCGAGATTATTATCGATAGTAAAAGCGGGATGATTTCAAAGCCTGCTGCAGCTTATGAGCATCAGCCAATTGAAGCTGGTATGCAAGTGCTTGTTATTGAAATAGAAAACGGTGTTCTTTATGTTGTTCCTTATGAAACAGATTTAGATGCCGAATACTCTGTTTAATCTACTAATCCATTTGGATAAGTATTTTAATAAAAACTTTAGCAAACTTGGGATTCTTTAGGCTTTTAGGTGAATACCTTAGTTGCACTTATGCAGATAAGAAAGTTTTATAATTTCTTATCTGACAACTACAAAAAAAGGAGGATAAATTATGTTAGAAAGTATTTCAGTTGGTATTTGGGTCGTAATTGCTATTGTTGTATTTCTATTAATTGCACTTATTGCTGTATTTATGACAAAGTACCGCACAGCAGGACCCGACGAAGCTCTCATTGTAACGGGTAGTTATTTAGGTGGTAAGAATGTACATACAGATGAAGCTGGGAATAAGATTAAAATCATTCGCGGTGGTGGTACATTTGTATTACCAGTTTTCCAACAAGCGGAACCACTAAGCTTACTATCTAGTAAACTGGAAGTATCCACCCCAGAAGTCTATACGGAGCAAGGTGTGCCCGTAATGGCAGATGGAACTGCAATCATTAAAATCGGTGGCTCGATCAATGAAATTGCTACAGCTGCTGAACAATTTTTAGGTAAGTCCAGATCAGACCGCGAGAATGAAGCAAAAGAGGTTCTTGAAGGACACCTGCGTTCCATTCTAGGTTCTATGACTGTTGAAGAAATTTATAAAAACCGGGATAAATTTTCCCAGGAAGTGCAGCGTGTCGCTTCCCAGGATTTGGCAAAAATGGGATTGATCATTGTTTCCTTTACAATTAAAGATGTAAAAGATAAAAATGGTTATCTTGATTCATTAGGTAAACCACGGATTGCGCAAGTTAAACGTGATGCAGATATCGCAACTGCTGAAGCGGATAAAGAAACACGAATCAAACGCGCTGAAGCTGCCAAGGACGCACAAAAAGCTGAATTAGAACGCTCAACAGAAATTGCAGAAGCTGAGAAAGAAAATCAATTAAAGACAGCTGAATACCGTCGTGAACAGGATATTGCAAAAGCTCGAGCTGACCAAGCCTATGACTATGAAACTGCACGTGCGAAGCAGCAGGTTACAGAGCAAGAAATGCAAATTAAAATTATAGAACGACAAAAACAAATTGAGTTGGAAGAAAAAGAAATTCTGCGTCGTGAACGACAATACGACTCTGAGGTTAAGAAGAAAGCAGATGCCGATCGTTATGCAGTTGAGCAATCAGCTGTTGCCGAAAAGGCTAGACAAATTGCAGAGGCAGATGCGAATCAATATCGCATTGAATCACAAGCAAAAGCTGAAGCAGAACAAGTCCGCGTAGATGGACTTGCAAAAGCCGATTCTCAACGCGCACAAGGGGAAGCTGAGGCAGAAATCATTCGCCTGAAAGGTATTGCAGAAGCAGAAGCAAAAGAAAAAATCGCCGAAGCATTCGAACAGTTCGGTCAAGCAGCTGTACTCGATATGGTTATGAAAATGCTTCCTGAATATGCGAAGGAAATTGCTAGCCCACTTGCAAACATCGATAAAATTACAGTTGTTGATACTGGAAGCAGCGGTACAGATGGTGGGGCAAACAAGGTTACCGGCTATGCAACAAATCTGATGTCAACTTTACAGGAATCCCTAAAAGCATCTTCTGGTATTGATGTGAAAGATTTGCTGGAGAATATCACAGGAAAGAACAATTTACCTGACGATATCGATTTTGATCGTGTTCGCTATGAAACGAAAAAAGAGAATGAATTAGCTGCAAGTGAAGCTGATCATTCAAATTAAATTGAAAGGAACGGTCTATTTTACAGACCGTTCCTTCTTTATTAGCTCTCTTTTCCATTTAAAATCAGCTTAAAATCAATCTTCGCTTTTAATGAATCCGATACAGAGCAATATTTTTCTTCACCAAGATTAATTGCACGCCAAACTTTCTTGCTATCAATATCTCCATCAACAATAAATGTTACTTCAATTGCTGTGAAACCCTTTGGCGCCTCTTCTTTACGCGTTCCATCTGTGATAATTTCAATTTTTGATACTTTTTCTAAATGTGGTCTTAAAATCATCGTTACATCAATTCCAATACATCCAGCTAAAGAACCAAGCAGCATTTCAGTTGGCGTCGCTCCTTTACCTAAACCACCATAGGCTTCTGTTGCATCCATATAGGTTGCATAACCAGAATCACCAACTGATTCAAACGCTCGTCCACCTGTCCATGTTGTAGTTACTTTCATTATTTAAAACTTCCTTTCTTAATAAGTTAAACTCGTACCTGGACCAACTGGTATTCCCAATACATACCATATTACAAAGAATAGGCTCCAGCAAATAAGAATTGTTATTGAATATGGCAGCATGAGAGATATTACTGTCCCTACTCCATTTTGCTTGCCATAGCGCTGTGCAAATGCCACAACTAATGGGAAAAATGGCATAAGTGGAGAAATGATATTCGTTGATGAGTCCCCCACCCTGTATGCTACTTGTGTAACTTCAGGAGAGATTCCCATCTGCATAAACATCGGGACAAACACAGGTGCCATAATTGCCCATTTCGCCGAATCTGCAGCGATAAACAGGTTAATAAATGCGGTAATAAAAATTAATGCAACAAGCAATGGAGCACCAGCAAAATTAATCGACTGTAAAAATGCAGCGCCATTTACCGCTATGATTGTTCCCAAGTTCGTATAATTAAAGAGTGCCACAAATTGAGCTGCAAAGAAAATGAGTACAATAAATCCTGCCATCGTCTCTAAAGAACCTGTCATTAAATGTGCTACATCTTTATCATTTTTTACCGATCTCGTAACAATTCCGTAAACGACACCCGGGACTAGAAAAATGAGCATCATTAGAAAGATAATACTGCTCATAAATGGCGAAACAATAATACTTCCTTCATCACCACGTAATGGGGCATTTTCCGGAATGACAAGTGATGCGATAACAGCAACTGTAATTAGGATAGAAATATTTGCCCAAAATAATCCTTTTTTCTCAATACTTGTTACTTCATTTTTATTTTCTTCGGTTTCACTAGGCGTATATTTCCCTAATTTCGGCTCAATAATCTTATCTGTAATAATTGTACCGATAATAACGACTAAAAAAGTAGATACAGCCATAAAAAACCAATTATCTGTAGCATTCACAATGTAATTAGCATCTAATATCCGTGCACCTTCGGTTGAAATCCCACTTAGTAGCGGATCATTCGTCCCCAACAGTAAATTGGCAGAATAACCACCAGAAACTCCAGCAAATGCAGCGGAAAGCCCTGCTAACGGATGTCTTTTGAATCCTAAAAATATAATCGCACCTAATGGTACAAGCACGACATATCCGACAGAAGCTGCTACATTGGACATAACGCCCATAAATACAACGATTGGAGTGACAAGCTTCCTTGGAGCTTTGGTCACTGTATTCGTCATAAGAGCACTAATATAACCACTCTTCTCTGCAACACCTACACCAAGCATAGCAACGAGAACAGGACCTAAAGCCACAAAAGATGTGAAATTCGTGACAACACTTGAGAACATATAAGCAATGCCCTCTGGTATTAGCAGGCTAACAGCCTCCACGTTGAGTGTTTCAATTTGCCCTGTTTCATTATTCACACCTTCAAAGCTTACACTTACTCCTAATACATAGAGTACATGAGATAGTGCGATAACAATAAGCGTAAAAAGGATAAAGATTGTAACCGGATGCGGTAGCTTGTTCCCTTTTTCTTCAATAAAATTTAATAATCGAATTGATTTCGATGTATTCTGTTGACTCATGCTGTAACTCCTTCTTTAAATTATTTCATACCTAGTATACATGTACAAAAAAATATTTCTACAATGTTGCTTGAATATCAAGAAAATGCACATAAAAATCACGTCAAGCTTCAAGCTGAAGCATGACGTGATTCAAAAATTCATCCCTAATTTGCATTTATTTCCATTGATATTTGCCAAGTAACCCCAAATTTATCTATTACCTGACCATAAGCTGGACTCCAATCCGTTTCTTGCATAGGCATAACTACTTGTCCATCTTCTTGTAACTTCTCATATACTTCTTTCGCTTCGTCTTCATTATCTGGTATCAAAGCAATTGTTAGTTGCGATCCAAGCTGATAGGGTTGTCCCGGAAAAATATCCGATATCATAAGTTCCGTATTCCCTATCGTTAATCTAGCATGGAGGACACGGTCCTTTGCTTCAGCAGGTAGTTGGAATTCGGGGCTTTGTGGCATTTCTCCATAAGTATGTATACCAACAATATTAGCTCCTAATGAATGTTTATAAAATTCTACCGCTTCTTTTGCTCTACCATCCAACATAATATACGGATTAATATGGAACCCCATTTCATCTACCTCATTTCATGTTTTTGTTATGTAGTTTATTATTACCCTCTATTTTATTTTCAAATCTATTGGTGTGTCAATTTTCGTTTCAAAATATGGTTCATTATCAAATAATGTTTAGATAGCATGATTAAGTACGTACGATCACCAGTAGAAATCATCAAAATTGTGAAAATGCTGGTAAATCAGCTAAGATTATATATCCAATTTAACGATAATTTGGGTATTGTTGCATAAATTCCTCCCATACAATTTAACTTAAAAAGCTAGCATTCAACTACTATTGATAATGCTAGCTTTTTATGCAGTTTCATAAATCATGAATTCCAAATTATTATTCTTATGCATTGAAGAACCCTATCTATTGACATGCCTTACAATTGAAGCACACGGTGTCACTAGACTTTCCCCTGTAAACTACGACTCGTGAACAATATTTACTGCACTTCCTGCAAGTTAAAAGACACAATGCGGTCGGTGTTCGGATTATAAACAACATTCCCCTGTACTCTTAATGTTTCTTGTGGAGATTGTAATACAAATTCATATGTTTCTCTCACTAAAGTGGAAGACATCATCGTTTTCCCAACTGATTGATAGTCTGTAACATTATAACCAGGATACGCCACTTCGGTAACTTCCAACAAATATTTCCCCCATTTTTCTTGCTCCAATTGAGGAGATGGGGTTATTTCAATATTGATAACTCCAACACTCGGATTAACACCCAACGCTTGAAAAGCTCTCCGATGTAAATTTATCCGATTCGCAGGATACCCCGCAACTTGATCGACAACCTTTACAATGATTTCTCTTCCATATGGCGCAGAAATATTTCTGATTTTAAGCGTTTGCCCACATGTATATGGGGAATTTTCTCCAACAGCTGCTGTCATATACTCATTATCTGACCATGCCATTCCGCACTTAGTTACTTGTCCCCCGTCTGTCCATGTTGCTTGACCTCTTACCGATTGCTGACGACCATAATGATTAGAGTTTGTAGGATAAGCATGCTGATAATCATAAGTAGATTGCTGTCCATATGGTATGGATTGAAATGAGGTATTTTCATAATAATTCCTATTCGGCCAATAAGGATAATTTGGATTCATCTTTCTTTCCTCCCGTCATAATATAAAACCTTGTATTGCAAAATATTCTGATCGACAAAATTTGTTGTGTATGATACAGTTTAAAAATTTCGCAAACTAAAAAAACCTTCCTGATAGCATATGTATCAAGAAGGTTGACCTGTGACAGGCGTCTCGTATGATTCATTATTTTTCTAAGCTAACATGCATTAATAAAAGTACTTATCTCGCCTTTTTAGCCTTAACTTGCGCACTTGAAAATAAAAGATCATAAGCACACCAATAAAAAAGGCTAAATAAAGATAGGTACTAGAAAAAAATCTTTCCATAATGGAAGCTATGTCTGGTTGATTACTCGATGATTTCGATGCTACTACAGGCTTGTCCCTGTTAACTTCATCTAACTGAAATTTATTGACTATTTCACCATTTTCATTCACCAATTTTAATATTCCATCTGCATCCATTTCTTCTTCAAGCTTATCTTTATGTGCATGTGTATAAACTAATTCCTCAGTTGCGGCGTATTCCTGCTCACCAAACGTAAAAGTTGTCCCCTTAGGGATACTTGATGTCGTAAAGTTTTCAAATCCATAATCTAATAGTTTGATTGTATCATTATATGAATCTTCTACAACATCACTTTTTAAGGTGACGGTGATTAATTTTAAATCATCTCTTTCCGCAGTTGTCGCTAAAGTAAAACCCGATTGAGCTACAAAGCCATTTTTTCCACCAGTAACTCCCTTATATGGAATCTCCTCTTTGACTAATTTATGATGTGTTTGTATTGTTGTATCCCACGTTTTTCCATTCCATTCCAATTCCTTCGTGCTAAAGATATCCATAAATACATCATTGTTCATCGCATACTGTGTAATTTTTGCTAAGTCCTCTGCTGTTGTTACATGATCTTCGTTAAATAAACCATGCGGGTTTTCAAAGTTTGTTTGTTTTGTTCCGATTACTTCTGTTAGATACGTATTCAAATCCTTTGCGAACGTCTTCACATTCCCACTCAGATGCTCCGCAATTGCAACTCCGGCATCATTTCCAGAATTAATCAATAATCCTTGAATGAGTTTTTTTAACGTTACTTGTTCCCCTTTTTCCAGAAAGACAGTCGTACCATCTACCTTTCTAGCATTGCTGCTCACTGTTACAACTTCGTCAAGTTTCCCGTTTTCAATTGCATAAATGGCAGTTGCTATTTTCGTTAAACTAGCAGGATACATCGGCTCTTTCGCATGTTTTTCATATAAGACTTTCCCTGTCGATGCATCCATTACGATTGCAGAGTCACTCTCTATCTGCATTGATTCTTCTCTTGAATCAGCGTGTGCTATGGGAACAAGTACTACATTCATGATGACAATTATCATAATTGTCCAAGCAACTTCTTTCATACGAACACTTCCCCATTATTTGTTTTTCCATTCGATGGTTTATCACATTGCGGAAAGATGCGCTTAGAAAAACAAATCATGCCTTATTCTAAACTAAACGTATGGAACAAGTGTGTAAATACCTTTCTAAAATTGTAATTAATACGTAATATTAAGCTAATTAACTTGTTATGTTTCTCAAACTTTTGAATAAAAAGAAAACCAGTATACACCTCCCTATGTATACTGGTTAATATTCGGATTACAATTATTAGACACGATCAATAAAGCATGTTAATACTTTGGCCTCTTCATCATTCACTGGTACAAATAGATGAGGCTTAGATCCTTGAAAATAGGCACTATCCCCTTTTTCCATATAATGCTTTTCACCATCATAAAGCAAATGAATAGCTCCTTCAAGAATATAAATGAATTCATCCTGGGAATGTGTATAAGTTTTTTCCTGACGCAGGTTTATATTTTTCGGGGTCACATGTACAATAGTAGGTTCAATCCCACTATATTTGGATCTGTTTGCTAAAAGCTCATAAGAATACCCCATGCTTTCATCGCCTACTTTAGATTGCCGATTAGAATTCTGCTGCAGTACAAGATTCTGTTCCGTTTCATCATCCAACACCCAGGAAAGCTGTACACCCAATGCATCACTTATTTTGGATAATGTTGCTATCGCTGATGCTGTTTGGCCATTTTCAATTTTTGATAAAAGACTTTTTGAAATACCACATTCATCAGCTATTTGCTGTTGGGTTTTTTTATTTCGTAATCGTATTTGCTTCACTTTTTTTCCTATGCTCTGAAGATCGATCGAACTCATTCCTTCCACCTAATCATATGTATGCATTTTTTTAATCATAAGATAGCGGCAAGTACTAGTCAAGAGAAGAAAAACCGTCACCAAAGCAAAATCGGATTGCTGTAGTGACGGTATTATAAGGTTTACTGTGCATTTGCGAAGTATGCTAACGAACGGCTCGGCAGGATTTTCCCAAGTTTATTTTGAATAAATATACCAGCGTCTTGAATTTTCTTTTCATCAATACCTGTTTCAATTCCTAAGCCATTCAAAAGATAAAGCACATCATTTGTAGCAACATTCCCCGCTGCTCCCGGGGCATATGGACAACCGCCTAACCCACCAATGGTGCTATCAAACCGGTTGATCCCATAATGCATCGACGTCATAATGTTTGCGATCGCCATTCCCCTCGTATCATGAAAATGTAAGATCAGCTTTTCTTTTGGATAATGTTTCATCAATACCTCGAGCAGCTGCTCAACCTGGGTAGGAACCGCAGTGCCAATCGTATCACCAAGTGAGAGATCATCAACACCAGAAGCAAATAAATGCTCGCATACAGTTAACACATTATCCGGAGTGATTTTCCCCTCATATGGACAATCAAAAACGGTTGAAACATAGCCAGTTACACGCTTGCCAGCTTGTTTTGCTTCCTGAATGACTTCATGCAGGATAGGATACGTAGCATCAATTGTTTTATTAATATTCTTCTGGTTATGTGTTTCGCTGGCTGACATAAAAACAGAAGCTGCATCGATTCCTGCCTCTAGCGCAAATTCTAAACCTTTCCTATTTGGAACAAGCGCCGAGTACAACACTCCCGCCTTTCGCTTGATTTGCTTTCCTACTTCACGTGCATCGGATAAAGCGGGTATCATTTTGGGATTAACAAAAGAAGTATATTCAATTTCTTTCACACCAGACTCTGATAGCATATTAATCCATGCAATCTTATCAGCAGTAGAAATCCATTTCTTTTCATTCTGCAAGCCGTCACGTGGTCCTACTTCTTTCAATTGGACAAACTTCGGTAAATGTTTCATTCAAGCCCTCCGTTCAATGTTAGAAACAAATTCATATTGCCTGAAAGAGGCATTTTAAACAGAGATATCAGTTCTGAATACGCTTACAAATATATCCCCTTATTACACATTGATTAACATCAACACATATACTAATCACAGAGAAAACCTTACAACCATTATATTCAACTATGTTTATTTTGATTCAACTTTGTTGAATATAGTATATAATAAATATTCAAACAAAGTCAATCCAAAAAGTATCTTTGTTAAATTGCTAAAAAGCCGCAACCCGATATGGATCACAGCTTCTAGTAGGATTACATTTATTACTCCACATTACATAACCTTTCTCTAATTGAGAGCCGTCAAGTTATAATTGCAGCTCGATGGACTTTAAAGAAAAGAGTCTCCTATTTTATTAACAGACAAGTTATTCTCCCTCTAGCGGATTAGCAATAAGCCCCATAAATAAAATCGCGTCTGTTTCGTCGTCTGTTATGGCAATAAAGAATGGTCGGTTAACTTCCATATAAAATGGCTCTTCAATCGGTGCGGATGTTGTTTCCATTTCAACCGAAGTTGCAGCAGCCGCTTCTGTTCCTTTTTCATTTACATCAATAAATGTTTTTTGCTTTACCTGGCTAATCCAGAGTGGATCTTCCGATTTGATCATTGTTGAGAAATCTGCATTCTCTTCGTTAAATGCATCAGCCATTCCAAGCTTGCTCAACGTGTCATTTAGTATAGCTTCGTATTCTAATTGAAATTTTGGAAGTAGAATTGTTCCTTCCGTTTTCTGAAATTCCGATTTCCATGATTCCCAGTTTTCATTTGTTAATTGACTTTGGAAATCTTTAAGACTTGTATTTTCCTTTGGTAAAAATATGTTCATACTTATCGACTCATCTTCACCATATGGAAGGGCGATTGCCTGAAAATCTTCATTTTCCAAGTAAGCTAAATTCTCCTTTAGCGACATAAGCGGAACATCTTTTGTTGTGCCGTCAGCTAGATGAAACGCTCGATTTTCAGTTTGTTGTTTATCAAATTCATATGTCCAATTCCCATTAAAGTAAATTGCATTAACGAGAATTGTGACTAGATTGGGATCTAATGGGGCTTCGACAATGTCTTCAATTTTATCATTTGTTGCATCTTTTACCCATTTATTAATTTTCTCAGAGCTCTTCGTATCGTTTACATCCATCTCTTCTATTTCAGCATTAAAATAATCTCTATTATTTGCTGCAAATGTATCTTGAAATTGGAATTCATCGTTTAACCAAATTGAGTTTGCAATATTCAGTTCAACTTGTTCTGAATGCTTGTGGAGCAAAGACATTAGTGAAGCATTCGCCTGATTTAAAGCCTGCTTATCTACCCCTTCTGCCTGCAAAACTTTCGCAATTTCTTCTTTCGTCTCACCTTCTGCCCCATTGTATACCATGGATAATGCCATGAATAAACTCATTGGTGACATGAATAGGTTGCCATCTTCATCTGGCTCAACTTCTCTTAAAAGGTTGAATCCAAGTTCATTGTTAGGAGAAACAATTTGCTCATAATCATTCTCACCAAAGTCCACATCGCTCGAAATATCCAATTCATTTGTTGTGCCACAAGCACTAACCACTACTATAAAACCCAACAAAAACACAGAATATCCAATTATTTTTTTCATCCGCTCACCGCCCTTTATTCATTAGTCTAAAAAAGAGCCGAAAACGTTACAGACTATTTGCAGAAATTGTTAGAAATCTAAAACGGTGAAAAGAAAATATTATTAAGGTTGCCCTGTAACCATGAGAATCACTCTACTCCTCAACAGAGAATGTAAAAATGGTTTGTTTATCATATGTTTCTCCTGCTTGAAGTATTGCACTTGGAAACCCTTCATGATGCAAAGATGCCGGAGATGCTTGTGTTTCAAAGCAGACACCGAGGTATTGCCTTGATATGCCTTCTGCAAACCGAAGCCCATCCGTTAATGTATTCGAAGTATACATTACAACCCCAGGTTCATTCGTCTTAATTGTTAATACACGACCAGAATCAAAATCTTTCATAACAACTTGGTGAACTAACTTATGATTAAAAATAAAGTAATGATCATATCCATTGTTTGCAACTTGATTTTGCCAGCTTCTATCATTCAACCCCTGCCCTAATTCACGACCCTTTCGGAAATCGAAGGAAGTTCCTTCAACATGTTGCAGCATTCCAGTTGGCAGCATAGTGTCGTCTAATTCAGCAAAACGATTACTATCTAAAACAAGGTGATGGTTATGAATCGTCTTTTTTAAATCTCCACTCAAGTTAAAATAAGAATGATTGGTTAATGCAAGAGGTGTCGTCTGATCCGTTTCTGCCTTATACTGAATTGTAAACTGATTAGCATTATCTAAACTATATGTTACCTGAATACGTACACTTCCTGGAAACCCAGCCTCACCATCAACGCATTGATAACATAAATGTACACCTACGCGATTATTATCTTGAAAAGGATTTGCTTCCCATACAATTTGATTTAATCCAATCGAACCACCATGAAGGCAGGAATCTCCATCATTCGCATCAAGAGTATACGTTTTTCCATTTAATTGAAACGATGCTCCTTTAATTCTTCCCGCAACTCTGCCGATTAAAGCGCCTAAATAGAATGAATCTGCTCTATAATCCTGATAATCTTCAAAACCAAGGACTACATTTTCGAAGTTTCCATATTTATCAGGTACCTGAATCTTCGTGATGATACAACCATAATTCATAAATTCAACTGTCATCCCATTGTCATTGGTCAAGGTAAAAAGTTTCCATACTTGATCTTTATTCACATTGATATTGTTAACGTCCACCTTCATCTTTTTCTCCGATCTTCATTTTAAAGAGTGTTTGTCCAGATAAAATACTTCATATTGTTTTCGAAAATCCTACTAATCCCTTTCATAAACATCCACTCTCCGTTAATGAGAATTTAATTATTTAGTATGGTTTTATCTCGTTCACTACCTACATGACCGTTTGAAATATCCGATCTAATTCTTGGCATGAACTTCTCATAGTTTAACAAGGTCACTGTTATAAACATTAAAATAATCATTACTAATGGAAAATAAATAAACATTGTTTTAATCGCATAGATTGCACCTACAGGTTGAACAGCAGCGTTTGCAACATAGCCACCAAATTCAAGAGCAAACCCCACCAGTGCAGCTGTCAATCCTTGTCCTATTTTCATACCTGCACTAGTTAAGCTAAATACCGATCCCTGTACCGGTACTCCAGATTTCCAATATACAATATCCCCAACATCTGCAACGATAGCACTTAATCCAGCCTGTAAAAGAACTAGACCTAATGCGTTAATTACGGTTGCCACAACTAAACCAGTTAGATTTTCCGAGAAAAACATCATAAGACCAGTACCTAGTACAGAAACCAACAATCCGGCATTAACACTTTTCCTAAGTCCATAAGCTCCAACAATTTGTGGAGCAAAGAATAACCCAATAATTAAAGGAAGTAAAGATGCTGTACTCAAAATTCCCATTACATTCGGATTATCAAAAATATAAGTTGCATAATAGATTCTTGCGCCTGTTTCCGTTTGTCTTAAATACCAAAGTAAATATAAAACAATCGCTAAAATGAAGTATTTATTGGTGAATAAAACTTTTAGTGTAGGTATAAAAGAAGTCTTTTGCTCTTTATTTTTCCTCTTAGCAACATTTCGCTCATTGACAAACCAACCCGTAATCATTAGCGGAACCGCACATAACACAGCAAAAATGGCTGCAGTCCACGTCCATCCCTGTTGCCCACCACCAAATGAAGTTACTAACACGGTCGTAAATGCACTAATGGATAATACGGCAATATTAGCAAAAATAAATCGGATGCTTCCTAATGAAACACGCTCTTTTTCATCTGTTGTCATAAACGATGTAAGTGATGAATAAGCAACATTATTCGCAGTGTAGAATATAACAGAGATCAGAAAGTAAACAACAAATACATAAATAATTTTCCATGTATCTCCGAATCCTCCTGGGACATTAAACAACAAGAACGTTAATAGCCCAAGTACCGGAGCAGTCATGAAAACCCACGGCTTTGCTTTTCCCCATCTCGAATTTGTGTTGTCAATAATCGTACCCATAAATATGTCGCTGAACCCATCAAAAATACGACAAACTAAAATAATGATACCAATAATCCCTGCACTGATTCCTACAGTATCAGTCATGTAAATCGTAATAAAAGATGCTATAAACGTCCAACTAAAGTTAGCACCAAAATCACCTATACCAAAAGTTAGCTTTTCAATCATTTTAAGCTTTGGTGTTCTTTCGAAACTTGTTTCTTTTGTGGCTTGTACATCTAATTTGAAATTCTCCATCTTAACCCCCATCTATTAACCGTTTTCATATTATAATAGCGTTTCAAAATAATAGCTAATAACCTGATTCTATTTTATTCACTCATTTTGTTAATCGGAAAAGAGATTTCTATATTTAGCACTTTCAAATTGAATTTTATTAATATGTACTATTCATATCGCCTCCAAAAACATATTTTCGAAACCGTTTTTATAGTTATTATATCAACCTTAACTTACTTTTTCTATTGTATGAACAAAGTAAGTTACTAATTTATTTTAAGGATTTATTAAGTTAAAATAGACATCCCTTAATCTCTACGTGATACATTCAACAGAGTAAGGGATGCCTATATCGATAGAGTAAAAATTCATCCAAGCTGTATACTTTATATTTATTTCCACCGTATTTCTGAATTGATTCTATCCTTATGCATCGGATAGCTGGCCAGTTGGAATAATGGTATGAGTTCCTATACCATTAAATTGGATTTCTTTTTTATATAATAAGTCAGATTACAAGCTATCAACTTTATTGTTCTGCAATGTTTACCCACTGTTTTAATTCAGCCGATTCCTCTACTGCCTTCAATACCTGTTGGTTCTTTAATCCGTCCTTAAAATTTGGTTCTGGCTGGTAGTTATTAGCAATTCCATTTAAAAATTCGTGTACTAAATGGATAAATGTATGCTCATACCCAATAATATGTCCACTTGGCCAGTAAGCTCCTGCATATGGATGAATCTCTTCCGTGCAATTTATTAATCGAAACCCTTGTAATCCTGGCTCATCATTTGCGAAATAGACTTCAAGGTTATTCATATTTTCCATATCCCAACGAACAGAACCCTTCTCACCATTAATTTCAAACTTATTTTTGTTCCGATTTCCACCTGCAAATCTAGTTGCTTCAAATGTTCCGAGAGCACCATTTTCAAATTTCGCTAAAAATAGAGCTGCATCATCGACTGTTACTTCACCTAAAGTGCTATTATTTGATTTTGCCTGAAGACCGCTGGACATTTCTCCCATAGGTCGCTCTTTAATAAAGGTCTCCATTATCGAAACCACTTCTTTAAACTCGCCAACTAAAAATCGTGCTAAATCAATACTGTGTGCTCCTATATCACCAAGTGCCCCCGTTCCTGAAACTTCCTTTTTCAGACGCCAAACAAGTGGAAATTGGGGATCCATTATAAAATCTTGTAAATAATTTGCTCGGAAATGATAAATTCTTCCTAATCGACCCGCTTCGATTAGCTTTTTAGTAAACTGAACCGCTGGGGCAAAACGATAATTATGGCAAATCATATGGGTTACGCCGTTTTTTTGCACCGCTTCATACATTTGGTGCGCTTCTTCTAATGTGAGAGCAAGCGGCTTCTCTGTAATAATATGTTTTCCCGCCTCAGCCGCTGCGATCGCAATTTCTGCATGGGTATGATTTGGTGTTACAATGTCGATTACATCAATATCATCTCGTTCAACCAAACGACGCCAATCCGTTTCATATGATTCCCATCCCATTTTCTCGGCAGCTTCTTTTACAGCGGACTCGTTTCTGCCTGCAATCGCTTTTTGTACCGGTTTAATTTTTGTATTAAAGAAAAATGGCAGATCACGGTATGCATGACTGTGAGCCTTCCCCATGAACTGGTATCCAATCATTCCAATTCGAATTTCTTTTTGTTTTATGCCCACCATATTTCACCGACCCTTTCTTTTATTAGAATATTTTTTAAAAATGCAGCGCTTTTTTGGAACCCCTCTTCAACTGACAGAAGACTATCTTCATGTTCAATGCTAATAGTGCCTTCATAGCCTACTAGCTGCAGAGTACTTATAATCTTCCTCCACATTTCCTCGCCATGACCATAACCAACTGTACGGAATATCCATGACCTGCTTAGCTCTTCACGATAAGATTTTGTATCGAGCATGCCGTTAACCGCTGTGTTTTGTGCATCTATTGCTGTATCCTTTGCATGAAAGTGATACAATGCATTATGTTCGGCAATTTCTTTTATGCAGGAAACTGGGTCCATCTGCTGCCAGAACAAATGACTTGGATCAAAATTAACTCCGATATTGACACCACATTCGTTTCGCAGACGTAATGCCGTTTCGTTATTGTATACTGCAAATCCCGGATGTGGCTCTATTGCTACACGAACATTATGCTTTGCTAAGAATTTACTTTGTTCTGACCAGTAAGGAATAAGTTTTTCCTTCCACTGCCATTCCAGTACTTCCGTGTGATCCTCTGGCCAGGGACATGTTACCCAAACTGGAAAAAGAGAGCTATTCGATTCACCAGGACATCCTGAAAAGGTAATAACCGTTTCCACCTCAAGCATTTCAGCTAAACGTACGGTATTCTGAAACTGTTCATGATGCATATCAGAAATCTCTTTGTTCGGATGAAGTGGATTGCCGTGACAGCTTAGTGCACTTATTTTCAAACCTCGATCATCGATAGCTTTCATAAATTTATGGCATTTACTTTCATCGCTTAATAGCTCTTTTGGGTTGCAATGAGCATCCCCTGGATAGCCACCAGTTCCTATTTCCACAGACTCCAATCCCATTTCAGCAATCATATCCAAAGCTTCCTGAAACTTTTTATCTCCAAATAAAACAGCAAAAACACCTAATTTCATTTTAACCGCTCCTTTTTAGTTTTATAGCGCTCATGTGTCTTAGATGTTTGGAAATGGTCTAGGTTGGTTACATGTACTAACTGGTTCATAATATCTGTTTGTTTCTGAAGCATTCTGGAAACCTTGAATAACATCTAAAACATGAAATGCAAGATCGCCGTTCGCACGCGGAGTCCTTCCTTCCATAATGGAAGAAGCCATATCGGCAATGCCTAATCCTCTGCAATTATCGGTAAAATTGTGTGTTAAAGGGACCTCCGTCCAGCTATTCTCATCATACCTTCTTACATAAACAGGACCACCGAATGTATTCGGGTCAGGTACTACTAAACTTCCTTTTGACCCGTAGATTTCAATATTGGGTAAATGATGATGCCATGTATCAAAACTGGTAATTATTGAAGCAACTGCCCCACTTTCAAAATCAAGCACTCCATTAATTTGTGTCGGCGTATTTACTTTAATTTTTTTACCAAATCTTGGTTCACTTGTAATAGTTCTTTCACTGAACGTAATCTTTGTGGAACCAGCTACACGTTTAATAGGACCCATTAATGCAATTAATGCTGTAAGGTAGTATGGACCCATGTCTAACATTGGTCCCCCACCTTCTTGATAATAAAAATCAGGATTTGGATGCCACCTTTCATGTCCATGGTTCATCATGAAGGCGGTCGCAGAAACAGGTTCACCAATATAACCGTCATCAATAAGCTTCCTGCAAGTCTGTATACCACCACCTAGAAAAGTGTCTGGAGCGTTGCACACAAGCAAACCTTTGGCATTTGCTGTTTCTAATATTCTCAGTCCGTCCTCGCGTTTAACCGAAAGCGGTTTTTCACCATAAACATGTTTTCCTGATTCAAGAGCATCTAAGGCGATCTTTGCATGCACAAGTGGTGTAGTAAGATTAATAACTATATCAATCTCAGAATCTGCCAGCAGTTCCTCTGTTGTATAGGCTTTTGAAATATTGAATTCCTTTGCTCTTTGCCTTGCTAGATTTAGATCCAGGTCGGCACAAGCAACAATATCAAACTCCTTAAATCTTTTTGCGTTTGCAAAGTATATTTCACTGATTGTTCCACATCCAACAACTCCTGCTTTTAAGCTTTCCATAATCCACATCCAATCTTTTCGATAAAAAACTTTTTATCTGCTTGCCCAAATAAACCCTTTTCGCATTAAATTCATAACCTCTTTCATTCTCACAACCTCAGCAACATGTCCTAAAGAACAATAATAGACTTTCCCTTCCCCCCATTTTTTTGTCCATACTACTGGCATCTCTACTTCACCATTTGGCTGATGCGGACCATCCGCTACTGGAAATCTAGTTGTTGCAAGAACTTGAACAGCGGGATCCACATGCATATAATATTGTTCAGATACAACTGTAAAATCTTTCATGCCTTCTGTTAAAGGGTGATCAGGGTCTGAAATATGCACGTCGTACGTGACCCCGTCATTCCCTGGATGTGCTACCCATTGACCACCAACCATAAATTGATAATCTGTTTCCCAACGAAATGAATCACCTAAGCCACCATGCAATCCAGCTAAACCAGTGCCATTGGCAACGGCTTTAAGAAGAGGCTGCAGCTGTTCTTTCGTAATTGTGCCTTGTGTCCAGTTAGGAACAATTAAGTCATAACCGTTTAAGTCATCTTCTTCTAATGTTGTTAATGTATCTGTAACTTTCACATCAAATTTTTCTTCTGTAAGAATCTCAGCTAATATATTTGCTACCTCTCTAGGTTCATGTCCTTCCCAACCGCCTTGAAATAGTAAAGCTCTTTTCATAGTTTCACCTCTTCATAATTTTTTTATTATAAAAGTCACGAATCAACCACTACATTAGAGATAATGGAATGACTTATCTCCATGTCATAAGCATTACCGTATACTGGGATTCCAACCTACACCCTAGACTCCAGAGTAAGCTAAAAATCCACCATCAACAGGTACTGTAATTCCTGTTACAAAACCAGACATATTCTCATCTATTAACCAGATTATTGTTCCTAAGAGATCTTCGGGAGCTCCAAACCGCCTCATCGGTGTATGTGTCATAATTTTCTTTGACCTTTCAGTAAGCGATCCATTCTCATTTGTTAACAGCCTTTTATTTTGTTCAGTTAGGAAAAAGCCTGGTGCGAGCGCATTGACTCTAATTCCGACATCAGCAAGATGAACAGCTAACCATTGGGTTATATTTTCAACTCCTGCTTTGGCCGCGCTGTATGCTGGAACTTTCGTCATTGGAGATGGTGCGCTCATTGATGACATATTAATGACTACAGCACCTTTGCGATGTATCATATTTTTTGCAAAAACTTGTGTAGGGAGTATTGTTCCTAGTAAATTTAAATCAAATACATACTGAAAACCTTCAGGAGCCAGATCAAAAAAGGTGAACAAATCATTATTATCGATGTCCTCAGCATTCAGGGTTTCATGTGTTGTGGTTCCTTTTGGATGATTTCCACCAGCCCCATTAATTAAAATGTCATATGTACCAAAAGTTTCTGTAATCATTTGCTCAGCTTTCCTTAAACTTTTTATATCCAGTACATCACAAGAAACCCCAAGCGCTTCTCCACCAATATTTTTAATGGCTTGCACAACAGCATCAGCTTTTTCCTGACTTCTTCCTAATATCGCAACCTTCACACCTTGTCTGCCTAATTCCCTAGCCATAGCGCTGCATAAGACGCCACTTCCGCCGGTGATAACTGCTACCTTGTCCTTTAAATTCTCATTTTGTTGCAACATATGATTCAGCCTCCTTTCCAGATCGTACAAAGCTATCCCAAATCCCCAAAAGGTACATGATTCCCATGGCACGGTCATATAGCCCATAGCCCGGTCGGCAGTTTTCATTCCATACTTGCCTTCCGTGATCCGGTCGTAAATAACCTGTAAAACCTGTTTCATAGAATGCATGCATGATTCCATAAATGTCAATTGAACCATCCGTTGTACGGTGCGATGTTTCGATAAAATCTCCGTTTTCATATGTTTTAATATTACGTACATGAGCAAATGGTATGCGATCTGCAAATGTTCTGACCATCTCAGCAATATCATTATCTGAGCGTACCCCTAACGAACCACTACATAGAGTTAGACCATTTGCAGGACTGTCCACTATACGTAAAACTCTCGCCAAATTTGTTTTGTTCGTAATAATTCTCGGCAATCCAAACACAGTAAATGGTGGATCATCAGGATGAATGGCGAGCTTGATTTCACTTTTTTCTGCAGCTGGGATAACCCGTTCGAGAAAGTATTGCAGATTTCTCCATAAATTTTCCTCGGTTACTTCTTTATACTGTTCAAACAAATCCGATAGCAGTTCCAGTCTCTCTGGCTCCCAGCCCGGCATCGTAAACTCATAATTGTGAGAAATAGTCTTCACCAATTCCATCGGATCCAAGTCAGCAACTTTATGATGTTCATAAAAAAGTGCAGTTGATCCATCTTCAAGCTTTTTAGACAATTCTGTTCGCACCCAGTCAAATACCGGCATGAAATTATAGCAGATAACCTTAACACCAGCTTGTGATAGGTTTTCAATTGTTTGAATAAAAGTATCTATATACATATCTCTTGAAGGCAGCCCAAGCTTAATATCTTCATGAATATTCACACTCTCGACCACATCCATATGAAGTCCAGCATCATCTGTCTGCTGTTTTACTTCCAGTATCTTTTCAAGCGGCCAGACTTCTCCTGCTGGAAGATCATGAAGTGCCCAAACAATTCCTTCGACACCAGGTATTTGTTTGATATAGTCTAATGGGACGGTGTCATTTCCTTCACCAAACCAGCGAAATACCATCTTCATTTTTACATCCTCCTTTATACGTTGTTAGACATCTTTGTTTTATCATCACTAAACAAGATAATCAGCATGTATCGGCACGATTTTATTTAAGGAAATTATTCTTTTTCTGCCCCTAATACAATCCCTTTAACAAAATACTTTTGCAGAAATGGATACACAATTAACATCGGCAATGCTGTTATAAAAATTTGCGCAGCCTCGACCGTACGCTGGGACATATTTCGCAATGTTTCCGGATCTGCAATATTACTCAGATCTTTCTTTACAACAATCGATTGCAAAAATGTTTGCAGGGGATAATTTGCTTCATTTGTCATATAAATCATTCCATCAAACCACTGGTTCCAATGGAACACCATTGTGAACAAGGTAACTGTTGCAATAGCTGGTACAGCAATCGGCAGATAAATTTTTAAAAAAATCGTGAAATGTCCTGCGCCATCTAAAAATGCCGATTCTTCCAATGCTTTTGGAACAGAAGTGCGGAAGAAATTTACTAGTAATATTAAGTTAAATGCATTAATTGCTGTTGGTAAAACGAGCGCCCATATCGTATCGGTCAGCCCCAAGTTCGTCACAAGAATATAGGTTGGAACTAACCCGCCATTAAATAGCATCGTGAACACAAAAAACCACATATATATTTTTCTGCCTTTGAATTCATGATCATCTTTGGCTAATGCATATGCAGCACAAAGCAAGACACCCATGGAGATTGCTGTGCCTAAAACAACACGAACCACCGATAACCCAAATGACCTCAAAAAGTTACTATTCCCGATTGTTTTTTCATAGGCATCCAAAGTAAAGTCAACAGGCCATAATGTAACAAGGTTTCCAGAAGCAGCTGCACTGCCACTTAAAGAAACTGCAAAAATATGAATAAGCGGCAACATACATAGCAATGCAAAGATTGATAGAAACGTATAATTGAATACCGTAAAAATCTTGTACCCTTTTGTTTTGTATTGCATCGTTCACCCTCCTAGAAAATCCTGTAATTTGCATACTTATAAGCTAACCGATAACCAATAACAATTAAGATCAAGCTAATGAAGGATTTAAATAACCCTACTGCCGCACCATAACTGAAATTCCCATCAATTAAACCAACTCGATAAACATAAGTATCAATAATGTCACCAGTTTCATATACAAGCGGATTATAAAGGTTAAAAATTTGGTCAAATCCTGCATTAAGGATATTTCCCAGTGATATTGTCCCAACGACAATTATAATTGGCAGCATTGCAGGTAAAGTGACATAAAGTGTTTGTTTCCATCGATTCGCCCCATCAATTGCAGCTGCTTCATAGAGATTCGGATTAACAGCTGTTATCGCTGCCAAAAATACGATGGTATTGAATCCAGTCTCCTTCCAAATATCTGTCATAATAATAGTTGAGCGAAACCATTCATTACTTCCAAGAAAAAAGATTGGGTTTATACCAAATAACCCCAGCACATTATTAATAAGTCCACCATCTGGTGACAAAATATCAATCAAAATACCGCCCAAAATAACCCAAGAAAGGAAATATGGCAGATAGATAACCGTTTGAATTGTGCGTTTAAATTTCATTCGATAGATTTCATTCAGCAGTAATGCGATCGTAATCGGAACAATGATTCCTGTAATTAATTTCATTACAGAAATAATTAATGTATTCCAAATAACTTGTCTCGCATAATCAAACTCAAACATTGCTCTAAAATGTTCGAACCCGACCCACTCGGAACCAAAAAATCCAAGCCATGGCTTAAAATCCTGGAATGCCATGACAATACCTGCCATGGGTCCATATTGAAAAACAAGCGCTAAAATTACTCCAGGTATTAATAATACATGCAATGGCCAGTTGTTCCGGAAGGCCCATTTTTGTTTCCTCTTTTTATTTTTCTGTTTTTCTGGAGCCAGCTTTAATTTTGCTTTCATATGACTTTCTTTAATTGCTGTGTCCTTAACCTCCATACTAACTCCTCCTCTACTAGACTGTTACTAGTTGTATAAAGGAAGGTTCGAACTATAATCTACATCCATTAGAAAGGTTTGGTGCGTATACGCATTTTTTAAAACTGAGGAAGGGAAAAAGAAAACGCACACTTCCTAAGCAAAGCTTTTGCAACGTTCACTTTCAATCTTTAAGCAATCGGTTAATGTTCCAACCTCATCATACGTCCGTCCGCACCTTTTATTTTCTCGAGATTATCAATCAGTGACGTTTTTATATAGTTCGCACCTAAAATTTATCTGCAATTTTATTGAACGGAATTGTACCATTCATTTACTTCTGTCGTAACTTGTTCTCCGCCAGTACTTTTCCATCTTTCAACAAAGTCATCGAAAGCATCTATCGATTCGTTGCCGTAAACAATATTTGCGAATATTTCTAGTTCCATTCGTTCCAGATTCTCCCAGCTCTTAATCATTGTTTCTGTTGGAGGACCAGTAAACAAATTTTCAACACGTATATCATTTTGCTGGTTTACAAGTGCAGCTGCTTCTACATATTCAGGTTCTCTTCCAGCCAGACTAGCTTCATATGCACTTTCTGGAGCTCTTTCTGTCTCATGAAATTCTTCTAAAATACCGTACATTTGATATGGTATAGCAGGAACATTGGTTGGTAAGAAATAGCGCCCGGGGTCAACCTTTTGCTCACCCGTGATTTCTTCTATACCTGCAGCATCATAAACAGGATCACCATCTTGCATCACATAATCATAGCCTTCAAATAAACCATTTTCGAAATAATCTGATTCACCAAATGTATATCCATATATTGCGTCCAGATATTCGAAGTATTTATCCATATGCTCAAACTCAGTGCTGAATAAGAAAGATCCTGTCATCAATCGTTCACCTTTTCGCCCTGCCTCACCATCTATTCCTTCTGGAAGAGCATATGGTTTTACAACCGCATCTGGATTATTCGAGAATAAATCACCAATTGGATAGTCGAAAGCCCATGGGGGTGCAATAATAATCCCGGATTTTCCAGCGATAAAGCTTTGCTGTGCCTGGTCTTCAGGTTCAATAGCAATTTCTTTTGATAGGTATCCTTTTTCAAACCATTCATTTAGTTTTGCTAAAGCATCTTTCATATTTGGCTGGATAGAACCATATTGAATGGAACCATCTTCTGCTTCACTCCACAAACCTGGCATAAAATTACCATATGATCCGAAAATAAAAGATGTATCCCCTACATTAGTACGTCCAAAACCAACGTCACCAGCTGATAGGGTAATTCCAATAGTATCGTCTGCTCCATTTCCATCCGGATCCTCATGAACGAAAATTTCCATGACTTCTTCCAGTTCTTCAATTGTTTTTGGAGCTTCTAAGTTAAATTCATCTAGCCAATCCTGACGTACATACATCACTGTATCGGATCCGTTCCCTCCCGAAAGACGAGGTATTCCATATCGTACACCATCTACCGTTGCCTGATAGAATGCTTCTGGAAATTGCTCAAATAACTCTTTCAGTCTAGGGGAAGCATGTTCTTCAATCGCATCATCAATTGACATCACTCTTCCAGATTCAATTAAATCCGAAATCATTTGTGCATCTGTTACCTGGAAAACATCCGGTAATGGTTCGTTCGCAGACATTGCTAAACGCAACTGCTGATTATATTGCTCATCATTTGGCCGTGTCCATAAAGTGTTAAACTTTATGCCAAGCTCATCTTCAGCCCATTGAGTAACAACATTATTGTTGACATCCTCCCCGTCTTTAAAAACGGTCCCATCATCAAGCGTACGAACTGTCGTAATAATAGGATTTCCATCTTCGGTTTCTGTTTCTTGTTTTTGCATACATCCTGCGATAAGTAACATTGAAATTATCGTAATTCCAATTAAAGCAAATGACTTTTTAAACATCTGGTTTCCTCCCTTTAATAAATAGTTCGATGTTCTCTATAACTAAAACCAACCTACTAACCTGCAGCTTCTTCCATCCCCCCTTTCCAATACTTTTTTCCTTTCATATTTCTTCTGGGTCAAAAATGCTGTCGCTAATTTCCAATTTTGCTCGACAGCCTCACAAATAAAAGCGTTTACATAATTGTGATTACTTTAGGCGAAGATTCTCCATTTCGTTAGCTATCAAATTAAATGGAAGCCTGATCACAAAGCACCAAGTATATGAAAATAGTTTCAATATTTAAGTACTGCTGAAGTCTATCATTTAGATTTGTTACAATATTCTTTCACCTTTCAAAGGGATTTTAACATAAAATTTCAACTTAGTCTATCGAATGGACGAACAAAGTGTTAAAATAATATAGAGGTGATGATGATGATAGAAAGAAAAGGCATATTAGGTATCATATATCTTACAATGGAGTGGATAACCAGGATTGCCTACTTGAATATTCTATGGGTATTATTTACTGTTCTTGGTTTGATTGTTACTGGATTTGCACCTGCAACAACTTCTATGTTTACACTTACACGAAAGTGGTTGAAGGGAAATACGGATGATAAAATACTACCTATTTTTTGGAACACGTATAAAAGAGAATTTGTAAAATCGAATCTACTTATTTGGCCATTACTTATAGCTGGTTACATATTGTATATTGACTATCAGTATATAATGTTAGTAGATGGTCAGCTGTTTTTTGTTTTATTAGTAGTGTTTGTTAATATTCTCATTTTATATTTAATTACTATACTTTATATTTTTCCAACCTATGTTCATTTTAAGTTCAAGAATATATTCCAATACTACAAAAATGCATTTATACTTGGTTTTTCTTCTCCATTCATTACTTTTTCTATGCTAATATCTCTTTTTATTATTGGTCTGGTCATGGAGAAAATCCCTGGGCTTATTCCTTTTTTCTTAGTAGCAAGTTCTAGTTTAGTACTTACGTGGTACGCAAACCTTTCCTTTATTAAAGCAGAAAAAAGGGTCAATTAATCTAAATGGCCACCCTATCTCAGGACATACGTCTTTCTAAATCTGCATGTGTCCATACACCAATGACCAGCGATTGGGTGGCTCCATTCTAATTCAGCCTTCTATTTTTTCTAAGTTCATACACGATACTCCTAATAAATTTTTCTGTTTTTATCATCGGAAATCCCAGATTTGCGATAAAAATACGTATTGATTTGATCTCTCCATTCTTTGGCATTTTCCAGCTGCATGTGGAACCGTTCTTTAACATTCTCGAAAATAACCTTATCAATAAGTCCGTCTAAATCATTCCACTTTTGAATAAACTCTTTTAGCTCTTCTACTCCTTCAAAATGCGTATTATAAATATGCTGTATTACAGTTTCACCAGAATGGAGCACATATGTGTATGGTACATGATGGAAAAACAGTAATAACTCATCTGGACATGTTTCTAATGAATTAAAAGTTTCAGCATTTTGGGGAAAATATTGAGACGTATAGCCAGTACCGGTTTCAACAGTGCGATCCACGCCAATCCCGTGACAATCTGCAAAATGATAAGTTCCCCACTTCGAATATTCATAACCATCAACATTTGGACCATAGTGATGACCAGGATTTACCATCCAGCCCACACCAAGAGGTGCCGTATAATTTTCATAGGTTTTCCAGGAGTTGAGCAGGATATAGGTGATATTTTCGACAACTTGATCATTCTGTCCAAAGGTCAAATATATCCACTCTTTCGTAATTTCCTCTGTCGTCAAATCAGGGTTCCAAGTTAAACGACCATAACCATATAAATTCGCCTGTGCCAATGTATGACCTGTCCAATTGATATCATTTCCAATATTTGATACTGCTGCAATTCCGCTATAATTATTCTTGAATACGCTGCCATTAACAATATCTTTAATTTTAGTTCCCTGCCCTTTGGCATACGTGTCAAATTCGAGTATTTCCTTCCATTGTGGAACCAGATAACATACGTCTTTTTGCTGACCAGTATATTCCTGAGTAACCTGCAGCTCTATGAATTGATTTGTTTTTTCTAAAGCACCCAATAATGGCGAGATACCTTCTCTCACCTGAAAATCCATTGGTCCATTTTTAATCTGCAATATAACATTGTCAAGAAACTCTCCATCAATTGGTGTGAAATGATCATAAGCTGCTCGTGCACGATCCGTTTCCTTATCCCGCCAATCCTGCAAATTATTATAAACAAAGCAGCGCCAGATGACGATACCATTAAATGGCTTTAATGCTTCTGCGAGGACATTTGCACCATCTGCATGATTCCTGCCGTATGAAAATGGGCCAGGGCGATTTTCAGAATCTGCTTTTACCACAAACCCACCAAAGTCAGGGATATATTTATAGATTTCCGCTACCTTCTGTTTCCACCAATTCTGCACATTTTCATCTAATGGATCGGCTGTCTCTAAACTCCCCAATACAATCGGGCTTGCATAATTGATGCTTAGATATATGGTAATTCCGTAAGCTCTAAAGACTTCTGCGATATTTTTCACCTTGGGAAGGTACTTTTCAGTAATGATATTTGTTTCCTCGTCCCATACATTTACGTTATTAATAGAAATGGCATTCATCCCAATGGAAGATAATAACCTTGCGTAATCTTTCACACGTTCTAAATTATCGGTAATATTATCGTTAACATAAAATATTGAGTTTCCTGCATACCCGCGTTCAATGGAACCATCAATATTATCCCACTGATTTATCATCCGAAATTGATTTTTAGGCGCGTCCTTTATATGAAGATCTTCCAGCGATGCTTTGGTTTGTATTAAACGTAATAAATGATAAGTAGCATATAAAATTCCTTTATCGGTTTTTCCAATCAATAAAATTTGCTGTTTCTCATTGTTATTTACTGTTTTTATTACATATCCTTCCTCGTTCACATCTTCAAGCAAATCGGAAGAAAGTCCGTATTCTTCTAAATGAATATGCCTGTACGTTCCGAGAATAATAGAAGTTCGATCCAACGTTTCTTCATTAATGTCTGGAGTCTTCTCAAGCATTGATTCTGCTGCCCAGATAATTTCATTAACCGCTGATTTTGTAATTTTAGTATCGGTCGCAACACCAATTGCAGTAAACCATTTCAGATATAATTTACGGTCAATGTCTTCAATCTTGTCATATTGCAGCCATGCACGATAACTTTTTAGAGTTCGTTCGTTTTTGATTGTTTGTTCCAACATTTACTTTTCTCCCCCTTTTGTTTAATCGAACATCATAGTTCACTAAAGTTTCTACCTACTACGAATATTGCGCATATTCATTGCGTCAAATTACCTTTCATAACTTACTCCTTTCGCTAGCTCACTGCCGTTAATTTTTCTTCTTGTCTTACTTATACTGCCTATTTTGAGTTGGTTTATTTTAGGGTGGGGATAACTGATTTTATCCAGCTATTAGCCATTAGCATATTACCGACAGAATTCATGTGTACACCATCTATCGTTAATGGATATCCACTATTTGTCATTACATAATCAATGAAATCCTGATGGGTCGGAATGAGAATAGCTCGATGTTTATCTGCTAAACGTCGAACAATCTCAACATAGATTTTTAACTTTTCATTTCCTGCCGAATTTAATTCTTCTTCTATTAGTGTTGGCTCCATTAATACAAGGGTGGCATTGGTTTCTTCCCGAGCCTGCATCAATAATTCATTATAGATGCTTGCAAATTCTTCTGGATAGATTTGCTTTAAACCCGGATTGTCTAATTGACGCCATACGTCATTCACACCAATTGATATCGAAAGAATTTCTGGATTACATTTAAGAACATCTTTATCCCATCGTTCTTCTAAATCTATCACCCTGTTTCCACTTATACCCTTATTAAAAACCTCAAAAGAATTAGGATAAATTGCTTGCAAATAATCATGTATGATTCGAACATAACCAGTTCCGAGCTTCGCTTTATCCTCATGAAGTCCTGATTCTGTAATACTGTCTCCGATGAATAAAATGCGTTTTTTATTCACACGTAACACTCCTTATTATGCGATGAACTGAATGTACCATTGTAATAAAGCACAATTCATCCGATTTCCTCATTTTTTAGAAACGAAACCAGGAAAAAGTATTTACATTTAATAAAACACAGCAATGTTTGATACACAAAATAACAACCCGAAATATACTTCGCACCTCAAGAGGCTACTGGTTAGGCTCGTTGCGCTGGTTGCTGTTGCCTCTCGAGAAGAATCGCAATGCTAAGTACTCTGCCTATTGAAAGTTAAACTTGATTTATGTCCACTTTGTATTTTAATTAGTTACGATAGTTCATTAACTTCTTGTTTAATTCTCTCGTTTTACCATAAATCTCTTTATAAATCTCAAACAAGCCTTTATATTTTCCAACATTTTCTTGAATCGGTTGATAAACCATATCTTCTTTCAAGAACTCAGCGGCACAATCTTTTAAAGAATCAAACCACCCACAGCCGTATGCAGCAAGCATCGCAGCCCCCATCCCTGGTCCTTGTTCGCTTTGCAGCTTGACGATGCGCGCATTAAAAATGTCTGCTTGCATCTGTAACCAAGATTCATTTTTGGCTCCTCCTCCAATTGAAATGACTGTATCTATGGTTTTTCCATTCCTACGGAAAATTTCGATCGATTCATTTAAAGAGAATGTGATACCTTCTAATACTGCCCGGGTAAAATGCTTTCTTTCATGAGATGCATCTATACCAATGAAACTACCACGTATATTAGCATCCACATGGGGGGTTCTTTCTCCTACAATATATGGCGTGAAGATTAGACCATTTGAGCCAACCGGCACTGTATCAACATCCTTCAATAACAATTCAAAACTAATATCTTTGGCAAAGTTATCTTTAAACCAGGACAAGCTATAGCCTGCTGCAAGCGTCACACCCATTGTGTAATACACATCCGGTGCGGCATGATTAAAATAGTGAACTTTTCCATCAAAGTCTTTGTCACTATTTGCTTCATACGATAATACAACACCAGATGTTCCCGTACTTGCTAATGTTTTACCATCCTCTAAAATCCCAGAACCAATTGCACCACATGCATTGTCTGCTCCCCCTGCAAATACTCTTGTTCTCGCGCTTAATCCTGTCGCTTCTATGATTGCTTCTGTGAAACCTCCTACATTATCATGGGAGTCAATAAGCGGTGGACAGATCTCCAGGTCAATTCCTAAATAATTACAGATTTCTTTGCTCCAACTTTTTTCTGCCATATCTAAAAGCAATGTCCCGGCAGCATCGGAATAGTCCATATGCAGCTGCCCAGTTAACTTATAACGAACATAATCCTTTGGCAGCACAAATGTCTTTACTTTTTCAAAAATGTCTGGCTCATGGTTTTTCACCCATAGAATCTTTGGCAATGTGAAGCCTTCGAGCGCAGGATTTTTTGTGATTTCCAACAGGCGATCTTTACCCACTTTTTCATATATTTCTTCACATTCCTTGGTTGTACGGGTATCATTCCACAGAATCGCATTTCGTAATACTTCGTTATTTTCATCGAGCAATACTAAACCATGCATTTGACCAGAAAAACTGATACCTTCAATATCTTCTGGACTTCCTTTAAAACCTGTCAATAATTCGGATAATCCACTAACCGTTTGTTCTACCCATTGATTTGGATCTTGTTCACTATAACCGACCTTTTCCTGGATGAGTGGATAAGACCTGGAAACTTCCTTAGCTACTTTTCCATGCTGATTGACCAATAGGATTTTAACAGCACTTGTCCCTAAGTCTACCCCGATTATATATTTCATGCTAAACATCTCCTGCATCTAAATATGTTATTAGAGACGAAGGCGTTCTTCCATCATCTTCGTCCCTCCTAATTTATTTATAACGAATTAGTAATATATTATTCCCCAGCAACTGTTGTTAATAGGTATTGGTTAATCGTAGCTTTGATTCTTTCTAGTTTGCCAGATTCATTCTTTATCTCTGTTAATCCTAACGCATATTCTTCTAGTTTCTGAAGAGTGGTGTTTCCTTCTGCAATATCTCGTCCGATACCTTCCTGATAGGAGTGATAGCGTTCTGCAATGATATTTTCTAATACATTATCTTCGAGTAAACGATGGGCCACTTTTAACCCAACCGCAAAGCTGTCCATTCCTGCTATATGCGCGTGGAATAAATCATCCGGGGTAAATGAACCGCGGCGCACTTTCGCATCAAAGTTCAAGCCGCCCCTGCCTAATCCACCATTTTTCAAAATCTCGTACATGGCTAGTACGGTCATGTTCAGATCGGTCGGAAATTCATCCGTATCCCAGCCAAGCAACGGATGGCCTTGGTTTGCGTCCACCGACCCTAACATTTGATGAATCCGCGCATAATGCAGTTCATGCTCAAACGTATGACCTGCTAATGTGGCATGGTTTGCTTCAATATTAAACTTGAATACATCTTGCAATCCATAGTGCTGTAAAAAGGCGAAGCCGCTCGCTACATCAAAATCATATTGATGGGACGTTGGTTCTTTTGGCTTTGGCTCGATCAGAAATTGTGCATCAAAGCCAATCTCCTTCGCATAATCGTTTGCCATATGGAAAAGTCGTCCCAAGTTATCCATTTCCAATTTCATATCCGTGTTGAGAAGTGTTTCATAGCCTTCACGCCCACCCCAAAACACGTAGTTTTCTGCACCAAGCTCTTTCCCTACTTCCAATCCTTTTTTCACTTTAGCTGCTGCATAGGCAAAAACATCAGCATTGCTCGCTGATCCGGCTCCATGAACAAAACGCGGATGGCTGAAGTTATTGACTGTATTCCACAGTAACTTCGTTTTACTATCTTTCATATAGTCTTTTATCATGGCGACAATCGTATCTAGATTCTCATTTGATTCCTTTAATGTATCCCCTTCTGGCGCGATGTCCACATCATGGAAACAGAAAAATGGCACATTCAGTTTTTCAAAGAATTCAAATGCGGCTTCCACACGTGCCTTGGCAAGATCCATTCCCGTATACTTATCCCATGGACGAATCGCTGTTCCCGTACCAAACGGATCAGATAAATCTTCCGTGAAGGTATGCCAGTATGCAACACCAAACCGCAAGATTTCTTCCATTGTTTTTTCTCCGATTTTTTCTTCCGGATTATAGAATTTGAATGCGAATGGATTTGTTGATTTTGAACCTTCATATTGAATTTTATTTACATTACTAAAATAAGACATTGTTTACATCCTCCTATATTATGGTAGTAGTTTTAAAAAGATACAATTGTAAATGCTTTCATGTTATAATTATAGCATCGTTTAATTTGTTCGTCTATCGGATGAACAAAGTTTATTTTCAAAAATTATTTAATCCTAATTACTGAGATTTTCTATGAAACTATTTAAAGTTGTAGCAGACAAATTACTCGTTTTTTTCTGTGGGATAAAAAAATTCGCTTTAACCTATATCTAGTCCTTTAAGGAGGTCATTCATTTGAACAGTAAAACAAACACTATCTATCAAATATTGGAATGGATTACAAAATTTGCTTATGTCAACCTGTTATGGATTGTTTTCACTTTTGCCGGCTGTGTTGTACTTGGTTTTTATCCAGCCACCATTGCTATGTTCGCGATGGTTCGCGACTGGTTGCGCGGCAAATCTGACCTCCCTGTTTTAAAAACGTTTTGGGTATATTACAAACGTGACTTTCTTAAGAGCAACATCTTGGGATTGTTCATCAATATTCTGTTTGTCTTTATTATTACTGATATTTACTATATCCAGGTCAGTATGAATGAAACCCTATCCTGGACACATATTCCATTATTCGCATTTATGCTTTTGGTTGCCTTGTTTTTATTTTATATTTTTCCTAGTTTTGTACACTATGATTTAAAGGTAGGAGAACTAATGAAAAATGCATTACTAATTATGATCATCAGTCCAATACATAGCTTTTTCATGTTAGTATGCATCGTTTCAACTTTTTTCATCATGCGTGCTGTTCCAGCTTTATTTTTTATTTTCGGTAGTGTTACGTACGCCTTCATTACTACGTGGCTCAGTTTACATGCTTTTCATAGGATACAAGATAAAAAAGGTTAAAAACTGTAAGACCACCTCTTCCTTCCTATTATAATAATGAGGTGGTCTCCTTTACTAGCTCCACAGTGGCAGCTCATTCCATATCTTTCCATATATGGACTACTAACCTTTAACTGCACTTGCTGTAATTCCCTCCATAATCTTATTACTGAAGAAAAGAAAAGCAACAATAATAGGCAGCACACTGATAACCAACGTAGCTCCAATTGCTCCCCAATCTGTCATGTACTGTCCAATAAAATTCTGAATTCCAACTGTAAGTGTCTTATATTTTTCAGAACTGATGAATGTATTAACAAATACAAATTCATTCCAGTTATAAATCATATTGATAATGACAGTTGTGGACATGATCGGCGCCGATATTGGCAGAATGATTCGGAAAAACAAGCGATGAATGGAACTTCCATCAATGATTGCAGCTTCTTCTATTTCACGAGGGATCGTTGTATAGAAGCCTAGTAAAATCATTACAGTAATAGGTAAATTGTATGTTATATATGTAATGACAATGGATAATGGATTATCGATTAAATTAACATTTAAAAACATGTTATATAAAGGTATTAATGCGGAATGAATCGGAATCATTAGACCCACCATTATCACTCCTAATACAAGTCCGCTATACTTCCATTTCATCCTTGTTATCGCAAATGTTGCCATACTTGCTATTAATATAGTAAGAACTGTTGCTAGTGCAGTTATCCAAATACTATTCCAAAAATAAACACCAATTCCGCCCTCAAACACTTTTAAATAATTTCCCCATTTAGGGTCTAAAGGTACCGCAAAAGGATTACCAGCGAAAATCTCTTGATTTGTCTTTAATGAGAACATAAACAGCCATATGATCGGAAAGATTTGAAATACAGCGACAAGCGCTAAACAAATATAAAGTAGTATATAACCGATTCGTCGCATGATAGAAGCCTCCTGTTAATATTGAATTTCATCTTTATTAGCTGTTATTTTACGTATAATTACTGTAACAATTAAGGTTATAATCAATAGCAAGAATCCTATTGCACTACCATAACCAAAGTTATAGCTTGAGAATGCTAGTTTATACATATAGGATGCCATTACTTCGCTTGCTCCGTTTGGTCCGCCGCCTGTCATCACATAGATTAAATCAAAGTATTTCAACGACCCAACAATTGATAAAACAATAGTCACCTTAAATACATTCATAATTAAGGGAACTTTAATCTCTAACGCAATTTGCAGTGGCGTTGCTCCATCAATTTTTGCTGCTTCGATTAACGATTCAGGAATGTTTTTTAAAGCAGCATAATAAATCAAAATGTAAAATCCAGCATATTGCCAAATGATTGGAACAAAAATCGCGTAAAGAACAATAGAGGGATCAGCTAACCATGCTGGTGGATTTTCAATGCCTAAACCTACTAAAATACTATTTAGCATCCCGTTTGAAGGATTATAAACTTTAATCCATAGCTGTGCAATTGCAACTGAAGATAGAAGCATTGGTATTAGATAGATCTTTCTTAAGAGACTAGCACCTTTAATTTTGGAAGCTAATATCAGAGCAACAGCTAAATATCCAATTAAACTACATGCAGAAAATAAAGCTAGTAAGAACGAATGTAATGTACTATCCCAAAACTTTGAATCTTGTAATGCAGTTATATAATTATCCAACCCAATAAATTCCATTGTTCCAATACCATCCCAATCCATTAACCCAAAATATCCTGAAAGAATTAACGGAATAACGATTAGAACGGCAATTAACAGGAGTGCAGGAAACGTATATAAGAAAATAATCCATTTATTGGACATAACTTTATTCATACCATTCAACCCCATAGTCTATTTAGAGTGGAAAAGGACAATCCTGTGGAAGAATTTGCCCTTTTCTATTCAATTTTGGCAGATACTAATCTTCTGCTGAAAGTGTGTCTTCATGTGTTTTAGCAAATTCCTCCGCTGTTATTTCCCCGCCAAATAACGCTTGAATCATGTCCAAGTGTACTTGGGCAGCACTTGCACTCATTTGAACATCTGCATATAATGTAATATTTGTTGCTTCATTTAAATCATTTAACACATCGACATACATTTCCGGAAGCTCTAATGAATCTGCATCAACTTTGGTTGCAGGAATTATTCCAACCTCTGTTACGGCTCTTTCCCCCCATTGCTGAACGAAATAAGAAGCAAATTCTTTAGCATCTTCTTTAACATCAGAGTTTTCTGACACAAATAATCCAACTCCTGGACCACCTACATAGCTGTTTGGATCCCCACTTCCAGCTACAGTTGGAAATTTAAAATAACCTACTGAATCTCTAAATTCTTGTGGTACATCTTCATTAGTGGTAAAATTCGGAAGGTCCCAAGTTGCGATTAAATACATTGCCGCTTGCTCTCCCATAAACATACTTTTCGCTTCTTCATCTGCAAGACCATTAAATCCTTGAACAAATGCATCTGAATCAACGAGACTTTGGATTTCTTCTGCAGCTTGTACTAAAGCAGGATCTTCAAAAGATCCTTCACGATTAATTGCTTGGGTTAAAATATCTTCCTCTCCAGCAAATCGATCAGCTAAATACATATACCACATGGATCCGGTCCATGCATCTCTATTACCAAGTGCGATTGGATTAACGCCATTCTTATTTAACGTGTCAATAATTTCATATAATTCATCCATTGTTTGTGGCTCTTCTAAACTATACTCATCAAAAATAGCTTTGTTATAAAAAATTGTAGAAATATTTAACTCCAATGGCAGTCCATAAGCTGTTTCATCTATAGAAAACGCTTCTGCAGTACCAGGTACAAAACTATCTGATAAATCGCTTTCAATAATATCATCAACTGATGCAAACATATTTCCATTCACATAAGGTTCCATGTAACCTGCCGCCCATGTCATACCAACATCAGGCAGTTCATTTGATGTAGATAATACTTTAATCTTATCTTTATATTGTTCATTGCTTAATACCTCAAGATCGATGGTGATTCCGTCATTTTCAGCTTCAAAATCTGCAATAATTTCATTTACCACTTTATAATGCTGTGCGGAGCTCCCCTCTGGCCATAAATGCATAAACTTTATCGATTTTGTATTCCCAGAGCCTGTACCTCCTGCATCCTCTCCGCCACAAGCAGCTAATAGAAGAATAGATACAACCAGGAACGCTAACATTGTAATCGCTTTCTTCATTTTCATGATTACCCCCTCCAACAATATTTTTCGCTTATGCTTGATAAGCTATTTTTATAATACCAAAAACAACATCGTTCGTCTAGTCGATGAACAAAGTTTGTGGTAGTATTAATTTATGCTATACTATTGTAAAAAATGGGAGAAAGAGCTGAAAATTAGATGAAAACAAACAAGACATGGAACCAACACGTAGTTAAAAGAGAAAACAAATTCTTAGTTTTAGAAACAATTATCCACAACTCCCCTATTTCAAGGGCAGATATTGCAACATCAACTGGACTAAATAAAGGTACTGTTTCTTCATTAGTTAATGAGCTATTGGATGAAAAGCTAATCAATGAATCCGGTCCAGGGAAGTCTAGCGGCGGCAGAAGGCCAGTAATGCTGCTTTTCAATCAGGTAGCTGGTTATTCCATTGGAGTTGACTTAGGTGTTAATTATATTTTAGGGGTATTAACAGATTTAAAAGGAAATATTTGTGCCGAGCAGCAAGTGAACTTTTCTAATCTAACCTATGAAGAAATCCTAGAGAACGTCTATACAATCATCGACTCCCTTATTGCTGCTGCACCTAGTACTCCATTCGGTATTATCGGTATTGGTGTTGGCGTACCAGGCGTGGTCAATAAAGATAAAAGGATTTTACTCGCCCCCAACCTGAACTGGAGAAACATTGACCTTAAATCAACACTCGAACAAAGATATCGTGTTCCTGTTACGATCGAAAATGAAGCAAACGCTGGAGCGTATGGCGAAAAGAACTTTGGTATTGGAAAAGAGTTTAATAACATCATTTACGTAAGTGTCGGCATCGGTATTGGAGTGGGACTAATTTTAAATGGTCAATTATACAGAGGCAATAATGGTTTCTCGGGAGAATTCGGACATATGACGATTGAAGTGGATGGATCAAAATGCAGCTGTGGCAGTGAAGGCTGCTGGGAACTATACGCATCGGAAAAATCATTATTGCTAAATGCAGAACGTTTAGGCTTAAAACATGAGGATCGCAATAATCTTACGTTAGATACTGTAATTGATCTTGCTCATAACGGTCAAATTGAGGCAATACAATTATTTGAAGTGATAGGAAAGTATCTAGGTGTAGGCATTAATAATATCATTAATATATTTAATCCAGAACAGGTGATCATTGGAAATCGCATGGCTGAAGCGGAGAAATATTTAAAGAAACCAATGACAGACTGGATTCATAATCAATCCTTATGGTTTAGCCAAAAAGATTTAAATATTAATTTTTCCAATTTATTAAAACACTCAGCAGCTTTAGGTGTCGCTGCATTTTCTGCTGAAGAATTTTTATATCGTACCATTTATGAAGATAAGGTTGTTTCAGCGCTTTAATTCACATGAAAAGGTAAAAAATAGTATAGCAACTACTGAACCGAAATTTGAGGATACCGTTTATTGTTGAGGTATCCTAACAAAGAAAAGAAAGCGCATACGGTTTTTAAATAATTAAATTAACTTTTTGAGGTGAATAATATGTCAACTATACAAAATCCAATTCTAACAGGATTTCATCCTGACCCTAGCATTTGTCGTTCGGGAGAAGATTACTATATTGCTGTATCAACATTTGAATGGTTTCCAGGTGTAGGTATTTACCATTCAAAGGATTTAAAAAATTGGCGATTGGTTGCTAGACCTCTAAATCGCCTTAGCCAATTAAATATGATGGGAAATCCAGACTCTGGTGGCATTTGGGCCCCTGCTCTCTCCTATAGTGATGGCAAGTTCTGGCTGATTTATACAGATGTTAAAGTAACAGAGGGACAATGGAAGGATAGTCATAACTATCTTGTTACTTGTGATACAATCGATGGAGAATGGTCTGAACCAATTCATATGAATAGCTCTGGATTTGATCCTTCCCTGTTCCACGATGATGACGGCAAAAAATATTTCCTAAATATGTTTTGGGATCACCGTGTTGGCAACCATAACTTTTATGGTATTGTTCTGCAAGAATATGATACAGAGCAACAGAAACTCGTAGGTAAAAAAGAAATTGTCTTTAAAGGTACCGATGTTATGTTAACGGAAGCACCGCACCTATACAAATTAAACGGTTATTACTATCTATTGACTGCTGAGGGTGGTACAAAGTATGAGCATCAAGCTACTATTGCTCGTTCCAGAAACCTTTGGGGACCATATGAAGTCCATCCAGATAATCCATTAATAACTTCCATGCCAAATCCTAGAAACCCACTGCAGAAAGCAGGTCATGCATCGATTGTACAAACTCATACAGACGAATGGTTCTTAGTGCATTTAACTGGTCGCCCATTACCTAAAGAAGGACAGCCTTTATTGGACCCGCGCGGATTCTGTCCACTTGGCCGTGAGACAGCTATACAGCGTCTCGAATGGAAAAACGAATGGCCGTATGTAGTAGGCGGAAATGAACCTTCGCTTGAGATAGAAGGACCAGCAATCGAGGAAGTAACATGGGAACAAGCAAATGAAAAAGATGATTTCGAATCCAAGACATTAGACTTAAATTTTCAAACATTACGTGTCCCATTAGGGGATGATATTGTCTCGTTGGATGATAATCCAGGACATTTACGTATTTATGGAAAAGAATCCTTAACATCTAAATTTACACAAGGATTTGTGGCAAGACGCTGGCAGCACTTTGATTTCACTGCCGAAACCAAAGTAGCATTTTATCCAAATTCATTTCAACAAGCTGCAGGGTTAGTAAACTACTACAATACCGAAAACTGGACTGCACTGCAAATTACGTGGGATGAAGAAAAAGGCAGAGTACTAGATTTATCAACATGTGATAACTTTTCTTTTGATCAACCATTAAAAGATAAGCAAATTGAAATACCCGATCATATTAAAGATGTTTACTTGCGTGTGGATGTTAACACAACTATTTATTATTATTCTTATTCATTTGACGGAAGTAACTGGAATAAAATTGATATCCCCTTCCATTCCTATAAGCTATCCGATGATTACATCCGGGGCGGCGGGTTCTTTACAGGAGCATTTGTAGGTATGCAATGCCAGGATACATCTGGAGAAAGTTTACCAGCTGATTTCGATTACTTTGTTTATAAACCGAACACGAATCGATAGGAGAATTGAGGCTGGGACAAAACCCCAGTAATTAAAAAGAGTGGTACTCGCCAATAAGTTGGTGAGTACCGCTCTTTTTATGCATACAAAAAGGACACCTTTTGATAAAATTAAAGTTACCAGACAATAATTTT
>NZ_QWEH01000022.1 GCF_003515705.1 Oceanobacillus profundus
TTCATAGTAATAGCTCCTCTCGTATTATAGCTCTGATTTGGGTTTCCTTTGTTTAATACACTATACCCAAATTAACCTACGTTTTTACGAGTAGGGGCTAGTTTCGTTCATAATAACTCCTGTGGGAGGCTCACCAGCCGCCGCAGGATGCGCGAATTATATTTCCGGAGCGGATTATTTTCGTCAATCATGTTCGGAGTTTATGTGATAAAAACACTTTTGTCTCAGTCTCTACATAAAGGAAAAAATCATTATCTTCCCCCTACCTTTAAATAAGGGATTATATAAACATATTATTTAAGAAAGTCCTCCAAACAGCAGAGACCAATCAGGTCATTTGCACATATAGTACTTCGAGGGGGGATCATATTGGATTCAACGTTGAATTTCCTGCAAGAGATGATACAATTGTACAGCATTGCACTGCTTGGATTTTTAGTCAGGAAATTTGGGATTTTTAATGAAAATACCAATCATGTACTGACACAGCTTATTTTATATATCACCTTACCAGCACTCATCTTATACTCTTTAAATATGCCGTTTTCCTATCATTTAATGAAAGATTTCCTTTGGCTTATTGCGATGTCCTCCTATGCCCTTCTTTTATCCATTTTTCTTGCTATTTGGATGCGGAATCGCTCCCAGCTGAACGAAAATCAGAAAAGCGTTTATGAGGGACTTATCATTTTCGGCAATCAAGGATATATTGGTTTCGCAGTTATTTTTGCTATTTTCGGGGAGCAAGGAATCGTTTATTTGACGATGTATAATATTGTTTTATTCATTCTTATCTGGACATATGGAATCTATTTATTTTCACGTTCGAAAGCAACGATCAATTGGAGCAAAGTATTCTTGAATCCTGGAACTTTTTCTACATTCGTCGGATTAATTATCTTGTTTCTTCCCATCAGTATGCCAAGTGGGATCGCAAACACATTGGAAAGTCTCGGAAAAATGACTGTGCCGCTTTCCATGATTTTAATTGGCAGTTTAATCGCAGATGTGAAATACAACGATTTTCCGTTACTACTTAAAAATAAATACATTTGGAAAGCAGCGCTAGCGAAGCTGCTTATCGTCCCACTCCTTCTACTCCCTTTTGCTTTTCTTTCTGTACCATTACCATTACTAACCATTGCCGTTCTCGTCGCTGGGATGCCTTCTGCGCCTACTATTTCAATTTATGCTCAAGAATACAATGGCGACACGCTTTTTGCATCGATTGGGGTTATTGTTTCAAGCTTATTGTGTGTAATTACGATTCCATTTTTATATTTTATCCTATCTCTTTAAACATCCTAATGAAAAGGAACAGCTAAATTACAACTGTTCCCTTTGTTGTTTTTTTAATTCTAAGCGATACGGTCAATTTCGTTTTTCATATGCTCATCAGCAAATTCCTTTCCATACTTGGCCATTGACACATTATACAAGATGATTCCTAAAACAGACCATACACCGATAATAATCCACTCAGGACCACCAAGTGCTGATGGCATACCTGGCATATAAAGGGTGGCGATTCCGCCTGCCATCACAGCTGCAACCCAGCCTAGTGTTGTGCCACCAGGTAGTTTAAATGGCCGTTTCATTTCTGGATCTTTTTTACGTAAAATAATGAAGGATATGGCTACCATAAGCCACGCTACGACCAGTCCAAGTCCTCCTGCATCCACAAACCATACTAATGCAGGCCTGCCTAATAATGGTGCAGCAGTTGACAGGAATGCAATTAACAAAATAGCTTTATGCGGTGTTTTATACCTAGGATGAAGTTCACCTAAACTTTTTGGAAGCATGCCGGCATTAGCAAGTGCATAGATAGCGCGACTTCCTCCTACATAGAAACCAATCCAGCTTGTCAAAATCCCGCCAATACCACCGAGAACAAGAATATTAGACATCATTTGACTGCCTCCAAATGCCTTACCCATTGCATCGGCAGTGACCAGGGTCGATTCATTTAACTCTGCAGGCGTTAGAATACGTGACACACCAAATATAACGGAAACATACCAGACAATCGCAAGCACCACCGAGAATATTAGTAATTGTCCAATTCGCTTTTGTGGTAAATTAATTTCTTCAGCTGATTGCGGAATAACATCAAATCCAACAAACATAAATGGCGTCATAATGAGTACTGTTAATAGCCCTGCCATCCCATTGTCAAACAAAGGCTCCATATTTTGCGTACTTCCGCCAATCGTACTGCCTGTAATCAGCAAGATACCTGCAATAATAATTAACAATGTTAGAATGAACATAATCGAGGTCGAGAACTTTATTCCTCGATAATTTACCCAAGCAATTAAAATAGACCCTAGAATCCCAACACCTGCCCATGTAAGTGTGACATCCCACTCTGCAATTGTGTACAAATAGCCCTGACTGTAATTTGGAATTAAATATTCAAAAACAGTAGGAAGGGCAACTGCTTCAAATGCTACAACAGAAACATATCCAAGAATAATTGCCCATGTTGTAATAAATGATGCCATCCTCCCCATTGCTTTAAAACTGTATACATGTTCACCTCCAGCTAAAGGTAGTGCTGAAGCTAGCTCTGCATAGGTGAGCCCGACAAATATTACCATCAATCCACCGATTGCAAAAGCAAGAATTGCCCCTAACGAACCTGCACCCGTTATCCACAAGCCAGCAGTTACAACCCATCCCCAGCCAATCATAGCTCCAAATGCAAGTGTAAGTACATCTCGATTCCCTAGTATCTTTAACAGCTTCTGTTCATTTTCCAACATGCATCCCCCATTTACTTCGTGATTTCAACACGCATTAACCAGCTGTAATGCCCCCTGCATCAGGTATAAAAAAGACATGAAGGTGGGGGCATTATAGCCCGTAAATCTCTGATTCTGCTAAAAGTTCTGCGGTTTTCCCTTTTGGTGCCAGGATTTGCAGGTAAGGAAAGGATTTCCTGCTAAATAAAATTTCATTTTATGTTAAATCTTAATGCATGAGCTATTTGCTATTATTCATTCACCATATGAGGAATAAGTTGTTTTTGAACAGATAAAATAGCATCATATAATTTTTCTACCATGCTATCAATTTGTAATTGATCCATAATTAAGGGTGGTGAAAAACAGATAATATCCGTATTTTCATACGTAACAGCCCGGCAAATTACACCTCTTTCATGTAAAGCTTCTACGACTTTCGAAGCCACTTGCAATTTTGCAGAAAAGCGCTTATTGTTAGCCGGATCTTGAACTAGCTCGACTGCTCCTAATAAGCCAATTGCTCTTACATCACCAACAATTTTTAATTGTTCTTTTATTTTTTTAAATCCTTCGAGTAAGTATGCCCCCATTGCTTTAGCATTAGCTACCAGCCCTTCTTTTTCGATAATATCAATATTTCTCAATGCTACAGCTGCTGCTGTCGGGTGTCCGCTATAGGTAAAACCATGGAATAATGTCCCTTTTGATTTATCCTTCAATACGTTGTGGATAGAATCGGACACAATTACCCCACCCATTGGGATATAGCCACTTGTAACTCCTTTAGCAAACGTAATTAAGTCTGGTGTTACTCCCCAATTTTCAATACCAAAGAATTTTCCAGTTCGTCCAAATCCAGTAATCACTTCATCTGCAACAAACAAAATCCCATATTCATTACATAAATTACGGACTTCTTTAAAATAATTGGATGGGGGAATTAATACACCACCCGCACCTTGTACTGGTTCGGCAAAAAAAGCAGCAATATTCTCAGCTCCTTCTTCTTCAATCACAGAACGAAGCGATGCAATAGCCTTCTCTGTTCCCTCCCAGTAAGGGGTGTCTGCATGGAGAAAGTCATTCATTAAATGGCCAGCCATATCCCAAAACTCAGGAATTCCTGTGACACTTGTTGAAGCCGCAGCAACTCCGTGATAACCTCGCTTTAATGCTACAATTTTCCTGCGTTGCGGATGTCCTTGTATTTTCCAGTAGTGGCGCACTAATTTAACAGCAGAATCATTGGACTCCGAACCTCCTGACGTAAAGAAAACAGCATTTAAATCTTCTGGAGCAAGTGAAGCAATCTTTGCTGCTAGTTTAATAGCTGGTTCATGGCTAAATGTTGAAAAGGCAGAGCTATATGCCAGTTTTTTCATCTGGTCTGCAGCAGCTTCCGCAAGTTCATTTCTGCCATGACCAATATTTACATTCCATAATGATGACATCGCATCTATGAATACGCTTCCATTTATGTCAGTTAAATAGATCCCCTCTCCCTTTTCTACAATCAATTTAGCTCCCTTTTCCTGTTGCTGCTGGATAGATGAAGTTGGGTGAATGAAATGTCTTTTGTCCAGTTCGATTAAATTTTTCATTATGATTCCTCCCTGATTTGTGCCCATTTTGGAGACTTCTTCATTTTGTCTTGTATAAAAACGAAAAAACCAGAAATATGGACAGATTTATAAGTTTAGACTGTCGATATAACTGGTTTTCACCTAGGTAGTGCGTCGCTTCGTCAACAACGTCATTTAGGTGAAGCAGTTATTTATTATCTTATTATTTTTAATTTAACAAAAACTACACTAATGGTCAACTTCGAATTTTAGATTGATTACCATTATAACGAAATCGATCATGACAAAACTTCTTAACTATATTAAACTTTGAAATTCGATAACCCATACGATACATATTCCGTCAACGTATTAATATCAAAAATTGGCAAACTCGTAACCTCTCTCAACGCACTTTTGTATGGTGGCATATTCGTACACTCTAAAACAATTGCCTTAACCATCGGGTTTTCAGCTAGCAGACTTGACGCTACCTGCTGCATTTCGCATGCTATTGCTTTTCTATCTAGATCAATTGTTTCCTTCACAATGGCATTTGTGAATGCTGGCATATCGTCCATACCAGCAATTGCAATTGGTGTGTGATGAGCTTCAACACCTTGTAAATGCGTTTGCGTCAGACTTGTCCTGCGAGCCGTAATAACCCCTACTATCCCGCCAGTTATTTGCTGTACCATCGGAATTTGAATTAAGCTTGATGAATAAAACGGTACGCGCAATTCACGTTGAATCTCTTTTTGAAATAATGCAAGAAAACCACAGCTCGTTGTGATTGCTTTTACCCCTTTATTTTCTAATTCCTTAGCTCCTATAACAAAGGGTTCAATTAAACGCGTATCACCCAATTTAACAACACGGTCTGTTGTTGCATGATCAACAACTTGGTATGCAACTGGAAAAGAATATGTCTCTGGATTACCAATATCACCCTTTAGTCTGTAAAAATTTGTATTCAACATCAGTATGCCAATAAGTGGTTTCTCACCCATTAGATAAACCACAAGATTAAACCTATTATTAAAAAATAAAAGGAGTTTGGTAATGCTAATGTCATCACTTTAATCGGATCCACCTTTTTATTTAATATCCCACCAATTAACCCACACACAACAAATGCGGTTAATCCTACCGGCGGCATGTTTTGCCCAGCTGCTGCAATATGGGAAGCACCCAATGCAATTAATGTTGGGTCAACATGCATTGATTCTAGTATCGGGCCCAAGAATGTAACAACGACAGATTGAGCAGTAGTTTGAGAACCAGTTAGCATCCCGACAACTACCATAGCTATAGCTCCTCCCACTTTTATCATCGAAGAAGCTAACCCTTCTGTCATAAGTTCAACCTTTTCAATTAAACCTGAAGCATAGAACACTCCTACCATAACGCCGGCAGAAAGTTGGATTTGGACGGTTTGGTTCACTTTTCCTAGTCCGTTTTTAATTACACCTTTTGTTTGCTTTCTAACAGACGGGAATAAGAAACCGACAAGCAGTGCGATAATAATTGCTGCTACAATTTGATTGGTTAACCCCTGTAAAATAGGTATCCCGATAAGCGGTTCGAGAATATAAACAAAAATTGCGATTTCAGTAAAAATATTATAGTCAAATAAGGTGTTTGCGATAACAATGGCAATTAGAACAAAGAGAGGTATGAGCGTCTTCCAGTTTTCTTTCAGGATTTGGAAAACAGATTGATTGGGAATTAATTCTGGTGGCATTTTTTTCCCGCGGACAAAACGAAATGATTCTAAAATTGCTAGAATTCCACCAATGGACACAGTTATATACGCAAGCTTGGCAACTGGTCCTGGATCGATACCGATAAGGGATGCAGACAAGAAAACGCCTTGTGTAATAGGTGGCATAATGGAACCAATAGATGCGCCAATCAAGATAATCATTCCGATTTGCTCAGGCTTTAGTTTCAATTCAGTTAGTGCGTGGATTACGAGAAATCCAATAACCGCAGCTGCAGCGATAGCATCTCCAAGAAAAGACCCAGCCAAAATTAAAGTTATAAACACGGCGGCAATCAAACCTTTTGGAGAATTACCGAATGCAGCTCGTAAACTATTCAATGTTGTATCCATTGCACCTAATTTCACCTGTGATTCAGCATATAAACTGCCAAATATAGAAAGCATAATAACCCAAGATAAACGATCAATTCCATCAATAAATGCAACAATCATTTCATTAAAGTTCAAGCCTGAAATAAATGCCGATGAGAGTGCAGCAACGAGAAGCGCCGCCCTTATATCACCACCTACTTTGGGTATTTGTTTAACAAAAACAATGGTAAAAAGCAACACTAAAGGTATTATTATTTCCAACATCTTTATCACCCCTGTTTAGGTGAAGCATGGGACGCATTAAAACGATCGAGTTGTAATTGATCCAGAAAATCCTTGTACTTCAAATCTTTATTTACCAAGCTGGCAACTAATAAACCGGTAATTGGAGCAAGTGCAATTCCATCTCCTTCATGGCCTGCCGCAATAATAAACCCTTTTAAATGCGGCACTTCACTAATAATAGGAAGCCCGTCACTAGTAAATGGACGAAACCCTACCATTGCACGAATAATACGGACAGGTTCTAAGGATGGTGCTATTCGGCGAGCATGCATTGCAACAGCTGATAATATTTTCGGTTCAACCGCTTTATCATATCCTTTAAACTCCCTGCTTCCACCTATTAATAAATTTCCACTTTCCGTTTGTCCAAGTGAAAGTCCAATTCCATAAGATGGGACGTCTGTGTTATTGGATAGATGCTTCGCAGCAATGTACTGTGAACATAAAATATTCCCATGAACAATTGGTTTTACTTTTTCTGAAATTAGAATCACTCCGCGGCGCGGTATAATCGGCAGTCCAATCCCGACCATTTCCGCTATTTTAGGAGCAAAAGGACCAGCAGCATTGATAACAAGTTCCGTTTCGATTCTTCCATCATTAGTTTGTACTGCAATTACTCGACTATCCTTTGTTACAATCCCGGTTACTTCGGTATGCCTGCGAATGATTAACCCCTTTCGTTTTGCAGCTTCAGCAAAGGCTCGTGTTAATAGCAGCGGATTGACTTCTGCATCTACCGTACTATAGGTCGCACCAACAATTCCCGGGGATAAACATGGCTGAAATGCCAATGCTTCTTTTTGATCTACTAATTTTACATTTATATCTGCCTTATTTTGTTGCTTTACAAATTTTCTCATAAAATCAAGGTGGCTTTCATTCTCAATAACAATCATGCCGCCATTTTTTTGAAATTCAATATTCATTCCTAATTCTTCTTCCAGATTCTCATATACCATTCGGCTCTCCTGAGCTAGTTTAATAGGAAATCCAGGCTTTTTGGATTGTAAAAAAATTGCTTTGTCACAGGAACCAGAAGTCTCGGCACCAATTTCTCCTTTTTCGATTAACACTACCTTGCGATTTCCAGCAAGCCTGTAAGCAATCGATGTACCGATTACCCCGCCTCCAACAATTACAACATCAGCTGTTTCCATGAATCTCAACTCCTCAAACAGCTTTTTCATTCCATAAAGTGAAACTTCATTCAGTAATGATTTACCTCACTGATCCGGGATAAACGCTCTAGCTTTTCCCTGCCGTTTTCAAGCCCTGGGTGAAATTTAATAACAGCGTTCTTTCGCTCTAGGCTAACTTTTTCTTTTGCCTTTTTTATTAATTCTGGTCCGTCCTTTACTAATCCTATTTGATCACTAATGACGGTACCTACTAGTTCCCCTTGTGCCATGGCAACCTTTGCCCCCTCAATACCAGTGCTGTTTCCTGCCACAAAAACACCTGATTGTGTTGTTTCCAATTGGTCATTATACAAAGGTATAAGACCACCCAATTCCTCGATATGAACACACTCACAACCAGCTGCACTCGCAAGCTCCACTAATGGAAGGAGCCCTCCAGATATACAAACACAATCAACAGAGATTCGTTTTTCTTGTTTTCTTCCAAGCTGTCCATTTCGATCCACTGTTGCTATCTCAATTTCTTCCACTATGTCATTGCCAGTAATTTCAACTACTGCCTTTCTTAAATGTAACGGAATCCCCCATACTCTCATGCCAAATGGCGGATAGTAGTTTACCCCAAGTTTTTGCACAGATTCTTTCTGTCCTATCTTTCCAAGTAATTTAAGCATTGGATTTGGAGCTAAATGCGATAAACTAGAAAGATAGGCAATCATCTTTAATGGATTCGATTTATCCGATGAAAATGCATTTAATGGCGGAAGATAGATGCCAACAACATCAACTCCAGCCATTTTAAGGTCATAGGCAATTGTTAAAGAAAGTACATCAAGTCCGATGATGGCAACTCGGTTTCCTGGTTTTACACGCTGAATATTTGCCAATACTTGTGCTGCTCCAATCGCCATAACTCCTGGTTTTGTCCAGCCTGGAATTGGGATTGCTTTTTCCGCAGCACCTGTTGCAATTAAAACAAAATCTGATTCTAATTGTTCTCCATTATTCAACATCACTTTCCATTTTGGATAAATTCCCCAAACCTCACACTCGAGGAAACATGGAACACCTAATTGTTTTATTTTATTTTCCATGTTTCGTGCAATTTTCTCGCCAATCCACCATCCCGATTTAGGTTCTTTATAGATCTGACCTCTTAATTTTCCACCGGGAACTGGATTTTCATCGACCAATGCTACTCGTGCACCGTGAGATGCTGCAATAATGGCTGCCCCCATTCCTGCAGGACCAGCACCGATAACTACTAAATCATATTTCATCAGCATCTATCCCTTGAGAAATGATCTTCATCTGATCTTTTACACCTGTTACACATGCTCTTACACTTCTTTCACCATCAACTGTTACACGACATTCATAACAGTGACCAATCCCGCAATAGATTCCCCGTGGTTTTTTTCCCTTTTCTGAATACCGTAAAATCCGTATATGATTAGCAAGTAATGCTGCTGCGATTGTTTCTCCTTCAAATGCTGGGTAATCCACACCATTGTACGTGATTCGTACTTCTTTTTTGTCGATATAACCAAGGATGGGATGTTTTTCTATTCTCATTACGAAGGATCCTTTCTACTTTGAGATAGATCAGCTAAACTTATTGGACGTACTGGGTTCTTATATGATACATTATTGAATTCTCGGATATCTATATTTGTATAAAAAGTCATAGCCTGCTCCAACAACACGCGACACGTACGCCCTTGACAGATTCCCATTCCAGCTCGTGTTTCCATTTTGATTGCTTTTAAAGTTTCTGCTCCGTTTTGAATGGAAGTGATAATGTCACGTAACAATACTTCTTCACATCTGCAAATGATCATGTTTGAATCATCAACTCCCTCCATCAGCTTTCAATAAAGTGAAGCTTCATTCAGTGGTTTTTTTCATCTCCACAGAATGTTAGCACCACAAGGGTATGACTAAAGGCCCTTGAACAGAATCGGATTTTTACGGGCGGTTAATCCCCCATTTACATTGTTTTGATTACCTCACATTCTTGATGTGTGAGTTTTACTGCCCGTAAACTCGGAATATATGAGCTTCTATTAGTTCAATTTATGAAAACGGATACTAATTCATACATGAATAACAACAGATTACATTTAAAATTTGTTCCTTTTCGCGAGAGAAGAGAAGGTAATACTTATTGCAGAAGACTATATTTTCTTTACAAAGTAAGCGCCGTACCAACTCCTTTATCCATAGCCTTTTGATAGATTGTATTCGCAACGACTACATCAAATAATGCCATTCCAGTTGACTTAAATACAATTGTATTTCCAAGAGTTGGTTTTGGTTCACTTCGAATATAAGTAGAGATTTTTTGTACAGCGTCAGGTTCTATCAAGCCTTGAGCTAGAGGATAAATCAGGTCACCCGATTCAGCTATTGCATGTTCCGTATCTACTAAAATGGTGTCTGTAAGTTCATAGAGCGCTTCCGGAAATTCTTGCATGGATGGTTGATAGGAGCCGACCCCAATGATAAGCTTATTTCGAAGAAGATGCTTTTTATTTGGAAGAACGGGTTCACTTGAGCTTGTGGAAGTAATAATAATATCAGCGTTCTTTATCGCTTCTTCTGCAGTAACCATAGGATGCAACTGAATCGATGTACCGATCCAGCCCTCTAGCTGCGTGATAAAATTGGGAAGCTTCTCTGCACTCCGATTATAAAGGTAAATATCCGTAATCGACCTTTGGGAGCAGGCAGCCACAGCCTGGTAAAGACCTTGTACTCCTGTTCCAATAATCGCAAGTCTTGCAGCATTCTTTTTTGCTAAATGGCGCACTGCCGAGCCACCAACAGCGCCTGTCCGTAAACCAGTTAAAAAAGATCCTTCTAGAATACCTTTTACCTCCCCTGTTTCACTACTATTTAGTATGACAATCCCTTGAAGCATTGGTACATGCTTATTATTTGGAAAAAGTGTCACGAGTTTCGTTCCTATTGCTCCTGTAGTTATGCAGGGCATTAACAATAATGTGTTTTCCTTTTCTGAAACATGCATTCTATGCGGCATTTGAAATTGATTTTCTTCATATAATTGATAAGCTGAATCAACCGCGTCAACTACATCATTCATTGTAACTGCTTTTTGTATATCCTTTTCATTTAGAAATAACATACACATTCGTCCTCCTGCCTCCATTAGGTCTTTTTAAACATTTGAAAGCAATCCTAATTTCCTCTTCCTAATTCAACATTTGAATTGTTACATTTATATTATTTCTAGAAGAGATAAGACATTATATCTACTTGTTAAAATGATGTGGATTAAAAACAATCAGGAGCCTGATGCTGGTCAAGCTCCCAATCCATCCATGTTTATTCACATAATGCAATTTGCCACATGTATCGTTACTTCCTCATACATCAATCTGCGCACGCTGAAGTGTTCCACTATAATCAACATACACTGCCTTCCATTCTGTAAATACGTCGAGAGCCTGGACGCCAGAATCACGATGACCATTCCCCGTTCCCTTTGTTCCCCCAAACGGCAAGTGAATTTCTGCCCCAGTTGTACCTGCATTCACATAGACAATTCCTGTATCCAGATCCCGCTGTGCTTTAAATACACGATTGACATCATTTGTGAAAATTGAACTGGATAGACCATACTCGACTCCATTATTTACTTCAATTGCCTCTTCAAAGCTTTTTACAGGTATCAAGGATACAACAGGACCAAAGATCTCCTCTTGTGCAATCCGCATATCTGCTGTTGCATCGGTGAACAATGTTGGAGCAAAATAGTTTCCTTGGCGGTATTCTCCTTCCGTTAATTCATAGCCGCCAGCAAGCAGTTTAGCACCTTCATTTTTTCCAGTTTCAATATAGCTTTTTATCTTATCTATTCCGGCTTTGTTAATAATTGGACCAACCTTAATGGACTCATTTAAACCATTACCAATCGTTAAATTTTCCATCGCTGCTAGTAATCGTTCTTCCAATGTTTCTTTGACAGCTTCATGCACAATTACTCGGCTGCATGCTGTACAGCGTTGACCGCTTGTGCCAAATGCGCTCCATAAAATCGCTTCTACGGCAAGTTCAAGATCTGCATCATCCATAACAATCACAGCGTTTTTACCGCCCATTTCTAATGAAACCTTCTTCAATTGCTTTCCGCATGCTGCAGCAATATTTCGCCCCGTATCATTTGACCCTGTAAACGAAATAACCCGAATGTCTGTATGATGAACGAATGCATCACCAACTGTAGATCCAGAGCCAAATACAACATTTATTACACCTTTTGGCAAACCAGCTTCTTCAAAGATTTTGGCTAATTCATACGCCATAATTGGAGTTTCCGTTGCAGGCTTCCATACTACTGCATTTCCAGCGATGATTGCCGGAAACGATTTCCACGTAGCAATTGCAATTGGAAAATTCCATGGGGTAATAATTCCAACAACACCAACTGGTGCTCGCTGACTCATCGCGAATTTATTCTTTAATTCTGCTGGTGTCGTTTGGCCAAAAAGCCGGCGCCCTTCCCCAGCAATATAAAAGGCCATATCGATTCCTTCTTGCACTTCTCCACGAGCTTCTTCAATGACCTTCCCATTCTCCTGAGTTAAAAGCTGCGAAAGCCTTTCTTTCCGTTCTTTCAAGAGATAACCAACACGATATAGTACTTCAGCCCGTTGTGGTGCTGGAACTAGCGCCCATTCCTTTTGCGCTTCCTTAGCTGCCTGCACTGCTTTCTCTACATCGCTAGTATTAGAGAGTGGTACTTGAACAATTTCCTCACCTGTCGCTGGGTTAGTAACACCAGTAGACTCGCTTACTTCTACCCATTCACCATTAATGAAGTTTGCTAGTTTTCTTGTTTCTAATTGTATTGCCATTTTGACACTCCTCCCTAACTATTCATTTTCCACGTAATCCCGTAATTGTCTGTGAAACAGAGATTTGTTCCTTTTCGGTCATAATTTCAATCACAGCTACTCGCCCTTTCGTTAACGCTTTGTCAAAAGCAGATGCAAATTCCTCTGGAGAATTAACTACATATCCGTCTGCTCCCATACTGATGGCTAGATCTTTAAAAGAAACCTGTCCTAAATCTGTACCAATTACTTTTTCTGGGTAATGCATTTCCTGGTGCATCCGGATTGTTCCATACATATTGTTATTAAACACAAGGCAAATAATCGGAATCTGATAGCGAACCGCTGTCTCGAGTTCTTGCACTGTCATCATAAATCCACCATCACCTGATAAGGAGACCACCTGTTTCGTCGGAAAAGCAAGCTTTGCCCCAAGTGCTGCTGGCATGCCATATCCCATTGCACCCGATGTTGGTCCAATGTATGTATGCTTTTCCTTAAATGTATAAAATTGGTGCAGCCAGCCTGCGAAATTACCTGCGTCATTCGTTAATAAGGCATCATTCGATAGTTTGTCCTTCAAGATTTCGATTACTTTTCGATTAATCACGTCATTCCGACGAGCTTTTAAATCAGTTGCTTTTTCATAAGCTTGCCGTCTTGCTAATGTCCAATCCTCCCAATTTATAGGCATCGATAGTTCATTTAGTAAGCGTAAGGTCTCCTTCGCATCAGCTACAATCCCAACTTCTGGTGCATACACCTTGCCAATCGTGTCATAGTCAATATCAATATGGATTAATTTTTGGCTGGAGCTTATAATCGTGTAATCCTGTGTGGTCACTTCTGATAACCTTGTTCCTAGTGCGAGAATAACATCTGCTTCACGAACGGTTTCAAGTACTTCTTTTGGCGCACCTAGTCCAAGATGACCAGCATAATATTTGTTCTGATTTGGAAAGACATCATGCCTTCGAAATGCTGCAAGTACAGGTAGTTTGTTTTTTTCCGCAAAATCAATTAATAACCTTTCTGCCCGTGCGCTCTTTATACCACCCCCCGCAATGATGATTGGTTTTTTTGCCTCTAAGAGATGTGCCTTCACCTGGCTCAATTCCTGATTAGATGGTGCAGGTAAGGGCGGCGCTAGCTTCGGACCAAATTTCATGAGCGCTTTTACGGGAAGAATGTCTTCTGGTAAAGAAACAACAACGGGTCCTGGTCTTCCAGTTTGTGCGATTCGAAAGGCCCGGCTAACGATTTCCGGTGTCCGTTCCGGATCTGTAATTTCAACAGCCCATTTCGTAATTGGTTGAAAATAGCGATCTAAATCAACTTCTTGGAAGCCCTCTCTTCCTCTGAACTTACTGCTGACCTGACCAAGGAAAACAACCATTGGAGTTGAATCCTGATAAGCTGTATGCACACCTATCGCCAGATTACTTCCACCTACAGCTCTTGTTGCTAAAACAACGCCTGGCTTTAATGTTGCTTTCGCATATCCTTCTGCCATAAAAGCGGCACCCCCCTCATGCCTAGCAGAAATAAGCTGAACGGATTGTTCATCGTAGAGGGCATCCAGCACTGGCAAGTAGCTCTCACCAGGCACACAGAAAACCTTTTGTATTCCTTCTCGTTTCATACATTCAACAATCGCCCTAGCAGCCGTCATGTTTTCTTCTTTCCTAATCAAGATGGGTTCACTCCTCATCCAGCTAAGTTTTTCATTCGCTTGATTACTTCATCTAAACGCTCTTCTGATACGGACAAAGATATTCGAAAATGCCCTTCCCCACCAGGACCAAACGCAGTTCCCGGAGTTACAATGATACCTAATTCGTCTAATAGCTTATCGGCAAATCCAGCTGATGTAAATCCATCCGGAACGTCTACCCAAAGAAAAATCGTGCCTTTTGGCTTATATGCTGTCATCCCCATTTCAGCCAGAGCGTTGTAGAGTTTTTCCATTCTCTTTTTAAAAATTGCACTGTTTTCTCTAACCGTTCGATGATCACTTTGCAATGCAGCAGCTGCAGCTAACTGGATAGGAAGAAATTGACTTGTGTCAATATTGCTCTTTAATGTTGCAAGCGCTTGAATAATTTCTTTATTGCCAACAACATAGCCGATTCTCCATCCAGTCATGTTATAGCTTTTGGATAATGTACCAAATTCGATCGCAATATCTTTCGCATTCGGAACCTGAAGCACACTAGGTGATTTATACGTATCAAATGTTATAAGATCATAGGCAGCATCATGAGCAAGCAGGATATTATTTTTAGCAGCAAAATCAACCGCCTCGGTAAAGGTCGATAATTCAACCGTAGCTGCTGTCGGGTTACTTGGATAATTTAAAAAAAGTAGCTTTGCAGCTTCTCGCTCGCTCTTGGTTAGTGCATCATATTGTGGAACATAGCTGTTTTGCTTATCAAGTGGTAAAGATACTGCATCTCCACCAGCTAGATGAACGCCCATTCGATAAACGGGATACCCCGGATCAGGGATAAGCACTGTATCACCCGGATTGATTACTGCCTGAATAAGATTCACAATTCCTTCCTTTGTACCAACGAGTGTTAACACCTCGGTATTCGAATCCAGCTCGACACCATAATGTTTTTTATAAAAGGAAGCAACCGCTTCTTTAAATTCCTGATTCCCGCTGTATGGAGAATAACGGTGGTTCGCAGGGTGCTTTGCTTCTTTTACTAAAACATCATAAATAAACTCTGGTGTTGGTAAATCTGGTGCACCAATTCCTAAATCAATCACATCGACCCCTTTTTCTTGCAAGGCTTTTTTCTTCCTATTAAGCTCTGAAAATAAATATGCCGGCATATTCTTCACGACGTCGGATACAAAATCGTTCATTCTGTCTCCCCTTTTTAATACCATCATTTTTCACTGTTACAAATTCTTTTTAAACACAAAATAACCATCATACAATTGCCTCTTCAACAATCAATTTATTGTTGGCAAATCTTTCGAAACATAACGGAGTTAAATCTAGTGTTTCATAAGCACCAGTAAGAATGAGCTCTGATAATCCTTTACCTACCGCTGGAGCTTGTTGCATGCCATGCCCGCTAAATCCACATGCCAAATAATATCCTTGCAGCTCAGGATGACCTCCTATAATAGCGTTCTGATCAAGTGTGTTATGGCTATACATCCCTGCCCAGCCTCGAATTATTTTTGCGTTTTCAAAGTTTGGCACCCGATGGCTTAATACCGCCCATAAATGTTCATAAAAAAAATCGCGTGACCATTTGAAGTCAATACCCGGCTTTACTTTTTCGGAATAACCCGCGATCAGGAATTTACCTTCATGCCGGAAATAAACACCCGTTGGATCAATGGTTAAAGGCAATTCATTCGTTAAGGGTTCCGAAATATCAAATTGAATAATTTGGCGCTTTAATGGGACAACAGGAATCGGCAAACCAATTGTTTCATTTAATGCTGGTGCCCAAGGACCTGCACAATTTATAACAATTGGTGCATGGTATATCTCATTATTCTTTAACTGAACACCCACAACTCTGTTTCTTTCTTTAATAATTGTTTCAACTTCTACATATTCGTACACTCCACCAAGCTGCCTGGTTTTGCGAATGTATCCTTGCATAACAGAGTAAGGATCTAAATATCCATCCTCCTTACAATAAAGCCCTCCTTGTAAATCATCGATATGCAACTCAGGAATAATTGTTTTCAGTTCTTCACTTGATAACAGCTCGGATGGCACACCATATCTCGCTTGTAATTGCTGTTGCTTAATTAGTGGATTTCTATTTTCATTAGTTGATAGAAACAGGTAACCATTTTGCTTAAAATCAATTTCTGCTTTTTCAGAGTCAACAGCCATGTCTTCCGCAAATGTCACATACTTCTTTAAGCTATACCTGCTAATCTGAATATTAATTGCTGTCGTAAACAATTGCCTAATACCTCCTGCACTTCTTGGTGTAGAGGCAAATTCATACATCTTATCTTTCTCAAACAAAGTAATTTCTCCTTCAAACCCATCGTTTAAAAGGTTAAATGCGATACTTGATCCAATAACCCCGCCACCAACAATAATGATATCTGTCTTCTTAACCAAATCCGCACCTCCAAGCCCATTTAAAAATCATATAATTTATTTATAGCTTCGTAATATCAATAAATCTATAGGCAAGATGTACAAAAAATTAAGTTTTCTATATTTTCTTAATTATGTTACTGTGTTAATATGGTGTTAAATAAATCAAAAGAAAGGAGGTGGCGATTATTAAAGGTTTCGTGCAATTTGCACAGAAAATAGTTAAATCGACTTCAGATATATTACCTTTTCCCATCAGTTTAATTGATGAAAATGGCTGGATCATCGGATCAACCAACCCCGACCGGATCGGAACAGTTCATCCCCCTTCCAAAGAGGCTTTAAAGAAAAATACTGTATTAATATATGATGAGGAAAAAACAAAAAATATGAATAATGTTCTTCCTGGTGTCGTCATTCCACTGACATTTGAGAATAAAGCTGTTGGAGTACTTGGTATTATCGGTCCACCAGAACAAGTAAAGCCATATGCATACCTAGTGAAAAGCTATGTAGAAATAATGTGGCAGGATGCAATTCATCGACAAACAAAAGAACTAAGTGTGAAAGCGGCCGAAACATTCGCACAATATGTTTTATTAAATGATACACATAATCAGCAAACACTGGAGCAGTACTGTGACATGTTTCAGATAAATTATAATTCAAATTGGTTTTGCATTGTTATAGACATCGGAAATGCTTTATTAAAAAATACATCGATACACCATAATGTTGGGGATATAAAAGCAGAATTGCTGGAATCAACACGTCGAGTATTCCTATGCAAGCAGGATAGTCTTTGTACATTTTTAAACTCGGAAAAGATAATTTTATTAACTTCGGTCCTAAGCAAAGAGGCATATATAGATAAGCTTCGTTGTTTTGAAAAGCTAAGTTTAAAATTAATGACTGTTCTACGATCCTTTCAAATTATGCATACCTCTATTGCAATTGGCAGCCTATCACAAACAATTGCAGGAATATATCAATCATTCCGAGAAGCAAACAGCTTAATTCAATATGGTGGCCAATTGGACATCACACCTAAAATTTACAGTTACCATGATTGGAAAATGCTACTCGGTTTGCTTCCAGAACAAGTGAATGCTATTTACAATGATAAGCTTGCATTCAGGTTATCACCATTATTCCAGGATAAATCTGCTTCAGAGCTCGCAAAAACATTTATGACTTACTGTGAGGCAAATATGAATACGAGTAAAGCAGCAAAAAAGCTCTTTATTCACCGCAACACACTTATTTACCGGTTACAAAAGATTGAAGAAATAACATCACTTGATACAAAAAGCTTTGAACATTGTATGCTTCTATACTTAGGGTTAAAGAAACATTTTTCTTAACCACCCAACCCACCATTTAATGAAGGTGATTATTGTAATCGCTTTCATATCTTTTTGTGCAATTTATATAGATACATTAATTACCCTTAACCTCTTACCTGCATAAGCATGTTATCCATTTATTTATACATTCCAAATATATCGGTGGAAATGGTATAAATTTTTTGTGCAATTATGCTGTATTTTTTATTCTCTCATTCTTATATAAATAGAATAATATTATTAATCTATTTTCATAAACAAAATAACTCGTTCATCTATTGCAATCAACAGAAACGATTGAGTTACAGTTCCCTCAACACATGTTCTAGAAAAAAATATGCAACAGGAGTTGGTATATGACCAATAAATAGTACTGATTTCAACTTTTTGCAGTATTTGAATTTAACATTTGGAGGTTGTTATGAATACGATTATTTTAGTTGAATTTATTCTTTACTGTATTGTAATTGTTTGGATAGGCTACTATTTTAGTAAAAAAACGAAGACTCAAGCTGATTATTTATTAGGTGGAAAAAAACTGCCTGGCTGGGCTTTAGCCTTTTCTGAGCGTGCAACAGGAGAATCTGCTTGGCTACTATTAGGTTATACCGGCTTTGTATTTATGACTGGTTTATCAGGTATATGGGTGGCTGTAGGAATTGCATTAGGAATTATTTTTGCTTGGTTAGTTTTAGCAAAAAAATTTATGGCAGAAACAGATAAATATAATGTGATAACACTTCCCGATTATTTAGCTGTTCGCTTCGGTGAAAAAGCAACCATAATACGCTGGTTAACAAGTATTTTAATTGCTGGATTTTTAATGTTTTATATTAGTGCTCAGATGGCTGGTGCTGGAAAAATGTTATTTACAACATTTGATATCCCTCCGGTCATTGGTATTCTAATAGCAACAGCAATTATTATTTTAACGGCTTTTGCTGGTGGGTTTATTTCGGTTGTTTGGACAGATATGGTACAGAGTGTGATGATGTTAATTACATTGGTCGGCTTACCGATTGTCGCACTCGTTTACATTTATACAAATGACTTATCAATTAGTCAATCCCTAGCTGCTTCAGATCATTCATTTAATTCTTGGTTTGGTGGATTGACTGGGTTTTCATTAGGTGTTCTTTTTTTCAATAATTTTTCCTGGTTCTTCGGTTTTTTAGGTGGGCAACCACAACTTAGTGTACGCTTTATGGCCCTGAAGAATAATAAAGAGGCAAATCAGGGTAGTCTCGTTGCGATTGTCTGGACATTCCTTGCATATGGAGGCGCATTTTTAATTGGTCTAGCTGCAATAGCAATATATGATCAAGGAACATTCACCGATGTTGAAACCCTTTTGCCTGCAATGGTGCTTCATTTAATGCCACCGTGGATAGCGGGGCTTTTACTAGCCGGTGTATTAGCAGCAATTATAACGACTGCAAATTCACAGTTATTAGTAGTTACGAGCTCTGTTACAGAAGATATTATCCATAAAGCATTAGGTATTAAGCTTACGGATGGGCAACTTGTATGGCTATCCCGGCTGTCAGTTGCATTTTTTGGGCTTGTCGGTATGGTCATTGCGTTGGTATCAGAATCATTAGTCTATCTTATAGTCAGCTGGGCATGGGCTGGTGTTGGCTGTACCCTTTCTCCCGCTATTCTAATGACATTTTTCTGGAAACGTTATTCAAGTGCAGGGGTTATTGCTACAATTTTGTCTGGATTATTCGCAACAATCATTTGGATAAGTACACCACTTGAAGGAATCGTTACATCACGTTTTACAACATTCTTCATCGCAGCTTTCTTTGGAATTGTCTTTAGCCTTATAATTCCAGATAAAAAAGAAAACACATAAGCACTCCCTGCACTAAATAGTAGATTCAATTAATATTGATCAAACTATAGCATAATGACAACTAATATATTCCCTACACAAAAATGCTTGCAACATTTCAGCTGCAAGCATTTTTTCTATTTCTCTCTAGTGACTCACACCACTCCGCTTATAACCTGTATTTGCCTTCACCTTCACTTCTGCATAACGTTTCTTATCCGTTTCTTTCGATAATATCGTTCCTAAATATCCTCCCAGAAACCCAAGTGGTACCGATACAAGTGCTGGATTTGTAAGCGGGAAAATTGGTTCTCCTACAAATAATGCTGCACCTTCAACTGGTGAAAAAACACTTGGGCTAATCGATACAAGAAGTAATGCAGATAGTAATCCCGTCAGCATTGCTGTAACTGCCCCCGCAGTATTGAATCTTTTCCAATATACAGTATAAAGAATAACCGGTAAGTTTGCACTTGCAGCAATACAAAAGGCAAGTGAAACTAGAAATGCTACATTTAAATATTGTGCAAATAATGCTAAGACTATAGATAGAACAGATACGGCTAATGATGCGTAACGAGCTGCTCTTACTTGCTCTTTTTCCGTTGTTTTCCCTTTTTTTATAATTTGACCGTATAAATCATGAGCGAATGCCGATGCACCGGATAGTACAAGACCGGCCACTACCGCTAATATAGTGGCAAAGGCAACTGCCGAGATAAAGGCAAACAAGAAATCTCCACCGATTGCTTGTGCGAGTAGCGGTGCAGCCATATTCCCACCAGGGTTTGCTGCAATAATTGTGTCATAACCAACAAATGCCGCTGCTCCAAAACCGAGAAACAGGGTGAGAACATAGAAGATACCAATCACCCATGTTGCGATAACAACTGAACTTCTTGCTGTTTGCGCATCTCTAACCGTGAAAAACCGCATAAGAATGTGTGGTAATCCTGCTGTACCAAGAACTAACGCCAACATAAGTGATAATGTACCAAGTGGTTCTGTATACTGTAAACCAGGCATTAAATATGCTTCCCCATGTGCCGTTACAGACTTTACATCGGTAAACATCTGTCCAATATTAAAATTAAACTTCAATAATACGAGAAATGTCATGATGACCATCCCAGCCATTAGTAGTACAGCTTTTACAATTTGAACCCAACTCGTTGCAATCATACCGCCAAATAATACGTAGATTGTCATCATGACACCAACAATGAGTACAGCCATCCAGTAATCTATGCCAAACAATAGCTGGATGAGTGCCCCAGCACCAACAAGCTGTGCGATCATATAGAACGTACTAATAGTAATTGTGTTCAGCGCAGCCGCTCCTCGAACCTTCCTGGCATCAAAACGAGAATTAATCATATCAGCAAGTGTGTATTTACCAAGATTACGCAACGGTTCAGCAACTAGGAATAGCACAACTAAATATGCAATTAAAAATCCAATGCTATAGAAAAACCCATCAAATCCAAATAGTGCAATGGCACCCGCAATTCCTAAGAAGGATGCCGCTGACAAATAGTCACCTGCAATTGCTAGGCCGTTTTGCATGCCAGTGAGTCCACCGCCGGCAGTATAAAAATCACCAGCCGTTTGCGTCCTCCTGGCTGCAAAAAAAGTGATGATAAGTGTTAATAGAACAATTGCGAGAAAAAGTATTATGACTGTAGGGCTCATCGACCATCTCCCCCTTGATCCATTTCTTTTATAATTTGGTCTGCTTGCTTATCAAAGGAAGCAGCTTTTTTCACATAAACTGTGCATAACACCCATGTCATCACAAATTGAGCCAAAGCGAACAGCCATACCCAAGAAATATCTCCAATCACTGGTGTATTTAAAAAGGTCGTATAAGAAGTTAAAATTGGCAGTAAAAAGTAAAATACTAGGAAAAAGATTGTTAATGGTACAATAAATTTCTTCCGATCATGCATTAGCTTTTTAAAAGATTTACTTTCGGTTACTTGAACATAGTCTACCTCTTTTGTAACCTTTTGCTTATATTCTTTTTCTGCACCCATATGCATCCTCCTCGGATTTTGAGCTAGGAGGTTTTCTAAGCTCCCTGTCTTAGAAAACCTTTCCATCCCTAAAATAGTTTACTAACCTCTATTCTTCCATCGTTGATAAGTCACCTGTTGGCAAACCGAGATCCCATGCTTTTAAGACACGGCGCATAATTTTTCCACTTCTTGTTTTTGGTAAAAAGTCCCGTATTTCAATTTCCCTAGGTGCAGCATGTGCCGCAAGCCCTTGCTTAACATATAATCGAAGCTCCTCTTGCAATTCATCTGTTTTCGTATAGCCATCCCTTAAGGCAACAAATGCTTTAATAATTTCGCCGCGGACCGGATCAGGCTTTCCAATTACGGCCGCTTCTGCAACAGCAGGATGTTCAACGAGCTTGCTTTCGACTTCAAATGGCCCAACACGTTCACCTGAAGTTTGAATAACATCATCATCCCTGCCACCAAACCAAAAATACCCATCTTCATCCATTGAAGCCAAGTCCCCTGACTCAAACCAACCATCTACTGGAAAATATTGATTAAAGCGTTCTTCATTTTTCCATACCGCTCGAAGCATGGATGGCCATCCAGCTTTTACACAGAGCTTACCCATTTGCCCTTGTGGAAGTTCATTGCCTGCATCATCTAAAATTGCAGCTTCAATACCTGGAAATGGTTTGCCCATCGAACCTGGCTTCATTTCCATGGAGCGATAATTGGCAATGATAATGCCACCTGTTTCTGTCATCCACCAATGATCGTGAATCCTCAATTTATAAACTTTCATTCCCCAATGTACGACTTCTGCATTTAACGGTTCACCAACACTTAAAATATGCCGCAATGAACTTAGATCATATTCTTCTGAAACATTATCACCTACAGACATCAATCTACGAAATGCTGTTGGGGCACTTAGCCACACCGTGACACCGTACTTTTCAATCGTTAAATACCAATCTTCCGGACTAAAACGCCCACCACGAATGAGGTTGGATGCGCCGTTTAACCAAGGTCCAAAAATCCCATAGGAGGTACCAGTTACCCACCCAGGATCAGCTGTACACCAATAAATGTCCTCTTCCTGCAAATCCAATACCCATTTAGCGGTTTGATAATGCTGAATCATTGCATTATGAGCATGTAAGATCCCTTTCGGCTTTCCAGTTGAACCAGAGGTATAGTGTAAAATCATTCCGTCCTCACGGTCTACCCATTCAATTTCTAAATCACGCGAGGCTTTTTTCATTTCTGTTTCGTAATTGTAAAACTTAATATCTTCCGTGTTATCTGGCAGCTCATCTTCACCAACTAAAATAATCTGATTCAAATGAGCAAGCTCTTTATATGGCACACGCGGCAAAAGATCCTTCGTTGTAATCAACGTCGTCGCATCACTATTTTCTAACCGATCCCGTACAGCCTGCTCCATAAAAGCTTCAAATAATGGGCCAACGATGGAGCCATTTTTCAATATCCCTAGCAAACTAATATAAAGCTCGGGTGATCGTGGCATGAATAAGAAAACTCGGTCACCTTTTTCGACTCCAATAGTTCGCAATACATTCCCAAATTGATTGGATCGTAATTTCAAATCCCGGAATGTATATTTTTCGTCCCGATTTTGATCACTGTAATAAAGTGCAACTTTGTTCTTTCTCCAGCTCTCTGCATGGCGATCAATTGCTTCATAAGCCATATTTACTTTTCCAGTTTCGTACCAAGAAAAGTTCTTCTCTACATCTTTCCAATTAAACTCCTGATATGCTTGGTCATAATCTGGCATATTTACTTTCTCTTTAACGGCTGCAAATGTCTCAGTCACTCTGTATTTCCTCCCTTTATTATATTTCCAGCTTTTTGTAAGCGCTTACCGAGATTATAAAGGAAGTTGACATACAAGTGAGGAAATCCGCTTCAATGGTTTAAATTTACGATTGAATTGTTTTAATAGTGTTATTAATGGTTAATTTCCAAATAGATCAAAAAGATGTTTCCTCGCTGCCCGACTAACGGGAATTGTTGTTTGTTTTTTATCTTTTAATGTGACATTACTTGTTCCGTTGAACCAAGGTGTAATCTCCTGGACATGATTCAAATTGACAAGGTAACTGCGATGGGTCCGAAAGAAAGCATAGCCCTGAAGCTTCTTTTCCAGCTCTTGTAATGTCATCCTGCTGTGAATTATCTTATCCTCTGTATGTATCTCTAACATCCGCTTGAATGGAACGGCATAATAAATTGCATCCGGAGACAAAACAACCGTTCGATCGTTATCATCTATCAATAATTTCGTCGCCTGAGTCCTGCCTTGAATTGATAAATCCTGGCCATTTCTCTCTACTTGCTGCATTCGTTTGCGGATACGATTCATTGCTGTTTGAAACCGTTCTGTATCATATGGCTTCAGCATATAATCAATCGCTTCTATTTCGAAGGCTTCTACTGCATATTCATCATACGCAGTGGTAAAAACAAATAATGGGACTTTCATGTAAGCAAGCTCTGTTATTTTCTTCGCTGCTTCTACACCACGCATACCTGGCATATGGACATCAAGAAAGATAACATCTGGTTCATGTTCAAGGTACAGCTCTACTAATTGTTCCCCAGTTTCCGCACTTGGCAACAGCTTTACATCTTGTTCTTTTTCTAATAAATAGATTAATTCTTCACGTGCCAGTTGTTCATCCTCCGCAATTATCGTGTGAATTTTCATATAAAACCTACCTTTCTTTATATGGGATCGTAAAATAAACCTCACTACCACTCCCAGGTAAATTCCGAACATGTAAGCGTGCTTCCTCACCAAGCAGATTTATTAAGCGCTGATTCACATTATATAAACCGGTCCCGCCATGCTGGTTTTCCCTCAGCACAACATTTCCAACCTGAGATAGAATTTCTTCAGAAAACCCTCGCCCGTTATCTCGAACACTTATTTTCATTCGATCACCTTTTCGTTCCATCGTTACTTCAATTCTTCCTCCTTCTGTAACGTGCTCCAGTCCATGCCCGACACTATTTTCAACAAGTGGCTGGATTGATGACGGTGGAATAAGCAGATGGGAAATTCCTTCTGGCTGTGTAAATTTAATTTGCAAGCGACTCGTAAATCGGGTTTGAATAATCGCAATATATGCTTTGACATGTTCCGCTTCCTTTGTAAGTGGCACGAGATGTGTGGAGACAAGCTTCAAATTGAACCGCATAAAGTGCGCTAATTGAACGGTGATATGTCTTGCTTTTTCAGGGTCTTTACGAAATAATGCTGCAATCATATGCAGGGTATTAAATAAAAAATGCGGATTGATTTGCGCTTGTAAACTACTCAGCTCTGCATCGCGCGTATGTAATTCAATCCTTTCCGCTTTGATTGTTTTTAATTGATTTTCGATCAATTGTCCGAGACCCTCTGCTAGCATGAGCTCAACCGGACGAATATGCTGTGCTTTAAGAAAGTATAATTTTATCAGTCCAATTGTTTTACTCGCTTCTAATATTGGAATAATAATGACAGCTTCTAATGGGCAATTTTTATTGGAACATTGAATTTCCGACTGTGAATAAGCAACAAGCATCCCCTGGGTTTCCACTGCCCGGTGTGATAGTTTTGTCGTTAACTGGTTACCTTTCTTGTGATGGTCACTCCCTATCCCTTTATGTGCCATTACTTCTTTTTCATTTGTAACCGTAACCGCTGCTAATTTTAAACGGGCATAGAGAAGACCCGCAATCCCTTCAGCTTTTTTTTGAAAGGAATCTTCCTTTAAAAAAGGTAGTGCTTCTTCTGCTATCGTCAATGCTTGCTTTGTTGCAAATGCCGCTTCATTTTCCTGCTCTCGCATTACAATGGCAATCATTGCTGTAAAAATTGCAATGGCAATACTATTCGATAATACAACTGGTAATCCGATCGTATTAATCATGGCAATCATTTCCCTATCCTGCGAATCAAAAATAAGTAATAAATGCATAAGTAAAATGGGTGGGAAAATCCCAATAAATAGTGCTTTTATTGGTGAGATAACTCGTTCTTGTGAAAAAAATCGCGCCGTAAATCCTGCCATTATTCCTGTTAGGGGATTCACGAGGCTATTCGCTAAAAATCCTATCCCCCCTAGAAAAAACAAATGCGTACCAGTAATAATCCCAGCTCCAAGACCAACGATTGGTCCTCCTAATAACCCCGCAATTACAATAGCAACTAAACTAGAACTAACAACCATTTGATTATCCCTTACATCCCAAACAAATGCTTGGACTACCGTAAAGTCACTCCCGATAACGACTCCGGTTAGTGTCCCTGCAATTCCAAACAAACCAAACACACACGCATGAATAACTGCCATTTTAAAACTAAATTCACGATAAAGCAGTGACCTAAATCCAGGGCTTCTTGTAAGGACAAAGGCAATAATCAATAATAAACCTAAACGTTCGAATAAAACGATTGTCAAATACATCACGGACGATCTCTCCTTGCATCAATCCCTGTTTGTGATTTTAGATAGAAAGCATGGAATGGAACCGTATCTTCTTGTCCTTTACGAGATATTTCCGCTCCAAAATACGCCCCTAAAAATCCAATTGGTATTGCAATTATTCCTGGGTTATAGAGTGGTATGATGGCATCTCTTGCAATCCAACCTCCATCTAAATTCATCACGTGTGGTCCGACTAATAGCAGCAATAAAGATGCTGTTAAGCCACAGACCATTCCAGTAATTGCTCCAGTTTGATTAAACCGTTTCCAATAGATGGTTAATAAAAGTACTGGCAGATTACTAGATGCTGCAACAATAAATGTTAGCGAAACAAGAAACGTTACATTCATATTCCTTAACCCCAGTGCACATAACGTTGATAGAAGGCCAATAAAAAAAGCGGTCCAGCGCGCAGCACGTAAGCTTTTCTTCTCTGTTGTATTACCTTTTTTAAGGATATGAAAATAAATATCATGCGAGAAAGCAGTCGTAGCCGAAATGACTAAACCAGCTACAACCGCTACAATTGTTGTAAAGGCAATCGCAGCGATAAATGCCATTAGAAAGTCGCCACCCAAGTTCTCCGCTAATAATGGTGCAGCTAAATTTCCGGATGGATCAAGCAAAATCAATTTCTCAAACCCAACTAGTGCAACCGCACCCAGCCCTAAAACAAGCGCAATCAAATAAAACACACCAATAATCCAGCTCGCAGTTAAGAGAGATTTGCGCACTTCTACCGTATTACGGACGGTAAATAATCGAATTAAAATATGTGGCAAGCCGGCAGTACCAAGAATTAAGGCAAGATGAAGCGAAATCGTTTCAATCGGGTTATTAAATAAATGACCTGGTAACGAAAATTGATCACCTAATGGAGAACCGAGTGCAACTTGTTCTAAGAGGGCTGAAATACTCCAATTAAACCGAGAAAAAACAATGAGTGCGAGTAGAAATGTGCCAGATAAAAGTAATACTGTTTTGATGATTTGGACCCATGATGTGGCAAACATTCCACCAAAAACAACATAAATAGTCATTAATAATCCTATAATTAACACAGAAGTGGAATAATTAATATTTAACAATAAACGAATCAACAATCCTGCAGCGACTAATTGAGGAATCATATAGAGAACCGAAATGATTAATGCACCAACAGCCATCACTCCACGCATTTTATAACTCGGAAAGCGTGCGCAAATCACATCTCCTAGTGAATATTTGCCCAAGCGGTGTACTGGCTCAGCAATAAAGAACAATACAATTAAATATGAAACTAAAAATCCAATCGCATACAAGAAACCATCAAAGCCATTAATCGCAATGGTACCAACAATTCCTAGAAAGGAAGCTGCACTTATATAATCCCCTGCAATTGCCATCCCATTTTGTGTACCTGTTAAACTACCAGCAGCAATATAGAACTGGTTGGTTGTTTTACTTTGCCTTGCCGCCCAATAGGTAATAATTAAGGTACTAACGACAATACAGAGAAAAAATAGTAGATAGGTAATGTTCATCGGCTCACCCTCGTTTTTTTAAGGTAGAGGATCATTATTCGAGAGCTAAATCCTCATGCTGTATTGTTAAATGCACATTTTTTAAAATATGTAAAAATAAATTCAATTCTATATTTTTATTTTACTATAAATTTTATATGATAGGGGGTTAGAAGTAAAGGCTTGCGCGTAGGTTGATTCAGTGTTCTCGAACTACCTGAAGTCTTGGCAGCTCTCGTTCTCCTACTTCATAACATACAAAACGAGGTGTTATCAAGCTACAATATTACCTTGATAACACCTCATTCCATAAAGCTGACTAAGATCGAAGTTCAGTAGCTCTAACAGGCACTTCTTCTTTTCTTTTATTCTGTGAAACATAGACTAAAATAATAATTACGATACCAAGTGCGCTCGTCCATAGATTTGCATACATAGATAGCGCACCACTCACAACTAATAGAATCCGCTCCAAAACATTCGTCCGTGTTTTTAACCAGCCAATCACCCCTCCTGCTAGAGCCGTGACACCAATAACAGCAGTCAAGAGTGCCAGTAATACTTCTACAAAACTTCCGTCCATTAAGAGGGCGGGTTCTAAGACAAACATGAATGGGACAACAAAACCGACAATACCTAGTTTGACAGCCTCTAGTCCTACGCGGTTCGGGTTTGCCTCGGCAATTCCCGCTGCGGCATATGCGGCAACAGCAACAGGTGGGGTAATTGCTGAAAAAATTGAAAAGTACACAATGAAGAGATGTGCAGCTATCACTGACACCCCTAATTCGATTAAGGCTGGACCTGCAAGCATCGCTGTTAGGATGTATGCAGCAGCAACCGGCATTCCCATCCCTAATACGATACAAATCAGCATCACAAGAATTAATGTCGGAAACAACATCCCTTCTGTTAATCCAAGCACAATACTCGTTACCTTTCCACCAAGACCAGTTGTCATAATACCAGCAATAATAAGACCTGCGGCGGCACAGGCTGTTGTTACAGGAATTGAGGACCTTGCGCCATCCACTAATGCCTCATAAGTCTTTCGCACGCCCATTCGTGTCTTTTTGCGAAACCAGCTAACAATGATTACTGCAAGGAGGCCATAGAATCCTGTACGTGAAGCACTGTAACCTTGCACTAAGAGAACAACTAGTACAATTAATGGAATAAAATAAAACCAGCCTTCTTTAAGCACTTCGCTGACTTTCGGAATATCTTCCTTGGCAGGTCTTGGTAAATCAAGGCGCATGGCCTCAAAATGAACCATCGCAAATAAAGAAACATAATATAGAACGCCAGGAATCGATGCTGCAATTACAATGGACCCATATGACATTTGTGTCACTGCGGCCATTAAAAACGCCGATGATCCCATAATCGGAGGCAAAATGCTTCCCCCTGTAGAGGCAGCAGCCTCCACTGCTGCTGCAACCGCTGGTGTATAACCTGATTTTTTACTAACCGGAATCGTAAAGTTACCCGTAGTCACAACATTTGCTGTAGGACTGCCAGAAATAGAGCCGAAAAATGCACTAGCAAGAACTGCTACCTTTGCAGATCCTCCTCGCGTTCTTCCTGCAATAGCTGTTGAAATCCGAAAGAAAAACTCCCCGGCACCTGATTTTTGCAAGAACGCACCAAACAACATAAACATAAACACAAATGAAGCCGCTACAGAAATTGGCGATCCCCAAAGTCCATTAAAGCCGTATGTGAGCTTTTCAATAAACTCAACCGCAGACATTTCCCGATGACCAAATAGCCCATCGAAATGATGGCCCCACAATGTATAAGCAAACCCAATAAACACAAGAACAATAATTGGAAAACCAATCGTACGTCGTGTTGCCTCAATCGTTAAAACAATAAACACAAGTCCGAAAAAGAGATCCCAACCTGTTAATGGATTCATAATTGGTATTCGAACTGCAATCCGCTCAGCATGGAACGTGAAATAGATACCCGCACTGAATGCCAACACAACAAAGGAATAGTCAATCAAGCTAGGCTTATGACTTCGAACTGCTTCCTTTTTTGAATAGCCATAAAGTAAAAATGTAAGTGCAAGAATAAATGCTAAATGGATTGCCATTTGATTAAGTGGATCAAGATTCCCAAAAATTACAGACCAAATTTGGTAAACAGACAATCCAAAAGCAAAAAATATAAAAAGCTTCATTGGGAGGCTGGATAGATTACGCTTGTATCCTTCCACCAGCCATCTGGTTAATACTGCTTTCCTGTTCACAACGCAATGACTCCTTTCGAGAAAAAGCAAAACCTAGTAATCTTTTCTAAAGCAAGCAATCTGGCGCGCCCTCAATAGAACACAAAATAATATTATGGAAGCATTCCTTTCTCTCGGAAAAATTTTTCCGCACCTGGATGCAGTGGCACATTACCAACTTTCATCATGTTATCTTCTGATAGACTATTAAATTCCTTGTGTACCGTTCTAAGATAGTCAAAGTTTTCATAGATCGCCTTTGTCATCTGATAGACATCTTCTTCCGGAACATCTTTATGCGCAATAAGTATTGCCGGGGTGCTAACGGTCGCTACGTCTTCCTCTAAAAAGGGATATGCAGTAGCATTAATCGTTCCTGCATCCATGCCAAGCTTTTCGGATACACGCTCGATCACCTTTCCATTTAATTCAAGCATTTTCAGACGCATCAATGTTGACGCTTCGATAATATCGCTTGAAGGCGCTGACACCGCATCTCCACTAGCGTCAATCCGATTATCGGCCATCATTTCAAATGTTTTCGATCCAGATAAATAATCAATCGATCCTCCCCAAGAAATAATGTCACCATAGGAGATTCCATATGCTTCTAAAATGTTGCGGGTAATAATTTCACCGGCTGCTCCCTTTTGATCGACTGCCAATCGAATTGGAGCTTTTTGCTTAATCATCTCTTCAAAGGAATCATAGTAAACGTCCGCAGCAACTATAAATTGGTAGTAGTTTGCCGGGATCACAACACTTACAGATCGAATATCTTCATAGGGCTGATCATATGGCTCATCACCACTATATGCTGCGTAGGAAGTCATCGCATAGGATAATCCATACGGAACAGTTCCCGTAGCGACGGTTAGTGGGTTTTCCACGATTCCACCTGGTTCCACCGTAATAATAGCTCCTTCATGTTCCCTGCGAATTGATTCTGCGATTCCTTCAGCAAAAACAGACCAAGCACCACCAACCCTTCCACCAACAATCGTTGTGTGAAAAGTCGCTTCCGATTGAACCGCCCCTTTTGCTTCTTGTTCGTTATCTTTTTCACATGCAGTTAGGAAAACAAACCCAAAAATAATTGCAATAACGATGGTTTTGTTCATCAAACGGCCTCCTGTTGCTGGCTTTATTTTTTACTTCCTTTATTCACCTGCAAGCTAATATCCAATGCTTGAACAGAATGTGTTAATGCACCTAATGATATGTATTGCACCCCAGTATTTGCATACGTTGCTAGATTAGCAAGCGTAATTCCACCAGATGCTTCGGTTACGATAGAAGCGGGTACAAGATCGACAAATTCTTTTACTTCCTCTGGACTGCGATTATCGAACATGATAACATCTGCTTCTGCATCTACGGCTTCCAATACCTCGCTTTTATTCTCTGTTTCCACTTCAATCTTTATCATATGACCAAGTGCAGCACGTGCTTTTTCAACCGCTTGTGTAATTGATCCACAATAGGAAATATGATTATCTTTAATCATCACACCGTCATATAATCCATTTCGATGATTCTTCCCTCCGCCAGAAGTAACTGCATATTTATCAAACATTCTTAGACCTGGCATTGTTTTTCTTGTGTCACAAATACTGATCGATGGATCGTTTAAGGCTTCTGCACAGTGGTTCGTCATCGTCGCAATTCCACTCATACGCTGCAAAAGATTTAAGATTACACGCTCTCCAGAAAGTATGGAACGGACAGATCCATAAACTTTTGCAATCACCGTTTGTTTTTCAATTTTATCACCATCATTAAAATGTAGCTCCACCTCCACTTCAGAATCCAGTAAATGATAGGTTTCCTTAATAATAGAGAGTCCAGAAAGAACTCCCGCTTCTTTCACGATAAACAAGCCTGTTCCCAATTGTTCCCTTGGGAAAATAGAATCGCTCGTCAAATCTTGATCACCAATATCTTCGATTAAAAATGTTTCGAGTGCTTTTCGTAGTTTGATTGGATTCATAATCGTTACTCCTTCACTTGTTGTCAGTCTGATTGTGATTGTTTTCACATTAAAGACATTAGAATACGCTTACTTCTAGAAAGACTAGCAATCCTCTAGAGACAAATCTAGGTTCAGCTACTAGATAAATAGTCATCTGTCTTGACATCTATATTTACATAGAATTAATATATTATCAAGTACTACTTACAAAATCACACGTAATTGGACTAAATGTCACAGAAATGTTTAAGGAGGGCAATAAAATGCAGCACGAAAAAATGCCTTCAGCAAAAAGACAGCAGCTCATCATACAAAAACTAAAGCAATCGGATCAACCAATAAGTGGCAGTGATTTCGCCAAACTTACCAACGTATCCAGACAGGTGATTGTTCAGGATGTGTCGATATTAAAGGCGAAAAACGAACCGATTATCGCAACAAGCCAAGGGTATCTCTATCTTAACGAGCAAACAAATAATCAAAAGCAACAAGTAATTGCCTGTAAGCATGATGCTAGCCAAACACAAGAAGAGCTATACTTGATTGTTGACCATGGGGTAACGATCAAAGACGTTATTGTAGAACATCCTGTATATGGTGACATAACCGCTTCGATTCGGGTCAGCAATCGAAAGGAAGCTGACGAGTTTATCAAAAAGATCCAGTCCACGGATGCTTCATACTTATCTGCACTAACCAATGGAATTCACCTGCATACTCTTGAATCCGATTCAATCGTTAAAATTGAAGCTGCTTGTAAGGACTTAAAAAACTCCGGCATTCTAATTTAATTTGTTTCGGTCGAATCATGTTTGAAATGGAGCTACAACGGTTACAGGACTATATAGAAATACATCCTAGTTTGTCAGCGAGGTGATAACATGTCCAATCAAGACAAAGAAAAACAAAGCGATGACTCGCTAGAGCAAAAGCAAAAAAACAATGATCCAAACCAGGATATCGAGCCACAACGTGAAACAGATTCAAAACCTCAGGAAAGTAATAGAGAGTAAGGCTGGTAACCGCCTTACTCTCTTATTTCATTTAGTTTTACTCAATTGATCCACCGCGAGAATTGCCGTAGCAACATCATCTGGAGTAACATCCTGGGAAAGATTTCCCATTGTTTCTCCCTCCTGTGTAGCTGCTTCTCCAACTCTTCGCAAATCTTCGTAGGATACTTCTTCTAAATGCATTTCCTTTAATGTTGTAGGTAATCCAAGCGCTCGATAAAATTCAATATATTTAAGTATTTCATCTTGTGAATGCAATTCTAACACGAGCTGCGTTAATGTTCCATACGCTACCTTCTCACCATGTGTCAAATGGTGAATATCACCCTCGAGTACGGTAAAACCATTATGAATTGCGTGTGCAGCTGCTAGTCCACCACTTTCAAAACCAAGACCGGATAGCAATGTGTTCGCTTCAACAACGGCTTCCACATGCTTCGTGACCAGGCCCTTTTGCACTGCTTTATAAGCTGCTTGTCCATAAGCGAATAATGTTTTTTCACAGGCTTCAGCAATTGCTCGTGCGGCAATACTAGTCTTGCCGCCTGCCATTGCATCTCCATTGCTTTTAATTGTTGCTCTTGCCTCTACCCATGTTGCCATTGCATCCGCAATTCCAGAAGCAAATAGTCGTGGTGGAGCACCTGCAACCACTTTCGTATCTACGAGTACCAACTCCGGATTTTTATCATAAAATTTATAGGACTCGAACACACCTTCATCACTATAAATAACAGATAAAGCACTGGTTGGTGCATCAGTTGATGCTGTTGTAGGAACAATCACAACACTCACTGCCAGACCATCAGCAACTGCTTTCGCTGTATCAAGTGTTTTTCCTCCGCCAACTCCGATGACGCTATCAACTGCTTCGTTCTTCCCATCTTTTACAATTCTTTCTACTTCATTTAATGAAGCTTCTCCATTAAATTCTACGTAATGAAAATCTAAATCATCTGCTTTCAAGCTCTTCTCTATTGTGGAGCCTGTTATTTTCCAAACGGTTTCATCTGAAAGGATTAAAGGCTTTTTGCCAATTGACTTAACATGCTGTCCAATATCTTTTAATGCATTCTTCCCTTGAATATACTTACTAGGTGAGGTAAAAATAATATTCGCCATGTTTTCGCTCCTTTTTATGTAGTTTCATCTCTATTATGCCATACCTATTAAAATTTATTTTAGGTACGCCATGAACCATATATTCCCTTTATTCCTCTTTTTAAAACGCACCTATTCCTTATAGGTGTTAGCCAAAATTATACTAAACCATTTACATAGGGATAGTCGTACAAGCAAAATTGCTTCTTGGTAATAGAATACATTAGAAAACGTGGCATTCGTTGAAGGGATTTTAATAAGTTCCTGCTTTTAAGAATTCTCATACTTTGGATCGCGAGCTTCCTTTAGTAAATGCCTTCGTTTCACAAATCCGGATGGAGCTTATTGATAACTATAAATGGAGGGTAATCTTGATGTATAATGACTATTTTTATATTGCAGAATTAACAGGCTCACAAGAGTCACCACCAGTTCGGACATATGCTGATGGTACAACACTCTTTCATGTGAGTAGAAATGGGAATGAAATCCGCTATCGACTTGCTGCCAATAATATTAACAATATGACGCAAGCACATATTCATGTCGGACGCAGAAATATTAATGGACCTGTCGTCGCTTTTTTATCCAGTGAAGCTGCCAGTCTTGAAGAACAAGAAACTATTTTAGAGGGGTTCCTAACATCCGCTGATCTTACTGGACCACTCAAAGATAAATCAATCTCAGACTTAGTTGATCTAATGAATGCTGGAAAAGCATACGTCAACATCCATTCAAAATCATACCCGAATGGAGAAATCCGAGGAAAGATCACGCAACACTAAAAAATGCAAGATCATCCCATATGATACTACCTTAGGCTGATTTTTTATCAGCTTTTTTATTTTCTTGAAATTTATTAATCTTATCTAAGTCTAAATAGAAATTCTATTTTACCATAAGGATAAACGGCCAATATACCAATTAAAAAAAATCCATTTTGACTTTGACTAAGCTGTTGCAAAATGGATTTTTTACATAGTATACAAACAATGATTCATTCTTGGACTTTCAAACAGTTAATTATAGCAAACCTTCTTGTTCATACAAATAAGCATATGGAATATCTAAAAATACATACAACGTTTCTGAAATCGGGAACGAATAGGTTCTAATGCGTTCATCTCTTTCAATATCTGTGTATAAGTCAGATAAGAGCCCTTTTTTCTCGACATTCATACGCATCACATTTTCGAAAAAGTACGGGCGCCAGCTCCAGTTTTTATTCCTACCTTCATAATGCAGTTCCCACTCTCCTATAGCATTTTTCTCTGCATTTGATGACAGTTGAATCCCTTCCTCATTACAAATATAGATACGAAAAGCAAAGTTCGTGCATGCCTCACCAATTTTCAGGATAATATCATCATAAGAATCATCTGATTTTACAGATGGCAACATCATTTTAAATTGCTCATTAATCCAATTGGTTAATTCAAGCTGGGCTTTCATTTTTTTACGTTCAAATAATACAAACCGTTGAAAGTCTGTTTTAATCTTTTCTTGAGAACAATCTGCTTCGACAAAATTAGATTGTGGCTGTTTTAGATAACTTCCCTGGTAATAATGCCCACCATGACGCCATGCGTAGTTTAATTGACTATATGTAGTGATTCCCTTAAACAGGAGTGCTGCTCCAATTTTACGAGAAAGCATCGATAACGAATGATGGACATCGCCATATAGCTGCGGTAATAGGTCATCATCTAAAAATCCAGCATCTACTTTTACAATGTTTGGTTCTAATTGAACTAAACGTTCTAAACTAGCATTTCGTTGTTCAACATCAATGGCAATCCGAATACCAAGCGTCTTCATATATTTGATGAGCTTTCTTAAATCATTGCTTTGCTCCGTGATTGAAGCCTCCTTTATTTCTATGATAATTTTATGCAAATCCAGTCCTTTTTGGGCACTAGATTGTAAAAGAGTTAGCAATGATTCTCCATCATCTTTCATTAATAGTCTAGCATTATAATAAAATGTCAGATTCATTGACTGATCACTTTCCATAAACGTATGCAATGCCTTTTGTTGAACATCATTATTCAGTTCAAAGTGGAAATCTCCAGGGATTGAACCGTCATCAAAAAACCAGTCCAACTGCTTTAGATTGCCGTTTTCTTCTTTAAATAATGGAAGTACTTCATAACCAACAATCAATTGCGTATCCGCACTGATAACCGGTTGGTAATATGGTATTACCTGCTTCAGATTTAACATAACCTCTAAAGGATCCAACCCAATCACCTCCGTTAGACACATGCTGCTTCCCTATTACCTGTCAGCTTTCATTACGACATTTTTAGGGGATACTAAGAGTATACTCCAAAATTGATATTTTCTTAACTAACAACTTCAATTTACTTTTTTAAGAAGGAATGAAATAATAGATATATTAATCCAATCTGTTTTATAAGATTTAGAAACCAATTCTTTTATGTACAGGAGGATCACAAATGAAGCTTACAACATTAAATACTATGTCAGAACGAATAGAACTGTTAAAAAAAACAGTTGAACCTTTCAAAGTTCGCGCCCAGGTGCATGATGAAAACGGGACATTTCCTCATGAAAATTTTGAAGACTTAAAAGCAGTTGATTATCCTGCTTTAACAGTTCCAAAGCAATTTGGCGGAATGGAAATATCGCTAACTGAAATGCTGCAGCATCAAGAAGTCATTGCCCAGGCTGACGGCTCAACAGCACTTTCAATCGGCTGGCATATGGGCATTGTCAAGCATCTCGGTGAAAATGAACGTTGGCCTGAAGGACGCTACGCAACTGTTGCTAGAGATGTCGTTAAACATGGCGCATTATTAAATAACGCCGCTTCTGAGCCGGCAACCGGAAGCCCAACGCGCGGTGGCAAACCGGAAACCTTCGCAACGAAAACAACAGGTGGCTGGATTGTAAATGGAAGAAAAACCTTCACGACACTCTCACCCATTCTTGATTATTTTATAGTCAGTGCTTCCATTGATAGTGAAGATCAAGTTGGGAATTTCTTGATAAAACATGATAAACAAGGTGTGCGTGTTGATGAAACATGGGACTCAATCGCAATGCGCGGAAGTGGAAGCCATGACTTAGTCTTAGAAAACGTTCATGTAGATGCTGATGACCTTGTGGAACGAATCAAACCAGGTCGAAAAAAGCCCGCTGGTTGGCTATTACATATTCCTGCATGTTATCTTGGAATAGCACGGGCCGCACAAGCTTATGCAGTTCAGTTTGCAACAACTTACTCGCCTAATAGTATTACAGGAACAATCGCTGATTTACCAAATATAAAGCAAAAATTAGGCGAAATGGAGCTTGCTGTATTAGAATCGGAGCATTTCCTTTATTCTGTTGCAAGAAAATGGGATGAAAATGGAGATACAATCCGACAAACGATGGGACCTGAGCTTGGTGCAGTTAAATTATCTGTCGTAAATAAGGCGATTCATATTGTTGATTTGGCAATGCGAGTTGTCGGTGCACGCAGCTTATCGAAACAAAATCCATTACAGCGTTATTACCGTGACGTGCGTGCAGGACTCCATAACCCACCGATGGATGATATGACGATTATGCAGTTGAGCGGGAGATAAGGTTTTACTCACTTCAACATAAAAGTGCACATAATCAGCGCATTATGTGCACTTTTATCTTCCCCTACGAAAACTTAAAAGTTTAGCAACTAAATGTTGACAAACCTCATTATGTTGATTTATCGTTTCACATTCCACAAATAAAAGAGCTTGGTTCGGTTTCGTTTTAGAAGGTTTGATTTCTTTAATGGTGCTTTTCACATGTAGAACATCAGTTGAGCGAGTAGGACGTGGCCATTTGATTTCTCCTCCTGCTCCAATAACTCCATGCGCAAAAGGCAGGCTTTTTGTCAATAAACTCATCGTAATCGAAGCAGTGTGCCAACCACTCGCAGCTAAACCCTTAAAAAAAGTATCTTTTGCCAGAATTTCATCACAATGGAAAACTTGTGGATCAAACTCGTGCGCAAATGCTTTTATTTTATCTGTACTTAATTCATACGTTTCACTGATAAACACATCACCTACTTTTAAATCCTCCAGAAAAAGTGTTTGTTTAGCCAAACTAATCCCCTCCCTATAAGCGTATATTTTTGAATACGAATAGTTTTATATTAACTTTTCCAGCATAACCCTATGAATTGAATTGTTTATCTACACCTCTAATAGGCTCGATATAGCTTCACCCTTTTGCCATTATCAACCCCTTTTAAATGTCTTCTGTGCTATGTTCGGAATAAAATACTATGGAATGCGCTTCCAAATAAGCTTTTGGTTTGGATTTAAACCGTTGCGAATTCTAAGAATATCTCCTTCAATTGAAGCAATACGCGGCTGCTGTTGTCCGAGCCAAGTCGGATCCATACTTACTTCCATATGATGGGTTAACGTATTTGTTTCTTCGATCACCTCATATTTCCCTGCATAGGACATGTACCCTAACGCAGCCTCAGCCATTTCATCCTTCGTTCCTTTATGTGAATCACCTGATACATATGCCGGGCGTCTTTGTCGCATCAGCTGCGCCGACATGTAACCTTCTGGATGATACATAAGAAATCCTGTCGCATCTTTTCCCAGTGGGTATATGATATTCCCCTCCTTATCTTTGGACTGATAGGAAATAAGTGACCATACTCCTATTATTTGTTCTTGTAATGTCATAAACATTCTCCTTCTAAGAATTCAATATATGTATATACATATATTAATAAAAAATTAAAGTTCGATTACCATTGAAATTAATGTATATACATATATAATGGTATTAATAATTGCATTATCTGTCAAGAATTAATTTTCAGTTAATTATTGATACCTATTTTTAATTTACAGATTGAAAGGAGATCTACTTTATGAAAAATCTAGACAATGAGTTGGATTTTATTATTCAGACCTGCGCTTGTGCCAATATTAGAAAGGCAGCGCGAATCGTTACACAAGTTTATGAAAAGCAAATGGCATCGACTGGTTTAAAAATCACGCAATACTATATGCTAGTAAACATCGCTCGCCATCGAGAAATTTCCATTAGCAAGCTGGGAGACATCATGTTGCTTGACCAATCTACCATTACTCGTAATGTGAACATATTAAAGAAAGATGGATATGTAAACATTACAAGAGATAAAAATGATTCAAGAACTAAATTCGTTTCGATAACCGAAATGGGACTTAGCAAAATAGAAGAAGCAACTCCCATTTGGTTAGAATTGCAAGAAAAGGCGGAACATGAATTAGGTAAGAAAACGTATAACGATTTGTTAGAGAAACTCCAAAGGTTACAGCAATCCATGGAATGAATGCTAATACGTCCCCTCCCCATCTATGATATGGAATTATTTTTGTAAAATCATCTAGAAATAAAGCAGGGACTCGCCTCCTGGACTTCATCCCTGCTCGCATCAATTAATTAAGGATTTCACTTCTCCGGCATCCGCTTAACAATCAATAAAAAGAGCATAAACAATCCCAGATAGCCAAATAACGGATAGAGAACGGTCAGTAATTTCCCATAACCCGCTTGGCTTATAACAAAAATAACAAACAGAATAAGTAAGACCGCATGCTGATAACGCAGACCAAATGCTGCCTTTAATTGCCGCGTGATTCCGAAGACATTCCCAACAACGGTATTAAATATCTCCCCAAAAATAATGAGCAGAAAAAAGACATGAAGCACAGTCCCAAATAACTTAACGATTTCCGCCATCGGAATATCATATGAGAATGTCGCTGGAAAAGCAGACAATGAAAAATGACTCATGATTAATATGAGAAATAGACCGAATCCACCTAAAAATCCGCCCCATTTTAAAATACGCTCATCTCGAATCTCATTCCCTAAAGGCACAAGCACAACAAGTGCTGTCATTAAATTAAACGAAGAATAAGTTAGTGGTGAAATAATCCACTCCCAGCTTTCTGAATGAAGGATTGCCATCACTTGTCCAACCAGACCATCTGTTTTCCCACTAAAAATAGAGATAAATACAAACAGACTAAATAAAATCATTAGTGGAACAATATAGGAATTAATTGCAAAAATACCCCTCATTCCTTTTAACACGACAATATAACAAAGAATAATCGTTATTATAATTCCGAATTGGAAAGAAAGACCAAGCTGTTCGTGGAAAACCGCTCCAGCTCCCGAAAGCATAACCGAGGTGACGCAAATGACAACAATAAACATAAATATATTAACGAACTTGCCGCCTTTTGAACCAAATAAATATACATTTAAATCCTGATACGAGTAAGCCCCAATGCGAGCAGATATAATCATAATTTTCGTGCCGACAAAGATAAATAAAAAGCCCGTGATAACAATCCCGATTGCTCCAAATGTACCGTGCACACTAAAAAATGTAACAATTTCCTTCCCCGTTGCAAACCCCGCTCCAACAATCGTGCCAATATACGTTGCAGCAACTAACAGAATCGAAAAAATCTGCTTTGCCAACGCCTCACCCCCGTTTTATATATATGATGGGAACCTCAATAAAAGACGAGCATCTCGCATTGGGTCGTCTATTATCACGAAGCAGATAATGTATTATTGGCTGGGGATCTTTTTACATCAAAGCGTGGAATGATTCAACAACCAATGGCTCTTTTTACAGGTGATATGCATGAAGCCGTAAAAAGCAGCACAATTCTAGAGCAATTACAGCCAGAACGGTTAGAAGTATGTCATGGTGATTCCGTTTTATATCCTGCCGATCAACTGAAAACTTACGTGAGCAAAATGGAAAGAAAGCTAAGGTTAAATAGTTGATCGTTGCCTCCTTAAAAATTTCATATATGAGGAGTTGCGTCAATGACCATCATGCCATATGTTTTATAAAGTATTCTATTTTTATTGGAATTATTTGCGCTTGTTGCCTTTTCCATTTTGGGCTTCCAACTTATGAAGCCCCTATTTTTAAATTTTATTTGGTATCGGAATTCCCTCCTTCATCGCAACGTTCTGGGGATTGAACCTTTCCCCAAAAGCAGCAATTAAACTTCCTTTTTCAATAAAGCTTATACTTCAGTTTACTATATTCGTCTTAGCTGCACTTTCCCTGCACACCATCGGAAAAAGCGGCATTGGAATTGTATTTTTCTTGACTATTGTGATTAATAAGATGCTGTTATTTTTATTAAGTGACTAAACTGCTGGGGTTTTCTGCTGTTGAGGTGTTCATTCTTCCGATGAGTGACCGATATTCTGAGATTTACTGCTTTTCGGGCTTTCATCACATCTATGAGTGACCAATAAACTTAGATTTACTGCTTTTTGGGCTTTCATCACACCTATGAGTGACCAATAAACTTAGATTTACTGCTTTTTAGGCTTTCATCACATCTATGAGTGACCAATAAACTTAGATTTACTGCTTTTTGGGCTTTCATCACATCTATGAGTGACCAATAAACTTAGATTTACTGCTTTTTGGGCTTTCATCACATCTATGAGTGACCGATATTCTGAGATTTACTGCTTTTTGGGCTTTCATCTCATCTATGAGTGACCAATAAACTTAGATTTACTGCTTTTTGGGCTTTCATCACACCTATGAGTGACCAATAAACTTAGATTTACTGCTTTTTGGGCTTTCATCACATCTATAAGTGACCAATAAACTTAAATTTGCTGGTTTTCGGGCTTTCAATTGCACTTACTTTTCAAACTCATTGAATTAGATCCTAATGGCATAGCAATCGCTTCATCATGCAAAAACCCCCTAGCTACATTTTAACGTAGTAGCAAGGGGGTTATATTTCATATTAAGCAATCGTATCTCCAGCTTTTACATTTGCTTTTTCCGGAACTGCTATCGCTTGTCCATCAGGAACACTTGTAAATACAATCGGTGTTACAATGGATTTTGCCTTTCTGCCAATAACGTCAAGGTCTGCTTTTAATATAGCTTGTCCAGCTTCGACAATATCTCCTTCACCAACGAGCGTTTCAAACCCTTCACCTTGTAGATTGACCGTATCAAGACCTACATGAATCAGAATTTCTTTTCCACCATCGGATAGAATGCCGATTGCATGCTTCGTAGGAAATACAGTCATGATTTTACCGTTTACTGGTGAAACAACAGTACCTTCTTCTGGAACAATCGCAAAACCATCACCCATCATTTTTCCAGAAAAAACTTCATCCGGTACTTCTGTGATGGAAATGATTTCGCCTTTCATTGGTGAGACAATTCTTTCATCGAAGTCAGTTTTTACAGCTGCCTCACTAGCTTTATTTTCTTCGACTTTTACAGGACGTGGTGTTTTTCCTGATATTATATCCTGCATTTGACTTTTAATGATATCAGATCGTGGTCCAAATATTGCTTGAATATTATCACCTACTTCAAGTACACCAGCAGCTCCCAACTTTTTCAATTTACCTTTATCAACATTCGCTACACTGCCTACAGAGACACGCAAACGCGTAATACATGCATCTAAATGCGTAATGTTTTCTTGTCCGCCCATCGCTTCCAATACATTATAAGCAAGTTCACCAGCATCTGCTGCTTCACTTTCGTCCTGCTCCTCAACCTTTTCACGACCTGGAGTCATTAGATTGAATTTTTTAATGAAGAAACGGAATAAGACGTAATAAATAACGGCAAACACAAGACCAGCTAATATCGCGAGCCACCATGGCTCTTGTCCAGGTAAAATACCAAATAACGCAAAGTCAATGGCTCCACCTGAGAACGTATAACCGATATTAACACCTAAAAATGTCATGAGTACAAATGATAACCCATCTAAGAATGCATGCAGTACGAATAACAGTGGTGATACAAACATGAACGAGAACTCAAGTGGTTCAGTAATACCGGTTAAGAACGATGTTAATGCACCAGATGCAAGAAGACCTGCCACTAACTTTTTCCTTTCTGGACGTGCAGCGTGGTACATTGCAAGCGCTGCTGCCGGCAGACCGAACATCATAATTGGGAATTCACCAGCCATGAAATTACCAGCAGTAATTTCCACACCATCTCTTAACTGCGCAAAGAAAATCGTCATATCACCACGGACAATTTCTCCTGCAGCTGTTGTATATGCACCAAACTCATACCAGAATGGTGCATGGAAAATATGATGCAATCCAAATGGAATTAATAAACGTTTAATAAAACCAAAGAAAAATACCGCTAAATACGTACCTTCTTCAATTAACCAGTAAGATGCGCTGTTCATTGCCTCTTGTACAGGCGGCCAGATGAATAATAGTACTAAGCCTGCAACAAAGGATACTGCCGCTGTCATTATTGGCACAAACCGCTTCCCTGCAAAGAAGCCAAGGAATGATGGCATTTCAATATCATGATAGCGATTATAACAAAACGCCGCGATTAACCCGACGACAATACCACCAAAAACTCCTGTTTGCAGCGTAGGTATTCCTAGCACCGCCGCAAATCCTGGGTCACTTTCAATCATTTCTGGCGTAACTGCCAACCACGATCCCATTACTTGATTTAAGACAAGGTAACCAACAATTGCTGCCAAAGCAGCTGCTCCATCACCAGCAAGTCCGATTGCAACACCAACTGCAAAGATAAGTGCGAGATTCGCGAAAATAATATTTCCGGCATCTTCCATAACTAAAGCGACTAATTGAATCCAATCAGCGCTTAGAAACGGAAGGTAATTTAGCATGGTATCCTGCTGCATTGCATTACCTATCCCAAGCAAAAGACCAGCAGCTGGTAGCAATGCTACCGGCAGCATTAACGCTTTTCCGACTTTCTGCAACACACCAAAAGCCTTTTTAAACATTGTTATCCTCCTCCAATTTTTACTATCCAACAAACACTTTTGAAGAACAAAAAAGACATGAGTAGAGATCACGATAAACGAATGGCAAGGAGCTTGTAACCCTTGTCATTTATTCATGTGATTATCTCAACTCATGCCTGATCGAATCAGTAACACGTAAGATAGCATTAATCTATTTTATTGTTTAGCCGCTGGAGATGCATCGTTAAGTAAACAACTTCTCCATCGTAAACAGAAGTATTTAGTGTTTGTTGCATAATTTTAATTAGCTTCCATGCAAGATTATAGCATACTGGATATTCCGTTTTCAAGAGGTTTGCTATTTTTTCTGGTTCCTCAATAAACTCATTGTTAGTTATTCGTTCAATTGTATAACGCAAATGCCTTACAAGACGTAGGTAATGAATGCTTTCTCTATCAATCTGTATTTCTAATTGGTCTTCAATCACATTAATCAGTTTCGTCACAAGCTGAGAATATTTATTTAAATCAGCAATTGCTTTATCTGTAATTGCACTATGAATATGCAATGCAATAAAACCAATTTCCCCTTCTGGCAGTTCGACCTGCAGCGATTGATTAATATAATCAACAACATCAGCGGCAATTTCATATTCTGCAGGATAAAGCGCTTTTGTTTCTTTTAAAAACGGATTTTTAATCGCCATTCCTTTTAATAAACGCGTAATTGCAAATGCGGTGTGGTCCGTGAGTGCAACATGCACCTTTTCATGTAAAGGTGTATTTGATCTTGCTTGAATGATATTAATTGATTCAATAATCGTTTTTAATACCGCTTCATCCACCTGAGGCAAAAGCTTAATATAATTTGCTTGTTCCCTTTCATTTCTTAATACAAATAGCTTTTCAATCGCATCCTCCGTAATTGTATCATTCTTTTTCCGGTTAAATCCGATACCTTTCCCAATTAAAACTACTTCCTGCCCCTCGTCATCACTTGCAATCAACACATTGTTATTCAATGCCTTTTTTACTGTATATAAGACCAAGGTCTTTCTCTCCTCTTCCTAAGGGCTTCTATCTGTATTACTGAATCCTCGTTCCTCAATTGTTTAATATAGCACAATAGGAAAAGAGTTTCATCCATTATACTATCGAAACAAGGAATAGCCGCACTATTCGTTATGCGACGAACAGCGCGATTCCCTTTATTCCTTCACATCATACAACTCTTTCGGAACAAGTTTGATAAAAGGAGATATCTCTTGTCGACAGAGTATTGTCAAAGCATGCATTGCCCTTGTACAGGCAGTATAAAATAAGGATTTATCCGATTCCAATGAATAGTGATCTGCTGATGCATCAGGTATGATGACAGCATCAAATTCAATTCCCTTCGCCAAATAGATTGGCAAAACAAGCACACCTTTTTCAAATGTATAGGTTTCTTCATTTACCAAATGGATGGGTAGCTTATCTTGTAATAAATGATAAATCTGTTCACTTTCCTCTAATGTCTTACATATTAATGCAATTGTCTCGTTCCCCTTCTTCAATTGCTCCTCCACACACGTCAATACAGTTGTCATCCATTCATTTTCATTTTGCAGGTTGATCAGTTCTGGCTTACTTCCTTCACGATTAAACGGTTCAATTGGTTCATGGCCAGGTGCAAAATACGTTGTAAAATCAACAATTTGTTTTGTTGAACGATAGCTTTTTGTCAGTGTAATTCGTTCATGGCTTTCTACATGCTCCACTGGTATGAGCGGGTTTTCTTTCGCAACATGCGTATAAATAGCTTGATTAACGTCTCCTAATAGTGTCATTCTCGTATAAGGAAAAAGATGCTTAATATAGGCAAATTGAAAGGCAGAGTAATCCTGTGCTTCATCGATAATCAACTGCCGGACAGAACGATCGGCACTGTCCCCTAGCAATCTCCCTTTAAAATAGAGATATGGTGTAGCATTCTCCCACGTTAGAAACTTCTGAGATAAATCCGTTGCAATTTGGGCACGGATATCCTGCCAATTGTTTGGTAGCTCTTTTGTATTCCATTCAGTAAACAACTGTTGATAAGTGGCTAATATATTTACAAACGCGAACTGCTTCACACGTTTTTTCAGCGGTTGAAAAAAACGCTTCACCATATATCTTCTTAATATTTTCTCTTCATCTTGAACTGTACTCGATTGCATCTTTTCTTCTGCTCGCTGATATGCACGCATATAATCCTCTTTATCCAGCAATTCGATTTGCTCCATTACCCAGTCCTCAGCAATTTCCTGCTGCTGATATTTACTTAGTTCCTGCAGCAACCATTTCGATACCATTTCCATCTTATTTGGGATTGCTATCTCTTTATCCAAGGAATAAAAATATTCTCCGATTTGCCCCTGATCGATGAGTGTTCTTCCACGAAATTTAATAGGTTTAAATTGAATACCGCTACCATTCAGATCCGAAGTAAAAGCATCAATTAACTGCATAAAATCAATGGTCGATAAATAATCCATATTCTTCATTCGAATAGGATAATGTTCACTCTCTGTTTGCGTTAATACATATTCCATCTGCTCAAACGGTGATTCAATTGTAAGGTTGCCGCCAATTCCATTTTTTAAGTAATCCAAAAACGTCATTTGTCTAACATTCGTTTCGCCTAACTCAGGAAGCACATTGGAAATATAACTGCTAAATAACGGATTCGGTGAAAATAATACAATATTATCTGCATGTAACTCCTCGCGGTAGCGATACATTAAATATGCAATTCGCTGTAAAGCTGCAGACGTCTTTCCGCTTCCTGCTACCCCTTGAACGATTAAAAGCTTACTACGCTCATTTCGAATAATTTTATTTTGTTCTTTCTGTATTGTTGCTACAATGTTTTTCATAGACGTACTCGCATTATTCCCCAACGCTTGCTGAAGTAGCTCATCACCGATTGTAATGCCTGTATCAAACATCCCCTCAATGACACCTTGTTTTATAATGAATTGCCGTTTCAATGTCATTTCACCAGATATAGTGCTATCCAATGTTTGATAATGGGCTGGTCCTGGAGAGAAATCGTAGTATAGACTCGAGATCGGTGCACGCCAATCATACACAAGAAAGTCCTCTTCATCTTGATCCATCAACGAGGCTATTCCTATATAAAGCGACTCTTTCTCAGTTCCTGGCTCTTCAATAAAATCAAATCGCCCAAAATAAGGAGCGTTCCTGAGTCTTTGTAATGTTTGTATTTCTGCACTTATTTTCCCGTGGAATTGCTCTTTCTGGGATAATATTGCAGCTTGCTGCTTAATACTTTCCTGCGTTTCTATGATATCATCCATTTCTTCAAGATTAACCGTTACATCATCCCAAAATGTTTTACGCAGCTCAACAACGCTTTGTTTTAATCCTGCAGATCGTGCCTCAAGATTTTCTTCTTTATTGTTGATCACTTCTACTACCTTCTCAACCCGACGCTGTTCATATTGGCGATTTTCAGTATCGTGACTCATTGCATCCATCCCTCTCTCAATAAATTTCATTTTTTAGTTGACAACAGCAGAAATTGTTTGATATAATATAGTTGGATAGTTATGATATCACAAAATGATATTTAATAACTAAGTTAGTATAGCATATTTATTTACCTGTGACAATATATTATTTACTTATTTTATAACACGTTATCCGAGAAGCAGCGCGACACACGCGGCTTCTTTTTTTGCACTTATAATAGAGAACAATCATCTTTCCCCTCCATAATTATGAGCTTTAGAAGGACTATCAGCATTTTACAAGTAAACGGCAATTAATCAAACTCAAGCTGCATCGATCGCTAAAAATCAAACAGTGACAGGCACCTCTTTCATATAGTATGATAAAAGAATCTTTAAGAACAGAAGGGATTATTGGAATGGCAATACATGAAGAAGTAAAAAAACGAAAAACATTTGCGATTATTTCGCATCCCGATGCAGGAAAAACAACAATGACAGAAAAGCTGCTATTATATGGGAATCTGATTCGTTCAGCTGGTACCGTAAAAGGGAAAAAATCAGGGAAATTTGCAACATCAGACTGGATGGAGATCGAGAAACAACGTGGGATTTCCGTTACCTCCAGTGTAATGAACTTTTTCTATGAAGGCTATCACGTGAATATTCTCGATACTCCTGGACATGAGGATTTTAGTGAAGATACGTACCGCACATTAACAGCTGTCGATAGTGTTGTGATGATTATTGATTCCACTAAAGGAATCGAGCCCCAAACAATCAAGCTGTTTAAAGTATGCCGTATGCGCGGTATTCCTATATTTACGTTTATAAATAAATTAGACCGTGAAGGTAAAGAACCACTTGAGTTATTAGAGGAAATTGAGCAGGTGCTTGAAATTGAAACATATCCAATGAATTGGCCAGTTGGAATGGGCAAACAATTCCTTGGCATATTCGATCGTTATGGTAAGCAATTTGTGAAGCACCATACCAATGAAGAAGAAACCTATATTCCATATGCTGAATTAGATAATGTCGAGCATAAGGAGCTGACAAGGAACCCGACGTACGAAGCAGCCAAGGATGAGCTGGAATTAGTCGCTGAAGCAGGCGATCAATTTTCACTTGATGCAATCATGAAAGGTGAGCAAACACCTGTCTTTTTCGGTAGCGCCCTTGCTCCATTTGGTGTCGAGCTCTTTTTCAATACATTTATCTCGATGGCACCAACACCAACACCTAGAAAGACAACAGAGGGAATTGTCCAACCAGACCATGAAGATTTTTCTGGATTTATTTTCAAAATCCAAGCCAACATGAATCCTGCTCACCGTGATCGAATTGCATTTTTAAGAGTTTGCTCCGGGAAGTTCGAACGTGGGATGAGCGTCAAATTATCACGAACAGGGAAAATATTCAAACTTTCCCAATCTCAACAAATGGTTGCTTCAACTAGAGAAACTGTTGAGGAAGCATATGCGGGCGATATTATTGGCATTTACGATCCAAATGCTTATCAAATCGGTGATACATTAATAGCTGGCAAGGAAACAATCGAGTACGACGAACTGCCAGTATTCCCTCCAGAATTATTTAAAAAAGTGGCTGCAAAAAACGTTATGAAATCGAAGCAATTTAGAAAAGGAATCGAACAGCTCGTTCAAGAAGGAGCTATTCAATTATTCCGCGACCGGCTTACCGATTCCTTTATTTTAGGAGCTGTAGGCGAGCTACAATATGACGTATTTAAATATCGAATGCAAAATGAATATAATGCAGAGGTTTTATTTGAATCAATTGGGGAGCGAATTCCCCGCTGGTTAAAAGAAGATCAGGTTGATGAATCTTTATTTGATAGCGGGAATTTACTTGTTAAAGACCGTCACGGCAATCCACTCGTTTTATTCCGAAACGAATTCTCATTAAATTGGTTTCAAGATAAAAACCCCAAAATCGAATTAATTGACCTATTAAGCTGATTTAATTAGTAAGTGTGTGTCCATCAAATGGATCCACACTTTTTCTTTACATTGTCTATCCTTATATTGCCATGTATGAAGCAACCGCAGATAATCATAATAAGAAAAACAAAAATCAAGGGGTGAGTATAGAAATGGGTGAAAGCAGACAGTTTCGAGCTGGACAAAAAGCACCGAATAACGGGGTTTATATCGAAATTGGCGAAACTGGTGGGAATGTCAATGACCCTCAGAAGGTCGAATTAAATGCAGGAGACACATTTCCCGAAAACACGAATCATAATCGATTATGGACAAATAAACGCCACCTTACAAGACCAGGTAAACCAGGGGTCCAGTAAGTTCCATATCATTCCTCAATTCTCAGAAAATTAAAGCTCTGCAGTTCATCGTCTCCTGCAGAGCTTTAATATGTCTATTTATTCATTTGATAACTTAAGCGTATTGAACAATTTAAACAGTAAGCTGATCACAATTGCTACAACTGTCGCTAGACCCATACCTGTTAACGCTACTGTTCCGATTGTAATTGACGCACCACTAATTCCGATTGCTAGGACAACACAAGTCAGAATCAAATTTTGCGAGTTATTATAATCAACCTGCTGTTCTACTAACATCCGAAGTCCGCTAACCGCGATGATTCCGAAAAGAAGCAAGGAAATCCCACCCATTACTGGTGTCGGAATCGAGGAAATAAGTGCAGCGAGCTTTCCACAGAAGGATAGAATTACCGCAATGATTGCTGCCCCTCCAATTATCCAAGTCGAATAGACACGAGTAATCGCGAGTACCCCTATATTTTCACCATACGTTGTATTCGGAGTGGAACCAAAGAAACTGGAGAGCATTGTAGAAATACCATTACCGAATAAAGAGCGGTCCAAGCCAGGATCCTTTGTTAAATCTTTATCAACAATATTTCCAGTCACAACTAGATGACCTATGTGCTCGGGTATAAGTACAAGCGCTGCCGGCAGAATAATTAAGATATCAGACCAATTAAACTCAATTTGGTAGTACGTAGGCATCTGAATCCATGCAGCTTCCTTTACAGCTGTATAGTCAACAATACCGAATAGTGTTGCGATAATATAACCAGTTATAATTCCAAGTAAAATCGGAATTATTTTCAAGAAACCACGCATTGTTACCCAATAAATTATGGTCGCTCCTAGTGTCAGCAATGAAACCGTTACGTTAACCGCCGTATCTGTTGCACCTTCTGACGGTAATAGACCAGCCATATCCGCTGCTACTGGAACCAGCTCTAATCCAATTACCGCAACGATAGCCCCCATTGCTGCCGGGGGAAAAATAACATCAATCCAGGAAGTACCCGCATATTTCACGATAATACCGACTAGAACCAGCACGAACCCTACAACAAAGAATCCGCCTAGTGCCGCTCCATAGCCTCCCCCAACAGTTAATACTGCTGTTACTGGCGAAATAAAGGCAAAGCTAGAGCCTAAATAAGCCGGGATTTTTCCTTTTGTAATCAAAATGTATAGTAATGTCCCAACTCCATTCATGAGTAAGATTGTTGCTGGATCGACTCCAAATAAAATTGGTACTAATACAGTTGAACCGAACATTGCGAATAAGTGCTGAAAACTAAGTGGCAAACTTTGTAATAAAGGTAACCGTTCATCAACTTGTATCTCCCGCTGTTTCATTTCTTTCTCTCCTCTGTTTACCTTTTAAAATTCCAGTGTTTTCACATAAAAAAACACCTTGCCAAAAAGAACTGGTAAGGTGTTTGCTTTAGCAGCACATGATAGCAGGCCTAGCCCGCCACTAGTTGTGCATCCATATCCGTCTCATCCTTACCAGCCTCACAGGACTGATTTAAAGGTAATTCATTTTATTGTTAAACCTATTATTGCAAGAAAAGGCCTAATATGTCAAGCTATTTTTTAGTCCTTTGCCACTAACTCAAAAACCTCCCTTTTATCGTCCCATTCAACCGTAACCTCTATAGTTTGGTTTTCTCGAACAGTTATACCATTCCTTCCACCTGAGTTTGTAATCTCGTACCGACGAGAACAGTGATAACCTTCTTCCAATTCGACGCAAACAATTCGCCTTAATTTCCTTACTATTATTACAACAAAAAAATCATCACACCATATCATGCGATGACCTTTTTCGTATATTAAAAGCTTGCTTTACTGCGATAGATAACTTGTCCCTTCGAAGAGAACTTTTCCTCATATTCTGTCATGATATTCAATGGATCATTTATTGCATGAAGATCTAAGTTCACTTCTTCCAGCTTCATTCCAAAAGCATTGAAGCTGACTAAGGAATATTCAAATAAACCACGATTATCTGTTTTAAAAATAACCTTGCCAGTTGAATCAAGAATCTCTTTATACTGCTCTAAAAATGTATGATATGTTAATCTTCTCTTCTCATGGCGATTTTTCGGCCATGGATCAGAGAAATTTAAATAAATCGTTGCAATTTCATTTTCAGCAAAAATCTCTCGTAAATCAGCAGCATCTACATTTAATAGCAATAAATTATCCACTTCTGCATCTAACGCTTTCTGACCCGCTGTTACAATAATACTCTTCACTACTTCAATCCCAATAAAATTAATATCTGGATGCTGCTTAGCCATCCCTACAATGTACTGGCCTTTACCAGTTCCCACTTCAATGTGAATCGGATGATCGTTATTAAAGAGTTGTTGCCATTTCCCCTTATGCTCCATTGCATTTGGAACAATAAGCTGGCTATTTTCCTGCAAAAAATCATCCGCCCACGGTTTATGTCGTTGACGCATTGTCTAAACCCTCGCTTTATTACTTTTTGTATAGAAATATGAAAAGCCACGCCCAGTCCGCACTTCGCTAATCGGGCGCTTCCGCTTTTGTGTATAGAAAAAATGAAACAGACTAAACTAACCTTGAGGTGATTACAATGACGCTTTCTGTTAACAATCAATTAACATTATTATACGATATTTTAGATGAACAGCAAGCTGACTGCTGCGCTAGTGTCAGTGAATACGAGCAGATTATTCGTTTAGTTGAATCAATGGTAAGAAACAATAGCATTTCAAATGAACAACTGCTAAGTCTCTTACCAGAAATTTATCATTATGGCAGACAAGGTGTGTCCGCACAAAACATGCCAGATCACATTACAGCACACAAAAAAAATATGGATGAATGGATTAAAGCCTTACAGCATACTACTTTAGAATAAATTGGCGAATATGCTCATTCAATTCCTTCAAATCGCGTAACCGTTCCGCCATTTTCTCTGGTTCTTCACGCTCGGCATGCCAGCATAAGAACCGAAGTGCATCCTGCACCAAATACCAGTACATGCGCTCAAATAGGTTTTTATCTGGAGTAATCCCATATTTATACAACCAGTCATTCCAGTTCTCTTTTGGAATGTACCATTTAAGCAGCATACCAAAGTCTGTCACAGGGTCTGCAATCATCGCATTATCCCAATCCACTAGAAAAACATCACTGTCCTCGGTAAGAATAAGATTATTATGATTAATATCGCAATGGCAGACGACAAGGTTTTGATTCCGTGTTTTTGGGAGTAACTGTGCAAGATGCTTCATCGCCTCTTGAATTTCTTGATGCTTCATTAGACCCAAAGATGTTAATAGCTGCTTTACATAGCTAAAACTATCATCCGACGTGACAGGCTTTTTCCCCATCCGCATAAGCATATGCAACAGTTCAGACGAATGATGGATTTTATACAATATATCCGCTACTCGCTGATGCTGCATTTCATATGATTTTAGTGCTCTTCCTTCAAGCCATTCCTGCGCCGTAATAACATCGCCATTTTCTAATCGTTTTGTCCAAATAAGCTTGGGAACGATTCCTTCAGCAGATAATACAGCAAGAAATGGAGATGAATTACGTTTCAGAAAAAGTCTTCTATTATCCTTTTCTGCAACATATGCATCCCCAGTAAGTCCGCCCGCCGGTGTTATTTTCCATCCAACACCTAATACTTGTCCAAGCCACTCGATCATAATTCGTTCACATCTTTCAAAATTAGCATTCAATAATACATTTTATAGTGATTTCCATTAAAACACAAATAACTTTTTCTATAAATTTTATTTATTTTGCCCACGCTTCATCAATTCCAGTAATATGTACTGCTTCCTTTTGCTTCGATATCAAACTGGAAGAACATTTTCCCGTTTGTCCATCCGTTTGAAAAGGGATGCTCGTTTCCGCAGTTATTTTCAATGTCGTTGCTTCTAGTATCTCCACTTCTTTAAATCGTGTATGTATACCAAGGAAGACGGTTATAAACAATGCAAGCACCTTCCATTTCGAAATGGAATGGATAATTAATAATGGGAATACATTCGGTTGTATTACTGCAGTAGGTATAATCTTCATCCCGCCGCCATAATAAGGATGATTTGCAATTGTCACCATCCAGCAATCCTTTAGTATTCGTTTTTCATTATCGATTTCAAGCTCCATGGACATTGGTTTATAATACATTAAAACATATATCAATGCTATTACATAACTAAGCGTTCCAAGTCCAAGCGCGTTCAAAAACCTTCGATAACTTGATTGATTTGCAGCGTGTGCGATTGCAGCATCAAAACCAAAGCCGATACTGTTGACAAATTTACGCACTCCATACCCGTCTGCTGTGTAATTTCCAATCCAATATGGGCGTACCATATTATGTTCAATAATTTTTCGTAATATTTCTTCTGGCTTTCCTTTAATTCCACAACCTCTAGCAAAATCATTCCCGGATCCAGCCGGTATAAAGGCTATTCGAATTTCGGTCGATATTAAGCCATTCATAACCTCATGAATCGTCCCATCGCCACCAACGACGATAATGGTTTTCCCTTCTGGGTCTGCACTAATCTTTCTTGCAATAGCTTCTCCATGACCTTCATACTCAGTGAAGAAATACTGACTATCCATCTGCCTGTAAACAGCACTGTTCTGAATATCAGAAAATACTTTTAGAGCCCGACCAGAGCCTGCTTTTGGATTAATAATAAATATATACATATACTATTCCTCCAAATCAACAATCATTGTTGGACTCGTATCCACTTCCCATTCTGGACGTCTGAAGGAGGTTGAACTGCAATGCTTTAACAGAGCCTCTATAACCTTCAGCTGTGAGCTTTTTAAAGGAGATGTTAGCCTCCGCTTTTCTTGAAACCAATCTGGATATTTTGATTGGTCAACCAGCTTCGTTTGATATGGCTCTGTTGCAAAAACGATTGAATTTGTTCGCGATAGTACTGTCTTTTCTATCGGAAAATCAATGGAATAAGTTTGCAAGATACTGCGAATAAGTTTTTCAGTGCGCTTTAAAGCAATAATTGGACTTAAAATTTTCGTTTGCTTCTTCTCTTCTTCAACCAACCATGTTCGTTCATCCCAGGCCATAATAACCGCACTAGTTTGTTTTTCGACAAAATAGATAATCTCGATACCAATAGGACTAATCAAGATTATTTCCGTTTCAACTGGTGCGTTTTTTATCTCAAAAACAGGAAAATACATTACCAAATACGTATCTGGAAAACGTTGCAGCAAATAGCGTAATAGTGGATCTTGATAATATTCTCTATCTACTATTGATGTGTGTGTAATGGTGGAAGTGGCCCACTTCATTTGGAATTGAAACAGCTTATCTAAAAAATAGTGCTTCAGTTCCTCTTCCGATTCAGGTAAATCAGCGTATTGATTGCTTTCTTGTTTCGGCTTCGTTTCCTCCACCAGATCTTTACCTCGTTTAAATTTTGTTCTTAACTTCGAAAATACGGATCGCTCATTTCGATTCTGCTCAGCTGCTTCATCTGTTCCCGTGATCGACTCCCCGTTTTCTGGATTCTCCCAAATATAATATAGCTTATTCCAATTATCTTTTTTTAGTCTGATATATTGTGTTGGATAACGATAAGCATCCCATTCATAACGTGATAGATAATCCTGAAGCTTAATTAACTGCGCGATTGCTACCACCTCCTTTGATTTTACAAGATCGTCCCTGCTCGTTACTGCAAACAGTACCGTTTTACAACTTCATATTTTGGAGTTTGCTTGGGATGAATACGAATTAACACTATTTCTGCGACACTTATTGACCACGTTTCATTCCACGTATTCTTTAGATCTTTCAAGGTATCTTTGCCTAGATTATCCGTTCCGTCCCATTTTTTTGCCAATGTGATATGCGGGGTATACGCTCGTGTTTCTTTCGGAAAACCGACAGTCATTGTACACGATTCAACGTATCTTTGAAGCTGTGCCAATGCATTTGTCTTGTTAACCCCTGCCCACAGTACACGTGGCTTATTCGGATTACCAAATACCCCAACTCCACCGACCTCAATATCGAATGAAGATATACGTTCAATCTCCTCTAATGCTTTTGTTAATTGCCTTATTCTATTATCGTCCACTTCACCTAAAAATTGTAGTGTGATATGCAAGTCCTTCTGATGTGTCCATTGCTTATACACTAATTTCTTCTGTAGTTCATTTTGCCAGCTTGTGAAATATGCTTGTAGCCTCTTCGGCAGTTGAATTGCAATAAAATAATGAGCCATCCCTATTCCCTCATTTATTTTTTTAATGACTTACAATAAGCTAATTCGCTTTCTGTTAATGGACGATAAGCGCCAAGCTTTAAATCTGGGTCTAATTGAAGTTCCCCCATGCGCAGGCGCTTTAAATATATAACTCGCTTCCCAACCGCTTCAAACATCCGCTTCACCTGGTGAAATTTGCCTTCTGTGATTGTCAGTTCAATTTCAGATATTGCATCACTTTGTAAAATAGTAAGTTCACCAGGCTTTGCTTCATAACCATCTTCAAGCACAACTCCCTCACGGAAAACAGCTGTATCATCGACAGTTACTTTTCCATTTATTCGTGCAAAATAGGTTTTACCAATGTCTTTCTTTGGCGAAACAAGCTCATGAGCGAGTTCTCCGTCATTCGTAAGCAAAAGAAGACCCTCTGTATCTTTATCCAGCCTGCCAACAGGGAATGGCTTAAAATGTTGCACATCTTCTCCCAGGAGGTCAATAACCGTCTTCTCTCGCTTATCGGTTGTCGCCGAAATATAGCCAGGTGCTTTATTCATCATCAAATAAATATACTGCTGGTAACGAATGATTTCCCCATTCACAGCAATCTCATCTTTATTCGGGTCTATCTTTTCACCGCTATCTTTTGAAACAATACCATTAACTGTAACTTGTTTCTTCTTCAGTAACGCTTTAACTTCTTTTCTGCTCCCAACGCCCATGTTGGATAGCAATTTATCGAGTCGCATCTTTATTCTCCTTTTAGAGGCACATTTAAACAGTTATTTTATCTTCCTAAAAATCTTCCCACTACAGGGATTCTGCCCCCAAATATATGTTCAAGCAGGGTTGATTTATAAGCTAATACAAAATAAACAATTGCACCGCTGCCGGCACCTATACCAAGCATCACAATCGTAGCCCAACGTGATGTCTCATAAGGAAGAAAAAGTCCCATAACAGCTTTCAATGTCCAAACAACGATACACATGATTAGGGTGAAAATTCCAATCAATATCGTTCGTTTAATGGTTTGTTTTAATTTAAAATTGAGGGCTTTTTTTAGACGCCAAAGATTTAACGTAACTGCAATTCCTGCCGCTAGCGCCGTACCAAAGATTGCCCCTTTTGCTCCAAATACGTGAATCAGCTGACTATTGAGTAATACTTTTGCTAATACACCCGCCATTAAGCTTAACACTGCGTAATTTTGCTGATCGATGCCTTGCAGAATTCCGGCTGTCACTGTAAATAGAGCAAATAACAAGGCAACCGGTGCATACCATGCGAGCAATGAACCTGTTACTCCAATATTCTCCATGCCATATAATGCACCATATGCTTCGTTGGAAAGAATCGCAATGCCAACGGAAGCAGGAATAACAACCACTAAAATTATTTGCAGCGCTTGGTTAATCTGCTTCGTATACATGACCTCGTTTTTCTGCGTAAAGGACTCGGTTAGACTTGGCAACATAGCTAAAGAAAGCCCGGTTGCCACTGTCATTGGAATAATGACAACCTTATGTCCGTAAGTCATTATTGCAGAAGCAGCTGAAACCCATATATCCTCACGACCGCTAGCTAGCATCGCAGGTTGAAATGTAAACTGATCAACGAGCTGATACAACGGAATTGCCAGCCCAACCAAAACAAATGGACCCGCATAACGAAACAGCTCTTTAAATAAATCTCTGGTTGGTATTGCATACGTATATTTTTGCTGTGCAATTTGCTTCTTGATAAAAGGCTTGCGTTTTTTCCAATAAATCGCCAAAACTAGACAAGACCCAACCGCACCAATAAATGCTGCAAATGTTGCGAAGCCTACAGCTGTCACAATTGTTCCACCTAAAAGATGAATAATAATATAAGCTCCGATTAAGATAAAGCCAATTCGAACAATTTGCTCGACAACCTGTGACACAGCTGTCGGGCCCATCGATTGATGCCCTTGAAAAAAACCACGTAAAATACTCATTGAAGGGATAATAATTAAAGCGATACTGACCATACGTGTAACAAACGCTACATCATCAGCCGTAATAGGTGTATCCTCACCTTTTATTTGGAATCCGGCAATCCAATCGGCACTAAAATACAACATTAAAAAGGCAAACAGCCCGGTACCAAGCATAAGTAAGCTCGCAAGCCTAAACATACGCATCCCGGTTTCATAATCACCAAGCGAATTATACTTAGATATAAATTTCGAAACTGCTGATGGTATTCCGACTGTTGATATACTGAGGAAAATACTATATGGCGTATATGCATAACCATATAATGCACCACCAACAGCTCCAACAAGTACATTAAAAGGTATAACATAAATCATTCCTAGAAATTTTGATAAAAACGACGCCCCTGTTAGAAGCATCGTACCTCTTATAATTTTCGACATTATTTCACCCGCATCTTTTTTACATTCCGAATTTCATTCTACTAATACAACTAACTTCTTTTAAAAAATACCAATCTTCATTTTACCACACTTAATCAGCAGTTTCTTCCTATAATGTTCGTCTGGAATCATCAATTTTTGGCAAATAGGACTGTAAATAACTTTTCTTTTTTTCATACATTCGCTTAGATAAAGGTTTAGAGGATCAGAAGTTTTCTAAAGAGCTTTTCAAATTTATTCTGTCATCTATGGCGAAATGTAGTGTATAAGTGGTAATATACATAGGAAAGGAATGAATCAAATTGAAATATGATGTAATTGTAATTGGCGGAGGTCCATCTGGGCTTATGGCAGCCATATCAGCAGCCGAGCATGGTGCAAAGACAATGCTCCTTGAAAAAGGAAAAAAGCTCGGGAAAAAGCTTGCCATCTCTGGTGGCGGCAGATGTAACGTAACAAACAGACTCCCGCAGGATGAAGTGATTAAACATATCCCCGGAAATGGGAAATTTCTATATAGTGCATTTTCTATCTTTAATAACTATGATATTATCGATTTTTTTGAAAATATGGGCGTAGCATTGAAAGAAGAGGATCATGGCAGAATGTTTCCTGTTTCTAACTCTGCACAAAGCGTTGTTAATGCCCTTATCGATAAATTAAATGATTTACATGTATCAATAAACATGAACACGAAAGTCAAAGCTGTACACTATGATAACACGACACACACGGTTATCTTAGAAGATGGAGAAAAAATAAACACCAAAACGATTGTTATTGCAGCCGGCGGAAAAGCTGTCCCTCACACCGGATCTACAGGTGATGGCTATGCTTGGGCGAAGAAGGCGGGACATACGATTACAGAGCTTTACCCTACAGAGGTTGCACTGACATCAAAAGAGCCTTTCATCCAAAACAAAAGCCTGCAAGGTCTTTCCTTACGCAACGTTGCTTTATCTGTTTTAAACAAAAAAGGTAAGCCTATTATCACGCATCAAATGGACATGCTCTTCACCCATTTTGGTGTATCTGGACCCGCGGTATTACGTTGCTCTCAATTTGTAGTTAAAGAATTAATGAAGGGAAATAAACAAGTTCCCGTTTTATTGGATGCTTTACCTGATAAAGACGAAGATAAATTGGTACAACATCTTTTAGAAACAATGGAATTAAGTCCTAAAAAATCATTCAGAAATGTGATAAAAGGAATTGTACCCGAACGTTTATTAAACTACATCCTTATACAAAACAATGTTACAGATGAGCAAAAGTGTGCGAATGTGTCAAAAGAAACGGTTCGCTCGATCGTGCACACAATTAAAAACTTTCACTTCTATGTGCATGGTTCGTTGCCGCTTGAGAAAGCCTTTGTAACAGGTGGCGGTGTTACCATTAAGGAAATTGTACCGAATACGATGCAATCTAAATTAATGCATGGGCTTTATTTTTGCGGGGAAATATTGGATATTCACGGCTATACCGGTGGTTACAATATCACCTCAGCACTTGTAACAGGTAGGCTTGCCGGAATGAATGCAGCCACTGAAGCGTCTTATATGGTATATGATTCCTAGGATTTTTTTGCTCGCTTCGGTCAACCTAAGATTGTCTGATACTTTGACAGAAAGGGTTGATGATACATGCAAAAGAACGGTGCTTGGTTACCACTTCTTGCTTCCGTCGGCGTTGGGGCAGCTACCTATTATACCATGACAAGAAATAATCAAAACCTTGGTCAAGTTGCTCAAAAATTCTTACCATTCATGTCTGGTGGAATGGGTGGTAATAACAGCAATAGTGGAAATAATAGCAGTAGTGGAAGCATGGGTCCCTTTGGGATGAGCTAATCAGATAAAGCCTTCTGTAGCAATAATTTCCAGCATGAAATGTCATGAATTATTCTCTGATATTTCGCTTGGAAAATGCAATTCACGATGCAGTAAGAAAGTATCCTACTACTTACTTAGCTGCAAAAAAAGCGTGCCATTTTGGTACGCTTTTAAAATTGTAGTTTAATTGCGAATTATCCCACTTTTTATATAGTATGGTCTTCACTGTATCAGTTAGTGTATACTAAAAAAATATATATCTTTAGGGGGAACAAAAATGAAACGATTTGGTTTACTCGCACGAATTATTACTGCCATTATTTTAGGTATTGCCATTGGTTCCTTCAGTAATGATTGGCTTATACAATTCTTTGCAACATTTAATGGGCTCTTTGGTAACTTTCTGAGCTTCATTATCCCACTTATTATCCTTGGTTTCATCACACCGGGAATTGGAGAAGTTGGACGTGGTGCAGGAAAATTGTTAAGTGTTACTGCCGGCCTTGCGTATACTTCAACAATCATTGCCGGAATCATTGCTTTCTTTACTGCTAAAAGTCTTTATCCCACAATGCTAAGTGGTCAGTCTCTTCAAGCATTTACAGATCCTACTGCTGGATTAAGTGAAGCATTCTTTGTAATTGATATGGCTCCACCAATGGAGGTTGTAACAGCATTATTGCTTTCATTTGTTATCGGTATTGGAATTGCAGCGGTTAGAAGTAATACATTACTAAATATAGCGAATGACTTTCGTGATATCGTCCAACTTGTTATCGAAAAGGTAATTATTCCGTTACTTCCTTTCCATATCTTTGGTATTTTCGCCAATATGACGCATGCAGGACAAGTTGCAACGATTCTAAGTGTTTTTGCAAAAGTGTTTGTTATGATTATCGTACTTCATATTTTATATTTAGTCGTTCAATATACTGTTGCTGGTTCATTAAGTAAACAAAATCCATTCATTATGCTAAAAAAGATGACTCCTGCCTATTTTACTGCATTGGGAACACAATCATCAGCAGCAACGATTCCGGTAACATTAGAACGAACGAAAACCATAAAGGCTCGAAAAAATATCGCAGATTTTACCGTACCATTATTAGCAAATATTCATCTATCTGGAAGTACAATTACATTGATGAGCTGTTCACTTGCTGTTTTATTTTTACAAGGAGAAGCAGTCTCATTTATCTCAATTTTACCATTCCTACTTATGTTAGGTGTTACAATGGTAGCTGCCCCAGGAGTTCCAGGTGGAGCGGTTATGGCCGCAATTGGATTATTAGAGGTTATGCTGCACTTTAATCCTACAATGGTATCTTTAATGATTGCACTATACTTAGCACAGGATAGTTTCGGAACAGCATGTAATGTAACTGGTGACGGAGCTATTACTGTCATCACTGATTCGATAAGCACTAAATTTAATATTACAGAAGCTGATAAATCAGAAGCTTAACAGCTAAAGAAAAAGCGCCCTTAGCAACTGTAGAGTAGGAAGCCTATTTTCAATACTGCACTTATAAGACGTAGCTAATTAGGTACTATGGCAATCAAATTTCATAGTAACATAAACAATAAAAAGGGATGTCCTCATCACATATGAGACACATCCCTTTTTATTGCTCAACGAAAACAATGTACTTCGTATATAATTGTAAAAAGGAGTTACGAATTATTTTCGTAACTCCTTTTTACATGTGCCTGGCGGCGTCCTACTCTTGCAGGGGCAAAGCCCCAACTACCATCGGCGCTGAAGAGCTTAACTTCTGTGTTCGGCATGGGAACAGGTGTAGCCTCTTCGCTATTGCTACCAGACAATCCTCAAAAACAAGGACAAGTTTTATTATATGCATTTCTGAATAAAAATGCAAGGTTTTTTTGAATTTATACCTTAAAAACTAAATAAGAGAAAACAAGACATCAAATAAAGAATTTAGTTAAGTCCTCGATCGATTAGTATCCGTAAGCTCCACGTGTCACCACGCTTCCACACCGAACCTATCAACCTCATCGTCTCTGAGGGATCTTACTCACTCG
>NZ_QWEH01000023.1 GCF_003515705.1 Oceanobacillus profundus
AGTCTCAGACGAAGAATTAGAACATGCACTGTCACTAATCAACAATAGACCCAGAAAATGTTTGAATTGGAAAACTACTCACGAAGCGTTTCAAGAAGAACTGTTGCACTTAATTTGACAAACGGTCATTTAAAAAAGTAAATCCCGGCCTTTAGCCGGGATTTACTTTTTTAGCATATCGATTGCTTTATAGCCAAGAATATTGATGGGGTCCTTTGAACTGGAATAAGGTGGTGCATATCCGAGTTCCAGCTCTGGTAGGTCATTTACAGTTAAATTTCCTTTGATAGCAGTAGCCAATACAGCCATCCGCTTATCAACACCATCATACCCGACAATATTTCCTCCAAAAATCAGCCCTGTTTCTGGATGGAAAAAAAGTTTTAACCAGAGTTTCTTGGAACCTGGATAATAGTTAGCGTGGGAAGTGGAGGCAAGGACTACATTCTCGAATTGTTTGCCTTCCTGCTGCAAGCTCTGTCGGTTATGTCCGGTTGCAGCCACTGTTAAATCAAATACCTTCAAAATAGAAGAGCCTGTATTGCCGCGATAAGGAATTTGTTCTCCATCTAAGTGTGCAGCAATAATAGCTGCTTGACGATGTGCAAGCCAAGCTAGTGCGATATGTCTTGGTGAGCCTGTTAACAAGTCTCTTGTTTCTACGACATCTCCTAACGCATAAATATCAGGATCTGTTGTTTGCATATATTCATTCACAGAAATAGCACCAGTACTACCTAACTCCAGTGCCGTATTGATAGCTAAATCAGTATTAGGCTTTATTCCAATAGCGAGAATTGTCATGTCTGCTTCCAGTTGTATCCCGCTATTTAAAAGTAATGTCTTGCCATCATTTTTAAACCCCTTCAAGCCATCATTCAAAATGACCTCAATTCCTTTATCCTTCAAATGTTCTTCAACTATTGCCGCCATATCATCATCAATGATTTTGCTTACTTGTGAAGAGCGATCGATGATGGTGCAATTCAACCCAAGGGCATGCAAGTTTTCGATCATCTCTAATCCGATAAACCCAGCACCAACTACAGCAACTGACCTCGGTGTATTTTGTTGGATGAATGCATGAACAGCATCCATATCCTCAATCGTTTTCGCTGTAAAGGTTCGATTATTATTGATACCCTCTATGTCTGGAACAATTGCAGATGCACCAGGAGAAAGGATCAGTTTGTCGAAGGTTTCCTCCTGCACTTGTTTACCTTTCCGATAGTGCACGGTTTTATCTGAGCGTGAAATCGAAACAACTTCTGTATTCGTATGCACGGATACATTGTATTTTTTCGTGAATTTCTCGGGAGGATACAGGAGATCCTTTCTATTTTGAACCACATCGCCAAGATAATAAGGGATACCGCAATTTGCGTAAGAAATATACCCCCCTTTATCAAAGATGATGATTTCGGAATTTTTATCGTTTCTGCGGATTTGGGCGGCAACCGTAGCGCCGCCACCAACACCGCCAACAATTACAATTTTACGTGGCATGTATGTCACTCCTCCAGCGGAATCTTTCCTTTTCTCCTTGTGTAAAAATCTTCGTACTATAAAATTCCGACAGAACTTAAGAAAACGATGATGATTGTAGCGGGAACTAACCAACGCATGATCTGGAACCATACGTGGAACAATACATCAGGTAACTGGTTTCCATAAGAAAATTCCTGCTTTAATAATGATTTATCCAGTTTAAATCCGATAAACAATGAAATAAATAGGCAGCCACCAGGAAGCATGATATTACTCACAAGGAAATCACTTGCATCGAATACAGTTAAACCGAATATAGTGAAATCCGTAAGCACGTTGGTAGAGAGTGCAGATGGAATGCCTGCGAGAAATACGAGTAAACCGGCAATGAATGCAACTTTCTTTCTTGAGCGCTGTTTATTTTCTGTGAAAGCTGCTGTAATAATTTCCAGCATACTGAAGGATGATGTCAACACCGCGAATAAAAACAGCAATAAAAATAAGCTTAAAAACAATTCACCGAACGGCATTTGTGCAAATACCTCAGGCAGCACGATAAACAATAATCCAGGTCCTTCTGCAGGCTCCAAACCAAAGGCAAATACAACAGGAAAGATAGCTAAACCTGCAAGCAAGGAAACAAATATATTCATAATACTTACCGATCCAGCTGATGACGGTAAACTGACATCTTTTTTCAAGTAAGAGCTGTATGTCACCATCACCGAGATTCCTACTGCTAATGAAAAGAATGCTTGACCGAGTGCATATAAGACATTTTCAGCACTTAGTTTGGAAAAGTCTGGCTGCAGGAAGAAGCGGATACCTTCCATTGCTCCTTCGAATGTAACGGAACGGATGACAAGTATAATAAAGAAAATAAAAAGTAATGGCATTAACACCTTATTTGTTTTCTCGATCCCATTTGTAATTCCGAGGGATACAACAATAATATTTATTAATACAAATAATCCAAGACCGACAATTGTCAAGGTTGGACTGCCAGTTATATTTGCAAATAGTTCGGGATAATTTGCGTTTTCTTTTATAATTTGTCCAGGCAGTGACATGAAACTATATAGAAGGACCCAGCCGCCTACAACACTGTAAAATGCCATCAGGATGAATGCACCAACAACGCCCCATTGTCCAATGAATGACCAAGGAGTTTTTGGTGCTAATGTTTTGTAAGCTGTGACTGCTTCCTTTTGTGAACTTCTTCCAATAATAAATTCCCCAACTAAGAGAGGAAGACCTAGAATGATGGTAAAGCCAATAAATAATAGGAAAAAGGCACCTCCACCATTCATTCCTGTCATATATGGGAATTTCCAAATTGCTCCAAGACCGACTGCCGCTCCAGCAGATGATAGGATAAAGCCGAGCTTTGTCGACCATTGTTCTTTGTTTTTATTCATGCTGTAATTCCTTTCATGTTTGAAAAAGTTATCTTATTAGTATAGCATAATCAATTCATTTTTGAAGGAAGTTCTATCGTTGTTAAAGCTTTGTTCGAATTTCCCAAAGTTCAGGAAAAAAGTAATGCTCCAGTACTTTTTTTAGATAGCTGACACCAGATGATCCTCCAGTACCTGTCTTGTGACCAATAATGCGTTCAACTGTTTTCATATGTCTGAAACGCCATTGCTGGAACCAATCTTCAATATCGACGAGCTTTTCAGCCAATTGATAAAGGTCCCAATAGCGATCGACGTTTTGATAGACCTGGAGCCAAGCCTGCTCAACACTAGCATTTTGTTGATATGTTTTCGAAATATCTCTATCTAAAACTCCTTTATCAATTGGCAGACCTGCCTTGTCTAAAGATTGAATGGCAACATCATATAGACCAGGTGCATGATACGCATCCATTAGAATTTGATGAAGTTCTTTGTCTTTTTGATATATTTTTAAAATAAATGGTGTTTTATAGCCTAGGACAAATTCGACAAGCCGATATTGATAGGATTGAAACCCGGAAGCATTTCCTAGTTTATCCCTAAATTGCATGTACTCTGCAGGTGTTAATGTTGAAAGCACATCCCATGCTTGAATGATTTGGGATTGGATTTTGCTGACACGTGCAAGCATTTTATAGGACGCTTGCAGTTCGTTTGCTTGAATCTTTTTGATTGCTGCCTGCATTTCATGAATAATTAGCTTTAGCCATAACTCGCTTACCTGGTGGATAATTATAAATAGCATTTCATCATGGTGACTGGATAATCGTTTTTGACTTGATAATAAAGGATCGAGCTGAAGGTAATCTCCATATGTCATTTTCTCCATAAAATCCGTATGAATTCCTTTTTCCGACTGAAATGTTTTGTTGGAAGAATCCGTCATGATTCATTCTCCTTAAGTGGACGTAATACGGCGCGGACTGGACTGCCATCCGCACCATGGATAGCTAACGGCAAAGCGATTAAATCATAGGATCCTGGAATGACATGTTTTAGCATTATATTTTCCAGAATGTGAATTCCATGCCGATGGAGGGCGTGATGTGTGGTGAGTTCTTTGCTGTCCGGTGCATCGACAGAGGGGATATCAACGCCAAGTAATTGTATACCCTTTTCACTTAAAAACTGGGCAATCTCTGGATCCAGATAAGGAAATTCTCTTGGGAACCGTTTTGGATTGTTCGGTAGTGATGTTCTCAGCAGCAGTCTTGTTGCATAATCAAATTGGTAATTTTCTAGTACTGCCGCTGTAATATTATCGGTATGACTGACATCAATAACGATTGCTTTTCCAATGTAAAGATCAAGATCGAGCTGATCTACCGTTTTACCATTAGAATTAAAATGAAAGGGTGCATCAATATGTGTCCCATTGTGCAGACTTGTTGTGATTTCTCCAATATTGGCAGAGCCGGTCTGCTCCTTCGTAGCTGACAGTTTGTAGTTGAATGGTGTATCTCCTGGCCAATGTGCGATATCATTCGTTAAGGCTTGAGAAATATCAATCCATTTACTCATGCGATTACACCTCGTTTATTTTCGTAGTTTTTATAGCTTTCTTTCTCCATAATGGTTTTCAGAATATGAACCATTTGCCATACCTCTTCAAATGTATTGTATAAGGCGACAGGGGCTATCCGTATTCCATTTGGGTTGCGAAAGTCAGGAATGATGCCGTTTGCTTTTAAAGCTCTGCAAATCCGTGCAGCTTCGGGATGCAACAGTAAAACGTGTCCACCTCGTTCATCATCTTGCTTCGGATTGGCAATGGAAAAGGAATATGCAGCTAATTCGCTTTCAATCAAGTCCATCAAGTACGCTGTTAATTGTAATGATTTTTTGCGGATATTTTCAATGCCGGCTTCCTCAAACATTTGCAGTGCCCCGAGTAATGGCGCCATACTTAATACATGTGGTGTTCCAATTTGGTAGGCACCTGCATGATTTGCTGGGGTCAGGTTATGCCCCATATCAAATTGCTTTTCTTTGGAAGAACTAAACCATCCAGCAAGTCCAGGTGTTTTGCCGAAATGCTTTTGATTAACATACAGTCCCCCAACACTCCCAGGACCTCCATTTAAATGCTTATACGTACACCAGAAAGCAAAGTCCACATCCCACTCTGATAGACTGTGAGGGATAGCACCAATCGAATGGCATAAATCAAAGCCAATAAGGATTCCTCGCTTATGAGCTTCTTTTGTTAACCTTTGCATGTCTAGAATTTGTCCGCTGCGATATAGGACACCTGGCAGGACAATTAATGCGATTTCCTCTGTCATGTAGGCGATGATGTCTTCTGATTTCAACGTATTCTCATCAGCACTCGGTACTTGAATAAGATGTGTGTGGGCATCATATCCTTTTTGTGCTAATTGGCTTTTTAATGCATAAATATCAGAAGGGAAATTCAATACATCAGCAAGAATCTTCGTTTTTGCCCCTTTTGGGTGATAGAAACTCGCTGTCAGTTGATGGAGGTTGGTTGTTGTTGAACCAGTAATAATTACTTCCTCTGGTTTTGCACCAACAAGATTGGTGGACATTTTCCCAAGCTTTTCAGCTAAATAAAACCAAGGATGATGACCAAGTGTCCAACCATCGATTGCATGGTTTTTCCAATCATTCATAACTTCAGTTACAAATTGTTCCGCGCGTTTGGATAATAATCCGAGTGAGTTACCATCAAAATAAATCGTATTGTTAGGTGTGTAGAACTCGGTTCGAAAATGTTGTAAAGTATCCTCTTGATCCAGTTGCTGTGCATATTGACGTGTACGCATCATAAATATAGCACCTCTTTTGTATTAAATTGATATATGTTCAATCTAACATAAGGAATAAAAAAATATCCAATAAATTTAGTATATTAATAACAATTGTACAATTAACATATACTCATTTATACTAAAGATAGAAAATAAATATATATAGAAATAGGGTAAAAGCACGTCATTTACTGCACTATTTTATTCGGGAGGGATAATTTTGACAACGCTATCATTGGAAGTTGAAAAACTTAATAATTTTATTAATGGAGAATGGGTGAATGTAAGTAAAACCCAAGCAGTAATAAATCCGGCAACTGGGGAAGAAATTGTGCAAGTGCCTTTATCTGCGGAAGAAGCGGTAAACGAAGCGGTAGCTGCTGCAAAAGCCGCACAAAAGGAATGGGCGCTTGTTCCTGCACCACAACGTGCAGAAGTGCTATACCGTGTTGGCTACATTATGAAAGAACGTAAAGAAAGACTGTCTCAGCTGCTGACCATGGAAAACGGGAAAGTAATTGAAGAAGCTCGCGGTGAGGTGCAAGAGGGTATTGATATGGCGTTTTACATGGCAGGGGAAGGGCGTCGTTTATTTGGTCAGACAACACCTGCTGAGTTGAAGGATAAATTTGCAATGAGTCAACGTGCTCCCGTTGGAGTTGTAGGTATTATCACACCGTGGAATTTTCCGATTGCAATTGCAACATGGAAGTCTTTTCCTGCAATTGTCGCCGGAAATGCAGTTGTTTGGAAACCGGCTACGGAAACACCAATCATGGCATATGAGCTTGCCAAAATTTTTGAGGAAGCTGGCCTGCCTAAAGGGGTTGTCAATGTTGTATTTGGTGCAGGATCTGTCGTTGGAGATGCGATGGTCCATCATGAGGCTATTCGTGTTATTTCCTTTACGGGTTCCAATGATACAGGTCGAAATATTGCAAGTGAATGTGGAAAGCAATTAAAAAAGGTTTCCTTAGAAATGGGTGGGAAGAATGCTGTAATCGTAATGGATGATGCTGATTTAGATCTTGCAGTTGAAGGAATTCTTTGGAGTGCCTTCGGAACGAGTGGTCAGCGATGTACAGCATGCAGTCGGGTTATTGTACATGAAAAAGTAAAACGTACATTGGAAGAGAGACTGCTTGCTGCTATGGATAAGCTGACTATAGGCAATGGACTTGATGAATCAATTAAAGTAGGACCGATCATTAACCAGTCAGGCATTGTTAAAATTAAGCAATATATTGAAATCGGCAGGGAAGAGGGGGCCAAACTGCTTGCGGGAGGCTACGAGCTGACGGAAGATGCACATGAAAATGGCTATTACTTTGCGCCGACCCTGTTCACCAATGCTACGGCAGATATGCGAATTGCTCAAGAAGAAATTTTCGGCCCGGTTGTTTCGATTATCCCCGTTTCCAGCTTTGAAGAAGCAATTGAGGTAAATAATGGTGTGACGTACGGACTGTCCAGCTCGATTTTTACAAACGATGTGAATCGGGTTTTTAAAGCGCAGCGAGATCTCGATACAGGAATTGTCTATGTGAATGCTGGAACCACAGGAGCAGAAATTCACTTGCCGTTTGGAGGAACAAAAGGAACAGGGAATGGTCACCGAGATTCAGGCATTCAAGCATTGGATGTTTTTACAGAATGGAAGGCAATTTACGTGGATTACAGTGGGAAATTACAACGCGCACAAATTGATGTAGAATCATAAGCTATTTATGATGAAGGCTTTTTGAATAGTTATATAGATAGAGGTTGCTTTTACCAGTCTAAGCAGGGAGTGAATCGAATGAAAATAGGTGTATTAGGTTCAGGCTTGATGGGAAAAGAAGCAGTACGTGATTTGGTATCGAGTCCAGGTGTAACACATGTCGGGCTGGCAGATATTGATATCGAGCGGGCGCGGCTCGTAAGTAAGCAGCTGGATACTAAGAAATTAAAAGCATATCAAGTAAATGCGGGTAATAGAGAGGAGCTTGCAGCGTTTATTCGGAAGTTTGATGTGGTTATAAACGCACTATTTTATTCGTTTAATGAAATCGTTGCTAAAACTGCAATTGAGGTAGGGGTCAGCGCAGTAGATTTAGGCGGACATATTGGGCATATGACAGATAAAGTGCTGGGGCTTTCAGATGACGCGAAAACTGCTCAAGTTACACTCATTCCAGATCTTGGTGTAGCTCCTGGGATGATCAATATTTTATCAGGCTATGGTGCAAGCAAGCTTGATCAAGTAAAGTCGATTAAATTATATGTTGGTGGAATTCCTGTAAAGCCAGATCCTCCAATTGAATATAATCATGTATTCTCAATGGAAGGGGTTTTCGATCATTATACAGATCCTTCCCTCATTATTCGTAATGGTATCAAGCAGGAAATCCCTTCATTAACAGAAGTAGAGCAAATTTATTTTGAGCGGTTTGGCCCGTTGGAAGCTTTTCATACATCTGGCGGCACATCAACACTTTCGCTATCTTTTCCGGATATTGAGACACTTGAATACAAAACAATTCGTTATCCCGGTCATGCGGAGAAATTTAAACTGCTTGTTGATTTAAATTTAACGAAGCTAGATTATGAGGTCGAAGTAAATGGTCAGATGATTCGACCGCGCGATGTTTTTCTGAAAGTACTTGATCCCATCGTTGAATTAGGTGAGAAGGAAGATGCAGTCTTATTAAGGGTAATTGTTTCTGGTGAAAAGAATGGGACGGAAGCAACCTATGCATATGAGATGACGACGTATAAGGATCGAAAAACACATGTAACAGCGATGGCTCGAGCGACTGCGAATACAATATCAGTTGTTGCACAGATGATTGGTGATGGAACTATTGCGAAAAAAGGCGTATATCCGCCAGAACAGATTGTCCCTGGCCATACCTATATCGAAGCGATGAAGAAACGCGGTGTAAATATTACAGAAACAGAGTCAATCTTAGAAGCGAATTCAGTAAAGGTAAAGTGAGTGTAATAAGATGAAGGGATTGGACCAATCGTGAATACCATATTTATTGCAGGTCACGCAAGGCTGCCCGCAGGAATGGCAGCTAAAAGTATTTATGACACATTAACTATTACAGCAGAAATTGATAAAAAATATGGTGTTATCGTAGCTGCAAATTGTACTTTAGCCACGGAGCATGGGAGAGAATTTGTTCAACAATTGCTAAGAGGCTACAGCTTGCAGGATGGGATGGAAAAGCCAATTGAAATGGTAAAACAGCATTACTTAGGGAAAGCAGGCAATGCTCTTTCGTCCGCCTTAAATGATTTGTATAAACAATATGTGAATTATATAGAGACAAAATAAGAAGAGGAGATGGTACTGACTGTGTACCATCTTCTTTTATGTAGAATTTATTGAAACTTGATTTTTCCGCTTCTATACAAGTTGCTTATTTATTGGACTGTAATTAGGTGGCTTTTTTTGAACGCTTCTTTTAGTTGAAACATAGGATGTAGAAATAATATTTCTGTTTCTGTTCTACTAACATTCAGTGGGCGGAAGGGAACTCTAACTGAATGAAGTTTTACTTTATAAAAAGAGGTAGGTGGCCAAAATAAAACATAATAAAAAGCATATTGTCTCTACTCGTCGTGTATATGATATGGTCAATACAACTTCCGAATTTCGTATTAAAATTCCTATAAAACCTGCTAGGAAAATCAATAAAGTTGATACTTACCAGTATAATGCATTGTCTGATGGGAAAAGTCTTCTATATACGAATAAAGATGAATTAAAACAATACGGTAATCGCGGGATATTAGATCCAATGAAAGTCTCCTATGTAAATCTCTTTATTAATGGTGTATTACAACCTCCAGTTACCTATGAGATTAAGGAAGGTATATTGCAATTAAAAACAAGTGATGTACCTCCAGAAGGAGCTCCAATTAATTTGCAATTCATTACTATTCACCAATCGTAATCGATTAATTAAGGGGTGGCATAGACCACCCTATTTCAAATGAAGTTATGTTGTAATATCTGTAGTAGAAGTCGTATCGAAGTTGGCTATTTCTAATACGATTGGTGTTTCTGCTACTATGGAGTCTGTACCAGTGGGTACCACAATACTAAGTGATCCTACACCAGTTGCACCAGGCGTATAAGTTGAAATATCCTGCATTTGTAGTACACCATTTATATATAGGTTATAGTAACTGTTATTCGCTATTAACTCGGGGAGTTCAACGACTTCAGCACCTAAATCATCAAAAAAATCAGCTGCATCAATTGTTAAAGTGCCTTCTGGTGCAGTATCAGCTACCGTTACATAGAAAAACTTATCAACCGTTGGCGTAACCTCTGTTTCCGTTGTTGCAGAAACAAATAATTTCATAAGCTGTAATGCCATTAGTGTCTCTCCTTCCTATCAATAAATTGTTTCATCATAGTATATGAATAAGAAATCATTCTGCATAGATACGTTCATCATTTCTATGTTGAATGATGTATTTGTACACGTTTTAGAAATAGATAAAAACCCTAGCATTTAATATGCTAGGGGAAATAGATTATTGTTTTTTAAACGCGCTCCTTCTCTCCATCCCAGGCAGGAAGCATTTTATTCAACTGCTTATCTTCCCGATACCCTAATACATATTCTGCCTGCATAATCGTGTGAATTTCTCGAGTTCCCTCATAAATAACCGGTGCTTTCGAATTCCGTAAATAGCGTTCTACTGGATATTCATCAGAATAGCCATAAGCACCGTGGATTTGCACGGCATCATCTGCTGCTTGATTAGCGAAGTCACAGGCCTGCCATTTGGCAAGAGAAGTTTCTCTGGTATTGCGTTTTCCTTGGTTTTTAAGCTCACCTGCACGATAAACAAGCAAACGGCTCATTTGATAGCCTGCTTCCATCTTCGCAATCATTTGCTGCACGAGCTGATGTTTTCCAATCTCTTTGCCGAATGTTTCTCGTTCATGGCAGTATTTAACGGAAGCCTCCAGACAAGCCATAATTTGTCCAACAGCACCTGCAGCAACTGTGAAGCGCCCATTATCTAATGCTGACATAGCAATTTTAAATCCTTCTCCTTCTTCGCCCAGCAGATTTTCTTTCGGTACTTTAATATTTTCAAAAAATATTTCACCTGTGTTACCGGATCGGATGCCGTGCTTGCCTTTGATTGCCTTCGATGAGAAACCTTCCCAAGAACGTTCAACAATGAAAGCAGAAATAGCTTTATGCTTTTCGGAACGATCTGCAGTATAAGCAAAAACAATAAAATGATCGGCAATATCACATAGTGAGATCCATGTTTTCTGACCGTTTAAAATATAGTGGTCACCATCTTGTACAGCTGTCGTTTGTAAAGCTGCAACATCCGAACCAGCGCCAGGTTCGGTGAGACCAAATGCACCAATTTTTTCACCTTTTGCCTGTGGTGTAAGGTATTTTTGCTTTTGCTCTTCTGTTCCCCATTGAAGTAATGTCATGCTATTTAACCCCGTATGCACGGAAACAGCTGTACGAAAGGCGGTATCGCCTCGCTCCAGTTCCTCACAAACAATAGCTAATGCGTTATAATCCATTCCACTGCCACCATATGCTTCAGGGATACAGACGCCCATTAGTCCAAGCTCTGCAAGTCTCGTTAGTATGCTTAAGTCAAACTTTCCTTCCCGGTCCCACCCGTCAATGTATGGCATAATTTCTTTGTCTGTAAAGCTTCTTACCGTTTCACGCAGCATCTTCTGTTCATCATTAAATTCAAAATTCATTAGCTCATCTCCTTTTTTACTTATTTTTTACTTCTTTATCGTCTATACGAAATTCCTGATTATGTTCACCAGCATCAGGAGGATGCAGATTGTAAGCGACAGGTGTTCGTGAAAGTTTTAATGGACTTCCAATCATTGTGATAGGACCTGCTGTAGGGTGTTCGTAATCAACGAACATTTCTCGCTCATGCAGTTGTGGGTCATTGCTTACATCTTGTAAATCTTGAATTGGTCCACATGGAATGTTATTTGTATGACATTGTTCTAACCAATATGCCGTCGGCTTTGTTGCAAAAATTTTTTGTAAACGTGAAACAAGCAAATCTCTATGTTTTACCCGGTCTGCATTCTTCTCAAATCTCCGATCGTTACTGAGATGAGGGACATTTAATAGGCTACAGAGCTTTTTAAATTGATTGTCGTTACCAACGGCAACTACCATTTCTCCATCCGCTGTGATGAAGGTCTGGTATGGCACGATATTGGCATGATGATTACCGAGAGCCGAGGGTATTTTCCCGGACATCAAGTAATTACTTCCGATATTGACCAAGGCGCTGACAGCTGAATCATATAATGAAAGGTCGATTTTCTGACCTTTACCTGAATTGGTTCGCTCAAGCAATGCAGCTTGAATTCCAATACAGGCGTATAGTCCGGTTAAGATATCGGTAATAGCAACTCCCATTTTCTGTGGACCGGATGCTTCTGTGCCCGTAATGCTCATTAATCCACTCATTGCTTGGATAATGAAGTCATAGCCTGGTAAATGTTTGTATGGGCCGGTCTCCCCAAAACCGGTAATAGAGCAGTAAACGATGGAAGGATTCAATTGTGCGACGGTTTCATAATCGAGTCCGAAGCGCTCCATCGTCCCGGCTTTAAAATTGTTCATGATTACATCTGATTCGGCTATTATTTTTTTTATCTGATCAATTCCTTCTTTCGTTTTCAAATCCACGGTAATGCTTTTTTTATTACGATTAGCACATAGGTAGTAAGCGCTGATGCTGTTTTGAAAAGGGGGGCCCCATCCACGTGTTTCGTCACTTCCACCGGGTGCCTCGACTTTGATTACTTCTGCACCAAGATCGCCGAGAATCATTGAGCAATAAGGACCTGCAAGCACCCTTGATAGATCGAGAATTTTAATGTTGTTTAATGCACCAGTCATGTAGTTCCTCCTTTCTTATGTTATAAAAAAAGCCAGTCCAAACAAATGCAGGATTGCTGCAATTTTGTTCGAACTGGCTTTTGTTTGTTGGAACATACCTGATTATAGGAATGTGAACAAATTAGGCAGTTATGGAAATTTAATTTAATGTACTGTGTAGAATAACGTGGCATACGTTTTTCACAGTATTATTAATAAGTATACTTTATTCTGAAAAATATGTAAATAGATATTGGCTGTTGACTAAAAAATAGTATAAAAAGCTAACCTCAAAGATATTCTCTCTGAAGCCAGCTTTTATGCATGAAGCGCTATAAACATAGCAAGTCTGCTTTTGTTTCTTATTTCGCTGCTTTTTGTAGTTTTGTAATCATCTTTATAGCACGTCCAGTACCGATGGCTACCGATTCAAGCGGGTTTGGAGCCATATGAACTGGTACACTAATTTCATTAGCAAGCCATTCCTGCATTCCATTTAAAAGGGCGCCTCCACCTGTTAAGACAATTCCATGGTCAACAATATCTCCACTTAACTCTGGAGGGCAATCCTCTAATGTAGCGCGAATTGCTTCTAGTATTTGCTCTAGAGATTCTTTAATCGCATTATAAATTTCAGTAGACGTTATTTCAATCGTTTTAGGCAAACCAGTTACCATATCACGACCGCGAATATCCATCGTGACTTCCTTATGATTCGGGTGCGCATAACCGATTTCCATTTTAATATTTTCTGCAGTGCGTTCACCAATTAAAATATTATACGTTTTGCGGATATGCTGTACGATTTCATCATCCATTTTGTCTCCGGCAGTGCGTACTGAATTACAAGAGACAACTCCTCCGAAGGAAATAATACCTACCTCAGAAGTTCCTCCACCAATATCAACGACTACATTGGCAATTGGTTCATCAACGGGTAAATCTGCACCAATTGCAGCTGCAACAGGCTCTTCAATTAAATGCACATGCTTTGCACCATAGCTTGTTACCGCATTATGAATTGCACGTCTTTCAACTGTCGTACTACCTGAAGGAGTACAAACGACAACAGTTGGCTTGCGCATAGACATCCCAAGCGTTTTACTTACTTTTTTCAATAGTTCCCTTAGCATTTGGGCAGTAACATCATAGTCCGCAATCACACCATCCCGTAAAGGGCGGATAGGTACAATGTTTTTCGGTGTTTTACCGACCATTTCTTTTGCTTCCGCACCAACTGCTACAACTTTTTTTGTTTCAATATCGATTGCCACAACAGATGGCTCGTTTAAAACGATTCCTTTTGTTTTTGAATAGACAAGTATATTTGCTGTTCCAAGATCAATTCCGATTTCCGCGTTTGAAAACATAATAGGTTCCTCCAATGATGACAATTTATTGTATCGTAGATTAAGGGGCAGTATTCCCGTTGTTTATAAGTTCAAATTTATATGATAGGGGTTCTGCCCCTAAAAGCTGTTTCGTTCTATCAGAATCATTCTGATAGAAGTATCGCATTTGTTTTTAATTGAGAAGTTTTAATAGTTATGTACATATAACAGCATAAACTTCCGATGCTAGTGTAAAGTGCTTATTGAAGTATATATAAATAGGAAATGACTATTTCAAATTATATACCCGAATTTAGTTTAAATATTGCATCCATAATTTAATCGTAAAATGCATTTGTTAAATTAAATAGAGATAAAGTTTTCACTATCCTATCTACTATAATAAAGAACGTTACTCTTAAAATTAAAACATTTAGTGGGGGAAATGCAAGTGACAGTTTGTTTACAAATCATTGCAACCTGTAATATAAACCCTTTATTTAAAAGGTGTCAACCGTAAAATTGTACTAATTTTTTCCTGTATGTTGAACTTTTACCTGTTTAGTCGAATTTAGGGATTTAGGACTTTTCTATGGAATACAAGGTTTCGAGTTTAATAGGTAAATTTATCGATAACTATTTTTCTAGTTTGGAAAAGCTTTCCTTAAATATTACAAAAATCCCGTGCTATGATGATTTTGCAAGAAACAACAAAACCAAAGGAGAGTGTAACAAAGATGTTTAAAAAAGTAGGAATCGCTACTGCATTATCAACTGCGCTATTACTTGGCGGAGCATTTACATCTACTGCTGATGCGTCAGCAAATCAAGATCAATCAACTAACCCTTCATATAAAGTCTATTATTCAGTAAATGGACAAACGGGAAATGTATCAGAGGGAGATATTCAAGGCCTTATTAATAAGGTATTGAATGGCGAGCTTGATTGGAAAAATATAGACTGGAAATCCATTCCTGCAAAAGAACAAAATCAAAAGCAAGCTGATGCTCCAGCAAAACAAGAAGCATCAGAACAAGCTGAAACGCCAGCAAAACAAGAAGCGCCAGCAAAAGAGAAAGCTCCAGCTAAAGAACAAGAGCAGGAAGCTGCAACACCTGTACAGCAACCAGCTCAAAAAGAAGAGCAATCTAACCAAAATCAAGAAACTTCACAGCAATTAAGTCAGTTTGAACAAGAAGTAGTAGAGTTAACAAACCAAGAAAGAGCAAAACAAGGTTTAAGTCCATTGGAAGTTGACACAGAATTAAGTAAAGTAGCTCGCGAAAAATCCCGCGATATGGCAACAAGCAACTACTTTGATCACAACAGCCCGAACCATGGTTCACCGTTTGACATGATGAAGAGCTACGGTATCTCTTACCGTACAGCTGGAGAGAACATTGCTAAAGGGCAACAAACTCCAGAAGAAGTTGTGAATGCGTGGATGAATAGTGAAGGTCACCGTGCAAACATCCTAAATGGTGAGTATACTCACATTGGGGTAGGTTATGTAGAGCAAGGTAACCACTGGACACAGCAATTCATCGGAAAATAATATAGTATTAGGGACTAGCTTTTAGCTGGTCTCTTTTTTTTAGGCTTAAAAACGGATGTGCACAATTTATCACGCTTAAAACAATAGGATGGATGCTTCATATTCAATCGTGTAACTAATTCTTTCTTGCCGTATAGTAGAAACTACATGAAAAGCTGTTATTATAAAAGCTATATAGTAGCACGTTTTAGGGTATACATAGATACAAACTTGTTTGGATGCACATACTGTTAATGAGGTGGGTAATGATGGTACAAGGATCTGTTAACTTAAACACAGAATTGTCGAAGGAATGGCTTCAGGATTATGTTGACAGTTGGATTAATTTCTATAAAAAGCAAACAGTTGATGGTGAAGTTGCTACGTATATACCGATTTTGGCAGAGGCTGATCAACACGCACTAGGCATATCGATTATTGGAAAAAATGGTGTTACGATTAAATCAGGTGATACAGAAGAAAAATTTACAATCCAAAGTATTTCCAAAGTATTGACCTTTATTTCTGCCTGTATGGATAGGGGACTTTCCTATGTATTAAATAGAGTGGATGTGGAGCCTACTGGTGAAGCGTTTAATTCTATTATGCATCTCGAAATGAAGCAGCCGAAGAAGCCGTTTAATCCATTAGTTAATTCTGGAGCAATTACCGTATCTTCGCTATTAAGTGGTAAAACATCGGATCAGAAACTAGATTCACTTTTTGTTCTAATGGAAAAAATGATTGGCTATCGACCGCAAGTAAATGTAGATGCATATGAATCAGAACGTGATACATCGATGAGAAATCGATCAATCGGTTACTATTTATTAGAGGGCGGCTATTTGGAATCTGATCTTGGAATTACGTTGGAGACATATTTTAAACAATGTTCGATAGAGATAACAACAAGTGATTTAGCAAAAATCGGATTAGTCCTCTCCAATGATGGACGTGATCCAAATACAGAAGAAGAAATTATACCACGATCAGTTGCGCGTTTAGTAAAGGCATTGATGCTTACGTGTGGAATGTATGATGCTTCAGGGAAATTCGCTGCATATGTTGGTATTCCTGCCAAAAGTGGTGTATCCGGTGGAATTGTAGCAGTCGTTCCACCACGAGTAAGGGATGAGGAACTTCCGTTTTTAGATGGTTGTGGCATCGGCGTTTTTGGACCTGCTCTTGATCTGCAGGGGAATAGTATTGGTGGTATTAAATTGTTGAGGCACATCGCTAATCAGTGGGATTTAAGTTTGTTTTAAGAACAAAGGTGCAAGTGCCGAGTCAGAGACACGGATACGAGGGAAGTCTTACTGTAATTTTAAGGCTTTGTGGACATGTGAGAACCGGGGATATTCGAATGAACGAATATCCCCGGTTCACGTCCAGATCCAGCTTCAGAGCACAGCGACTTGGCGCTTCCGCTTTTTTACTTTAAGCAGATTTTGATTTCGCAGCTCTTTCTTGCTCTTTTTCTTCTTTCGCTATTTTCAGGAATCGTTTTGTTTCATAAGCTACGACGCCAGATAGCCCGAGGAGTCCGATTAAGTTAGGTATCGCCATTAATGCATTAAAAATGTCTGAAAATAGCCACACGATATCAATAACTGTAGTTGCACCAAAGAAAACAGCAACAACCCATACAAACCGATAGATTGTAATTGCCTTTGGACTCTTGAATAAATAGTTAAGGCACTTTTCCCCGTAATAGGACCAGGCAATAACCGTAGAATAAGCAAATAGGATTGTCGTGATACTTACAATTAAGACTCCAGGCGTTCCTAAGAAAACACCAAAGGACTCACCAGTTAAGGCACCACCTGCTACACCAGTTTGGTGCAGATCTGCCATAACAATCGTAATTCCAGTGATACTGCAAACAATGATTGTATCGATAAATACCTGTGTCATTGAAACGAGGCCTTGTCTTCCTGGGTAGTCTGTTTTTGCTGCAGCAGCTGCAATGGGAGCAGAACCAAGACCTGCTTCGTTTGAGAAAATCCCACGTGCAACTCCGTATCGGATAACCGTACCTAGGATACCACCACCGACAGCACTTGCAGTAAATGCATCTGTTAGGATGAGGTTAATAGCGGCTGGAACAATATCAAAGTTAAGCGTCATGATAATTAAGCCACCGATAATATAAAATACAGCCATGATTGGTACAAAGAAAGCAGTTACACGTCCAATACTTTTAATTCCACCGAGAATAACCAATGCAGTAACAATAGCAAGAATAATTCCAGTAACCCATGTTGGAATGTTAAATGAATTTTCAGCAGCAGCGGACACGGCGTTTGTTTGTACCATGTTACCAATTCCGAATGCTGCAATTGATCCAAAAATCGCAAATGCAACAGCTAGCCATTTTAATTTTAAGCCTCTTTCAAGGTAGTACATCGGTCCCCCGGACATTTGTCCGTCCTCACCTTTGACCCTGTACTTTACAGCCAGCACGGCTTCCGCGTATTTTGTTGCCATACCAAAAATCGCCATGACCCACATCCAAAATACAGCTCCTGGCCCCCCGGCAATAACAGCTGTAGCTACCCCTACAATGTTACCAGTCCCAATTGTTGCCGCCATTTGCGTGGTTAAGGCTTGATAATGGGAAATATCTCCATCTGACAACTTATCTTGCTTTTTGCGACTGAATGCGTTTAATAACGCTGTTGGTAACGCGAGAATTTGCACAAAGCCAAGTCTGAAAGTTAAATAGATCCCTGTTCCAACAATAAGAATTAATAATGGCGGTCCCCAAACAAACGCACTTACTTGTTCTAAAAAACCTATCATTGAATCATCCCCCTTAATTACTTATACTTACTAATATTTCGAAAATTGGATGAGTTGTCAAGAGGAAATAAAAGTTATTTTAGTCTGTAAAAACTTCTGAACTACTTAAACGCTATAAAATCGATTGACAAAATCCCTAGCTAATAATGATTTATCGAAAGGGTTCGACATAATAAAACAAAAAATCATCCATTCCTATTTATAATTTTTTGCTTATGAACCACTATATTGCTTATAATAGAAAATGGAGAAGGGAGTTATCATCATGGACATTCGTGTACTATTTGTTTGTTTAGGTAATATTTGCAGGTCGCCAATGGCAGAAGCTATTTTTCGTGATTTAGTGGAAAAAGAAGGACTTTCTGATAGAATTAAGGTGGATTCAGGGGGGACTGGTGATTGGCATGTTGGAAATGTACCACATGAAGGAACAAGAAAATTATTAGACCGTGAAGCAGTTTCGTATGAGGGCATGTTCGCACGACAAGTGAAGGAACAGGATTGGGATGACTTTGATTACATTATTGCAATGGATGATCAGAACATAGCTAATCTGAACAAGATCCGAAAGGTGCTGGATGACTCGGTAACAGTCGCGAAATTAATGGATTTTGTCGAAAACCCAGAGGATGTAAACGTTCCGGATCCATATTATACGGGGAATTTTGAATACACCTATCAGTTAGTTTTAACAGGTTGTGTTCATTTACTAAAATCTATAAAGCATACATACCATATTGTTTAAAGGAGAGAATGAAAATGGGAAAACGTAGAATCATTTTAAGTATGACTATTGGGGCTGTAGTAGGTGGGGCTGTCGCTTTATTCGACAAAAATACGAGAAGCTATGCGAAAGGAAGATTTGACGCAGCGAAATCATGCTCATCTCACTTTATTAGTAACCCTTCTGAAGCAATTCATAGCTTGCGTAATACCTTTGATGAATTAAATCAAACGATTGCAAGTGGTGCAGAGAATGCAATCAATGCTTTAGAGCAAGTAGAATCAACGCTAGAAAAGGTTACGAATAAAAAAGGGTTAAACTAAATATAGTAAAGTAGAAGAACGTATTGAAAATGATTTACTATATTTAATTTATGGGAGCGAGTGAACGTGAAAAAAATACTAATTCTTGGGAAGCAGTTCTATCAGCGCGTCGAAAATGTGGATGTGTTTGGTCTTGCTGCACAGTTAGCATATTTTTTTCTGTTGTCACTGTTCCCATTTTTATTATTTCTATTAAATTTAATTGGATATTTACCGCTTGATGCTCAAGTAATTTTAGATACGATTGCAACCTATGCGCCCCCGCAAGTAATGGAATTGATCAATAATAATATTGGTCAAATGCTCAACCAGCAAAATGGTGGTCTGCTTTCTATTGGGATTATCGGTACACTTTGGGCTGCTTCGAATGGGGTTAACGCCATAACCAAAGCATTTAATCGAGCGTATGAAATCGAGAATAACCGTTCTTTCTTTTTTGGGAGACTAATCGCGATATTACTAACCATTGCCATCGTAATTGTCATTATCATCGCATTAATTTTACCGGTTTTTGGAAGAATGATTGGCTTGTATTTGTTTTCCATATTTGGTTTATCAGAAGACTTTTTGCAAACCTGGGAAACATTTCGCTGGGGCATTTCTTCTGCGATCTTCTTTATTGTGCTTCTCTTTCTCTATAAATTAGCACCTCATAAACGGATATACTTTAAAACTGTTATTATAGGTACTGCATTCGCTACGATAAGCTGGCAGTTCGTATCATGGGTATTTTCCTTCTATGTCATTACGATTGGTGATTACTCTGCTACATACGGAAGTCTAGGGGTAGTCATTATACTGATGTTCTGGTTTTATCTATTTGGCATCATTATTATTCTTGGTGGTGTATTAAACGCATTTATAGAAAAAGTATATAGACGCCCATGATCCGTGAAAGAAAATAGCTACCCCCTAAAAGGCAGCTATTTAAGTAAACGCAAACTATTTAAAATAACGAGGATAGTGCTCCCTTCATGACCAATAACACCGAGTGGTAAATCAATAATTTGAAAGTAATTTGTAAGAACAAGCAACAAAATGATGGTTAAAGAAAAGATGATATTCTGTTTAATAACACGATTCATTCGTTTGGATACTTGAATTGCGTTTGTGATTTTTGTTAGGTCATTTTTCATCAATACCATATCTGCTGTATCGAGTGCGATGTCTGTTCCTTCTCCCATTGCAATACTTACATTGGCATTCGCTAAAGCAGGAGCGTCATTAATGCCATCTCCGACCATTGCCACCGTTTTGTATTGCTTCCTAAACGATTTGACGTATTCGACTTTATCCTGTGGAAGACAATTGGCCTTGTATTGGTTTATGCCAACTTCCTCGGCAACAGCTTTAGCCGTCAATTCATTGTCACCAGTAAGCATAATCGTTTCAATGCCATTTGACTTTAAGTTATGAATCGCTTCTTTTGCTGATTCTCTTGTCGTGTCTTTTAGGATAAACATACCGATAATTCGCTCATTTATTTGAATGAAGGTAGATGTTTTTTCAGCAGTGGATTGTTTGTCTGCGTATTGTTGTTGAAAGGCCACTGTTAACTCTTTCCCTACAAAGTCTGCTTTACCAATTCTCCACTCATTATTTCCTACTGTAGCGATAATTCCTTTTCCACTAATATTTTTTAGATGCTTAATCTCAAAAGTAGGAGCTAGGACTCCAGCTTTATCCAAACAATACGCAGTTATCGATTTGGCAATAGGGTGTGTCGATTCTTTTTCAATAGCCCCGATAATAGACAAGATTTCCTTTTCATTAACAGCTTCGTCCATATATACATTTGTTACGGCTGGCTTCCCTTTGGTAAGTGTCCCTGTTTTATCCAATGCAATAGCTTGGATGTTGCTTAAATTTTCAAGGTGTACGCCACCTTTAAAAAGAATCCCTTTCCTTGCAGCATTCGATATAGCGGATAAGGTTGCAGGTGAGATGGAAGCTACGAGTGCACAAGGAGAAGCTACAACTAGTAACACCATTGCCCGGTAAATACTGTCAGAAAGTGTCCAGTTAAATAAAAGATATGGAAGAAACATCATAATAGCTACAATTGCTAGCACTCCATATACGTATGTGCTCTCGAACTTTTCAATAAACAGCTGTGAGGTTGATTTCTCCTCTTGTGCAGATTGGACAAGCTGGATAATTTTTTGGAATAAGGTTTCATTTGGTTTTGTTGTAATCTTTATTGTTAATGTACCATCTAGGGCTACAGTGCCTGCGTACACATCATGCTGATTTTGTCTGTAGATAGGCAGTGATTCACCAGTAATCGTGCTTTCATCAATCGTAGAAGCACCCTTAACGATAACTCCATCAGCTGGAATGCGTTCACCAGCCCTTACGAGAATAGTATCGCCAATTTTCAGCTGGGAAACAGGTATTGTCGTTTCTCGTTTGTCTTGCAAGAGTAAAGCCTCTTCAGGTTGTAATTCCATTAATGATGAGATTGCTCGATTGCTTTTATTCATCGAATAGGTTTCAAGAGCACCAGACAATGCAAAAATAAAAATTAAAATAGCGGCTTCTGTCCAATAACCGATTGTGATTGCTCCAATTGCGGCAAGAATCATTAAGATTTCTACATTTAATTTCTTTGTTTGAATCGTTTCTGTGATGCCTTCCTTCGCTTTCGCATATCCACCAATTGCAAATGCAAATCCATGAAGCGTAAACCAAAGAACAGAGGTTAATTGATCTTTAAAAATCCATGCTAGGAGTAGTAGGAGCCCGCTAATTAGCGCAGCAATTAATTCGTGATGCTCATAAATAGCTACTGTTTTTAACTTGGAAATTGGAGTCTTCCAAGTTGTACGTTTCATTTCTAAAGTATCAGTAGACATGACAGTTACCTCCTTTTAATAATGTTTACCTTTTTATAATAATTCTAATTAGATATTTATTATTATATCAGCAAAGAGGCAAGAGTCAATATAAATTTTGCAAATAATAAACTTTCCTTTTTTGCATATGTACAACTAAGCCATGCACCAAAGTTTTAGGTGCATGGCTAGTTTTCTAAAAATAAATTTATAGAAACAGATTAATTGTTACAATTTTTTAGTAAAATCATTTAAAACAGAATTCATTACGTTGTTTTATCAACTTAATTCTGTTACAATTGCATTTGAAAATTATATATAACAAAGGGGTGCTTTTGGTGAAAAAGCTTAAGTTATCTTTAATGCTTTTAGCTTTAGTTATGATTGCTGTGCTAAGTGCATGTGGCAATTCTGGAGATACAGCAGGGGAAGATTCATCAGATGAAAGATGGGAAGCAATTCAAGATGCAGGTGAGCTTATAGTCGGAACTTCCGGTACATTAATTGCTGCATCCTATTACGATGAGAACGATGAATTAACAGGTTATGATGTGGAAGTAATGCGCGAAATCGCAGAACGTTTAGATCTTGAAGTAAGCTTTGAGATAATGGGAATTGACAGTATGCTTCCAGCAATTCAAAGTGGAAGAATTGATGTGGCAGCGAATGATATCGAGCCTACTGATTCAAGAAAAGAAGAATTTAATTTCAGCGAACCATATAAATATTCCTATTCGACAATGGCGGTTCGTGAATCCGATAACTCTGGAATCGAGTCATTAGAAGATTTAGAAGGCAAAAAAGCAGGTGGTGGAGCAACGACAATTTACAGTCAAATTGCCGAGCATTTTGGTGCTGAGGTTGTGACATATGGAAACGCTCCAAATGAGGCTTATTTAAGCGATGTTAGCAATGCGCGTACTGATGTTGTTATTAATGACTATTATTTAACGAAATTTGGTGTCGCAGCATTTCCTGATTTCGATTTGCATTTGCATCCAACATTAAAATTCCATCCAACTGAACAGGCGGTTGTTATACCAAAAGGTGCGGATAAATTAACGGAAGAGATTAACCGTGTATTAAGTGAGATGCGTGAAGATGGAACATTATCAAAGTTAGCAATCCAATTTTATGAAGAAGATGCTTCTGAAAAACCAGAAGGCGATATTGAAGAAATAGAAGGTCTTGATCTGTAAGGGGAATTGATAAATGAACTTCAATGGATTTGATTTCGGAGGATTATTTGACATTGAATTAGCCATTAATAGTTTACCCTTTGTCCTAGAGGGATTGCCAATGACATTGATTGTATCGATAGCTGGAATGGGAATAGGTCTTGTATTAGGCCTGTTCCTAGCTTTAGCTAGAGGATCAAAGCATGTTCTATTACGCATTCCAGCACGTGTTTATATTTCTTTTATGCGTGGTACACCAATGCTCGTATTTCTTTTTATACTTTATTTTGGTCTGCCGGTAGTTGGTATTCAATTCACAGCAACAGCAGCAGCTATTATTGGTTTTGGGCTGAATAGCGCGGCATATATTGCTGAGGTGGACAGGGCTTCGCTTAATAGTATTGATACAGGACAATGGGAATCGGCAAAGGCATTGAATATGCCATACTGGACAACACTGCGAAAGATTATCTTGCCTCAAGCAACGAGGATAGCAATCCCGCCACTCACAAATGTGTTCATGGACGTTGTAAAAGCTACATCATTAGCAGCTGTTATTACCGTTCCAGAGCTATTTCAGAAGACACAGATTGTAGCAGGAAGAGAATTTGATGCGATGACAATGTATGTCCTTGTAGCACTTATTTATTGGCCAATATGTATATTAATTGGCGTTTTACAAGAACGATTAGAAAAACGATATAGTCGATTTGTTTAGGTAGGGTTGCTCAATCTTGGGCAGCCTTTTTTAGTGCAACTGGAACGTGAATAGGTTGAAAAGAAAAAAAGCAGAAAGTAATTTAGTCAATTTCATGAAGTAATGTATAAATTCCTCCTCAATCGAAAAAAATAGGGAAAAAGAAAGGAATGGGAAACATGAAATTAAATAAAATGACCAAGTTTGTCATAATTGCTTTCTTATTAAGTATGCTTTTCCCATCGGTCGGATCGGCTGCCAAAAAATCAGAGGACGCTGTTGAAATTCCAAACCATGTGTTGAATATAGCGAAAGAAAATACGTTTCCAAATTCAACAGAGGACCAGGAAGTCATTGAGCCAAGCGAACTAACCCAGGAATTGCTTGACGCATTATCCATACCTGTTGAAAACCCTGATCTGATTAAAATGCTAAATGAAACATCATTAAAGCCTTCACCGGTTGCTATCGGTTACCGGGGAATGGTCTATCTTGGACGCTGGCCGTTAAATTATCAATCAGATGAATCAAATATCAATTGGGAATACCAGCCAATCAACACAAATGAATTGAGTAATTATGGTGAGGAAGCGCCACAAAATATGAATTATATTCAACAGGAAGAAAAGGAAATTAAAGGTGCCTTAACCAATAAAATTACAAATCCGGAAGATGTTAAAAAAATGATGCTGCTTAAATCAAAGGAAAAAACAAAACTTCCACTTTCTTATCAGACGATAATCGGCAAAAATACGAAGAAAGATAATTCCTATGCAATACCAGCTAAGAAAAATGGAACTTTGCAAGCATTTGCTCCTGCAGTGAATGAAAAAGGGCAGGTTACTTTTGGAGAAGTTTATCTTCAGTTAAAAGGCTCGAAGAAATCCCTAGTAGTTAAAAATGTTACGAAGCAAGGGATTGGTGCTTGGATTCCCGTTCAGGATCATGTATCCTTTTCATTTCAATTAAAATAGTTACAAGCCCTGTGAATTTATTTACAGGGTATTTTATTTTCATAAAAGGGTTGAAAAATCCGTTTTAATGCTTTATCATATTAAAGTATTAAAGTTAAATTCAATTACACAACATAGATAAGGACATAGGGGGAAGCTTGAGATGGAATGGATTGTAATTGTTTCCGTGCTTGTAATGACAATTTTATGTTTACTGCGCGTGAACGTAATTATAGCCATTATTGCTGCGTCGATTGTAGCAGGATTAATGGCGGGATTAAGTCTGGTAGATTCAATTGAAATGATGGTAAGTGGAATGGGGGCAGCATCGAATACTGCATTGAGTTATATTCTTCTAGGTGCGTTTGCTGTTGCAATTAGTTATACCGGCATTACAACGATTTTAGTGAATTTTTTAATTCGCAAATTGACAGGTAAGAAAACAATGCTGGTACTTGCAATAGCCGGAGTTGCTTGTTTATCACAAAACGCAGTGCCAGTGCATATTGCTTTTATTCCAATTTTAATACCGCCTTTATTAAAATTGTTCGATGAAATGCGTTTAGACCGCCGTGCTGTGGCATCAGCCCTAACATTTGGTTTAAAAGCTCCATACATTATGATACCAGCAGGATTTGGGCTTCTCTTTCAAGGAATTATAGAAGAAGGCATGATACAAAATGGCACTTTTATTACTGAGAACGAAGTATCACTAGCGATGCTTATCCCAGGAAGCGGGATGATTGTTGGCTTATTTATCGCTATTTTTATTACTTATCGAAAAGATAGAGATGCAATACCTGGAGCTGGTGGAACAGAATCTACAATTACAACAGCAACGACAGAGAGCGTCCCATTTAATAAGCAGCATTTGTTTACAATAATAGCTATTTTGGGCGCATTAGCTGTACAGCTGGTTACCCAAAACCTTATCGCAGGTGCCTTAACTGGACTTGTGCTTATGTTTTTATTCTTCGTTATCCCCTTTAAAAAAGGTGACAAGGTGATGACAGAAGGAATTGGCATGATGGGAACAATCGCATTTGTTATGCTTGTCGCATCAGGATATGGAGAGGTTCTAAATGAAACAGGAGCGGTAGAAGCGCTTGTTGAATTGAGTTCTGGCTATTTAAACAACAATAAAGTACTTATTGCCTTTATTTTATTATTAGTTGGCTTATTAATCACAATGGGGATTGGTTCTTCATTTGGAACGATTCCAATTATTGCAGCTTTGTATGTACCAATTTGTATTGCTGCTGGATTTTCGCCAATGGCAACTGCGGCATTAATTGGAACAGCGGGAGCACTTGGGGACGCAGGTTCTCCTGCATCGGACAGCACACTTGGACCTACATCTGGTCTGAATGCAGACGGAAAGCATCACCATATATGGGATACTTGTGTGCCGACCTTCCTCCATTATAATATTCCGTTATTTATATTTGGATGGATAGCAGCACTTATTTTGTAATGTGAATAATTAAATAGCATGTAGGAAAAGGTAAGAAAAAAACTAGGTGGGTTGTTATGCGGAAATTTACGTTAAAATCAATCATCGTTTTTCTTGCCTTTTTCATTTGCTTTATGGAGCCGGGCACTACCAGCGCATTTGGCTGGGGGTATAAAAAGAATTCCGATCACCAAATTCCAGAAATAGGTCATTATAAGGAATTGCTTGATCAATATGGCGCCTATTATGTAGATGATTCCGGTGCGAAAAATATATACCTTACATTTGATAATGGATATGAGCAGGGATATACAGCGGATATTTTAAAAGTGTTGAAACAGGAAAAGGTACCGGCAACATTTTTCATAACCGGGCATTATGTAGAAAGTGAACCCGATCTTGTGAAGCGGATGGTTGATGAAGGACATATTATTGGAAATCATTCTTACCATCATCCTGACTTTACGATTATGAATAAAGAATCGATTAAAAAGGAATTGGAAACCTTAGAGGAATCAGTAGCAGAATTAACGGATCAAAAGGAAATAAAATTTCTTCGACCACCCCGTGGTGTTTTTAATGAAAACACATTACGATGGTCAAATGAACTAGGGTTAATTCATGTGTTTTGGTCACTAGCCTTTGCTGATTGGAAAATTGCAGATCAAAAAGGCTGGGAGTATGCTTATGAGCAAATAATGGAGCAAATGCATCCAGGGGCAATTATATTGCTTCATGCTGTGTCATCAGACAATGCCCAAGCACTCGAGCAAGTCATCAAGGAATTAAAAAAACAAGGATATACGTTCAAAAGCCTTGATGATTTACTATTAAATGATATGCTGCCAAATGGAATGTTTGGACTGTAGCGGAAACACTCGAGGAATGTTTATTGTGGAATGAAGGACAACTGTTTTTCCTAAAAACTTTATCACGGTTGATCTTTCTCAGTTTATGTTATTAATCGACCGTGACAGCTCATCTCTCGGTCGATACTTTTTGCTGTATCAAATCAATCAGCCGTGATAGCCTATTTCTTCGGCTGATTGAGTAATTATATAACAGCAGTTACTTGAGATTTAAAATAATATCAATTTACAGGATCAAATCGAATTATCGATTTGGTCTTTTTTAATTAGTAGGAAACCCCCACTTCAAAAACGGACGTTTTAAGTGGGAGGAAGGTTCATTCAGAGCTCTTTTCAGCACCACCAAATCAAATAAGTTGAGAGAAATTTTCCAAAGACTTTTATGTTAAAGTTAATGGAGAGAATGGATTATTAAGGGAGGTATGCTTTATGTATAAGGCAATCATTAATGAGGACACTTATATCTCCATCTTTGAACCAAGGCATGCGGAAGCATTATATCATCTTATTGATGGAAGCCGTGACAGTATAGGGGAGTGGCTCTCATTCCCCGCAAAAACAAACAATATTAAAGACACAAGATTATTCATAGAAAAGTCACTGAAAAGACTATCCGAAAACAATGGGTATTGGGCAGGTATTTGGTACAATGAAATACTCGTCGGTTCGATAGGGTATTTATATATTGACTGGACTGCGAGAAAAACTGAAATCGGGTATTGGCTGGGAGATGACTATGCAGGAAAAGGACTGGTTACTTGCGCTTGTCAAAAGCTTATTAATCATGCATTTATGGATTTAGAACTAAGAAAGATTGAAATCAATGTAGCATCAAAAAACACGAAAAGCAAAGCAATACCAGAGCGCTTAGGTTTCAAAAAAGAGGGAATTATTCGCAACTTTGAGTATTTAAACAGTGAATACCTAGACAGGACTGTTTATGGATTACTCAAAGAAGAATGGACTATAAACAGAAATCCTTAGTTTTTATTTATATAAATATTCTTAATTATTTGTTACAATGTAAATAATTATTGTGGGAGGGGATACATGGTGAATCGGAGAGACCTAATCGCGCCAACAGATTATAATATTGTAATGGAGATGGAAAAGCATGCTACAAATACAGAACGAACGGCACTAATATGGGAAAATGAAAAAGGTCATACAAAAGAAGTGACCTATGAACAATTAATGAAAAACGTTAATAAAATAGGTAATGCCTTTCTTGAAAAAGGACTAAGGCAAGGAGATAAAGTACTTATAATGGTACCTCGACTAATCGAGGCTTATGAAGTATATTTGGCAGCAATCAAAGTCGGGGTTATTGTTATTCCAAGCTCTGAAATGCTAAAAACAAAAGACTTGCAATACCGTGTAAGCCATGGTGAAGTGCGTGGAATAATCAGCTATTATCCTTACGTAGAACAATATAAGGATATTGAGGAGTATGATGAGCTAATCAAATTTGTGGTTGGTGAGACTCGGGATGATTTTTATTTTTTAGATGAACTACGAGAACAACAATCTGATGTACTAGAGATTGCATCGACAACAAAGGATGATATTGCTTTTATCTCCTATACTTCTGGTACAACAGGAAGTCCAAAAGGTGTTGTTCATACACATGGTTGGGGCTATGCGCATTTAAGGACGGCTCCAGAGCATTGGCTTTCTATTAAAGAGGGAGATAGAGTATGGGCAACGGCTGGACCTGGTTGGCAGAAATGGATATGGACTCCGTTTTTATCTGTGCTTGGTACAGGGGCAACTGGATTTATTTATCACGGAAAATTTGATGCACAAAAATATTTAAGCATTTTAGAGAAGCAAGCAATCAATGTCCTGTGCTGTACGCCAACAGAATATCGAATGATGGCAAAAGTAGATACGATTAGCAAATATAATCTTTCGGCTTTAACAAGTGCTGTATCTGCTGGTGAACCATTGAATGTGGAGGTTATTGATGTATTCCGCAAGTATTTCAATATCACAGTTCGCGATGGCTATGGTCAAACTGAAAACACATTACTATTGGGAGTAATGAAAGGAATGAAAGTGAAACCTGGTTCCATGGGCAAACCAACTCCAGGTAACGATGTGGAAATTGTTGATGACAAAGGTCAACCAGTCTCAACGAATGAAGTTGGTGATATTGCTGTGAAATTAGATAGTCCAGCTCTTTTCAGAGAGTACTATAAAGATATTGAGCGGACAAAGCATTCTCGCCGTGGAGATTACTACATCACTGGAGACAGGGCACGCAAAGATGAGGATGGCTATTTTTGGTTTGAGGGAAGAAGCGATGATATTATAATTAGCTCTGGCTATACGATTGGTCCATTTGAAGTGGAAGATGCTTTGGTCAAACATCCATATGTTCAGGAATGTGCTGTTGTCGCAAGTCCGGATGAGATTCGAGGAAGTATTGTCAAAGCATTTGTCGTATTAAAAAATAATATAGATCATGACGAAACAGCATTGGTCAAAGAATTACAAGAGCATGTTAAAGCATTAACAGCACCATATAAATATCCAAGGGAAATTGAGTTTCTAGACGAGCTTCCAAAAACAACCTCCGGAAAAATCAGGCGTGTTGAACTACGCCAAAGGGAAGCTGTTAAATAAAGTATACCCAACGATCTCGACTAATAACTAGTCGGGATTTTTCACTTTTTATAAAAAAATTTATCAAAACACTTGAAAGTCAAAAAAGGTCAGAGTATAATGTAGTTAAGGTCAAAGATAGTCAAAGTCAAACCTGAGAACGATATGGAATATTTCCAAGGAGGAATGGAAAATGAAATGTCAACAATGTGGAACAAATGAAGCAAATATAAATGCGCAAATGCAGATAAATAATCAGCGAGTGGAAATGCACTTATGTGCTACATGTTTCCAAGAGCTTCAAGGAAAGATGATGAATTCAAATGACTTCTTTTCAAATTCTCCGTTCGGGGATTTCAATGAAGCATTTTCAAATAACTTCTTCCAAGGTAATGGAGCAAGCAAAACGGGAACACAAACAAAACAAAAAGCAAACAAAGGGAATGGCTTGATTGACCAATTAGCAAAAAATCTAAATGATGCAGCACGTGCTGGTAGCATTGATTCTGTAATCGGCCGTGATAAAGAAATTAAACGAGTTATTGAGACTTTAAATAGAAGAACAAAAAATAATCCGGTTCTTATCGGGGAACCAGGTGTTGGTAAAACAGCAATCGCAGAGGGACTAGCAGTTAAAATTGTAGAAGGCAATGTACCTGCGAAGCTGCTCAATAAAGAAATTTACTTGCTTGACGTTGCTTCACTTGTAGCGAATACAGGAATACGCGGACAATTTGAAGAACGTATGAAAAAACTGATTGAAGAATTGCAAGCACGTGAAAATGTTATCTTGTTTGTCGATGAAATTCATCTAATCGTCGGTGCTGGGACTGCAGAAAGTTCCCAAATGGATGCAGGAAATATCCTAAAGCCGGCACTAGCTCGTGGTGAACTGCAATTAATCGGTGCTACGACATTGAAAGAGTACCGTCAAATTGAAAAGGATGCGGCACTAGAACGCCGTTTGCAGCCAATCATGGTCAATGAACCTTCGCAAGAAGATGCTATTCAAATCTTAAATGGAATCAAAGATCGTTATGAAGCATTCCATGAAGTTCGATATTCAGATGAGGTTGTTCGTGCATTTGTGACACTATCAAGTCGCTATATTCAAGATCGTTTCCTGCCAGATAAAGCAATTGACTTGATGGATGAGGTTGGATCACGTCTAAATCTTGCAAATGCTCAAAAAGATTCCGATTCCTTGCAGAAACGTTTAGATGAGGTAGTCAAAGAGAAGCAAGAAGCGGCAGAAAAAGAAGAATATGAACGTGCTGCGAATCTAAGATATCAGGAAATTCAATTACAAAAGCAAGTTGAAAAAGCCGTAGACGGTGAAAAAGTACTGGATGTCGACATCTCAGATATTCAATTAATAGTCGAAGAGAAAACAGGCATCCCAGTAACGAAAATGCAAGCAGATGAACAAGCAAAAATGAAAAATATTGCTGAAAACCTGCGTAAGAAAGTAATTGGTCAGGATGAAGCAGTTGATAAAGTTGCTAAAGCAATCCGCCGTAGTCGTGCAGGACTAAAAGCGAAAGATCGCCCGATTGGATCCTTCTTATTTGTCGGACCAACTGGTGTAGGGAAAACCGAACTGACAAAAGTATTAGCAGAAGAATTATTTGGTACGCGTGACTCGATGATTCGTCTTGATATGAGTGAGTACATGGAAAAACACGCTGTGTCTAAGATTATTGGATCACCTCCAGGCTATGTTGGTCATGAAGAGGCAGGACAACTAACTGAGCGTGTTCGCCGTAATCCATATTCTATCCTGCTTTTGGATGAGATTGAAAAAGCACATCCAGACGTACAGAATATGTTCCTGCAAATTATGGAAGATGGTCATTTGACCGATTCACATGGCAGAAAGGTCAGCTTCAAAGAAACTGTGATTATTATGACAAGTAACGCAGGAACTGGAGTGAAATCAGTCAATGTTGGCTTTAACAGTGATCGTCATGAATCTGTATCAACATTGGAAAACCTAAGTGACTACTTTAAACCAGAATTCTTGAACCGTTTCGATGCAATTGTTAACTTTAATGAGTTAGCAGAAAAAGATCTATTAAAAATTGTAGATTTAATGCTAAAAGATCTTGAAGAAACGATTGAGGAAAATAATATTCACATTACAATTTCAGATGAAGCGAAGCAAGAGCTCGTTAAACAAGGCTATGATGTACGATTCGGTGCAAGACCATTACGTCGTGTCATCCAAGATAAAATTGAAGATCAATTAACAGATTTAATTCTAGAAGAAGAAACAGTCGATAATGTGCATGTCGATGCTGTTGATCAGGAGATTGTCGTTCAGAAAAAGTAATAGCTTAAGTGAAACCCGCTGCGTGTTTGCAGCGGGTTTTTTTTGTTTATGTAAGTTAGGGAATTAAATTTAACGGCTTTATACTATTTGAAAGTGCGGACCAGTTACCCGTGGTATAAGATCTTGTGACCCCAGATGGAGAGACCTGTGACCAGGTAAAGAGAAACCGCGGCCATTCGGTAACTCATAAAGGAGATGAGTGCCCGAATAAAGAAAAATCGAGGTAATTTGGTAACACATAAAGATGATGAGTGCCCGAATAAAGGAAAATCGAGGTAATTTGGTAACTCATAAAGGAGATGAGTGCCCGAATAAAAAGAAATCGAGGCCATTCGGTAACTCATAAAGGAGATGAGTGCCCGAATAAAAAGAAATCGAGGCCATTCGGTAATTCATAAAGATGATGAGTGCCCGAAGAAAGAAAAATCGAGGTAATTTGGTAACACATAAAGATGATGAGTGCCCGATTAAAGAGAAAACGAGGCCATTCGGTAACTCAGAACCACGATTCTACATTAGGCTGTGTCTAGGAATCCATCCTTTCCTAATAATCTCTCCAGAATAAAGTTATTTTACCGTAATTCGAAAATGCTCAGACCGCGTTATTTTTGCTGTAACAAGTGATAAAAACACTGTTGTCGCAGCCTTCAATACTAATATTCAACCCAAAATATCCCTACAATAAAAAGCTAATAACATATGAACATTCGTAAAAGCTATAACAAACAGCGAAAAAAGGATGTTTTTTATGAAAAGATGGCTATCAGTAATTATCATTATTCATATTTGCCTAATTGCTTATCCTAATAATAGTTATAGTGAAGATACCCCAAATATGCAGGTGCATTTTATTGATGTTGGTCAAGGAGATAGTATTCTAATTGAAACGCCTTTAGATAAAACAATTTTAATTGATGGCGGGCCACCCGGGTCTGGGAAAAAAATCATCTCGTACTTAAAAAGCCAAGGTATTGCTGAATTAGATTTATTAGTTGCAACACATCCAGATATGGATCACATTGGCGGTCTTCCGGAAGTGATGAAAGCTGTCACTGTCAATGAAATTCTCGATACGGGAAAGCTTCATCCAACAAGAACTTTTGCTAAATATATATCGGAAATAAGAAAACAGAATATCCCAGTTCAAATCGCAGAAAAAAATGACACGATTGAAATTGATCCACTGATTAATATTGAAATCTGGAATGCCTATGAAAAATTTAAAAACAATAATAAGTCATCGATTGTATTAAAGGTTTCCTATAAGGAGATGGATTTTTTATTAATGAGTGATGTAGAGAAACAACAGGAGAAAAAAATAATGGAAGATTATGATGTTGAATCCGAAATAATAAAAGTTGGACATCATGGGTCAAAGACAAGCTCATCATTAGAATTTTTACAAGAAGTCAATCCTGAGATAGCTATTCTTACCTATAGTAAAGATAATAATTATGGACATCCAGTAGACCAGGTGATTGACAATTTATATAGTGTAAATGCCCTTATTTATTCGACTGCGGCGCTCGGCGATCTGGTCATTTATACAGACGGTGGAGGTTATTTTGTAATACCTAAAAAGGATCCGATTTCAAATATAATTAATGCTGCTAGTTAATTATTCTGACATTTTAATTTACAATTTAATACAAAAATGATATCATATTAATATAAAAATAAAATCATTTTGGAAGGTGTGTTAATATGATTCATGAGAAAAAGGCTTGGATGATAAATGGCTTCATCGGTATTCTTCTCGTTGCATTGCTTTTGGCAGGTACGGTATTCAGTTTTGTTCAAGAACAGTTTGTACTAGGTGGAATTTGCTTAATCTTAGCTGTTACCTTAGGCAGTGGAATAACGCTTGTGCAGCCTAATCAGTCGGTTGTCGTTATATTTCTCGGTAAGTACATGGGGACAATACGACGAGAAGGTATTGTAGTTACGATTCCATTTTCAGTGAGGAGAACCATTTCACTACGTGTGCGAAACTTTAATAGCAATCGTTTGAAAGTAAATGATGTGAACGGGAATCCGATTGAGATAGCTGCAGTTATTGTGTTCAAAGTAGTGGATGCAGCAAAAGCGGTTTTTGATGTTGATAAATATGAACAGTTTGTCGAAATTCAAAGTGAAACAGCTATTCGAGCGGTTGCTACAAAGTACCCGTATGATACGTTTGAAAATGTTGAGCTTACACTACGCGGGAATGCAGAAGAAGTATCGAATGAATTAACAGTAGAACTCCAGGATCGTTTGAAAGTCGCTGGCGTTGAAGTGATTGAAGCACGATTGACACATCTTGCCTACTCAACAGAAATTGCTCAGGCAATGCTGCAGCGCCAGCAAGCAAGTGCAATTATCTCTGCACGTAAGCAAATCGTTGATGGTGCGGTCGGAATGGTGCAGGATGCGATTGAGCGAATTGAAAAAGAGGGGATTGTTGACTTAGACGAGGAGCGCAGAGTTGCGATGATTAATAATTTACTCGTTGCGATTGTGTCAGATCATGGGACGCAGCCAGTGATCAATACTGGTTCATTATATCAATAAAAGAGGGGGTATTTATGGCTAAAAAAAAGAACTTTCCATTGCGGATAGACCCCAAATTATATGATATCCTCCAGTCATGGGCAAAGGATGAGTTTCGAAGCGTCAACAGTCATGTAGAATTTTTGCTTCGGGAATCCGTAAAAAAAGCAGGACGACTCCCAAAGAGTGAAGACAAGAAGATTGGTGAGGATTAAGGTCCAGTTGGATACAATATAAGACTTAAAACAGTTTAGCACTTGCTAGGCTGTTTTTTTATTTTTTCAAAGAACTATTGACAAAAATGTTCATTAGTTATAGGGTTAGTTACATAAGTAATTAACCAAATAGGAAGGAACTGAATATGAAAAATTCATTAGATGATAGTAAGCCAATATTCCTTCAAATTAAAGAACAGCTAGAGGATTCCATCATAAATGAAACGATAAAAGCAGAAGAACGTGTTCCATCTACAAATGAATTTGCAGCTTATTACAAGATTAACCCAGCTACTGCAGCAAAAGGAATCAATGAGCTTGTCGCAGAGGGCATTCTATTTAAACGGAGGGGTGTTGGGATGTTTGTTACCGAAGATGCACAGCAAATCTTAATTGAAAAGCGAAAGAAGTCATTTTATGAAAATTACATGCTTCCCCTAAAAAGTGAGGCGGAGAAGCTACGTATTAGTGCAATGGAACTTATCGAAATGGTGGAAAGGGAGGATACTTCAAATGAAGATTGAAGTGAAAAATCTATCTAAAAAGTATAAAGAAAAAGCTGCTCTGAACAATGTTTCTTTCACATTAGATGAGCCAAAAATTTATGGATTACTCGGGAGAAATGGTGCTGGTAAAACGACATTTATGGATATTCTATCTGGACAGATATTACCAAGCGGTGGTGAGATTTTGATCGATGGAGAGAATCCGTTCGATAACCAGCGACTAACCGAATCGATTTGTTTAATTAAAGAGGGAAACAACTTTAAAAAGGATTTAAAGATTAAAAATGTCCTTAAAATATATTCGTATTTCTACCCAAATTGGGATCAAGAACTAGCAGAGGACTTGATTCAGGAATATAACTTAAGCTTAAATGCAAAAGTAAAAACGCTCTCCAAAGGAATGGAATCGGCTTTAGGTATTACAGTTGGTCTTGCAAGTAAAGCTCCAATTACAATCTTTGATGAACCGTATATCGGACTTGATGCACCATCAAGAAAAAGATTTTACGAAATTATGTTAGAAGAATATCAGACAGAAAAGCGAACGATTATTTTCTCCACCCATTTAATTGATGAAGTGAGCTTGCTGTTTGAAGAAGTACTTATTTTAAGAGAAGGATCACTGGTTTTACAAGAAGAGGCGGAGACACTTCGTGATAACGCAATCTCCGTTTCAGGAAGCATTGAGAAAGTTGAAGGATTCCTAGCAGGTAAGGAAGTAATTGAGCGAAAGCAACTTGCAGGAGTAATGACTGCATACGTTTATGGAACGGCATCAGATGCAAAAGTGCATGGACTAGAAGTGGAAGGTATTCCAATCCAAGAGTTAATGATTTATTTAACAGAAAGAAAGAAGGGTGCTTAAAATGGGCAGGCAGATAAATGGATTACTTTATTTCTTTATAACGGATATACGCTACTCACTGATGATTTTCTGGACAATTTTACTCGGTATACTAGGCGTTTCATTAACGATTTCTTACTTTTTACTTGGGGTGGAAGATGGTAGTCTCTACTTCATGTTTCAATTCATCTACGTATATTGTGGTATTTTAGGGTTTATTACAGTAAGAGAAAGTATTCCTTTTGCTCTAAAGATGGGCGCAACGAGAAAGAACTTATTTATAAGTCTTGGTCTGTTTTTTGCTGCAATAGCTTTAATGAAAGCAGTAATTGCAAATACGCTACACACGATTATTTTATATTTTACTGATGTAACAAATCTCCATACATTTGGTTTTATGCACGTGGCACAGCTCATGGAAGATACATGGGTTAATAGAGTAATTATTGATATGTCCGTAATGTTTCTTTTTCTAACTGTAATGTTCTTAACTGGTCTGATATTTTATAGATATGGACTGTTAGGGGGAGGAATTGTTGTCGGGATTGAAGTGATTATCTTATTTGTTGGGATTGCACAAGGTTGGTTAATTGACTTTTTTACCGATTTATTTTCAGATTTAAAGCTAACCTTGTTCCTGCAAATTTTCGGCATAGGCATTGTAATTTATCTCATTTCATTCTTATTGATACGAAGAGTAACAACTGTAAGTACAAAATAAAAAAAATAAAGGACTGGCTCGCCAGTCCTTTCTGCCCTGAATAAATTGCTACTATCAAACCAATAGTACCATCGTGCATATCATCAAAAATAAAGCGCTACTCCGCTCAATTAAAGCACCATAACGTAGAATAAAGCGCTACTCCGCTCAATTAAAGCACCATAACGTAGAATAAAGCACTACTCCGCTCAAATAAAGCACCATAACGTAGAATAAAGCACCACTCCGCTCAAATAAAGCACCATAACGTAGAATAAAGCACTACTCCGCTCAATTAAGACACCATTCCACAGAATAAAGCACTATCCCGAATGAAATCAGCACCATCCTCAAAATTAAAAGCACCATCCGTTGAAAACCGACACCCATCGATTAATCCAATGGCACTTCCGTACACCTCTGCAGCAATTAACCAGCCAATTCCTTCGCCTTAAACGTAAATATCGAAGCAATTAGCAGGATGAGGGATAACGCAATCGCTACCACAGAGGTTGCAACAAGATCAGATGAAACCTCACCAGCAATTACCATCTCATAAATATAGCTTGATAAATTATTTGGGCTCCATTCAATAATGTGCCCGAATATTTGTGTCACAATGCTCATTCCCATTATCGTCAAAATAGAAAGAAATGCGACAAGGCCAGGAGTTTTTACTAATGTATTGTAAAAAATGACGATGGAAATGACAAAAGTAAGCCACAGTCCATAGAAAATAAAAATAAGCAAAAAACTTTTAAAAGAAAGATCACCATATAAAATATTCGTATAATACCAGCTTGCAAGTAAGCCAACGAACAGTGCAGCCCAAACAAGAGCAAGCAATGCTGCCCATTTAGCGGTAATATAGTTTCGATAGGAGACAGGCTTCACAAGTATTAATTCAGAAACACCGCTTTTTCGCTCACTCGCAATTGTTCCCATTGCCATCAGTACAATCACTAACACACCTAGGCTGCTTAACTGACTTAAACTCATCATCACAACGTCAGCTGGTGCAAATTCAGGGAGATTAATAATCGCTCCATCTGGTAAACCACCAACCGCTTCAATAATTTGCGGTAAATAATAATTAGAAATCGGATCTAAAATGGCAAGTAAAATCAATACTAATGGTACCCAGATCCATTTTTTATTACGCCAGTTTTCCATCATTTCCTTGTTAAAAAGTGTCATCCATTGCATCAGCTATTCACCACTTTCATAAACATATCCTCAAGTGAAGCGCGGTTAAGTTTAAAGTTTACGAGCTCCCAGTTTTCTTTTGCAGCAACGGCAAGAATCTCCTGTCGTGCGATCGCAATATCTGTTGCATTAACTTGGAGAACGTTTCGTTCCACGTGACTACCTGAAACACTTTCTAGAGCATTTACTTTGGCTTGATAACTAGGCAAATCACTCTCGAATTCTAACGCAATCGTTGAGGTCTGGTATTTTTGCCGTAACATTGCCATCGACCCAGATTCTACAATATTTCCCTGATGTAAAAGTAATAACGCATCACTTACTTCATCTGCATCAGTTAAAATATGGGTAGAGAAAAGAATAGACATCTCTTTCTTTAATTCTTCCATTAATGTAAGAACTTCTCGACGACCAATTGGATCAAGTGATGAAACGGGTTCATCCAGTATTAGTAGCTTTGGTTTATGAATAATTGCTTGAGCAATTCCAAGGCGCTGCTTCATTCCACCAGAATATTTCCCAATTCGCATGTTCCTTGCATCGGCAATACCTACTTTCTCAAGTAGTACCTCTGCACGATTTTTTGCTTCCTTTTTTGAAAGAAAAGCGAGCTGTCCGCTATAAACTAAAAATTCCATACCTGTCATCCATGGATGGAATACAGGATATTGGGGCAGATACCCAATATATTTTCGAACATCATCGTTACTTGCCACATCGGAAATGCGAATGGTCCCTTCTGAAGGCTTTAGAAGCCCCGCAAGTGTGCGGAGAATTGTTGTTTTACCTGCGCCATTTGGTCCGATGAGTGCAATACACTTTTCATACTCAAATTCAAAGCTTATATTGTTAACTGCAGTCTTTCCATCGTAAGTTTTTGCTAGATTGTTAACGGTTAGCAAGGTCATCGATCACCGTCTCCTTCCGAAAATAAAGTAAATAATTGGGCCAATTGTGTTTAAAATAACGATAATAAAAAACCAAAGCCATCTCGCACCGCGAAAATCATCCGCTTTTGCCCAGTCAAGAATAGCAACAATCATTAAAATACCTTGAATGACGATAAAAGGAGCAACGATACTCCAATTAATAGATTCAATAATTGCTTGCATTAATTCACCTCCGATAGTTACATTAAGCTCCAAGCAAATAAGGGATAATAACTGCCAGCCCAATAATGCCTAAGAAAATAATCCAAGCGAGCGGCCGTGCCAAATTGATTGTCCAGCCGACACCAAATCGTTTTTCAAGAAAAAGTGAAGGGTCTTCCCGATTAAAATAAAATATCCCAAGCTTCCAATGTGCATCATCATCCCGATTCATTATTGCTCCATCAGTTGAAGCATTTGAATTATTTTTTATGCGGCTGCCACCTTGCCCAGTTGTACCCGAAAGTATGATAGCTCCTAATGTCAACGCGATACTGAAAGCAAGCGGAATAATAATTAACAACTGCTGATTTATTGGATAGATGAGAGACAATTGAATAAGCGAGAATAACAGTGTTAACGCAATCCCAGTAATAATAATGTAAGCAGACCATCTCCTCCTAAAAATAACATTCTTCCGCATTGATTCCTCAGGTGTGTCCGCATTAATTTGTTGTTTTGCTTTTGCAATCATGGTATTGATAAAGACAAAAAGCAGGGTTAAATATAATTGCATAATCGGTAAGATAAGAACAGAACGATATGATTTTTCTGCCCAGTTCGTAACCTCTCCGGCAAAATTATATTGTAGTGGGATTCTATCTGGAATTTGGTGATACGATTGTAATGTCAGGACGATCAACCCGATTGTTGCTATAAAAGAAATAAGAAACCATAAATTGGAATGATTAAGCTTTTGGGAGCGGAATTGGGTGCTAACAAAAACCTGCTGTGATTTTTCTATACCCCATTGTTTCCTTTTCTTCAGCGATTTCATTTCACGATGAAAGGTTAAATAAATGATAAAAGAGCTAATAAGATATCCAAAAATTAGGACGCTGAATAATAAACTAAACATATTTTCGTCCAAGGTAATGGAAGCACCTATGGATAAAAATATTGCCGTTACAATGAATCCACTTATCCCAGTAATTCGCATATATCGTTTTCGCATTTGCTTTAATTCTACGCTTTGGTAAATTTCTTCTGGAATTGTTACCCCAAAGCTTTCTGTTTTACGCGTCCAGAAAGGGATAAACATAGTAGAAATAAATACCGGAATTAGAATAAGCAGAAATATAATAATCAGAAAACCATTCAATTCTTTTCACCTTCCTCTTCATTGAATAATTGAAACAGTTCTTTACTTAATTGACTAAACTCAACCTCGCTTAACCCTCGACATATGGAATCGGCTATAAGGGGACGGAGCTTAGCTTTTAGCTCTTGTCTATATTCCTCATCAGCCTGTGGAACCCCATCCGGATGAACAACGACACCTTTTTGTCGGTGAATCAAAATAAACCCGTCTTGTTTCAATTGCTGGTAAGCCTTATTAACTGTATGCAGGTTGATGCCAATATCTGCTGCTAATGATCGAACAGAAGGTAACGCATCTCCAGGTTGAAGCTGTTTTTTAGCTATTCCTTCAATAATTTGCTGCTGTAGCTGAATGTAAATCGGTTCACTGGATTCTAAATTTAAGTTTATAAACACATTCAATTAGCACCCTTTCTCTAATAGTTATATCTGTTATATAAGTAGTATAACAGATATAACTAAAAAAGTGCAATAAAAAAAGAGACTGAATTCAAATTCTAGTCTCTTTTAAAGCTTTTCATACTGATCGATTAAATTACTGAATAGCTGTTGCACAGATAGTTGCTTTTTAATTGGTAACTTCTTTAGCTTATATATTTGTTCTTTAAACATGGGGTGTATCATGATGTATTCCATTAGTTCAACAATCTCATCATCAAAGGGTTTGTCTTTTGAACTATATATTCGTTTAAAGTCTTTTAATAAGTCATTACGAAACGAATAATTCCCTGTTAAATGATCAAGTGATACATCGAATACATTACTGAGCTTTATTAATGAAGCTATATCGGGAGTAGCTGTCGAGTTTTCCCATTTTGTAACGACAGAACGAGATATCATTAATTTATCTGCTAGCTCTTGTTGTGTCCAGTTATGCTGATCACGAAAAAATTTAATATTATATGCAATTTGTTCAAGACTCATTTTTATCACACTCTGCATTATAGATTAGGATTCCGTTCCTTACTTTTAAGCTAACTTTAATCCTATCACGGTTACGTGAGATAAGAGATGGATTCCTTGTTCGGTAATGTAACATATAGTAAAATGTTCCAAAGGGGAACAAAAGGGGGGATAATCATGAATTTAGGCTGTATGATTTTGTATCATCCAATGATAACGAGTAAAACGAAAATAAAGCTAATACAAGCAATATTCCCGGTAGATACTATAGAAATACTGGAAGAAGAAAACAATACAGTCATTCTATATGCTTGGAATATAAAGCAAGAACAAATTTGGCAGGCGGTAGCTGAATTAGTTTCAACAGATATTATCTGCGGTTATGGCTTTGGCAGGAGAAAAAAGGAAGCAAAAAAAGAGGCGGTTAATAAGTTAAAAAAATGGATTGCGATGGATACAGAAGCAATAAAATATTAAATTGCACTAAGCTTCGTAACCCTTTTGAACAAAAAGGAAACCAAAGCAGTCAGCTTCGGTTTCCTCTTTGTGACAACTGTTTGTAAATACGGTCTGCATGCTTGAATTCCTTTTGGTACAGAACTTCTTGTGTTTTATTGAGAAACTTCTCACTTTGACCTGGTCTTAACCTTGGCATGGACATCCCTCACTTTACTACTAGGATGCCCAAAATGAATCAAAATATGCTTCCTTAGGAAACTTCTTCATCTGTAGATTCTGTTTCCATCGATCTGAATTGTTGATAAGACACATAATGATCTTTTGTAATGACGAATAAATCATATATGTCTTCTTCCGGATTAATTTGATTGTAAACATCAGAATAAATTTCATTAGCTAAAGCAACGTAGGGTAATTTTAAAACTGCCTTCATGGAACGTATATTTGTCTTTCTTACCTTCATAAAAATACCTTCAATATTATAGGTGAAGAATAATAAATCAAAGAATTGCTCTTTTGCTTGTTTATTATAACCTTTTCCGAAGTAGGGCTGGCCAATCCATGTTGCTAAAAACCCGTGATTATCCTGAATATCAAATAAATTGATTGTGCCGATTGGCTGTAAATATTCGTCGACAATGGTACGAGAAATGAGCTCGCCGTTTTCTTCGGCTTCGATTGTCATCTTCGTAAGGAAATAAAATTCATCGCTTGTTTCTGCTTTATGTCTAACATAGGGAAATACATCTGGATGTGACATCAGTTCAAAAAGTACCGGCACCTCATGCAAATCACGTATTTTCAACATAAAAAATACCCTCCTCATTCCAGGTGGGTATACTTGCTGACTTTCCAAAAGGAAATCCAGTAAGTAGCCCACCCTCGAATTTTTATTTTCGCGTTCAACAAAAATTCGGGGTGGGAATCGAACCCACTAGAACCAGTCAATGCTGGTGGCGCACCATTTGCCTTCCCTATTTAATTCAGTGTTGTATTACGATTTTATTCATCTCTTTCGTATTATAATAGAGGCAGTAAGGCATTGTAGCATAACCAACCCAGAACCTTTTTGACCTCTTTTTAAACTCAATTTGATAAGGTTATTTTACAACCTTTTTCTTAAAAAGCAAATACTTTTTTTGTAAAAATTTTGTTCAGAAAAATTAACTATGATTTCTTCAGTTCTTTCAAGGCTTTTACTAACTCTGGATACTTAAACTCAAACCCATGATCCAATGCTTTTTGTGGTAACACATATTGACCCTTCGTAATTAGTTGCCCCATTTCTCCAATCGCAGCATGTATTAGTGTGGAAGGAGTTGTGGTCCAGTGTGGTCGCTTTAATACTTTTGCTAACGTACGCATGAAATCCTTGTTTCGCAATGGATGAGGCGCTGTTGTATTGACTGCCCCTTCCATTGACTTATTAAAGAGACAATAATCAATCAATCGAACAACATCTTCTATGTGAATCCATGACATCCATTGTTCACCATTTCCAATTTTCCCTCCAGCAAATAATTTTACTGGAAGACTCATTAATGGCAGCGATCCTTCTTTACCAAGAATCACGCCAAATCTCGTGTAAACTGTACGAATTCCAAGAGTTTCTGCTTGTTTGGCAATCTGCTCCCATTCTACAACCACTTCAGCTAAGAAATCTTTTCCAGATTTTGCAGTAGCTTCCGTAAAAATAAGATCTTCAGAAATGCCATAATAGCCAACTGCCGATCCACTAATGAATACATTCGGCTTTATTTTCATCTGTTTCATTAATTGTATTAATATATTTGTCGTTTCTAACCTACTGTTCTTAATTTGATCTTTCTTCTTTTGTGACCAGTAACCAAAGAGAGATTCTCCCGCTAGGTTGATAACACCTTCAATAGATGGTAAATTATCCACCGGATAATTATAATCTATGTAAGTAGTGGCCTTCGTGTTCATATGATCGAGAGGGGACCTTGTAAGTATATACGTATGATGTCCTTTCTTTTGCAGTGCTTGGCAAAGGTGTTTTCCGACAAATCCGGTTCCACCGCTAATTAAAAAATTCATATCCATCCTCCTAATCAAATTTTGTGTTATATGTTTAGTATATACGCTTCCGATAAAAATCTAAGTGTTTTGTTAAACAAATTTTAGAGGTTGTTCAAAACGAACTCTCAAGTCTTTTCCTTCCCCTTTATTATTCTGTTATGATAAAAGGAAGAGGTGGAATACGTGCGAAAAATAACGAAGATAACAACTCAAAAGAAACATAAAAATCGGTTCAATATCTTTTTAAATACGAAGCAAGGTGAAGAATATGGGTTTAGTGTAGATGAAGCGATATTAATTGAATATCGACTTCGTAAGGGTATGGAACTTGATGGCGAAATGATAGCTACGCTTGTTGAAAACGATACAGTTCATAAGTCATATACCCAGGTTATTCACTTTTTAAGCTATCGAATGCGTACAAAAAAAGAAATTAGGGATTACTTAGTAAAAAAAGAAGTAGATCCAGAGCATATCGAACAAATTATGAAGCGATTGATAAACGAGAAGTTAATTGATGATCAGCAATTTGCTCACTTTTTTGTCCAATCACGAATCAACACGACAACAAAAGGTCCTGTTTTAATCAAAAAGGAATTGATTGATAAAGGAGTTTTGGCGCAGCAGGCTGAGCTTGCATTAGAAAATTATCCGCTGGACATCCAGCTTGAGAAAATAAAAAAGCATATCCAGAAAAAGCTAAATACTGGAAAAAAAGAAGCGTTTCGTAAAAAAATTCAGCAATTGCAAGCAAATCTCATTCAAAAAGGTTTTACACAGGATGCGATCACAAAAGCACTAGCAAGTATGGAAGAAGGGAAAGATCAGTCAGAGGAATGGGATGCACTCGTGTTTCAGGGGGAAAAGCTTTTACGTAAATATCAATCGAAGCATGAGGGATTTGCATTAAGGCAAAAAATGACAGAATCCTTGTACCGGAAAGGTTTTTCCTTCGAATTAATCAACCAATTTTTGGATGGAAAGAAGCAGGATTACCAGTAGTCATAGCTGCAATTCTGTAAATTAAATCAATCATGGGTGTTTAGCTATCTGAATGTGTTCCCATTCGTCCACACAATTGGTAAGATAGAATGGGAAGGGGAGAGAAGGATGAATTATCGATATAGCGATTATTCGATCGAACAGCTACATAGGGAAATTGGTGTTTTAAAAGAAAAAGCACAGAAAGCAGAACAATTAGGAAATATTTCAGAGGTGCAGATTAATGAGCGTAAAATGCAAGTTGCGCTTGCATATACGATGAATCCGGAAGATTTTCAGGCGAATGAAGTATATCAATTAAAAATGGAGCCTGGATTTACATTTAAAATTAGTTATATAAATGGTGTATTTGCATGGGGATACCGAATAAATTTACTTGAAGAAATGTACGAGCAGATAGAAGCATTGCCTATTTCGTTGTTAGGTAAAAAGGTAACAAAATAGAAAAAAACAGCAGGTAAGTGCCTGCTGTTTTTTCTGCGATTCTGTTCAAGGGTCCGTGGGGCACCCTTGTGCTGTTAGTTAACATTCAACGGGAAAAAGAAATCAACCCCAGCGAATGAAGTTTTCCTTTACGTAGTTGGATCGCCGACATATAGTTTACTTTGCAGTTTGTGTTCTGAGAAGATCCATCCTGTATAGGAACTGATTATTTCCATATTCTCGTCAATTTTTACGACCGCTACAAATGGGTAATACGTTTTAGAGCGGTAACGTAAATCGATGAAGCGAACTTCTGTAAAAGAATCGAAGTAATTAATTTCCCACCGGTAAACAGGAGAGAAGTTTAGAAAGGCTTCGATATTCTTATCTGTTTTCGCTACTTCGATAATTGGAGTTTCAGGTAAGGGAACCTTCCAGAATTCATCCACAATTTCAATATGCCGATTTTCAACAGTGCCTACATAAAATTTATCTTTCGTTGTAATTGCTACACGCCAATAATTTTGCTTCATCGTAGGAGATGTGGCAACTTCTACCGTATCTGGATAATATTCATGGATTTTTTTTACAATCTCTCTTTTGTCCATATACCGTTTAATGTAATATAATACAATCACAGTATAAATGGTAATCCATGTATAACCAGGATTAGCTCCTAGCGCCCAAGCACAGATACCAGCAACATTTAAGAAGAAAATATATGGATCAAAGGTATTAATAAAGCCCTTCGCAATCCATTTACTTGAAAAAGGCCTAAAAGCCTGTGTTCCATATGCATTAAATAGATCAACAAACACATGGATAATCACTGCCAAAAATGTCCATAGCCATAGATGCAAATAGCTAACCTGTGGTACGAACATATAGATAACACTGGACACCAATAGTCCCCAAAGAATGATTGCAGGTAAAGAATGTGATGCACCACGATGATGGCGTATATAGGTTGCATTATTTTTTAGTTTAAAAACTGTGTCAAAATCAGGGGCATGTGAACCAACCACTGTCCCGACTAATACTGCATGAAATAGTGTAGGATCACTTTGCACTACAGGGTCAAGTGTAGCTAAACCGCCCAGTGCAATCCCCATAACTATATGTGTGCCAGTATCCATATAATAAGGTCCTCCTTAGGATAGCCTTGAATACAACTTTGAAGATAATACTACCTAACATATTGTAACATAAAAGGAAGTGCCTTGATGACTAATAATATATTACAACATTTTAACATTGATCAATTTCAAGCAGATTTGCTGCACTGGTACAACGTAAGTAAACGGGATCTTCCATGGCGCAGAGAACGTGATCCATATAAAATTTGGGTTTCTGAAATTATGCTGCAACAAACAAAGGTCGATACCGTTATTCCATATTTTAATCGTTTTATGGAGAAATATCCAACGGTTTACGAGCTTGCGAAAGCAGACCAGCAGGAAGTATTGAAAGCATGGGAGGGCTTAGGTTACTATTCCCGTGCGCGCAACCTTCAAAACGCAGTTCGTGAAGTCGTTTCTGAGTACGGAGGAGTAGTTCCCTCGAATCGTAAGGAACTTGGAGGATTAAAAGGGGTTGGTCCATATACGACAGGAGCTATCCTTTCTATCGCGTATAATCAACCTGAACCAGCGGTTGACGGAAATGTCATGCGAGTATTTTCACGTCTATTGAAAATTGAAGCGGATATCGCGATGCCACGAACAAAGAAACTGTTTGAGGATTATGTTCGGCAAGTAATTTCAACAGAGGATCCCTCATCCTTTAATCAGGCAATTATGGATCTAGGTGCCACAATTTGTACACCGAAATCCCCAACTTGCTCATTTTGTCCGGTACAAGAGCATTGTCTTGCTTTTTCAGAAGGCATTCAAGAAGAGTTACCGATAAAAACAAAAGCAAAGAAACAAAAACCGATTGCGTATGTTGCATTGTTAATAAAAAATGACCAAGACGAATATGTTATTGAAAAACGCGGAGAAAATGGATTATTAGCAAACCTCTGGCAGTTCCCAATGGTACCGATTGAAGAGATCGGAATGGAGCATCTTGAAACCTGGGTTTATAGTGAATATGGAATACGTATTCAGCTTGGTGAACAAAAAGGAAAATTGAAGCATGTATTCTCCCATATTATCTGGCAACTCGAGATATTTGAAGCATATACACTGCAAGCAGAAACAGATGATGAGCGAGTAATATTTATTGATAAAGAAGCTATTGGGAAGTACCCATTCCCTGTTTCGCATCAAAAAATGATGAAATATTTATAAATCCTTCAGACTTCCTTATGTATTTGGAAAGTCCTGTTATGCAGAGAGTGAAGGTTAAACTTTCCTCTCTGCATAAGTGCAACTAAGATATTCGTCTAAATGCGTACCAACGAATGTCAAGTTTTCTAATCTGCCCGGTTGTAAATTTCTTTATTAATTTCATGCAGGATTGTTAATCCCTCTGCATTAATGTAAGGTAAAATTTGTGAAAGTGCATGCTGAAAAAATTGTAATTCTTCATCCTGCCACCTTGTTTTGCTTATCATAGATAGTTCAGTGAAGTCTCTAGGTGTTTGCATTGCGGCTACCTCCAATAATGAAGTGAAATGCATTCATAAATTGCGCCAAATCCAGATTATTATCCGCTGGTAGTTTTTTCATAAAAAATTTACAAATTTAATGGATAACAATTTGTTATGTGGTTAAATTAATCATTGTTGGAGGTGATACTGATGGCTAAAAAACCTAACAAAACTGCTGCTGGAACAAATGTTCAGCATGTAAAACAGCAGAATCAACAGGCTGCTCAAGGTCAAGGTCAATTCGGTACTGAATTTGCTTCTGAGACAGATGCTCAGCAAGTAAAGCAACAAAATCAACAGTCACAAGCAAAAAAGAAGTAAATATTTGTGTATGACAGTGAAGAAGAGTTTCCTATTAATTAGGAAGCTCTTTTTCATTGAATTCATCTTATCCCTAACTATTAACACATAAAATTTGCCCGAGCTTTCCATTTAGGATTCATAATACTTTATATTTAATTTGGTTAGCATTATAATGAATGATAATTGATGGCGGAAGAGCGGGGAAAGGAAGATAGGATGGTTACTCCGGGAGCAGGTTCAAAAATGCAGATACAGAGCTATAAACATAATGGACAGCTTCATCGGATCTGGGAGAACAGTACGGTATTAAAAGCTACAGAAACTATTGTAATTGGGGCGAATGACCGAACACAAGTTACGGAAAGTGATGGTCGCACCTGGGTCACAAGAGAACCAGCAATATGTTATTTTCATGCGAAGCATTGGTTTAATATCATCGGTATGCTGAGAGACGATGGTATTCACTACTATTGTAATATCAGTTCTCCATTTGTATACGATGATGAGGCATTGAAATATATCGATTATGATTTGGATGTGAAAGTATATCCAGATATGACATATGATCTTTTGGATGAGGATGAATATGAAGACCATCGCCAAAAGATGAATTATCCAGTTGTTCTAGATCGAATTCTTCATAATAATATAGAATATTTATTGCGGTGGGTACGTCAACGAAAAGGTCCCTTTGCACCAGATTTTATTGATGGTTGGTATGAACGATACTTAACCTATCGGTGAGTAAGAAATATACATGAAATACAAAGGGACTTGTCCTTGTTACCTTATTTGTAACAAGGATTTTCTATTGGACTATAAGTGCAACTAAGTCATTCGCTGAAGGTTTGCACTTCAAAGTATAAGGTAAGGGATTCTAAGCAAGTAAAGAAGGCATTCTAAGAATCCCATTAACGAGTGCAAATTTTTTCTAAGCAAAAGATGAATTAAAAAGATTGGGAATGATAATATGAGCAGTGTAAAGCAATACATGAAATTTGTTGCCCCGTATAAGTGGAAAATACTTTGGACAATAGTCATCGGTATTATTAAATTTGGTATCCCATTATTAATGCCATTAATTTTAAAGTATGTAATTGATGATATCATCGTTGCAGAAAACATGAGTGATGCTGACAAAATAAGTAAATTGCTATGGGTAATGGGAATTGCCTTTGTAGTATTTTTATTATTACGGCCACCAGTTGAATACATTCGTCAATACCTTGGACAGTGGGTAGGCAATAAAGTCTTATATGATATTCGGGATAGACTTTTTGATCATATCCAGAAGCTAAGTTTGAAATTCTATTCTCAGACAAAAACTGGCGAAATTATTTCCCGGGTAATAAATGATGTCGAACAGACGAAGAATTTTGTCATTACAGGTCTAATGAACGTTTGGTTAGATTTAATAACGATACTCATTGCAATAGGTATTATGCTATCAATGGATATTGGATTAACCATTGTTTCGATTATATTGTTCCCATTCTTTGGGTTTGCGATTAAATACTTTTATGGGAGACTCAGGAAATTGACAAGGGACAGATCCCAGGCGTTAGCGGAAGTTCAAGGACATTTACATGAGCGTGTTCAAGGTGTACCTGTTACGAGAAGCTTTGCGTTAGAAGACTATGAACAAACACAATTTGTAGAGCGCAATGGGAATTTTCTTGATAAAGCGCTTGTTCATACAAACTGGAATGCCAAAACATTCGCTGTAACAAATACGATTACTGATCTTGCTCCGCTTCTAGTCATTGCTTTTGCGGGCTATCAAGTCATTATAGGTAATGTAACGATGGGAACAATGGTCGCTTTTGTTGGCTATTTGGAACGCGTATACAGTCCACTTCGGAGGTTAATTAATTCATCAACGACATTGGTTCAAGCAGTCGCTTCGATTGATCGTGTTTTTGAATTTATGAATGAGAAATATGACATTGTCGATAAGGAAAATGCGATTGATCCTGGAAGAGTTAATGGCGCTGTCGATTTTGAAAATGTTTCCTTCCAATATGACGAAGCGGAGCTAAAGGTGTTGAAAAACATCAATTTGCATGTCGAGGAAGGTGAAACGATTGCTTTTGTCGGGATGAGTGGTGGCGGGAAGTCTACCTTAATTAGTTTGATCCCAAGATTTTATGATGTTACGGATGGTTCGATTAAAGTCGATGGGATGGACATTCGTGATATGAAAGCAAGAGCACTTCGGAATAACATTGGAATGGTTTTACAAGACAATATTCTTTTTAGTGAATCCATCGCTATGAATATTCGAATGGGAAATCCGGACGCAACGGACGAAGAAGTAATTGCTGCTGCAAAGGCTGCAAATGCGCATGACTTTATTACGAACCTGCCAAATGGATATGACACGTTAGTAGGAGAACGCGGTGTAAAATTATCAGGTGGACAAAAGCAGCGGGTTGCCATTGCGCGCGTATTTCTCAAAAATCCACCGATTTTAATTTTTGATGAAGCAACCTCCGCGTTAGACTTGGAGAGCGAACATTTAATCCAGGAAACAATGGAAAAATTAGCAGCAGATCGTACAACCTTTATTGTTGCACATCGCCTTGCAACGATCACGCATGCCGATAGAATTGTTGTGATTGAAAACGGCGAAATTACAGAAGTCGGGTCTCACCAAGAATTGATGGAAAAACAAGGGGACTACCATCAGTTGTATCAAATTCAGAATTTGGATGAAGGAAGCAAGTCCAAATAAAGAAACAGATAGGAAAGCTTAACTTTCCTATCTGTTTTGTTATCTTAAAAAGAATTTGGGACAAACTACAGTGTTTTTACTTACCTGTCATGACACTAAAGGCGTGACTAACAGCGTCTATTGTTTGAGCAATATCAGATTCCTTATGCTCTGTTGTTAAGAACCATGCTTCATATTTTGATGGTGCTAGGTTAATTCCCTGGTTCAGCATTAGTTTAAAGAAGGTTGCAAACGCATCTCCATCTGTAGCTTCAGCTTGTTCATAATTCGTAATCTTTTCTTCACCAAAGTATACTGTCAGTGCTCCACGCAAACGATTGACTGTAATAGGCACACCATATTTTTCAGCTTGTTCTAAAATACCATTTTCCAGCATTTCTCCAAGCTGATCTAATTTTTCGTATACGCCATCCTGTTTCAAAACTTCTAAGCACGCAATACCAGAAGCCATTGATGCAGGATTACCAGCCATCGTTCCAGCTTGATATGCAGGTCCAAGTGGTGCAACTTGTTCCATAATATCTTTACGACCACCGTAGGCCCCAATAGGAAGTCCTCCACCAATGATTTTACCCATTGCTGTCATATCAGGTTCTACTCCATATAGCTGCTGTGCACTTCCATAGGTGAAACGAAAGGCAGTAATCACTTCATCATAAATAACAAGTGCTCCTGCTTCGTGTGTTAAATCATTAACAGCTTGTAAAAAGCCTTCATGTGGTTCGACAATTCCGAAGTTCCCTACAATTGGCTCAACTAATACAGCAGCAATTTGATCTCCCCATTTATCTAGTGCTTCCTTATAAGCATCTAAATCATTAAAGGGAACGGTAATGACGTCGGCAGCAGTTGATTTAGGAACTCCTGCTGAATCTGGAGTGCCAAGTGTAGATGGTCCTGAGCCAGCTTGTACGAGTACCGCATCAAAGTGTCCATGATAACAGCCCGCAAATTTAATAATTTTTGTTCTACCTGTATAAGCGCGAGCTACACGGATTGTAGTCATAACTGCTTCGGTTCCTGAATTGTTGAAACGAACCTTTTCCAGAGAAGGAATTGCTTCCTTTAACATTTTAGCAAATTGATTTTCTAATTTTGTCGGTGTACCATACAAGACACCAGTAGTCGCAGCGTGTGCAATAGCTTTAGCAATATGTGGGTGTGCATGACCAGTAATAATTGGGCCATAAGCCGCTAAATAATCTATGTACTTATTTCCGTCAACATCCCAAAAATAAGGACCTTGCCCACGTTCCATATATACAGGCGAGCCACCGCCTACCGCTTTAAATGCACGAGAAGGTGAATTAACTCCTCCAACAATATGTTCTAAAGCTTCTGTGTGAAGCTCTTCTGATTTTGTGAAATTCATTTCTGAAATCCTCCCTTGATTTCTCCGTACTGACATTAACTAATATAACATAAAATGGAATACAGAATGATTACGAAGTAGCGAACGTCAAATTTCACATTTTCGTTTTTTCTAAGACAAGCTTTTTCAGTATGAAGCATACATATATCATATAACAATTATAAATGAGGGGTCCTGAATGGTTATACCTTGGCTAGTTATGATTGGGATATGCCTTATCGTGATAAAAAGCTTCTTTGACTTTTTCCATGGGAAAAGCTTTGCTCAAGTTCTGGAAATGAAGGAGAGTCGGTTTTCGATAGAGATATTTATGGCATTACTCATTATTTATATCATTCTTATGTTTGGCTATGGCATGATTTATTTCATTTTATCTATTGAAGGAATTGTTCTCGTAGAAAACGGGGAGCTGCGGCAGGTAAGTATTATAGGATCTATTATCCATTCCGTTTATTTCAGTGGCGTTACATTACTTTCGGTTGGATATGGAGATATTACTCCAGTTGGAATTGGGAGATTCATTGCTTTAACACAAGCATTGATCGGATATATTTTACCGGCTGCATTTGTGGTTAGAGTGCTTCAATCTCGAGATAGAAGCAGGGATATATGAATCTATCAGCTTGATATGATATAGTTGCAATAGAATGTTTTAAGTTGGAGGGAAATTTTCATGACAATAGAGATTGGAAAAAAAGTAGAGGATTTCACGTTGCCAAGTCAATCTGGCAAGCAGGTGCATCTATCTGATTTCAAGGGTAAGCATGTGGTTTTATACTTTTATCCTAAGGATATGACACCAGGATGCACGACAGAGGCTTGTGATTTTCGCGATCAGCATGAGAGCTTTGCGGAATTAGACGCCGTAATTATTGGTATTAGTCCAGACCCGGCTGAAAGCCATCAGAAGTTCATTAATAAACATGAACTGCCATTTTTATTGTTAGCTGATGAAGACCATAAAATTGCAGAGATGTTTGATGTGTGGAAATTGAAGAAGAACTTCGGAAAAGAATATTACGGAATCGAACGCTCTACGTTCATCATTGATAAAGAAGGAAAACTCCAAAAGGAATTTCGAAAAGTAAGAGTCAAAGGGCATGTAGAAGAAGCGTTAGAATTTATAAAAGAAAATCTATCATAAAGCGTACGAAGGAAGCAGTCCAATTTTGGGCTGTTTTGCTTTATTGTTTTCAGTTTTTAAAAAAACAATTAGTATAGAAGAAAGGGGTTTTAGGGGGAGGGCTTTCGTAATGATTTTATTTTCAGCAAAAATATCAGGCAAGCATCAAGAAAAGTTAAAACAGGACTATTCCAATCAACATTTTTTATTCTCCGAAAGTGGTGAGATGACGAAGAAATATTTAGCTGAGGCTGAGGTCCTTGTCACGTATGGTAGTGATGTTAATGTGCAGGTTATTCAATGTGCAGCCAGCCTTAAATGGATTATGGTTCTATCAGCTGGGGTAGATGAATTACCTGTTGAACTCATTAAGGAAAAAGAAATTATCGTAACGAATGCAAGAGGTATTCATAAGATACAAATGGCTGAATATGCTATATCAATGTTATTACAAGTTTATCGCCAGGAAAAAATATTGATGCAAAATGAAAAGGCCCATCGATGGGACAAATCTGTAAAAGTAAAAGAAATAACTGGAAGTACAATTGTTATTGCTGGAACTGGCGCAATCGGTCAAGAGGTTGCTCGTCTTGCAAAAGCTTTTCAAATGAAAACGATTGGTGTATCCAGAAGTGGAAAAAATGTAGCGTATTTTGATGAAAATGTTACAAATGATAAGCTTAAGCATGTGTTAGCTGAAGCAGATTTCCTTGTATCAGTACTACCGAGAACAAAAGAGACAAGCGGATTTTTTACGGATAATCATTTTAATGCAATGCCAAATCATGGCGTGTTTTTAAATATGGGACGAGGTGACGCAGTTAGCAGTGAAGTGATTCTTAAAGCTGTACAAGAAAATGAAATTGCTCACGCGATTTTGGATGTAACGGAGCAAGAGCCATTACCGAAAGACCATCCATTTTGGTCAGAGGATAACATTACAATCACCCCTCATATATCAGGTCTTTCACCAGATTATGTAACACGGGCATTAGAGATTTTCACAAAAAATCTTGACCAGTATATAACTGGTACGGGCGATTATACGAATAAAATCGATTTATCTAGGGGGTATTAGCAATGCGAATTTATACGCGTTCTGGTGATAAAGGACAAACGTCATTAGTTTATGGCAAACGTGTACCAAAAAATCATTTACGTGTAGAGGCGTATGGAACATGTGATGAAGCAAATTCTATAATTGGTCTTGCGCTAAGTTTTCTCAATCAGGAAGACTGGAATGAGAAAGAGCAGTTCTTAGAGCAGATGCATCGTGTACAGACGATTCTATTTCATGTAGGGGCTGAGCTTTCTACGCCAGCTGATAAAGAGGTAAACTGGAAATTAAAGCAGGAACATATTCAAGAGATGGAGGACCAAATTGACAATTTGGATGGTCAATTAGACCCACTGAGAAACTTTATCCTTCCGTCTGGTCATAGTGCTTCAAGCGCCTTGCATACTGCGAGAACGGTTGTTAGAAGAGCAGAACGTATCGTGGTTGGTCTAGGTGATGAATTGAAAAATGATCTTGTATTATCCTATTTAAATCGATTATCCGATTTTCTATTTGTTGCAGCTAGATATGTTAATAAGAAGCTAGGTGGCGATGAATTACCGTTAAAGGTAGATATTTAATTCAATTTGTATAATATACTTATGGTATGTGTTCGAAAAGGAGGATAAGAAGGACCAAGGTCGTCTAAGATCGCACGTCCTTTTGCGACGCCGACACTAGCACGTCCTGTGCGTCGAAGTTCGAGGCGGCCTAAGCTCCCCGTACCGGGCTTCCGCAGGATGTGGTGAATTCGACGTTCGACACAGGACGTGTCGGTACTTAGTCGAAGGTCTACTGCTCTCGATGTGTCATTTTTACCGGACTTTTTTGAACAACCTCTAATATTGACAGAACACTAGGTAAGCAGTTACACTAATTATAAAGATTACAATCTAATAACGTTGTTAATTGAATATATTATTAATTTGAAAGTGAGGTGTTTGGCGGTGTCTGAAAAGCGGCTACGGAAAGCAATTGATACATTAAAAGAATCAGGCGTCCGTATCACACCACAGCGGCACGCAGTTCTAGAGTACTTGCTTAACACGATGGTTCATCCAACAGCAGATGATATATATAAAGCGTTGGAAGGGAAATTTCCTAACATGAGTGTGGCAACTGTTTATAATAACCTCCGTGTGCTTAGAGAAGTAGGGTTAGTTCGTGAATTAACCTACGGAGATTCATCAAGCAGGTTTGACTGCAATACTTCTGATCATTATCATATTATTTGCGAAGCGTGTGGAAAAATTGTTGATTTTCATTATCCATCATTAGATGAAGTAGAATCCCTAGCTGAACAGGTAACTGGATTTGAAGTAAGTCATCATCGACTTGAAGTTTACGGGAAGTGCCCTGGTTGTCAAGGAATGCTAACACAAAAACACTAATTGCTAAAAGCCAATTGTAAGATTAACTTACAATTGGCTTTTATTATGGCTCTAATATTATTTATCATTATAATAGATGAACAAGCATCCATTTTCTTACACTATTAATGAGCCACATTTTAGATATACTACTGAGTTCCCCAACTAGTAACTTTCTTTCTAAAATAATTCTCTCATTAAGTAATACTTCTCTGTACGTGCCAGCAAGTAAGCCTGAACTTAATGGTGGTGTATATAATTTGCCATCTATCTCTACTACAATATTACCTGTCGTAAATTCTGTAATTTCATCCTCCTGATTCCACATTAGAACGTCGAATACTTCAGGGTGTCGTTGTTTCACTTTTTCATAAATGTTTCTGTTCGTTGTTTTATAATGCAGAAAAGGGTTTTCCTTATCTACTGCATGATGAGCTAGCTTGACTGGAACAGAATCGGTAAGTTCAGTTATTTCCTTTCCTTCTATTGTAATTTGCCCATCACGATCGGAAAGTAGTCGGACCTTCCATTTTCCGTGTTGGTGGGCAATTGCAAAATCCTGAAGTTTCTCTTTTGCGCTTGCTATGTCTACATGATAGTTAAAATAAGAAGCACTCTTATTCAATCGGTTTAAGTGATTTTGTGAAATGAAATAGACTCCGTCTTCAAGCCCAATTGTTTCTAATAATTGAAATTGCATCGGCGAGACGGCTAATACTTTTGCTTTTGTTAGTGCTTCCTTGTATTCATCCTGATCATTTGAATCCCAAGTAATCCCGCCGCCAATTCCGTACGTTGCATCACCACTATGATTATCGATCATTACTGTTCGTATTGGTACGTTAAAAATAGCCTCCTTGTCAGGGGTTATGTAACCAATCGTTCCACAATACACTTCCCGTGGAGTAGGTTCAAGCCGATTAATTATATTCATTGTACTTATTTTAGGTGCTCCTGTAATGGAGCCACAAGGAAATAACGCGGTGAATATATCGGCAATTGTTTTTTCTTTTGAAATCTCTGCAGTTACTGTGGAAGTCATCTGATAGACTGTTGGGTATTCCTCGATGGAATATAGCTTCGGTACCTTTACACTGTTTGGGTTTGCTATCATTCCTAAATCATTTCGCAGCAGATCGACAATCATCACATTTTCAGCGCGGTTTTTCTTCGAATGATAAAGCCAATTTGCATTTGACTGGTCCTCTTCTGAAGTAGTTCCTCTCTCAATCGTTCCTTTCATCGGCTTAGTAGTAAGCTTACCTTCTTTTAAGTGAAAGAATAATTCGGGTGAAGCAGAAACGATTGTAAAATCACCAATGTTTAAATAGGCACTGTAATCTGCTGCTTGAGCATTGGCTAGTTGATTGTAGTATGCAACAGAATCGCCGGAAAACTGGGCCAGCATACGAATGGTATAGTTAACTTGATAGGTAATGCCCTTTTTAATGTAATTTTTAATTTGCCCGATACAATTGTTATAATCGAATAAAGTAGTTTGAGCTTTCCATTCGGAAGTATGAAATTCTTGAACGGATTGAAGTTGCTTCTTCTCCGGCTTCTCATAAATTCCGAACCAAAGAAGTGGCATGACTGGGTTAGAATGAACTTTTAAAGCTTTTTCAAATGCAGGAGCAGCTTCATAGGAAAGATATCCTGCTGCATAGTAGCCTTTGCTCGTTTCTGCTTCAATTTCATTTAATAAAGGAATCACTTCGTCTATTTTAGTAGTGGAAAAAATTTTGATCGGATCTTTAAAAAGAAAGGGACTATTTTTTCTCGTTTCACTTATAAAATCAAAATGCAATAGGGGTTCCATTGAAATATCTTTCCCTTCGTTAGATCGTTGATATGCAATGTTGTCTGTCGGTAAAAAAATCCGTCGATTTCGACGGATTTAGTGCGTGCAGTAATTTAACGTTTCTTTTGTGATTTTGCATAGCTACGTTTATTATATTTTTCATCGAATGCTTCACCTTCTAGGTTCTTATCCATGGTCAATGGTTGTTTGCAATGCATACAAGCATCAACACGACCTAACATCTTGGTTGGCTTGTCACAGCTTGGACATACAACAGGTACCGCCTTAAGGGATAGAGTTCCTATCCAGACATAGACAACACAACTGAAAACAACCATCAGTAATCCTAATATAAAAAATACAACCATTAACCACTCAATATTTTTAGTGAGAATACCTGCGTACATTAACAGAATACCTGCAAAAACTAGAATCAGCGCGAACGTACGAATCTTATTTATTTTACTTGAATATACCAATTGTTGTGCCATGTTTTTCCCCCTTATTTTACAACTGTAGTATAGCATAAAAACTAAAAAAATTAATTATGAAAAAGGTTTTTCAATCAAATGTAACGAATTACTCTAAATAGAAATCGAAAATGGAGGAAACCGTAGAATGGAAAATTCGCTGAGACCTATATATCAAGAACATGCAAGTAATCCCAATACATTGGGGGTATTATTAATAGAGAAGATTCAACATGACAGTCCAGTTACCGACGGATTCGATGTTATTCTACTTATTATCGTGGATGAATATGAGCAAAACTGGTATGTGAAGCATTATGAAATAGAAGGAAAAACAGTGGCGCTGCATATTGTCCGTATGGATGTTTTGGTGGAATGGATTGATACAAGTGGCTATCGAAGAGCAGTTGAATGGATTATTCTGGGGAAATCCGTATTTGATAGAAATGAATACATTGCTCGGTTAAAGGAACAACTACGAGATTTCCCTAAAGAGAAACGAGATTTAAGGAAAATGATTGATTTCGGCAAATTAGTTAAAAGCTATAGTGAAGCTAAGGCTCTTTATGAAACAGGGGAATTTAATGATGCACATAGTAAAATACTTAATTCCCTTCACTATTTAGCAAGATTGGCTGTAATAGAAAAAGGCTATTATCCCGAAGTAACTGTTTGGAGCCAAGTAAAGAAAATTGATTCCGAGGTATATAAATTATATGAAGTTTTCATTGAGAGTAATGAAGCAGTATATAAACGAATTGAATTAATGATAATAGGTATGGACTTCGTGATACATAATCGTGCCATGATATCAGCTAAGCATTTGTTAGATATTATGAAAACAAAGGAGAGTGCTTGGTCATATGCTGAGATAAAAAGTCATGTTATGATCCAACCATATAGATTAGACTTAAGTGCGATCCTTTCTTACCTTGTTGAGAAAAATATAATTAACGTTGTTCTCGAGCAGACAAAAGGACATGCTGTATATCAAAGAAAATATATTTTAACCGATGAAGTAACACATAATAATTAATTTGCATATGTAATAAGAGTGGGCGGGAAATAGTGTAGAACCTAATAATCCGTCCCTTTCTTGAAACAATTGTTAAGTAACAGATATTTTTTTGTAAAATAACCGTTGACTTTAATATAGAGCCGTGATAAAGTTAAATCCGTCGCAAAAATCCACTAAAGATTAGCGACAAAAATTTAAAATTAATTGTTGACACAACGTTAATAGTTATGGTATATTAGAAAAGTCGCTGCTAAACAACGCGACAAACAAATTTGCTCTTTGAAAACTGAACAAAACAACCAGTATGTCAAGAAAAAGGAAACTCGTTTTTCTTTTTAAAACAAGTAGAAGTCAGCTTCTACAAAAGCTAAGTATTACAAACTTTTATGGAG
>NZ_QWEH01000024.1 GCF_003515705.1 Oceanobacillus profundus
GTTGGTAGCTCATAACAGACCTCCGTGTATGTGTTGGTGTGGTTACTTACATTTTACACGAAGCTGTTATGGGTTGTTTTATTTTAACCACATTTTTTAGGTGTTGCACTTAATATTACAATTCGTCAAATATTATCTTCAAATTGGTAAATAAGTTCAAAGCTCGTTTCATCCAATAACTCTGCAACATGGACGCGTAAACCATGTCCGAATATAACCTCATCCTCTGTCATCGCCACAATCATAGCTTTCGTATTACTACGAGTATCAACATATATATCTCCAACAGCAGGCTTTAATGTATCATCATTTTCAGCAAGGTAGCTAATCGATTCATCTTTTAGCTGTTGTTCTTCAGGTACAAGATTTTTATCATAATAAGCGATTTCTTGACTTGCATCCTGCCGACCTGGAACCATGACAACATATTCATTATGTTTCACACCATTATCACGTGTTGTATTCACATTCCCGTTCTCAACACTTTCCACTTTTTCGATTTCATTCAATGAATAATGATCTAAAAAGTCTGGTGCAGGTTTAACGATTAAAATATAGTCGCCTGGCTCTGGCTTCGCATATTGATCAATCGTGTAACGTTTGCCATAAAAGATAAATGTATCGTTATGCTTCGGTCTATAATAGTCAATCTCACTTGCCTTCGTTAAAATTTGTTTCATATCCTTCAAACGATACAAGTGTACAGATTGTTTAAACATCGGCTTTACTGAATACACTTTATGGAGCTCGTTTTGATAAAACACAAACTGGCCTTTCCTCACTTGATAAAGCTTCATTCCGTTCCCTCCTAATTAAAGCATTATTTCCATTATAACTAGTTTCTATCATAAAGTGAATCTTCATTCCACCTTATTTCACATGATGTCATCTACGGACCTTATTTTAAACAGTACCCGATAATATAGCTCTGTGATTATTTTCCCATATGCAGTCCATTTTTAAACCTTTATTTTGTCAGTTTCACTTTTATTTTTACTTTATGAAACTAATCGTCTTCCCATTTCGTATAACCAATTAGAAACGAACATAGGAGATGTGAACATGACAGGAATATTAACAACTACGATTCTTACTTTTATTCTCTATATCATAATTGCTGTTTACTTTATTTTTAAAAATCAGCAACAGCGGAAAACGACAATCAAAGCTGCTGGATTTACGTTTATTAGTCTTTTCATTATTACAGCAATCATCGTCTATATTTTCATGCCTACCATCACCATTCCAAATATGTCGATTGCAAACTTAATTGTCGCTTTCATTGGAACACTTGGTTTATATGGATTGACGATGAGCAAACCACTTACAAAAGCAAGTCGTCCAATCGATGTGGTTTCATCTGGAATTATTGTATTAGCAGTCATCGCAGTTCCGACATTTTTTATCCTTGGCATTTCTGCTTTAGATAATAGCTATGAGTCCATTAAAAAAGAAGAAATGGAAGAAGCAAAGCCACTCGATAAAGATGCTACACCAATTGTTGTATCACCAGAATCTGCACGTAACAAGGTTCAAAAAGCAATGAGTGTTGTTCCAAATACCCAGTTTTATGATCTAGGTAAATTACAGGTACAAATGGTAAATGACGATATCGTATTCATTGCTCCAGTTGAATTTAGTGGTTTCTGGCGTTATTTCCGCGGTAAAGAAACAGAAGGATATTTTACCATATCTGCTACAGATATCAATGCCCAACCGAAATTTATTGAAAGTAAAATGAAGTATACGAATTCCAGCTACTTTCAACATAATATCCAACGAACGATTTATGGGGAATATCCAGCTTATATTCAAAGTGGCAGCGCACAAATCGAGGTAGATGAGGAAGGGAAACCATGGTATGTACAGACGTTGTATAAACCAATTGGCCTTACAAATAAACCAAACATGTCAAAGCTGCATGTCGCAGTTGTTGACCCGGTAACAAGTGATGTATCCCTTTATACAACAGAAGATGCACCTGATTTTATCGATGGTTCGATTAGTTCTGAAATGGCTTCTGATCAAAATGAGTATTTCGGAAAATACGTGCATGGCTGGCTGAACTCTATTTTTGGAAAACGGGATGTAAAAATACCAAACGAATCTGGAACGGAAAGTAATGTAACACCTATTTTTGATGAACAAGGAAACATGCATTATTTTACAGATATGTCCTCTCCTAAAGAGAATATTGATTCTGCTTTAGGCTACACACTAATCAATGCTCGTACAGGTGAATTAGTGTATTACAATGGAGAAAAAAATAATGGAATCATGGATAGTAAAGGTGCAAGAGAAATCGTTGATAAAGAATTCCCAGAGAAAAACTGGAAAGGCTCCATGCCGATTTTGTATAATATTGACGGAAATCCAACCTGGGTAGTCAATGTACTAGATCCGAATGGATTATTTAAACAATATGCCTACATTAAGGCCGCTGATTCCGATTTTGTTGTTTTCGGTGATACTGCAAAACAGACACTAGGTGCCTATCGAATTGCACTTGCACAGGATCCTAGTAATGTGGAATCTACCGGTGAAGCAGCAGGACATGAAAGCGTCAGTGGTGAGATTGAACGTGTTGTTATTACAACCCAAACAACTGGACAACTGATTCAATTTTTATTAACAAATGACACAACCATTTACACATTGAGCTCAACTAAGGCTCCTTTAGCGGTCTTTTTACAACAAGGGGATCATGTTCAGCTAGAAGCAAATAAATTGGATAACGGTACTGCCATTGTCGAAGCTATTGAAATCGATGGCTTACAATAGAAAACAGGGTGCCCCGATTTTTTCGGGTACACCCTGTTTTGTTTACTTTTATAACGTCACTTGAAATTATCATGCATGAACAGATAGTAATACCCCACTGAATGACGTTGCACTTTATTGATTCTCCATTTCCTCAATTAATACGGAGAGTTCCTCCCAGCGTTCCATTTTCTTTTCCAGTGCTGCCTCAGTTTCTTGCTGGTCCTCATATAATTTCTGTATTTTTTCCGAGTCACTTCCGGCATCGATAATGGCCTGCTGCAATGCTTCAACCTTTTCCTCTAACTCCATTATTTGATCTTCAATTTTTTCCCATTCTCGCTGGTCATTGTAGGAAAGTTTTTTCTTTTGCTTCTTCGGCTTTTCAATTGCTTTTTCAGTCTTCTGCGCTGTGCTTATATCGAAATGACGTTGTTCTAAATACGCACTGTAATTCCCTTGGAAGCGTTCTGTCCTTCCATGTCCCTTAAAGACAAGCAAACGGTCAGTAACACGATCTAAAAAGTAGCGATCATGGGATACGGTAATGACGACACCAGGAAAATGATCCAAATATTCTTCCAGAACACTAAGTGTCTGTGTATCTAAATCATTTGTCGGCTCATCCAAAAAGAGTACATTCGGCTCTGTCATAAGCACTTTCAATAAATAAAGCCTGCGTTTTTCCCCGCCAGATAATTTCCGAATATAGTTATATTGTTCTGAACGGGAAAATAAAAAGCGTTCCAGCATTTGCTCAGCAGTTATGACTTGACCGTCCTTTGTATGGATGACTTCTGCAACCTCTTTAATATAATCAATCATCCGCATACTTCCATCTAGTTCCTCATCACCCTGCGTATAGTAGCCGATTTTTACCGTCTCACCGATTTCAATTTCACCTTCATCTGGTTCGACTCGATCCGCCATTATATTAAGCAAAGTAGATTTTCCAGAGCCGTTGGCACCAATAATACCGAGGCGCTCCCCTGGAATTACGAGATAACTGAAATCACGCAAGAGCGTTTTACCATCATAGGTCTTCCCAATGGATTTCAGCTCAATTACCTTTTTACCTAATCGTGTAGAACCTACTTGAAACGCTAGATGGTCTTTTTTCGTATCAAATGTTTCCTTTTTCATTTCTTCTGCGCGTTCAATTCGTGCTTTTTGTTTTGTTGATCTTGCTTTTGCTCCACGTTTTAGCCATTCTAATTCACGACGTAATGTATTCTGGTGTTTCTGCTCATTACTAACTTCAAGCGCTTCTCGCTCTGCTTTCTTTTCCAGAAATATTTCATAATTTCCTTCGTATATATACAAATTTCCTTTATCTAACTCGTAGATTCGATTCGTTACCCGATTTAGGAAATAACGGTCATGTGTCACAAGGAGAAGAGATCCTTTATAGGACTGTAAGTATTTTTCGAGCCATTCTACCGTTTCATTATCCAAATGGTTGGTTGGCTCATCTAGTATCAGTAAGTCAGCTGGCTGAATAAGCGCCTTTGCGATAGCAACACGCTTTTGTTGTCCACCCGAAAGCTCGGTGACTTTTTTGCCAAAATCTGTTATCCCAAGCTTCGTTAATATTGTTTTAGCTGCAGTGTTCGCTTCCCATGCTTCCGCTTCATCCATCTTCTGCTGGAGTTTTAGCAACTCCTGTTGATAGGTGCTATTCTCAGCATCCTCCTGCAGCTTGAGTAATGCAGCTTCATATGCCCGCATCAACTTCATAATCGTCGACCCGCCGTAATAAATCTGGTCAATAACAGTTAGGTTAGGATCAAGAATTGGATCCTGTGCCAAATACTCAATTCGGTAATCTTTTGCATGTTTCAAATTTCCTTTTTCGGGTGATTCTATTCCAGCAATCACTTTCAAAAAGCTTGATTTCCCTGTTCCATTTACACCAATCAGTCCAATTCGCTCTTTGTCAGTAATTGTACAGCTGATGTCATTAAAAAGAACTTTATCACCATAAGATTTATGTAAATTTTCAATAATAAGCATTGTTTAACCTTCCTCACGCTTTTCAATTATAGTTCGCGTTTTCATGTTATCGTCATTTTCTTTTCCGTATCAACTGCTTTATCCAAGCTTTTACAATTATAACGATTAAAAATAAAAGCCATGATGTCACTAAATAAAAAATAAGTTTAGCTCCTTCATTCATTTCTGAAAAAAAGGTGGCCATTCCGATCCATATCGCTCCAATCATGACGAGCTGTCCAAGTAATAGTTTTATGATAATCTCCCCCGACTTTCTTTACTAGTCTATGTAATAGTTTAGCGTACTGGCGCTTAATTTTCCATTTATAAAAACAGACTGCTCTATTCCTTACCAAGCTCCTCATTATTTATGTTATAAAACAGGAAAGGAAATCGGGCTTAGTGCCGATTTCCTCAATTCATTTTTTCGTATTCAGTTATCATTTGTTCATAATTCAAAGGCCCATACACGCGTTGCCCAATAATTCCTTTTGTATCAATCATATAGGTTGTAGGGATTGGGCTTATTCTGTATAACCTGGATACTTGCCCTTCCTCATCCATTAATACCGGAAAGGTTAGACCATATGTTTCAATAAACTCATTTACCGTCTTTTTATTCATTTCCATGTTTGTTAAATTAACCGCAAGCACCACAGCATCTTTGTCTTGGTAGAATCGTTCCAAATCAGGCATCTCTTCTCGACATGGCGGACACCAAGACGCCCAGAAATTAAGTAATACGCGCTTTCCCTTAAAGTCAGATAGCTGAACAGTCTCACCATCACTTGTAATCAATTTAAAGTCAGGCGCCTTCTGACCAACTTCAGTACCAATATCCTCTGCTGCAACCAATCCTATAGTTGAAAAGAAAACTCCGATAAACAGTAGTGCTGAAACGATTCGTTTCATCCTGTTATCACCACCCATAAGTAATCATCTTAGTTTCCCTCGTTAGCCAATATCCATGCATGCTTATCGATAATTTTCACCCATTTGATATATAATACATGTAGTGTAATAAGAAACGTGTTCTACAGAAGGAGAGAATTTATGGTACTGCAAAAGGGAAAATACAATTGTATTACAGATGTAGGCGATGTGAAGGTCGGACATGTCACACTCTATGAGAAAATCGATGATCACGATACGATATGTACTGGGGTAACCGCTATTCTTCCTCATTCAGGCAATTTATTCAAGAAAAAAACACATGCTGCAAACGCAGTAATAAATGGTTTTGGAAAAACAACTGGTCTCGTACAGCTTGATGAGCTTGGATTATTAGAGTCACCCATCATGCTAACAAATACCCTTAGTGTTGGTTCTGTTATGCAAGGAACTTTACAATACATGCTTGAAGAGAATGAGGACATTGGTGTAAGTACAGGGACCATTAACCTTGTTGTCGGCGAATGTAATGATGGCTACTTGAATTCCATTCGGCTTCAAGCAGTAAAACCAGAACACGCGATTCAGGCAATTAAAAAGGCGAGCACAGAACCTGTCCAAGAAGGTGCTGTTGGCGCTGGAAAAGGTATGGCATGCTTTGAATATAAAGGCGGAATCGGCACCGCTTCTCGTATCATTTCAGCAGGCAAGGAAAATTATACCGTCGGATGTCTGGTATTAAGTAATTTTGGCAAACGGGAGCAAGCACTATTTGCCAATTGGAATAAAGCCAGTCTGGACACTCCTGATGGTTCGATTATGATTATAATTGCCACAGATGCACCACTTTATGATCGACAGTTAAAACGACTAGCCAGTCGTTCTGCAGTTGGACTAGGTCGCACAGGAAGTACCATAGACCACGGGAGCGGCGACATCGCCATTGCTTTTTCTACCGCAGCAACATTTGAACACAACTCAGATCATACTATTGGATCAATCTCCTTTATTCGAGATGACCATCCAGCAATGGGTCAGCTGTTCCAAGGCGTTATTGAAGCAACAGAAGAAGCAATTATGAATTCTCTAAAACACGCGGAAACTACTGTGGGAAGAAGAGGTAGAATGCTCAAAAAAGCGCCATTGTAGAAAGGGAGGAGAGCATTTTGCTCTACTCCCTTTCCCATTGCTTAGCGTAACTATAAAATTTGAATACTTTGGGTAACTAGTTACCGAAAACAGCCACGTCCAGCTCCAACGCTAAAGCTGTAGCGAGACTTCCCTCACCTCCGTACGAAAAGAAGACTTGCCGATTGGCTGCGCCAGAGGGTTAGTCGCACTTATACCCTTGTGGTGAAAGTCAACATCGACTCCAAGTAAAAGGATGGCCGACTAAAATCAGGCTAAAGCCTAACATCGGCATACCCCTTACAGGGGCATGTTTCCTTTTAGATGAACTTGACTTTTCGCCCATAACGGCGAAAGTCATAGTTCATCTTATACTTTGGAGTGAATCTCCTGCGTAAGAATGTCCGACAAGTCGAACCACCCCAAAGTACGGGGCGCAGTCCGTACGTCGCTTACCGGACGCTTCCACTTTTGTTCTTTTACTTCGACTTCTTCAAAAATGATTTTGGCACATCTGCTTGGAACAGCAGTAATTGTCCAGTAGTTGGATGTTGAAATGATAATACTTTCGCATGGAGACCTAATCTTCCAATCACATTATGTTTAGACCCGTATTTTTTATCGCCAACAATCGGATGTCCAAGATCCTCCATATGGACACGTATTTGATTTTTACGGCCAGTCTCTAATTTTACTTCAAGCAATGAAAAATCCTCATTGGATTGCATTACTTTATAACGCGTTATTGCAAGCTGCCCATCATTTTTAATAGGACTAGAATAGACTCTATGCGCCTTACTTTCCTTAAGCCAGGATGAAATATAGCCGTCCTGCTTCGTTACTTCTCCTTCAACTAACGCAACATACGTACGTTCCTTAACCACCCGTTTCCAATTATTTTGTAAGGTTTGTTTTACTTCTTTTTGCTTGGCAAACAGCATTACGCCGGATGTACCTTTGTCTAAACGGTGCACAACAAATATTCGATTATCTGGGTCTTCCTGTCTTACATATTCCATCAGTTGGTGGTAAGCTGTTTGCTTTTTTTCCTTTTCTGTTGCAATCGCAAGCAGTCCTGCTTCCTTATTGATAACAATAACGGCATCATCCTCATACAAGATAGACATGCCTATTAATACATTCTGCTTAATCGCAGCTTTATTTTTTAAAATCGTAACTTTTTGTCCAGGATGCAAGGCATAATTGTACTTCGTTTCAATATGATCATCAACCGTTACCTGACCACGGGCAAGTATTGATTTAACGGAATTGCGACTACGATTTGACATGACCTTTATTAAAAAAGGTAATAATTCACTTGCCTCTTCTACTTTAAATTGAAGTGACTTTGGTTGCTGTTTATTTTTTGAATGATATTTACTAGCCATATGATAAACTCCTCTATAGTTGAATAGCAGTTATATTAGAGAACTTAGCATTCTCAGAGCCTTTAGCGAATGCCTAAGTTGCACTTATGCAGAAAGAAATATGCAGACTGCCAAAAAAGTGTTAAGTATATGCTACACTTTCCTTCAATAAAGTCTAGCATATACTTAACACTAATTGAAATTTGCCATTTTTTTAATCTTCATCTTTCACATCTATATCTTCTGGTATTGGTTCATTTAGATATTCTTGAATCATTTTTTTATACTTTTCTACTTGTTCAAAATGTGTTGTAAACTGTTCTTTATTAATTAAATACTGCTCCCCATCATGAATTGCACGTATACGTCCTTGCATAACCAGCGCTGTAACACTTGAGGGGTTCATTGCTATATATTCCGCGGTTTCCTCGATTGTTAGGTACATGAAATTACGCGCCTAATACATCTCGAAATTCTGGAGTATTTTCGATTTTATTTTTCGCATAAGGACATAACGGTGTTATCTTTCTGTTTTTTTCACGGGCAAACAAAACGACCTGCTCTACTAATTTTCCAGCAATACCTTGACCACGTAATTCATCTGAAACATATGTATGATCAATTACAATTTTCGAATCTCCAATTTGCACAAACGTAATTTCTGCAAGTGGTTCTTTTATATTGTCTCCTACATAAAATTTATTTTCGCCTTTATTAATAGTAGTCATTTTTATCCTCCTCAAATTTACGTCTACCACCCTCTATTATACCTCACTTGTCAAACAATTGTGGTGGAAATAATATCAATCCTATTCAATCCCTTGATGGAGAAAGGAAAATAATCCTTTACATTCACTTTACAGTAACTTAACAATAGATTGTTATACTGAAATAGTAGCAGTCCGAAAGACCTGTTTATCTTTACGGAAATTAAGGAGGCATCAATTTTGTGAAACGGTTTTACCATCTCTTACTTACTAAAACAAATTTACATGCTAGATTGAGTATATTGTTTTTATCTTTAATCTTTTTATCCGTCACTGCGGTTGGAGTTACTTCATACATACAAGCGAAGCAAATGACAATAACTACGATTGAAGATCGATTAGTTCGCGAAGCTCAATTAATTGGTTACATAGCAGAAAATCTCCACTTTCTCTACGTGAGTGATGAAGATTATTTTATGCAGCAATTGAATTCTAACATTCGTACGCAGCAGAGCCAATTAGAAACCGATGGGATGGAATCGGATTTCTTTTATATTGCTGATAATAGTGTAACACCTTTTCCAGTCAGTGCGGATTCACTGCCAAATATTCCTGATTCTTTGGTTCAAACCATTACAGAATCGCAGGATGGGCAGCTTCAGCGCGTAATTGATGGCGAAACGTACACAATAACTTTCCAACAAATGGACGAAATTAACGGCACCTATGTATTACTTGTGCCGACACAATCATTTATGGCACCTGTTAATAGTATGGGATTTGTATCTATTTTAATTACCGCTACAAGTATTATTCTTTCTACTATATTGATTATCCTTTTTGTTCGTACCTTAACCAAGCCGCTTTCTGTTCTGCGAGACACAATGCGGGAAGTTCGTAATGGAAACCTTCAGAATTCGGTAGCAATGAAAACAACAATACCAGAATTTGTATCATTACATAGAAGCTATGATTCCATGATTAACCAGATGACGACCATGTTTAATGAGTTAAAGAAAACTGCAGTTGAATTGTCGCGTACAGGAAAGACACTAGAGCATTCCTCTGATGACGCACTACAATACAGCCATGATTTAACCGAGTCTATTAATGTTGTGAAATTAGGTGCAGAACAAACTGCGAACAGCTCAGAAAGCAGTGTAGCAAGCTTTATTACGATGAAAAACAAAACAGAGGATATCATCACGAATATGGCTATTGTATTTAGCAATTCCAAACGTATGGGGAATACAGCAATTACTGGCGAAAAACATATATCACGATTAATCAATACAACACAAGCTTTCGAAAATGACTTTGAGCATTTAACCAAAACAATTCAGCAAGTAAATGAATACTCGATGTCCATTTCAAATTCAGTAGGATTAATTCAAGGAATTGCAGAACAAACAAAACTATTAGCACTTAATGCAACGATTGAAGCTGCTCGTGCTGGAGAATCTGGTAAAGGTTTTTCCGTTGTCGCCAATGAAGTTGGTAAACTTGCAGAGCAATCTTCCGCAACTGCTGCTAAAATCACTCAATCTATTAGCAATATGGGGAATATTACCTCCAATGCTACTGAAGAATTTGAACAAATGTTAAATAAGATAGGTTTAAATATTACGACAGCAAACGATGCAAAGTTATCATTGGATAATCTTATGAAGGAAATCGCAAAGGTTGGGACAAAACTTCAGGATATGAACGCAGAGCTAGAAAGCTTAAAAAATGAAATTCCTGCTTTAGAATATGCGGCAGATGAATTTGCTTCTGTTTCTCAAGAAACGTTAGCTAGCGCTGAAGAAATGCGCGTAAAAAGTGAACAGCAATACGAACAAATGCAACGTACACATGAGGTGGGGTTAACAATATCTGGATTGTCTAAATCTTTAGAGCGTGTGACAACACAGTTTGAAATAGAATCATCCAATCCATAATAAAACATAGTCGCAAGCGTCCGGCAAGCGAATTACGGTGGAGTGAAGTCTGACTACAGCTGTAGCGCTTCTTGGACGTGGCTGCTCCGGTATCTAAGTTATCAAATGCATGCAAACTTTATAGTTTCCTGCCAATTATAAAAAGCGTGATCGATTCGCACGTAGCGAAACTGATCACGCTTTTTTTGTATACAATATGTGGCTTTCTTCTATCTTATTGTACTTCCATTCGCAAATCACCAGTTTTTGCCCAACCAATTACTTTCAATGCATGATAGACCGAAATAGAGATAATAATCGGTAGGAAGACACCTACTACAAGATACATTATTAATGTTCCTAGTCCTTGATTCGCTATAATATTTAGCGGAGCGATAAAGGAATTTAACCCGAGTCCAGCAAGCTGATATGGAACTTGGAAATCAAATAGAATAATAGCGATTGGTGCACAAATAATTGATGAAAGAAATGGGCCAATTACTAATCGTGGATTCTTCACGATATTGGGTACCTGTACCTTAGGTGTAAGGAATGACTGTGCAATATTTGCTCCAAGTTCATTTTGTCTAAACGACATTGCAGTAAAACCAGCAAATTGTGCCGTACAGCCGATTAATGCAGCAGCACTAGAAACAGGATCAAGCTGGAGTGCAATCGCGATAGCTGCTGAAGAAGCTGGCGACATAAGAAATACACTCCATATAAGGGCAATAACGATCGAACCAACCAATGGTGATCCTCCCACAGAAGTAGCAATCTTTTCACTTAACCATACAAGGACAGGAGTTGTGACCCATGCTAGGAATACACCTGACACGCCCCCAATCATGATTGCAGTAAATGGAATAGCGAGCATATCCAACTTCGTCTTTCCAGTTACTCTTCTACCAGCCCATGTTGCGATAACTGCTGCCAAAACGGCACTTACAGGCTGTCCAGTTGTCAGGACCCATCCACCGTCAGCGGCAAGCTGCAGAGCATTCGCGCCAACCGTACTACTTGCCATTGCACTAAAGATAACTAATGTATTTCCACCTAACTGATATGCAATTCCAGCTCCGATAGCTGGGGCAAGCATTAGCTGAGCAGCTGTACCAATTGTTGTAAATCCTGCCCAACCAGTAATGGTTCCAAAAGCTTCAACCAACAAACCAATTCCGAGTGTTACCAACACGGCGTTTGCAAGCCCGATAGAAGCCTTGTACATTCGATCAATGATATATTTCTTCGTTGATTGTTTCATGATGTATATCCCCTTATATTTTATTCAATGTAAAATGATGGACAATTCCGACATTTTAGCGAATGCATTGTCTTCATTGCAGATAGAATGTCTTCACGAAGTGTCCAAACCCTACCAAACAAATTCTTTTTAACGAATGTCAGTCTATAGGTTAGTCAAATAAATTTGCTGCCTTTTATTTCCCATAATAATCTCTTTTCACTCGTAATAAATTGTTACTATCATATTACGATTTTTACTTAGAGTCAAAAGTAATTTTATTATGAACATTTAAACAATAAGTCGTTTTTGTGACAACGCTATCAACTTGATTGTTTTTGACTGTTTTTGATGTTATTATACTGATTAGGAGGGTGTATATGTTAACTGAGGAACGACATACATTCATATTAAATGAATTAAAACAGGCGAACATTGTTAAAACGCAAGATTTAATGAATGCACTTAACAGTTCAGAGTCTACAATAAGAAGAGATCTGCAACATTTGGAGGAAGCTGGAGAATTAACACGTATCCATGGAGGAGCAAAGCGTATCTATCAATTGGATAGCGAACAGTCAATTCAGGAAAAATCCATCAAAAACAATCAAGAAAAAATAGCCATTGCAAAATTAGCAGCTTCTTTTATTGAAGATAATGACGTGATTTATTTAGATGCCGGAACAACAACATTAGCAATGATTGAATTCATAAATAAGTGGAATATTACTGTAGTAACAAACGGAATCGTACATGCATCCTTACTTACAGATAAAGAAATCAACACCATTTTAATAGGTGGTAAAGTAAAGCCATCAACAAAAGCTATTGTTGGTACTCCAAGTCAAAATGAACTGCAAAAATACCAATTCAATAAATCCTTTCTAGGAATGAATGGAATCGATGCAACATTCGGCTGTACAACCCCCGACCCAGAAGAAGCGGCATTAAAAACAATTGCCCATCAGCATTCTGCGACAGCTTATGTCTTAGCAGATTATACAAAATGGGATAAAGTTCACTTCGTAAACGTATGCGGGATCGAAGAAGTTACGTTGATTACGGATTCCTGTCATGAGGACCTTAGACCCTATAAAGCGAAAACAACAATTTGGGAGGCGAATCAATGATTTACACAATTACCTTAAATCCATCCATTGACTATATCGTACAAGTGAAGAATATGGACCTTGGAAAATTGAATAAAATGACAAACGATCTAAAACTCCCTGGAGGCAAAGGTATTAATGTATCTCGAATTTTACAAGAACTTGATGTACATTCAACCGCACTTGGTTTCTTAGGGGGATTTACCGGAGATTTTATTTCCAATTGGTTACAAAAGGACAATATTTCTGCAGATTTCATCCAAATTCAAAATGATACGAGAATTAATATTAAGCTAAAATCAGAGCTTGAAACCGAAATTAATGGGCAAGGACCTGCCATCTCCACTGAAGAAGCCGATGCTCTCTTAAAACAAATCGGTAATATTTCCAGTGAAGATAGTGTTATTTTATCGGGAAGCAAGCCACCTTCTCTCCCAGATAATTACTACCATACATTAATTGATGTGATTACGAAATCCAATGCTGCATTTATTATCGATACTACTGGTGAAGACTTAAAGGCTGCATTGCCTTATAATCCTTTACTCGTTAAACCGAACCTCGAGGAATTGGAAGAGCTATTCGGAACTAAGATAAACACGAAAGAAACTATCCTGCAATATGGCAAGAAATTACTCGAGCTTGGAGCACAGCACGCAATCGTCTCCATGGCTGGTGATGGCGCATTTCTTTTCACAAAAGAAGTCATCTATAAAGGAACAAGTCCAAAAGGAGTTGTTAAGAACTCTGTAGGAGCAGGTGACTCCATGATTGCTGGATTTGTTGGTGAATATATCAAAACAAAGGATGCAGAGCGAGCATTTAAGATGGGGATAGCTTCTGGCAGCGCAACAGCCTTTTCTGATGATCTAGCGAAGCGAAACGATATTCTCGCTTTAGTTGATCAAGTAAAAATTTCCCCTGTGTAAAAATTTAAATAAAGGATGATAACCTTGAAAACAACCGAATTATTAAGAAAAGATATTATGATTATGGACTTGCAGGCAGCAACCAAGGAGGCAGCAATTGACGAAATGATTCGTAGCCTCCATAAAAATGGCGTTGTCCAGGATGCAGAGGAATTTAAAGAGGCTATATTAAACCGTGAAGCACAATCCTCTACAGGTCTTGGTGATGGCATTGCAATGCCACATGCTAAAACAAAAGCAGTAAATGAACCTGCAGTGCTTTTTGCCAAGAGTACAAAAGGTGTTGAATATGAGTCGCTAGATGGTCAGCCTGCATATTTATTTTTTATGATTGCTGTTCCAGAAGGTGCCAATGATACTCACCTGCAAACACTTGCATCACTTTCCAAATTATTAATTGACCCAGATTTTGTCGGGCAGCTCAAACAAGCAAACTCACCTGATGAAGTTCATCAGCTGTTCAATCAGTCTGAAGAAGATGATACTGAATCCCCAGCGGATACAATGGTTGATACCGATTCAACTAAACCATTTATTGTTGCTGTTACCGCCTGCCCGACTGGAATCGCTCATACGTATATGGCTGAAGATGCTTTAAAGAAAAAAGCAGCTGAAATGAATGTCGACATTCGTGTAGAAACAAATGGCTCGGATGGAGCGAAAAACCGTTTAACCGATGAAGAGATCGCACGTGCAGATGCCGTTATTGTAGCAGCAAGCAAGAAAGTAGAAATGGCTCGGTTCAATGGCAAGCGTGTATTGGAAAGACCGGTAGCAGACGGTATTAAGAAAACAGAAGAACTGATTACCAAAGCAGTGAATCATGATGCAGCTGTTTATCATGCACAAGAGTCTGCTGTCAGTTCTGATAACGAAGAAAAGCAAAAATCATCTATACTAAACACTGTGTATAAAGATTTAATGAATGGGATATCACATATGCTGCCATTTGTTATTGGTGGTGGTATTCTATTAGCGATTTCCTTCCTATTTGAAAGTATTTTAGGCAGTGATAGTGAAATTTTTCTTTTCCTGAATGAAGTTGGTGGCAATGCATTCAACTTCTTAATCCCAATATTCGCTGGATTTATCGCAATGAGTATCGCAGATCGCCCTGGATTAATGCCAGGTATGGTTGGTGGATTAATTGCTGTTCAAAGTGAAGCTGGGTTTATTGGTGGCTTAGTTGCTGGTTTCTTAGCTGGATATATCGTTGTACTTTTAAAAAGAGGTTTACGCGGCTTACCACGAGCATTGGATGGTTTAAAGCCAATCTTGCTTTACCCTGTTTTAGGTCTATTTTTCACTGGCCTTCTTATGTATTTTGTGTTTGGCCCAATTTTTGCCGGTCTTAACCATGTGATGGTTGAATTTTTACAAAACCTTGGAACAGGAAATGCAGTTATTCTTGGAGCATTACTTGGTGGCATGATGGCTATCGATATGGGTGGCCCATTTAACAAAGCTGCGTATGCATTTTCGATTGGTATTTTCACGGACACTGGAGATGGCAGCCTGATGGCAGCAGTTATGGCTGGAGGAATGGTGCCACCACTTGCCATTGCGCTTGCTTCAACATTTTTTAAAAACAAGTTTAATGAAAATGAACGCAAATCAGGTGTGACGAACTATGTGATGGGAATTTCCTTTATTACGGAAGGTGCGATTCCATTCGCTGCTGCAGATCCATTACGCGTAATCGGATCCTCGGTTCTAGGAGCAGCAATCGCTGGTGGTTTAACGCAATTCTGGAATAGTGCTATCCCAGCACCACATGGAGGAATTTTCGTAATTCCTTTAGCAGAGAATCCTTTATTCTTCCTGCTTTCCCTTGCCATTGGTACTGTTGTATCAGCTGTATTGCTTGGCTTATGGAAAAAGCCAGCTGTTGGTCAAGGAAAATAAACTTTAATAAAAAGCCGGCATCCACTTATAAGGATGCCGGTTTTTTTGCGATTTAATATTTAAATACCATCGTTACAATCTGGTATCCTGCACCAATGGTCCAGAATAATAAATAATCTCCGCGTTTAATTTTGCCGGATTTAACGCCTTCATGCAGAACAATAAATGGACTACTAGTGCCTGTGTAACCAAATTGATCTCCTACGTAAACAATCTGATCATCATGAATATTGAATTTTTCTTGAATCTCTAGAATTGTTGCAAGCGAAAATTGCGAGAGGCAATATATTCCGATATCCGCTTTCGTTAGGTTATTTCTTTCAAAGATTGTTTCGAAGGATTCCTCAACATGTTTCATACTTTCACTTCCATCAAAAGGAATCCATTTAATATATTTGCCTTGAGCCACCCCTCGTAGTGTATTCGACAATCCCTGTTCAGGATAAACAATATTATTTCTGCTTTTCGAATCTACTGCATAAACTGAGTCGATGAAGCCTGTATCTTCTTCTGTTGTCTCTAAAATTACCGCCGCAGCAGCATCACCATAGTTAGAATATGTAATTTCATCTTCTGGATCACAGAGAAGTGAGTTATAATCTGAACCTACAATGAGGGCAGTTTTTACGTTTGGATTTGCTTTCATATAACGTGATGCCTGTTCAACCGCTGCTGTCATTCCTGCACAGTTTGCATTCGAGTCCAGTACAATCGTGTGCTCATCTCCTTCAATGGCATTGTGCAGAAATAATGCATTCGTTGGAAATGTATATTCTGGTGTTTGTGTAGAGAAGACAAGCATATCAATATCTTTTCCTGACATTCCCGCTTTTTCCAGTACCGTTTTACTTGCCTCAATCGCCATCGTAAGTGCATTCTCATCATTGTTTTTAATGATATAGCGATCTTTTCTTCCCATATGTTGGACAAATCGTCTGATATCTTTGCCTTGCTTTTGGAAATGATCGAGGTAAAATTCATTATTCACTGATGTTTGTGGATGATAAATTCCTACTTCCTTTATTCTGATATTCATAAGATGTAAAACCCCTTCTTCTATATCTGATTCATGATAATTGCTCAATCTAAAAGAACAAGATTTTTAACGAAACCTTGTTCTTCTTCTCGTTTCATTCAGTTTTAGTCTGACGTAACTTCTACGTTTGTTAACCCTGTGTTTCTAGCAAGTCTGTTAAATTGCATTTTTAAAACTACATTATCCTGCACCTTGAAAATTACCTTGTTAAATCCAGATTCTTTGTATAAACCGAAGCATGCTTCTAAATGGGGAACCATATCTGCCGAAACAACTTGCATCGACGTACAATCGAATTCAAGCGTGTATTCTGCTGGGTTAATCGAGTTTACAGCTTTATGATAATCATCTACAAAGCTTTGCGCATCTTCTGGTACAAATGTCCCACTAACCATACAATCTATTATTTTTTTTGCTCGATTTAATTTTACATAATATTTTTCTTCCAATTCCAAAACTCCTGACATTATAAGCTTAATCGAACATTTGACAGTTGAGGAAAATTTTACTACCTGCCAAAGACGACAAGAATTAGTATAGCAAAATGAAGGTCTATTGTCACCTTTTAATAGACTTACGAAGTCCTAATTAACCATCCTTTTGTACCTATATAAAGGAGTTAGTGCAATGCTTGGTATTAACCTACATCTATAGAGTTTGAGAAAAAACCCCAGCTAACTAACAGCAACTCGATAGCTTTTGGCAACTCCTCTTCAGGTATTCCTGCAAAGCCAAGAATTATTTTTGGATCACCACGATAACGTTTTTCCATCGAATAAGAGGATAAGCCATACACTTTCAAATCTGCTTCTGTTGCTCGATGGATAAGCTCTTTTTCATCCATCCCATTTTTCACAGCAAGAACGATATGAAGTCCTGAATGTTCTCCAATTACTTGCAGCTTCTCTTGGTAAGGCTTTAACATCTCTAATGTCTTCTCTAATTTCCTGCGATAAATTTTTCGCATGCGATTTAAATGCTTTTCAAAATCTCCGTTTTTCATAAATTGTGTTAAGATATGCTGATCAATCCTTGAAACGGAACAATGATAAAATGATAGCTTGTTTTTGTATTTTTGCAGCAACAGCTTAGGGAGCACCATATAGCTAATACGAAGTGAGGGGATGAGCGATTTGGAAAAGCTCCCTAAATAGATTACTCTTCCCGCCTGGTCCATCCCCTGTAACGAAGGGATTGATTTCCCGCTGTAACGAAATTCACTATCATAGTCGTCCTCAATAATATAACGATCTACTGCAGCTGCTGCCCAATTTAAAAGCTTAACTCTGCGATTCACAGACAATACAGATCCATATGGAAAATGATGCGATGGCGTTACATAGACAACATTCATTTGTTTATTTTCGATTGTGCTCACGTCCACTCCTTCATCATCAACTTCAAGTGGATGTACTTCATTTGGATAGTTGCTTAATATTCGAGAAATCACATGATAACCAGGGTCTTCCACACCATAGACTGTCTGGTGCTTAAATAATAGGACAAGCTGTTGCAATAAAAATTCGCTCCCTGCACCGATAAAAATCTCTTCGGGAGCACATTTTACACCTCGGGCATGATATAAATAGTGCGCAATTTCCCGGCGGAGCTCAAATTCCCCCTGGGAATCACCTAACAGAAGCAAGGAATGGTTTTGCATATCCATGGAGTTTTTTGCATACTTCCTCCACTTGGAAAATGGAAAATTTTCCGTATCCACCCAGCTTGGGTGAAAATTATAAATCACAGTTTCCTCTTCTTTTTCATCCTCTGCTGAAGCTTCTGCCTGATGCACATATTCTAAGTCGGCATACGCCAATACAAAATATCCCTTCCTCGGTATACCATCCACATACCCTTCAGCCACTAATTGCTCATAGGCGGTTTCAACTGTATTTTGACTAACCTTTAGAAACTCAGCAAGCTTCCGTTTTGAAGGCAGCTTGCTTCCATATTCCAGACGCCCATCTATAATTTCTGTTTTGATAAATATATATAATTGTTCATATAAAGGGACATCACTCGTTCGGTTTAAATGGCAGGACAGCATATCCATAATTTTTAGCACTCCTTTTTTCTGACCCTATCATTTTTATAAAAACTGACACTTTCAATACAGCCACATACTTTTTATAATAAACTAAATTCTGAAAAAAACAACACAGAAAGTGAGTGGTAAAAATGGAAAAATTATTAGGCACTGGAACGGTAAAACGAGGGATGGCGCAAATGCAAAAAGGCGGCGTCATTATGGATGTTGTTAATGCGGAACAAGCGAAAATTGCAGAGGCTACAGGTGCGGTTGCTGTTATGGCATTAGAAAGAGTACCATCCGATATTCGTGCTGCTGGTGGAGTTGCTCGAATGGCTGATCCTCGCATCGTTGAAGAAGTAATGAATGCTGTATCGATTCCTGTCATGGCGAAAGCACGTATCGGGCATATTGTAGAAGCTCGTGTTTTAGAAGCAATGGGAGTAGATTATATTGATGAAAGTGAAGTATTAACGCCTGCGGATGAAGAATTCCACCTGCTGAAAAGCGCATATACAGTACCATTTGTCTGTGGCTGCCGTGATTTAGGGGAAGCTGCACGCAGAATTGGGGAAGGTGCTGCCATGCTTCGTACAAAAGGTGAACCTGGAACAGGGAATATCGTTGAAGCAGTTCGTCATATGCGTCAAGTAAATGCACAGGTCCGCAAAGTAACCTTAATGAACGATGATGAGCTTATGACGGAGGCAAAAATCCTTGGTGCCCCTTATGAAATATTAAAACAAATTAAGGAAGCAGGAAAGTTACCAGTTGTTAATTTTGCTGCCGGTGGGGTTGCTACACCAGCTGATGCTGCTTTAATGATGGAATTAGGTGCAGATGGCGTATTCGTAGGATCCGGGGTCTTCAAATCAGAAAACCCAGAGAAGTTCGCAAATGCCATTGTACAAGCAACGACCTATTACAATGATTATGACCTAATTGGTAAGCTTTCCCAAGAGCTTGGAAGTGCAATGAAAGGAATCGATATTGCTACACTTGCTGCTGAAGAGAGAATGCAAGAAAGGTAAGCTTCTTAAGAAAGGATGAAAGTCATGAAAATCGGCGTCTTAGGATTACAGGGTGCGGTTGAAGAGCATATCAAGCAAATTACCGCTTTAGGATTAGAAGGAATAACAATTAAGCAACCCGAACAACTTCAGGAAATTGATGGTTTAATCTTACCAGGCGGAGAAAGCACAACAATAAGCAGACTTATTCATCGTTATGGATTCACTGATCCAATAAAGAAATTTGCAAAGAGCAAAAAACCGATTTTCGGTACTTGTGCTGGAATGGTACTGCTCGCCAAAGAGCTTTCAGGTTCAGAGGATTCACATCTTGGATTAATGGATATTTGCGTAAAACGGAATGCTTTCGGCAGGCAGCGCGACAGCTTTGAAGCGAAGCTCGATGTTAAAGGTATTGCTGACCCATTTACAGCAGTCTTTATTCGAGCTCCTTATGTGGAGAGCGCAGTAACTCATGTGGAAATTTTAGCTACATATAACGAGCATATTGTTGCTGCAAGACAAGAGCACTTACTTGTCAGCTCCTTCCATCCCGAACTAACTGGGGATACACGTTTCCTGGAGCTATTTGTTAGTATGGTTACAGAATACAAAAAGGAATTAATCATCTCTTAATAAAGAAGCAAGTTAGGTTTGTAAAAAAGCAACCTAACTTGCTTTGTCAATTTAGCTTTTGAGAATATACAGTGACCAATTATCATTACTAATCCATGGAATGAAAGATTGCTTTCGTTCGCAAATTCTCGGGTTTGAGAGATATGCAGAAAGCTAAGTTTTGAAAACTACTTTAACGTTTGCGAAGAAACGATTCGATCTGTCGTTTATGATGCTGATCATGCCAGATAAAACCACACACATAGTTATATAACGTATGGGGGTAACCCGAGTACGGATCAATTTCTTCCCGATTTAATACAAATTTCGCAAAGAATACTTCATCGGTCTTTTCCTTCAAACTAGAAACCAATGCTATCCTGTTTTCGATTAGCTCTTCAATGAGTGTATTGAAAGAAACACCAGATAATGCATATTCGGAAGCCTGATCATTCAATACTTGAAATTCAACGCTTTCAATCCTTGCATTGGGTTTCATTTTTGGAATCGTTTCCTCAGCAATGTATTTGTCCCAGAATGCTAGATGTGCAATAATTTCAGCAACAGACCACTTCCCTTCTGTTGTAGGATGAAATAGTACATCAGAATCGTATGCTAGCAACGTTTTTACCCATGGTATAAACCGTTCTAGTGTGTCAATTAATTCTTCTTTTGTTTTCAAAAGAATACTTTCCTTTCTACTTTCTTTGATTTTAGTAAGCGCATATCCCTTAAAACACTTATTCTAAATCCATTTTAAACACATAGCTCACCTTATTATAATTCATCTTACTTTCATAAAAACGATGTGCACCCTCTCTTTGGAGACCTGATGACAGCGCAACACATTCATATTTATTTGATTTAGCCCATTCATGCACATAAGAAAGCAACGTTTCACCATACCCTTTGGAACGCCTCGTCTGACTTGTAACTAAATCACAAACCCAAACAAATCGACCATAATAGAGTGTTATCATCGGCTTGAATCCAACAACCGCTACAATCTCGTCTTGATCATACAAAGCGATAATTTTATAGCTATCCTTTTCTCGTGCTTCCTTGACCAAATCAAGATAAGATTGTTCACTGAGGTGTGTACGAAGCTCCCGCATAACTGGATATGCTTCTAATATGTCTTCCTGTGTTTGCAGTTCTTTTATCACAACGCTCATTAGATTATCCCCTTTTCTCTTCCCATTTCAATCAGACGTTCATAAGGGTCACCTTTAATCCCTAGAACTTCGCAAAAGGCTGGTTCTGTTTTAATCCCTTGTTGTTTAAGGTGAATCACCTTTTCCCGGAGCTTCGATACTTCTTTCAATAGATGATGTTCGACGATCATATGTAGGTAGGCGTACTGTTCATAAACGGCTTTTGATTGACCGAATAATTCAAATTCAAACCCGCCATAATGAAAGTTAGTCTTGATTACTGGAGTATCTCGTATCCGTATTTGCTTTATTGTAAATCCTTCATGCTCCCCATACAATCTTATGATACGTGTTTTAAAATCACTAAAATCATTCACTTCCAAAATAATATCCAAATCAGAATCTTTCACATCTATTCCAATTGGAATCGTTCCACAAAGTATTGGTGTATAATCAATTAGATCTTGCATCATGTTCAATTGTTTTATAGCCTTATACGCTTGCTGTTGCCTCGGGTTTCCCTGTTTTAAATAGCAAATTGTATGAAACATTGCTAAGCCCTAGCCCCCCCTGCAGAAAAACTGAATTATTTGTAAAATATCTTCGTAGATAGAATACTACAACTCTACTGGAAAACAAAAAATAAAGTAGGGAAACCACTCCCATGGCTTCCCCTTTATCAAACCGAACGTGCCCTATTAATATTAAGGCATCTGGCTTATCAGTATGTTACAATGATTATCAATAAGATACCTTCCAGGCATTTTGCATCTTTTGGAGTCAGTGAGGAGTATAGTATTACTCGCCATTCCTTGATGGACCTTCAAATAATTTTCCCAAATTAAATTGGTTGTTATCATTACATCTTATCTGCGACTCAGAGTCATAGATCTTTTCCATTCTGTGATTTAATGTTTAGTCATTAAATTACTTCCGTACTACGCGAAGGTTAACCCCAAACTAAATCAAAGATTTAGAAAGGGATTCCACCTTCGATTGATGTTCAATTTTTTGATTTTATAGACTTGCTGTAATATAATATTTATTCATAGGAACTTTGAATTTATTAATATCAAATAGAACGCTATTTACCGATAGTATCTATGAAAGGCAAAGGGGTTGACCCAGATGAGTAAGCGCAAGAAAAATTATTTGCAAGCAATTCCAGTTCTACTTTTTTTAATCATTATAGTATTTATTTTTGATTTACCCAAAACTAGTAGCTTTATAACGCTAGGTGTACTTGTTGTCTTTAACATTTTTGTATATGAGTTATTTATATTTAATAATAAAAAGAGCTAGTAAACTTTTATCTGAATAATAAAGACCGTTGGGATTTTCTCAACGGTCTTTTGAGTATATTTTCTATTAAATTAACTTGTTCTAGGGTTATCCTCAGTTGGGAACTACACTTATATCTGATGCCTCATACCAATAATCTTGTCCCCTATTACCTCTTTCATATTCAATACTTATTAAAAAGTTATCTGCCGTAGAACTATTTAATACAGTTTGAATACCTCTTGAGCCTAGGTCATTGCTAATTATAAAACTAGATAGCAACCCTGAAGCTCCACTTGCTCCTATGCTAATTCCAAAATTGGAAAGTGGATATGTCACTATTCCAGCAGCAATGCCAAAGCGTACATTGTCTAATGCATCTTCAGAGGATTCTGCATATTCTATTTCGTGAAGGAAATTAACTAGCTCACTTCTCGTTATGCTTTCACTAGTTTCAAAGCTTAGACCAATTTCTTGAGCTTCGTAAGGTGTCACTCCAATTACCCGACTAACTGCTGCTGAGACATTAAAAGCGAACGCAGAGACTAAAAACGATGCTACTACTCCCATAATAAGTATTTTTTTAAAGATATTAACAACCTCCAAATTTTATAGTAAGTCGCGACTTAATGGAAGGATAACACACTAAAGGGAAATTTCAAAATAATAAATCAAGTAAAAATTTTGCTTATTTTAAATGGTACTAAAACATGAAAATTCAGATAACGTTGTGTATTTAAGTTTCGTTAGAAAAGACCCTGTACTCTATATAAAAATGTTATCAACTCCACGTTTTAAAAGAGGTTGATAGAATACTACAACTCTACTGTAAAAATAAAGAAAAAAGCGAAGAGTTTCCTCCCCGCCCGTTAAGATATTTTCATTTCCGTACTGTCCATATTGATTCGTCTTTGCTCTGCTGCTTTTTTTCCATGAACGATATAGTAAATTCCTACACTTAATAGAACAATAACCGCCATTGCAATATATAATCCTCTAAATCCGATAAGAGGTAAAACAAACCCTAACAAGAAAGGTCCGACACCGATACCGAAATCAAAGAACACAAAGAATGTAGATGTTGCAAGTCCAATTCGTTGCCTTGGAGCCTGATTGACAGCAATCGTTTGAGCACTTGATTGGAAAGTTCCGAAACCGACTCCGATTACCGCTCCAGCTAAAAGTAAACTGATTCCAACACTTGCTTGACTTAAAATAACTAATCCCACAGCAAATAGTAAAAGCGATGGATATACTACGCTGTTCTCGCCTTTTGCATCAAATAATCGGCCAGTAAAAGGTCTAGAAGCTACCAGAAAAATTGCATACATGATAAAGAAAAAGCTAGCCGCATCTACCAAGTTGATTTCCGCTGCATATGCAGAGAAAAAGGATAAAATACTAGAATAAACAAAACCTACAGTAGCTACAAGAATCGCGATTGGAATAGTTGTTTTTTCAAAGAAATCATTAATATGAAATCCTTTTCGCGTTGGGGTCGGTTCATTCACAATATCTACCTTTGGTACACGTAAGAAAACTGTTGCAATCAATGCAACAGCTGCGAAGACAGTAGTAGCGATAAAAATCATCGGATTGTTAAAGTGTTGACTAATATACAATCCTAGGAATGGACCGATTGCCATGGCTAAATTTGTACTTGTTGCAAAGTACCCCATTCCTTCACCACGCCTTACAATTGGGATAATATCTGCCGCAATTGTACTCGTAGCTGTCGTACTAATTCCAAAAGCAAAACCATGAATAAAACGAATGACTAATAATGCAGCCAAATTATTGACTGGGAAATAAAATAGCATAAAGACCAAAAATAAAGCGAGCCCAAAGAGCAGCAATTTCTTTTTGCCTACCTTATCTATAATTCTTCCGGCAATTGGACGGACAAGCACTGCTCCAAGCACAAAAATACTCGATGCAAGCCCTGCCTGACTTTGGGAGGCATCGAATTGATCTACAGCATAAATAGCTAACGTTACAATTAACATATAAAACGAAATAAATAACAAAAAATTGGATGTCGCGACCATAATAAAGTCCTTCGTCCATAATTTAGGTTTTTGACTCATACTGATACTTACTCTCCTTACTTAAGTTTATCTCTTAGTTGCTGAATTGTTCGAAACGAAGCTTCCATTTCTGTTTCAGGAATTTCTGCTAGTAATGATTGTTCAAATTTATTGACAACATCATAAGCTTTTTCATACATTTCCAAGCCTTTTTTTGTCAATTGCATCTTCCGCTCTCGCTTATCCTCACTTGGAAGACGTTCAATTAATTGTTGTTCCTCCAGCCGTTTGACAGTACGAGATATCGTCGGCTTCTCAACATCCAAATAATTCGTTATCTCTACAAGAGTAGCCGATCCGCACTGCTTTAAATAATAAACAATGCTCCATTGGGAATAATATAAACCTACTTCAACTAGATGCTCATTCAATTTTTTCCTAAACGTTCTTGTAAATTGCATGTTTAATTGAAAAAATCGCTGGGACAATTCAAACCCCTCCTAAAAAGTTACCTAAGTAACTATATACCATTTTAACATAAAAGTCTAGGGCAGATGGGGATGTTCATTATTTTTTAATTGGATAATCGAAATACAGATAATGATTGCTCTTCTCATTTAAATTATTTATCCCTAACGTCCACCTTTTTAACTGTCTTCCATACATAATACAAACTTTCTTTGGAAATATAACAACAATGGTTTAACCAAGTTTATGGTACTTTTAAACAAAAGAATGGAGGCTTTTTTATGGTTCAACATAACCCACACGACCAGATTCAACAAGCTACTCAACTTGTCCACCAGTCCATGGAATCGATCCAATCAGCAAAAGATCATGCAAGCGTAGACCATCAGCAATACGAACAAGCTACTGAGCAGCTGCAGCGGGCTGAAGATGTATTGCAGCAAGCACAGAACCAATACGGAGAGCAAGCCCTGCAGAACCCTCAATTTCAACAAACACAGGAATTGCTGCATAATTTAAGGCAGCAGCTTCAAAAGGTAGATCGTCAAGAAAATAGAAACTTTTAATGAAAACCCTTATCCTAAGATTAAGTTAAATAAACGCAAACAAATAAGGGATTCGTCATCACTCTTCGATTTGACGAATCCCCCATACTATCTTAACAAAGCATTGAATATATTTAATGACAATCCTAGATCCTACCTAATTTTAACGATTATCAACCTTTTCAGGATACATATCATGGTTCATCATCCGGTGCTCTGCCATTTGTTCATATTTCGTTCCAGGTTTACCATAGTTGCAATACGGGTCAATGGAAATACCACCACGCGGCGTGAACTTCCCCCATACTTCAATATATCGCGGATCCATTAGCTTAATTAAATCGTTCATTATAACATTTACACTATCCTCATGAAATCCGCCATGGTTGCGATAGCTGAATAAATACAGTTTGAGCGATTTACTCTCTACCATTTTTACATCAGGTATGTAACTAATATAAATCGTTGCAAAATCAGGTTGCCCTGTCATCGGACATAACGTCGTAAACTCTGGAAAATTTAATTTTACAAAATAATCCCGATCTTGATGGTTATTTTCAAATGCCTCCAGCACTTCTGGATTATATTCATATACATAGGATGTTCCTTGGTTTCCTAGTAAAGTCAATCCTGACAAATCTTGTTCCTTCATGTAATTCCCTCCACTTATTTGTTTTCAGATAAAAATCTACCTTGCAGACCTACCAAAAAAAGCCGTGTACCCCTAAGGCACACGACTTTAATCGCATCACTTTCCTTAGTTTTTTATAGAGGGTTAAAGCTAAGAACCTCTTTCGCATATTTACGAGTTTATTATATAGATGAATTATATATATGTCAATTTACACAAAACAGCATAAGAGGTAGTTTTAAGTAAAATTTTCCATTTACATAGACTTTTCTGTCAATAGGTGTTATAAAAGAAAAGCACCCTTATCTGTGCAACGACATCTATATCAACGATGCTAGCATCGATCATGAAAAACCTGGTAAAAGGACTTGACTCAATGCTTGAATCTAGCAGTAAAAGCTAAGTCCTTTTTATCTTCATATAAGCAATTTATTTTAAACATCATGCCTTTTTCAAAGCCTAAACATCTAAACTTTTTTAACAAATTCAGATTTCAGCTTCATTGCTCCAAAGCCATCGATTTTACAGTCAATATCATGATCGCCATCAACTAATCGAATATTCTTCACTTTCGTCCCTACCTTTACAACAGATGAACTTCCCTTTATTTTCAAATCTTTAATTACAGTGATTGTATCCCCGTCTTTTAGGACATTTCCGTTTACATCTCGAATCACATGCTCATCTTCATTGTTTTCCTTACCTGATTCTATAGTCCATTCATGCACACACTCTGGACATATAAATAGATTTCCATCTTCATATGTATACTCCGAATTACACTTCGGACAGTTTGGTACTTCATTCATCACATGCTTCCTCCATCCATTATATATGCTCTTATCATGCCATATACGTCTTGCATTAACAACCTTCCCCGAATTGTATTATAAAAGTTCCGCGAATCTACTTTAAATGATGTTCAAACTAAAACAAGCAATGCCAGAAAATAACCAGCATTGCTTACTAAAATCCCTATTTCGTATAATTATCAAAATATCCTTGGATAAAGACAATCGGCGTACCTTTGTCGCCACTTCCTGAAGTCAAGTCAGCAAGAGAACCAATTAAGTCCGTAAGCTTTCTCGGAGTTGTCCCTTGTGCTTCCATCGCTCCAACAAGATCCTCATCTTTTTCATTAATAAATTTTGAGATTGCTTGCTGCAGTTCCTCGCCTTTCAAATCGGAAAAATTATTATCTGCAAGATATTTTAATTTTACTTCATTCGGTGTTCCCTCAAGTCCAGCTGTAAAAGCAGGAGATACTACTGGATCTGCGAGTTCCCAAATTTTACCTACAGGATCTTTAAATGCTCCGTCTCCATAAATCATTACTTCCACATTTTTTCCTGTTTTCTCTTGCAGCATACTTTGAATTCTGTCCACTGTCGGCTGGCAATTACGCGGGAAAAGCTTTACCTTATCTTCTGTTGATTTGTTTGAACCCAACAGTCCATATTCCTCATTATATCCACTGCCATCAATTGGCTCTGCCAGGATATTATCAAGGCTATAAACCTTCTCCCCACCATTTGCTTCCAAAATTCTTTTCGTTCTGAATCTCGTATGAATATCACAAGCAAGCACACTCTTTGTATAATCTAGAATTGACTTCGGATTGTTCGAAAAGATAACCTCACATTCAACCCCAAATTCCTCAATAAGTGATTTATAATACTCAATATAATCTACACCAGTAAATGTATGCTTCAAATATCCAAAGTAATCACGGAATTGTTTTTCTGTTAAAACATCTGTCCAAGGATTAACTCCTTTTTCATCAAGCATATCAATACTCACTAAGTGATTCCCAACCTCATCTGACGGATAGCTGAGCATTAACACAATCTTTTTTGCACCTTTTGCAATTCCGCGAAGAATATTTGCAAAGCGATTTCTACTTAGGATTGGGAAGATAACACCCACAGTATCATCTCCAAATTTCGCGTGGACATCGTTCGCTATGGCTTCAATTGTAGCGTAGTTTCCTTGTGCACGAGCAACAATTGATTCTGTCAAAGCAACTATATCTTTATCATTAATTTGAATTTTTTCTGTTTCTGCAGCATGTAACACACTATCAACAACGATTTCCTCTATTTGATCACCTTGATTGATAATCGGACAGCGAAGACCTCTAACTACAGTTCCAACTACTCTTTCCAATCGAATCGCTCCTTCAATGTTAATGTCATTATGTATCTCTTTACTTGTAATATACATGGTATTAATGATATAAGTAAAATGAATATAACTAATATCAGATATAAGGAGCACTTATATGGCTAGCAAATTAGATTTATATAAGATATTTTGCAAAGTAGGAAAAACGAATAGTTTCTCGAAGGCAGCTGAAAGTCTTTATATGACACAGCCAGCTGTAAGTCAGGCAATTATGCAGTTAGAAAGAGATTTGGATACCCGACTTTTCAAGAGAACACCCAAAGGCGTAACATTGACACTTGAAGGCGAGCTTTTATTCGAATACGCAAATTCCGCAATTAATTTAATTGATGCTGGAGAGGAAAAAATATTAGAATTTAAAAATTTAACAACAGGAGAGTTAAAGATCGGAGTGGGGGATACAATTTCCCAGCATTTCTTACTTCCATATTTAGAAGATTTTCGTCATAAGTATCCTAAAATTAAATTTCATATTGTTAACGGAACGACTTTAGAGCTTTCTTCAGCTTTAAAGTCAGGAGAAGTCGACATTATTCTTTGTAATTTCCCGCTGAACGATCCAACATTTGAGCAAATCCCTTGTATGGATACCCATGACATCTTTGTTTGCGGGGAAAAGTTTAAATATATTTTATCCAAGCCCTTGAGCTTCAAAGAATTAGTAAAGCTCCCTTTAATATTTCTCGAACCAAAGTCTAATTCAAGAAGATATGTAGAAAATCAGTTGAAATCAAAAGGAATAACAATCGCTCCTGAAATGGAATTAGGCTCGTATAATTTGTTATTGGAATTCGCCAAAATAAATTTAGGGATCGCATGTGTAACAAGAGAATTTTCCTTTAGTTATTTGAATAGCGGTTTATTATATGAAGTGAAATTAGAAGAAGAGATACCGAAAAGAAGTATTGGAATCTGTTTCTTAAAGAGTGTTCCACTTTCTCCTGCTTCGACAAGGTTTGTAAAAATTATCCAAGGGGATTCAATTGGAAATAGGGCTCTTTCCCTCTAAGCGGGCGCATTAACTGAAAGTGGATCGTTGTATTTATTACGATCCACTTTCAGTTAATCTTTAGTTATTAGAATATTTTTCAACCAATACTTATTTCATCCGTTTATAATTTTTATGGTTTACAACTGTTTTAATTGGTTCTCCAGTTCCTTTATGATCACCAATTTTAACGATTACAGAGTTTTCACGAATCATGAGGACCTCTCCGGTTTTTCCCTTTTGTTCACCTTTTACGATTTGGATTTTATCCCCTTCGCTTACCTTCTTATCAACATTTGCTGTTTTATTCTCTTCTGACATGTCCAATTCCTCCTCTAAACCAACTAAATTAATCGGCAGTGCATTGTATTTACCTTATTTTAACACTCAAGCTAATCTTACAATATATTTACAGTAACTTCACTTAATTTTAATTGAAACCTACTTTATTTAATATAATTAGGTTTCGATATTGCGACAACCATATAATCTTGCCATTAAAGATTATCCTCTACACGTTTATCATGTTATATCCCATCTGTCAAGTTACTAAATTTATTTTTTTATTAAAAACGCTTTAAATTCTAAATTCCATTTGTTACTGACCATATATTTCCTCCCATTCCTAACTCTTCCTATTCTGTTATACCATTGAAACATCCATCATTAACTTGCAATAATTTTCATCACATTGTTAACTTATACCTGTTTGTCATGGTTGCAATTTAGGGTAGTATATAGTGTATCATTCATTTCAAACTGGAATTTCCTTAAGAGAGAGGAAGTGTGTGACGTTGGAAATTTGCTTTATGCGTAATCGTAGAAAACCAGCAAAATTCGCAAGACTACTATCAAAAGCTGCTAAATATTATGGTATTGACTTAATTTATTGTCATCCAACCGAGATTAATATGGAAGAGGAAATTATTCACGGAAAAATACTAAAGCATAACAAGTGGGTAAATAAAGATATTTCTATCCCTCCATTTATTGATTTAAGCAGCTATTGCTATAAATATAAAGAAGAAATGAAATTTTTAAAGGAAAGAAGCATTCTATCTAGCTATGGTAAATTTGGCTCGAAAGAAAAGGTATATAAAATGTTGGGAGATGATGGAGAATTTAAACACTTACTCATTCCTTCCCAAACTGTTCAACATTTCGAAGCGTTTTATAGCTTCTTAAATGAACATAAAGAAATTATAGCAAAACCTCGAAATGGACAAAAGGGCGAGGGTATATTTCTGATTTCTATGAAAGATGACAGCTATATACTGAGCTATGAAAATCAGGAAAGAAATATTTCTTTAACGGAACTAAAAGATTTTTTTGAGAACCAGATTAACCCAAAAATCTATTTGTTTCAAAAATATATAGAGTCCAAATCAGAAGCTGGTGATCCTTTTGATTGCAGAATTCGACTTGAAAAGAATGGAAACGGCGAGTGGAGTGTCCCTATTTACCTCGTTAGGATCGGAACGAACCAAAAGGTCGTTTCGAATGTAGCGCAGGGTGGTAGTGTCAGTACGTTAACACCCTTCTTAAAAGCAAACTACGGGGAGAACTGGAAAGCAATCCGAGATTCAATTAAACGGATAGGAAAGACGCTGCCATATAAAATTGAGAAATTATCGAAGCAAGCTACTTCCATGGGTATTGACATTGGAATTGATAAGCAGGGAGAGCTTTTCTTATTTGAAGTAAACTCTGCACCAGGTGTAGAATTTGGCACAGGTGAAATCGCAAGCATTAAAGCTGATTATTATCATTACATTTTAAACAAAATTTCTAATCAGCCTGTTCGAGATAAAGAAATGTTATATTCTTAAATGACTTTTTGCAGCTATAAGTAAACGTGATCCCCGTACCTTTCCTAGGTACGGGGATCTCTTTATTGATTTAACGGCATGTGTAACCAGTATCTGCATGAATAACGGTTCCAGTTAAGAAGACTGATCAGAAGCTAACTATAGACTTGCTTGTGCAATTTCCACTGGTTGACCGAATTGCCCTAAAAGACTAAGCTAAAGCGCAAATTCCTCTTCTGTTTGACCGGTTTCCTCTATAGCACCTCTTAACAGGTGTATTAATTGCTTCTGGCGCTACAGAGTTAACGCTGATATTTTAATCCCCATTTTCTAGTGCAGATACATTTGTCATACCTACCACACCATGTTTTGCAACAACATAAGCAATATTATTTGTACGATATTTACGTCATCCCCTCGCTTAATCAATTGTTGTAATTCATATTTCATTAGGAGAATAACTATCTAATTAGGATCTTGATAATACGATTGGCTCAGCATTCTCCATAGTTGCTTTGTATAAAAGAATATTGCCATCGTTCGCTTCTATTGTTCCTGTATCTACTTGAAAATTTTCATGTAATGCGATCGTCCATGCTGCTTCACCATTCTTTTTTAAAACAATGGCAAGTGTCCCAAACTGATGTATATCATCCCATTGGAATATTTCTGCTTCTCCATTCTCGGTCACAGTAATTCCCTCGGGACCGCTAACCAGCTCAACGTTATCGCCTTGCCAGTTGCCATGTGTTTGTGCTCCAACATAATAATAGGAAATGCCACTTCCACGATCTCCATAAGTAGCAATGAACTGCTGCGTTGTATTATTTGCTGCTTTATACGTAACTGCTCCAACATCTTCCGCTAACCATTCAACTTGATATTCACCTATTGTCTGTTCTGGCAATACTTCCTTTGGACGAGCAAGAATACCATAATAGGATCGATAATAAATAGCTTCACCACTTTCCATATTCTCTTTAATGGAAAGAACATGCTTCCAATCAGGCGATATGCTTGTGATATTTTTAATCTCATTGTTGCTGCTAATCAGCAGAAAAACATGCCCGATAATAAGAAGTGCCGAAATGCTGGAGATAATCATTATAAATTTCCTAGTTGATTGAAGAAGCAGTAAGATCGCTAACGTTAGACAAACCAAACAAACGATATTTATGATATAAAATAACCGATTATCCACATACTCTACTTGGAATCTTTCGTGAAGGACAAGGTATCCTATTTGCATACAGAAAAAGCCAATTGCTACGAGAAATAACATCCATCCCATAACTTTTTTCCATTTACTCGTGTTCTGCTTCATCTGGCGGAACCTCCTTTGAAAAATCCCATGTTTGACCGTTATCCGTTGAGATAAATTCCCCTTTGACAAGTCCGCCTGCATAATCTCCGGTTGGCCCTTGATTTATCAACATCTTCAGCCGCTCTCCCTCTTTTACTGGAATTTCTGCGATTACAAAGACCTCATGATATTCCTCTGGCATAATAATGGATGCCTGATTCCACGTATTTCCCCCATCCTCAGTAACATAAAGCATCGGTTCTACCGGATTAATCGTTCCATAGGACAGGAAACCTGTAGTTTCATCCACAAAGCCACCATCCGAAATAAGTCTTGTCACTTCTGTATAGGTTGTTTCTTCCCAGCTCTTTCCTCCGTCATGTGTTAGAAAGGCTGCGGAATATTCTTGAGACATGGTTCGACCACCAGAGATAATCGCATACCCAAAACGATCGTTTAAAAAATCTACTTTTCTAAAACGCATTACCGAAAATGGTTCAGTTACAACAGATTTCTCCCACGTTTCACCCTGATCTTCAGAAAATAGAAAAACAATTTGTTGTGCTTCCCAATCGGTTCCTTCCGAATAGAGAAAACCAACTCGCTCTTCCGTCAGAACATAGCTATTATCAATTAGCTCCTGCTCGCTCCCATTATACTCACCAGTAAATAGCTGGTCCTTCTCAACCGGAACCTCAATCCAATCCTCGCCATCATTAAAACGAAGGTTAAGCTGATCATTTTGTAAAGAATACGTAACAGCATCGTCAACGGTAACAGGTTGTAATTGCTCTGGTTGCGCTTGTTCTATTTCATCTAAGCTGTTTTCCTGCGAATTATTTACCAGAGCTGATTGTGGGAGCGAGACTCGATTTGAACTCTGATGATAGATTACTGCCATTATAACAAGAGCAATCACCATCACACCCGCTCCTAGTAAAAGATGATTTTTCACGTGTTCACTCCTTTTATAGTAGGTCTTTTTTAAAGTCTTTTAGGATATACGATAGTAAAATCAGTAATTGTCCATTGAATAATTCTCCTCTTTTAACTAAAAAGATTTCTGAACCCTCAATTATTACTATCGCAAATAATACCCTCGTAAAATCAATCCTCCGGTTCTTCGTGTAACCCCCAAGGAATTCGAGCTTCAAATTCTAATTGTATGAACGGATGAGTCGAACTATCTTTTAATAAAAGTGAACCCTTACCAAATCCAAATGTGAAGTTTTTAATTGTAGTGGTAGTTGTATCATCCCATGAAGAATCTGTACAATATTCGCCCTCTACTAGTCTGCCAACTATAGGATAATTCCCCATATATAAGTGCAGCCCATCTTCCATTTTTCCGAATTCCGATAAATTGTTTGGCATGGATGGTTGAATTCCCAGTAGGTTAAAAATGTCAATGATAGTAGAATCTAAATGTTTGCACATAACCATATAGTTTTCGCAGTATAAACATTCGCAAACCTCTACATTTTCCCTATATAATTCTTTTGTCTGATTTACATCAACTTCTAACAACCAATTTATTAAGCTAATCTCTCTCACATTACTCCCACCTGAATTTTATTTTTATCTTTATAGTTTCCGGATCTTCTTCCCGTCCCCGTATTCGTGTATTTCTGTTATATCTATTCAAAATCGTTTATATATTTTAGGGCAAGTAACAATATTATTCTATCAGAAAAAGAAACTCTTATTTATATTGTATTCCTTTTCACTGATCAAAACGAGTAAAAATCAATACAAATTTACTCAAATTTTAGGTGACGGCTTAAAGCTCGTTCCGCTGTACAAAGAGTTAATTACTACTTATTTGATTAAGCAATTAAAAAGCTGGAACCATATGGCTCCAGCTTTTTAATCATTTATCAATTATTCACTTACAACCGTAAATCTTTCATTTACGTGTTTTGCATCTTCCATTTCATCGACAATTGCAATAGCAAAATCTGCATAGCTAATATAGCTTTGACCTGCTTCATTAAGAAGCAAGACATCTTTTCCTGTTTTGTAGGAACCTGTTCGTTCTCCCTCTGCATCAAATATAGCGGAAGGGCTGACAAACGTCCATGCTAATTTATCTGTCTCCTGTAATTCTTTTAAATTTCGTGCCTGCCCATTTGCAGTTGGTTTAAATACATCTGGAAAATCTGGCGTATCGATTATGCGGATTGTTTTGTTTTCATCAGCATAAAGACTCCCAGCTCCTCCGACAACGATTAATCTAGCGTTTGTTTCATGCAGCAGCTTGATTAGGTGATGTCCAGCATCAACATGTGCTTGCTCTTCACCAAGTGGGGCACCGAATGCATTTACAATTACATCAAATTTATGAAGGTCTTCTGTGTTCAGATCAAAAATATTTTTTTCGATGATGGTAATATTTTTAACGGCTAGCTTTGAAGCATCTCTTACGATAGCCGTAACTTGATGTCCACGATCCATCGCCTCATTTAAAATTAATTTCCCGGCTTTTCCACTAGCACCGATAACTGCAATATTCATTTTTATTCCTCCAATTTCAGTTGAATGAATTTTATCGTAACCACGCTATACATAATTTATTTACCTTGACTCATCGCTTTCGTTAACCTTGGAACAACCTCCGTTGCAAGTAACTCTATATTTTTCTGTACTTTTTCAAACGGCAGTCCACCAATATCGATTTGCGCCAGAAAACGTGTGTGTCCGTATAACTCATGCTGCCTGAGGATTTTCTCAACAACCAGTTCTGGACTTCCAACAAATAATGCTGTTTCGGGACTGGCAACCTGTTCAAAGTCACTTCTAGACATTCGTGTTCCCATGCCACGCTGACGATTAACATAATTCCAGTAGTTGGCGTAATACGGATAAAACTCATCCCTGGCTTCTTCTGTTGTTTCAGCAAGGTAAGTATGCCCTGTCACACCAACTGTTAATGTATCTGGAGAATGTCCCGCCTCCAATCCTGCCTTGCGATAGATATCAACCAACGGCTTAAAACGCATTGGATCGCCACCCAATATCGCGATCGCCATACCTACACCGAGTCTCCCCGCACGAGCAGCACTTTCCGGTGTCCCGCCAACTCCAATCCAGATTGGCAATTTCCTTTGTACAGGACGTGGTGAAATTTCCGCATTTTTTAATGCTGAACGAAACTTTCCATTCCACGAAACGATTTCATTTTCATTGAGCTTTAAAAGTAAATCCATATGCTCGCTAAACAGTTCATTATAATCATTTGTATCATAACCAAATAATGGAAAAGATTCGATAAAAGCTCCTCGTCCAGCTAAAATTTCTGCACGTCCATTTGAAATTAAATCCAATGTAGCAAAGTCTTCAAATAAGCGAACAGGGTCAAGTGTGCTGATAACACTGGTAGCGCTCGTTAATCGAATCTGATTTGTCGCATTAGCAATAGCAGCTAATACCACAGCTGGTGAGGAAACCGCATAATCTAAGCGATGATGCTCCCCTATCCCAAATATATCCAGACCGGCTTCTTCTGTCAGCTTTGCCGCTTTAATAATTTCATCTATTCGCTGTTTCATGCTGATTGTTTTTCCAGTTATGGGATCTGGTCCTATATCCGCAAGTGTGTAAATCCCTATTTCAATCCCATTTTCTTTTAATGTTGACAATGCTTCTTCCACCTCTTAGATCGTTAACTCAATCCGATTTCCGGACGGATCATACGTCATTCTTCTTCCTGCTTCTTCAGTTACCGAAACGCCGATTTTTTTCAAGTTAGCGACTGTTTCCTTGATCGCTTCTTCATTCGGTAAAACAAGTGTATAGGATTCCATACCTACACTGTTTTCAGCTGGCTTCGGTGCTCCAACTCCATTCCATGTATTGACTCCAATATGATGATGATAGTTGTCTTTTGATAGGAATAGCGCCTGTCTTCCATAACGATTCACAACATCAAATCCAAGACCTTTCACATAAAATTCCTCTGTTTTTTCTAATTCAGAAACATGTAAATGGATATGCCCCATTAGTGTGTCTTCAGGCAGTCCTTCCCATGTTTCACCTGGTACACGATTCTTTAGTAACCTTTCAAAATCCAATGGGTCAACTGCCATTGCAACTTCTTCATCAGTCCAACTCCACTCTGATGGATTACGATCAATATAGATTTCAATTTCGTTTCCATCAGGGTCATGTAAATAAAGTGCTTCGCTTACAAGGTGGTCTGAGGAACCAAAACGAATACCTTTTTCTGAAAAATGCACAACAATATTAGCCAAATCTTTTTTCTCAGGCAATAGCAGGGCAAAATGATACAACCCAGTCGTTCTTCCTTGTTTTGGAATAACATCTTTTGGTTGCGTTAATGATAAGATGCTCGTCTTCCCGTCTGTTGTTAATCTTGCTGTATTAGCTGTTTGTTCTAATATATCGAAACCAATTATTTCTTGATAGTACTGTAAAGACCTTGCTAAATTTTCTACCTTTATGTTGACATGGCCAACGAATGTCGTTGGTTTAGTATGGAACCCCATAATCATCCTCCTCGTTTTTTTTATTCAATTAGATAGTTTGATTGCTAAATAAGCCTAATTCTTCAGCAGTTTTTTAGAATTAAACATTGTATTTTATTCATTTTTAACATCTTTTTCATTAGATTACTTTATGTAACCAAGTTTATAATTAGAACTACATATTGTCAAGTAATAAATTTTATTTTTATAACAAGGTGAATTTTTATGTTATACTTAAAGTAAGCGAGGTGAATATAATTGGCACAACCAACAATCTGTCCAAAGTTTGAAAAAGCCATCTCACTGTTAAGTCAAAGGTGGACGGCATTAGTAGTTTATCAATTATTACTAGGAACACAACGTTTTAGTGAAATCCAATCAGCTATCGGCATAAGTGGAAAAGTATTATCCGACCGTTTAAAGGATTTAGAAAAGCAAGATATCGTGAAACGTGAAGTTATACCAGATACACCAGTGATTATTGAATACTCTTTAACAGAAAAAGGGCGTTCAATGGAGCCAATATTGCGAACGATCGAGAGCTGGTCACAAGATTGGTTTCAATCCGAATCTGAGATATGACAGATTGGAAATCCACTTAATAATGAGGAAGGGTTGTCCTCCAAAATCATGTTGGCTGATTTTGGAGGACAACCCTTTTTATCTTTACTCATTTTTATTTAAAATTTCATCGATTGCTTGTAACTCTTCTTTCGATAATCGAATGTCACTTGCTTTAACATTTTCGCGAATTCTCTCTTTGCGTTTTCCACCTGGAATTACTGCATCTACGCCTTCCTGAGCAAGCAGCCATGCTAGTGCTAAATTAGGCAAGTTCGTATCCTTACGTACAGCAAACTTGTTTAATTCATCTACTTTATCAAGCGTTTGAATATACTGCTCTCCTTGGAACAATGGAACAGACTGGCGCCAATCACCCGCATCTAATTTAGTCTCCTTTGTAAATCCTCCGCCTAGTAATCCAAATGCTAATGGACCATATGGAATAAATGAAATATTATTTTCTCTTGTGTATGGCAATAATGCTTCCTCAGCAGATCGATCCAGCATATTGTATGGTGATTGCAAGACAGAAATGTCACCATGTGCATTCGCTTCTTTTAACTGCTCAATAGATAGATTTGAAACCCCAATCGACCGAATTTTTCCTTCTTCCTTTAGACGCGCTAACTCACCAATTGATTCGGTAAAAGGCGTTTTATTATCTGGGAAGTGCAAATAATATAAGTCTACATAGTCTAATTGCAGCCTTTGTAAACTTTTCTCAACTGCTTCCCTTAAATATTCAGGACGATTATCTGTTTTCACATCATCTAAATTCGTAAAGTTTTGTGCTCCCTTTGTTGCAATAACAAAATCATCACGTTTAAATTCTTTTAATGCTTCACCAACTAATTCTTCCGAACGGCCAAGACCGTAAATGTCAGCAGTATCAATAAATGTTACCCCAAGGTTAAGTGCTTCTCTTACTAAATCTTTTCCATCTTGTTCATTTAAATTTTGGAATAGATTATGACCACCAACAGCATTTGTACCAAGTCCAATCGCCGATATTTCCAAATTTGATTTCTTTAGCTTTGTATAATTCATGTTTTTCCCTCCTTGTATTTGAGTAGCTATAGCATAATTTCTACATGTAAAAACTACAAATATTCTTGGTAAAGTTTCAAATAATGAAACTCACTATGATTATTTTGTAGTAAACTATCCAAACACCTATACTACAGAAGACGGGGTGATAAAAATGGCACAAAATCAAGTTTCTACATTAAGAAAAGGACTTCTCGTATTAGAACTGGTTAAACAAAATGAGGGAATTACTTTAGCAGAGGTGATGAAGGAGCTTCATTTAAGTAAGTCTACAGCATTCCGATTATTAACGACCTTAGAAGAAATGAAGTATATCTATAAAATTCAAACATCGTATTTCTTTAATCCAAAGGTTTTCCTTGATGAATCTGAAAAACGCTCCTCAAAGGGCTGGACATCTTTACGTTCCATCTACCAAGCAGCAGAAAACCTGCAAATGAGCACCTATTTAGGAAAAGTAGATGGTACTGACTTAGTTATGACCCAGGTATTACACGCTCCTTTCCAGCAATCAGCAGACGAAGAAATGGGTAACCGCTCTAAATTACATCTATCTGCTTTAGGCAAAGTCATTTTAGCACATTTAGATGATGCTAGATTAACTCCCCTACTCGATAAAATGGCACTGGATCCTGCCACAGTCAATACGTTTCAAGACTCCCAATTATTTCGTTATCATTTAAAGGTGATACATGAAGATGGATACGCTTTTGATGACGAAGAACGAGCTGTTGGTCTCCGTTGCGTTGCTGTACCAGTTTTTCGCAATAAGAAAGTCATTGCTGCATTAGCTATTGCGGCACCAACAGATCAACTATCACGTAGCAGTGTCAAACAAATTGCTTTAAAACTAAATGTCGGTAGTAAAGCAATCACACAAGAATTAGAGGCTTTAGATAATATACATTAATTTATATAACGGAGGAATAACATGAAAAGCAATGTTCAGCACTTATTTCAAGACTTTACATTTAAAAATGGTGTCCATGTACGGAATCGGTTGACGATGGCACCAATGACGACTTTTTCTGCAGATAGCAATGACTATGTTTCACAAGAAGACTTGATTATTATAAAGAACGCGCAAATGGGATAGGTACAATCATTACTGCTTGTGCCTATATTTCCAAAAATGGTAAGGGCTTTGATGGCCAAATGAGTATCGATCACGATGGGACAATTGATGGTCTTACGAAGCTTGCTGAAGTTATCCATGCCGGTGGAGCAAAAGGGATTGTTCAACTTTATCATGGAGGCCGTTTAGCAGTACCTCGACTTACTCCAAATGGTGAAACCGTTAGTGCTAGTGCAGTTCCGCCTCTTGGAGATCGCGGATTTTATAGTATCGATCAAGCACCTCGAGCATTAACAACAGAAGAAGTTTATGGAATTATCACAGATTTTGGTGAGGCAACACGCCGTGCAATTGAGGCTGGATTTGATGGTGTTGAGCTGCATGGGGCAACAGGTTACTTACTCCAACAATTCGTTTCACCGCATTCTAACTTAAGAACAGATGAATTTGAGGATCGTCACCTATTCGCATTAAAATTAATCGAAGAAGTAAAACAAGTCGTCCAAAAACATGCAACAAAACCATTCCTAATCGGTTATCGTTTTTCACCGGAAGAGCCAGAAACACCAGGAATCACGATGAAGGAAACATTTGCTTTAATGGATGACTTAATTCAGGCAGACATTGATTATTTGCATATTGCAACGACGAATGCATGGGCAAAATCCCGCCGAGGCATTGTTAGCGATAAATCCCGTACCGAGTTAATTGCTGAATATGTTGACGGGCGTGTGCCAGTAATCGGTGTCGGCAATGTGCATACACCGGATGATGCTGCACGTGTGTTAGAAAAAGGAAAGACAGAATTTGTCGCACTTGGACGAGCTATTGTCGTTGACCCACATTGGGTTGAGAAAGCAAATGCTGATCAAGAAGACACGATTATTCATCACCTAACAGAAAATGATCAACAAAACGCAGTCATCCCAACACCATTGTGGAAATTAATTTTAGAGGTTCAAGGTTGGTTTCCAGTTAAAGAAACAGAGGAAAGCTTGAATTGATTTTTCATGTTGTATAAAAAGTAGCTTCTCAAGCTGCTGACATAAGAAAACATGAAAATAACTTATAAAATGAACTTTTTCAGGCAGTGCTCGAGCGGAAGTTCCATGGCATATAACCCACATTCCTTACCTTGCTTGGCAGATAGGAAAGTATAGAACTTTCCTATCTGCATAACTGCAACTGTCAGCTCTTTCGTGATATGACTTTGTGAGAAAGGAAAGAAAAGACCTAAACTTTCTGGAGCAATTTGCATAAACGACTTCATTTAGATTTATCTTTTGATTATATACTTTTCACCAAGCTCCGTCTTTTTTATACATAAATATCCTTAAATCTCTTGTATATGTGTATGCTTAAATTCATCGGAATACTTTAATCCATAGCTGAATAATCGATCCATAAAGATATGTGCAAACCAAATGATAGATAATAAAAGCAAGAAATCTTTTGCGAAAATGACCGAGCAAAAAATAAATAATAAAGGCAATATAAAACTATGACCAATGTTATAAACGGTTGCACCTACTTTATTGTTCCATGCATATCCAATCATTGTAATATCGGGAACAAATAACAGCACAAAAAATAACCATATTGGAAAATCCAGCAAAACATACATGTAAAATGAGAATACAAAAGCAATTCCATTTTCTATTCGAACCATTCGCTGATTAGTCATTAAATCCCCCCGATTGAATATTATTGAAAAATCCAAACAATAATTCTTCAATAACTTCTTTGTTTCTTTCGTATTTTCCTTCGTTGATTAATTCCTTAATTCGATGCACTACTTTTAATGCTTGCTGATAGAACCGAATCTTTTCTTCAAGGTTAATCATTTTTTCATCTAATAACGAGACGGTAGAAACGTTGCATTCGATTGAAATTGGTTGATCTCTTAACAGAAGTACTTGTTGAATCTCTTTAATGGTAAAACCTAATTGCTTTAATACAATAATAAATTGTAACTGTTTCTCGCAGGCTACATCATATTCCCGGTAACCATTTTCCCGCCTTTTCGGAACTAAAATATTTTCCTTCTCATAGTAACGAACAGTATCCGGTTGAATATGGTATTTTGCAGCAAAGTCTTTAATTTGCATAGCAGCAATCCTCCCATAAAAATAATAACATTGGAGAAAACTCCAAGGTCAATAGTTAATTTCTGAGCGAAGAAACAAAACCATCACAACAATATCAATTGTACAATTATTGATTCGTATTGAAAATACTTCTTATATTAAACTGCTCAATTTGTCCATTCAGCTTTAACTATATAGCCTATGGCGTGTAAAATTCCCTTTCAGTTCAATAATCATAATTTCTGGGGTTTTAACTTATGTATGATTAGCCTAGCCTTGAAAATAATAAGATTATCTCTGCTATTAAAAGAAGAGGATAGGTGATATAAATGGCATTTAATCCCCCAAAGAAAACGGCTAGACTTGCTGTTGAACACGGTGCAAAAAAGGCAAATTTGCCGATTTTAACTCAATCCATATTGGGATTTTTAGCAGGAGCATTTGTCGCTTTTGGTTTTTTGTTAGATATTCGGGTTACAGGTAATCTTCCAGTGGAAATTTGGGGATCAATGGGATCATTTATTGGAGCATCTGTCTTCCCTGTGGGTCTTATTTTTGTACTATTGGCCGGTGGAGAGCTATTAACAGGAAACATGATGGCTGTAACAACAGCAAGATTTGCAGGTAAAATTAAAACAACATACTTAATTAAGAACTGGACCATTGTGGCTATTACTAATTTTATTGGTTCTATATTTGTTGCATATTTCTTTGGTCATCTTCTAGGCTTAACAGAAACTGGCCCTTATCTAGAAGCGACCGTTGCCATTGCTGAGGCAAAAATAGCGGATCCATTTATGCTTGCGTTTCTATCCGGTATTGGTGCTAATTGGCTGGTTTGTTTAGCAGTATGGCTTTGCTACGCAGCCGATGATGTTACAGGCAAAATCCTTGGTATTTGGTTTCCAATTATGGCCTTTGTAGCAATCGGGTTTCAGCACGTTGTTGCAAATATGTTTGTTATCCCAGCCGCTATCTTTGCCGGGTATTTTACCTGGGGAGAGTATTTGATAAATTTCGTAGCTGTTTTTCTTGGAAATGCTGTTGGAGGAGCTTTTTTCGTAGGTGGATTATATTATTTAGCATATATTCGTGAAAAGGTTTAAACACATAGGAGAACTACTAAAGGGATCTGAGAACGCTTGCTTAAAACATCAAAAAACCCAGGTTTATTCTATACCTGGGTTTTCATCAGTTTGCAACGAAGTAGGGTGGATAAGGTTATCCGCGCAATCCGAACAAACGTCTAATATTCTATATGGGCGCTGTTCTTTTTCGGTTTCCTCTTCCCTGCCACATACTTCACAAATTCTAGGCAAATGAAAAACCTCCCTTTTAGAGGTTGTTCAAAAAGTCCGGTAAAAATGACACGTCGAGAACAAGGACCTTCGACTAAAAACCGACACGTCCTGTGTCGAACATCGAAGTCACCACATCCTGTGGTAGCCCGGTACTCAAAACTTCACCGCCTCGAACTTCTCGGTCTTTTTATCCTCCTATTTGAACATACACTTTTACATGTCATCCTCCAGTTTATTTACTTCATAACCTAAGTCTTTTACTGCTTGTTCGAAATCCATTAGTGATCCTGCGTCCTCATCATAAGAAATAATCGCTTCATTGGTTTGCGTATTAATTTTAATATTGCGAACTCCCCACACGTCATGCAAGGCATCGCTTACTTTCCCTTCATCTTCCTTTTTTAGACCTGGAATAGAAAGTTTGTGTGTTATCATTTTCATCACCTTCACTTAAGAAGTATGTTTTTGAGACAATCCTTCACCCATACCACTTAAAAATTGAATCATCGCATTAAGAGAATTTCTTACTTCAATATCTTTTGTTGACTTATAGAGGTTCCATAATCCAATATTTTCATTGTAATTGGATGTTTCTGCCATTCTTTCTAATCCTTTATTTACCCCATTAAATATTGTTTTTATTTGATCGGAATCCATATCGGAAAGCAATTGAATGGTGCTCATCCCATTTTTGATAATATTGTGCATCCCAGTTTGGTTCAGTTGTTCAACGGCAATTGCACCTACTTTTTCTCTTGTTCTCAGCAAACCTTTAAGCATATCAAGAACTCCAAAATCATGGAGTTCTTTTAATATAATAAGGGTATCTTCAATAGCTTCACGGTTTTCCGCAATTTGTTTAATAATTGCTTGCAGGTCTTGTGCACGTTCTTCCTCTTCACTAAGTTGTTTTTTCTCAATTTGCCTTATTGCCCTTGCCACGTAAACCACCCTCTCTTCTTATCACTTCAGGTATCGGCGTAAAATCATCTCTTCTCCATTTTTTCTCGACTTCTACACCGATATGTGGTTGTGGATTACCGAAACGGTGATTATTTTTTGGCAATGGAGATTCGCCTGTTTTCTCGAGCACTTCCATTCTTACTTGTGCCTCTTTATAATTTGGTGTATGTGTGTCTTTGTCATAGTAACTGCTTGTTAACGCATTTACTGCTTTTTCGTATTCCACGGTATTCATAGGCAGGTACAGTTCATTACCCGTTACTCTTTCAGATACCAATACACGCACTTTCACCTTTCCATAAGGGGAAATGAGACGGACGAGTGAACCGGTCTCGACATTTCTTTCTTCTGCTAGTTCTTTTGAAACCTCAAGCCATGGCTCGGAAACCATCTGATTAATTCCGGCTGATTTATTAGTCATATTGCCTTCATGAAATTGTTCCAAAAGTCGTCCATTGTTTAGGTGAAGATCAAATTCTTTCCCAAACTCCATTGGTGGAGTCCAATCAACTGGGAATAATTTTGCTTTACCATCTTTAGATTTAAATTCTTCTTCATATAGCAATGGTGTGCTTTCTCCGTTTGGTTTAACAGGCCAAATTTGGCTATCCCACCCTTCAAGAAGATCATAGCTTACACCTGCGAAAATAGGAGCTAATTTAGCTACTTCCGCCATAATTTCAGATGGGTGTTCATACTTCCAGTCAGCTCCACATTTATTTGCAAATTCCTGGAAGATTTGCCAGTCTGGTTTACAATCACCTAATGGTTCTAATACTTGGTAAAAGCGTTGGATTCTTCTTTCTGTGTTTACAAAAGTACCTTCCTTTTCCAAACTAGGAGCAGCTGGTAAAACAATATCTGCGAATTGGGCCGTTTTAGAGAAGAAAATATCTTGCACCACAAAGAATTCCAGTTTTTCAAATGCTTCATGTACGAAATTAATATTGGAATCAACCAATGCCATTTCTTCACCGAATAAGTACATGCCTTTTATGTTGCCATCCATAATACCATCCACGATTTGGTGGTTATCCAGACCAGGATTTTTAGGCAGCTTTATTCCCCATGCTTTTTCATAGCGTCCACGTACTAAATCATTTTCAATCGGTTCATATCCTGGCAGCCAGTTTGGCATCGTTCCAAAATCACTTGCTCCTTGTACATTATTGTGACCACGGAGCGGATAAGCACCTGCTGCAGGTTTACCAAAATTTCCTGTGACCAATAAAAGGTTAGCAATTGCGGTACTTGTGTCTGTACCACCAAGGTGTTGTGTAACACCCATAGCCCAAAGGATACATGTACCGTTTGATTCGTGTATCATTTCCGCTACTTGTATTAATGTATCTTTCGAGATACCTGTCACTTTTTCCGCATAATCAAGCGTAAATTTTTCTAATGATTGTTTATACTCCTCTACTTGATTAACACGTTTTTGTAAAAACGCTTCATCTTCCCATCCTTGATCAAGAATATACTTCGTAACAGCGGACAGCCATACTAAGTCTGTTCCTGGTTTTGGATGAATGTATAAATCAGCTCTATCAGCCAGTTCATTCTTCCGCAAATCTGATACGATCAGTTTCTGACCATGTAATTTATGTGCCCGTTTCACCCTTGTTGCCAATACGGGATGGGATTCGGAAGGATTTGCACCAACAACCATTACTAAATCAGCTGCCGCGATGTCCTTGATTGTTCCAGAATCCCCACCAATACCAACTGTGCGCATAAGTCCAGCTGATGCAGGAGTTTGACAGTATCTCGAGCAATTATCAACATTATTAGATTGAAAAATGGAACGAGCTAGTTTTTGGAATAGGAAATTTTCCTCGTTTGTACATTTAGAAGATGCAATAAAACCAAGCTTGTCGCCACCTTCTTTTTCTTTAATTTCCATAAACTTCTCAGCCATTAAGCTCAGCGCTTCTTCCCAGGTTGCCTCGTGAAATTTATCTCCTTTACGAATCAATGGTTTGGTAAGGCGCTCCTCACTATTCACAAAATCCCAACCGAATTTCCCTTTGACACAAGTAGAAATACCGTTAACCGGTGCATCACTCTGAGGTTGAACTTTAAGAATATCTCTACCTTTTGTCCATACTTCAAAACTACAACCTACCCCACAATAGGTACAAACCGTTTTTGTCTTCTTAATCCGATCTTCACGCATCGCCGCTTCAACATTGGAGATGGTGAAGATTTCCTTATATCCTGGTTCCACTTCTTTTGTTAGATCAATCATTGGTTCAAGGATATTATTTGGTATTCCCGTCATGTACCCAGCTTCACCGAGCATGGATTTTTCCATTAGAGCGTTACAAGGACATACGGAAACACAATGTCCACATGATACACAAGAAGATTCATTAATTGGCACATCATTATCCCAAATGACCCTTGGGTGTTCCCGATCCCAATCAATGCTAAGCACTTCACTTACTTGCAAGTCCTGACATGCCTCCACGCACAACCCACATTTGATACATTGATCAGGCTCATATCGATAAAATGGATGTGAATTATCTGGAGGATACGGTTTGGGTGTAAATTCGTATTTTTGGTGCTCTAGTTCTAAGTATTCTGCAGTATTATGTACCACACAATTTCCATTGTTATTGTCACAAACAGTACAATAAAGCTCATGGTCCTTCAGAATACGTGACATACCCTCTAACTGTGCTTCTTTTGCTGTTTCTGAAACAGAGTTTACAACCATATCGGGTTCCGCTTTTGTCGCACATGCTCGTCTTAATTGCCCATCGACTTCTACAAAGCATGTGTCACAAGTTTGAATAGTTCCTATACCTAGATCTGGTTGTGACGAACAAATACCGGGAATATAAATATTGCTTTCTAAAGCTGCCTCTAAAATAAATTGCCCATCTTTTGCTTCGATTGTAATGTCATTTACGGTTATTTGGAAACTACGACTTTCCATAAAAATCCCTCACCACCTTATTTTCCTTTATATGAAAGTATTTACTAAAAGGTTTTAAAATATAACCGTATTTGTAAACAAGGTGAGTAAGGGCATGTTGCTTTTACATGGTGATTCGAGCGAGGAATAATAGGCAACTGGTTTAAATTATTTTTGGTAAGGTGGTGATAGAATTAATTAGTTGAAAGACAGCTTTCGCATTAGTTTTTTTATAGACCGCTTTAACAAAGAAAATAAACAGACCCGCTATCCATTCAAGAGATTGCGGGTCGTTACGATATAAGTTGCATTGTGCTGTAAACTTTACTACAGGAACGTATTACAAAATAAAAACTTGTTTTATAACAATTCTTTATTCTTCATATAGGAGCGCTTTAACGATATAAAGCTAGTGAAAAACCAAAGAAAGCTAAGACTTAATAATAATCCTAATATTTCAATCCATTCCATTTGATTGCTCGGTAAACCGGTAAAAATAAAATATAGCAGCATAAAGATAACTACAAAATTAATCGTCTTTATACATATAACTTTTAACTCTTTCTTATAAGCCTGTTCTGTTGCAATATCTGTATACTCGATACCAGATAAAATATACCTTCCAAACACATAAATAAGAAAGACTGCAATGCAGAACATCAAAACCATGTCTAAGTTCAAATCGAAATATTTGTTGCAAATAATCATTGTAATAAGAAAAAGGAACAGAAGAATTGCACCCTCTGAGAAGAAATACAGCATCTTTTTTTCTTTATACTCGTCTTCTGGTATTAAAAAAGATATCCAAGACTTCATGAATCATCCACCTCCCAAAATAAATCGTCTAATGTCTTATTAAGCTCTTTTGCTATTGCGACACATAGATGCAGACTAGGATTATATTCTCCTTTCTCAATAAGACCGATTGTCTGTCTTGTTACTCCTATTCTTTTTGCTAACTGCTCTTGGGTGATTGAGGCTTTCATTCTAGTTATTTTCACATTATTTTTCATCATTCTATCCCACTTAAATGTAATATATAGTTTGCATATGCAATTTATATATTACATCAAATTTAATTGAAAGTCTATCGTTTTATACGAAATTAAATAAATAGACTAATCCTCGTTAAAGGCCCCAGTCTATAAAATAATATGAATTATCGCTGTTTATCCCATGCTGCAAACTCTCATCATTTAATTAATTTTATGTATGTGAATTCAATTGTTCCCACTCGCTTAAATACATCCGTTTGGCTATCTTTTTAGGATTTTCTAGTTTGCAAATTAGTTCTAAACTATTGCCATCTGGATCATTGAAATGGATTTTAGCATGAGCGTAGCTTTCATGTGGCATTACGAACGGTTCTACGGGTTTAAAACCAAATGCCTCCCTTGGTTCATATCCTATACTTTGTAACCAACCAACTGATTTCTTAAGGTCTTCTAATGTTACTTGAAATGCGATATGTCTTATCGAAGGATGGTATTCTAGCTGTACATTTTCTGATTCCCATAATCCAAGCCAACTTTTGTCTCTTTCAATCCATAAAAATGCCAGCCTCTCCTCAACAATATGATCAAGCTCGAGACCTAGATTTTCATAAAATTCAATTGACCGTTTTAAGTTACTGACTGGTAAATGCGCTTCGTATAATCCTTTAATCATGATAGATAATTCTCCTTTTGCTTTAGCAAGTAAATTACATTTATTGAATCAACATGTTTCCCACATATTGAGCAGTGCCACTCGAGCTTGTGAATGTAGCAACTAAAACATAATTACCTTTAATATTCGGCATTTAAAAACCACCTCAAAAACTGAAGTTTAGATGATTTTGATACCTCTAATACTTCTCTTAAGATATCCTACTAGCTATAAGAATTTCTTTAAAATTGAACACGGAACCCTTTGAATTGGTGAATACCAGTCCCAAATTTTATAAGTCCTTCATCTCTTAGCTCTTTTGCTGCATTTTTCACTTCTTGTAAAAGATTGGGATTCAGCCCTATCGTATTATGTCCACCAAAAATCTTCGTTACGTGGGGAATCGTTGAGATTCTTTCCAATGATTGTACTAACTCCATCGGATTAGTTGTAGGAAAGAAAGCATAGACTGGAGTCTGATCATACAGTAAATCTCCTGTAAACAAATAACCATTACTATTATCTAATATAGAGATATGACCTGGAGAATGGCCAGGCGTATGGTAAATCGTCAATTTTCTATTACCTATCTCTATTTTATCCCCATCATTCAATAATCCAGTAGGCTTTCCTTGATAAGGTCTGTATGTAACAGGATTAAATGTTTCTGGAGTGGGTATTGTAATATCACGACTTACATCTTTTCTTATTTGCTCTATGGAAAGTTGCTTAATTCCATTGATAAGCCAGTCTTCTTCATGCTTATGGACATAGACATCCTTAAATTCAGAATGGCTTCCAATATGATCCCAGTGCACATGGGTCGTTAGAACAATAATTGGCAGGCTTGTTAGTTGGTCAGTAATTCGCTTGATGTTGTCAATCCCCAGTCCTGTATCAATTAATGCTGCCCTCTCATCACCAATTAACAAAAAGGAGTGGACTTTTTCCCAATGTCCGTATTCACTAATAGCAAACGTAGTATCGTCTATTTGTGTCACTGTGAACCAAGCGTCTGTAATACCAACCATTTAAACGCTCCCTTTCTATTTTTACTTACTAAATAATTATATTATTTTTGAAAATCTGTCCTTTCACACAATTAAAATTCTGTGCTCATTTCGATGCTTTCATAAATTTCTATCAGTGACCCAGCAGGATCCCTAAAATGCGCTACCTTAATACCCCAATTCTTTTGTTCGGTTGGTTTCGTAATAAAATTTACTTTATTTTTTAATGCTTGATATGATTCTTCCACGCTTTCTACACTAAAAATTAAAGCTGTCCTATCTACTTTTTCAATATCAGTAGAATAATCTCCACCAATTGCTTTAATCATCTGTTTACGATCAAAAACACCTAAAGTAGCTCCATTAAATTTAAAATCGGCATAATTAGAATTCTCATCGCCCCAAGACACGTTAAATCCTAATACATCTCTATAGAATAAAAAACATTCTTTATAATTATCTACAAGCAATCGAGTGTGCGTAAATTCCATGATAAATTCCTCCTCTAAATAATCATTGCTAAGTCTTAAATTTGGTTAGTCACCTATTATATCTTTCACCCAGTCAATCCCTTCATTAACAAAGGCTTCTGTCGGATTTGTATGTGGCGTATGTTCAAAAATAAAAAACACACCTGGATTTGTCGATAGCTGATAAATTAAATTCTTTAAATTAAAATGCGAATTGCTATTTTCGTGAGATGGATGAACAGGAACCCAAATATATTTATCATTGTGAAACTCTACGTTGTGTAAATGCACTACCTTTACATACTTTTTCCACTTTTCGATATAATCTATTGCTTCATCGCCAACCGCTAATACATAATCCCCGATATCAATGCAAAGTTTTATTCCATACCTATCCCAAATCTCAATTGGAAATTCATCCAGTGCTTTTATACCAAACGCGGATCTGTTAAGACCTAATTTTGGTTCGCAAACAATTGGTATAGAATATCTTTCTTGCAGCTGATGCAATCTTTTTAATCCGCTTTCAATAATTTCAGCAGAATCAATGTCTTTTTCTTCTTTGAAGTAAGGAAAGTGTACTAAAATATAAGCCGCGCCTAACTTGGACATATAGTTAACTTCCGATTCAAACTGTCTCCAAGCCTGTTCCGGTTCGTAATTTACCTTTTCCAGCAAATCGTATTTACTTTGATTTCTGTACAAAGGAGAATGCAGTCCAAACGTTTTATTTTCTTTATTCATTAACTCTATGAAATAATTAAAGGAATCCTCACTTGGAAATTCGCCAATTTCAATATGACTCACATTATCCTTATTAAATAATAAAGGGATTTTCTCAGGATCTGTCATAATTGTACTTCCAGAAAGTCCTATTTGATGATGCATCTTTTCCTCTCCTTCTATCTATTATAGCTTTTAGATACGTAAACTCGTTTGTGACTGTTAGGCACTTCTAGATTTCATAAATTCTATTGGTCTGTATTTTTTGAAAATCTTCCAATTAATTTTAAGTCTGAACGATCAGCACCAAATTTTTTTTGCACCCTCTAATAGAATATTGTTATTTATAATGATCACCACCTGTATTTGTTTACGAATTGATAATTCATTAAGTTTCACATTATACAGAAAATATAGATGGATTCTTATTGTAACAAGCTTGAAAGGCGGAAGCTAATTATTCTACTATCTTTATTCACTTGGAATAAAATTTTAATCTGCATATTTACTTTGAATGTAGGAGAATTTAAAGTCAGGAGGGATTCTATGGATCATGAATTTTTATCTGTTGAAGAGTTTAATGTATTGCTTCGACAGTGGAGCGGAAGAACAATTAAAATTACCAAGCACGAATTAGATGATGTCGATCAAACAGTATTGAATCTGCAAAATATTTCCTATGACCAAAACTTGCGCAGAATCGATGACTACGTACCGAAACATAGCTTACTTTTACATGGAGATGGCCAAATAGAAACACTGACTACTATGAGTAATGTATCACTCCCATCATCGAATTATGAAATCCCCCTGCAGGATGACTCCCTCTATGAATTTAATGGGGAGACATTTGTTCTTACAACGAATCGTGGAGTTTATAAGATTGAGTTGGCATAAAAGGGCTCGGAATTAGCCCTTTTGTGTCTGTTGTTCAATAACTTCACTTTGACAAAGCTTCGATCCGAAATCCACTTGGAGCTTCAACATAAAATGATTTTAAAATCATACATTCCCCTCAATCAAATTGCTTCTGGCTTTATTCCTTTTTTAATTAAGGCTTTGTTAAACTTTAAGGAAAGCCTTTGAGAGCAAGGTTTACCCTACTAAAATTCCATTTTATTTTAGGTATTTATCAAGTTTTACAACATAGTCTATTGCTTTGAGTTCATTGTTTAAACCATATAAATATTCCTTAACAGCTTCCACTAATTTCGCAGTAGTTATGAATTCTTTAGACTCGAAATCCTGCCAGATTGAAAAAATATGCCAATTGTCCTTAGCTACATGAAGAAAGTTAAGAATTACCTCATCGTGATCAATTGTCTCATAATTCATATTTACTCTATATCCTTTTTGTACTTGTTGGATCCACTCTCCCAATTGAATTCCCAGCTCCGCAAGATTGATGTATGGGTCGTAGAAAAATACTCTTTCATTTAGCGAAATCTTTAACTCGCCCTCAATAAATCCAATGTCGTAAGAAGAATATTGTGATTCAGTTTCATTTGGTTTAACAGTGTTTAAAATAAATGATAACTTAATGTTCATAAAATCACCCTGTCGTTATACTTTCTATTAAGGTTAATCACATTCTTAGAAAATGAATTAAACGTTGAAGTCTGAGTGGTGTAACCTCCACCAATTGTAATTAATTAAATTAGAATTAGTATCCATAATTTCTTTTTCATTTCTCAGTATCCTTCATCGCCTTTACCAAATTTCCCCTTAAATCTATGTTATATTAAAAATAGAACTTTTGGAATGATTTAAACTATTTCTTTAAGATAAAGGAACGGTTGTAATGAAAGGGGATTCCGATAGTGAAAAAGGTTTTATTTAGTTTAGTTCCGTTGCTTTTCATTTTATTTGCATGTCAGGATCAGCAATTGGAAACGAATTATTATTTATCCCTGTTGGGCGATAGTGAGACTTGGAGATTGTCTGGTTATGAAATAATATTAACCCCAGATGAAATAAAGGTCGGAAATGGAAAGCTGATAATGAAGGAAGAAAATAAATATATTACAGATTCCTTTAGCTTTGATACATATGCGGTTATTAATGGCGTAGATCATAAAATTCATGCTGGCTCAGTCTCTGGACGCGCAGATATTAAAGAGCAAACGACCGGAACATTAGAAGGTGGCGCCCCCATTGATTTTGATGAATTAAGTAGTGTTTATATGATAATTGAGTGGTGGGATCCTAATGAAAGTGATAATGTTCAAGAGCGAATTAATTTATATCAAAAGCCGAAGAATGATGAAACGTTTTTAAATGAAGAATCCCTTTAAGAGAAATGGAGAAGTTATGGGTTTGTCAAATAAAGTGTGTAAGTCCCTCTTACTCAAGGTACTTTAACACTCTATCTTTTAGCTCAACTTGAAGAAGAAGTTGGTTCATAACCATTGCCCAGTTTTGGATATGACCACCCTCCCA
>NZ_QWEH01000025.1 GCF_003515705.1 Oceanobacillus profundus
AGGTAAAACAAGTTGAAGAAGTATTAAAACAAAACGGTGTTGCTCTACCACCTGCAGCTCCTGAGCCACCGCATGTAGAGCTTAATGATATTCCTACGGGTGCACGATTTCAGGATGCAGATGTAGCGGCCTCAGTATCTGCAATAACAGCATCGAGTTTAGTTACTTGTAGTCAAATAATCGGGCAATCTATTCGTGAGGATATTGCAATGATGTTTGGGCAATTTCATATGAGTAAAGCTGCATTTGGAGGTAAATTATTAAAGTTGACTAAAGAAAAGGGTTGGCTCATCCCTCCGCCTCTACATTATTCTTCAAAGGAAAACTAATTATACTTAAGGACTTGTTCGTTTGAACAGGTTCTTTTAAGTTTATTTGGAATAAAATTATTCTTAAATTAGAAAGTTTATTGGTTGAAAAGCCTCAATTGTGGGGGCTTATTTCATGTTTTCTGGGTCATAATATTACTGGGTGATAAGATGAAAGCAAATGAATATGAAACCAAGCGTTTTGATAAGGCCTTAGATGAAATCTTAGATTTATTCAACAATCTTGAAAATGATGAACCAATTATCGATTTTAACGATGATGTCCTAGAACTAATAGAAAAAGCTAAGAAAAAATACGGCATTGAACAGGTAAGTGGAAAAATCAATACCATTGTAGAAGAAATGCTATCTTGGCTGGATTTAAACGATGTTGACTTGAAAGAGGAAGAGGAAGAAGAGGAGTGAATTTAGTGTTTACTCCATTTTGAAGTTTCCCCCACACAATAAGACTAAAAACTCCCTCACTTATCGTGGGGGAATTTCATTTTCCAGCTACCACTCTGGCGCTCAAACGGTGCAGCCTTATCTCCAGTTAAATATCTATCCATAACTACTCTAGTCATCTGCTTTAATTCTTCCGGTGTATATTCCCTTTCCTCATTCTTATCTCTGCCCTTAACAAGATATTTAGTACCATTAATCTGTCTAACATCAATATGATGCTTCGTGATCATTTCTTTTCTCAATCCATTTAAATCCTCTTGTAATCTACCGATGACTGCATCTGTCATATCTAAATATAACTCAAAAAATTTAAAATCCATAAAAGCCGTTTGATCTCGTTTGAAAATTTTAATAGCAAGCGACGTAGCAATAAATTGATTTACGATATCCAAGATAGTCACCTCAAGATAAGATTATTAATTCAATTCTAAATGAGTTTTTACAGTTTATCAACAAAAGCAGAATATTTGTTCTTGTTTTGTGTTAAAATAAAAATAAACGTTCTTATGGGGTCAAAGTTGAACGTTATGATTCAGTGAGTATTTAATGTATGATAATGAGGACCGTACGAGGGTTAGGTTTAGTGATGTGATTGATGTGTTTGGTGATTAGTTTTTAACTGTTAAGTGGATAATATGGTGCGTTTTATATGATTTTGTAAAAAAGCAGGAAAATAGTCCCTTTTTTGTCAAATTTGTATTACAATAAGTTAAAAAGACAACTAGGGGGATTTATATGGCTAAAACATTTAAAAAGTTACATTTTCATCAACTTAGGGTACTTAAAAGGTCACTTGTAAAGAAGACCGGTACAGAAGCAGATGAACAGCAATTTAATGATCTGGATATAAATGAAATAAATAACTTATTTGAAGAAGTAATTAATGATAAACTTAACAATAACTGCATAAGAATACAACAAGAGTATGATCCAGATTACACAACTTTAGAAGTAATAGAACATAATGACAAATATATTTTTGGTCGTCTTGGTAAAGAAAAAGATGTAAGGTCCTTTCATATTAGAGAAGATAAAACTTTAATTTCTAGACCAATTGACGTGAAAAAAGATCAAATTTTTGAAGTGTTTACATATTTACTTATAGATAGGGAAACATTAATTGTATCTTATTTATTTGAGCAATCCGCGCCATCAATACTTAAATTGGGAGAATTATTCACTAATTTATATAAAGACGACAGTTTGTTTGGGGAAATAGCTTCGGTTAGCGTTGAAGATGCCATACCATTTTTAAGTCAAAAAGATTCAATTGGAACAATAACTTATAAAACAACCTTACCTCCATCAGACTCAAGGTTATGGGATGAAGCAATTACTGGATTAGATAGGAATACTTATGAAAGCATTGAAAATCTAAAAAACGTTGAATTTACGATAAAATTGGTTGCAGAGCGTAATAAGGACACCTTTCCTGATAAAGGAATGTTTAGTCAGGCAATAAGGAAAATCACACAATTTGGTTCTAAGGTTAGAGTTAAAGCAAAGAATGATGGTGAATACACACAAGAACATAGTTTGATAAACAATCCACTAACGAAAAAAGTTAATTTTGATTTTAATGAAGATATTCAAGATATGAAATTAATAAAAAAAGATATTTATGAAAATATGGTGAAAGTTTATAATAAACATAAAAGTGAAGTTTTAAGGTTTTGTAAGATTGAATAGGAGAGGGTTAAATGATTCGTCGCTTTGTTCGTCGAAATTCCCGTAATTTATTTCTATTAATAATACTTGTCGTTTTAATTACATTGGCTTTGTATAATGATATGATAAACGAAGGTACCATGAAAAATATTAAACATATTGATATTTTAACTATAAATTCTATTTTTATAGGTTTTCTGTTCACAACTCTCGGAGTGATTGTTGGTTTTTTGGGAAACACTAAAATTGCTAATTCAGATAGAGCTGGTTATATGGACGAATATTATAACACAATATATTTTGGTCTTGTCTTTTTTATTGTATCTGCGGTATCTGGTCTTGCTGCTATATTTCTAGATAACATGTATGATAATCAGTATGTACTTATTATTGAGCAAGTAGCTATAATAATGGGTGTAGCTTTCTTTATTAAAGCAATTTTTAACTTAGCATCAATTATAAAAAAAGTAAGAAAAAACCTTTAAGCCCTCATTTCGAGGGCTTAAACTCTCTTACAAATCTCTCCAAACTTCCCGCGCTAAATTAAAATCATACACCTCATTAACCCTAGTGTCGACCAACGAATCTGTTAAATCATCATGATTTTCTAAATCCTCAATATAATACTCACGTTGCTCCTGTTCTTTCTCCCACTTGTAGATATTCTCAAGATACTTTTCTCTTACTCTCATCGTCTACACCTCCCTTCACATCTACAATCGAATGAAGTTGGAAAGAGGGGGTGTAAATTTTAAAAAAGGATAATTTATTATTTTGTCGAATCAAGTATCCAGGAGGGATATTATGACTGTAATTGGTAAGTTGCATTGTGGAGGGTGCCAAAAAGTTATAAGTTTTAATGAAGCTGTTATTATCGGAGAATTTTATACAGTTGCCCACGATAGATGTTTTCACTTAATAAAGGAAATAGCATTAGATCGAGGTAAGTTTGGTTACATAGCAAATAAATATTTCGATTAGCTTTTCTTATTGAGCTAACTGGCAGTTTAGTTGAAGAAGAAAAATTGAAACTTATCTCATAGTATTTCGTAATTAAGCTATATGTCAAAGCGTCATTATGCTATATGAGAGGTAGTGATTAATATAACTGTTAAAAAGATATTTATCTCAATTGTTTCTGCGGTTCTAGTTTCAATGATTACAGTTGGTGGAAGTACCATAGCAAATTTTTTATACTATTACTTCAACGGTGAACAATTTGGTGAAGTGATTACAACCTCACGAGTAATATGGTTTTCATTAATATTTGTCTTATCTTTTTTATTTATATTATTTAGACTAGATAAAAAAGATAAGTAGTAACTTTCCTGTGTTCTATATTATAAGAGGCTGATTGCACTATTAGGTGTTTTGCTAAAGATAATCATAGAAAATGGTACATATGAATATTGCGGGGGAGGAAGCAAATGAACATAACAACAGAAAGGTTAATAATACGTAAATTTACATATGACGATTGGCGATGTATACATAAGTATACATCTGATATTAATGTTATGAAATATATGCCAGAAGGTGTTTTTTCTGAAGAAGATTCAAAGGAATTTGTAATTAAAAACAGTAGTGAAAAAGCTAAGAATTTCCCTGTGTTGCTAAAAAAAGACCAAATATTGATTGGTCACATTGTGTTCCATAAGTATTTTGGTGATCATACGTATGAGATAGGTTGGGTGTTCAATCCTAAATATTATAATAAAGGTTATGCTTCTGAAGCAGCACATTCTATATTAAAATATGGTTTTGAGACAATGAAATTACATAGGATTATAGCTACTTGTCAGCCTGAAAATATTTCATCATATCGAGTTATGGAGAAGATTGGTATGAGAAGAGAAGGGTTTTTCAAGAAGTGCATACCACAAGGAAATGAATGGTGGGATGAGTATTATTACGCAATCTTAGATGAGGAATGGAAATTTTAGCATATTCAACTAACGGGTGTTTTAGTTATAGAAAACTATAGTATTTTGAATAACCCCATTTAGGGGTTATTTTTGTACAAAAAAACCGCAATAAATGCGGTTAAATTATGCTAATTAAAATTTTGGGTGTTGCTGGTGTGTTTTTGTACGGCTTTCTTATTACATATAGTTTATGTTATATGGTGTACTATATAAATAGGAAGAAACACGTTTAAAATGACAGATAACAAACCTAAGACAATCACAAATACTGTGCCCCACACGACGCCCCAGTGATGCCCCAATACTATTGATATCAGATGTTCCGATTTACGAAATGGAAAATACTAAAATCCTAGTGTGATCGAGACCTTGAAAAAATATGAAATAGAATTATTTCATAGTATAGAATCAGAACAACTGTTCACCCATGGGAGAGAGAGCAGTATCTAACAAATTATTAAGCGTGTTTATTTGGTGAGTGCGGTTAAATATTTAGTGAAGTTCAATGCTTGATATTTGGCATGTACCCACGAAATAATCACCAAATTATCGGAGTGATGTATTGTAACTCCTTTTAATAAACTTCATATAACGATTAGTTCCAAATACCGTTCATACATAAGTGTGAACGGTATTTATATTGTTTATAAAACGTCTGATAACGAATAGAAAAAAGCCCAACACTTTTTGTGATAGGGCTATTGAATACGTATATATTGGAATATTATTCCGGCCGTGCCGATAGATTAATGAATATTTCGGTACAATCCGATTACTTTTCCTAAAATCGTGACATTTTGATAAATTAACGGCTCCATCGTCGCGTTTTCTGGTTGTAGGCGAATATGTCCTTTTTCTTTAAAAAATCGCTTTACTGTTGCTTCATTATCATCGGTCATTGCAACAACAATATCACTATTATCTGCAGTGTTTTGTTGCTTAACAATAACCATATCTCCATCAAGAATTCCGGCCTCTATCATACTTTCTCCATCAATTTCCAGAATAAATAAATTATCATCAGGACTTGCGGTTGTACTAGGAAGCGGAATAAATTCCTCGATGTTCTCAACGGCAGTAATTGGAATACCTGCAGTAACCTTACCGATCACTGGAGCATAGCGAACTTCTTCTTTAGGTATATGACTATCTTCTGATAGATCCATAATTTCGATTGCTCTTGGTTTTGTAGGATCCCGGCGAATATATCCTTTCGATTCAATTCTCTCAAGATGCCCATGAACGGTAGAACTAGAAGCAAGACCAACAGCGGCTGCTATTTCACGTACAGACGGTGGATATCCTTTTTTTCTAACTTCATCTTTTATAAACTCAAGAATCATTTGTTGTCTTTTTGAAAGTTTTGTCATCTCTTTTTCACCTCTCACATAGGATTTATTAATGATAGTTTACCATTTTACGTATACTTAAGCAAACATTCGTTCTAAAAAAGTTGACAAGACCATATGTTCGGTAGTATACTTTTGTTAATCGAACAGTCGTTCTTAAAAAGGGGGCTATAATCATGTTTGAAAAAATTTCAAAAACGGATGCTTTTTATTTAGTAGCTTTTGCGTTAACATTAGGGTTCTTATACTTTTCTATCATTATTAGTGGGTAAAATATTTTACGAAGGGGCACGACGTTTTGAATGCACTGATATACTGCCGTGTTAGTACAGATAAAAAAACGCAAGAAACTTCATTAGCTCGGCAGAAGCAAGAATTATTCAATCTTGCAGCAAAATATAATTTTACGGTTATTGATTGTATTGAGGAGCAAGAGAGTGGCTATCAAATTGAACGAGAAGGTATCTTTCAAATGCTCGATTATTTTTCTGCAAACAAAGCTAATTGTTTATTGATTCAGGATGAGACAAGACTAGGTAGGGGGAATACGAAAATTGCCCTATTTCATCAGTTGAATAAAATGCAGATTCCTATCTACACAGTGATGCAAGATGGAGAGTTGGAATTAACTGAATCAGATTCGATGGTTTTGCAGATTGTAGGAATTGTTGAGGAATACCAACGGAAAATTCACAACATGAAAATAAAACGTGGGGTGAAAAAGGCTATTCGAGAAGGTTATAATCCAAGTAAAAACCTCTCCAATATTAACCACGCACCAGGAAGAGATCGTATTTCATTTCCGATTGAGGAAGTTGTCCGCCTGCGTCAAAACAACCTTACCTTTGATGAAATTACAAAAACATTAAATGGATTGGGGTATAATGTTTCGAAGGCAACTGTTCATCGGAGGTATAAAGAATTTCGAAATACTTGAATATCGCTAGCGTGTAGAGTACGATGTAAAGACAGGAATTAGATTATTATTCTTGTCTTTTATTTTGCAAATAGGAAGGAATGCATACTACTTTGCAGTTTGGGTAAGACATTCGCCTGAAATCTTGACGAATGCCAAGTTTTCTAATGTTATTTTAAATAGTGGGAGGTCCGTTCTATGCTATCAAAAGAAAAACTAGAACGTATTAATATATTGGCGAAGAAAGCTAAAGAAGAAGGTTTATCCGATAAGGAAAAAAAAGAACAAAAGCAATTAAGAGAAGAATATTTGAATAATGTACGGAGTTCTTTTAAAAACCAATTTAAAACAATGACAGTAATTGACCCTGCTGGAAATGATGTTACACCACAAAAAGTTCGAGATTTACAAAAAAGGAATAAAATGCATTAATCATAATGCTTGCTTGCATAAAGGACAGTTAGATCTACTATATAAGTGGTCAGCTGTTCTTTGTTTGTGTTATCTCCAATAGTTTTAATTTACGAAAGATTTCATTGTTAGCTTCTATTTTGTTTGGACAGCAAACAAAATAGAAGGAATTACTTGTTACAAAACCGGTTTCATTATAGAATGAAGAAGAATACTCCATTAATTTAGAAACGAGAGGTGCAAGAAACTATGTCACATGAGATTGAACAGTTATCAGTAAATACGATTCGTACATTGTCGATTGATGCGATCGAACATGCAAATTCAGGTCACCCGGGTTTACCAATGGGAGCTGCGCCAATGGCATATACGCTTTGGACGGACTTTATGAATCATAATCCAAAGAATTCAAAATGGTTTAACCGAGATAGGTTCGTACTTTCTGCTGGACATGGATCCATGCTTTTATACAGCTTGCTTCATTTATCTGGTTATAATCTTACAATTGATGATTTGAAAAATTTCCGTCAATGGGACTCTAAAACACCTGGTCATCCTGAAGTGAATCATACAGATGGTGTAGAAGCGACAACTGGACCACTTGGCCAAGGGATTGCAATGTCTGTTGGTATGGCAATGGCTGAAGCACATTTAGCTGCTAAGTTTAATAAAGAAGATTTATCCGTTGTTGACCATTATACGTATGCACTTGTTAGTGATGGCGATTTAATGGAAGGTATTTCACACGAAGCAGCATCGCTTGCTGGACATTTAGGTTTAGGTAAATTAATTGCGTTATATGATTCAAATGATATTTCACTTGATGGTGACCTAAACCGTTCCTTCTCTGAAAATACAGAGCAGCGTTTTAAAGCGTATGGATGGCAAGTAATTCGTGTAGAAGATGGAAACGATTTAAATGCAATTCGTAGTGCGATTAAAGAGGCACAAAGCAATACAACACAGCCAACATTAATCGAGGTAAAAACGATTATCGGCTATGGCTCACCGAATAAATCTGCTTCTGCATCTTCACATGGTGCGCCTTTAGGTACAGATGAAGTAGTATTAACAAAAGAATATTATAAATGGACACATGATGATTTCCATGTTCCGGATGAAGTATATGCAGATTTTAATGAAAAAATTGTACAAGATGGTGCAGAAAAAGAATCACAATGGAATGAATTGTTTACTGCGTATAAAGAGAAATATCCAGAAGCAGCCGGCGAGCTTGAGCTTGCAATAAACGGAGAACTTCCTGCTGGATGGGAAAAAGAACTTCCAGTATTCCAGCCAGGAGAAGATACATTGGCAACAAGAGCATCCTCTGGGAAAGTTCTGAATGCAATTGCAAAATCAGTACCTAATTTCTTCGGTGGGAGTGCTGACTTAGCAGGATCGAATAAAACAACAATGAATGATGATGAAGATTTCACTCGAGAAAATTATGCGGGAAGAAATATTTGGTTTGGTGTTCGTGAACATGCAATGGGCGCTGCGTTGAATGGTATGGCGTTACACGGTGGTTTAAATGTGTATGCAGGTACATTCTTTGTTTTCAGTGATTATCTACGTCCAGCCGTCCGTTTATCTTCTATTATGAATACGCCGGTTACGTACGTATTTACACATGATTCAATTGCTGTTGGTGAAGATGGACCAACGCATGAACCTGTAGAGCATCTAGCTGCGTTGCGTGCAATTCCGGGATTATCATTGATTCGTCCTGCTGATGCTAATGAAACACAAGCAGCATGGAGACTAGCAGTAGAATCAAAAGATCAACCAACTGCACTTGTGTTAACAAGACAAGACTTGCCAACACTGGAAGGTACAAAAGAAAACGCCTACGAAGGTGTTAAGAAAGGTGCTTACGTAATTAGTAAGTCTAAGAAAGAAACTCCTGATGCACTGTTACTTGCAACAGGATCTGAAGTTCAATTAGCGGTAGCTGCACAGAAAGAATTACTAGAAAAAGATATTGATGTAAGCGTCGTAAGTATGCCTTCATGGGATCGTTTCCAAGAGCAAGACGCGGCATACCGTAATGAAGTATTGCCACCACATGTGAAAGCACGTGTCGGTATTGAAATGGCTTCATCATTCGGCTGGGACCGTTATGTTGGCAATGAGGGAGCAATCATCGGAATTGATCGATTCGGAGCTTCTGCAAAAGGAGAAAAAGTAATCACTGAGTATGGCTTTACAGTTGAAAATGTTATCAAGCATGTTAAGGACGTTTTAAAATAAAGCTTAAAATAAAGATGGTTCCATTTTGGAGCCATCTTTATTTTTATGCAAAATTGGATTGTTCGAAGAAAGCCTTTATAGTAAAATTTTGTTCATAAAAAAGGTGAAATAACAGAAAAAAATATACTTTCCCGCTTTGTTTTGCCAATTCGACAAAATTAGTTGGTATTTGCATGGTAATATGACATTCTTTTCTGCACAGCTTCTCTATAATAGATAATAGAGTTAAAAGGGGAGGAGAGTAGAGATGATGGAGTATGCTATTTATTGGATCAAAGAGGATGTCGCAAGATCTTATTTTCATAAAAGTGATATACTACACCGATTTCTTAAAGAATATGAGGCTAATCCAACTAGAAAAGATTTGAGAGACCAATACATATATATTACCCATCATATTTCTTTACAGGCCATTGCAGCACAGTTAAATAGTCAAGCTCTTAACCAGATGTCAATTCAAACAGATGGTCACATGCTGTACTTAACTAAAAATGATATTATGATTCGCCTTCATGCAGAAAATGGGCGTTTGCATTTTCAGTGCAACGAATTACAAGATGCTGCGATGCTGTTATTTCCTATGTTACGCAATTGCTATCCCTTTGTATTTGTCCAAGGAAAAAAAGCCCCCAATTATGGTTGGGTTTCTCCAATCACACAGAAAAACAGTGTTAGAATGAGGCAAATATTGTATTCTCACCGTTAATTTAATATACTTTTAAAAAGCTTTGTGCTGTAGTGTTTAGGGGCTAACCTAAATCAATTAGCCCCAGCTAGTCTATTAATGAATGTACTGACTGCTTTATCTTCTTGCTCTTAGTAGAATGAGAATAAATATCATATCAATAGTGTTTCTCAAACGAACAGCTATGGTTCTAGGTGGAACACCATTGTCAATTAATATCACTGCGTGTGGGGACCTTTTAATTGACAACACTTTATAAGCCATATCATCAAATTAAAATATCTCTTTGAATCTTATATTTTTGATTTACTTTGCTTACTAGTTCTTTCTCAATCAATTTGTCAAGTCCTTTCTGAACTTGCCAATAAACAACTTCATTGCATGTCATTTCTTCTATTGATGCTGAATTAGGAAATGCACGAATGAGATAAATAAGTATGCTTACTTCAATCAGATTTAAATAATACTCTTTTGCTATTTTAAGGTAATCCATTAGGGTGTCTCCCTTATCTATGTAATTATATGGTTATTTCTATCAGGTTAAAGGAGGGCATGGAAATGTAGATGTTTATGTACTCCTATTTACCTTAGTTGCTTATTTAAATAGTTTTTTAATCATTTTGTTAGCAGATTCACTCTTTATCCTCTTGGTTATTTCTTGTTTTAGTTTGTCTTTCTTTTGTGTATCCATATCCTTCCATGCCTTAGCACCTTTTTTAGCAATAGATTTAAAGTCCATTTTATTCTCACCTCAATAGCATTATATCAGTAAATTGTGGCAAAATAATAGAATGATTGTTAAAGAATAATCTCTTACATTTTCCAACTTCTATCATTCCGTTTATAAGGAACAGCTTTATCTCCAATTAAATAGCGCTCCATAACCTTCCTCGTTATATCCTTTAATTGCACCGACGTATACCCAACGGTTTCATTTTTATAATTTAGTCGAGGTAGAGAACACTCGCGACTGCAGTTGAGGCATGGCTTCAGTTATGTTGATCAACCGACATCTATTGCAATTAAATTGGGTTAATTACTTTTATATCTGTATTTTTACCAACACATGTGTGCTAAGATAATGTATCTACTCGAAGGATTTAAAGATGAAGAACTGAATATACAATATGATGAGAAAGGTATTAACAAAGACATAATCAGGAAGGAAAAGAAATGTTTCTAAAAACTAACGAAGCATACGAAGCTGAAATTGTATGTAGATTATTAAGAGAGAGATTCAAATCCTTTTTCTTAATAACATCTACCCACGCATATTTTATAGTATTAAACAGATTCGTTTAGAAGCATTGATATGTATCTAAAGAAAAACTTAAATTAAGTGAAAAACGTTGAATGACCAGGTTTTCGATAAATTTGTTACAATCTTTTCGTAATCGATTGTATTCTCATCGTTAATTTAATATACTGTATTAGAGACAACACGAAGGAGGAAGAAACTAGAGATGAGCACAATTTGGGTCGTACTAATTGCTATAGCAGCGTTAATTGCTGGTGTTGCTCTTGGATTTTTTATTGCAAGAAAATATATGATGAGCTATTTGAAAAAGAATCCACCTATTAATGAGCAGATGCTTCGGACATTAATGATGCAAATGGGTCAAAAACCGTCGCAAAAGAAAATTAATCAAATGATGCGTGCAATGAATAATCAAGGTGAAAAGTAAAAGCACTCGTATCAAGGGTTTGACAGTAGTTAGTTAACCCTTTTACATAGGAAAAACTTTATTTGGTTAAATTGTCACAGCACTTTAGAAATAATTAGGTTAATTTTTCTCAAAAACCACTTACCTGTTGAAAAATGAAGCAGAAGGAGTGGTTTTTTTATGTTCTTGATCATTTTATAGCCCGCTAAGTATGTGTGGTGATATGTCATGCTAATAGAAAATGTTTTAAACGAGTATGAATAATATTGCTGATATAATTTTGTAGAGATATTTTCCTGTAATCGTACGTGTTAATCAAAGTGTACGCTATTTGTCAAAATCAATTGCTTTCCTTTATAACATTTTCTGTTAGAATAGAAAATGGAAATGATAGGGGGATTGTAATGTCAGAAATAAATATTTTCCTCGCATTTGGAGCGGGTTTTCTATCTTTTATTTCACCATGTGTGTTACCGCTTTATCCAGTTTTCTTATCTTATATTACTGGTATGAGTGTTAGTGAAATAAATGATGAAAATAAAAAACTCAATAAGAAAGCACTTATACATACGTTTTGTTTTTTGATTGGATTTTCAAGTATATTTATCATGATTGGATTTTCTACCACATTTATTGCAGAGTTTCTTACGTTATACCAAGATCTTATTAGACAAATTGGTGCAATTGTAATTATATTTTTTGGTCTTGTACTTGTAGGAATATTAAACTTTGAATTTCTTATGAAAGATAGAAAAATCCATTTTAAAAATCGTCCAGCAGGATTTTTTGGATCTATTATTATTGGAATGGCTTTCTCGCTTGGTTGGACACCATGTGTTGGTCCGATTTTGCTCATCGTTTTGTCGTTAGCGGCAACGAATCCAGAAGTGGGTATGGTTATGATGATCAGTTACATTCTAGGATTCTCTATTCCATTTATATTGCTATCCCTGTTTATTGGGAAATTAAAGTGGATTAAGAAGCACAGCAGCCGACTCGTTACTATTGGTGGTTGGGTTATGGTATTAATGGGAATTGCACTCTTTTTTGATTGGATGACTAAACTGACAGGATTTTTAGCGGGATGGTTTGGTTTTTCCGGATTTTAATGGATTTTTACAGCCGCATATATTACTATAGTATTGAAAAACAAAAAAATGAAGTTCGTTTAATAGCCGTTGTGAATTGGCTTCTTTACAGGTGGGTTATTAAACTGTGAACTAAAGTGAATCAATGAATCTGGAATAGATTCATTTTTATGAAAGAGTGATTGACATGTTTTGGTTGGTTGCGAGTACAATTGTAGCAGCAGGTATGGCTATCGGAATGATATTTGTACGGTTAAATGCAGCGAAGAAGCCAGCTTCCGTAAAGAAAATTATCTTGCCGCCATTATTTATGAGTACTGGTGCATTGATGTTTATTTTCCCAGTATTCCATATTGCTTGGATTCAAGTATTGGAAGCGTTCTTTGTTGGTATGATTTTTTCCATATTACTTATAAAATCTTCAAAATTCGAAGTTCGGGATCAAGATATTTTTCTTGTACCTTCTCGGGCATTTCCATTTATCTTATTTGGACTTTTAATTGTAAGGATCGTTATTAAATTAATTCTCGGAAGTACGATTTCTTTTGGAGAAACAAGCGGAATGTTCTTTATTCTTGCATTTGGTATGATCGTAACATGGAGAGTATCGATGCTCTATCAATTCTTGCAACTTAAGAAAAGTGCGCTACCCAATGGGTAAGCGCACTTTTTTTTAGGAAGCTATGAAATTTGAATCCCGTGGATAACTTAGATACCGGAGAAACTGCTTCCACGAAGAGCTAAAACCGTAGCAAGACTTTCTTCGCCTCATGATAATCTAAAGAATACTTGCCGAATGGCTGTCTAAGACATGTAGTTTAGTCGCATTTCTATCCTTGTTGTGAAATCAGGCCAGGCATCGACACTAGGCGAAGATTGGCTTACCAAAAACAGGTTAAAACCTAATGTCGGGAACCCCTGGAAGGGACATGTTTCTGATGAACTTGGCTTTTCGCCCATAATGGTGAAAAGCCAAGTTCTCCAGAGTGATTCTGCTACGTAAGAATGTTCAGGAAGTCGAACCATTCCAATGAACGGAGAGGGCAGACCGTAAATCGCTAGTCGACATGAATCTATTCGATGAGGAAAGATCATTTACTTATATTTTTCTTTCCAGTCTGTTGCGTAATTATCTTGAGACGCTTCGAAAAGATGATGGTATGGAGTGATATCGATTTCTTTTTGATTTAATTTTTTAATTAGAAATTTATGATCGCGTTTTGGTGTCGCAATAATATATCCTTCGATTAAAGTAGATTGTGTAATCGAATCTTGCTCTTTTTTTAAAGAGATTTCCCCAATTTTACTTGCAATTTTGTGTCTTGCCACATCTCTAAAAAGCTCAGGAACGGGCGATACTAATTCTTCAAGTAGTTGCTTTTCTTCATCTTTCCACATATGACGTGTTTTTTCCATATAGTATTCTTCCCAGTCCATGATTGATTTTCCGTCATCCTTTGGCAAACGTTTTAAGAACTTACGGAACATGAAAAATCCACCTATTCCCATCAAACTAATTAAGAAGAACCCCCATAATACGATAATTATTGACATGCTATTCACCTAACTTTTTAATGTACGAAACGCAATAGTTATGAATATTAGCTACAATTGTAATAATTAATTTATTTTTTGTTATACTTGTAGTAAAATTACATTGATTAATCATTCATGTGGTATCTATTTCTTTCTATTATAATGGGAGTAAAAAAGATAAACAAGTGTCATACTCTATAAGTTATCATCATAATTATATTATAAGATGTGATTTACTAGAAAGGGGAGCAGTTATGGGAGTTAATAATAATAATGGCGAGGATATATCAGCTTTTTTTAGTAGAACAAATAATACCAATAGAGTTACTGCATTACCCCTATCCGTACAAAATTGGATTGAAGAAAATAGTAGTGATGCCTTTTTAATTGTCGATGGAAACGGGAAAATTGTTTATGCCACAAAAGCAGTCGAGACCACACTGAGCTACAAGATGGAAGATCTCCTGGGAACACACTGGGATGAAAAATTTACTGATAACGATGTGTTTTATATTCGAGAACAAATAAAAACTCAGAAAAATAGTAGGAAGAATTTCGTTCTGAACGTTCTTAATAACGATAGAAACCATGTTTTATTAGATTGTATTGTTGAAGAATGGACAGATGGCGGTACGAAACCTATGCATTACCTCGTTTACTTAAAGGATATTACGCATAAAAAAGAAACGGAAGAAATGATGGTTCGCTCCGAAAAAATGACAGTTGCGGGTCAGTTAGCTGCAGGGATAGCTCATGAAATTCGAAATCCATTAACTTCTCTAAAAGGCTTTCTACAGTTGTTGCAGGCAGGGGTTGATCGTAAAGAGGAATATTTCACAATCATGATTGATGAAATTGAAAAAATCGAAACGATTACTTCCGAACTTTTATACATATCGAAGCCCTTAACAGATAATAAGAAACTTGAACCTGTTATAAACATGCTAGAAGACATTGTCACATTATTAAGACCGCAAGCATCGTTAAACAATGTTGAAATCTTAATTGAACGACCAGTAGATGCGGAAATTATCTGTGATCGCTCCCAAATTAAACAGGTTCTAATTAACTTAGTGAAGAATGCAATAGAGGCAATGGAAGAGCCAGGGAAGATTATACTTTCAACGCAACATGGAAATGGTAAGATTATTATTTCCGTCCAAGATGAGGGTCGTGGTATTTCAACTGATATTCTTCATAAGCTTGGAGAGCCGTTTTTTACGACGAAGCAAAGCGGTACAGGGTTGGGATTGCTAATCACAAAGCAAATTCTTGAAGCACACCATGCAAATTTGGAAATAAAACAAAATCCGACGAAAGGCAGTACATTCCAGCTTGTTTTTACGGATTCAAATGAGGAATGAATTTTAATTGATAACTTGCAATGAAAACTTCAGGTGCATCGTATAAGGTTTAGTTATCGGTTTACATAAATTATTGATATAGCCTTAATTAGAACAATTATTTGTTTTATCTGGTAGATTCCTATATTATAAGTATGTAAGGCCTATTTTAATAATAATTTGATGCGTTTTTTGAAACGAAAGAATTTTGTCATACCTTTGTCTAATTAAAGGTGGGAACAAAAGTAGTGAATGAAAGGGGTAACAAAATGGCGAATCAAAATGTATTTAATGCTAAAAAGCAATTTGAATCGAAAGGTAAGAAGTATAACTATTATCGCCTAAAAAGCTTGGAGGAATCTGGGATCGGTAAAGTGGGGCGTTTGCCGTTTTCCATCCGTGTACTACTAGAATCTTTATTGCGTCAGCATGATGGACATCAAATCAAAGATGAACATGTTGAAGCCCTTGCAAACTGGGGAACGAAGGATGGAGAAGGTGTAGATGTTCCTTTTAAACCATCTCGAGTTATTTTACAAGATTTTACAGGTGTTCCTGCAGTTGTTGATCTTGCTTCCCTTCGAAAAGCAATGGTTGACCTTGGTGGGGAACCAGATAAAATCAATCCTGAGGTTCCGGTTGATTTAGTTATTGACCACTCTGTACAGGTTGATGAATATGGAACAGTAAATGCGCTACAAGCAAACATGGATTTAGAATTCAAACGTAACGCAGAACGCTATGAATTTTTGAACTGGGCACAAAAGGCATTTCATAACTATCGTGCTGTTCCACCTGCAACAGGTATCGTTCACCAAGTTAACTTAGAGTATCTTGCCAATGTAGTTCATGGTGTAAAAAATGATGCTGGTGAATACGATGCGTATCCAGATACACTTGTCGGAACAGACTCCCATACAACGATGATTAATGGTTTAGGTGTTCTTGGTTGGGGTGTTGGTGGTATCGAAGCAGAAGCTGGAATGCTTGGGCAGCCATCTTATTTTCCAGCACCAGAAGTAATTGGTGTTAAATTTACGGGAAGCTTCCCAAATGGAACTACTGCTACTGACTTAGCGCTTAAAGTAACACAGGTTCTGCGTGAGCAAAATGTAGTAGGGAAATTTGTAGAATATTTTGGCCCGGGATTACAAGATATGCCACTTGCTGATCGAGCTACCATCTCTAATATGGCACCAGAATACGGAGCGACTTGTGGCTTCTTCCCAGTAGATGATGAAGCGTTAAATTATCTTCGTTTAACAGGACGTAGTGAAGAGCAAATAAGTTTAGTAGAAACATATTGTAAGGAAAACAATCTTTGGTATACTTCAGATCAAGCAGATCCAGAATATACAAAAGTGATTGAGATTAACCTTTCCGAATTAGAACCGAATCTATCCGGGCCGAAACGTCCACAGGATTTGATCTCTCTATCCAATATGAAAAAGGAATTCAATAAAGCAATTACTGCTCCTGAAGGGAACCAAGGATTTGGACTTGATAAATCTGAATTCGATAAAGAAGTAATAGTACAACATCAAAATGGAGCTACTTCTACAATGAAAACTGGAGCTCTTACAATCGCTGCAATTACATCTTGTACGAATACTTCCAACCCGTATGTAATGCTAGGGGCTGGACTAGTAGCGAAAAAAGCTGTAGAAAAAGGGCTGAAAGTGCCGGAATATGTAAAAACATCATTGGCTCCAGGATCAAAAGTTGTTACACGCTATTTGGAAGATGCAGGCTTACAAACGTATCTTGATCAATTAGGCTTTAACCTTGTTGGTTATGGTTGTACGACTTGTATTGGAAATTCAGGACCTTTACTTGAAGAAATTGAAAAAGCGATTGTAGATAGTGATCTCATTGCTTCTTCTGTATTATCAGGTAACCGTAACTTTGAAGGGCGTATTCATCCGTTAGTAAAAGCAAACTATTTAGCTTCTCCGCCATTAGTAGTTGCTTATGCCTTAGCTGGAACAGTAGATATTGATCTAACAACAGAGGCTTTAGGTGAAGATAAAGACGGAAACGCTGTTTATATGAATGATATTTGGCCAACAATGCAGGAAATAAAAGATGAAGTACAAAGCGTTGTTACTCCTGAGATATTCCGTAAAGAGTATGAAGACGTATTTTCTTCTAATGAAAAATGGAATGAAATTCAAACAACAGATGAGCCGTTATTTGAGTGGGATAGTGAATCAACATATATTCAAAATCCACCATTCTTTGAAGGTTTAGCAAAGGATGCTGGAACGGTTGATCCGCTAACAGGCTTACGTGCGATTGGATTGTTCGGTGATTCTGTGACAACTGACCATATTTCACCAGCTGGAGCAATTGCTAAAGATATGCCTGCAGGTAAGTTCTTACAAGAGAAAGGTGTATCACCAAGAAACTTTAACTCCTATGGTTCCCGTCGTGGAAACCATGAAATTATGATGCGCGGTACATTTGCGAATATCCGTATTCGTAACTTACTAGCTCCAGGTACAGAAGGCGGTTATACAACTTACTGGCCAACAGGCGAAGTAATGCCAATCTATGATGCTGCAATGAAGTATCAGCAAGATGGTACAGGACTTGTTGTTATGGGTGGTAAGGATTATGGTATGGGATCTTCTCGTGACTGGGCAGCTAAAGGTACGAACTTGCTAGGAATTAAGACAGTTATCGCCGAGAGCTTTGAACGTATTCACCGCTCAAACCTTGTAATGATGGGTGTGCTTCCATTACAGTTTGAAAAAGGAGAAAGTGCAGCGAAACTTGGCTTAACTGGTAAAGAAACATTCAACGTAGTAGTTGATGAAAGTGTTCGCCCGCATGACCTAGTGAAAGTTACTGCAACAGATGAAACTGGTAAAGTAACAGAATTTAATGCTATCGCACGTTTCGATAGTGATGTTGAAATTGACTACTATCGTCATGGCGGTATTTTACAAATGGTATTACGTGATAAAGTAAAAGCATAACTTATACAAAATCATTACTATCAAAAAATTGCTCTGCTAACTATGGCAGAGCAATTTTTTATTGCAAATATAATATAAACTTCGAACTAATGTGCATTGAGAGATTGTACGAATCCCCGCTCCGGAAACACACTACGCTTTTTTCGGCTGACCCGACGTTCTTTAGCGTCTCACTCTGGCCACGTACCCCGCAGAAGTCTACGTGTGTTTCCTCCGCTAGAATTGGCTCATCAGCTAATTCTAACATAATTTACCGAAACAAAATTATTGCTTAAACCAGTTTGAGTGAGCGTTTGGAGGTGACTCCTCAAAAATACAAAGCAATTTTATTCGTGCGATGTAAAAGCTGACGAAGCATTCCTTGTCCTGCGGGAACAGCACGTGTCTGAAACCCGTAGGAAGTTGGTTTCTTCCATAGAGGAAGCCGTCCCTAAGATGCCCGGACGGCGATTATTGCACATACTTGAAGAAAACAGCTGGGAAGTTACTCCGCATTTTCTTTCAAATGTTTTTCATTCATGAATTTTTTAAGAACAATAATCCAATTACCTTTACAAAACATCGATATATACATACGATTGAAGAGAGTGTCTTGTTTAACTATTGGCCTGATAGAGGAGGATCAACTTGTTTAAGAAAATTTTTGGATTAACAATGCTGTTAGTATTAATTGGTATCGTTATTGGTAATTTTATTGATCATAGAAATGAAAACAAAACGAACGAAACTGAGGATTCAGATACGTATCTATATGATGTTACTGGTGATACAAATGTTAAGGGAGGGGCGATTGCTCCTGCTGAAAGTGTAGGGATTGAACAAGGTAAGCTTGCACCGGACTTTGAACTGGAAACATTAGATGGAGAGCAATTCAAGTTATCGGACTTGCAAGGGAAAAAAGTGATATTGAATTTTTGGGCGACATGGTGTCCACCATGTCGAGAAGAAATGCCTGGAATGCAGCAATACTATGAAGAGAATCAAGATGAAGTCGTTGTGGTTGCTGTTAATCTAACAGATAAAGATACAAGTGAGCAAGCCGCTCGAAATTTTATTGATGAGTATGGTTTTACCTACCCAATACCATTAGATCGTGATGGAGATATTGCAAAAGAGTATGGTGTTATTGTTGTTCCTACAACTTATTTTATTGGAACTGATGGAATTGTACAACAGCCACGGGTAGCTGGACCATTGGAGTATGACTATATGACAGAGATGGTTAATGCTTTAAATTAATTCAATTAATTATAAAATTTTGTAGAAATGGTAATACTTCTTAGTAGTACGTATATAAAAGGGGTGGATTACCATTTCTCTTAAAAAGAAGCTACGTTTTGATGAACTTGTTGCAGAAAATCGAAGACAGATTTTAGAAGACAGAAAACTTATGGAGCAAATTGAAAATAATTTGGACATGAGGATGCATCAGACTGTAAAGAAAGTAAATGAAAACTGAAAAGATGCTACTTCCTATCGTGAAAGGAAGTAGCATTTTTTTGTATAGTATTATATTTTATTGAAAGAATAAGCCTGTGTAATTGAGAAAGGAGAATCAGCATGACAGACAAGCATAATCAACAAGCTAAACCTGATGATCGCAGTGACAATGCAGAAAAAATCCAAAATATGGTGCAAAATACGATTGAAAATTTAGAAGCAGCACATGAAACAATGCAGTTCAGTTCTGGTGAAGAAAAAGAACAAATCATTGCAAAGAATCAGCGAAGAGAAGAAGCAATAGAAGGTTTCCGTGAAGAGATAAAGGATGAATCCAATCAATAACGGAATGAAACAGTCTCAAACTATTTGTGTTTGAGGCTGTTTCGCTTTTTAATCACTATAAGAGGTTGACCAAAAATTCCGGGAAAAATATACACATCCTGTGTAACACTGGTAGTCAAAACTATGCCGCTTCGAACTTCGACGCATAGGACGTGCTAGTGTCGGCATCGCAAAAGGACATTGCAAACTTATCCGACCACGGTTCTTTTATTCTCCTTTTTGAGCACGCTTTACAAATCACTTTTTCTCATTTTTATGATACGATTAAGCAAGTGAGAAAATTAAGGGGAAGTGAAATGGAATGAAGAAAGTACGAACACCGTTGGAAGTAAGGTATCAAGAGACAGACCAAATGGGAGTTGTCTACCATGCGAATTATTTAGTGTGGTTTGAAATAGGGAGAACCAAATATATTGAAGCACTTGGACTTAGTTATGCTGCGATGGAAAAAGATAATGCTGTAGCTCCAGTACTCGATGCGCAAATTACGTTTAAGAAGCCCATTCGTTATGGTGAGGATGCCTATGTGGAAACATGGTTGGAGGATTATGATGGGCTGCGAACGGTATATGGTTATTACATTCTGGATTCTGCCGGTGATATTGCTGTAAGTGGATTTACAAAGCATGCGGTTGTGAAGAAGGATACATTTCGGCCGATGTCGTTAAGAAGGGCTTTTCCAGAATGGCATCTTGCGTATTCAGAGCAAATTAAGGGTGAACAATAATGGCATTTGGAATTAAAAGAAGTGAATTACTTGCTTGGAAGGATAATGTGGCAAATGGGGAAGTAGCTTTTCTGACACATTATTGGATAGATGAACGTTTTCCTGGCTGCAATACGGTAACAAAAGTGGGATGCAGTGACTTGGGAAAATTGGCAGCCTGGGGCAGAGCCTATGGACTTCGAGAAGAATGGGTTCATCAGGATGAGACATACCCGCATTTTGATTTGTTTGGTGAGCGCCAGCTTGAAATACTGGAAAAAGAAAATCAATGGGAACAAATAGAACGTTTTAAATTGTAAGCATTTAAAGAAACCAGCATATTTTTAGTGAATAAAAAGACGATGATCAGAGCTACAATATCATGATCATCGTCTTTATAATTATACATACTCTATAATCGGTTCATTCCGTTTTTTATCTAAACGCACTGCCAAATCGCTGTTCTCAAAATACCACGCATCAGCCTCTTCGATATAAAGCGTAATATTCTCCACTTCTGTGGATGCATAAATTGCTTTGGGTTTATCTAGTTTGACTCCAAGGGAAAATCCAGGAATCTTACCGCCGACCCCTCCATATCGAACGAAAAAACGTAATTGAGCTGTGTCTTCAATATCCAATTCTTCTTTATACCATTTTGCGGCTTCCGTGCTGACTGTTAGGTTCAATAAAGACAACTCCCTTTGTTAGTAAATACTATTTGTTTTTCTTGGCAGATAACAAAGTACAAAAAACTTTTTTATCTGCATAGGTAACTAGTTTGGTGGATGCCAAGCTTACTATTCCTTTTTCTCTGGTACATAGTCAACTCCACCAGGATGAAATGGGTGACATTTGCTAATTCTTTTTATCGTTAAATATGATCCTTTTATTGCGCCAAAACGCTTAAATGCTTCAAGTCCGTATTCAGAACACGTAGGATAGAACCTACATGTTGAAGGGGTAAAAGGACTGATTGCAGCTCGGTAAAATTTTATAAGCCCGATAAATAAATATTTCATCGCTGCTACTCGATTTCAGCGTTTTGCTTATCAAAGGTAATGGATGCAATTGCATCATGTAGATGAATCGATTCCTCATTTCTACAAGAGACATTGAATTTTGTGACAAAAGGCAACTCGTATAAATCGGCTGCAACTAAACGAACTATATCTTCGACGAATCGAGGGTTTTCATATGCTTGCTCTGTTACCATTTTCTCATCTGGTCGTTTAAGTACAGGATGAATTCTAGCACTTGCATTACTTTCCGCTGCTTGTAAGAGTGTTTCCTTCCAATCTGTTTTGTTTTCATCAAAGTCATCAGAAAGGGTGATATCCATTGCTACTTCGCCACGCTGATTATGCGCGCTATACTCACTAATCTCTTTTGAGCAAGGGCATAGTGTTGTAATCAAAGCAGATAAAGCTACATTCACAGATGTTCCTTTCGCTTGCTTGTAGGTTACGCGAATTGAAGCATTTGCATGATTTAACCCTGCAAGATTGGAGCTTGGACCTTTTCGTTCGTAAAACCAAGGGAAGTCCACTTCGATGGTTGCATCCTTTTGCTCAAGGCGTTCAGCCAATTCTTTTGCAAAAGATTTTAAATTAGCTAATGTGATGTTGAATCCTTGCTCATGGTATTGATTTAATTGTTCCATAAACCGGCTCATATTCGTCCCTTTACTCGTATTAGCTAAACTGGACGAAAATTTGAATGTACCTATACTTGTTTGAAAGCCAGGGTTCATGTTACTTTCAATTGTAATTGGGTATTTTACATTGGAAATCCCGACTACATTCAGATCAAAAAGAAAGTCTTTCTTTGTATTTTGCAGGTCTGCCATTTTACTCTTTTCAACAGGTTTTGTTCTTTCTGCTGGTTGGACAGAACCAAATAATTTATGACGTTGTTCTTTCGTCGGTAATTGCTTTAGCGGGAATATTTTGGTGTGTTGCAATATATAAGTCCCCTTTCAAATTCTCAAGTAATGATAAGTATACTGAATGGATATTTATTATTCAATTTATTGGATTGGAATGGTGATTATTGTATTACATCCATTTTATTTTAGGTTCCGTTCCATTGCGAATACGTTTGATATTTTCCAAATGCCTGTAGAAAACAAAAGCTGTTAGTAAGGCAACGACAATAATCAATCCGATGTCTTTAAAGAAGATTGATACAAAAACACTAATCACTCCAGTAACCATGGATGATAATGATACATATTTAGAAAGATATAAGGATGAGATAAAAGTGACAATCATGATTAAAAATAACAATGGATATATACCTAAAATAATGCCACCAGAAGTCGCAACAGCTTTCCCACCTTTAAATCGTGCAAATAAAGGGTACATATGTCCAATAACTGCGAAAACTCCAATTGCAAGTCGATAAATCTCCACATCAAATAATAATGGGACTAGTGTTGCTGCTGTTCCTTTTAAAATATCTGCTAATGTTACAATAATTCCTGCTTTTATACCGAGGACGCGAAATGTATTGGTAGCTCCAAGGTTACCACTTCCATGTTCCCGAATATCCATTTTGTAACCAATTTTACCTACTAGCAGTGCTGATGGTATAGAGCCTAATAAATAAGCAATAATAGCAAATACGATATATTCCATATTTTTTCCTACTTTCATTATTAAATTAAATGATTTTTTTGATTGATGTGATGTACTATCGTTTATTTTAGCATGAACCGTAAAGATAAAGAACCTAAAATATGAACTATTATACGATAACGATTTAAGAATTAAAATGTTTATAAAAAAGAAAAGAGGGTATTACCCTAAAAGTAGACTTTGAATAACGAGGAGCAAAGCCATGATCGAATTTAAAAATGTACATAAAGTATATCCAGATGGAACGGAAGCAATTAAAGATTTTTCGCTAGAAATTAAAGAGGGGGAACTGCTGACATTAATTGGACCCAGCGGATGTGGAAAGACAACAACGATGAAAATGATTAATCGATTAATTGATCCCACATCAGGATCAATATACATAAATGGTAAAGCTATTACAGATTATAACATACACGAATTAAGATGGAATATTGGTTATGTTCTTCAGCAAATTGCATTATTCCCCCATATGTCAATTGCTGAAAATATTGCAGTAGTTCCTGAAATGAAAAAATGGAAAAAGCAAGAAATTGTAAGTCGAAGCCATGATCTTCTTGATATGGTTGGTTTAGATCCATCGACATTCGGGAATCGTATGCCGGGAGAACTTTCTGGAGGACAGCAGCAACGGATTGGTGTCATTCGTGCACTCGCTGCTGATCCAGATATTATATTAATGGACGAACCATTTAGTGCTCTGGATCCGATCAGTAGAGAACAACTACAAAACGATATTCAGAAATTACAGAAGGAAATTAAGAAGACAATTGTATTTGTAACCCATGACATGGATGAAGCATTGAAGTTAGGTGATCGTATTTGTTTAATGAAGGACGGTAAAATGGTTCAGGTAGACAAAGCGGAACAATTAGTTTTAAACCCAGCTAATAATTTTGTTAAAGATTTTCTCGGAAATAAAAAATCCCCATGGCAAACAGAAGTTGGGGGGATTGCAGATCAACAGATGGATGCAATTATAACGAAATCCATTTACGAGTCACAGACTTTTCCACGTCAGGGAACCTATATCGTAATCGATGAAAATAGTCATTATGTAGATATGGTTAGAAATGGCAGTGTGTTTCATGGAAAGACGATTCAACACGATATGCCATTGTATCAAGCTGTTGAGTTACTTCAGGAAAGTGATCAGACACTGTTCCCTGTTTTGAATAGACAACAAGTTGTTGGCATTTTAACTTATCCACAAATTGTTTCATTCCTAAAAAGTAAAACAGATACAGAAAATGGGGTGACACATATTGGATAATTTTATTGCTGTTTTCAAGCAACGACAAGATATGCTTTGGCAAACGACTATGGAACATCTGCAGATCTCCTTGGTCTCATTAATTATTGCAATTGTTATTGCAGTTCCACTAGGATTGCTTTTGACTAGGTATCCTAAAGCAGCAGAGCCCGTAATTGGCATTTCAGCTGTTTTGCAGACAATACCGAGTCTTGCTGTACTGGCATTTCTTATTCCGTTCTTTGGGATAGGTACTACACCTGCAATTATTGCATTAATTCTTTATGCTTTATTACCAATTCTAAGAAATACATATACCGGTATTAAAGAAGTAAATCCTGCGCTAAAAGAAGCTGCTACTGGAATGGGAATGAATTCCTTCCGACGTTTAACTAAAATTGAATTACCAATTGCCATGCCAGTAATTATGGCTGGGATCCGAACGTCTATGGTCTTAATCGTGGGTACAACAACAATTGCTGCTTTAATTGGTGCTGGAGGATTAGGTGAAATTATTTTACTAGGATTAGATCGTGGTGCAGATATTCATCTAATATTACTTGGAGCGATACCTGCAGCATTGCTTGCAATTATATTGGATATGATATTGCGTATTTTTGAACGTTTTTCAAAAAAAGCAGGTTTAAAATCTTTTATAGCTATGCTTGTACTTGTAGTTCTAATCGTCGTCACGCCACTTATTTTTAATGGAACTAAACAGGATGATCTTGTTATTGGTGGAAAATTGGGATCTGAACCGGCTATACTTATGAATATGTACAAATTGCTAATTGAAGAAGACACAGACCTTGAAGTTGGATTGGAGCCAAATCTCGGGAAAACTGCCTTTGTTTTTAGTGCACTGCAAGAGGGGAGTATTGATATTTTCCCAGAATTTACTGGAACTGCTATCGTAACACACTTAGAAGACCAAGCAGCAAGCAATGATGCTATGGAAGTTTATGAACAGGCAAAACAAGGGTTGAAAGAGGAATTTGGCATGGAATTGCTTATGCCAATGGAATATAATAATACGTACACCGTAGCAACGACAAAAGAATTGGCGGAAAGATACGATCTTGAAGAAATTGGTGATTTAAAACAAATTGAGAATGAGATTACTGCTGGGTTTACATTAGAATTTAACGATCGTTATGATGGATACGTGGGAATGCAAGACTTATATAATCTTCAAATCGCAGACGTAAAAACAATGGAACCAGGAATAAGAGAATCTGCGCTATCAAACGGTGAGGTTGACATCATTGATGCTTATGCCACGGATAGTTATATGGTAGAATTGGATTTAGTAACATTATCCGATCCAGAGAATCTATTTCCACCATATCAAGGTGCTCCTCTATTGCGTGAGGATACATTAGAGGAATACCCGGAACTACGAGATATTTTAAATCAGCTCGCTGGAAAAATAACGGATGATGAAATGCGTGAAATGAATTATCAAGTGGATTATGAAGATGAATCGCCAGAAGAAGTTGCAAGGGAATACTTAATACGAGAAGGTTTGATAACAAATTAAGGAGGGTGTTCAGGTGGCTTGGGAAAATCCAGCAAATGATGAATTAAAAGAAATATTAGAATCAGCAAAAACGATTGCAGTAGTAGGACTATCTAATAATCAAGATAAAACAGCCTATCAAATTGCAAAAATTATGCAGGAGGTCGGATATCGAATTATTCCTGTTAATCCGACAGTGGAAGAGGTGCTTGGTGAGAAGGCATATTCTTCGCTAACGGCTATTCCAGACAAGATTGATATTATAAACATTTTTAGAAGACCAGAGTATTTACCAGAAATTGCGAAAGAAGCAGCAGAGTCTGATTGTCGTATTTTTTGGGCCCAGCAAGGAATTGTCAATGAAGAAGCCTATCATTACCTAAAAGAAAGAGATTTTACCGTAATTATGGATCTTTGCATTAAAGTGGTGCATGCTGTGCTTGTTAAAAAATAATGGTCAACAATTTAAAAAATGCTTGAAAAGGATGACGAACTTATGTCATCCTTTTTATTGGCAATTAAGCAAATAAACATTCGTCCACAGGGTTTCAAATGCGATTATAACTAAGAAAAAAACAATGCAAGTACGGGGGATATATTTACTTTTTCTTCCAAATTTAGTATGTTTACAATTTCACACGATTTAAAATTACGTAGGGAATATATAGCACGTATATAATGTTTTTTAGCTGTTTTATGCATTAAAATGGCAATTGTAGTATACTTATTAGCATATTCTGCGATATGATGATTGAATAGAAGGTGTCTTATAAAAAAATGATTAATTTACAATTACGAACAATTGTTCTATTATAAAGAAAGTGGATTGTTTTTGTTTTTGAAAGGAGTAGTGGATTGATTGAATAATGAATTCCAATATTCGGATGATTCCATCCAAGTTCTAGAGGGTCTTGACGCTGTTAGAAAAAGACCAGGAATGTATATAGGAAGTACAGACAGCCGTGGGCTGCACCACCTTGTTTTTGAAATTGTGGATAATGCTGTTGATGAAGCTTTAGCAGGCTATGGAAATGAAATTAAAGTAACGATACATAAAGATAATAGTATTTCTGTTCAGGACAGTGGACGCGGTATACCCACCGGAATGCATAGCACTGGCAAACCGACAACCGAGGTTATTTTTACGGTTCTCCATGCAGGTGGAAAGTTTGGACAAGGTGGATATAAAACAAGTGGTGGATTACATGGTGTAGGATCATCCGTAGTAAACGCATTATCCGAATGGTTGGACGTAACAATACATCGGGACGGGTTTATATATTATCAGCGTTTTGAGGCTGGTGGAAAACCAGTTAGCTCGCTTGAAAAAAGAGGTCCAACAAGGAAGAAAGGAACTACTATTCATTTTAAGCCAGACCCGACGATTTTTAGTACAACAGATTATGATTTTGAGACCATTTCGGAACGTTTGCGTGAGTCTGCATTTTTATTAAAAGGTTTAAAAATAGAACTTATTGATGAGCGAAATAATGAAAAGGAATTATATGAGTTTCCAGATGGCCTCGTTTCCTTTGTCGACTATGTAAATGAAGAGAAGGATACATTACATCCAGTTGTATCTTTTGAAGGGGAACAGCATGGGTTAGAGGTCGAGTTTGCGTTTCAATTTAATGATGGTTATGCAGAGAGCATGCTTTCTTTCGTTAACCATGTTCGTACAAGAGATGGTGGAACACACGAATCTGGTGCGCGAAGTGCCATTACGAGAACATTCAATGAATATGCTAGAAGAATAGGTACATTAAAAGAGAAGGATAAAAATCTAGAAGGTACAGATATACGAGAAGGACTTACTGCAATTATTTCTGTTCGAGTGCCTGAGGATAAGCTTCAATTTGAAGGGCAAACGAAAGGCAAATTAGGCACTATTGAAGCTCGATCTGTTGTTGATGCAGTCGTATCTGAAAATCTAAATTATTTTCTAGAAGAAAACCCAGATGTATCTGGCATGCTCGTTAAGAAAGCAATAAAGGCGAAAGAAGCCCGCGAAGCAGCTCGTAAAGCACGTGAGGATGCAAGGTCAGGTAAAAAACGTAAAAGAAAAGATACGATTCTTAGTGGAAAGCTCACACCGGCACAATCGAAAAATCCACAAAGAAATGAACTCTACCTTGTTGAGGGTGATTCAGCAGGGGGTTCTGCTAAACAGGGGAGAGATAGAAAATTCCAGGCTGTTTTACCTTTGCGCGGAAAAGTAATTAATACAGAAAAAGCTAAGCTGCAAGACGTGTTTAAGAATGAAGAGATTTCAACTATTATCCATACAATTGGAGCTGGAGTTGGCGGGGACTTTGACTTGGATGATGTGCAATACGATAAAATTATTATTATGACGGATGCGGATACAGATGGTGCTCATATTCAAGTACTTTTATTAACGTTCTTTTATCGTTATATGCGTTCCCTTGTAGAAGCAGGAAAAGTATTTATCGCACTGCCGCCTCTATTTAAAATCTCTAAGGGTAAAGGAAAAAGTGAAAAAATTGTCTATGCTTGGGATGAGGCTGAAATGAAAGAAGCTCTTAAAGTGTTTAAAAATGGATACACGATTCAGCGTTATAAAGGTCTTGGTGAAATGAACGCTGACCAACTTTGGGAAACGACAATGAATCCAGAAACAAGAACATTAATCCGGGTAACCATTGAAGATATTGCAAGAGCAGAGCGTCGTGTAACAACATTAATGGGGGATAAAGTAGAGCCAAGAAGGAAATGGATAGAGGGACATGTTAAATTTGGTTTGGAAGAGGATACTAACATTTTAGAAAATGAAAGGATACATTCCGAACATTAAGTATATCGAATTTATTACGTATTAATGGGTTGTAATACCCCACGCTAAAATGGAGAGAAGTAAAAATGTGATGATGGGGTAAACATTCCGTAAGTTCCTGATTCTTTTCAAGGGCCTGCGGTTCTCCCTAGTGGTGCTGACATTAGTGGGAGAGAAAGTGAAACTCCCACTGAATTAAAGTTTCACTTTATAAAGCGATCCCAAAACAAGAATATAGATGGAAACAAGTAAGGGGGGATTGATTTGTCACAAACAGAAAAGTTTTTAGATCTTCCATTAGAAGAAGTAATTGGTGACAGATTTGGACGATACAGTAAATATATTATTCAAGACAGGGCTTTGCCAGATGCAAGGGATGGGCTAAAGCCAGTACAGCGAAGAATACTTTATGCGATGCATGAAGAGAAGAATACACATGATAAGCATTTCCGGAAATCAGCTAAAACGGTGGGTGTCGTTATTGGTAACTATCATCCACATGGTGATTCTTCAGTCTACGAGGCAATGGTTCGTTTAAGTCAAGATTGGAAAGTAAGAAATGTTTTGATTGAAATGCATGGGAATAACGGAAGTATTGATGGAGATCCACCGGCAGCTATGCGTTATACAGAAGCTAGGTTATCCAGTATCTCTTCAGAGCTTTTACGTGATATTGACAAGGAAACTGTTGAATTTATCCCAAACTTTGATGAAACGAGTTCTGAACCAGTTGTTCTACCAGCGAAATTTCCTAACCTGCTTGTGAATGGCTCGACAGGTATCTCTGCAGGTTATGCAACGGATATTCCCCCGCATAATTTAGCAGAGGTAATTGATGCTGTTATTATGCGTATGGATAATCCAGAAGTTACTGTTCAGGAATTGATGCAAGTAATGAAAGGTCCTGATTTTCCAACCGGAGGAATTATTCAAGGTATTGATGGTATCCGAAAGGCATATGAAACAGGTCGCGGTAAAATTATTATTCGTGGAAGGGCAGAGATTGAAGCTGTTCGAGGTAATCGAGAACAAATAGTCATTACGGACATACCGTATGAGGTCAATAAGGCCAATATGGTTAAGAAGATGGACGAGCTGCGAATCGATCGTAAAGTAGAAGGTATTGCAGAAGTACGAGATGAGACAGATCGTACTGGTTTACGTGTTGTTATTGAATTGAAACGAGATGCAGATAGTGAAGGCATTTTGAATTATTTTTATAAAAATACGGATTTGCAAGTGACCTATCATTTTAATATGGTTGCCATTCAGGACAAAACTCCGAAACTATTGTCATTACCTCAAATGCTAGATGCGTATATTGGGCATCAGAAAGATGTAGTTACAAGACAAACCAAATTTGATTTAAAAAAAGCCAGAGATCGTGCCCATATCGTAGAAGGCCTGATAAAGGCAATCTCTATTCTAGATGAATTAATTGCGACAATCCGTGCTTCAAAAGATAAATCTGATGCGAAGAAACAAATTATGGAAGCATACGGTTTTACAGAAGCGCAAGCAGAGGCAATTGTTACACTACAATTATACAGGCTGACAAATACGGATATTACACAACTACAAAGTGAAGCTGCCGAATTACTAAAAAGAATTGAACAATTAGAGGGTATTCTTAATAGTGAAAAGAAGCTACTTCAAACAATCAAAAAAGATTTGAAACAAATCAAAAAGACATTTGCTGAAGGTCGACGTACGATGATTGAAGCAGAAATTGAAGAGCTGAAAATCAATATTGAAGTAACTGTTGCAAGTGAGGATGTACTTGTTTCAGTAACGAAAGACGGATATATTAAACGCACAAGTTTGCGATCGTATAGTGCTTCAAATGGCGAAGATTTGGCCTTGAAGGAACATGATTATCCGATTAGTTTACTAGAAGTAAATACGACTGACAAAGTGCTTCTATTTACGAATAAAGGGAAATATTTGATCACTCCAGTTCACGAGCTTCCAGACATTCGTTGGAAAGACACTGGACAGCATGTATCAAATATTGCCCAGCTTGACAAGGATGAACGACTCATTCAATGTATTCCAGTACGCGATTTTAATGAGTCAATGAATTACCTGCTGTTCTTTACAAAAAACGGTATGGTAAAACGAAGCGAATTCAGTCTTTATGATGCGCAGCGGAAATCGAAAGCACTTATCGCATTAAATCTGAAAAATGGTGATGAGGTAGTTAATGTTTGTCAAACAGACGGAAATATGGATGTGTTCCTTGTTTCGAATAAAGGGTATGGATTATGGTACCATGAATCGGAAATCTCAGTAGTTGGACAGAGAGCTGCTGGCGTAAAAGCAATGATGCTTAAAGATGAGGAATTCATTGTTAATGGACAGGTATTTAATGAACTAACTAACCCTTCAATTGTTATTATTACACAGCGCGGAGCTTGTAAACGAATGAGAATGAGGGAATTTGAAAAATCAACTCGTGCTAAGCGTGGGTTAACCATGTTAAGAGAATTAAAAAGTAAGCCACATCGAATCAAAGGGTTTTTCGCAATAAATGAAAATGATACAATATGTTTTGAAACAAGTAATGGCAGTCTGCACAACTTATTCCCGCTTGAGTTATCTGCAAGCGATCGATCTAGTAATGGATCCTTTGTTATCGATTCGGATAACGAAGGTGAAGTAACTGAAGTGTGGAAAGAAGCGGTTTATCAAAAACCATTTGATGAAATAGAATAAAATTTCAGGGGTAGCTTTTAAGCTGCCCCTATTTAATGTTGTTTAACATTATTATTTCTAGTACTGAAAATATATAAACTGTGGATTAGTGTATTTAAATGGATTGTGCGTCTCCCCGCTCCGGAAATATACTTCGCGCATCCAAAGGAGAGCTGGTGAGCCTCCTTGTGCTGTCGCACTGCGTAGTCTCACCGATTGCTCTTCTTCCCACAGGAGTTATTATGAACGAAACTAGCCCCTACTCGTAAAAACGTAGGTTAATTTGGGTATAGTGTATTAAACAAAGGAAACCCAAATCAGAGCTATAATACGAGAGGAGCTATTACTATGAA
>NZ_QWEH01000026.1 GCF_003515705.1 Oceanobacillus profundus
CAGTTAAATAAAAAAGAGCCTATACAGACATAGACTCTTAGCTTAAAGTTGGTCAAAAAGAATATCTTTCAAAAGAGTGTAAGGGGTACTTGACAGTTTCGTTCATATCAGTCTACGTATATTTCCTCCGCTAGTATATGCTCACCAATTATTACTTGTGGAATTAATCAAAACAATATCGATGCGCTACCAGTCCGGGTGAGCGGAGGGCGGTGACTCCAGTGGGAACAGCACGTGTCTGAAGACTCGGAGGAAGTGTTTTTCTTCCGGAGAGGCTGAAGCCGTGCCCACGGAAAGCATCCGCCCGAAGCGGTCCCGGAAGGCGATTATTGCACATACTTGAAGCAAACAGCCGGGAAGTTAGTTTGGAGTTTCTTTCAAATCTAATTCAATGAACCAACTTTATTTATAACTATGAAAACACTTTCTAAATTCAGATTAGTATGGTAAAGTAAGAGTAAATTTATTGAAGGAGGGCTTATAAACGGAATTACGAAATAAAATCATCCAGTCGTCTTTAATTTTATTTGAACAATACGGGTTTCATGGAGTTAGTGTGAATCAGATTGTTGAAAATGTAGGTACTTCTAAAGGTGGATTTTATCATCATTTCACCTCTAAAGATGAATTATTATTTGAAATTCACGATACATTTATAACGCATGTATTAGAAAAAGGGATTTACGCATATGAAACGCATCATTCACCAACCCAAAAATTAAAAGCAATTGTGAAAGAATTTGTAAACGTTTTCGGCCTGTATAAAGCACATATTTCTGTCTTTTATCAGGAGAGTACGTATTTAAAGCAACAATATCAAAGGTCAGTGAAAGACAAAAGGGATCAATTCAAACAAATTGTCATGCGAACAATTGAAGAGGGAAAGAAGTCTGGTGAGTTTCGAGAAGAACTGTCCGTTGAAATTACAACAATGGCAATCTTAGGAATGGTGAACTGGATTTATAAGTGGTACCGGCAATCAGGTGCAAACACGATGGATGAAATTGGAGATATCTTTGTTGATTTAATTTTGCATGCAGTTCTCCAAACAGAAACGATTTCTAAAGATAATTATAAAGAAATACTGTTAGACTTGCCATTCTTTGCAAAAGGGAATCGAAATGGCTAAAACAGACCAACTAGTCGGTCTTAACTTATGAGGGGGAATAGCATGAATTTCGAATTAACGAAAGAACAAGCGATGATTAAGAAGATGGTTCGAGACTTTGCTGAAGAAGTCATCCGACCAAGAGCAGTTGAAATTGACACGAAAGCAGAATTTCCAAGCGATATTTTTGATCAAATGGGGGAGCTTGGCTTACTAGGAATTCCGTTTCCAGATGAGTATGGTGGATCTGGTGGAGATACAGTTTCTTATGCGTTAGCAGTGGAAGAGATTGGGCGTGTATGTGGAAGTACTGGATTAAGTTATGCTGCGGCAGTTTCTCTTGGTGCAAGTCCACTCTATTATTTCGGAACTGACGAGCAAAAAGAAACCTATTTAAAGCCCCTTGCTTCAGGGAAAGCGCTTGGATCATTTGGATTAACCGAACCAAATGCTGGATCAGATGCAGGAGGAACGAAAACGACCGCGATAATTGATGGAGAAGATTATATCATTAATGGTGAAAAATGCTTTATTACGAATGCAAGCTTTGCCAAAATCATTATTGTAACCGCTGTCACCGGTAAAAATGAACAAGGAAAAAGCATGATCTCTTCAATTATTGTTCCTGCAGATACGAAAGGGGTTACGATAACGAGCAATTACGATAAGATGGGGGTTCGCGGGTCGGATACGGCTGAAATTGTACTTGAAAATGTTCGTGTGCCAAGAACAAATGTATTGGGAGAAGAACATAAAGGTTTCAATCAATTTCTCTATACCTTAGATGGAGGGAGAATTTCAATTGCAGCACTTGGACTTGGAATAGCGCAAGCATCACTTGATAAAGCACTAGCATATGCAAAAGACCGGAAGCAGTTCGGTAATTCAATTTCTAAATTCCAAGCGATCCAATTCAAGCTTGCTGATATGGCAATGGAAGTTGAGCTTGCAAGAAATATGGTGCATAAAGCTGCATGGTTAAAGGATCAAGGAAAGCCTTTTGGAAAAGAAGCCGCATATGCCAAACTGTTTGCGAGTGAAACAGCATTCCGCTCAGCAAATCAAGCGATCCAAATTCATGGGGGCTATGGTTATATGCGTGAATATGAGGTGGAACGCTATTTACGTGATGCAAAGCTACTAGAAATTGGAGAAGGAACGTCTGAGGTTCAACGATTGGTTATTGCTAGAGAACTAGGCTGCTAGTCCAGATTAGAAAGGGGAGAATTCATGTCATTATTAGGCTTAACTGTTGGTGAGTTGCTTGAAAAACAGGTGGATTTATATCCAAATCATGAAGCAATCGTCTATCCAGAATTAAAATTACGGAAAACATATTCGGAATTTAATGAAATGGTCAACCAAGCCGCAAAAGGATTGATGGCCCTAGGTATTCAAAAAGGGGAAAATGTAGCAATATGGGCTGATAATAAACCAGAATGGATTACATCGCAATTTGCAACCGGCAAAATGGGAGCTGTCCTTGTAACGGTAAATACAAATTATCAAGCGAATGAATTAACATATTTACTAAAGCAGTCTGAAGCAACAACCTTAATAATGGCCGAAAGCTATAAAGGAACATCCTATGTTGATATTTTAAAACAGCTATGCCCCGAGTTAGGAGTTCAGGAAAAAGGAAAATTACGGTTAGAAACATTACCAAACTTAAAAAATATCATTGTAATTAGTGATGCGGAATATCATTATGCCTATACGTGGAAGGAAGTCATTGCAAAAGGTAATGGTATCAATAATGTTCATTTAGAGCAACGGAAACAATCGCTGAACGAAGATGATGTCATTAACATGCAATATACATCAGGAACTACTGGATTTCCAAAAGGGGTTATGCTAACACATCGAAACATTGTCAACAACGGCAATCAGATTGCTGATTGCATGAAGCTTACTCCTAACGATCGATTATGCATACCAGTACCGTTTTTCCATTGTTTTGGCTGTGTATTAGGCATACTTGCTGCGGTATCCAAAGGTACAACGATGGTTATACTGGAGCAATTTCACGCAGAGAAGGTATTGCAAGCTGTTTCAGAAGAAAAATGCACGGGACTTCATGGCGTTCCTACAATGTTCATTGCAGAATTAAATCATCCTCGTTTTCATGAATTTGATCTGTCCCATTTGCGAACAGGTATTATGGCGGGATCAACTTGTCCAGTAGAAGTAATGTCCAATGTGATGAATAAAATGGGCGCAAAAGAAATTACAATTGCTTATGGTCAAACAGAATCGTCACCGGTGATATCACAAACAAGAACAGACGATCCAATTGAATTGAAAGTAAATACGGTTGGAAAACCACACCCTAATGTGGAAGTAAAAATCGTTATACCTGGAACGGATACAGAACAAGAAATCGGTGTTCCAGGTGAGCTGCTAACTCGAGGGTATCTTGTGATGAAAGGCTATTACAATAATCCCGAGGCAACGAGGGAAGCCATTGATAAGGAAGGTTGGCTTCATACCGGTGATTTAGCGGTGTTGCATAAAAATGGCTATATTGAAATAACTGGACGAATGAAAGATATGATTATACGCGGCGGAGAGAATATTTACCCACGAGAGATTGAGGAGTTTTTATATCAGCATCCAGACATTCTAGATGTACAAGTAATCGGAGTACCTGATGAAAAATATGGAGAGCAAGTCATGGCTTGGATTATTTTAAAGGATAATAAACAGATAACAAGCGAAGAAATTAAAGATTATTGTAATGGGAAAATATCGAGGCACAAGATACCCAAGTATATCGAATTTGTCGATGTATATCCAATGACAGCTAGCGGGAAGATACAGAAGTTTAAATTAAGAGAGATTGCGATGCAGCAACTTCAATCCTAGGGGGGAGCATATGATAAAAAAGGTGCTTATTGCAAATCGAGGAGAAATTGCAGCACGAATTATTCGCACATGTAAGAAATTAGGAATTCAAACAGTAGCTATTTATTCAGAAGCAGATCAAGAGGCTCCATATGTATCGATGGCGGATCAGAGCTTTTTGGTTGGAGCTCCACGTGTAAATGAGAGCTATTTAAATGTTGAACGGATAATTGCTGTCGCAAAAGAAGCGAAAGCCTGCGCGATTCATCCTGGATATGGTTTTCTTAGTGAGAATGAAGCATTTGCTAATCGCTGTTTGGAAGAAGGATTGATATTCATTGGACCAACAGGGAGCGTCATAAAGCAGATGGGAAGTAAAATAGCGGCAAGAAATGCAATGAATAAAATTGGCATTCCTGTTGTGCCCGGAACGGATGAAGCGATTGCGGCGATAGAGGACGCAGTAAAAATGGCAGAGAAAATTGGTTATCCAATTATGCTCAAGGCCTCGGCTGGGGGTGGCGGAATCGGTATGCAGGTTGTTTACTCAGAAGAAGAGCTGGCCAAAGCATTTGAAGGGAATTCAAAGCGTGCACAGACATTTTTCGGTGATGGTTCCATGTTTATGGAAAAGAAAATTGAAAATGCCCGCCATATTGAAATACAAATTTTAGCAGATCATCACGGAAATGCAATTCATTTATATGAACGTGAATGTTCGATACAGCGTCGAAATCAGAAAGTTATTGAAGAGGCTCCGTCACAGTTTATTTCAGAATCCACAAGACAGCGTATGGGCGAAGCTGCAGTTAAAGCTGTCAAGGCACTTGAGTACACCAATGCAGGGACGATTGAATTTCTAGTTGATGAATTAGAAAATTTTTACTTTTTGGAAATGAATACAAGAATTCAAGTTGAACATCCCATAACTGAAGAAATTACAGGAATTGATATTGTGGAAGAGCAACTACACATTGCTTCCGGTAAGGCATTAACAATTAAACAAACAGATTTGCAAATAGATGGTCATGCGATTGAAGCGAGAATTTATGCAGAAAATCCAGTTACGTTCTTCCCTTCACCAGGTCATATTTCTCATATTGAATTACCTGAGGGACCGAATATACGGAATGAAGTAGGTGTGACTGCCGATTATGATGTAACACCGTTTTATGACCCAATGATTGGAAAATTAATTGTAAAAGGGTCTAATCGCAAAGAAGCAATCGCTATATTAAAGGAAGCTTTATCCAGTTATAAAATCGATGGAATTAAAACAAATATTCCTATGTTGCAAGAGATTGTACAGCATGAACAATTTATAAAAGGAAACACAACGACAGCTTTTATTGAAAAATTCTATCATATATAAAGGAAACTGAGGAGGATACGGATATGCAAGAAGTGAAAGCGAGTATGGCAGGGAATGTATGGAAAATTGTAGTGGCTGTAGGAGAACAAGTGGAAGAAGGTCAGGATATTGTAATACTTGAGTCCATGAAAATGGAGATACCAATTGCAGCGGAAGCATCTGGGGTAGTAAAAGAATTAAAAGTTGCAGAGGGTGATTTTGTAAATGATGAAGATGTTCTTGCCGTTATTGAATAGGTTAGAAAATAACTAGGCTGCTTCATAGAAGTGAAACTTCATTCAGTGGGGGGTCTTTACTCTCCCACCTTCACACATATTATTTCCCTCTTGTTTAGAGGTGGGAGTATAACAGACCATTAATGCATGATAAAAATGGCACGGACAGGTTGTGAAGGAACTGCAGATGATTGCGATTAGAATAAAAATAAGCCTAAAATAAACCTTCTAAAGGATGAGGATAAATGTCGGATTTAATTACGATCAACATACATGAGGAGCATGTAGCTGTCCTAACGCTGAACCGACCAGAAGCTGCGAATGCGCTATCGCATGCATTATTAGTTGCATTAAACGAAGCAATAAAAGAAATTAACCAAAACAAATCGATTTATTGTACGGTTATTACGGGGGCAGGCGAGAAAGCTTTTTGCGCTGGTGCAGATTTAAAAGAACGAAAGGGAATGTCAGAAGATGAGGTAATGAAGGCGGTTCGTTACATAGGGGAAACTGTAACCGCAATTGAAGGGATGAATATGCCCGTAATTGCGGCAATTAATGGTGCTGCTTATGGTGGTGGTTTAGAATTAGCCCTTTCATGTGATATCCGAATTGCTGCACAAAATATTAAACTAGGCTTGACAGAAACATCTCTAGCCATCATTCCAGGCGCAGGCGGCACTCAAAGGTTGCCTCGTCTTATTGGAACAGGGCATGCTAAGCGTTTGATATTTACTGCGAAACCAATCGATGCTTCAGAAGCCATCTCTATTGGCCTGGTTGAACAAACAGCTGAACAAGCAGACCTGTTAACAGATGCATTGGTGTTAGCGAAAACCATTGCTTCCAACGGGCCGATTGCTTTAAAACAGGCGAAAATAGCTATTAATAATGGTACGCAAACAGATATAAAAGAGGGATTAGACATTGAACGTGCATGCTATGCGGAAACCATTCCGACAGTAGATAGAGTGGAAGGGCTTCAAGCATTCAAGGAAAAAAGGAAGCCATTATATAAAGGTATTTAGTGAGGAGGATGCAACATGTCTTATTTAGAAGAATTGCAGGAGAGAATGCGTAAAATAGAAAAAGGCGGAAAAGACAAGTACCATAAAAGCAATGAAGAAAAAGGGAAGCTTTTTGTCCGAAAACGATTAGAGATTTTATTTGATAGCGGGATGAACATTGAAGATGCATTTTTTGCGAATTGCCTGGACGACGATTTACCATCTGATGGGGTTGTTACAGGAATTGGAAAAGTCAACAATCAGGACGTTTGTGTGATGGCCAATGATTCAACAGTAAAGGCCGGCTCGTGGGGGAAGCGAACGGTTGAAAAGATATTGCGGATTCAAGAAACAGCAATGAAGCTTGAGCTGCCAATGATTTATTTGGTAGACTCTGCAGGTGCCAGAATTACCGACCAAATCGAAATGTTTCCAGGCAGACGTGGTGCAGGACGAATTTTCCATAATCAAATTAAATTATCGGGAAGAGTACCACAAGTATGTTTGCTGTTTGGACCATCTGCGGCTGGAGGAGCATATATACCAGCGTTTTGTGATATTGTGATCATGGTTGATGGGAATGCCTCCATGTATTTAGGTTCACCAAGAATGGCAGAAAAAGTAATCGGAGAAAAGGTATCATTGGAGGAAATGGGTGGTGCAGTCATGCATTGTTCAGTTTCTGGTGTTGGTGATGTGTTAGTGAAGACGGAAGAAGAGGCAATACACTATGCACAGAACTATTTAAGCTATTTTCCGGCTAATTTCAGGTCGAAGCCGAATAATGTTGAAGCGAAACCTGTTCCAGCATTTGAAAAGTCGATCACTGATATCGTACCAGAAAACCAAAATGCTCCATTTAATATGTATGATTTAATTGACCGAATTATTGATGAAGGCAGTTTCTGCGAAATCAAGAAGAAGTTTGCAGCTGAATTAATTACCGGGCTTGCACGGATTGAGGGCAGCTCTGTCGGCATTATCGCAAACCAGCCACGCGTAAAAGGCGGCGTTTTATTTACGGATTCTGCTGATAAAGCAGCAAAGTTTATCCAGCTCTGTGATGCCTTTAATATTCCGCTATTATTCTTAACAGATGTACCAGGATTTATGATAGGAACAAAGGTAGAGAGACAAGGTATTATTCGACACGGTGCTAAAATGCTTTCAGCGATGAGCGAAGTAACGGTACCAAAAATATCGGTCATTGTTCGGAAGGCATATGGTGCAGGTCTTTATGCGATGTCAGGACCAGCGTTTGATCCAGATTGCTGTTTAGCTTTCCCAAATGCACAAATTGCGGTAATGGGACCAGAAGCAGCAGTAAATGCTGTGGAAGCTAATAAAATTGCCCAATTACCGGAAGAGGATCGTGCCGCATTTATTAAACAAAAGCAAGATGAATATAAAGAAAATATTGATGTTTACCGACTTGCATCTGAAATGGTAATCGATGCCGTAATCGATCCAAATACATTAAGACAGGAGCTAGTGAACCGTTTTTCCGTTTATGCAGCTAAAAATGTAACATTCACCGAAAGAAAGCATGGTGTATATCCTGTATAAACAGGTGATTATAAAATTGAGATGACAAATAAAACCTAGAAACTAAGATAATCATGTTTCTAGGTTTTTAACTATGAATTCCTAATCATTTAGATTACCATAATAATATTATGTAAACTAATAAACAAACTTATCTTTGCGAATCAATAATAACCTTATTTGTGAAATCGCTTTTATAATTTGTGGCAATCCAATGACTAATTTCGTATAATAGACTTTAAATTGGGATGTGGAAGAAGGGGACATGAATACCGTGATCGTAAAAGATAGAAAAGAGTCGTTAAATGCAGAACAGCTAGTTGCTTTGTATGCCCAGATGAAACAAAACGGGGATCATTTAAATGCATCTAAAATCCTTGACATTTATGAAAAGCACCAAAAACAGGAGCTGATAATAAGTTTTGCTGGACACTTTTCAGCCGGGAAATCTTCGATGATTAATGCATTGTTAGAAGAAGAAATTTTACCGAAGAGTCCAATACCTACCAGTGCAAACGTTGTTAAAATTACTTCAGGTGATGCTGTTGCAAGGGTGTTTTTTACGACAGAGCAGCCTGTTGAATACAAAGAACCATATGATATTGAAATGATTAAGGAATATTCAAAGGATAAAGAGGCAATTAAAAAAATAGAAATAAGCACTGGTAAACAAATCGTACCTGTTGGATCTGCACTTATTGATACACCTGGTATTGATGCTGCAGATGATGCAGATCGAATTATGACAGAGGCATCCTTACATTTAGCTGACGTTTTATTTTATGTGATGGATTATAATCATGTACAATCAGAGGTTAATTTACAATTCTTGAAGTCAATTCAAGAGAAAAAATTGCCTTATTTTGTTGTTATTAACCAAATTGACAAGCATGATGAACAGGAACTACGTTTTGTATCGTTCGACAAAAGTATTAAACAAACGTTTGATCAATGGAACTTAAAGCCAAATAATATCTATTATACTTCACTAAAAGAACCGAATATAGCGCATAACGCATTTGAGCAAATCAAAGAAAAAATATTTATTATGATGGGGCCAGACCGTCCAAAATATCTTCATATTCAACAATCCGTACGACAAGTAATGGATGAGCACCGGTCATTTCTTGCAACAAAATATGAATCCCTGATTGATGATCTAACAGCCGGTGAAGCGACGAGATCCGATGATTCGTATTTAGATGAACTTGAAGCAACAGAAGAAAAATTATTATACCTAGAGAATGAACCGATAAAATTTGAGCAGGAATTTTTGGAAGAGCTGCAACAAACATTAAATAATGCCTATTTGATGCCAGCAAATCTTAGGGATAAAGCACAATTATTTTTAGAATCACAGCAATCCGATTTTAAGGTCGGGCTATTTGCATCGAAAAAGAAAACGAAAGAGGAAAAAAATACACGAGCAGAACAATTTCTCGATCTATTAAAAGAAAACATGCACAAGTCTATTGAATGGAAGTTTCGCGATAAGCTACTAGTATTGTTGAAAAAATATGCTATACATGATACTTCCCTTCAAAATGAAATTAATGGGATGGTGGTTACATACGAGCTTGACCATCTACTGCAATTAATGAAGCCTGGTGCGAAAGTGAATGGAGATTATGTATTAAATTATACGAATGATGTATCGGCAAATATTAAAAGCATTTATAAACAGCTTGCAAGAAAACAATTGCATGTTATGCAATCATTAATTGTTAAAAAGAATGAGGATGCAAAGAGAGTCCATGAGCATAATTTTACTCATTTCAAAAAACAACAGAATATAAGTGAAACAATAAAGCAGCTGCAATCAGAATGGCAAGCAGCATATGCGAAGTTAGAGAGACAATATAGTGAACCAAAAGTTGATGCGTCCGGATGGGAATTAGTTAAGCAAGCATTAGAAAGGAAGCCCAAACCAATTAGGGTAGTGGCAGACAAAAGGACAGTCTCGACTAGAGAATACAATAAACCTAGCGAAAAGGATTTCAAGAATAATGGTTTTACGAAGGAAATGAAAATGGAGGATGTCGTTGAGAGCATTGAATCGACGATAAAACTGATTCGTGAGTTGCCAGGATTTGAGTCTTTAAAGACAGACTTATCGGAGAAAGCAAATCGACTGAGAAACCGCTCCTATACGATAGCTCTATTCGGGGCATTTAGTGCTGGTAAATCATCGTTTGCAAATGCGTTGATGGGTGAGAAAGTATTGCCTGTCTCACCAAACCCAACAACTGCAACAGTGAACAGAATTTGCCCTGTTAATGATAAACACCCGCACGGTACTGTTGTCGTTACCTTAAAAGATCAAGCAATGTTAGCCCGAGACTTACAAATGATTACAAAGAAGTTATCACCAAAAGGTTCAGAGTTTGACGAACTAATTGAATGGGTTAAAGCAAATGAACTTGAGAAGAGTGAGCAATTAAACAAGATGTATCAAGCTTATTTACATGCTATGTTAAAAGGTTACGAGGTCCATCGAAACTTTATCGGGAAAGATATTACGATTAACCTTGAACAGTTTGCAAGCTATGTAACAGACGAGACGAAAGCTTGTTATATCGAATCCATTAGCCTATATTATGATTGTGCACTTACAAGAGAAGGGATTACACTTGTTGATACACCAGGAGCAGATTCCATTAATGCACGGCACACGAACGTTGCCTTCGAGTATATTAAGCATGCAGATGCAATTCTTTATGTAACCTATTATAACCACGCTTTATCACGCGCAGATAAAGACTTTTTGATGCAATTAGGACGTGTAAAAGAAGCATTTCAGTTAGATAAAATGTTTTTTATTGTCAATGCGTCGGATTTAGCCGCTGACGAAGCAGAATTAAAACTCGTAACGGATTATGTGCAAGGACAATTATTACAATTAGGTATCCGACTTCCAAGGCTCTACCCGGTTTCAAGCAAAACATCATTGGAACAAAAAATAGCAAAACAATCGCTTAACAAACAAATGCAGCAACTGGAAGCTGATTTTTACCAGTTTATATATCATGACCTTTCGTCTCTTACAATTGAATCAGCAATTCGTGATATGGGAAGAACGAGCCACACACTAGATAATTATATCCAATCCATAAACATGGACCATCAGGAGAAAGAAACTAGGGCAAATGATATAAAAACGAAGGCAAATAAACTGGTATCAGAAATTAATGCCTATGATGCTTCAGTTTATCAGGACCAAATTGCTCAAAAAATAGAAAAGCAATTGTTTTATGTTTTAGAAAGACTATCAATTCGTTTTCATGATATGTTCAAAGAAATGTATAATCCGACAACCATTACCGAATCAGGGAAGAAAGCACAAAATCAGCTAAGAGAAAGCTTGGATAATTTGCTCGAATACATTGCTTTTGAGCTTCATCAAGAGCTGCAAGCTGTGTCGCTTCGAATAGAGTCCTATATGCACGAGCAATTAAATGAATTCTTCCAGGCTTTGGCCGGTAAAAGTGTAGAGAGCGATTCATTATTTGAACTGCCAGATATGAAACAGCTGGAAATTGATACACCAGCCTTTCAAAAAGGTTTATCTGACATTGATTCCAATCAATTTAATGCTGTATTTTCTAAGTACAAAGGCACGAAAGCTTTCTTTGAAAAAAATGAAAAAGAATTTATGAAGGAACAGATGTATGCTATAATAAAACCTTGTGCACAGCAATATTTAGATACAAATCATTCTTTCATGCAAAGCTCTTACCAAAATCAATTGGATAGCCTTGTTGAAAATATTCGTGCGCAAGCGGAACGAAATGCCCACTTGCAAGTAGATAATTATTTAAAAATGCTGCAATCTACAGTGGATATACCAGTTCTGCTAGAAAAGCAGAAACAGTTAAAGTCGATTATAAAGCATTAGAGGAAGTGTTAAAATATGGATAAAAAAAATGTATTGCTCGTTGATGGAATGGCCCTTTTGTTTCGTGGCTTTTTTGCAACATCTTTTAGAGGGAACTTCATGCGAACGAGTAAAGGAATTCCCACAAATGGTATTTATCAATTTATGCGTTACTTTTTAGATGCAGTCGATACATTTAAACCATCACATGTAATATGCTGCTGGGACATGGGCAGCAAGACTTTTCGTACAGAGTTGTATGAAGGCTATAAAGCAAACCGAGATGCGCCGCCAGAAGAACTTATTCCACAATTCGATTTGGTTAAAGAAGTAGTGGAAGCATTTGATATGCCAAACATTGGTTTAGTAAACTTTGAAGCAGATGATTGTATTGGAACTCTCGCGCGCATCTATAGCAAAACAGATGAAGTAATAATTCTTACTGGTGATCAGGACATACTGCAGCTTGTTGATGAGGGCATCCGTGTTGCGATCATGAAAAAAGGACAAGGAAACTACGAAGTGTTTGATCGTCATAATTTTTATGAGAAAAAGGGAATTTCTCCAGAGCAAATTATTGATTTAAAAGGACTAATGGGTGATACCGCTGATAACTATCCAGGTGTTAAAGGCATTGGCGAAAAAACGGCATTAAAGCTCTTGCAGGAATATGAAACAATTGATAATTTGCTAGATAATATAGATAAGCTTCCAAAAGGTGTTCAAACAAAAATTAACAACAATTTGGACATGCTTCACTTATCAAGGTCATTAGCTCGGATTAAATGTGATGTTCCAATCAGCTGTTCATTAGACACGGCATTATGGAAATATGATAAAGATAGAGTTTCAATGAAATTTGAGGAATTAGAATTTAAAAATTTAGCAAAATTAATATAAAGCTTTATTTCGAATCAATCCTCTGTATGCAAATATACAGGGGATTTTTTTGACCTTTTACATTTCCGGTATACGGCAGTGGGGTATATAACAAAAAAGCTGGGGTATTTATTTCTCTGAAGAAAATGGTTTCTGTTGTAGTTAAGCGGGGTTGGAATGTTTTAAACCAAATTCGTTCTTTATTAAGAAACAAACTATTTTTCTGGATAGTTCGTTATAAAGAAATTATTTGTAATGAAGTAAGATCAAAGATTTTCATTAGATATAAATAATGGTAATGGCTGCAAGAAATGTCTATAATAAAGATTACAAAACAATAATTATTTAAGTACTACGTAGTGGAGGAGGAAATGGAATGTATTTCCCTTCGAAAAAGGATAAATGGTTAACGATTGTAATCTGGGGAATTGCTTTGCTCGGATTTATCACACCACTAATAAAAGCACAGCTGATTTCCGCTTTTATCATGCTGCTTTTAGGGCTATTTCTTTTATGGTTTTGGTTTAAAACTGGTTATAAAATAGAGGGTGGAAAAATTAAAATTCATTATGGTCCAATCCGCCAAACAATAAAAATAAATGAGATTGAAGTTATCATGAAATCGAAGTCACCTTTAACAGCGCCAGCACTATCGATGGATCGTATTCAAATTAGATGTGGAAGGTATGATATATTTTCGATTTCTCCACAAAATCAAGATCGATTTTTAGAGGTTATTACGGATATGAATCCAGATATTTCACTTGATACTAGGTTACTAAATAAATAATTCAGAATGGAAAGTAGAGGTTAATTATGCAAGTAGTACATAATGTAACAGAATTAATCGGTAATACGCCATTAGTAAAGCTCAATAAGCTAGTTCCGGAGGGCGCAGCAGATATTTATATTAAGCTGGAAATGTTTAATCCAAGTAAGAGTGTGAAAGATCGTGCAGCAGCTAATATGATTAAAGTTGCAGAAGAGAAGGGACTTATTAAGCCTGGAGACACGATTATTGAGCCGACGAGCGGAAATACAGGAATTGGCCTTGCGATGACTGCAGCTGCTAAAGGGTATAAAGCAATACTCGTCATGCCCGATAATAGTACAATGGAAAGAAGGAATATTTTAAAAGCTTATGGTGCAGAGGTTGTATTAACTCCAAGTGAAGAGAAGATGCCAGGTTCCATTAAAAAGGCACTGGAGATACAAGCGGAAATCCCTGGAAGCTTTATCCCGCAGCAATTTGAAAACACTGCCAATTCGGATATTCATCGAACGACAACTGCGCTGGAAATTATGGAGCAGACCGATGGGGAACTGGATGCATTCGTCTGTACAGCTGGAACTGGAGGGACAGTAACCGGAACTGGCGAAACATTAAAGCAGAAAATTCCTGGAATTCATATAGCAGTTGTAGAGCCAAAAGGATCACCAGTCCTCTCGGGAGGGAAGCCGGGCAAGCATAAATTAGTCGGAACCAGTCCTGGTTTTATACCAGATATATTGAATACAAGTGTGTATGACGAAATTATTCAAATCAGCGATGAAGAAGCGATTGGTTTATTACGGAGATTGGCACAGGAAGAAGGTATTTTTATTGGGCCTTCTGGTGCGGCAGCAGTTTATGCTGCAATAGAAGTGGCTAAAAAGCTAGGTGAAGGAAAAAGAGTAGTTTGTATTGCGCCTGATACAGGTGAACGCTATTTAAGTATGAATCTTTTCGATGGCGTTTAATAATCATTGTTAATATCTTATCGTGATAGAGACCCTTGAAAAGTTCAAGGGTCTCTTAATTATGCCTTAAAAACCGTTGACCCTTGTGTTGACATTTTGTCAACGTGAAGGTATAGTACAACATAATGTGTATCCTCAAACACAGAATTTAATATGATTATTGATTGATAGAGAGGATGAGAGAATGGACATAAAAAGTGCAAATAATAAATTAGGTAAACGAATAAGAGAATTGTTACAGGATAAATCAATGTCAATGCGTCATTTAAGTAAGTTGACGGATATTGACACAGCAACAATATCACGAATTATTAATGGGAAAAGAAAAGCTAATTTAAATCATTTAGAAAACTTTGCCAAAAGCCTTGAAGTTCCAGTAGTCGATTTAATTGAAGCTGCTGGTTATCGTTCAAAAGATAACGAAGAAGAAAATCGTACTGGTGTTGAGGAGGAGCTTAAATATACCAAAAAATTACTTGCCGCATATCAGATTGAAGAGGAAAGACTGACAATGGAAAATATCGAGCAAGAATTAAAAGTACATCAGGAATATAGTCAAACTGATGAGGGGCGAAGAATGATTATTACAAGCTTTAAAGAAAAGCTTAAAAAAGCTGGCTCTGCAAATTCGTTTGTTCAGCAATTGGAAGACATGTACCATCGATTTCGTCTGCAAAAGGGTACAAAAACAGAGGTTACACTTTTGGGTGGAGCTTTGATTTATTTTATTTTGACGATTGATATGATTCCTGATTATATGTTTGCTATCGGTTTTCTTGATGATGTACTAATTGTTAAATATACAATGTTTCTATTGAAATTTTAAGATGCTTTTTTGTTTTAAATTTTTGAAAGGGTAAAAGGTTAGAACATGCAGAAAAAAAATAGTCTATTAGACTATCAGTTATTATTCATTATTTTAGTTCTTTTAATTTTTAGTTGTTTCGCTGTGTACAGTGGGTCTGGACAATATGGGGAATCAGGATACTATGTGCTTCGGCAAATTATCTGGTACTGCATCGGGATAGCAATCATGTTTGGAGTAGCAGCTTTTGATTATGAGCTGTTGGAGAAATTGGCAAAACCACTATATTGGATCGGGGTCTTTTCTTTACTGCTGGTTCATTTATTTGGTGTAGAAAAGAACGGATCACAACGATGGATTAGCCTAGGTTTCATTGAATTGCAGCCATCAGAATTTATGAAAATATTCTTGCTCGTGTATCTAGCTGTATATTTGAAAAAAATAGGTGAAGATAGAATTTCCTTCAAAAAGAGTATTCCGGTAGTAATAAGAATCGGCATCATAACCATTATTCCTATCTTATTCATTTATACACAGCCTGATTTGGGCTCTTCTCTAATAATAATCTCCATTGCTTTAACTTTATTTTTTATTTCCAGTATCTCGTTTAAGATGATTATGTTAAGTGTTACGGTTATGACAAGTGCTATTGGATTTCTTATGTATCTTTACACGTACAAAAATGATCTATTTACACAAATTTTTAAGCCGCATCAGCTTGGGAGGATTTATGCTTGGATAAGTCCAGATAAATATTCTTCGGGATATGGATATCAACTAAAGCAATCAATGCTAGGTATTGGATCGGGGCAATTAACTGGTACTGGGTTTAATCAAGGTGTACAGGTAAATATGGGGAAAATACCTGAAGCGCATACCGACTTTATTTTTGCTGTAATTGGTGAGGATTTCGGATTTGTAGGTGCAAGTTTACTTCTCTTTACATATTTCTTATTGTTTTATCGGATTTTAAAAATTGCTCACAAATCGAACACTTTGCTTGGTGTTTATATATGTGTAGGGGCTATTGGTTTAATTGCCTTTCAAGTATTTCAAAATATAGCTATGACAATCGGTCTAATGCCAATAACAGGGCTTGCTTTACCATTGATTAGTTATGGGGGAAGCGCTCTAATAACGAACATGATTGCATTAGGCTTAGTTTGCAGTGTTCGTATGCGGTCTAAAAAATATATATTTAGTGATGGTGTTTAATTCATCTGAAAGATATGGTGGTAATCATGGCAACTTTTATTAGAAACAAATTTAGAAAAATAGATTATTCATTGCTAATCAGCATTTTATTATTGGCTGGGTTTGGTGTAATCATGGTATATAGCGCTAGTTACCCAATCTCATATGTCCATTATGGAGATGCCAATTATTTTTTTTCAAGACAGATTCAATGGTTGCTGATCGGCCTGTTCTTTTTTTCTATTGCAGCAATTTTGCCTTACCGGCTTTATGGTAAGTTAAGCCCAGCTTTCATATTCATGTCCATTTTATTGCTAATCATTATCTTAATGCCTGGAATTGGTGTTGAACGTAATAATTCACAGAGATGGATACAACTTGGAGGGTTTGTTTTTCAGCCTACTGAGCCGATCAAGTTATTCATGATCATTTATTTTGCTTATTTTTATTCACAGAAGCAAGCCTATATCAATCAGTTTAAAAAAGGTGTTTTACCCCCGCTATTAATTTTGGGGGTTATGTTTTTATTAATATTGAAACAACCTGATTTAGGATCCGCTGCATTAATTTTATTCGTATGCGGAATAATTGTCGTTTGTTCCGGCGTAAGAAAAATTCATTTGTTTATTTTAGGCAGTGTTGGATTAATTGGAGTTATTTATTTCGCTTTTACATCAGCTTACCGTTTTGAGCGCATTACCTCCTTTTTAAATCCGTTTGAAAACCATTTAGGTTCAGGCTACCAACTTGTGAACTCTTATATTGCTATTGGAACAGGTGGAATATGGGGAGCAGGTCTTGGTAACAGTGTTCAGAAATTAGGTTATTTACCAGAGGCTCATACGGATTTCATTATGGCTATTATTTTGGAGGAAATAGGAGTATTTGGCCTGATTATTGTTTTGGGTTCTTATTTGTTCATCATGCTTCGAGGAATAAGGATTGCGAAGGATTGTAAAGATATGTTTCCAAAGCTATTGGCGATAGGGATTACATTTCAAATTATGATCCAAGCCATTTTTAATTTAGGTGCGGTTTCTGGAATGCTTCCAATTACAGGTATCACGTTGCCACTCGTAAGCTACGGAGGATCTTCTTTATTATTTACACTAATTTCTGCCGGTATTTTGGTTAACATATCTACTTTAACTAAAGGTGCTGGCTAATATAGGGATACGATTTTGCTTTATTGGTTTTGGGTAATTCTCTATACCGATAAAGCTTTTTTATTTTGTTATCATGCGTCTCACAACTTTATAAAAAGTCATTTATTTTCAACCTCAACTGGGCAACCTATAGAATGGCAAAAATAATGAAAGGGTGTTTATAAAGAATGATGAAAAAAATCTTGTTAACAGCCGTATTTATGACTGGTATGATTTGGCAGATGCCAAGTATTTCAGCTTCCTTCCATGAGGATGTGGTTTGGAAATCGTTTGGCAATCACAATGAAAAACAGGAAACGGATAAGCGTTTTTTCAAAAGTAAAGCATTGTTAAAGCTGCACGCTAAAGAATTAGGGATTGATATGGCGGGGAAGGACGATGAAACACTTGCCAAGGAAATATATGAGGCAATGGTTCTTCAAGCTGCTAAGAAGTTAGATATTGAATCAGAGGGGAAATCAACGGAAGAATTAAAAGAGGAAATTTATCATGCTAAAGTAATAGAAAAAGCTAAAGAACTTGATGTTGAGATGAAGGGGAAAGAGCCGGATGCATTGGCTCGGGAAGTGCATGAAATTCTAATGAAGCAAAAAGCAATTGAGCTAGGAGTTTCTGTGCAAGGAAAGGATTCTAACGCATTAAAAACTGAAATTAGGAAAGCTGCGCTAACAAAGAAAGCGGCAAAATTAGGAATTATGACAAAAGGAAAAGAAGTACATGAAATTAAAAATGAGATATATGAGGCAAAGATTATTCAATCAGCTGAAAAGCTAGACATTGATATAGCGAATAAAGATGCGGAGCAGCTTTTAGATGAAATTATTTCGGAGCACTTTGAACAAGCAAAGGAACTTCAAATCTACCCATTTAAAGCTTCATCATAAAAAAACAGGCTGGAAAAATCCAGCCTGTTTGGCAGATAGGAAGGTATGACACTTTTGATATCTGCATCAGTATAGCAGAGGAAGAAAACTTGCTTTCCAAGGAAGCAAAACACTTTCCTAAAAAATGCCTTTATCAAATTAGATGATAAATGCCAATCCAGCAGTCAAGGTCGACACGAGCATTAAAATAATCATGATATAAACAATAATTTTATTTCTTCGTTCACGTTTTGATTTTTTTCTTGGAGCTGATTTATAATTTGAATTTGCAGCCATTAGAGAACCTCCTTCTAAAAACACATTCCTATTGAATATTTTAACTTGAAAACCTATTATGGACAAGTCATAAAAAGAGCCTACCTGTTTTTCATTAGAAATGGATTGGAATATCTCGCTGTAAAAAATGCTCAACTTATAGTAGCCTATATATTAGGATAGGAGGATTTTATATGATAACTGTAAATCAAGAAAGATTAGTAGAAGAATTTATCGAGCTTGTAAAAATTGATTCCGAGACGAAATTTGAAACGGAAATTGCTGAAGTATTAAAAGATAAATTTATAAACCTAGGTGTAGAAGTGTACGAAGATGGAAGCAAAGACATGACCGGCCATGGTGCAGGGAATCTAATTTGCACATTAAAAGGAAATGTGGAGGGCGCTGATACCATCTACTTCACATCCCACATGGATACCGTTGTACCTGGAAGAGGAATACAACCATCAATTAAGGACGGCTACATTACTTCAGATGGCACGACTATTTTAGGAGCGGATGATAAAGCAGGCCTTGCAGCTATGTTGGAGTCAATACGTGTTATAAAAGAAAATAATATTCAGCATGGGGATATCCAATTTGTCATAACGGTTGGAGAAGAATCTGGTTTAGTCGGAGCGAAAGAGTTAGACCGCTCTCGCATTAAAGCTAAATATGGTTATGCGCTTGACAGTGATGGTGAAGTTGGTGATATCGTTGTAGCTGCACCGACACAAGCAAAGGTGTTTGCTGTTATTAAAGGGAAAACAGCACATGCAGGATTAGAGCCTGAAAAAGGTATATCAGCGATAACACTTGCTGCAAAAGCTATTTCGAAGATGCCGCTCGGAAGAATTGATGAGGAAACGACGGCTAATATCGGTCGATTTGAAGGTGGGAAACAAACGAATATCGTTGTGGACCATGTTGAAATCCTCGCAGAAGCAAGATCACTCGTACCTGAAAAAATGGAAGCCCAAGTAGCTAAAATGAAAGAGGCTTTTGAAAACACTGCAGCAGAATATGGCGGATCTGCTGAGGTTAATGTGAAAGTAATGTATCCCGGTTTCAATCAACGGGCTGGTGACCAAGTAGTAGAAGTAGCTCGTCAAGCTGCTGAATCAATTGGTCGAGAAAGTAAACTGCTAAAAAGCGGTGGGGGAAGTGACGCGAATGTAATCGCGGGTTTTGGTATCCCAACCGTAAACTTAGCAGTAGGTTATGAAGGGATACACACAACAAACGAGCGCATTGCTGTGGCTGATCTAGTCAAAGTAGCCGAACTCGTTACCGCAATAATAAAAGAGGCAGCCAATAGCTAGAATAGTCAACCTCCTATGTGTCGTCAACACATAGGAGGTCTTTCTATTTATGATATACTAGAGTAACAATGCTAACAAAGGATGGAATAAATAATGGCAATTTCTGAACAGAAAAAAGGAAGAGTCATTTTTCATATTGATATGAATTGCTTTTATGCATCAGTTGAAATGGCTTATAACCCGAATTTAAAAGGAAAGCCACTAGCTATCGCTGGAAACCCTGAGGAGCGCAAAGGAATTATCGTGACAAGCAGCTACGAAGCAAGAGCAAAAGGCGTAAAAACAACGATGACAATTTGGCAAGCAAGAAAGCTTTGTCCAGAGCTTATTATTATGAAGCCTAATTTTGATCGTTATCGGCTTGCTTCTAAAGAAATTTTTAAAATGCTTGCTGAAATTACTCCTTATGTTCAGCCTGTTTCGATTGATGAAGGGTATATGGATGTTACAGATACAGATGCACTAGGAACGCCGCTGGAAATTGCACAAAATCTCCAGCAAAGCATTTTAAATGAATTGGATATACCTTGCAGTATTGGAATCGGGCCCAATAAATTTTTAGCTAAAATGGCATCGGATATGAAAAAACCACTGGGAATAACGGTCTTGCGAAAGCGAGAGCTAGACCAAACATTATGGCCTTTACCAGTTGGAGAAATGTACGGTATTGGAGAAAAAACAGCGAATAAATTAAATACGATTCATGTTGAAACAATTGGAGATTTAGCTAAAAAGGATGTCTATGAGCTGAAGCAGTTGCTTGGGATTAATGGAGAGCGATTGAAAAACAGAGCGAATGGTATCGATTTAAGACCTGTTGATCCTGATGCAATTTATGAATTTAAAAGTATTGGAAGTTCACAAACCTTACCAGATGACACGATAGACTGGAATGAGATTAACAGCTTAATGCGTCTGCTGGCAGATAATGTGGAAAGGAGAATGAAACGTAAAAACGCAGCCGGAAGAAGTGTGCAAATTACAATTCGCTATCATGATCGTAAAACCATTACAAGAAGCAGGAAGCTGCAAACGTACATTGATCAGAAGGCGGATATTCTTTTTATAGCGAATGAATTATTCGAACAGCATTGGAATGGGGAGCCAATACGTCTATTAGGGATTACGGTTCAAGATGTAGAGGAAAAACAGCAGCTTGGCCAGCAGCTTGACCTATTTACTTATGAGAATGAAGCAAAAAAAGAGAAACTTTACGCTGTTATTGATGATTTGGCAGAAAAATATGGGAAAAATCCTTTCAAGCAATTGGAAGGTAACGAAAAAAAAGATAATGCACAGCCGAGAACAAGTTTTCAAAAAGACTTTCTCGATGACTATAAAAAGTAAATCCCGCAACCTTAAAGGTGCGGGATTTTGCATGCTATTTTATCATATTTTTCACTACTGTTTCTGCTAGTTTGCTTCCAGGGTAACGGAAAGGTAAATCGAATTTTGTTGTTTGTTTTAAGATACCTTTCTTGTGGGAGAAGGTATCAAAGCTGTGTTTCCCATGATAAGCCCCTATTCCGCTATTACCAACTCCTCCAAATGGAAGGTGAGGATTTGCTAAGTGATATAATGTATCATTTATGGATCCACCACCGAAGGAAACATACTCCATAACTTGCTGCTGCATTTTTTCATTATCACCAAAATAGTATAGTGCAAGTGGTTTTTCCATTTTTTTAATTTTATAAAGTGTATCTTCAATATTTGTGAATGTGAGCACAGGCAGAATCGGTCCGAAAATTTCTGATTTCATAACAGAGTCTTCCCAGGTGATTTTGTCCAATATCGTCGGTTCAATCATGAGTGATTCCCGGTCTGAATTACCGCCATGTAATACCGTGCCATCTGTCAGGAATGCTTCAAGACGATTAAAATGCTTTTCATTGATGATTTTCGTATAATCACTGTTCCGAAGTGGATCTTTCCCGTAAAATGATTTGATATACTTTTTCATTGCCTTAAGCAGCTTAAACTTAACGGACTCATGGACATATACATAATCTGGGGCAACGCAGGTTTGCCCAGCGTTTGTAAATTTCCCCCAAATAATCCTTTTCGCTGCAAGGTTAATATTTGCATCCTCATCAACAATAGCTGGGCTCTTACCACCAAGCTCAAGTGTAACTGGTGTTAAATGCTCACTTGCCGCACGCATGACGATTTTTCCAACTTCTGAACTACCAGTAAAGAAAATTGAATCAAAACGTTGTTTCAATAATGCAGTACTTACTTCCTGTCCACCTTCAATAACGGTTACGTACGAACTATCGAATGCGCCCTCTATCATATCTGCCAGAAGCATGGAAGTTGCTTTTGCATGCTCTGACGGTTTTATAATAACACAGTTTCCGGCAGCGATTGCTCCGACAACAGGGGCTAAAGCTAGCTGTAACGGGTAATTCCAAGGTGAAATCACTAACACTACTCCATAAGGCTCTTTCATAATATAACTTTTGGAGCCCTTATGTGTAATTGGGGAAGGCACTTTCTCGGCAGCCATCCAGTACCTGAGATTTTTAATAGCTACATCAATTTCAGAGTAAAGAAACCCAAGTTCCGTTGTTAATGTTTCATGTTTCGATTTATTTAAATCCTTTTTCAATGCCATATAGATTTTGCTTTCATGCTTTTTTAGCATTTCTCTTAGCTTTTCTAATCTATCTTTGCGAAAAGTATAATCTACGGTATTTCCGTTTTGAAAAAAAGCTCGTTGATTATTTACAATTGTTTCGATGTATTCCATAAAAAAACGCTCCTCTAGTTTTTGGTTGCTATAAGAAACCGGGAAAAATCTTTTGCTAGATAGGTCTCGGAAAAAATTTCCCGAGCTTCCTCAATTATTTGTTGATCATCTTCTGTTTGATAACGCGAAGAAATATGTGTTAATAGTAACTGTTTTACACCACTTCTAGCAGCAAGTGTTGCAGCCTCTGTATTCGTGGAGTGAAAGTAGCTTTGTGCTAACTCTGCTTTATCACTCGTAAAAGTAGCTTCGTGGATTAGTAAATCGGCGCCTTCAACGAACTCACCATAGTCCTTTTGACTTCGTGTGTCGCCAAGTATACAAATAACCCGTCCTTCTTTTTTAGGACCGATAAAGTCTTTTTGATATAAAGTTTGGCCGTCTTCTAATTGTACCATTTTATTGTTTTTAATTTGACTATAAATTGGCCCTGGTTCAATCCCGGTATCCATTAGTTTGTTAACGAGTAGCTCGCCGGTTTTATCTTTTTCTGTTATGCGGAATCCATAACTTGGAATACCGTGATCCAGCAGTTTAGCATGGACAGTGAACTTTTCATCTTCTAAAATAATGCCTTCATTAATTTCTACTGTTTTTAGTGGATAGTTGAGATGTGTACCACTGATGTCTAAGCATGTATGAATATATTCTGAGATTCCTTTAGGGCCGTATACGGTTAATAATCCTTCTCCAGCTTGAAAGGAGCGACTGCTTAAAAGACCAGGCAGACCATAAATGTGGTCTCCATGTAAGTGGGTAATGAAAATTTTATTTATTTTTCTAGGTTTAATGCTAGTCCGTAAAATCTGATGCTGTGTAGCTTCTCCGCAGTCAAACAGCCAAATGCTGTTTAACTCCTGTAATAGCGATAATGCTATTGCTGATACATTGCGCTCTTTAGAAGGAACCCCTGCGCCTGTACCAAGAAATATTACTTCCATAATAAACCTCCATCTAACATTCCGTTTCGTGCTATTTTAAGTGCGTGTTCAAAAAGAAGGATAAAAAGAACCGAGGTCGTCTAAGATCGAAACGTCCTTTTGCGACGCCGACACTGGCACGTTCTGTGCGAAGGTCTACTGATCTCGATTTGTGTCATTTTTACCGGACTTATTGAACAACCCTTTAAAATTTATTTCGATATAGTAGTGCTTTATTTGGTACATCTGTAAATATCCCATCACAGCCTAGCCGGAAGCATCGCATCATTGGTGAAAAATGATTAACAGTATAGACACGAACTCGCATGTCCTCCTGCTGGCATTTTTGAATTAATGCTTTATTTAATAATCGATATTTAACATGAATTGCTTTTGCACCTAACTCTTTTGCATAACGTGCTAAATTATTGATTTTACGCGATGTCAGCAATCCAATTTCAATCGTTGAGCTTAATTGGCTAAAACGTTGTACACTTTTTGGGTTGAAAGTTGAAATAGTTGTCCGATCTACAACATTGTATTGATTAAGCAGTTCAAACACGATTGGTTCCAAATACATATAGTCTATTTTATTATTTTTCAGTTCAAGATGTAAGTGCAGAGGCGTATCACTCATCCATTGCAGAAATTCTTCCAGTGTTAGAATTGTTGCGCCTGCAAACTTTTTCGAAAACCACGAGCCCGCATCTAATTGTTTTAATTCTGCAAGGTGATAATCTTTTATGTAACCATAACTGTTTGTTGTTCGTTTTACTTGCTCATCATGAATTAGAACCGGGATATTATCTTTTGTTAACTGTACGTCCGTTTCAATTGCCTCAGCTTTCATACGAAGCGCTAGCTCGAATGCTGGCATCGTATTTTCTGGTGCAAGTTTGCTAGCGCCGCGATGCGCGATGATCATTGTCATACATTTCACCTCTTTATAATTGTGTTAGATTTTACGCTAAAAGTCAATTTAGACAAGCAAAGACTGCCTTACTAAAAATCGTTAAAATTGAAGTATGTAATGAAGGACGGTAGAATTAGTAATAATAAAAAGTTATGACTCTATTTAACTATATGGTATTGAAGTTCAATTAAAAGATTGGAACGATTTGATATGATTCATACGGCACTTAACTCTAAAAAGATTATTGTTACAGGAGCATCAAGCGGTATTGGTGAACAGTTGTGCAAGAAGATAGCAGAAAATGGTGGTATTCCAATTATGCTAGCACGTTCTGAAGATAAACTATTAGCAATTCAAATGGACCTAAAATTGGAATTGCAAACAGAAAGTTATATCTATAAAGTTGATTTACAAGATAATGATGACATAGACTTCACTATCCAAACCATTTTAGCTGAGCATGAACAAATACATGGCTTGATTAATAATGCAGGGATTGGTGTCTTTGATGCTGTGGAAGATATGAAATGGCTAGATTTGCATGAGATGTTCCAGTTAAATGTTTTTTCGTTAATGCGAATCACGCAGTTGTTAATTCCTCACTTCAATCAATATAAGCAAGGGCATATTATAAATGTCGCTTCGCAAGCAGGAAAAATTTCCACACCAAAATCAGCTGCCTATGGCGCATCCAAACACGCTGTAATTGGTTTTACCAATACATTGCGTCAAGAAATGGATAGCAAAGGGATTTATGTAACAGCTGTTAACCTCGGTCCTGTCCGCACTAATTTTTTTAAAGTGGCTGATCCGAGCGGAAGCTACAGGCAGAGTGTGGATCGTTATATGCTTGATCCTCATCAAGTTGCTAATACCATTGTTCGTTATTTATTTACAAAGAAGCGGGAAATTAACATGCCTTTCTGGATGGAAGCAGGAAGTGTTTTTTATCGATTATTTCCTGGCCTTATGGAGAAACTCTTGCGTAGCTCTTTTAATAAAAAGTAAAAACGGGATGATTATAATATGAAAAGGGGAACTTAACCATGAAGTTAACAATTACACTTGAAGCTGAACAGAAACTAATGGATATAAGAACAAATGATAGTAGCCTAGTTTTATGGTACGATACAGAGGGATGTGGATGTGGTGTGAATGGACTTCCTACAATTCAATTGGTTTCCGAAAAACAGGATTATTATCAAGAGCTTGCGAGTAATACAATAATTCCAACATTCATTGATAGCAGACAAGCTGTTTTCTTCTCGGAAGACATGAAACTAGATATTCGAAATGGTGTTTTCCGACTTTCAAGTCCGGAAGGTATTCTAAATCCGTTTATTTCTATTCAACAAGCAGTACACAATTGAATTATATTGAATAATGAAAGAGCGAAAAGCAATCACGGATGATTGTTTTTCGCTCTTTTTATAAGTGGTTTTAAGATTTATCGATGACTCGTATACACATTGGCTTTTGTCAGTTGTTTTAACTTGTTATATTCCGCTGTTGTTAATTGCTCTGTGTCTTGGTGTTCGACATTTTCTTTTATCTGTGCCACCCGGCTAGCCCCGAAGACAGCTGTTGCTATTGCAGGGTGTTTTTGAACATACTTTAATGCAAGTGTATTCTGAGATAATTTATGCTGCATTAAGTGTGAAATACCTTGCTGTACCTCCAGTAACTCTGTATAGGAATAATCAAGAAACCCTTCATTTCCTTTTCTTTCAATAACCTTCCCGGCATCGTTGCTTAGCATTCCTTTGGCTAGTGGTCCACGCGCCAGTACGCTAACCTCGTTTGAATGAAGGAGATCTAATGTCGTTTCTTCTGGCCTGCGATCGAGCAAACTATATTGTGTCATTACACCATCAATAGACGAATGCTCAATATATTCACGGATAACATTTGGACGTATTGAAGAAATTCCATAGGCACGAATATGGCCTGCCTTTTTTAATTCTTCGAAAGCGTCAATTGTTTCATGGATCGGGTCATCAATTGTTCCACCATGCAACATATAAAAGTCGATATAATCTGTCTGCAGCCGTTTTAAACTATCCTTAACTGCTTGTTCGATATATTTTTTCGACGGATCCCAAAACCAAGTTTTCTTTTCTTTATCAAAATGATTGCCGACTTTTGTCGTCAGTACAATTTGATCTCTTTTATTTTTAACTGCTTCACCAATAAGTTCTTCATTTTTACCGAAATCATATAAATCCGCAGTATCTAAATGATTAATCCCATAATCAAGCGCAACATCGATAATTTCCTTCGCTTTATTTACATCGGTGCCAAGTGACATACAGCCTAAAGTTAGCTCTGAAATCATAATATCGGATTTTCCTAATCTGTTTTTCTTCATTATCTCCACTCCGTTTCTACATTGCAGTATTTATTTTAATTGTAAGGAGAGCTGTGATAGAAGACAAACTTTTTATACCGGCTACCTGAGATTTCGTATGCTACAATAGGGGAAGAATGTTAATAAGGGTGGTAAATAATGAAGAAGTTTGAAGAGAAAACAATTAAAAGCGAAGAAATATTTAACGGAAAAATAATCAGTTTGCAAGTGGATGATGTAACGTTACCGAATGGTAAAACAGCAAAAAGAGAACTCGTCAAGCATCCAGGTGCTGTAGCGGTTATTCCAATCACGAAGGATAATAAAATAATTTTTGTTGAACAATATCGTAAGCCATTGGAAAAATCGCTAATTGAGATTCCTGCCGGTAAACTTGATCTAAATGAAAATCCACTGGCTGCAGCAGTACGTGAACTAGAAGAAGAGACTGGGTATACGACAAATGATCTTTCATTTGTAACTTCCTTCTATACATCACCAGGGTTTGCTGACGAATTAGTTCATATTTATGTTACGGATCAGTTAGTCAAAATGGAGAATCCACCAAAAGGGGATGATGACGAGTTCGTTGAAGTGCTAGAATTAACACTAGACGAAGCGAAAGAATATGTCGTTGAAGAACGCATCCATGATGCCAAAACAAATTATGCGATACTCTATTTGCATGCCTTAGGGAGGCTTTAGGATTGAACGTTTACTTTGCTGATATGCATATTCATATTGGCCGTGATAAATACGGAAAGCCAGTAAAAATAACAGGCGCAAAAAGCCTAACATTAACGAATATTTTAATGGAGTCAAGTAGAAATAAAGGAATAGATATGATAGGGGTAATTGATTGTCACGCTCCTGCTGTCCAGGAGGAGATAAAATCACTGATTGATAATGGGGAGGCGAGCGAATTACCAGAAGGTGGTATTCGCTTTGAACGAGTAACGCTTATACTCGGTTCGGAAATTGAAATTTACGATGAAAATTGTCTCGGCCCGATTCATGTACTTGTGTATTTACCGACACTTTCCAGTATGGAGGCCATTTCTAAGTGGTTGTCAACTCGAATGAAAAATATAACGTTAAGTTCACAGAGGTATTACGGATCAGCAAAGCAGCTCCAATATAAAGTAAAGGAATTAGGTGGATTGTTTATTCCTGCCCATGTGTTTACGCCGTTTAAAAGTTTATACGGAAAAGGCGTACGCTGCTCCTTAGGAGAAGTATTAGATCCTGATTTAATTGATGGAATTGAATTAGGACTAAGCTCAGATACTCAAATGGCAGACCAATTATCCGAGCTTCACCGGTACACATTTGTAACGAATTCAGATGCGCATTCACTTCCGAAAATTGCTAGAGAATACCAGGAAGTCGTCATGCAGAATCCGACTTTTAAAGAATTTAACTGGGCTTTACATCGTGTTGACGGCAGGCAAATTAAACGTAACTTTGGGATGAATCCACTGTTAGGAAAATACCATATGACAGTGTGCAGCAACTGTTTTGAACAGGTAACAACAGATATTACAAAATGTCCAAAATGTGGTTCTACAAAGATTATTAAAGGTGTTTCTGACCGTATTGAAGAATTAAAAAATACGGATAAACAGGAGGTGGAACGACCTGACTATTTGTATCAAGTTCCACTTGAATATTTGCCAACACTCGGACCAAAAACATTTCAGAAGCTTTTAAATGCATTTGGAACGGAAATGGAAGTTATTCATCATACACCATATCAGAATTTAATAGAAGTTGTACCAGAGAAGCTAGCGAATTCTATTATACAAATGCGTGAGGGAAAATTGCCTATAAAAGCAGGTGGTGGAGGGAAGTATGGAAGCATAGGTCCTTCCTAATTCATTTGGAAATCTAGGATAATTGGTATTTTTATCTCGGAATCCTCATAGTTTTTAACTAAAGACTATCTTAGCAGGAGGATTCCGATGTATAAAAACAGCTTTCTTGTATGGGAACATATTAAAAATCATGCTACTATCTATCTATTTATGATTATTTTATTTTTAACAGGAATTATTTTTGGAGCAGTAATTGTCAACAGTATGGGTTTCATACAGAAACAGGATCTGTTTTTTTATCTGGAACGTTTTTTTGGACAAATAACGGAAGGTGTATCTATCGATAAAATTGATATCCTCTGGCAAAGTTTCACGTACCATGCCAAGTATCTTTTACTACTGTGTATATTAGGATTATCAGTAATAGGATTACCACTTGTATGGGTGCTAATTTTCGTAAAAGGATTGGTTATTGGCTTTTCAGTCGGCTTTATTGTGAACCAACTTGGATTACAAGGACTTTTATTAGCTTCATTATCAATCGCGCCCCAGAACATATTGGTAATACCAATTTATATTACAGCTGGTTCCATTTCAATGATATTCTCATTAACTTTGATAAATAAATTATTTTCTCGCAAAAATCATCAATTATTACTGCAGCCACTAGCAAAGTATAGTATTATCTTCGTAATATTGCTGGTCGTTTCGTTTGCCGCAGCTCTAGTTGAGGCCTATGTATCCCATCAAGCAATGCAAGAATTAATTAAATCGCTTTACCTATAATCAATGTTATATTATAATTATTATTATTAAAAGGTGAGAATATACTTTGACATAGAAATCAAAGGTGCATATAATAAAGATGGGAAATGAGGAGGCGAACTGCCGTGGAACATCGAATAGAACAAATAAAAAAGCAGCTGCATGCACAGAGCTACAAGCTGACTCCACAAAGAGAGGCAACGGTTCGTGTCTTATTGGAGCGAGAAGAGGACCATCTTAGTGCAGAAGATGTATATCTGCTAGTAAAGGAAAAATCTCCGGAAATTGGTCTGGCAACAGTGTACCGGACATTGGAGCTACTCTCTGAATTGAAAATTGTTGATAAAATTAATTTTGGAGATGGTGTGTCACGCTACGATTTACGAAAAGAGGGCGCGAAGCACTCCCATCACCATCTTGTATGTATTGAATGTGGATCCGTTGAAGAAATTGAAAATGATTTACTAGAAGATGTTGAAAAAATTGTATTAAATGATTGGGGATTCCAAGTAAAAGATCATCGGTTAACCTTTCATGGAATATGCAAGCAATGTCAAGAAGCAGCAGTTAAAGCAACATAAGTAGAGACCTTTTTCCAAATGGAGAAAGGTTTTTATTTTTTGCAGTATGAACTTAGCATGAGTTCAGTTTATACCTACATAAATATAAACTGTGGATTAGTGTATTTAAATGGATTGTGCGTCTCCCCGCTCCGGAAATATAATTCGCGCATCCAAAGGGGAGCTGGTGAGCCTCCTTGTGCTGTCGCACTGCGTAGTCTCACCGATGCTCTTCTTCCCACAGGAGTTATTATGAACGAAACTAGCCCCTACTCGTAAAAACGTAGGTTAATTTGGGTATAGTGTATTAAACAAAGGAAACCCAAATCAGAGCTATAATACGAGAGGAGCTATTACTATGAA
>NZ_QWEH01000027.1 GCF_003515705.1 Oceanobacillus profundus
TACACCGCCATGAACAGAAATCAAACAGTAGATAATAAAAATAATCCAAAGCAAAATGGTTCCGATCATCAAAAACCGATGATCGGAACCATTTTTCAGTAATTTAGGCTAGTTATGTCTCAGCCTCATTTTTAATTTTATATCCTTCAACAGGTAACTTCATTTTAATCCCTCCTAATAAATTATTATTTTACATTTAATAAACACCTTCATTACTCTATAAATTTGCCGATAATTAAATATAGAAGTTTATATGAATCTGACACAGATTTATCAGGAGGTCAACAATGGATAAAACATCAATTATTGGATTAATATTAGGATTAATTGCAGTAGGAGTTGGAATGGTGCTAAAAGGGGTAGGTGTTACAGCACTGATAAATCCTGCTGCTCTATTAATCATTATACTAGGGACAGTTGCTGCTGTCACAATAGCATTTCCAACGAGTACACTTAAAAATGTACCTACTCTATTTAAAATTTTATTTACGGAAACGAACAAAACAAATACGAGGGAATTAGTTGAAATGTTCAGTAGCTGGGCAGATCAAACACGTAGAGAAGGTATCTTATCGTTGGAAGAGCAGGTAAATGAAGTAGAGGATCCATTCCTAGCATCTGGGCTGCAACTAGCAATTGATGGACAATCTCCAGATTTCATTAAAGATATTATGCTGGAGAAGATTAGTGCGATGGAGCAGCGACACGAAGAAGGGGCTGCCGTTTTCACACAGGCTGGCACCTATGCACCTACCCTTGGAGTACTGGGGGCGGTTATTGGTTTAATTGCGGCCCTTGGTGATATGTCTAATATGGAAGCATTAGGTGCTGCTATTTCGGCTGCCTTTATTGCGACATTATTAGGAATTTTTACTGGTTATGTATTATGGCATCCATTTGCAAATAAGTTACGAGAGAAATCTAAAAAAGAAGTACTGCAAAAGGAAATCATGGTAGAAGGAATTCTTTCTATTACTACTGGCGATTCCCAGCTGATTGTACGAGAGAAGCTTGGTTCACTGCTTTCTTCTAAAGAATTAGCTGCGATGAAACAGGTGAATTCAGATGAGTAGAAGGAAGAAAAAGAAGCAATCACATATTGATGAATCTTGGCTTCTCCCATACTCTGATTTATTAACGCTTCTAGTTGCTCTATTTATTGTATTGTTCGCAATGAGTGATATAAACGTACAAAAGTACGAACAGCTTTCAGGTGTATTTCGTGATCAGTTTTCTGGTGGAGGCAGCGGGATTCTTGAGAATCATGAAATTCCAGTCAAGACACCAGTTGATTCTGGAGAACTTGAAAAAGACAATCAAGAGGATTCGGAAGAAGAAATGGATGAAACAATTTCGGATGGGGAGGGTGAACTTCTGCATCTTGAAGAACTAAACTCGACAATCCAAAACTATATTTATGAAAATAACCTAGCCGATGCGTTTGGTACAGAACTCACAGAAGAAGGGTTATTAGTTACAATTGTGAATGATGTATTTTTTGATTCAGGTAGTGCTGAAGTGAAGCAAGAAGGAATATCGATTGCACAGGAAGTTTCCAATTTACTGTACACAGAGCCTCCACATCAGATTGTAATTAGCGGGCATGCAGATGATGTGCCAATTGGCGACTCGCCGTTTGAATCCAATTGGGAACTGAGTGTTACCCGTGCACTTAACTTCATGCGGCTTGTTTTAGAAAATGAATCGCTTGACCCAACGCTTTTTAGCGCAAAAGGTTTTGGAGAGTATAAACCAATTGTTCCCAATACAAGTAAAGAAAATAGGGCGAAAAACAGACGAGTTGAGGTTTTGATTTTACCTAACTATGAAATTCATGTGGAAGACTAAATAATAAATTTCTAACAAACTAACAAGACAGCAAGGAATAAAAAACTACTATATCAATGTGGAGTTTTATGTGAGCTTAGGAGCTAAACTACTGATGTTTAGCTCCATTTTATTGTGTGGAAAAATATAAAATTTGAATGCTGTGGATAACTTAAATTCCGCTGCAGCAGCGTCCACAAAGTCGTATCGAGGCTTCACTCGACTCATGATACGATAAAGAAGACTTGACTACTGGCTAAAAATATTCCAAAAAATATAGCTAGTTTGCTACAAATTCTCCCGTATGTTCCGATATAGATAAAGTATTAATATTATATAGTTCTTTTTAACCAGTCCAAATTGACTTGTTAAACATAAATAATAGGGGGTACCCAATGATATCAACAAAAGAGGAACGTAATCGTTCAGTCGTATTTTTATTAAATGGAATGAATACATCTTTGAAATCAATCATTCCGATTCCATGTGAAATAGCAAAGCCCACATTGGTGGGAACTTCATTATCACTATCTTTTGGCGTTTTAATCGGATTTACAGGAGATGCCAAAGGAAAGCTGATTCTTGCAGGTGACCCATCTGTTTTTGCGGCGATAGGTGAAGCGATGTTTGGAATGGCTGTGGAAGGGGAGATGCTTGCTTCCTTTAGTGGTGAGCTAGGAAATATGCTAGCTGGTAACCTTTCTACAACGATTGTTCAAAATGGTATCAAGACAGACATAACAGCACCAACTATTTTGCAAGGAACTACTACTTTATCAGGCTATGAAAAAGCAGTGGAGCTCTCTGTAGAATTTGAAAAAATAGGGAAATTAGATATATATTTATTACTAGATTGATGCATATTGCTTCAATGGTAATTGGTACGAGTCAAAGAATATATTAATTTTCTGTTTATCCTCTAGGTAGAATTGCGGGATTCCTAAAATACTCCTTTATAAATCGTGTTTTTTGTCGATATAAAAGATAGGAACTTTAACCTACATAAGATAATGATAAAGGTTTTGTGTATAGTAATTAACTATGCTTAAAATCGTGGTAGAATTTATCACGCGTTAACGGACTGTAATACCCCAATTTCAAATCGTGAAAATACAAAAAACGTGAAGGTGAACAGTCTGTAAACTCCTTATTCTGTTCAACTAATATGCAGTGGAGGAGTAAGGGAAGGGAATCCCCTACTGCATGAATTTTCTCTTTATACAACCTTAAATTGACAAAATGGAAATAGAAAGGAAATGCTTTTATGGATACGGATCAATATTTAGAGGTGTTTTTGGAAGAAAGCCGAGAACATTTACAGGCAGTTAATGACAGTATACTTCAATTAGAAAAGCAACCCGAAGATTTAAATTTAGTGAATGAGATTTTCCGTTCCGCACATACATTAAAGGGTATGGCTGCAACAATGGGATATGAAGATATTGCATCCCTAACACATAAAATGGAAAATGTACTAGACATGATTCGCAACCATAAATTGAATGTTTCAACGACCATAATTGATGTTATCTTCTTAGCAATTGATGCTCTGGAAGACATGGTTGGTTCCATTCAAGCGGGAAACGATGGAAAGAAAGATGTTTCCGAATTAGTTCATCGTTTGGATCAGATCGAGAATGGCAAGCAAGATGTGCAAATAGAACGGCTTGCTACAGCCGAAGAAGTAAACACAGTTCAAACAGATATGCTTGGACTTGATGAATTCCAAGTTACAATTGTTGAACAAGCAAAAGATCAAGGGTTTTCACCATACCAAATAACAGTCGAATTGACGGAAGAATGTATTTTAAAAGGTGCACGTGCTTATATGGTTTTTGAAGCGTTAGAGGACCATGGAGAAATTATTCATACCAATCCATCTGTTGAAGAAATTGAGGAGGGGAATTTCGGACAAAGCTTTTTAATGATTTTCCTATCAACAGTAGCCCCAGAGATGGTAAAAGACATCATAAGCAAAGTATCAGAAGTGAAAGATGTAGAGATGGAGAGCTTGACTACAACCGTTTCTGAAGAGCAGCAAGAAGAACCTATTTTAGAAGAAAAGCTAGATGCGCAAACAGCGGCGGAAGAGGTTGCAGCAACTACTGAAAAAAGTGCGCCAGCTGTAGTGAATCATGCCTCCAAAACGATCCGTGTTAACTTGGAAAAGATTGATAATCTATTGAATTTATTTGAAGAGGTTGTTATTGATCGAAGTAGATTGGAAGTAATTGCTGAAGGTATGGAGAACCAGGAACTAACGGACACGGTCGAGCACATTAGTCGGGTTTCAAGCGATATGCAAAGTCTTATTTTAGCGATGCGAATGGTGCCAATTGACCAAGTATTTAATCGTTTCCCTCGAATGATTCGCGGGCTTGCAAAAGATTTAGGAAAGCATATTGATTTGGAGATTATTGGAGCCGATACAGAGCTTGATCGTACGGTAATTGATGAGATTGGTGATCCTTTAGTTCATTTAATTCGTAATTCAGTCGATCATGGCATTGAACTGCCGGAAGTACGAAAGCGAGCAGGAAAGTCGGAAGAAGGGAAACTGACACTTCGAGCTTTCCATAGTGGCAACCATGTTTTCATAGAAATTGAAGATGATGGCGCTGGTATTAACCATGAAAAGGTTAAGAAAAAGGCAATTGAAAATGGGATTATTACAACAGCTGAAGCAGACATGCTGACAAAAGATGAAATAGCTAACTTGATACTTTCATCTGGTTTTAGTACAGCTGATAAAGTATCTGATATTTCTGGTCGTGGTGTTGGTTTAGATGTGGTGAAAAATAAAATTGAATCGTTAGGTGGTCAAATTGCAATCGAGTCACAACCGGGTAGAGGAAGTATATTCTCGATTCAATTGCCACTTACGCTATCCATTATTTCAACACTACTCGTAAATGTGCAAAAGGAAATCTATGCAATCCCGCTTTCCTCGATTATAGAAACAGTTATCCTGGAAAAAGATCAAATGATGTTTGCGCATGGGAAGAAGGTTATGGATTTCCGTGGTAAAGTAGTTCCGCTTGTCTCACTGGCAACTGTTTTTGAAGTGCCATCACAGAAAGAGGATGAAAGTAAAGAGTACTCTGTTGTGATTGTGAAAAAAGGAGAAAAACTAACCGGGCTTATTGTTGATTCCTTTATTGGACAACAAGAAGTAGTATTAAAATCACTAGGAAATTATTTGAAAGATGTTTTCGCCATATCTGGTGCAACGATTCTAGGCAATGGAGAGGTTGCGTTAATTATTGATCCAAATGAATTGATGCCTAAGTAGAGTGGAGGAAGTTAAATGGCTGAGGAAGTAACAAAGTTTATTGTGTTTAAATTAAATAATCAATCCTTTGGTGTTGCAGTGCAGCAGGTTATTTCTATTGAAAGATTGCAGGAAGTTACAGCGGTTCCGCGTTCTTCGAAGTTTATTAAAGGCGTTACCGAATTGCGTGGTGAAACAACCCCAGTTATTGATTTAAAAGAACGACTAATGCTTACTGAGTCGGCAACAACAAATGATACCCGTATTTTAGTTGTTTCTGTTGAGAATATGCAAATCGGATTAATTGTTGATGCTGCGACAGAAGTAAAAGATATTGAACAAAATCAGATTCAGGCAGCACCAAAACTGGTTGCTGGGATTCATGAAACGTTTTTAAAGGGTGTTGCGAAGGTTGATAATCACCTGCTCATATTACTTGATCTCGAGCGTATAGTTGATTTGAATGAATCCAATGAGCTGCGGGAAGCGATAATGAGAGAAAGCTAAATATAAGTAAGAGGACTGCGTTCAGTTTGAATGCAGTCCTCTTTAACTTTAGAAGAATAATAGATCTAGTAATAAAACGATACCCAATCCGACAATAGATGTAGTGAATAGTAATAATCCCCATGTTTTGAATGTATCTTTAATGGATAGGTTGAAGTACTCTTTAAATAGCCAGAAGGAGGCATCATTCACATGTGTAATTGTGTTACTGCCAGCTGCTGTTGCCAATACCATTAAAACAGGGTTTACATCAAAGGTTGTAATCAAAGGCCCTACAATACCAGCAGCCGTAATTGCGGATACAACACCAGTACCCGTTGCGATACGAATTAATGCTGTAATAAACCACGCCATAATTAATGGTGAGACAACCGTGTTTTCCATCATCCCAGCAATGTAATCGCCTACACCTGAATCAAGAATGATTTCTTTAAAAGCCCCACCAGCACCAACAATAAAGATAATCATAGCAATGCCCTTAATAGCACCAGAGAAGGAATCCATTACTTCATTCATTGTACGTCCTCTGCGCAGACCAAATACATAGACCGCAATTAATACAGCAAGCAGCAGACTTGTTTCCGCACTGCCTAGGAAGTTGATTAGATCATGAAAAAAAGTACCTTCATCAATAAACATATTTATAATTGTTGCTGCGGAAATCATAATTGCAGGAATTAATGGAATGATAACACTTGTAGCAAACCCTGGCATTTCATCATCAGTAAATTCCTTAGGTTTTTCCAATAGTGGTGGAACAGGACGATCCAGATTTTTCATTAGTCTTGGTAGAATAATCCCGGCAGCAATAACTGCTGGAATAAACACCACAATTCCAAGCATGTAGACCATTCCCATATCCGCACCATAAGCTTCAACCAATGCTGTTGGTCCTGGTTGTGGTGGGAATAGACTATGAGATAAAGTTGTAGCCGCTACCATTGTAATCCCAAGTTTCATATATGGTACCTTGGCTTCAATTGCAATGCTGATTACGAGAGGGGCAAGTATAATAAATGCAACCTCATAGAATACGGATATACCAAAGATAGCACCAACAATAATGAGAGCCCATTGAACATTTTTTACGCCAAATTTATTTAATAGAGTGGAAGCAATACGTTGTGCAGCACCTGAATCAACCATTAATTTCCCAAGTACAGCACCAAACCCAATGATTAATGCTAAACTTCCAAGCGTACTTCCTAAACCGGCTTTAATCGTATCAATAATTGCGGTAAGCTGCATACCATTTAAAAGTCCAACTAATATTGCTGATATGATTAGAGCTAGTACACTATTAAGCTTCACTTTCATATTTAAAAACAAGAGTAAAGCAACACCGAGTACAAGTGAGATAATCGGCATATTATTCATAATCCAATCCATGCTATTTCCTCCTAAAATTAAGTTTATTAATCCGCTTACAATAAAAAAATCGAAATAGGGAAGTACTATTCTTCCAAAATGTAGCGCTATCATTAATTTGTTTGCTAAACCAACTAATGAATTTATAGTATAAAACTTTCTTTTAATAGTCAATGGAGTGGAAAGAAGAAGTATAGTTCAGAATTCATAGAATAAGGAGGGCGGATATTATTAGACCTTTTGTATCTAGTGAGAAAAGGCTTATTACATGTAATAAGCCTTTATTTGCTATTCATCATCATTTTCAACTACATGCTTAAGAATTGATAATTTGTTAGTCCAAAATTGTTCATAATAAGCTAACCATTGTTTTATTTCTGTGAGCGGTTCTGGCTGCAATTGATAAATCTTTTCTCTGCCTATCTTTTCACCACTTACCAAACTTGCCTCAGAAAGTACGTGAAGGTGTTTAGCAATAGCTGTTCGACTAACGGGAAATTGAGATGCTATTTCAGAGATAGCTCGTTTTTTGGTCGAGAGCAAACGAAGAATTTCTCTTCTGGTTGGATCAGAAATGGCTTGGAATACATCATATTTTAGTGCTGCCACTTATGCTTCAGTAACCTTTCGAAGTTTGTTATGAATAATATTCGACCAGCCATTACTCATCCTTTCATGAATGATAGAGCTTTTCTCGTTTGCTTTTTGAATAACGGTATCCTCTGTTTTCCAGCCACTATGTATAAGCGTAAATTCCGTTTTTTTACCTAAGTCTTTTAATAGAAAGGAAATAATCCAACCTTCTGTATCCCATGAAAATATTATTTTGTTTGGCTCATCTATTTCCAGTACTTTACATGGGGATGGACCAAATGGGGATTGTAAGTGGAATTCCTGTCCAACAATTGGTTCAAAATCATTCGGCATAAACCATGATGCAATACCTTCTGATGTAGATACAGTATCCCATACTTTTTGTATCGTTGCATTTACAATAACAGTTTGTTTAATATCTTGTAAGTTTTCTATTTTAACTGCTCCTTCCATATAACACCTTTTCGTTTCGTAATTACTATATAACACCAATCGGTTTCATGTCAAGGCTTCTTAAGTAGATCTTTTGCACCGTCTTCACCGTGTATTTCCTAGGAAATACTGTAAATACCATACATATTAATCAGAAATATAATTTTTAATTTTTGCATAAATTGTGCTATAGTAAGAGTTAAAACCATTAGCATAATTAAGTACATAGGAAGTGTAGTGTAATGAATACACAAAAATATCATATAAAAGATTACTATTTTTGGAAAATATCTTTAAGCTTAGCATTTGCATCCTTTTTTGTTTTTGCGAGCATGTACATTGTACAGCCGCTTTTACCGTTGTATGTTAGGGAATTCAAAGTATCTGTATCAGAAGCGACGTTAACCTTATCAGCGACGATTGTAGGTTTGATTATTGGTTTAATCATTCTTGGTTTTTTCTCCGATCGAATTGGGAGAGTAGCTATTATTAAATATTCTTTAATCGGATCGGTTATCCCATTTCTATTAATTCCTATGTTGGATTCGTTTTACCTTTTTGTGTTATTACGGTTTATTCAAGGTTTTGCGCTAGCTGGATTACCTGCTGCATCTCTTGCTTATTTAAACGAGGAGATAGACCGTTCCAGTGTCGGAATTGCAACGGCGTTGTACATCGCTAGCAATGCACTTGGCGGGATGGCTGGGAGAGTTTTGGCTGGCTATCTAACAGATATATATGCCTGGGAAACTGTATTCTATATTTTTGCAGGCGGTGGATTACTAATTGTAGGACTTGTTTTTATTTTTTTGCCAAAGTCTCGATTCTTTAAAGCGAGCAATCTATCATTTCGTAAAGACTTGGAAGGGATGATTTTTCATTTAAAAAATCCAACTATTATTATGATTATTGGAATGGGGGCTGTACTCCAGCTTTCGTTTACATCTATATGGACCTATTTGCCGTTTCATCTGGAAGCAGAGCCTTTTTCACTCTCGACAAAAGCAATTTCTTACACCTTTTTTGCCTATGGATTTGGAGTAATAGGAGCTCCGATTGCGGGCTGGCTAGCGGGTGGGATGGGGCTTAAGGTCGTACGTATCATAGGAATCCTTGTCCTATCGACTGGTATTTTAATGACATTCAGTTTATCCTTGCCAATAATCATAATTGGCTTATGCGTATCCTGTTTAGGTTTTTTTACCGCACATTCATTGACGGCAACCTTTGTCGCAGAGGAGGCTGCACATCATAAAGGTGGAGCATCGAGCCTGTATTTAGTGGCATATTATGTTGGTGTTACGCTTGGAAGTTCTGCAGTCGGACCAATCTGGAATATAGCAGGGTGGAATGCAATTGTGGGGATAGCAGGAATACTACCGGTAGCTTATTTAGTTTTAGTAATAGTCGTACAGAAAAACGTGCGATAAGCCTAGTTGCATGCAAATCGATAATAGAAATAAAACGAGAGATGGTACAAATCCATCTCTTTTTTCAGTAGAAAACTATAAAATTTGAATGCTGTGGATAACTTAGTTACCTAAACGGCTACGTCCAGCTCCAGCGCCCAGCGACTAGCGAGACTTCCCTCACCTCCGTACGATAAGTCAACATCGACTCCCTGCGGTCGCCGTGTTTCCTTTATCTCCTACGTAAGAATGTTCGGCAAGCCGAACCACCCCCAAAATACGGGGCGCAGTCAGTACGTCGCTAACCGGGCGCTTGCGCTTTTGTTCGTAGAAAACTATTTATCACGCTGAGCTGGTTATTAAATGATCACCTTTTTTATTATTAGGATGCGATACAAGAATTAGATATGTTAATCGAATATTTATTAAATTTATCGTATAATAGATTTAAATGTAAAGAGGGAGTTGCAGTAATAGAATGAAATTATTATTGACTGGATTTGAACCTTTTCTAAATAACGCAATCAATCCAACAGAAATGATTGTTAATGAACTGCATGGTCAAAGAATAAACGATTATCAAATTATCGGTGAAGTTTTACCAGTTGAATTTAATAAATCAGGTAAGCAATTCATTGAATTGTTGAAGAAGCATAAGCCTGACGCTGTCATTTCACTTGGTTTAGCAGCAGGGCGTAATCAGATTACGCCCGAGCGAATTGCGATTAATTGTAATGATGGCCCAGTTGATAATCTCGGATATAAGCCGAATGGAGAGAGAATCTTTGAAAGTGGTCCGGACGGTTATTTTAGTAAGCTCCCAATCCATGAAATAGTAGAATCGTTAAAAAAGCTTGGGTTACCAGCGAAAATCTCGAACACAGCAGGAGCTTACCTATGTAATAATGTCATGTATCATGGTTTGCATTATTTTGAGGAGAATGGTCGAAAAGTGCCTTCTGGCTTTATTCATATACCGGCATCTCATCCGCTAGCGGTTGAAAGAGATATACCAAGCTGGGCTGATGCTGATTTAATTAAAGGAATCCAAATCGCAATTGCTTGTTTATGATAGGAATTCATGTGAATCAATCTATTATTAACAGCTGAGTTTCTCTTGGAAATTCATCTATTTATGATCTGCCTTTTTGATAATTAATTCGTTTAACTTGCTCTGGATGAAATAAACTGCTAGGAAGTATTGATTTGCGTCCTGAAATGGATTAAACTGGTCTAGTTAATCATGAATGAAGGAAGATGATAAATATGCCTAGGTATATTTGGCTGCTAGTGATTGCAACTGTAATCAACGTAACTGGTGGCTCTTTTCTATGGCCTTTAAATACGATATATATGCATAATGAGCTTGGTAAAAGTCTTGCTTTTGCTGGGTTCATTTTAATGTTCAATCAAGGCGCATCCATTGTGGGAAACTTGCTTGGCGGAGCACTTTATGATAAGTATAGTGCGTATAAAACAATTCTTGCAGGAACATTTCTAGCAATGATTGCTTCCGTTATTCTAGCGTTTAATCATGGTATCGTGGCTTACTCCATTTTATTAATTATTATTGGGTTTGGAAATGGTATCACTTGGCCAATTATGTTTGCGATGGCTGGTTCCCTATGGCCAGACGGTGGCCGTCGAGCATTTAATGCCGTATATGTTGCCCAGAATTTAGGTGTAGCACTTGGAGCATCACTTGGGGGCTATGTGGCAAGCTTTTCATTTGATTATATTTTTATTGCAAATGCGCTTGTGTTTATTCTCTTTTTCCTGTTAGTACTGTTTACGTTCAAAGGAATGGATCAGTCAAAAGATCGTCAAATGCATACGTCAGTCCTTGAGCAGCGGGCAAAAATTCACAATAAAACTGCTTTTATTTCATTACTAATTTTATGTAGTGGATTCTTGGTTGTATGGATTGCATATAGTCAATGGCAGTCAACAATTGCTTCCCATACACAATCGATTGGCATCCCGCTTGAACAATATAGTTCTCTATGGGCAATAAATGGTTTTCTTATCGTTCTGGCGCAACCTCTGGTAAAATGGTTTACAGATAGAATAACTTCACCAAAACAGCATATTCATATTGGAACCTGTATCTTGATAATTTCCTTCACGATTGCCATGTTTGCTGAGAATTTTACAATGTTCGCTGTTGCAATGGTCATCTTAACAATAGGTGAGGTCCTTGTGTGGCCAGCCATTCCAACACTTGCAAACAAGCTTTCTCCAAAAGGACGTAGTGGATTTTATCAAGGAATCGTTAATAGTATTGCGGCATTAGGAAGAATGATTGGACCTGTTCTTGGTGGATTTATAGTTGATTTCTACAATATTCAATTATTATTTATCATTGTAATTGTATTACTGTTTATTCCTTTTATTACAACGAAATTTTTTGAAAAGGATAATCAGATGAAAAGACAAACCATGTAAAGAAAAGGAGCATTTAAATGACAGTAGAAAAGAAAGCTATTCAGTTAATTGCACTAGATATGGATGGGACATTATTAACAAGTGATCACGAAGTATCTCATCGTACACAAATGGCGATAAAGCAGGCTTTGGAAAAAGGGATTCATGTAGTCCTAAGTACAGGGCGTGGGATTCATACGTGCTACCCATACGCAGAACAGCTGCAGCTTCAATCTTATTTAATAACTGCAAATGGTGGACAAATATGGACAGTAGAAAAAGAACTATTGGATCAGCATCTTTTGGATGCGGCGTTAATCGAGAAAATGTATAATCTTGGTACACAAGTCGGGGTAGAGATGTGGATGATCTCTACAAGCGGTGTATTTCGAGAAGAAACTCCAGGTAATTTCAATGACTATGAATGGTTGAAGTTTGGCTGCCAATCTGAAGAAAAACAGAAATTAGATATTATGATTTCGGAGCTTTCCAAGTATGAGGAGCTGGAGTTAACGAATTCCCTGCCAATAAATGTGGAGGTCAATCCGAAAGGTGTAAGTAAAGCGAGAGCACTACAATTCCTTTGTAATAAGATCGGTATAACGATGGATGAAGTAATGGCTGTTGGCGATAGTCTAAACGACATCAAGATGATTCAAGAAGCCGGTATTGGTGTTGCAATGGGAAATGCACAAGAAGCGATTAAAAAAGTAGCAAATCACGAGACAGATACGAATAATAATGATGGTGTTGCTAAAGCGATTGAGAAATTTGCGTTATCAAAATAAGCTAATGAAAGTGAGCTGCAAGATGAAATGCAGCTCACTTTTTTCAATCTCTGTGATAGTGAGTTATTTTAAATACCTGCAATCCAATACATCAATACTGATACGAGCACAGATGTGATTAACATTGCATAGAACGGACGAAGTGCTTTACTTTTCACATCCTTTAAGCTGACGTTTAGCCCCAATCCAACCATTGCGGAGGTTAAGATGAAGGTCGTAGCAATACTAATACCATTCATAACACTGTCTGTTACTGGAATCGCATTTCCAAGAACATAGCTTCCAATAATACTCATTGCGATAAAGCCTAATAAAAACATAGGGAATTTAACTTTTGCATGATCAGCCCCGGCTTGTGATTTACGGCTCCTTATCCAAAGAATCATGACAAAGCATAACGGTACTAATAAGAATACACGCCCAAGCTTAGCTAAAAGCGCCATAGCGAGTGCTTCTTCACCTGCAGGATCTGCAGCCAATGCTACGTGTGCTAGCTCATGTAAGCTTAGACCAGACCAAATGCCGTATTGCACATCAGAGATTGGAAGAATCGGCAACAATAAAGCGTAAATAATGGAGAAAACAGTACCGACTAATGCGATAATCCCGACGCTGATTGCTGTATCCTCTGCTTTGGCCTTTACAATAGGTGCTACTGCCGCAATTGCAGCTGCACCACAAATTCCAGTTCCAACACCGAGTAACAGTGCAATCTGAGTGTTCCCTTTAAATAATTTTGCCAAATACACAGTGACTAAAATAGCGAAGACAATGGTTATTGCTCCTTTTACAAGAAGACCAATTCCATCCTGGAAAATTACATCGATATTCAATTTTAATCCATATAAAATAATTGCTAAACGTAATAAATATTTTGATGAAAACTCAATACCCTTTCGAAAAAATTCCGGATAACCAAAAGCTTGACGATAAACGATTGCCAAAAGGATTGCACAAGCTAATGGACCAACTCGGTTTAATCCGGGAATTAAGGATAGTAAATAGCCAGCCAAAGCAAAAATAAATGTAAATCCAATACCTAACAGAAGACTTTTCCAATGATTGGATTTGTTCGTTAATGTACTCATTCTCATTCCTCATTTCATTATTCTATACACAATTATAGATCCAGTTGTATAATAAGGAAAATAAATTATTAGAATAACAATAATAAGTAAACTTTATTATTAAACTTTCCTAAGGGTTAATAGAGTCGGTCAGAATATCTTTCATTCGTAATGAGAATAATGGTTCTTTAGCCTAGCATTGATTCATACTATTGAAAGAGGTGGATATTTTAGTGGATCAGCATTTGATTGTTTTTAAGGAAGTAGCACAGCGGAAAAACTTTTCAAGAGCTGCCAAGGAATTACACATGTCACAACCGGCAGTCAGTCAATATATTGCAGCTTTAGAAAAAGAGCTTGGTGTTCGACTACTAGAAAGAAGTAATAAATTTGTAGAACTGAATAGAGCTGGAGAAATTGTTTATCAATATGCCCAGAAAATTTTACGTAACTATGATCAGATGCGAATTCTTGTTTCTGATTTAGAAAATGAACCAAGCGGTCAATTGAAAATTGGAGCCAGCTACACAATTGGCGAGTATGTTCTTCCGAGGTTTTTAGCTAAATTGCAAGAAGAATTTCCTAATATCATTCCAACTGTAACAATAGGGAATACAGAAGACATTGGAGCAAAACTTGTACAGCATGAAATCGATATTGGATTAGTTGAGGGAAATTTTACACATCATCAGGTTTCCACCCGGCAATTTGCGACAGATGAAATGTATATAATTGCTGGGACAGGCCAATCCTTTAAAGAGGAAGCATGTATTTCTATAAAAGATTTAGAAAATGAAACATGGATTATTCGCGAGGAAGGTTCTGGAACGAGAAAAATGCTTGAGGATTTTTTTCAACGAAGTAATTTAGAGCCAAAAAGGATTTTAACATTTGGAAGCACACAAACGATCAAAGAAGGGGTTGAATCCGGCCTTGGGATAAGCTTGCTTTCCAATCTAACATTTAAAAAGGAACAAAAACTTAAAAAAATCCAGAGAATCTTTGTTGAGGGTACACCAATAAAGCGAAAGTTCTCTATCATTAAAAATTACCATGAGTTCCAGCCAAAAGCACTGCAGGTATTTGAAAACCTGGTAAAGCAAGAAGCATAGTTGATTCATTTCAGATACCCTTACATTGATGCTGAAAAAGGAGTATAATAAGTAGTGTAGAAGGAAAGGGGATGCTATCATGTCATTTTCTCGCGGACCAAGAGAACCGGTTCCAGAGGTGGAAACAAACGTATGGTCATGTACTAGTGATGACTGTCAAGGCTGGATGAGAGAGTCATTCAGTTTTGCTGAAGAACCAACATGTCCATTATGTAACTCAACAATGGACCGGGAAGTTCGAGTAATACCGGAAATGAAGTAGGAAATAGTATCTCAGGCAGTTGTATAAGTTTCAGCATAGAAAATCCCAGTCAGGTTGATTGGGTTTTTCTTTTAACTATGTATTCAATTATGGGAAGTAGGTACAGCACATCTATGTATGTGCCATGAAATTTTCACTTGTATAATTCTATAATTTCGTGTAAAATTAATTAACTGAAAATTTAGATTGACAGGTTTATAAAACTAGGAGGTGTAAACTATGGTAACTGTTAAAATGCTAAAGCCGTATTACATTAAAACAGAAGAGGAATACGTCCGAGTTATACTTGCATATCAATATTTTTCGGTAGTGATTAATAAAAAAGTTTATCAATTTATTCCTGTAGAAGCTAATGAGATTCGAATTAACCGTAAAACGAAAAAAGTGGAGAATCTAGATGCGGTTTTTGCTTTTCAAAACGGAAAAGACGTTGTAAATGTAACAATGTCCAAGCTCATCTCCATTCCTGATTTCCTTCAGCAGCTACATTCTATCGCAGAAACGTATTACCAAAACGATGACGCTAACATAATTAAAACAGAGCAAGAAAAAATGACCCTTCTTTTTATTCGTGAAATGGAAAGAGAAAATGTTAAAAGATTAATTGACATTGCTTTAGATAAATATGATGAAGATGCATTTTATAAACTGACAAAGCTATTATAAATCGATTTAAAGTAAGCGCTTACTGTAATGAACTAATTCTAAATAGGTTATTCTCTTACAAAAAAATCTACTTCTCACATATTGAGAAGTAGATTTTTGGTGGTTGAAAGGTTCAATACGAATAGCTTTATTTAATTGCCTTAAATGCATCTGTAACCTTTTTCGTAGCGAGACCACTTTCTTTATCTTGTACCTGTTCAACCATCATTGCAATAATCATATCTTGATCATCTGTAGGGTAGCCAACAAACCAACCATTTTCATCACCAGATGAATCATTCGTTAATTTCAACTCAGCAGTACCGGTTTTCCCCGAAATCGGAAAATCTGCATCCTGTGCGTTTCGAGCAGTACCATCTGTAACAACTTTTCTTAGTGCATCCTTTATCGCATTTGCATGTTCAGAAGTAACTAACTCATCTTTCCACACTTGTCCAGTTTCTTCACTTGTAAGCAAGGTTGGTTTCACCATTTTTCCATCATTTAAGAATGGTGCATACGTCATTGCTAAATGAAGGACATTCATTTCCAGCTCACCTTGTCCATAACTAGCGTTTGCTAGCAAGACTTCATCATCTAATTTGCCGCTTGATGAAATAGTTGATGCGGTTATTGGGTATTCAAAAGGGAAGTCCTCTTCAAAGCCAAAGTCTTTTAATCCAGTTGTGTATGCTTCGGCACCCATTTCAACTGCTTTTCTCGCAAAAAAGATATTATCGGAGCGTATTAATGCATCGGCAAGATCAACAGGACCGTTAGAAGTAGAAACTCGACGAACTTCATAATCTCCCCAGCCTTCTCCATTACTCCATGTTAGGCCGTTAATCTCTATACCTTCACCAAGCACAATGGAACCATTTGACAATCCAATTGATCCTGTAATTGGTTTAATTACAGAACCAGGTGCGAAGGTAGCGGAAAATCTGTTGAGTACAGGGTTTCGTTCGTCTTCCTCTAATTCGCCCCAAAGGTTACCAGATGTACCATATAAAACTTCATTCGGATCGAAGGAAGGACTGCTTACAAGCGCTAACGTTTCGCCAGTCTTTGGATCAACTGCAGCAGCTGTACCAGCATCTTCTTCAAACGTATTGAATATTTTTTCTTGTATATTAATGTCAATGGTCGTCGTAATAGTCTTTCCATCTTCAACAGGAATCTCAGCAAGAACAATATCCTCTTCATTCTCATTTGCAATAAGAATACTTACACCTTTTTTTCCTTTTAGCTGTTCTTCATAAAGCTGTTCCAACCCACGTGACCCTATTTTGTCGTTTGCACTGTACTGATCAGCGTCAAGTGTTTCTAAATCATCGGATGTTACATTACGGATATAACCGACAAGATGAGTTGCTGCTTCACCTGCAGGATAAACACGACCAGTAATTTCCTGTGATTGGACACCTTCAATGGCTAACAATTCGGACAGAAAAGATTCTTCTGGAAGTACACTTTTTAGTGGGACAAATAAATTATCCTCAACCCATCCCGCGTTCAAAGCCGTATCGATTGTTTCAGTGCTCATTCCTAGAAGATCCGCAACCTTCTGTTTTGACTGTTCAGGATTGTCACCCAGATTGCCTGGAACAATACCAATCTCATAAATCGTATCATTAATCGCTAGTGGCATTTGATTACGGTCAAGAATTTCTCCGCGTTTTGGATTCGTTGTCTGTATACGAATTTGACCATTTTCTTTTAAATCAGGAAAGATAAAGCCAGTTTCCCATTCAATATACCAATTCTTTGAATCTTCATCTTCTGTTTCATCATCTTGCTGAATAAGGGTTGCTTCATGTTCAAAACTAACCGGTCCAGCAAGTGTTTCTAATTGGACAGAAAATGGAATAGTTGCCGTTCCTTCTTCCATAGCTACGTCCAACTGTTCTTCCGTTAATTCCTCAAAACTCACTTCAAGGTCAGATACACCTATATCTTCATAGATAGTTTGTGTGCGTAATACAGACTGTTCTTCAGAGTATGTATTAGCTGCATTTACAGAAAATAAATCATACATTTCATCAAATTTAAGTTCGTTCCAGTGTGTTACATAGTCTTGAAAGCGATCATTCGGTGTTGCTTGATCTTTTTCAGAGCATGCACCTAGAATGAGTAGAAATGCAAATAAAATAATAATTCGTTTCATACCAATTCCCCCAAGTCTTATTTAACTGAAAAGATGTTAGTTAAATAAGTTTATTAGTTTGTCCAGAGAAGAAAAGCCACACTGTTTATTTCAAGATACAGGTGACTTTTCTAGTAATTACGGGTATTGTTATTTTGCTTCCATATGAGCTGTTATGTCTGATGTGATTCGGCTAAACTCTTCATCTGGAACCATATAATACCAAACACCACCAATAGTTTGTCCCGATCCATTTATCTCCATTGTAGTGATGCTTCGTCTAGCACCAGCATAGTCTGTAAATAACGTTTGAATTTTCTTCATATCTAAATCTGTTTGTACATTATCGCCTAAAATGGTAAGAATCTCTCCGACCTTTGTAATGCTGGAAAAACTAGCTGCTTCATTCATTGCTGCAGCAATAACATTACGTTGCCGTTCATTTCTCCCCATATCGCCACGCGGGTCTTCATAACGCATACGAATATAGTCAAGTGCTTCTTCGCCATTCAGGCTAATTTGGCCTTCAGGGAACGTGTGTCCACCACTTGAAAACGCCAAGCTGTTGTTAACTGTAACTCCGCCTAAAGCGTCAATTCCTTGTTGAAATCCTTCCATATTCACTCTCGCATAAACATGAACAGGTAAATTAAAAGCTTCTTCTACTGTTTGAACAGATAAATCAACTCCACCAAATGCATACGCGTGATTGATTTTATCCATACCGCGTCCCGGGATATTTACATATGTATCTCTCGGAATACTAAGCATGATGATTTCATTTGTTTTTGGATTTATGGACATTAGAATCATTGTATCAGAACGACCTTTATCTCCTGAACGTTCATCTACACCTAAAAGTAAAGCATTTAGCGAGTCTTTATTTGAAAAAATCGAATCGATTTGCTTTTGGCGATCCGGATCTTCGTCTCTCGCTAATGGATTATGCATCGTTTCAATCGTTGCCCCCACTTCATTCCATAAATAAAATACAAATCCCCCAATTAGCAAAAATAATCCAACTACGATTCCTACGACCCATCGCAGCCATTTCCGTTTTTTCTTATTTTGTTTTTTGTCAGATCTTGATACCACGTGTATTCTCCTCTTTATTAAAATGTAAAAATTATAGGACTTCTTAATGATGAATGATGTAAAAAAATATCAAATCTTGGATAAATTATAAACGAAATAGTGAATTTAGTCTATGAAAAATGTATGAAGATTTCATAAGTGCTGTATAGATTTTTTTTGGCAGAAAAGAAAGTGATTGCATATTTCTTTCCACATCAGCGCAACTAAGACATTCGCTAAAGGCGTGCGATTGCCTTAGGTTTCTAATAGAAAATTGCAAGTCTACTCATTTATGTCATTAGAAACTGGAAGCGCAGTAATAATATACCGGTCTGGTGCACTACCTATAAATGAAAAAGGGTAGCAGGTTGTTAATGTTAACACTTCCTCATCATGCGGAACAATAATTGTACGATCATCAGCATCCACTATTTTGGTATCTGTAATTTCATAGGAAAATTCTCCATAAGGTAATTGAATTGTTAATATATCACCAATCTCTAGTTCTCCCATTCGACGAAACACTGTATCCCGGTGTCCAGATAATACAATTTGGTCGTTTTGCAGAGGATAGGCAGTCCCTTGATAATGTCCGACACCTTTAGCAAGCTCGTCCTCATGTGTACCTTCAACGATTGGAAGGTCTGCCTCCAATTTTGGAATATGTAGGATACCAACTGTTTCCCCAGTATCTGGCGAGAAATCCTTAGCTAGTTCAGATTGATCTTTGGATGGGGCAGAAATGAAAGATGCTTTATCATCAAGCAAAGCTTGTGCTTCAGCGATGCTTTCTTTTTGCGCCGTTTCCGTTTGATACCATTGAAATCCACCAAAAGCAAGGAATGCAAAACCGATAACAATAATAAACAACGAAATTTTCTTCATAGGACATGCTCCTTATGATTAGGCTTACATTAAGTATAGCCAATTTAAACGATACTTTAAAGGCTAAATTTTTAAACGAATTATCAAAAAAGAGTAGGGTGTTTGAAAGAAAAAAACTGTTGTTCATTATAAAGGTCGTTAAATAATTAAAAAAATTAAAAATGTCAGTATATTTAAGAAAACGGGAGAATTTAAAAGTAAATAGTTCTTTATAACGGATAAATGAACGAATTTGAGTGTTTCTTATTTGAGGAAAATAAATTATACTCCAATTAAATCGTTCGTTATTAAGAATTAAAAACAGCTAATAAAGAACGATAGCGGTTTGTCAGGTTACATATGAAAGGAGGGTTGTTGCTGTATCCAGCTTCGTTCGTTAAATAGTATTCGTTTTAGCAGTAAAAGTAGTAGCTTATGAGCGAACAGCGACAATTGAGTGTTAGCTACGTGGGATATAAAAATTCCCATTTTGCATGTTGCTTAGGTTTCCATTTAGGAATCTTTTCACATGCCAAGTTTTTAAGAAATCATTTTATAAAATTAAAGGAGGAATTTTACAATGAGTTTAAAGAAAAAATTAGGTGCAGGGGTAGCAACAGCGGTATTAGGATTAGGATTAATCGGTGGGGGCGTATTTGCTTATTTTAGTGACTCGGAAACTACGAATAATACGTTTGCAGCAGGTACTTTAGATTTATCAGTAGATCCAACTGTAATTATTGATGTAGATAATTTAAAACCTGGAGATATAATGGTTCGTGAATTTGTATTAGGAAATGAAGGATCACTTGATATTTCAACAGTTGATATATCTACAGTAACTAATGTTATTGATGCGAAGGGTGACAATACTGATGATTTTGCTAAACATATTAAAGTACTATTCCTAGAAAATGCGGATAAAACTGGCGATGGCTGGGTTATTGGAGATTATAATGATGTAATTTCTGAAACAACTTTATATGATCTTCAAAATCAGACTCCTGATGGCGTAGAAAACGTCCAAAGTTGGGTGACTCATTTCTTTGGATTGAATGGTGAAGATAGTGGCTTATCAGCTGGTACAAGTGACAATATGTACGTAGCATTCGAATTTGTTGATAATGGTGAAGACCAAAATGAATTCCAAGGGGATAAATTAGAGCTTGAATGGACATTTACAGCTCATCAAACAGAAGGCGAACTTAGATAAGTTGAAACCGGAGGAGAGTATTTCTCCTCCTACATAAGTATCAAATTAAAAATACCATAATCATAAGCTAATCAATAAACCCATGAGAGGAGAATCTTATTGAACATAAAAAAAAGTTTAACCGTCAGCTTCATTACTGCTGCACTAGGTATCAGTTTAGTCACGGGTGGAACATTTGCCTACTTTAAAGATACAGAGGAAACTGCAAATACGTTTGCAGCGGGACTCTTGGACTTAGGGATAAACAAGGAATCCATCATTAAGATAGAAAACATCGTCCCTGGTGACACCATTAATGGAAATTTTGAACTTACAAATGACGGAACAGTAGACATGAAGGAAGTTATCTTGAATTCCTCCTACGAAGTTATTGACAAGGGCGAAAAAAATAATGGAGACGATTTAGGTGATCACATACTTGTAGAATATTTATATCATGTGAATGGAAAAGAGAACGTAGTATTTAAAGAAACGCTTGCGGATTTGACTGATAACCCAAAAACGATTTTAGAAGATTTCACGGTGAAAAGTAATCCTAAAAAATTTACTGTACGATTCAGTTTTGTAGAAAATGACAAGAACCAAAATCATTTTCAACAAGATTCCCTAAAACTGAAATGGGAGTTTGAGGCGATTCAAAGGGATGGGAAACCTAATTTTCAATAAATAATGAATGAAGTAATTGCATGTAGAGGGAGATTGTATTTTCATTCTCCTTCTAAATTAAATTTATACATATTCATTAGCATAAAACGTAAAGTTACATGCTAATGAATATGTATAAAAGGTAGATATTTTGAAAGGCGGAGATAGGTTTGCGAATGAGTCGTTTAAATAAATTTAAACAAAAGAATCAATTGCTATTCCTGCTATTAAAAGTTTCGTTAATTTGGTATGTTCTTCTATTTTCAATTAACTATGTAACTTCCGATACAGCAGCACACTTTACGAATTCGAAAGAAACATCAGGTGATGTAACGATTGGCACTTGGGAAGACCCGGATAGCTATTTACGTTTTACCTCCAAAGGAAATGACAACATAAAAGCTTGTAAGGCCGTAAAAATTTCTACAGATATAAAAAACACTGGACCTGGAGATATGAAAGAAAGCAGTTCTTATCACGTGTATTATATTGAAAATGGAAATCCAGAAAAACACGGAAAGAAACTAAAATTAGGTAAAGGTGAAGGGGTAATCCCTCCGCTTGATAAAGGAAAATCAACCAAACTTAATTTCCAAGCAAGTTCACCTGGAGTCTATGTATTTACGACAAAAGAGATTGCTGGGGATTCTAGTAGTAAAACGATTTGGAGTAAGTGGATAAAGATAAATTGTCCTTCCTCGAAAACGGCTGATAAAGAAGAAAATCCTCTAGATAAAAGTACTGAGAATACAGAAGAAAAAGAGTCAAAACCGCAAACGAATGAAACGAAAGATAATGGTGTGAAGCAAGTTGAATCCGAATCAACTGTAGAGGAAACCGAAAGTACGGAAGAAAAAAAGGAAGATAAAAGTAAAGAAGACAAAGATAAAGAAGAAAAGGTAATTGAAGAAGAAGTCGAAACGGAAGTTGAAGAGGTTAAAGAAGAGGCAAACGCGTCAGTGAAAAGCAAAGAACAAAATCTTAAAGAAGCAGAGAATAAAGAAGAAATAACAAACGAACAGGAAGGTGAGAAAGAATGAAAGCAAGGAAAGTCTTAAAGTGGATAAATCGAATTGTTTCAAATGTTCTTGTGATTTTACTGATTTGTGTAGCAGCTCTTGTACTATCAACTAAGTTGACAGGTGGGGAACCAGAGGTATTTGGCTATCAATTGAAGACGGTGCTTTCTGGGTCAATGGAACCTGATATTCAAACAGGATCAATAATTGCTGTACGTTCTATTACAGAAGAAGAAAAAAGCAATTTCGTAAAAGGCGATGTCATTACGTTTATGGAAGAAGACAATAAACTGATTACGCATAGGATTACAGAGGTAAAAGAAACAGGAAGCGGTGTTCTTTATACGACAAAAGGTGATAATAATAATGCTGTAGATAGCAATCCAGTTTTGGCAGATAATGTTGTAGGTGCATATGAGGGATTCACTATTCCTTACGTTGGATACGTCGGTAGTTTTGCTCAATCACCTAATGGAAGTATTGTATTTATGATCGTTCCGGGAATATTGATGCTAGGCTATTCTGGATTTACGATATGGCGAGCGTTAAGAAAATTAGAAGAAAAAGAGAATGTTGCAGATGCAAAATAGGCATACATGTCAATGATACGAGGAAGGTGCTTATGAAACTCCCAAAAATAATTCCGTTACTATTAATTGTACTAAGTGCTTTCTCTATGAATATAACAAATCCATCATCGGTTTCTGCTGCTGATGAAATAACAATTGATATTTTACCAGAAGAAGTACTACTTAACATTGATAACATGAAACCTGGAGATTGGGCTCCAAGATCTGTTGTTGTACAAAATAACGGTATATTGGATTTTGATTATTTCGTATCCGTTAGACCATATGGGGATTCAATGAAACTTTATAATGAATTATTACTGGAAATCAGTGACTCGGATGAAATCCTATACAATGGTAAGCTGCAAGATTTTAATGGATTAGCCGCTCGTACGTTAGAGAGTTCCCGTGAAGAGACGTTGGAATTCACAGTGCGATTTCCAGAACATTTGGGTAACGATTTTCAAGGATTGAATGCAAATTTTTATCTGCTGTTTACAGCCGAAGGGGAAAGCGATGACCGAGATGAACAATCTATTGCTGGCGCAGTTAGCAGTGGAGAAAACTCGCCTCACGACGGTTCTCCACTTCCAAGTACAGCAACCGACATTTTTAACTTTCTTCTTAGCGGGCTGATTCTGTTATTAGCAGGTACGATAATCTATTTTTACAATAGAAAAAGAGCATTATAGTACTTATTTATCAGGTGGGAAAGGTGTACGGATAGCGTGCGAAATAAGTAACAATTTTAATTTCTTATACTACAAAACTAGTGTCTATATGACAAAACAAGTCACCCAATTAATGCTAAATATATAGTAAAATATGCTTATGTATTGATTGTTATAAGTAATCGCGTTTGAGGTTGAGGCAGGATTTTTAGTCAAAAGCCTTACTGGTAATAACTAAATTATCTGGATTAGTGATGGAGGCGGAATTGTGGATAAGGTAATTGAAATTGTTGCGTTTGATCAAGAATGGATTACATTAATAAAAAGTGCGAAAAAACTAGGTATATCGTTAGAGGAAGTTCAGCAGTTTCTGAATAGTGCAAGTAAAAAGATATAAGTTTGATTTAATTTTTGCTAACAATAGAACTCTTCACCGTAATTATGATATAATTCGCAGAGAAAGTAGGTGAAGAACTTGATCGGTGAAAAAATCAAACAATTACGAAAAGAAAAACGGATGACGATTTCAGAGCTTGCTGAAAAAGCGGGAGTAGCGAAGTCCTATTTAAGCTCGATTGAGCGAAACCTTCAGTCAAACCCATCGATCCAGTTTATCGAGAAAATCAGTCAAGTGTTAGGCGTTTCTGTGAACGATTTGATAAATGATAGTAATTCGATAGTTGAAACAGAGTTAGATAGTGAATGGATGAAAATAGTAAAAGAGGCAATGGAGTCTGGGGTTTCTAAAGAACAATTTAAGGAATATCTTGAATTTAATAAATGGCGACAAGAACAAGATAAATAGGTCACCTAACCGTTTAGCACCGTGCTTTACGGTTTTTTGATGTGCAACGTAATACACGTTCCCTGCTCTTGTGAAATAAGAAGCTCAAGTAACCATTAAATACCCAATGAAGAAAACGCATAAGATATATATTGAAATCTTTAAAGATTGGAATCCATATTAACTTTGTAAGATTATTGCCGATATAAATAATATATAGCAAAGGTGTACAAACAGTTATAGAAATTGAATTTTATAGCTTGAAGCGTATTTTGATAAACGATTAATCTAGATTTTTTACGGAGGAAAACATTAATGAAACGTAGAGAAACTAGGAAACGGAATGAGAGAGGTACACCGAAATGGATGGTTACATACTCAGATATGGTTACCCTAATTCTCGTTTTCTTCATTTTATTATTCTCCATGTCACAAATTGATTTGAATAAATTTAAAGCGATATCGCAATCTTTTCAAGATAGAATGATACTTGATTTCTCTTCATCAGCTGTGCCGATGGATAATCCAACAGAGCAAATTAACCAAGATGATGATTTGGGGGAAATGCCGAATGAATTTGAATTTCCATCACAGGATAAAGAGGTGATGAATCAAGAAGAGGCAGAAAAGGAAGATCCATTAAATGGTTTATTAGAAGATATCGAATCCTATTTGAATGAAAATGATTTAAATGAGGTTATTACCGCTAATAGAACAGAACGAGGCATTGTATTAGTGTTACAGGACAGCATTTTTTTCGAATCTGGTGAAGCAGACATTCTAGAAGAAGGGGAGCCCTTTTTGCAAGAAATCGGCTATCTGCTTATGGAAATCCCTAATGAAGTAAAGGTTGAAGGGCATACGGACAGCCGACCGATGAGCAGTTTTCGTTATCCATCAAACTGGGAACTTTCTGGTGGGCGAGCAAGTAGTGTCGTACGGTATTTGATTGAGGAGTTTAATATTGATGAATCTCGCTTTTCAATAGCTGGATATGGTGAGACAAGACCGAGGGTACCGAATGATACAGAAGCGAATATGCGGGAAAACAGAAGAGTGGAAATAATTATCTTGAATACAGGTGAGGAATAGATTGTTTCCATTTGAACTGTAAAGGTATTAGCTTATAGATTATAGGTATAATGAAAAAGGCTATGATATTGTATCATAGCCTTTTCGTTTGACTTGTCTTGGAGAATTTACATGTGCGGATTCTTAAGATTTACTTCATACCATTTCTTATCCAATGATTCAGTTTCCGCTATGGCTTTCATGCTGGCGTTTGGAAAAATCTTTTTGACATTTTCAACTTCACTATCAGTTAACCTTAATTCTCTATGGTACGTACCATCCTTGAAGGAGTCTCTAATGAAAGATTCGAACGTTACATTCTGGCTTAATTTCAACACAATTTAATTCCCCCTAAATTACGGATTACTAATGGTGTGGTGACGATTTAAAATGGAGCTCTTAAGTGATTTTCCAGATAAGATAATTGAATTTTCTACAAGGACTTCCATCGGGTCTACACAATATTTTTTAATCTCAGGATCTAAGTAGACAGAAGATAATTCTGTACAACCTAAAATTACAGACGAACAATTTTCATTTGTAATCAGATGTTGAATCATATCCTCCAACTCATAAGGCTGATAATTAACATCTGCTTTGATGTTGTAGATCGTACGCATAATTCTTTGTTGATCGAATTCACTCGGGTGATACGGCCTAAGGTTAAAATTCAAGCATTCTCTTTCATATATACCAGTAGCAATTGTGCCATCTGTAGCTAAAATACCAACTTTACTATTCTCTCCATATCTCTTGTTAATAAACGCTGCAGTTTCACGGACCATATTAATAATGTTTACTTTTGTCATATTTTGCATTTGTTCATAAAAATAATGCGATGTATTACAAGGGATAGCTATATTTTCTACTCCTGCCTTTTCCAGAAGTTCAATATCTGGTTTGACTACATTTAAGAAAGACAATTCTTTACCTTCTAAAATAGCCTTGGTTCTATCTGGCAATGTAGCATGGTTAAGAATAATCATATCGATATGATCTTGGTCTTTGGATGCAACCGTATTTTCTATTATTTTCTCAAAAAATACTTTTGTGGCTAAAGAACCCATTCCGCCAATCACACCTAGCTTTTTGTCTGTCATTATACCACCACCGGTTATTAAAATATTTATTAGAGTGAAACTTTTTCAGCTAAGGCATCTAAAATAATTTCTTTTTCATTAAAAGGAATTTCTGTATCTCCTATAATTTGTGTTGTCTCATGCCCCTTACCAGCAATTACGATCATATCATTGTCTTTGCTAATACGGATTGCATGCTGGATTGCTTTTTCTCGGTCTGGTATTGCTTCAAAGTCACCATTGTTACGAATGATAGCTTCTGTTGTTTCATTTATCATAATGGATGGATTATGTTGTTTTGGATTATCAAGTGTCACAATAGAAAAGTCAGCAAATTCAGCTGCAACCCTACCCATACCTTGTCGTTTTTCTGTTCCATTCTCACTTGTATCAGCGTATACGCCAAACACTAATATGATTTTTCCTTTAACGAAGGGTCTCATAATACTTAATGTTTTTTGGAGTGCGTCTTCCGTGTGTGCAAAATCGACAATAACTTTGAAATCATCTTTTTCATAGATAACTTCAAATCGTCCTTGAATTGTTTTGATATTGTTTATACCCGATTGTATTAATTCCAATGGAATACCATTACTATAAGCACATGCAATAGCTGCTAGGCTATTGAGCACATAAATATCCCCAGGTAAATTTACTTTAATTCTTACACTGCCAGTCGGGGTATTAACTGTATATAGAGTATGATCGAAAGCATAATGGATATCCGTTGCACAGATATCTGCTTTACTATGAATACCATACGTGATTAACTTTGGATTATCGTTCTTAACCATTTCAATCAATTGTTGTCCATAGTAATCATCGGCATTTATAATGTTGTAATCGCTGGTCATTTTGAACAACTTTGCTTTTTCCCCAAAATACTCCTCCATATTTTTATGGAGTTCTAAATGGTCAGGTGATAGATTTGTAAAAATTGCCGTATTGAACTTACTATATGCTACACGCTGTAGGCTTATTGCATGGGATGATGCTTCCATAATACAATTATCGATCTTTTCCGTGACCATTTCTGAGAAGAAATATTGAAGATCTAATGACATAGGCGTTGTGTTTTTATTTTTAACTACTTTATTATTCATCACGGTTCCTAGTGTACCAATAAGCGCAATGGACTTTCTTGCTTCTTCATAAATAGATTTAACAAAATAAGTAGTTGATGTCTTCCCATTTGTCCCTGTTATACCAATCAAATTTAGGTTTTCTGTAGGATTATTATAAAAATTACTGGAGACATTTGCTAACGCATTTCTTGAATTAGCTACTTTTAAAACGGTTATCCCTTTATCAACTGTTATCGCTTTTTCAGAGATGATAACCGAAGCCCCCTGTTTAATTGCATTATGAATAAAAGCATGTCCATCAAATTGAAAACCAGAAATCGCAACGAATATACCATCCTTTGTAACGTTTCTAGAATCGTAGGCAATTGCTTTAATATCTTTATTTAAATCACCTTGAACTATATCAAACTGCATGCCCTGTATAATGGATGTTAATAACATAATTGAGCGCTCCTTTTATTACCTATCGTTTTGTAACTTTATGAAATACTTTTCCGAACAAATTTGCAGCAAATGAAAATGCAGGCTTCGGATCGTTCCAGTCCCAGATTGCATATGCTTTTGGTCTAAATAAAGATTTAAGAACCGTCATCGCTGACAGTTGACCAGTCTTAATATAATCTTTAACTGCTAACATATCTTCATAAAAATACCAAAATGCTGTATTTGTATTATGATTTACAGCTTTTGGTTCAAGAGGTTGTCCAGTAAGTTCCATATACGTAATGTATGGGAAGTTTAATCCGACTTTGTACAGTAAACTATTCAGGTTTGTAATCCTAGCATTAATTTCAATTAGGTAATAATCACCTGTTTCTGCATCTTTTTTAAATTCGATTTCGGCAAAGCCTTTAAATTTTATTGCTTCTAAAAAGTTAGCACCTAATTCATATAGCTCCGGTACATGTTTTTGAACGGTATAGACAGAAGCCCCAAAATTAATTGGATATTGACGAAGTTTTCTACATGTAGTCCAATGGGTTACTTTAGCATCTTGATTAAGATATGCATCAAAGGTATACATATGATCATCAAAACCAGGGATGATTCGTTGGATGATAACTTCAAGATCAGCATTTTTTGCTAGCTCTATTTTTTCTTCCAGCTCTTCCATTGAGTGCACTTTAAATAATTTTCTTCTAAACTTCTTTACAAAGTTAGGGGAGTCTACTGGCTTAACTAAACACGGAAACTTAATAATACTTTCGACCTTTTCATGAAAGTTTTCTGTGTCAATCGTTAGTGTTTCAGGAACTTTCATACCTTTTTCCTCTGCTAACTGATGTAGTTTGCCTTTATCCATTACCGTTGTATATAGCCCTTGTTCGGTTTGCGGGATTAGGTAATATTCACGAATCTCATCTAAATAAGCGTCAATAGCTTCCACGTATGAATCGTGACAAGGTATAAGAACTGGTTTCACGTCCTGTGACTTTGCATAATCAATTAAAGCATCAATAAATTCTTTTGTTTCATTTTGATAGTGAGGGACAATTAGCTTTTCCGAAACATATTTTGATTCAGCTGCATATCTATTCTCTTCTGAATAGTCCACTGCAACAGTGTGTATGCCATACTTTCCCAAACAGCGAATAGTGCTCAGTCCTAAATAGTAGTTATTTCCTAAAATTACAGCTTTATTATTCATTACTTTCGACTCCTTAACAGAATACGTTTGCGTATATTATTTACTTGTTATATGTCAATAGGTGTTAATATAATATGTTCATAGATTATTAATTATAAAGGTAACTAATCTTAATGTCTATATGAGTATAGTTGATTCTCGACAAAGTTCGCTTGCATATTCAACTTACAATGAAGAGAAATAATGTGTTTTTATAAGACGAATTGTAATATTAAGTGCAACACCTAAAAAATGTGGTTAAAATAAAACAACCCATAACAGCTTCGTGTAAAATGTAAGTAACCACACCAACACATACACGGAGGTCTGTTATGAGCTACCAAC
>NZ_QWEH01000028.1 GCF_003515705.1 Oceanobacillus profundus
AAGTGCAGCGCAAGGTGTTAGGAGGTTCTTTCCCTACTGGCAAGAACCTCCTAACACCTAACAATTTATATAAAGTGGCTCACTTTTTAAGTGATCGCTCTGGCTCAATTTCCTATTGACAAAAACACCACTCATTATAACTATTTCATGATCCTTTAATAATTCTACTATTGGTATAAAAGGGGCAATTAAATCATCTCTCGTACTTTCAATTTCAATATATTCAAAATCTATTATTACTGTATTAGGTAGGCTGTCTTTATTAGACCTTAACCATTGAACAAAAAAGGGATTCACAACACTTTTGCTAATTCTTACGTAAGTTTTGGGTTCTTGAATAGCATTATCTAACAGATATTCTATTGGATATAATATATCGAAGTCTAAATTACTAGGGTTCCTGATTAGTTCTTCTAGGGTTTCAATATCATCTGAATTAAGATTTCGGACATCTAACAAAACAAAGTTGCTATAACTATCATGGATACAGAGAAAATAGATCTGGAAATGTATTGAACAAATCCTTTATAGATTTAACCAGTGAGGAAACTGAGACAGGATACAAGTTTCGATTACATTAATAAAAACCTGAATGGAATATCCTGGAGTCCATTCGGGTTTATTACTTTTTCTTCTCCACATATCTAAAGAATTCTAAAAAAGAACTCCTTCCATTCCAAATCCTTTAGTAATTTTGAGCCAACTGAATAGATAGTTATTCAAGCAAAGATTTCCTCCCAAAAAAACTTCATCCTTATCGGCTATTGTGAAAGATACTAACAAGTTGTATATAAATATCCACCACACGTTGTTTTAGAAGCTCATTAACCAAAACAAAACTCCCAAACAAACAGTTTCCCGAATAATAAAAAGCAAATAGGCCACAATAAACATGAAAATCAGAAAATGACTGTCATCACTAAAAGACATATGGAGGTGCAATACGGATCAAGCCATACCGTTGTCCAAATTGCAAAACAAATAAATCCCGCTTTAATCTCATTGAGCAAATCGCAATACCTGTTAAACTAGACGCAAAAACTGGAGAATTACTGGAAAGTTATACAGATGAGAGTACGGAAATGTTCCATCAGATGTATAAGGGGCCAAAATACCGTATTCAATGTGGGATATGTGGTTTGATAGAGAATGAAAATACATTTGAACAGTTTGCTAAATATGCAGGTTTTTAATGTTTGTATGTGTGTCTGCTGCGACCCTAATGATTTTTTGTTGTTGAGAAAACATTTATTTGAACAAACCTTTTAAGGAACCTAAACTCTGTTAATTAATGATCGATTATAAATATGAATCCATTATGATCAAGAGTATAAATTGAATAAAAAAACAATCACGTTTTTATAGCAAAAAATCATAAAATTACGTTAACCATCCCTATTCCCTTGACATAAATTTCTAAAGATTATAACATATGGATATAACTTAATTATATGCACTAGGGGTGTTATTTAACTGAGATGAGTATTACTCAAACCCTTTGAACCTGAACTAGTTGAAACTAGCGTAGGAAAGTGTAAACTCTAAATACATACTTAAAGAACATTTATGCCTTATTCTTAATATGTAGTTATTTGTTTTTACGCAGCTTTCCTATGGGAAGGTTGCGTATTTTTTATATTATCTATCATTTTTATGATGTAAGTTTCACGCTAAATTAATAGTATAGGAGTGGTTAGGATGATTAGAACAGTATTAGTAACAGGCAGCAGCAGAGGGTTAGGGGCAACTATTGCAAAGACATTGGCACAGCAAGGATTTCAAGTGGTTATCAACTACTATCAAAGCAAAGAAGCTGCTGAGAAGCTCGTTTCTGAGATTGGTGAAGAGAATGCTATTGCCATTCGGGCTGATGTAACAAATCGTAAAGAAGTAGATGAATTGATAAAAAAAGCAACGGAATATTTTGGCCAAATAGATGTTGTCGTCAATAATGCATTAATAGATTTCAAGTTTGATCCAACCAAACAAAAATCCTTCACAGAACTTACATGGGAAGATTATCAAAAACAACTGGATGGTACGTTAAAAGCAGCATTTAATGTCGTTCAAAGCGTCATCCCCCAATTTATTGAACGACAAAATGGAAGTATTATAAGCATTGGTACAAATTTATATCAAAATCCTGTTGTACCCTACCATGAATATACAACAGCAAAAGCTGGATTAATCGGTTTTACACGTAATATCGCTGCCGAATTAGGTGTATATGGCATAAAAGCGAATGTAGTTTCAGGTGGATTATTAAAAACAACTAACGCGAGTGCCGTTACAACACCAGAAGTATTCGATTTAATTGCTCAATCAACGCCATTGAAGAAAGTGACCACACCTCAAGATGTAGCCAATATGGTCGCTTATTTATCTTCAGAAAATGCTGACGGTATTACAGGGCAAAATTTCACAATAGACGGCGGTTTAACAATGAACTAATAGCTTAAAATACGATAGCTGATCCTTCAAAAACGGAATGTACAAGACAGTTAATAATGATGTATGTTGAGGTGTAAATAAATGACAAAAACGAAAGAAAGACAACTGCATTTAGGTGTTTTGCTGTATGGTTGCGGACACCATCAAGCTGCTTGGTTAATGCCTGACTCAAGCGTTGAACATATTGGGGAGATTTCTTATTATCAATCTTTAGCACAGGTTGCGGAAAAAGGTTATTTTGATGCAGTATTTTTTGCTGATAATCAATCATTTCCGGCTAAACATGCCAGTGATATGCCAGCATTTTGGTTTGATCCAGTAGTCAATTTAACAGCTATTTCCCAAGTGACAAATCATGTTGGATTAGTTGCAACAATTTCAAGCACTTTTTCTAATCCTTTCACAGCTTCCCGGCAGCTCTTAAGCTTAGACCATATTACAAAAGGGCGTGTTGGCTGGAATCTCGTTACCTCCATGACTGATTTAGAGGCGTTGAATCATAGTATGGAAGAGCTGCCTCCTCGTGACAAACGTTATGAAAAGGCAGATGAATTCGCTGCTTTAATGAATAAGTTATTTATTTCATGGGATGATAATGCGTTTCTGCATCAGCGGGAAGAAAGAAAATTGATAAACCCATCAAACATTCAGCCTTTTCATCACGATGGTACGTATTTTAAAGTGCATGGCCCATCCACCACGCCAAAAAGTCCGCAAGGCAAGCCAGTATCCATGCAAGCGGGGGCATCTAAACAAGGCATTGCATTAGCCGCAAAATATGCCGATGCAGTCTATTCCGTGTCGTGGAACTTAAAGCAAGCAAAAAGTTTTCATAAAAAATTAGATGAACAAGTTAAACAAAGCGAAGACAGCAATAGACATATTAAAGTATTCCCAGGCCTAGTAACTTATGTAGGGCATACACGTGAAGAAGCTTTAGCCAAAAAAGCAGCTTTAGATGAGCAATTACCTATTGAAACAGCTTTAAAACAGTTGAGTTTCTTTATTCAGCAGGACTGTTCGAATTGGGAAATTGATAAAGCAGTCCCTCCATTACCTCCAGTAGAAGAATTTACTGGTCCAGTTGGACGTTACGAAACAATACTGGAAATTATCAATGATACCCAGCCTACAGTAAAAGAATTATTAGGTTATCTCAGTGCAGGCGGTGGACATCACACACTAATAGGTACACCCGAAGAAATTGTGGATCAAATGGAGGTCTGGTTTGAAGCTGGTGTTGCTGACGGATTTAATCTAATGCCTCCTACATTACCCGGCAGTTTAGAAGACTTTGTGGAACTGATTGTTCCTGAAATGCAAAGAAGAGGGATTTTCAGAAAGAATTATGAAAGTCATACCTTCCGTGAACATTTAGGGTTAAACAAATAATGAAAGTGCTGCACTATTATTTTGCCATTGAAATAGAGCAGCACAGTCAAAATTAAACAACCTGTTATCTTGGACTTGAAATTATGAATACAAAGAAAATAAATCCGGTAATGAGTAGTTAAGCAAATCTATTATAGATTTAACAAGTGAGGAAACTTAAACAGGATATAAGTTCCGATTACATTAATAAGAAAAAAGAAAAACCAGGCAAACCCCGACCGGTCCTTTTAGAAATTGATATTTAACCGTTACACTAATCTATTTTTCTCTTTCGCTAACCGAATAACTTCTCTAATCGTATTCCTTGAATGACCACAGTTCGAAGCCACCTCACTCTGTGTGACTCCCTGCAATAAAGCCTTAGAATTTCTGGATACTGAAACACAAAATAACTCCTATATAATAAATTTGCACGTATGTGCTCCTTTATTATATAGGAGGTTGGGTCAGTCATGTATTACGTAAATCACACATTATGTCCCAAGTAGTGAGTGGTTTGAAAGAAGGAGTACGAGCAATTTTCCCTGACGTAATCGTTCAATGATGCATGGTTCATTTGATTCGTAACTCCGTCAAATATGTTCCTAGTAAGGATTATCCCCAAAGCGTTAAAGAAAGTCTATGGTGCACCATGCCTTAAGGCTTGCCTAAGTGTTTTTGAATATTTTCAACAACAAGGGGCTGCATATCCAGGAGCTATTGATTTATGGACAAGAAACTTCCACCATGTCGAGCAACTTTATGATTATGGAAGTTCCATTCGTAAAGTTATGTACACAACCAATGCGGTAGAAAGTATCCATTCCAGCTTTAGAAAAGCAACCAAAAAAGGAGCATTCCCCAACGAGAACGCCCTATTAAAAGTATTATTTTTACGGGTAAAAGAACTTGAAACCAAATGGGAAGGTGGCCATATCCAAAACTGGGCAATGGTTATGAACCAACTACTTCTCCAAAACGAGCTAAAAGATAGAGTGTTAAAGTATCTTGAGTAAACTGGGACTTACACACTTTATTTGACAGACCCGGCTTTGCTCTTTCGTCGATCGTTTATCTCTCCATTAATGAGTCATTAGATTGTCCAGATCGTTCTGAAAGTCTTCTTGCTAACTTAACAACTTCTTCTCTCGCCACGTCTTTCTTTTTCTGCCAATGATTTGTTGTCATGACAATACTTACTCCTGCAATGATTTCGTTTTTATGGTTAAACACTGGAGCAGCGACACAATGAATTTCTTCGGCAGATTCCTCATGTTCTTCGGCAAATCCACGCTCTCTAGCCAATGTTAGTTGTTGATATAACTCATCTACTGACTCAATAGTTTTTTCAGTCTTTGCTGGTAAAGGTTCATCTGGATAAATCGCTTTTAATTCTTTATAACTAAATTGGGAAAGTAATATTTTTCCAATCGATGATGCATAGGCAGGAAATCTCATACCTGGCTCCGTGACTAATTGGAGCATGGAATCTCCTCTCATTTTACCTGTGTAGACGACATACCCATTATCGAATATACCCATTTGTAAGTTCTCATTAATGACTTTTTGTGTTATTGCACCCTCCTCGTAATAAGCTTGTAAAATATTAAACTGACTTAAATAGGAAGCACCAATATTTGCAATCGTAGTACCTAAAGAATATACACCACCATTATTTTTTCGAATCCATCCTAATTTCTCAAGCGTATTTAACAATGTAAACATACTACTTTTATTAATATCAAGTTTCTTTGATAGATCTATCATCCGGTATTTATTTGGATTCAAAGCAAGTAATTTTAGAATTTTATCTGTTCTCTCTATAGCTGGGCTCCAATACTTTTCTTTCATTTTTTATCTCCTCTAACTTACCTTACTATTATTCAGAAAGAAGTAATAAACTTATCTCTGGTATTATTATAAGTATAACCAAATTTAATAGCATCAGTAAAATAAATGGAATAATACTTTTTATCAGCTGATTAAACTGGATATTAGCTAATGATTTCGCGACAAACAAGTTCACACCTAAAGGTGGGGTAAGCAATCCGATAGCCAAGTTAAAAATCATTAATACACCAAAGTGAATAAGATTAATATCATAAGTATTTAGTAACGGTAGTAAAATCGGAACGATTAAAATGATTGCTGCATTTGTTTCCATAAATGTCCCGACAACTAGTAATACTAGAGTTATAATAAATAAGAATACTAAAGGACTTTCCGTAACAGATGACAATGCACCTGCAATTTTCGATGGAATTTGTTCAACAGTAATTAACCAACTCATTAGGTTTGCTGTTGCTACAATGAATAATACCATTGCTGACAATGTTCCCGCTTCAACAAAAACACTTTTTAACTCAGATATTTTCATCGTACGATAGATAAATAAAGAAACGATTAAACCATAAATACATGCAACAGCACCTGATTCCGTAGGAGTGAACCAACCTAAATAGATTCCACCAAGTATGATAAGTGGCATTAATAAACCAAGGATAGAACTTTTAAGACTCTGAAAGAATTTTTTAATACTTGTTTTTTCTGAACCCTTATATCCTTTTCTCTTAGAAATGATAAAACAATAGATAATTAAAGTTAATCCCATTAGAAGTCCAGGTAATACTCCTGCAATAAATAAGTCTCCCACACTTGCATTTGCAGAGATTCCAAATGTAATAAAAGGGATACTAGGTGGTATAATAATACCAATTGTTCCACTAGCTGCAATTAGTGCGATTGAGAACTTCTTATCATACCCTTCTTTAATCATAGCAGGTACTAAGATACTTCCAATCGCAACTACTGTTGCTGGAGCAGAACCAGATATGGCTGCAAAGAACATACTAGAAATAACTGCAATAATCGCAAACCCGCCGGTAATGGACCCGACAATACTTGCAGCTAAATCAACCAAGCGTTTTGATATACCACCAATCTCCATAATTTTCCCTGCAATCATAAATAAAGGAATAGCCATTAAAGAAAAGACGTCTAATCCTGTAATCATTCTTTGTACCGCTACAAAAAGATCTAAATCTCCTATGTACAGTACTAAAATGGACGCTAACCCCACAGCGATAGCAAGAGGTACGTTTAATAATAAAAGACCTATTAATGATGAGAATAGCAATGCCGCCATCTCTCTCCCCCCCTTCGATTATTAAGAAACCTTCTGATCTAAATTATTTGTATTTTCAATAGTTTCTCCATAGAAAATATCATTAACAAACAAAATAATATATCGTATTAACATTAAAATAGACCCTACAACAATGGAGAAATAAACAATATACATTGGAATTTGCATTGCAGGAGAGGTTTGCCCCGTTTGCATTAGATTATTAACGAAAGGAATACCTGCTAAAATGACTACAAGACAATAGATCGAAGAAACAATATAACTTATTGTCCGTAACACTTTGTTAGCTTTTTCATTGAAATAAACTACTAAAACGTCCAACGTAATATGAGCTCCCTTTTTCACCCCATAACTCACTGCGATAAACGTTGCCCAGATCATTAAATATCGAGACAATTCTTCAGACCATCTTAATTGGGCATCAAAAAAGTAACGACTAATAAAACTAGCAAAAACAGCCATTAACATCGAGAATAATAGAATAAATATCAAATTCTCCTCAACCTTAGTTAAAATTTTATCTGTCTGGTTTAATATTTTCTTCACATGATTCACCCCTTTAGGAAAAGTAAGAACAATAAAAAAGGATAACTTCTTTATTGTTCTATTTTTATGTTAATTTGACTCTACTTCAGCAATAGCATCTTGTAATTCTTGATATATGTCTTCCCCAATTTTAGGGATATAAGAATCTACAACTGGTTCCGCTAATCTCTTGAATTCTTCTACCTGCTCATCCGTTAATTCTAGCACTTCTACACCTTGCTCTTTAATGTAGTCAATACCCGCTGCTTCTTGATCTCTGTTCATTTGCCGTTGAATATCACTCCAGTTCTTCGTTTCCTCTACTAGAATAGTTTGTACATCTTCTGGCAGACTGCTGAAATAAGCGTCATTTACAATAAATGCATACACTCCATTTACGTGAGAAGTTAGAGAGATATATTTTGTTACTTCATAGAAACGCATTCCCTCGATTAGGGAGAAAGGGTTTTCATATCCATCAATAACATCTTGTTGTAAAGAGCTATATAATTCTGGAAACGCAATTGGAGTCGGGCTACCACCAAATGCTTCAATCATATCCATATGTGCTGGGTTTTCTTGTGTTCTAATTTTTAAACCTTTAACATCATCTGGAGTTTCGATTGGATGAGAGTTGTTTGCCATATGGCGAATTCCGTTTTCTCCCCAAGCTAGACCTCTAATCCCTGTTTCTTCTAACATTGAATCAAACAAACTATCCCCAAATGGACCATCTAGAACAGCATCTGCAACCTCTTGACTATCTAAAATATAAGGCAAGTCAAGAATCATCATTTTTTCAAAGAATCCAGAGAATGGTGCAGTAGACAAAACTGCCATTTCAATCGATCCCATTTGTACACCTTCAAGTTGCTCTCGTTCACCACCTAACTGGCTATTAGGATATGTTTCAATAATAATTTTGCCTTCGCTTCGATCTTCAACTGCTTTTTTAAATTCTTGTAAAGAGTTTTCTAACCTGTCATCTGTTGCAGCAGATGAGTGAGCAACACGAATGGTGAATGTTTCACCATTTCCGTCTGCACTATTATTATCCCCTCCAGAGGCACCGCTAGAAGCATTTCCACAAGCAGCTAACAATAATACTAATACGATGATTCCGCATAACTTACACAAAGCTTTCATGTTTAACATCCCTTTCATTTAAGATTCCGTCATAAGAATTCTTAATAATTTTTTCCACATCTTTTGCAGTAGTTAATCTAGGATTAACCAACACATTTCCACTTCTCATGGAGTCTTTGACAAGTTTATCTAATTGCGAAATATCTACACCTAATTCCTTTGTATTATTAGGGATATCGTATGAGTGATTCCATTCCGCAATAGTATCAATTACTTTATCCGCAATAATTTCTTTAGAGTCATTAGCAGTATCAATCCCCATCGCTATAGCAATATCTACCATTTGATCCAAACATGCTGGTGCATTAAATTTGAGAATAAAAGGCAATAGTGTTGCATTGGCGATACCATGCGGTATATCGAATAGCCCTCCAAAAGATTGAGAGATAGCATGTACATTCCCCAATCTAGTTTGCGAGAATGCTAAGCCTGCCAACATTGATGCCTCTAACATATTTTCTCTACTTTCTCTATCTGTACCGTAGAAATAAGCTTTGGATAGATTTACAGATATTAAAGAAATAGCATGAAGAGCAACAGAACCACTAATTGGATTATTTTCCTTTGAAATATAAGATTCAATGGCATGTGTTAAAGCATCCATACCTGTCGCAGCTGTAATGGATGGAGGACATTTCATTGTAAGTGAAGCATCCAAGATTGCTAAATCAGGGAAAATTTTTTCGCTAATGATAGCAGCTTTAAATAATGTATTTTCATCCGTAATCACTGTAGAAGCTGTTACTTCACTACCAGTTCCTGACGTGGTAGGGATAGCAACGGTGTAAATTGGCTCATTTACAAGTTTCCCTACCCCTTCGTAATCAAGGATATCTCCTTTATTCGTAGCCATTACACCAAGTGCCTTCGCCGTATCAATGGAACTTCCTCCACCGAACCCAATCACCGCATCAAAGGAATGATTGGACAAAACTTCTGCACCTTTTCTTACTGTTGATGTTTTTGGATTCGGCTCTACTTCATCAAATATTTCATAATGAATATTATTCTCTTCTAAAGACTGTAGAGAAGAACTTAATAATCCTGCAGAAGTAATCCCTTTATCCGTAACAATCAGTACGGAATATTTATTTTCATACTTTAATATTTCTCCTATTCTACTTGCACTATTTAATTCAAAGATAACCTTTGTAGGCATATAATAAGTATAATTATACAAACTTTATTCCTCCTCGATTACGATCTTCTAAAATGCCTCAAGCTCCATTTTGAGGCAATCACAATAAATTGTAAGCACTTTCATTTGTTCCACCGACCCATTATCTATTTATAGAATAATAGAGAATCGGTTCTTAGTTTAACTTTTAGTTTGAATAACCTTCGCTACTCCTAATCCTTCAGCTCCTAATTTGGATGTTTTTGCTTCAGGATAATAGCGTTCAATCATTTGTAGACCTAATGCAGCACGGTGCACTCTTTCTTTTACTAAAGATACATTTGTACTTTCCCATTGTTTTCCAGATGGGTAAACATCAGGGTGGTTTCTTAATCCGAACTTAATATATAATGGGGACAACACACGAATAATTTCAGGAATTTCATAATACCTTAGAAAACCACCAAAGTTATCTGGGACTTCAACATATAAATCAATTGGAATATCAATTGATTGTCGAATAGCAGCAAGTTTAGGTAAAGTTAGCGCTGTTGGAACATTATAAGTATCCGCACCAAGATCTTGCATGAGTTTTACCGATACAGGATTACCTGCACCAATTTGTACCGACGCTTTTATGATAAAGTTATTCGGTAATTGACCTTCTTTTTTCATTTCCTTCGTTAATAGCAATAATCCTTCGTCTGCTACTAATGCTCCGCGGAGCCCTAAGCTAGCTCCTCTTTTTAAATCTTCCATAGCATATATTAGTTGGTCAACACCTTCGTGACGTAACCCCATCGCCTTCCCACTAGAAGTAAAAGGTTGTGCACTAATATCCCAAGTACCACGTGGACCTACGAATAAACTTAATTCCATTCCTCTTTCTGCCGTTAACTCACACATTTCTTTAATTTCATCATCCGTTAACAACATAATACCGCTACCTTGGGAAATGCGGTGAATTTCTAGTCCGTATCGATCAATCTCTTTTAAGGTTTCTCTCAGCGCTACCGGACCTTCCGTGCTAGGTAATTCGATTCTATATTGTGCACCATCTGGAAAACGTTTCGGTGATGTCGGTAATTTCCTTAAATCACTAGAAGGGTAACCGAGTTTTTCCAGTAATTCTTGAGATTGTTTCATAATCACACTCCTCCATTCGGTTACGTGTCTTTCCCAGAGATAAGGGGATAAAAGAAGACACCAATATCCCCTGTCCCCGGAGAACTAAGCTCAAATTTAACCTTTAACAAATACAGTCTTGATTTCTGTGTAGAACTCTTTTGCCGCTTCGCCTTGTTCTCTAGAACCAGTACTTGTTGCCTTCATTCCACCAAATGGAGCCTGCAACTCTACACCAGCACTTTCCGCGTTGATTCGAACAAGTCCAGCTTCAATTTCATCTACAAATTCCAGGAAAGATCCGATATTTGTTGTAAAAATAGAAGCACTTAATCCGCATTCAGTATCATTTGCTTGAGTAATCGCATCTTCTAGATCTGTTGCCTTAAATAATGCGATAACTGGTCCAAATATTTCTTCTTTTGCAATTCTCATATCGGCATCAACATCTCCAAAAATAGTTGGTGTAACGAAGAATCCATTACTATATTCTCCATCTGTCAGAACTTCCCCACCAGCAAGTAGAGTTGCTCCTTCTTCCCTTCCAATTTCTAGATATTCTTTAACAGTGTTAAATTGTTGTTCATGCGCACATGGTCCCATCCAAACGTCTTCCCCTAGTGCGTTACCAACTTTGATTTCTTCCGTCTCTTGAATAAGTTTCTCTACGAATTGATTATAGATGCCTTCTTCTACAATGACTCGACTAGTTGCGGTACACTTTTGTCCAGTAGAACGGAATGCCCCACTTATTACTGCCTCGACCGCAACGTTAAGATCAGCATCCTTTGTAACGATAACTGGGTTTTTCCCACCCATCTCTAGTTGGAACTTAATACCACGTTCTGAAGCAGATCTCGCAACTACTTTTCCAATGGTATCCGAACCAGTGAAGGTAATTGCTTGAATTTTTGAATGATCAATAAGGTTTTGTCCAACAACTGATCCAGATCCAGTCACAAAGTTAAGTACACCTGCTGGTAAACCAGCTTCCGCCAAGCATTCTACAACTTTAGCTGCAGTTACTGCCGCTTCTGTAGCAGGTTTAAATACGACTGTGTTTCCATATATTAGTGCAGGTGCAATTTTCCAAATTGGAATTGCAACCGGAAAATTCCACGGAGTGATAATCCCAACAACTCCCACTGGTACACGCTTCGTATATAATAGCGCATCTTTATCTGTCGAAGGAATCATGTCTCCATCTTTTCTCATTCCTTCACTAGCATAATAGCGAAGAATTGCTACACCACGAGCCGTTTCTCCTTTCGACTCAGGAAGAGTTTTCCCCATCTCTCTTGCCATCGTCTCAGCTATTTCATCTAATCTACCTTCTAGGATATTTGCAGCTTTATATAAATATTGAGAACGTTCCACTTTTCCAATCTTTCGCCAAGATTTCCTAGCTTGGACAGCTGCTTCTACAGCCATATCTAAATCCTGCTTATCTGATTTTTGAACATATCCAACAACCTCATGTTTATTTGATGGATTCATACTCTTTAATGTTTCATTTGAAGAAGATTCTTCCCATTTGTTATTGATTAAATTTTTAAATGTCCTTTCGGTAGTAACCGTTTCCATTTTACTTCCTCCTTTTAGAATTGTTCCTAGATTCTTACTTAGAATCAAAAGGCTTAATTAAGTAATTTAAGTTTTGGTTTATTATAATAAACCACATTCTTTATAATAAACTTTTATGTTTTAGAGACTATCATATTTCATGAATTGTTGCAATACTTTATTTAGATTTAATTTACCAATAAATTAAAAAAGCCTTACAGTCAACATTTCGTTAAACTGTAGGGCTTTTAATTAGTTTATTCTAGAATTTAAACTATGCATAGAATCAAATAAAAAAGTGTTTTTAAGATCCTCTCAACTAATAAATATTCAATAGACTTTTAAGTAACCCAAAGAAAAGCTATCCACCTTATTACCAATCTCATAAAATGAATAACTGCCATAAGCCCGCCAAGTACCGCATGAACTGAATAGGAATAGTGCAATAAATAAGAAAGTAAATTCAAGTGGTTCTGTAATACCAGTTAAAACCGCTGTTAATGCAACAGGTACAATTAGTCCCCAATTGTCTTTTTACGTTTTTCTGGTTTACTTGCTAGAATAATAGCAATTGCAATACCTAGTGATCCAAACACTTTTGTATTCCCATACATCATAAATCCAGCTCTTGGAAATAGAGTCGTCATAGACTCAGAGGAAGCAGCAATGTTCCCTAAGTTGGTAAACCAGTTTGTGAGAAGTCCCTCATTAACTGCAGCAGGAACATATACAAATGGTTGCCACATAAAGTGATGTAAGCCAGTTGAACCATCTTGAACCCTTCCATCCATTTCATCTGGTTCCTCAACAATTTGTTGGATGATCGTTATCGTTTCATTCGCCTCCTCCAAAGATTCACTCATGGATTCATTTACAAGCGTTAAGCTAGATGATTCTTCTTGTATTCCAGCCGACATTTGCTGTACAGCATCAAGAATATGCTGACTGGACTCATGTATCGTTGTATTATCGGTACTAAAGTGGTTGATATTATTTTCTAATATATCCGTTCCTTTTTCAATGGCATGGCTTTGGTATTAGACATCTATTTCACTCCTTCTTGGAATCTGTTGATGAAAAACCTTTGTTGTAGTACAACACAAGAATACCTAGAAGCAAGGTCACTGGATTAAAAAATAAAAAAGGCTATTCTCAAAATAATTCTGACCTTTTTAAGCTTGGAACTTCATATATGCTAAATTTAAAACAGACAGTTCACCAATCTCGATGTTTAGAATAAAACCAATTTGTAAATACTAGTTTCAAAGAACAAAAGAAAGGTGGAATTAATATGCCCCGAATTTCCATGGTGCCCTTCGATAATTTAGTGAGGATATACAGTGAAACTCCTCATAAGAATGATATGGAAGCAATGAAACACCTTGAAATTGCTTTTGAGAAAGGTATGATAGAAGTTTTAAAAGAGATTGCTTACACTGAACTCTTAAAGTATGAAAATAGAACTGATAATCTAAACTATAGTGACAATGCATATACAGAATTGGACGATTCATTAAACAATGCCCTAGAGCAATGCAGTACCAAAGAACAAGAAGATGCATTTTTTAATCTTGAATCAGCGCTCAACCGAATAACCGTACTTGAATCTGAAAAACATTTTATTGGCGGTTTTATTACAGGATACAAATTTTTAAAGGAGATTGGACAATAGGGCTATTATTTTAAGATAAAAATCGTTGCATGGTGGAGTGACAGGTAACTAATTATGTTACAGTTGCGTTAATGGATTCAGTCATTCATCATGAATACATCTTGAGCTTTACTAAGAACAGTTATCGCAGTAACAGAGTATCAAATCAACAATCTAAATGTTTTCCTTAAATTCAACAATAATATTGACCTTCACAAATCGATTATAGAATTATTGCATATGGGTAATGTATTCATGTATAATAAGTTAAGAAGCAATATAGAATAAAATAGACTGAGTGCTACTAACGCTCAGCCAAAGCAACTACATGCCGCATGAAGAGCGGCTGACCAGAATAGTTGGTTAAGTTTTAAAAAGTAACCTATCCTAAACTTTGATCGGGCGAAGGACGGTTACTTTTTTCTTGTTTCTTTGACGATCTGCACAACTAGTGCTAGCACATTTACTAGAACTATACTCGATGTCAGTGCAATGATGATTGCTTCATATGCCGTCATTTTATACCACCTCCCCTCATGGAAGATGGTCAACCGTCCATCCGCTTTATGTAGTTGCTACAACTCTATTTATAGCAATATTCTTAAACAATATCTATCGAATCTATTGAAAGGAATTCGTTCTCTTATTTTTTTAACATCAAGACTTATCCATTCTTCTTTCAACCTGCTCCCATCAATGCATAGAAATCCTGTATCCTTGCCGTGCTGTATAACCAAGTTCAGTGGAAATTTGATTTGCGCCTTTTATAATTTCGTGAAGGATTTGTTTTGCCTTTTCTTCTTTATAATCTGTTAAATGAACTTTGGAATTATCTTGGGTGCCTTCATTGCTGCACAAGGTAACTTTAAGCCCAAAAAACTAAAAGCAGGTCCTGCAGGTGCCGCTATTGTCGGTGGGTTATTAATGGGGTATGGCTCACGCCTTGCCTTTGGCTGTAATATGGGTACATACTTTGAAGGTATTGCATCCTTTAGCTTGCACGGCTGGGTATGGATGGTCATGGCAATGCATCGCATAGGAGTTGCTTTTTTATCAGACTGTTATTTAGGCTGAATAATCCGAAAAAACCTCATCCATAGTGGGCGAGGTTTTTTCTAAAGAGATACAAAGACTCCATATCTATCAATCAAATATATTCATACCTCGGTTTATTTTTTATAATATGTCCCATAAAATTCAACATAGTCATTGCTGCAATTCGTGCTGTTGCTCCGGTTGGATCATATTGAGGGGCAACTTCCACAAAATCAAAACAGATAACATTCCCTTTATCAGCAATCCCCACTAGGATATCGTTTAAAATGATCTTGAAAAAAACCTTTGCGCTTAAGGCTTTGTACCATGCTGAGGTTGCTTCAGGCGAGAAATATCAGGATGCATACCGAGAACTTGACTTGCCCAATAGGTAGGTCTTTTTTTTGTGTAAAAATCATAAAAATCGAAGTGATTCCTAAAAGCAATAGCGGTCTGACCCCAGAATCTGTAAAAAAGCAAAAAGTACCGTTTCTATCTCAACGGTACTCTAAATCAGTTATTAACTTCCCATTTTACGGCGAGTCATACTCGGTTTCTTCGCGAGTTGGCTTTGCATATGCTTTGCTCCGCCTTTGCCGTTTTTGGTGTTTGTATTGTTTGCTTGCGCTTGTTTCTTTCGTTCCAGCTGCTGTTGTACAATCTCTCTGGTACTAAGTTTTTTTTCGTTGGACATGTATTGTCTCCTCCGTTCATTTACTCTTATTATAATCTATTTTTGTTAAATTTAGCTATCTATATTTTCCAAAGCTTTTGATGCTGTCAATCAATAACTTCATACGCAACCTGAAACGGAAAGTGACGGGCCCCGTGTCAAGCACATATAAAACGAGAGAACCCTCCACCTATTTCATGATATACTGGGCTTTAAGCAATACTAAGAAAACAAATATAAGAAAAAATAACATAAATGAGGTTAACAAATGACAGAGATACGTTTTACCGATTATAAACTAAGCGAAGACATCATGACTGCTCTAAAGAGCTTAGGTTACGAAAACCCAACAGAGGTACAAAGTAAGGTTATTCCACTTGTGTTAGGGGAGAAAGATCTCGTTGCGAAATCACAAACAGGAAGCGGGAAGACAGCTTCTTATGGGATTCCAATCTGTGAGCTAGTCGATTGGATCGAAAATAAGCCACAGGCACTTGTCTTAACCCCAACAAGAGAACTCGCTGTCCAAGTGAAGGATGACTTGACCAATATAGGAAGATTGAAACGGATAAAGGCAACAGCCATTTATGGGAAACAACCGATTGCCATTCAAAAGACCGAATTGAAACAAAAAAACCATGTTGTAGTTGGGACCCCTGGACGTGTATATGATCATATTGAAAGAGGTACACTTGCCCTCGAGAAGATTCGCTATCTTGTCATTGATGAAGCAGACGAAATGTTGAATATGGGATTTATTGAACAAGTAAAAGCGATCATTAATAAGTTACCAAAAGAAAGGGTAACCCTGTTATTCTCGGCTACCTTACCAGAAGCAGTAAAAAGCTTAGCAGTGAAGTATATGAAAGACCCAATTGATATTGAAATAAAAGCTTCCGGACTGACGACCGATAAAATCGAACATTTTCTTTATAACGTTCCTGAACAAGGTAAACTTTCCTTGCTTAAAGACATAACAGTGCTTGAAAACCCAGACAGCTGCATCATTTTTTGCCGAACAAAAGATAGAGTCGATACGTTGTGTGAGGCATTAACCGATTCAGGCTATAGCGCCGATAAAATCCATGGCGGGATGGAACAAGACGATCGTTTAGCAGTCATGAATGATTTTAAAAAGGGAGAATTCCGTTATTTAGTTGCGACGGATGTGGCTGCAAGAGGAATTGATATTGAGAATATTACCCATGTCATTAATTATGATATCCCATTGGAAAAAGAAAGCTATGTCCACCGAACAGGAAGAACTGGAAGAGCAGGCTTAAGTGGAAAAGCGATTACCTTGGTAACGCCATTTGAAGATCGCTTTTTGAATGAAATAGAGGAATATGTTGGTTTTAACATTCCAATGGAGCATGCACCGACAGTGGAAGACGTTGCAAATAACAAGTCTGCTTTCAAGGAAAAAATGAACAAGCGACCAACCTTGAAAAAGTCTAAAAGTGAGCAACTAAATAAACAAATCATGAAGTTATATTTTAACGGCGGAAAGAAAAAGAAGCTTCGAGCAGTTGATTTCGTTGGCACAATTGCAAAAATAGATGGTGTAGCGGTTGAGGATATTGGTATCATTACAATCCAAGATACGGCATCTTTCGTGGAAATATTAAATGGAAAAGGGCCACTTGTTTTGGAATCGATGAAGCATACGAAAATAAAAGGGAAATTGTTGAAAGTTTATGAAGCGAATAAAAGGTAAGAAAGCAGGCCATTCAGGTGCTTACCCCTAAACATACAAATGTATGTTTAGGGATAAAATAACTTGTCACAAATGGGTACTCTCGCTAACTTAATCTATTAAATTACTATCCCATCCTTCAAATAAAAAGCTTGTATTATGGTAGAGTTTATTTTCCCATCTTTCAAGTAAAAGATTGGCGTCACTATTGAGTCTGTTATACGCTTCTTGTTTGATTAGTCCGTTTTCTCGCTGATTATCAAGTAAAACTTTAAATCCATTCAAATGCTTGACCATTTTCTCGCTATTCTCTTGATTTTCATAAATTTCTAGTGCAGCTAAATGGTTATCTACTAAACGAGCATCCCTATCATTCTCAAATTGATCCTCTTCCGTAAAGCGTACCATAACATCTCTCATGTCAGTTATGTTGTCTGTCCAATACCTAGGTATTTCTGTAAGAAAATCATCGCCATTCAGGTCATCAATAGAACCATCAGCCATGTGAGAAATAATCCCCCATAACCCGTTTTCCACACGATCTACTAGATCTTGATCATAGCCGAATTGGGGTTGTTGACCAGGCATTTCGAAAAGAACAGTTGCCGTTCCATTAAGAGCAAATGCAGATCTAGCTTGTCCAGGAAAATCACGTTCTTGAAAGGCAATATACTGGGCTACACCAGGTTCCTCTTTATCTGAGAATTCCTTTACTCCACGAGCTGCAGCTAACGCATAACGTTTTGATTTATCCTGATCCAGTAATGGATAGTCAACGTATTTTGTACTATCGTCTGGCCCCAAAGGTGGATAGTCTATAGCAATTGTAACGTCTTCACCTGTTTTATTCATTACTGGGGTCCCCATGTGATGAAGATCAACATAAGCTTCTACATGACTAAACTCATCTTGCAACTCCACGTATAGATCTCTCAGTAGTTGAGATTCCTTCGTTATAAAGAAACCAAAATCATTCGTGTGTCCAGGTAAATCTTCCGCTGCAACTTCATAGTTCAAATCAGCATTAAAATCACGATTAATATCAAAGCCACCATTTCTCTCATTATAATACCAAGCTGGTGCAGCGCCCTCTAGATGTGGGTATGCAGAAACAACTTCGTCCCACGGAAAGATATTTTGTCTTTGCGGTATCTCGAGACCATCAACATTATATCGTGGAATAGCCACTATAGTAATCTCATTACGAACAGATTGAGCGAAGAAGCTATCGCTAGTCCCAAGGTATTCTAGTATTTCCACAAGTGCCTCGCCACCACTTTTTTCATTGCCATGTATGCTACCAGTGATTAGTAACACTTGATCACCAGTACCAACACGCACAGACATTACTTCATTTCCTTGCGTGGAATAACCGGCGACATCAGTCTCAACTTTTCCATCACTAGCCTCCACAATTTCACTTAGTTTTACAAGAAATTCTTCGTTGGTCATCCAATCTCTTTCAGATTCAGCAGATATTCCACTCACTGGAATCAACATTATCAGAAAGACAATTATAAAATACATAAATTTCTTCCAACTGTCACTTTTCATATTAGCCACTTTAATACCCTCCTCGTAATATCAATTCACCTTTTCACGTTGTTCCCGATAGTAACAGAAATAGTAGTTTTATCACGAACCCCTATAATCTTTCCTAAAAATCCCTCCCTTCATCTTTACTCCTCTATATATTTATTTTATAATTAAAACTATTCTTTCTACTTATCGCAATTTCCTTCTAGTAAATCAAAAATGAATCTAATCTACTCCCTCGTTTTTTAAAATCGAGTCCTTATCACTAGCAATTATTCATAAATTAGGTTTAATGGTCCTCTATGTAAGGACTAGGTATCGCCAAAAAACAAATCATTTTCTTCCTCTTATCATGTCCTCCTAAGAAGACGATGGAGGTTTAACTTTTTGCTGGCTTCTTAATTGAACCCTTCGAAGTCTTCTGTGTCTGATAACTATCGTTAATAACATGAAAGATTTCTCTCAGGTCTTTTAGCCAGTGATTGGCGGGTTGAGTCTCGAATAGGTTAATGGCTGCCGGCTGATTTTCCGATCTGAGCAGACGACAATAAAGTAATCTCGATCCATCCCGCCTAGAAATTGTTTCAACAAATCATAACTATCTTCTCTGAACGGCTCTTGTACAGCATACTTGATTCTTTCATTCATCTTAGGCTCTAACGATGTACACGTTTTGCTAGTGTCCGTTTCGTTTCCTTTCCGTTTACCTCACATGCAACAATTCAAGTTATTCTACAATTAATGCATACTTTTTCATTTACTTTTCCGCCTCAAATTAAAATATGCCCTATTTCCAACAATAGGAATTAGGGCTATATAATTGATTCATAATATATATTTAATAACTTATTTGGAAATTTAGGTTGGATTAATTCTATCACTCTTGAAGTATTCGGAGAGAGGCACTCCAAACAATTTACTTTAATCCATTAACGTACAATTACACCCACTGAAATTCACCACCGATTGCCAAACTGTTTACCAGTTAAAACCTCTTATATAATTAGAGAGCACACCTATGGTGGTGTGAAACTTTTATATAGGAGGTTTTTTGTTTGGTTCATTATCGAAAGATTTTGGACTTACATCATGACAACTGTTGCTTGGAAAGACGTTAAAACGATATCTTGATAGTTGTCCCTTTTCCAACTTGGCCCGCAAGCTCAACTTCCCCTCCATGAGCCACTATAATATCCCGAGCAATTGCCATTCCAAGGCCGGTTCCTCGTATATTTCCAGTATTTGTACCACGATAATAGCGGTCAAAAACTTGGGTCTGCTCTTCAGGGGAAATACCTTTTCCATTGTCGTGTATGGTAATAGCGTCTTCTGTAATATTTACAAAAACTTCTACATTTTCATCATTATGAATGAATGCATTATACATAAAGTTGAGCAAAGCGCGTTTCATTAAATGCTGGTCTATTTTCCAGCTTAGTTCGCTATTTTCACTATGGAAATGAATTTGCGACGAGCCAAATTGAGGGTCATTTAGTAAATCAATGACCATTTCTCGAACAAAGCCTTCCATATTTGTGTCCTGTCTTTGAAGCGGCATTTCTTGGTTCCTGAGTCGCATGGTAAGATTGAAGTCATCTAGTAATTCCTTCATATAAAGAGACTGTCGCTCGATTACCTCTGCATACTTTAGGCGTTCACGTGACGAAACATTGTCGTCGCTTAAGAGTTCTGCATAACCACGAATGGAAGCGAGTGGAGTTTTGATGTCATGCGAGACATTACGAATCCAATCATTTCGCATTTTTTCTAATTTATTGCGTTCTTTTGATTGTTCTTGCAATGTCGCCGAAACATTATTTAGATTTGCAAAAACTGGTTTGTATATACCCGGGCGTTTTGGTTTTTCTGTGTGGAATTGTCGTTCCTTTAGTGCATTAATTCGTTCGATAATGCGATTCACGGGTCTTGTTAAAATAGTACTGAACAAGAGGCCAATGACTGCCGCAATAATTAAATCGACGATGATAATGACTCCAAAAAACCGAGAAGCATACATCATGATTGCGGCTGGATTCAGCATAAATACTTCACGTTTTTCATTGGAATCTGGCACACCAATTAAGTAACTATACCCTTCATACTCGCCTATAAAGTACGTATGCAATTCATCATCCATATACTTATATTTGTGTATAAGCTCCATGGGGGTGTAATTTGTCGCGACATGATCTGGAGTTTGATAGGACGAAATCACATTTCCATTGTCATCCAAGATTTGCAGCCAGGCACCAAATCCTTCTAAGGCAGTCTCTCCTTCTTCTGTCACAAATGGTTGATTATCCTCTAATCTTAGATATTGGCTGAATGTGCGAGTGAAATTTTCACCAGAACTGTTTTCTGAATCACCTGTATTCTGGGATGCTTGATAAATAAGCAGTCCAAATAAGATTATAGTGTTTACAATAATGACAATAAATACGATGCTTAAAATGGATATTAAATAACGAGCGGTTAGCTTCCATTTCATTTTCTATCACCTATCCTTAAAAAGGAAAGTCTCTATTTATGCACACATCCATCACTTAAGTTTAATTATGTGGCACGAATCGATAACCTAGTCCCTTCACCGTCAAAATATAGGAAGGATCAGACGGATTGTCTTCGATTTTTTCCCGAAGCCTGCGAATGTGCACCATTAATGTATTATCTGCACCATAAAAGTCTTCTCCCCATACATTTAGAAATAAGGTTTCTTTACTGAGGATTTGGTTCGGATTCCGCATAAATGATGCCATTAATCCAACTTCTTTAGCGGTTAACTCAAGTAAATGACCGTCCTTTTTTACCTCCGTTTCATCTGAATTGATTTCAAAAGGACCGACGTTTGTCGCCTTAGCTGCTGTCTTTGCAGTTGCCTCTATCGTATAGACACCAGCTCGCCTAAGTTGTGCCTTCACGCGATAGGCCATCTCCTTTGGACTAAAAGGCTTCGTAATATAATCGTCTCCACCGATTGCCAGTCCTAATATTTTATCCACTTCATCGGACTTAGCAGACAAGAAGAGAATAGGGATACGTGAAACTTCTCTTATTCTTTTACACAAATCATAACCTTCTCCATCAGGAAGCATAACATCTAATATTACTAGGTTTGGTTCGAAAGCTTGAAATCTTTTCCATCCTTCTTCTATCGTGCCTACCATTTCGATTTCAGAAAACCCTTCCTTTGTTAAGCTTGTTTTTATTAATTGGCATAAGTCTTGTTCATCGTCAACAATGAGAATCCGTGGTCTTTCCATGTTTATCACCTTTTCATACTTGTTATTATCATCTAATTTATTCTATCTTAACAGGAATTTGCGAGGAAAAAACGTATTTAAGGTTTTTGTAAGGTTCATGTGATTGTAGTTTAAGGATGGAGGGATATAGTAAAGACAACATACGAAAGAGGTGGAGGAATAATGGAATCTTTATTACAGGTGAAAAATGTTGAGAAAGTCTTTGGAAAAGGAGCGAATACGTTTAAAGCGCTGGAGGACATTTCCTTTACGATAGATCATGGTGAATTTGTAGGAATCATGGGACCATCCGGTGCTGGAAAGTCAACATTACTCCATGTATTAGCGACAATTGATACCCCTTCTAAAGGTGATATTTATATAGAAAATGATAATATCGCAAAAATGAAAGGGGATCAGCTTGCTGATTTTCGCAGGGACCATCTCGGATTTATATTTCAAGATTACAACCTACTAGATTCTTTAACAGTACGTGAGAATATCGTATTGCCGCTTGCAATTGCAAAAAATTCTATAAAAGAAATTGATGTAAAAGTAGATTCAATGGCAAAAGCATTCGGGATTGAAGCAATACTCGATAAATATCCCTATCAAATTTCCGGTGGCCAAAAACAACGCACTGCATCTTGTCGAGCGCTCGTTTCTAACCCAAAATTGATTTTTGCAGATGAGCCTACTGGGGCACTTGATTCCAAGTCAGCAACGGATTTATTAAAAGCCTTGAGTTCATTAAATGAAGATCAGGAAGCAACCATCATGATGGTGACGCATGATGCATTTGCAGCAAGCTTTTGCAGAAGAATACTATTTATCAGTGATGGACGTTTATCCAGAGAAATGATTCGTGGTACACACTCACGAAAAGAGTTTTACCAAATGATTTTAGAGAAATTAGCACAACTGGATGGTGACGGGCATGACATTGTTTAATTTAGCACTGAAGAATATCCGTCGAAACATGAAAAGTTATGGACTTTATATTGGCTCAACTATTTTTTCCATCATAATATTTTTTACGTTTGCAACGTTAAAACATAGTGGTGATATTAGTGGGTTGGCAGAACAGTCAAAGCAAATCAGCGGTATAATGAGTGCTTCCGCGTTTGTGCTTATCATTTTTGTTGCAATCTTTATTCTGTATTCAAATTCTTTTTTTATGAGGAAAAGAAAGAAGGAAGTAGCATTATACGCTTTAATGGGTGTACGAAAACAAAAAATCGGTTTTCTATTGTTCTTTGAAAATATGGTAATAGGGATAGTTTCCTTAATCGTTGGAGTAGTGTCAGGTTTCTTCCTATCTCAATTACTACTCTCTCTTCTTTTAAAGTTAATGGGATTGAATATCGGGATTGGTCTAGCATTCTCACCAAATGCTGTTATCGAAACAATTATCGTATTCTTGATTATATTCCTTTTTACATCGTTGCAAGGTTATCGAGTCATTTATCGATTTAAATTGATTGATTTATTTCATGCATCGAAAAAAGGAGAAGAATTGCCAAAAGCTAGGGTTATTTCAGTCATTCTTGGACTAGCTACATTGGCGGGCGCTTATTGGTTAGCATTACAAGATTTAACTTCAGAAGCGTGGCGGCTCTTAGGCCTAGCAATGCCAATTGTAATCATTGCCTTAACCGTGTTGGGTACGTATCTCATATTTAACAGTGTGTTGGTTTTCGTACTTCAAATGTTGAAAAAAAGGAAGTTCTGGGCATGGAAAGGTCTCAATTTAATGACTGCTTCCCAATTGTTGTATCGAATTCGTGGAAATGCAAAGACATTAACCATTATAGCTACATTAAGTGCAACAACGATTACAGCGGGTGGTGCAGTGTTTGGATTGTATTATGACACGGAGGAAAACGTAGAACAATATACACCATTCTCCTTTATGTGGGAAGGGCAAGAAGAATCTATCGATGCTTCTATTGTAAAAGAATCGATTCATGTAGACACCAAGAATATTCGTATGAACAGTGAACAAATGGAAAAAGCGTATACAGTTATTGACCATTCTGCATTTGAGCAGTTGGCGGAAGCGCTTGAATGGGATATTGATTCCTTAAACATAACCGAGGACGAAGTTGCCTTGATAGAACCTTTTTATGATGAACAATGGACGGAAGATGTAAAGGAAGTTTCTTTTAATAAAGTAGATTATGAAGTTGTACAAATTTATGGAGAATCTATCTTCAATATTTCTACAGTGCCTGGTACGGTAATTGTTGCTCATGATAAAGCTTACAATGATTTGAATGCTGAAGAATCGACTTATCAAGCAGTGCAAGTAGAAAATTATAAAGAGCACTTAGACTTGTCCCAGGAATTAGAAGCGAAGTCATCAACAGGAGACTTTTCCAGCGCTGTACAAGATTTTCAAGATTCTTTAGAGGGAACAGGAATCATGCTATTTGTTGGTAGTTTCTTAGGTCTCGTTTTTCTTGTTGCCACTGGCAGTATTATTTTCTTTAAAACGATGACAGAGGCTGAAGATGATAAGGATAAGTATTCCATATTATATAAGATTGGTGTGCCTGAAAAAGAGATAAAGCGTACCATTCGTTACCAAGTAGGATTCATATTTATAGCACCGCTCATACTTGGATTACTGCATGGTACAGTTGCTTTAATTGCATTTTCTAGCCTTTTTCAAATGGAACTATGGGTACCAATCACAATTTGGATGTTGGCGTATGTGTTCATTTATATTATTTATTATTTTATCACCATACGAGGGTTTCATAAGACCATTTTTAATACAATTCAGGAGGGAAATTAAATGAAAAAAATAATTGGTATAACAATTGGTATAGTTTCTATTCTATTGGTGGCTGCAGTAGTGATACTGGCCACGGTTGATTTTAATCGCTTTGGAAAAGAAAATGTATATGTGCAGGTTGGAGAGCCTTCTTATGCAGATGAGTCTCAGCTTGACTCGGGAGAAATTATGACAACCTATTGGTATGAACTTCCCGCATATCATGAAGATGGTAACGTGTTAAATGTAGAGTTTTCTGCACAAAAAGAATTAAAACAAGGTGCGTACTTGAAATTGTATGTTAAACAAGAAAATGAAGTTACATCTTATGATGAAGTTTCTTGGGAGGAGATTCCAGAATCCGCCCAAGAAGAATTAGAGCAATAAATACCCGGCGGTAGAAAAAGGAGTTATATAGTCCTGCTCTACTTTCTGGAAGTAAAGTGAAGTAGAACCATCTTCATGGAAAGAATCAGCTATAGCGAAGTCGTTTTCTCTCCGTCAATACTGGCTCAATTTATCCATGAAGATGGTTCTAATTAGTACCTGGTCCAAGCTCCCCGCGCATTCCGCCGGTACCAAACTCCAGATGTTTATAAAAACAATCTTCTAATTGTTTTTCATCACTTTCAATTTTCTTTAATTGTAATCCTAACTCCTTATCTAATTCGGTAAACGCTTGCCATTTTGTATAATTTGTTTGCCAAGCCATGTATTGATCTCCTCCCGTATAATTGAATAGCCCCAATAAGCATTGGAGCTATTCAAGTAATATGAAATTCGTAATCATATTTGGTATTCAAGATACATAATAGCTTTGTATTTGATAATCTAAAATTGAGCCGTTTTTAGGGTATTGATCGCATAAAAAATGAGCCACTCGATTCCAAATTTTAATAACCTCTCTTATTATTGAAAGTGACCAAACTATCAATGAGAGAGGAC